>NZ_JAHCMU010000016.1 GCF_018449435.1 Flagellimonas sp. 389 | reverse complement strand
CGGACATCGGACATCGGACATCGGACATCGGACATCGGACATCGGACATCGGACATCGGACATCGGACATCGGACATTGGATATCCATTTCAACAGAAGAAAAAATAATCCTCCATGGGGGTTTGGTTCAACCCATTTAAATACCTCTTGATCTCCTTTTGCGCTTCTTCATTGGCAACGGTGATAATACTTTGGGGTTTGGGCAGTTTTTCCAGGATTGAAAAGTGTGATAATTCTTGGTCATAGATTTTTTTATTGATTTTCTTTGGATTATCACATAGCCAAACAAATTCAATGCCTTGTTCCAGAAGTTTTTTAGCAATGTTTTTTCCCTTAAATCCTGCACCCCATATCACCAATGGGCGCGCAAAATCGTAATCCAATTTTAAAAAATAATGTAGTTTAATGTCCAAGAAATAGTTTTGTGCATAATGTTCACTGGTTCTGGAGGTTCTGCTGTCATAATCTCTCCATAGATGTAAAACTTCATTACATGGAATAATTTTTAAATCGTTCTCATAAAACCGAAACGTAAGGTCATAATCTTCTGGGTATCGGTCAGGCTCAAATGCACCACAAGAATCCAAATCGTTTCTAAAAGCCATCCAACAAGGGGAGGGGATAACACATTCTTTATAGATTTCCGTATAATTGGTTCCTTTTGCAGTCAACTGGTTCAACCATATTTCGTAACGCTCATAACCGTTGCTGATACCTCTATCCGAAAAATAACTGACCTGCCCAACGGCGATATGTCCTTCACCTGTTTCTATCAAGGAATTGACCATGGTTTTAATCCGATTGGGTTTCATGATATCATCTGAATCCATTCGGGTAATAAAAGTTCCTGAACTTTTGGAGTATGCAGTTTGTAAGGCGGGTATAATTCCTTTTCCTGTATTCTTGAAAACTTTTATCCGTTCATCATGTTCATTGTAGGAAGTGACCAAATTCATACTGGTATCCTCAGAATGGTCGTCAATTGCAAGTACTTCCCAGTTCTGGTATGACTGATTTATGATAGAATCCAAGCACTCGGTTAAAAAATGAGCGGTGTTTTTAAATGGAATTAGGATACTGACCAATGTACTCTGCATTTGGTGGACTTAACTTATATGTTAGGGGAGTTTACTTTTCCAAAAGACTAAACCGGGCCTTATAAAGTCTACTATTCCCATTTTCATAAGCTTCGAGCATTTCTTTTAACTCAGAAATCGTATTGATTTTTATATTTGAAGACGCACTTCTCCTACTGGTAAAATAGAGCATATTTTGTTTTTCATCTACGAACGGACAATAATCCATATATTTTGAATTTATGTGAAGTGGAAGTGGTTTAGCTTTGGACCATTGGCCAGAACTGTTCTTTGTACTGATATATAAATCACCGCTTCCCAGTCCATCCTCGCGATTATATCCACCAAAAATCATAAAGGTATCATCTTTTGAAATATAGGCATTGTATTCAAATCCTTTTGAGTTGATATTTTCATCTAAGGCGATAGGGGTACTGTAAGCATTATTTTTCCATTCACTGAAAAAAATATCATCTCTTCCCAGAGCTCCCGGACAGTCACAGGTAAAGTACAGATTCCCATTTTTTGATACGGTAGGATAAAATTCATTGTTTTCAGAGTTTACGGGCGCACCTAGATTTTTGGGTTTGGACCAAGGATTATTGGGCGCGGACCTTTCTACAAACCAAATATCAAAGTCTTTTGTAGAAGTAATGGAATCGTGAAGAGGTCGATTGGATACAAAATAGAGGCGAAGGCCATCAGGAGAAAGAAAAGGTTCTAAATCTTTATACGCGCCAGAAAAACTTGCAACACTTAGTGTTTTCCATTCATCATTCACTTTGACCACCTTTGAGATTACGGATTTTTCCTCGGTTTGGGATTGAATGGTAAAATAAGCTTCGGAACCGGAAGCATCCATGGTAAAATCCCTTATTTTATCAAATTCCCTTAAAATCTCAAATGCAGGTTTCACTTTTACGATTTCCTGTGCATCAGCATTAAGAAAGGAAATGAAGAGTAAAACCAGAATGAAACATTTTTGGTTCATTTTAAATCTTTTAGTGTTTTAATGAGTATTCCATCCACTAGTCCTTCCATAATTAAATATCCTTTTTTAGTTGGATGTACACCATCTTCAGCCAAATCTTTATGTAGTCCATTGCGGTCATCTGCCATAGCGGAAAAATAATCCACGTAATGAATATTTTGGGCAAGGGCCATTTTTTTCAATAATGAATTAAGTTTAGGAATTTTAATGTTGGGCTCCTTTCCTGGACGCCATCCATAATCAAAAGCTGGGAGAACCGAACATACAATAGGATAAATCCCGTTTGCTTTGGCCAGTTCTACCATGGAGAGAATATTGTCCCTAATTTGCTCTAAACCTATAGGACCGGTATTGCCCGCTATATCATTGGTCCCCGCTAGGATTACCACTATTTTTGGTTTTAAATCAATAACATCTTGCCTAAAACGTAACAACATTTGTGGCGTTGTCTGACCGCTGATACCACGGTTTATATAGGGTTTGCCATCAAAAAAATCAGGACGGGCAACAGACCAACCTTCAGTGATGGAATTGCCCATAAAAACAATGCTATTTTCAATCATAGGACCAGCTTTCAATGCTTGATTGGCTTTTTGATATTTATTTAAATTGGGCCAATCTTGGGCTATCATTGTAGTTATTGATAAAAAAAATAAAATTGCCAGCGCCTTCAATGTTAATTATTTTTTGGTGGTGTAATCATGATATGTGCCCTATGTGTACCTGGGTCCATTAGCCATGCATGTCCTGGAGGGGTAGGCGTAGTGGGCA
This sequence comes from Flagellimonas sp. 389, assembly GCF_018449435.1. Classification (GTDB taxonomy): domain Bacteria; phylum Bacteroidota; class Bacteroidia; order Flavobacteriales; family Flavobacteriaceae; genus Flagellimonas. The sequence continues at coordinate 133,008 of NZ_JAHCMU010000016.1, read as the reverse complement.
AACCGGTGGATGCTCCTGTAGCAAAAGGAATATAAAAAACATAGCGTACATAAGGATTCTCAATTTCTTTTGAATCGGGATTTACCATTCCTGTGAATACGCATAAAGTTGATTTGTCCGGCATTTTAAGCTTCCCGGCTTTTACCTCCTTTTCACGAATGTCAAAGATTTCCTGAAACTCTTTGCCCTCTGCTTTTAATTCTCGCCCTCTGGCCATAAAAGGTTCTAAATCTTTGTGGTATGCAGCCGTGGAGAACTTTTCTTTTTTTGGGTCGCTTGCTAAGGCAATGTAATCATTGGTGCCTTCCCGTAGCGTTACAAAATTCCCATTAGCATCATATCCATAGACTTTGGCACCTTCTTTATAATCAGTGGGTACTGCCATCAATGCTGTTTTTATCTGCCATTCTTTAGTCTGGATTTCTTGTGACAATCCAATTTGAAAGACCAATAATAAAGCAGCACCTAAAAAAATATGCTTATTCATTTTAAACTATTTAATATTTTGCACTTTTTCCTTTTGTCGTAGTCCTTAGAATAAAGGAACGTATGTCATCATTTGCTTTTTGCAAATCTTCACGTCTTAAATACATCATATGTCCAGAACGATACCCTTTAAATTCGAACCTATCTTTCATACGGCCACTAGGATCCACTTGCCACATGGTATATTTTGCATTGAAATAGGTTGTGGCACCATCATAATAACCAGATTGTACCAAAACATTTAAATAGGGATTTTGTGCCATGGCCTGTCTAAGATTGTCACGAGTTTCATCATCTTCATTGTTCCATGGATGCACAGGTCCAAACATATTGTACTTGATGTCAGTTTTGAACTTTAACTCTTCCTGTAAATAGTAGTTTATAGCTGGAGTAAAACTGTGCAACCACGAAGTAATCTCCGAGTTGTAATCAGGACTGTTCCCAAAAAGCTGTTTATCCATGCCTAAGTATCGGCTGTCAAGTCGCCCGACCGTATAACCTCCTTTATCTTTTAATAGGTTTTTCCAAAAAAAACGGGTAGGCACATCTAAATTATGGTCTAGGATGTCCTTTTCCTTCAATCCAGAATATTGTGCCATTTTTTTAGCGACACTACTTCGTTCTGCATCAGAAATAAAACCTCCTTTGGCAATTGCAGGAATCAATGTGTTTATGGTATATTCCTCGGACTCCGGTAACACTTCTAACAAATCCTTACTTTGTAAATCAGCCGGGAGCGCTTTATGATGCCATGCCGCTGCTGTATAATACGGAAGGTTTAATGCACTTGAAACAGGTCCGCCTACACGGATAACTTTATAATCGGCGGGTGATACCATGATTACACCATTAAGGTACATCCACTGTTGGTTCTGTAAGGCTAACGAAAGTCCCATCACACGGGTTCCTCCATAGCTTTCTCCAATAATATATTTTGGGGAGCGCCAACGGTTGTTTCTGGTAACGAATGTATTCAGCCATTCCGCTAAATATTTGATATCCGCGTTTATTCCAAAAAATTTATCCCGATCTACTTTTTCACCTTTTTCGGGTATAGTTCGTGAATAGCCCGTATTTGCGGGATTCACATAAACGATATCAGTAACATCAAGTACCGAAAATGGATTTTCCTTTACGCCGTAGGGTTGGATGGGATAACCTTCGTCATCAATTTTGAGGGTGCGTGGTCCGGTATAAGCAAGGTGCATCCAAACAGAACCCGAACCGGGTCCGCCGTTAAATGAAATCAATAACGGTCGTTCAGCCCTATTCTTAACATTGTTCCTGGTATAATAGGTATAATGTAAGGAAGCTGTTGGCTCTCCCATTTCGTTCCATACCGGTTGGGTCCCAGTGGTGGCCGTATAGCCAAAACTTGTACCGTTGATAGTTACGTTGTGCTGTGTGGTAATGGTGGTGTCAATAGGTAATTTCCTGTTTTGGGCAAAAATGAGAGCGCTGCAAAATAAAATGCAAAAGGAAAGATTGAATTTTTTCATTTGTATTGGATTAGTCTGGACTTAAAAATAAGTATTTTACATGACAATCTTTCTATTACCAAAGAATCACAAATACCTTATGATCAATACGTATTGGGTTATTTATTTCTAACTTTAGATACTACGAATACTTGACATATGGAAAAACTATCAAGAAGGGACTTTAATGCTACGCTGGCAAAAGGAGTGGGAGGTGTTACGTTATTGGCAACTACTCCTTTGGCATGTGCTATGGGGAATGCACAAAACAAGAAGAAATTAGGAGTGGCTTTAGTAGGGCTGGGTAGCTACAGCACATATCAACTTGCCCCAGCCTTGTCGGACACGAAACATTGTTATTTGGCGGGTATTGTGACCGGCACCCCAGAGAAGGAAAATGCTTGGGCGGAAAAATATGGAATTCCCAAAGAGAATATATACAACTATCAGAATTTTGATAACATCGCAAAGAATGATGCTATTAATATCGTGTATGTAGTTTTACCAAATAGCATGCATGCCGATTTTTGCATTCGCGCTGCAAAAGCAGGAAAGCACGTTATCTGTGAAAAGCCTATGGCCATGAATGTTGAAGAATGTGATGCGATTATAAATGCATGCAAAAAAGCGAAAGTAAAACTTGGTATGGGGTATCGCTTACATTCGGAACCCTATACCCAGGAAATTAAACGATTTGTAAAGGAAAAAACATTTGGAGCTGTCAATTATATTTCGGCGGATGCTGCTTATCGTTCTACCTCAAATCCCAACCAGTGGCGGTTGAATAAAAAATTATCTGGAGGTGGCGCACTCATGAATATGGGAGTGTATGCTATTCAAAGTGTTATTTATGGTACAGGGGAAAATCCAATTTCTGTTTCTGCACAGGAGTTTAGTACAAGACCAGATTACTTTAAAGATACAGATGAGACCATAACTGCCCAGTTCGAATTTTTAAGTGGTGCGACCGGGAGCATAATGACATCACATAATATTAGTGCAAATCGACTTTTTGCCTCATGCGAACGTGGATGGTTTGAACTAGACCCAGCTAGTACTTACATACCTTTGGCTGGTAGAACTTCCAGCGGCACACTGGATTTTCCACAAGAAAGCCAGCAAAAACTACAAATGGACGATTTTGCAAAGCATATCCTATTTGATAGTCCCAATTTGGCTCCAGGTGAAATGGGCAAACGGGACATGATGATCGTAGAGGCCATTTATGAATCCATTGCCAAAGGCGGCGAGAAAATTAAGTTGAATTTTGAAACTGATTATGGATTTGGGGGATAACCTATTCCAATAGGGTTTGGTATAGTCTTTCCCTTACTTCAACCAGTTTTGCATGCAAGGGACTATCGGTAACAGTACCGATATTGATGGCTATAAACATATATAAGTTTTTCTCTGGGAAGTATCTTAACTCGCAGCCAGCTCCCAGTCCTCCTCCGGTATGTCCATAGAATCTTTGACCTGCAATTTCGTTTGACCCTAAACCTAATCCATAAACCGGCTTTCCATCTCGCGTAACCCAAGTCATCATTTCTTTTAGGGTAGCTTCCTGCAGTAGCTTTCCTTCCAAAAGACCCTTTAAAAACAGAATTGCCTCTTGTGTAGTCGTTACAATGCCATCATCTCCTACCATATAAGCTACGTTCTGCTGCTGTACGAATGATACATCTTCCAAAATCCCATTGCTATAGCGGTCCCAATAACTATTGGGAAGCTTTTCGTTCTTTAGTTTTCTTGGTGAGATTTGATAGTAGGTTTTTTTCAAATTCAAGGGTTCAAAAATCTGCTCTCGTATGAAGTCACCATGATCTCCCGTGACTTTATCCACAATCAATGAAAGCAATACATAGTTTGAATTTCTATAGGAATAACGGCTTCCGGGTTCAAAGTCAAGAGGTTTCCGTTTTATATAATTAATGTAGTCCTCGCCTTTAAAAACAGTTTCCGGATGCTGTAACAACGTAGCGGTATAGTTGGGATTAAAATTATATTCAGGAATTCCAGAAGTATGGTTCAAAAGCATGCGAACTGTAATTTCATCTGCACGCTGAATTATTTGGGAAATCCTTGGATCCAAATATTGTGTGATGGGATTGTCCAATTGAAGTTTACCCGTTTCATAAAGCTTCAAAACAGCTACGGCCATATAGGTTTTGGCAACACTTTGGAGGTAGTGAAGGTGGTCATTGGTCATAGGTTCGTTTTTCTCCAAACTTGCCAATCCTTCGCTGTGGAGCCACCAACCATTGTTATCTAAAATTGCAATACTGGCACCAGGGCATCCATTTTGAGTAAGTTCTTCAAGTATTCTTGAAACCTTTAGGCTTTTTGGATGATTTTCATTTATTGAAATTGAACCCTTTTTCGAGGTTAAAGAAGCCTGTTGTGCTTGATTGTTCTGCGCAAGCATCAAAGTACAAACGATAAAGAAAATTGTTTTTTTCATGACAACAGGGATTTAATCTTCAAAATGAATTCTTGAGCCTAATTCCAGTAGGGTAAATGGAACCACAGTAACGCTCGTGTTGTAATTCATAGCAAGTATGAACTGATAGTTGGCATAGGGAGATACATAAAGACTTTCATCAAAAGTATCGTAACCGAAGCCGATACCAGTGGGTATGACAAACATACCTTTCCCTTTTTTTCCAACGTTTGTCCATCCATCAGAGGTAGGTTTAAACGAATCCACGGGCCTTTTGGCAAAAAGATAACCTACTCCCAGCTTGACTTCCCCGAATGCATCAGAAAACAGACCGGGCCTCCAAACGGCTTGTGAATGAACCAATAAACCACCTCCAACACGTTTGTTGCCATACCATGAGATTTTGAACTGCTGTACCCAATCTCTATTTCCACTATGGCTTACTTCGGTTCCTATTCCAATTCCTATATTGGAAAACAATTTTTTGTTTTTAAACGGCAGCGAAAGAGAATGGAACTCTATGCTAATCATCAAGGGAAAGTTTCTATGATTATCCGTAGAAACACTTTGCGCTTTTGTACTTATGACCAGAAAAAAACTGACCAATGATAGAATAACTGATTTCATTTTTTGATCGATTTGATTCCTAAAGCTAAAATTGAAACCCCTTGGAAATCAAAGAAAATGAAAAGTTTTCCGGTGAAATGTGGCAAAAAAACGGGTGGACTGTCAATCAAGATTCCGAAACCACCGCTTAAATGTTGGGGCCTTAGTACGACTCACCATAATTTCTTGGGGTATGGAGGGGTTGAGGGTTAAAGTAACACTAAGCTTCCCATTTTCGCGTCTTTGAAATCCGGTAATGGTATTTCGGTTCACGACATATTGTCTATTTAGGCGAAAAAACAGTTTTTCGGGTAGTGTACTCGAAATTTTTTCCAAGGTGGAATCCAAAAAGTATTGTTTTCCGGTGTTGGTAAAAACAGCTACATAATCCTTTTCAACGGAGAAACCCAAAATATTGGAGAAGGGTAAACGAACCTCCATCTTTCCCTCTCTCACTAAAATTCCCTTATTCAGTTTCTCTTTTTCTGACTTGACCTTTTCTTCTGTTCCCTGCCATTTGTAATAGTAATGAATCATAATGTAGATAGCATTGATTACGAAGAACCAAATGGATATGATAAATAGGTCATGGGAATAAAAACTTGGGTGGGCCCATTTACCTTTTACTATTAGACTGGACAACTCGGTCAAAAAACTAATAATAAAGAGGCCAACAAAGGTGGTGAGCAGAAATTGAACCGTGACACGTTTGATGAATCCATCGGCATAGGGCATTTTATTGTCCAACCCTAATATAACCTTTCTTGCTCCCAACCAAGCTACGTATCCAGTGAGGGTGTCCAATGTATAGGTAAATATGAACCACCAATTGAATTGTACATTGGAATATGTCAAATAGTAGTTGAAGCCGCTTATAAAGGGAATAAGCAACAAGAAAAGTGGAATATCGGGATAATATGTGGAGGTACGCTTTTTAACCAAAGGAATATCACTTTAAACATGCCTAAAATAGGATGTTGAATCTTCAAATAAAAATACTGGAATTCATGAATGCCTTTAAAATTTTGATATTCAAAGGTTTAAGTTTCGGTCTAAAAGTAACTTTAGAGTTATTACCCAGTTTGCAAATTGAACAGCATGACACAATTATTAAGACCTTATCTAAATAATAACATTCCCTTAACCATTTAACATTTTAATGAAGTTTAGTTTCGATTATGACCACATTTAATTAACGGCTCGTGGGTGTCCTCATAGGTATTTTTGTTACGAATCCATATAAAACAAAATACTTTCTAAACCTAAAAACAGAAATGAGAACACTTAAAAATTTACTTTTATTGGGCGGTTTGGTCGCAGTAACTTCATGCGATAAAATCGACGATTTCATCGGCGGAGGTGGCGATGACGATAATCCAACTACAGAGATGGAGCCTCTAGTTGCTTCTGTAGTACCAGATGGCGTTTTTACTTTAAAAGGTGAATTCGCCAACAGTGCTGAATTAAAAATGATTATGTCATCTGCAGACATTTTACCTTCTGATTCAACTTTCGTGTACGGTTCCTTTATGGATGGTGCAGCACTTTACCCAAATGGTGATGGTAACTATGCTTTTATCAATAATCTAGAATCTGATTACTCCATTGCAAGAATTCTGATGAATTCTGATTTACAGCCCTACGAAGGCGAGTATATCGTAAGTGCTACCGCTACAGCTTTTACGGCGCAGTGTTCTGGTTCATCCATCACTGTAGAAGAACATGGTTTTGGCCCATTATACCTATCTGGTGGTGAATGGGGCGGAAATGCAAAGGGTGTTTATAGAGTTAATCCTTTCCGACCTTCTGAAAATAGAGTTGAAGCAGAAAGACTTCCTGCCTTAGGAGAATGGTCAACGGAAAATGCTGTTGTTATTGGTAAAGATGCATATCCTGGTCAAACAGTTGTTTTCATGGGAGATGATGATAGTAATAACACTTACCCTGAGGGGCATTTTGCAATGTATGTTGGTGGTCTAGGAGATCTAAGCGGCGGAGACCTATATGTGTTACGTGGAAAAAACCCAGTAGAGACAGGAATAGGTGAAGGAGGTCAGTTATTTGAAATGGGTATGGCTGAAGACATTGCTTATGATGTAGAATGGGTCAAAGTAACTGAGCGTACCATTGCTGAATTAAATCAAGAAGCTATTGATTCCTTGGCTATCGGTTTCCAAAGAATTGAGGATATCGATTGGAGAAGAGGTTCTGCAGAAGCCAACAGACAAGTTTATTTTAATGCTACTGGTAGAATACGTAACGACAATCCTGATTTGAACAATCGAGGGACTGGCTTTGGAAGGGTCTACAAAATAGAGTTGAATCCTGAAAATCCAACTGGTGACGCAAAATTGACCGTAGTTATCGACGGAGACAAAGAAGGTGGTAAAGGAGATGGAATGCACTCTCCAGACAATATTTTGGTAACCGAGAACTATGCTTATATCCAAGAAGACCCTAATGGATATGCCGATTTGAATCCACAAATTACGGGCTTTGCTAAGCTATGGCAATATGACTTAAATACTGGAGTTGTTAAAGAAGTTCTAGAATGCAATCAACAAGGTGCGGCGGCATTGGGTTATGGTGTTACAACGAGCAATTGGGAAATTACCGGTCTAATCGATGTAACTGAAATTATCGGTGCTTCTGAACCAACTTTCATGGGAGGAGCCCAAGTTCATGGTTGGAATTTTTCGACTACACCAGAAACTGCCGTAAGAGCGGACGGACTTAAATTTGTTGACCCAACAGCTATCGATGAAGGTTCTGCACGCTTAGAAGGTTCATTCTTGTTTAAGTTAACGGGTCTTCCAAGGTAGTTTGGACTGTAAAAGTTAAACATAAAAGGTTCCCGAATTCGGGAACCTTTTTGGTTCTCACATTCAACATATTACTATGAAATCTATGAAGTCATTATATCCCATCTTATGTTTATTGGGTTTGTTTTCCTGTAAACAGGAAAAAAATTTGGTTAAGGTAATTTCTGCGGATAAAGAATCAATGTTCAACGAAGAAATCAGAAACCATTACTTTAAAACATTGGATAGTGCCGCGTATTATATCCAAAAGGTGGACACGCTAAAATCACTTGCCGAGAACAAAACCAATTTCTTAAAAAGTAGGGAATGGTACAAGCGTAGCGAGCCTATGCTTATTGCCTATGATTATGAGAACTATCTTTCTATGAATGCCCCAAATTTACTGAAGGTAGAGATTGATGATTATCAAGACATAAAGGTTTTAAAACCTAAGAGCTATCAGGTTTTGGAAGAGCTATTATATGCTGAAGAAGGATTCGATAATAAAGAACTTCATTTTGTTGCCGAATATTTGAAAGTACGGATTCCCTACATCAGAAAAAACCACATACTCATTACCCAGCGTGATCGCCACCACTTAAAGATGATACGCGATGCCATTGTCAATATTGCAACGAAAGGTATTACTGGATTTGATTCACCAATGTTGGCCAACTCACTAAATGAGGCAGTTTATAACTACGAGACCATTAGTACAATATTAAACCTATATGAAGAAGCTTTTACGTCGAAAGCGGTATACAATTCGTGGGTTCAAGAACTAGAGAAAACTATCTCTGATTTGAATGCTGGTGATTTTGACAGTTTTGACCGTTATAAATTCATTAAAGACCATACTAACAAACAATTACAATTGGTCAATAAGACTGCTGATGATTGGAACATTGCATTGAATACTTCACGATCTCTAAGCCCCACGGCAACCAATCTTTTCGATAAGGATTTTTTCAATATGAAAATGTTTTCAATGCAACGCTCACCTGAGATTACCAAAGAGCGAATTGAATTTGGTAGGGCATTGTTCAATGATGAATCTCTTTCTAGCACAGGAAATATAAGCTGTGCTACATGTCATCATAAAGAAAAGGCGTTTACAGATGGTTTAAAAAAGGGAAGGGGCATAAATGGGATTGAATTGAAGCGTAACACTCCAACATTGACCTATTCTGTTTTTCAGCGCACTTTTTTTTATGATGGTCGTGCCGATGGGTTGGAAGATCAAATCGTAAATGTTGTAAATGATGAAAATGAGTTTCATTTGGATTTAAATACGATGGAGCAGCGTGTTAAATCAAATCCAAAGTATACAAAAGAATTTGATTCACTTTATAATGGTAAGGTTACCAACCTGAATGTGCGCCATGCTATTGCAACATATATTCGAAGTTTAGCACCGTTTGATTCCAAATTTGATAGAAATATTCAAGGTTTGGAAGAAACTTTAACAGATGAAGAAGTGTTGGGCTTTAACCTTTTTATGGGTAAAGCGGCCTGTGCTACCTGCCACTTTCCACCTGCTTTTAATGGTACTGTTCCACCTAAGTATATGGAAACCGAATTTGAAAATCTTGGTGTGCCAGAAAACGCAAGTTTTGAACATCCTGTTTTAGATGCCGATCCAGGACAGTACTATCCTTACAAGGTTGAAGAGAAAAGAAACTTTTTTAAGACTTCAACCGTAAGAAATGCGGAAATAACAGCTCCGTACATGCATAATGGTGTCTATACTTCTCTTGAAGAAGTGATGGAGTTTTATAATGTAGGAGGTGGGCAAGGAATGGGACTTGATGTTCCTTACCAAACGCTTCCAGCCGATTCTCTTAGTTTAAATGAGAAAGAAATCAGCTCGATCATTGCTTTTATGAGCACACTTACAGATAAAGCATACGAGAAAAACAACTAGAATTTTTCAAATACCCCTAATCCGAACAGCGCAAAATCATATTTAACTGGATCCATTGGGTCCAGTTTTCTTAGGTTTTTATCCAACTCTGCCAGAGCTTTAGCATCGTTTTGTTTTCGTTTTAGCAGTTTTAGTTTTCTGGCCACATTACCCGAGTGAACATCCAACGGGCATGAAAGCTGGCTTGGTTTCAGTCCTCGCCAAATTCCGAAATCCACACCTGTACTTTTATCTCGTACCATCCATCGCAAAAACATATTGATTCGCTTTGCGGCGGAGCCTTTTAAGGGGTCGGAAACATGCTTCATAGTTCTAATCTCATGGGGCATTTCAAAAAAATACTTCTTAAAATTGGATATGGCGGATTGTAACGAGTCGGTATCTTGATGTTGTACAAATATGGCTTCTAAACCATTATGGTTTTGATAAATGTTTTGAAGACTTTTTATAAAATATTGTAAATCATGGCCATTGAATGTTCGGTGTACAAAAGGTTCCAATCGATTCAAATCGGATTCCGAATGGTTCAATACAAAATCATAGGGTGTATTGTCCAATAATTCCATCAATCGTGATGCATTGTTGATAATACTTTTTCGGTTTCCCCACGCAATGGTCGCTGTTAAAAACCCACTGATTTCAATATCTTCCTTTTTTGTGAAGCGATGTGGAATTTGCAATGGATCATCTTCTAGAAATTTAGGATGATTGTACTGTTCAACCTTTTCGTCCAAAAAAGTTTTTAGCGCTGTTTTTGTCATAAAATAAAAATCAGGAAACAATCAATCCATCTACCATTGTCAATTTTCTATCCGCCATATTTGCCAATTCTGAATTATGTGTAACTAGTACAAAGGTTTGTCCAAATTCGTCACGGAGCTTAAAAAAAAGTTGATGAAGATTGTCAGCACTTTCAGAATCAAGATTACCACTGGGTTCATCTGCCAAAATTACAGATGGGTTATTGATCAACGAACGTGCAACCGCTACGCGTTGTTGCTCTCCACCGGACAGCGCATTGGGCTTATGATGATATCTATCCGTAAGGCCTAGAAAGTCCAAGAGTTCCTTAGCTCGTTTTTCAGCTTCTGTTTTTGAGGTCTTTTTTATAAATGCAGGGATACAGACATTTTCCAATGCAGTGAACTCCGGTAATAATTGATGAAACTGAAAAATGAAACCAATATGCTCGTTTCTAAAACGTGCTAGATTTTTATCGTTGAGTTGGGTAACATCCTTTGTGTTTATGAACAAGGAACTATCTTTTTTGTTGGAAGGTGAATCCAAAGTTCCCAGTATTTGTAACAATGTAGTTTTGCCAGCACCAGATGCACCTACAATAGATACAACCTCGCCTTGTTTTATCTCTAAGTCTACACCTTTTAAAACTTGGAGTTCACCGTAGCGCTTCTTTATGTTACTAGCTTTGATCATATATAGTGTATTGTGGGAATGTAATCATTACCATCGAGCAAACAAAAATCGGAAGTTTTAATTAAAGTTTTTGGATATGACTGCGACTAGTTATGAAAATTTTATCATTGTTTTTAAGTTACAGAACCATTAAGTTTGTTTAACTTTACATAGAAATGAGTAAACAAAATAATATTCTAATAGAGACCGCCATATTCGCTGGCGGTTGTTTTTGGTGTACAGAAGCTGTATTTCAGAGACTTAACGGTGTACAAGAAGTAATTTCTGGATACACTGGCGGTACAATCAAGAATCCAGCCTATAGAGAAATTTGTACTGGTAGAACCGGGCACGCAGAAGCAATCAAGATACTATTCGACCCTACTTTAATTTCTTTTAATGAATTGTTAGAGGTATTTTTTGCCACCCATGATCCCACAACACTGAATAGGCAGGGAAATGACGTAGGCACCCAATATAGAAGCGAAATTTTTTATACCAACACAAAGCAAAGGGAAGAAGCGAAAAAATTTATTGCACTTCTGGAAAAAGAACGTGTTTTTGGTTCTCCTATAGTTACTGCAATTTCTGAGGAAAAAGTATTTTACAAGGCGGAAGAGGACCATCAAAATTACTATAATGACAATAGCAATCAGCCCTACTGTCAGTTTATCATTGACCCTAAAATCAAAAAGTTAAACAAGCATTTTTCAAATAAGCTAAATACAGTTATATAAGAATATGGCACCATATCAAAATCTTGAAGAGTACAATATTACCATAACCAATGATATAAAGGAACGATTCTCTAAAATTATTGGTGAGATAGGAGAGGACGTTGAACGTGAAGGGCTTACAAAAACTCCTGAGCGTGCAGCAAAAGCTATGCTCTTCTTGACCCAAGGCTACAAACAAGATGCCGCCGAAATTCTAAAAGGGGCAATGTTCAAGGAGGATTATGACGATATGGTCATTATAAAAGATATAGAACTGTATTCCCTCTGCGAACACCACATGTTACCGTTTTTTGGGAAAGCCCACGTAGCTTATATACCCAACGGGCATATCGTTGGATTGAGTAAAATACCGCGTATAGTTGATGTTTTTGCGAGAAGATTACAAGTTCAAGAACGTTTGACGCACGACATTCTAGAGTGTCTCAACAATACCTTAAAGCCTAAAGGTGTCGCTGTAGTGATAGAAGCCTCACATATGTGTATGATGATGCGCGGTGTACAAAAACAGAATTCTGTGACCACAACATCAGGCTTTAGGGGGCAATTTGAAAAGATAGAGACGCGTAATGAATTCCTTAAACTCATTAGTTCGGATTTATCGTAGTTAATTTTTTCAAGTCGTTGCTATTTGCTATTTTCCCTTCATGACAGAAGAGAAGGATTTAAAATACCGCAATCTTTTTTTAGGATTATTATTTGATGGCATTGGAATGTTGTCCTTTGCTATCCCAGCAATTGGGGAATTCTCAGACGTAATTTGGGCACCTATGGCCGGTTGGTTAATGACCCGAATGTACAAGGGAAGAATAGGACAGGCTGCGGGAGTGGTAACCTTTGTCGAAGAACTTGTTCCTGGAATGGATGTGATACCTTCGTTCACCATTATGTGGGTCTACACCTACATCTTTTCGAAAAAGTGAACAAAATAAAATCGAGAGGACTAAAAGAGTAAGCCCTCCCGATTTTAACTAACAAACTTACATGAACTTTCGTTTATTCTGTTGTTAAACTAACTAATTGAACTACTCAATGTTTAGGACAAATTCTAGGTCAAAATCGTCTTCACCATCACTCGCACCTGTTGTATCAGTTTTTATGTCTGGTTGGTGTTGAAGTCTTACCGTAAATGTTCCATCGGTTGTTGTACCTGAAGCAGGAGTTGTCCAAGAAGTTGACAAGCCTACGGGGTTTCCATTCTCATCTTGGTCATTGTAATTGATTGGATCAGAAGCCGTATCTATGTTACCATTCCCTCCTGGGCTATCAAAAGCATCTTCGGTGAAGCTAAAGAAAATCTGGTGTTCATCATCTTCATCCTTTATTTCATCTCCTATATCTTCAACATCATCAGGATCTAAGGCATTTAAAATTTCAAAAGTCAAGGTATACTGCGTATCTGCCGCAAGGGTAATTTCATCAAGTACTTCCAATTCTGCCGTGCCCAATCCGTCGGGATCCACGGCTCTAGCCCTAACCTCATCACTGGAGTCTGCATCATTGGTGAAAATAAGGGTCACACTTGTAATTACCTCTAATTCTTCTTCTTCTTCGGGAGCATCATCATCATCGCTACAGCTCGTTATCATAAGGCCTGCAAACAGAAGGGCCAATAAACGGTAATTCATAAATTTTTCAATTGTTTTCATTTTTACTTTTTTTTATTTGTTTACTAAATTTAAAATGTTTGAATAGTTACTGCCAGATTTCAAATAGTCATGGTGGTCTAGTTATCTTAGGCCTAGTTGTAGGGGGTTTTTGTTCCATCATCTTTTTTTTGCTTTTAAAAAATAGTTCAAGGTAAATAGGATATTTCTACCAGGTTCATCCGCGAAGTATCTCATTTCATTGAGATAATCACGATAACTGGTATTTAATAGGTTTTGGGCCGTAATACTACCGCTTAGGTTTTTCCATTTGAAATTCCACGATAAGTCTAACAGGAAGTATCCTTCTGGTGCATCTGCAAAATCAAAAATCTCTGAATCTGTTGTAATTTCAACAGTTCTATCTACCAAATCTTCGGGTGTTACCGTTCGTGGTGCTTGGAATTGTTGAAAGGTATAGCTAGGGCGAATCGTCCATTTAGATGAATCCAACATCCATACTTTACCTTGGTCCCACCGCAGTTCAAAACTTGTTGAAACGGGAGGTTGATTTATCAAGGGCTCATTGTCACCTATATTTCTTGACCATAAATAACTAAACCCAAAAACTCCAGAAATATTCTTTGTCCAATCTTTTTTCCAACTGTAATCACCTCCAAGGAACAGCGCATCTACCTGATCGAAAATAAAAGCGGGCATGGGGCCCCGGATGGTTCCGAAAACACCAATGGGTCTATCAAAAATGTAATTCTCAATATAGTGGGAGTAGATGGTTAGATTATGTGTGTTATCGTTTTTAGAGGTTTGGAATTCATTGATAAATTTATAGCCTCTTTCCGGATTTACGTCGCTTTCGTCCAAAGGAACTACCTCATTTGTACTCAATTGACCATTGATGTCCGAGAATCGCAACAAACCAAAAGTAGTCTTAAAACCATGTTGTCCAAAACTGAACAATTCTTCCATGTTCGGGGTACGCCAAGCAGTGCCCAAGTTTGTTCTAAAGGTACTGCTTTCAGAAAATTGCCTCACAAATCCCAATGATCCTGTAAAGTTGGTGAAGCTATAATTATCCCTAAAAATATCTTGATTGGTTTCTCTACCCCTAACATCGTTGGTTTCATAATCGAACCGCAATCCTGCTTCCAAAGTATTCCTTCCAAATTGAAAGCTCTCAATGGCAAAGGCACTGAATCTATCGGTATTATAGTTTGGAATAAAGGGAGTGGTCTGTGTACCAGGGTTATTGTCGTTATTTTGACTGAAATATTGAACACCCAATAATCCGTCTAATCCGTTCCATTTAGAATGTTTCCATTCCAGTTGATAATCTAGGGTAGTCAAATCAAGATCTATGATGGGAAGCTCAGAATTTCTTCTTACATCAAATTCATCTCTTTTATTAAGTTGTACGCCGCCTATTAGGGTAAGTCGTGCTCCTTCTTTGTACCACCAATTTACTTCAGCTTTTGCCAAATGATGTTGTGTGGTTTGATTAGGTTCATTAATATCGTATGAGAAGGGGTTTATAAAATTGGGTTCATCCGAATTAATAGCCCGAATAAAGGACTCAGGACTACTTGCTATGGATGATCGCAAAAGTGCTAAATTTTGGTCTACAAAGCTATAGTTGATTTTAAAATCCCACTTGTTCAAGTGGCGAAGTACACCAAAACTAAATGCCTTTTCTTCTTTACCAGAATTGGTCAAACTATAGTCCGGAGCATTACGGTCACCGATTCTAGTATAGTTTCCATTTGCGAAAAAGCTCCAATTTTCGGTTCCGCCCCCAACTTCTAGATTGGTATTGTAGCCGCGACCGTTAGTTTCATAGCCTGTACCAAATTCTGCGTATAACGGGTTGTTTAAAAGTAGGGGGTTCGGTTCAATAATTATGGCACCGCCCAAAGCTTCGGGCCCATATCTCACACCTGCCGCGCCTTTAACAACGGTTATGCTATTTGCCGATGAAATATCAATTTCCGGTGCATGATCTGTTCCCCAATTTTGAAAACCGTGCTTTAGACCATTGTTCAAAACCAAGATTCGATTTCCGTACAGTCCATGTATAACCGGCAATTGGACATTGTTTCCGGTAGAAATGAATGTCAATCCTTGTTGTTGGGATAAAACAGCTGCCAAAGATTGTGTGGAACTGCTGGCAATTTCTGATTTACCAATAGTTATCTGTGAAATTGTTTCGGTACCCTTTTCTTTTGTTCTTTGCGCCTGTATGGTGACTTCCTCTAGACCTGTCACCTTTTGTGTCAAGTAAAAGTGAATATTGGAATCATGTTCATGCTCCTTAGTTGAATCTGCATAACCCACGCACGAAATGATGAGAGTATT
The DNA here is from genome assembly GCF_018449435.1 of Flagellimonas sp. 389. GTDB lineage: Bacteria > Bacteroidota > Bacteroidia > Flavobacteriales > Flavobacteriaceae > Flagellimonas. Next base: position 117,170 of record NZ_JAHCMU010000016.1, on the reverse strand, counting down.
TTTTTCTGAACACAGACCATCAATACTAAAATGACCTTCGGCATTGGTACTGGTGTATTTTTTGGTACCGTCAACTTTAACTACAGCATAGGGGATAGGTTCTTTGGTATCCACATCCAAAACCTTACCACTAACCGAATATGTACACGGGTCTTTTTGAGCCACCGTAAAGAATGAAATAAATAGAAAAAGTAATAGAGGCCGTAGCTTCATTATGATTTGTTATCCAAAAGGGGTTGATAAGTATTATGATTTTTTATTGAATAGTCATAATCTATGAAAAGACTAGTGTGCATCATGCTATTGACATATTCTACATTAAAAACCATAATTTAACTTAAAAGAACTTAAGACACTGGTTAGAAACATTAATCAACCTAGCATCAATTTTAATCTTAGGTAATTTTTTAACAAATTCTTAAAAGGAGGGAGGGGGTCTGGAAAAGAGTTGAAATGCATTGGACGCTTTAGAAAATACTTGAGGGGTTTCCGTGAAGCGTTTGACCTCTAAAATGGTATGATAATTAGAGCTAATAAATTGTGATGGAATCTCCAAGTCAGAAGTTTGGCTCTCAAGTGCAATATCACAGATTTCACAATTTTCAATAGCATTACAGTCATCATTTTGATGAGTATATACATGTAATGCTGACACTTTGATAAGCATCAAAAAGGTAAAAACTAAAAGGCCAGCAATCCTTTTCGTCTGCAACATGCTACAAAGCTAGGTAAATTGAGAGATTAAATTATGTTAAGAAAAATATAATTTAAGGAATCAAGAACCCTAAACCCATACGTTTGAGCATCTTTTTCTCAAAATTCCAGAAAAATTGAAACTGTCCAAAGAGCCATCCAAAGAAAACCAAAAGTATTTGATAGATGGGAAAAATAAGAAGAATACGCGCTGTCCAAAAAATCCATCCACTTACGGTAGCTTGCTTTAGCCCTATCAGTTCCGTTAACGGTCCAGCTAATTTACCGGAAATACTTCCTGTAATTGCAAAAACAATAAATATGGCAATCATCTCCCATCGCTGTTCCACAGGCCATTTATTGGATAATTTCTTAAAACACCAAAGAAAAAACTTTACCATTATAAAAAAAAGTAAAGAACCGATACCTAGTGTGAAAAGCCACTCAAAAACTGTATTGTTCAGGTCTAAAAGATGTAAAAACCTCCTTGAAATCAGGTAAGCGGTAAGTATGGTTAAGAAAATGCCTAGAAAAGGGAAAAGTAATTGCCAGTTCTCAGTAATATCCCACCTTTTTTTAATTTTCTCCATCAAAGTAAATTCGATGGTAAAAATAATACATTAAATTCTAGGAATGAAAGGTCCCAACCGTTGATTATACTTTCGTTGGAAGTAAATAAAATAATTATAGAGCTTATAGTTTACCTCATAGCCGTAATCTATGTTGGAATCATAATTGATTTGAAGTTCATATAAATTAGGATTGTATCGTTGGGGCTGCATCACCCTTTGGTTCCAATTGATTACAAGAATATTGTTTCTGTTTTCCAAAAAGCTTTGGGAGTAGTAGCCTCGTGGCTGGGCTATGCTTAAAAGCCAAGTATTGAATCCCGGGTCGATAATTATGATTTCGTACTCAGATTCTTCATCCTTGATTTCTACGGCATCACCTTCTTCTATGTCAAAATAGGCCTGTTCTTGTTTGGAAATCTCCAGTACTTCTTTTTGCGATGAACAAGCCATTACCGAAACAAGGACGATGAATAAAACTAAAATTCTCTTTTTCATAGAAATAAGATACAAAAAAAAGCCATTTGGAATTCCAAATGGCTTCGTTAAATATTGTTAAGGCAGTTACTTACTTACCAAATAGGCCTCCCAATACTCCTCCAAGACCACTGCTTTTTTGATTTCCACCACCTAAGACCATTCCAGCCAAATCGTCCATGATACTTCCATCTCCATCAGAATCCAAAAAGCTTTCGATAAGGGACTGCTGTTTATCAGCAGCAGTGTTGCCTCCCATGAGTCCACCTAATAATCCGTTTAGCCCATCAGGACTGTTTACATTTTGTTGTTTGGTCTGTTTACCCAAATAACCCAATAAAATTGGAGCGGCAATTTTCAGTATTTGTGAAATTGAGCCTGCATCTATTCCTGATTTACTGCTCAACGCATTTTCAACCTGTGGTTGTTTGGCTCCAAATACATGACCTAAAATACCAGCACCATCATCCATTACACCTTGGTCTACACCACCACCGAAAAGTCCGCCAAGATCATCTAAAATACCACCATCATGTTTTGATGAAAGCGCACTCATTAAACCTTGCGCACCTCCAGGTGTTGAAGTATTTTTTTTCATGGCCCCCATTAAAAGTGGCATGGCCATACTCAATACCTCTGCAGTTTTGTTTTCGGGTTGACCGGTTTGGCCGGAAACACCGCTAATTAATTGTTTGCCCATTGGGCTGGTCAATAAGTCTAATAATCCTGACATTTTATAGTGTTTAGTTTATGGTACAAAATACAAAAAAGAATGTATTGAACATCTTTGGTACTTGAAAAAACGGATTAGTTTAACAAGTCTATTATTTGATGTGCAAGTTCTAAACTGATACGTTCCTGAGCTTCTACGGTAGATGCTCCGGTATGAGGAGTCAAAGATATTTTTGGATGCATCAATATTCTGATTTCTGGATTGGGTTCGGATTCAAATACATCCAATCCTGCAAATGCTATCTTTCCGTTCTCTAAAGCATCTATTAAAGCGACTTCATCTAAAACCCCACCACGTGAAGCATTTACAACTGCTGCTCCAGTCTTCATTTTCTCAAACTCAGCTTTACCAAGTACGTAATTTTTCTGTGCTGGGACATGAATTGTAATGAAATCTGAATCTTTGAGCAACGTATCAAACTCATTGTTTTTTAAACTGAAATTTACAGTTTGTCCATCATAGAAAGAAATTTCCAAGGAAGCCTCTGTGGTATGATGGTCGTTAAAAAGGACTTTCATTCCCAAACTTAGTGCCACTTTAGCGGTAGCTTGTCCGATTCTGCCAAAACCGATAACCCCCAAAGTTTTACCTCTGAGTTCTGTGCCACCGGCATAGCTTTTCTTTAATTGCTTGAACTTGCTATCACCATCCAATGGCATATTTCGGTTGGAGTCATATAAAAATCGCGCCCCGCTCAATAAATGGGCAAATACCAGTTCAGCAACAGATTCTGAAGAAGCGGCAGGGGTATTGATCACATGTATACCTTTTGATTTTGCATGAGCTACGTCAATATTATCCATCCCAACACCACCACGACCTATCAATTTTAAGCTAGGGCAATCATCGATCAAGGATTTTCTGGCTTCGGTGGCACTTCGTACCAATAGCCCAGTAATTTTATGTTCATTGATAAAGTTGGAAAGTTGTTCTTTTGCTACCTTGGTTGTAATGACTTCAAAACCTTCTTTTTGAAGTAAGTCGTTTCCTGATTGAGCAATGCCATCATTGGCCAATATTTTCATAAATGTTGAATTGTTGGTTGTAAGGGTTAAATTTTTCCTGACTTATTTTTAAGATTTTATTTTGGCCTAACGCCTAACGCCTAACGCCTAACGCCTAACGCCTAACGCCTAACGCCTAACGCATGGACTAGCCTTTCTTTTCAAGTTCACTCATAATATCCACCAAAACCCCTACGCTTTCAAGGGGTAGCGCATTGTACATGGATGCACGGTAACCACCAACAGACCTATGGCCGTTTATTCCATTGATTCCGGCTTCCTTGCATTTTTCATCAAAGATTTCCCTTAGAGAGTCATCGGTAATATTAAAAGTTGCATTCATAGTAGAGCGGTCTTCCTTGGCGGCAAAGCCTGAGAAAACAGGATTCAGTTCTATTTCAGAATAGATAAGATTGGCTTTTCTTTCGTTAATTTCTTCAATTGCAGCGATACCGCCAAGGTCTTTTAACCACTGCATGGTCAACATAGAAACGTAAACGGGGAAAACGGGCGGTGTATTGAACATACTGTCTTTTCCAATATGAACGGCATAATCCATCATTGAAGGGATATTTCGAGATACCTTACCCAGAATATCCTCTTTTACCACGATCAGCGTAGTTCCGGCCGGACCCATATTTTTTTGAGCACCTGCATAAATTAAATCAAATTTCGAAAAATCCATCTGGCGTGAGAAAATATCGGAACTCATGTCGCAAACGAGTGGAACATTGGTCTTGGGGAATTCCTTTATCTGCGTTCCAAAAATGGTGTTGTTGGATGTTAAGTGTAGATAATCCAAATCTGAGGGAATGGAATACCCTTTCGGTATATAATTGAAGTTTTGATCTTGTGACGAGGCCACTTCGACTACTTCACCAAACAATTTAGCTTCCTTTATGGCTTTTAAACTCCAGGTACCTGTATTTACATATCCTGCTTTTTTGTCGAGCAGATTAAATGCAGCCATTAAAAACTGCATACTTGCCCCGCCTTGAAGGAATAATGCTTGATACCCTTTTCCTTCCAAGTCCAGAAGCTCTAACGCCAAAGAACGTGCGTTTTCCATGATGGCGACAAACTCTTTGCTTCTATGGGATATTTCTATCAGGGAAAGACCCATTCCATCCAGTTCCATAACGGCTTCAGAAGCTTTGAGCATTACTTCTTGTGGTAAAATGCAAGGTCCTGCGCTAAAATTGTGCTTTTTCATATCTTAATCATCTAGTAACCCACTAAAAAGTTGAGTTGGTTTTTATTGTTGAATCAAGCGATAAAGGTCTTAAAAATTCTTGGATATGGAAACTACTTTAAGCTCTTCGAGTCTTTTAAAGTTGTAATAGAAACTCTAAGGTGTCTACTCCATCAGCGTAGTCATTTAACTTTGGTTTTTGAGTTTCACCAAAATCAACTTCATTTGAAAGCAATCCTTTGGAAACTACACATTGAATATCGTCTTTTTGTAGTTCTAACTGTTCCTTTAGCTTGGGAATTGAATCATAATATTCATAAAATAAGGAAGCTATGGGGGAGGAGAGGCTCTTATCTTCTTTTAGTACTAAGAATCCGTTATCCAAAATCTTAAATTCGCTCATAAGATAAACTGCCTTGTTGTAATCGTAATTATTGGCGTATTTATGCTGATGGATTATTTCCTGAAAATTGAAAATAACTTTAAAGAATTCATCAAAATCATATCCTTCTGGAACATATAATTTGGAAACATTCCTACATCCGAGGCCGTAATACTTAAAAACATCTTCTCCTAAGCGCTGAAGCTGTTCTTTAGTTTCTTTTCCTGTCAATACAGCGACTGCATTTCTGTTTTTGCGGATGATGTTTGGTTTTTTACCAAAATAATACTCAAAATAGCGACTGGTATTGTTGCTGCCAGTGGCAATTACAGCATCATATGTTTCAAATGTTCCTTCGGTAAACTTCATACAATGGTTTAAACCAGGTTCTTGTTTGATCAGATATTCAGCAAAAAAAGGTAGAAGCACAGTATCATTAGAGGATAATTTTGCCAAGACATTGTTACCGCTTAAAAGTACACACAGAAAATCATGGAAGCCCACTAGGGGAATGTTTCCCGCCATAACGATACCAATGGTTTTTGGTTCTTGTTCTTCCTCAAGATTATAACGCGAAAGCCATTCAGTTAGGTTTTGATGGGTCAATTCCCTCGACCATTGCTCAAGGGAAAACAGCACATTTTCTCTTGTGAACCAACCGTTTTGCTGTCCTGCCTTAAGAATTATATGCTCTATATCCGCATATGTTCCACTTTCATCGGTTTTATGGTTTTCACAGAAATCCTTAAGGTATATTCCAAGATTAACAAAAGCTTCCAATATTGATTCGTGTGCCATCATTATATTTGTACACTAAACTACTAGGGTTTATTTTTGTGTAAAAATAAGCATGCCAAAATGATTACGGCATACTGAGAAAAAGAAAATTATGGCAATCATTATAACAGACGAATGTATCAATTGTGGTGCCTGTGAGCCTGAGTGCCCCAATACCGCAATTTATGAGGGAGCGGATGAGTGGCGTTACAGTGACGGCACTTCGCTTTCCGGTGATGTGGTCCTGCCAGATGGCAAGGCTGTCAATGCCGATGAAGTACAAGTTCCCATTAGTGATGAGATTTATTACATATCTCCAGATAAGTGTACAGAGTGTATGGGCTTCCATGAAGAACCCCAATGTGCAGCAGTATGTCCGGTAGATTGTTGTGTCCCAGATGAGGATATTGTAGAAACAGAGGAAGAACTGCTTGGAAAACAGAAGTTCATGCATCCAGATGGATAGCAATAAAAAACCCTTAATTTAGCCCGAATCAAAAAGATTCGGGTTTTTTATGCAAAAGAAAGAAGGAGCATATAATGGATTTTGGAAGAAAGCGGGGTGCTTTCTTTCGCTAATTGCCATTTTTACTATAATAGTAAGTATCGGATATGCACTTTACGTGTTTTTCATTCGTCAAATATTGTATTGATAGAATCACTTCAACATCAAAAACTTCAACTTATATTTGCACGCTGAAATTGGTAAACGGATTTCGGTAGTCGGAAATCTGAATTCTTAAATCTAACATCTCATCATGAAAGCCGGTATTGTAGGATTGCCCAATGTAGGAAAGTCGACCTTGTTCAATTGTTTGTCCAATGCGAAAGCACAAAGTGCCAACTTCCCGTTCTGTACCATTGAACCCAATATTGGAGTGGTCAATGTTCCCGATACCCGCATAGAAAAGTTGGAAGAGCTGGTCAATCCAGAACGCGTTATTCCAGCAACAGTTGAAATTGTAGATATTGCCGGCTTGGTAAAGGGTGCCAGTAAAGGAGAAGGATTAGGAAATCAATTTCTGGGAAATATTCGAGAAACCGATGCCATTCTTCATGTGCTTCGTTGTTTTGATAATGACAATGTTGTTCATGTCGATGGCTCCATAGACCCAATACGGGACAAAGAGACCATCGATATGGAGTTGCAGTTGAAAGATTTAGAGAGCGTAGAAAAGAAATTGGACAAAGTAAAACGAGCAGCAAGGACAGGAAACAAAGAGGCCCAGAAGGAAGAAGCCGTTCTTTCCATATTAAAGGATGGACTGGAGGCGGGTACCTCTGTGCGTGCAATTTCAGTGAGCGATGACGACCGAATCGAATATGTAAAACCGTTGCAGTTGATTACGGACAAACCCGTAATGTATGTTTGCAATGTGGATGAAGAGGCGGCTGTTGATGGTAACACGTATGTAGAAAAAGTAAAACAAGCCGTGGCCAAAGAAAATGCCAAAGTTATTTATCTGGCTGTTGGCACAGAAGCTGATATTACCGAATTGGAAACCTATGAAGAACGCCAAATGTTTTTGGAAGATTTAGGGCTATCCGAGCCAGGTTCAGCCAAATTGATTCGGGGAGCATACAAGTTATTGGATTTGGAAACCTACTTTACGGCAGGAGTCAAAGAAGTTAGGGCTTGGACCATTCCTGTAGGCGCTACGGCGCCCCAAGCCGCGGGTGTTATCCATACTGATTTTGAGAAAGGATTTATCCGTGCAGAGGTAATCAGTTATGATGATTACATTAATTACGGAAGTGAATCCAAAGTAAAAGAGGCAGGGAAAATGCGGGTGGAAGGCAAGGAATATGTGGTCAAGGACGGCGATGTTATGCATTTTAGGTTCAATGTATAATTTTTAATGGCAATACCGTATTCTATCAACAGCTTTTGTTGATTACTTTCTGCGCCGCACACTTCTAGTTTTGTTGCTAAATTTTATATTAGCGAGGATTAACCCTTAATTAATGGCAGATACCAAGTATACTGAGGATAATATTCGTTCCCTGGACTGGAAGGAGCATATTCGCATGCGTCCAGGAATGTATATTGGTAAATTGGGAGACGGTTCCTCTGCAGATGATGGTATTTATATCCTTTTGAAAGAAGTAATCGACAACTGCATCGATGAGTTTGTTATGGGTGCGGGTAAGACCATTGAGATTGCTATTAAAGAAAATACAGTTCATGTTCGTGATTATGGCAGGGGCATTCCTTTGGGAAAAGTAGTGGATGTAGTTTCCAAGATGAACACTGGGGGGAAGTACGATACGCGGGCATTTAAAAAATCTGTTGGACTCAATGGTGTGGGTACAAAAGCGGTAAATGCGCTTTCCAACTTTTTTAAAGTGGAATCCGTAAGGGACGGACAATTAAAGACCGCTGAATTTAACGAAGGTAACCTAATGCATGAAGAATTGATGGATTCTTCAAAACGCCGCGGTACCAAAGTCAGTTTTGTTCCTGATGAGTCCATCTTCAAAAAATACAAATACCGAAATGAGTATGTGGAGCGCATGCTCAAAAATTACGTATATCTCAATCCAGGCCTGACCATTATTTTCAATGGTGAAAAATTTCATTCGGAAAACGGATTAAAAGACCTGCTAGAGGAAAATAACAACCAGGAAGATTTTTTGTATCCCATAATCCATTTAAAGGGTAATGATATTGAAGTTGCCCTTACCCATAGCAGAACACAGTACAGTGAAGAATATCATTCCTTTGTAAACGGACAGCATACGACGCAAGGAGGAACCCATCAAGCAGCATTTCGGGAAGCTTTGGTAAGAACCATTCGTGAACACTACGGGAAAAACTATGATGCTTCTGATATTCGGAAATCAATTATTTCTGCCATAGCCATAAAGGTCATGGAGCCGGTTTTCGAAAGTCAGACAAAGACAAAATTGGGCTCAACGGATATGGGCGGTGATTTGCCTACCGTTCGGACTTACATCAATGACTTTATTGGCAAGTATCTAGATAATTTTTTACATAAAAATCCAGATACCAAAGACGCAATCCAGAAAAAGATTGTGCAAGCAGAAAAAGAACGCAAGGAGCTTTCTGGAATTCGAAAACTTGCAAGAGATCGCGCCAAAAAAGCTAGTCTACATAACAAAAAACTTCGGGATTGTAGGGTTCACCTTCAAGATATGAAGAAGGATAGGCGGTTGGAGTCCACACTTTTTATTACTGAGGGTGATTCCGCATCCGGTTCCATAACCAAATCACGTGACGTTAATACCCAAGCTGTTTTTAGTCTTCGAGGAAAACCATTGAATTCCTATGGAATGTCCAAAAAGATTGTTTATGAGAATGAAGAGTTTAATCTGCTTCAGGCTGCACTCAACATCGAGGATTCCATGGAAGATTTGCGCTATAATAACATCGTAATTGCTACGGATGCCGATGTGGATGGAATGCATATACGATTATTGCTGATTACTTTCTTTCTACAGTTTTTTCCTGAGTTGATAAAAGAAAACCATCTCTATATCTTACAGACTCCGCTTTTTAGGGTGCGCAATAAAAAAGAGACCATTTATTGCTATAGCGAAGATGAAAGGCGAGATGCCATACAGAAGCTCACGGGCAAACCTGAAATAACACGATTTAAAGGGCTGGGTGAAATTTCTCCGGATGAGTTCAAACATTTTATCGGAGACGATATTCGTTTAGAGCCTGTAATGTTAGATAAGGCCATGAGTATTGATAATCTATTGAAATTCTACATGGGAAAAAATACACCAGACAGACAAGAGTTTATAATAAAAAACCTTAAAGTAGAACTTGATTTAGTTGAGGAAAATTAATTGTAAACCAAATAAATGCACGTTTTCTAAATGAGCGAAAATGAAGAACTGAACGATGAAGGGTTAGAAAACCAACAGGGTTCCCAAGATACATTGACCAAAGTAACGGGAATGTACAAGGACTGGTTTTTGGACTACGCATCCTACGTTATTTTGGAACGGGCTGTTCCAGCTATAGAAGATGGTTTTAAACCAGTTCAGCGCCGGATAATGCACTCCTTAAAAGAACTGGACGACGGTCGTTACAATAAAGTTGCCAATGTAGTTGGGCATACCATGCAATATCATCCCCATGGTGATGCGAGTATTGCCGATGCCATGGTCCAAATAGGGCAGAAGGACCTTCTTATCGATACGCAAGGGAACTGGGGCAATATCCTTACTGGCGACAGTGCGGCAGCATCACGATACATTGAAGCTCGGCTCTCAAAATTTGCGCTGGACGTCGTGTACAGTCCCAAGATTACGGATTGGCAATTGTCTTATGATGGTAGAAAAAAGGAACCTATAAATCTTCCGGTTAAATTCCCGCTTTTATTGGCACAAGGTGCGGAAGGTATTGCTGTAGGTTTGTCTACCAAGGTGCTGTCCCATAATTTTAACGAACTTATCGATGCTTCCATAAAACATCTCAAAGGGCAGCGCTTTCAATTATTTCCAGATTTTCCAACCGCTGGGATCATTGATGTTACCAATTATAATGAGGGTATGCGCGGTGGGAAGATTCGTGTTCGCGCCAAAATTTCTACGTTTGATAAAAATACCTTGGTCATCAATGAGATACCTTATGGAACCAACACATCTTCCTTGATTGATTCCATCCTCAAAGCCAATGACAAGGGGAAAATCAAAATAAAGAAGATTGAAGACAATACTGCAGCGGAGGTTGAAATCTTAGTACATCTGCCCAGTGGGATTTCTCCAGATAAGACGATAGACGCACTGTACGCATTTACAGCTTGTGAATCTTCTATTTCACCTTTGGGCTGTATTATTGAAGATAATAAACCTTTGTTTATAGGGGTTAGGGAAATGTTGGTCCGTTCAACGGATTATACGGTGGAATTATTGAAGGCTGAGCTTGAGATACAGCTTAGGGAGCTGGAAGAGCAGTGGCATTTTGCGTCGTTGGAGCGTATTTTTATCGAAAACAGAATTTATCGGGATATTGAAGAAGAGGAAACATGGGAAGGAGTAATTGCAGCTATTGATAAAGGCTTAAAACCCTTTACAAAAAATCTGAAAAGAGCGGTAACGGAAGATGATATTGTTCGCTTGACCGAAATCCGAATTAAGCGTATCTCTAAGTTTGATTTAGAAAAAGCGCAACAGCTTCTTGATAGTTTGGATGAACGAATTGCCCAGACCAAACATCATTTAGCGCATTTGGTGGAGTATGCGATAGACTACTTTAAAGAACTTAAGAAGAAATACGGAAAAGGGCGGGAGCGCAAATCGGAAATAAAGGTATTTGATGATATTGAAGCAACAAAGGTCGTTATCAGAAATACCAAATTATACGTAAACCGGGAAGAAGGTTTTATTGGCACTTCACTTAGAAGGGACGAATATGTGACCGATTGTAGTGACATTGACGACATCATTGTTTTTACCAAGAATGGCGAGATGATGGTTACGAAGGTGGACTCGAAGACGTTTATTGGGAAGAATATCATCCATGTAGCGGTCTTTAAGAAAAAGGATAAGCGGACCATTTACAATATGGTCTATAAAGATGGCAGGGGAGGCCCCAGCTATATTAAAAGATTTAATGTCACGAGTATAACCAGGGATAAGATATACCACTTGGCCGCAGGAAAAGCAACGGCCGAGGTATTGTATTTCTCTGCAAACCCTAATGGCGAAGCTGAAGTTATTACCGTAATGCTAAGGCAGTCTGGTAGTATTAAGAAGCTAAAATGGGATTTGGACTTTGCGGATTTATTGATAAAAGGGAGGGCATCCAAAGGAAATCTAGTTACCAAATACCCTGTTAAGCGAATTGAACTGAAAGAGAAGGGAGTGTCAACGCTAAAACCAAGAAAGATTTGGTTCGATGATATTGTAGGACGTTTAAATGTAGATGGGAGAGGAGAGCTTTTAGGTGATTTTAAGGGAGACGATTTACTATTGATAATCGACCAAAAAGGAAAAGTAAAGACAATACCGCCCGAATTGTTGACCCGATTTAATGAAGATATGATAGTACTGGAAAAATGGAATCCAAAAAAACCAATTTCCATAGTTCATTATGAAGGTGAAAAAGAACGCTATTACATTAAGCGTTTTTTAATCGAGAATGCGAATAAGGAGGAACAGGTAATTTCAGAACATCCTAAATCCTTTTTAGAGTTGGTATCTACGGATTGGCGGCCAGTGATCGAAATTGAATTTCCAAAACCAAGAGGGAAAGAAGCCAAACCCAATCAAGAGGTCGATGTGGAGAATTTTATCAGCGTTAAGGGAATAAGGGCTATAGGAAATCAATTGACAAGTGAGAAAGTCAAAAATATTAACGTTTTAGAATCTTTGCCGTTTGAAGAGCCAGAAGAGCAGCCAACTAAAGAGATAGAGGTGATTGATGAAGAATCTATAAGTTATCCCGATGACAGTATAGAATCAAAAGATGAAGGTTCTGATCAAACAACTTTGTTTTAAAGCATTTTTCTGCCTATTTTTCCGTTCAAGTATTATGCACGCTAACCCAATTACTTAATATTTCTTTATGGATTTCACCAACCCGTTAGTTTACGGAGTGCCCGTTTTTATTGCTTTTATTTTGTTTGAACTTACCTATAGCAAAACACATGGTGATGACCATTTGTACAATTGGAAAGATTTAGCTGCAAGTGGTTTTATGGGAATTGGCTCTGCACTTCTTGGTCCTTTGTTTAAGGTTATATTCGCTATCGTCCTTTTTGAAGGAGTTTATGAGCTTTGTAATCCCATGGTAGATGGGGTACGACGTAACTTTTTAGGTTACGAATCTTTTGGTTATGCTTGGTATGTATGGATTTTATGCCAATTAGCAGATGATTTTACGTATTATTGGTTCCATAGGGCCAATCACGAAATACGGGTTCTTTGGGCAGCGCACATTGTTCATCACTCTTCAGATAATTTTAATTTAGGTACTGCGGTTCGAAACGGTTGGTTCACTATTCTGTACAAACCATTGTTTTACATGTGGATGACGGCAATTGGGTTTCCACCAGAAATGGTAGTGGTCTGTCTTGGTATCGAAGCTTTGTGGCAATTTCAATTACATTCCGTATACGTTCCTAAACTCGGCTTTTTAGAAAAGATTTTTAATACCCATACTATGCATCAGGTCCACCATGCACAAAATGTAGAGTATTTGGATAAAAACCACGGTGGATTTTTGAATATTTTTGATAAAGTATTTGGAACTTGGAAAGAGTTGGATGATGATGTAGATGTAAAATATGGGGTAATCCATTCACCCGAATCCTACAATCCTGTTGTTATACTTACACACGAGTTTAAAGATATTTGGAACGACATGAAAAAATCCAAAAAGCTATCCCATAAACTCATGTATATCTTTGGACCTCCAGGATGGAGTCATGATGGTAGCACACTTACTGTGAAACAACAGCAAAAATTGCACTTCGAACATAAGAAACTAAACCCTAAACTATCTTTTAACCGCCCTAATTAAGATTAAATCTCAAATTTCTCAACTAGCAGCTATCAGTAAACAACGTTATTCTGATTTTCTATCTAGTCACTATCTCTAAGAATTCTTATTCCTTTACTGTAGCTTCTTTTGTTTTTACCTTATTCTTTCTCATTCTTAAGTCAAAGAACTCCACCATTATTGAAAATGCTATGGTGAAATAGAGGTATCCTTTTGGAATGGCTCCTATTTCGTTATCGAACACCACAAGATGAGATAGGTGTGCAGCTTCTGTAATGAGCATGAAGCCGATTAAAATAAGAAAAGATAGACCTAGAACCTGCACGGAAGGATGTCTATTCACAAACTCCCCAACAGGGTTGGCGAACAGCATCATAATAACAACAGAGATGACCACTGCGGTAATCATTAATATCAAGGCGTCTGTTGGGTTTGGAGAAATACCATTGGTCATACCAATAGCAGTTAATATAGAATCAAACGAAAAAACAATATTGATTACAGTAATCTGAACGATTGCGTTGGTCAACGAATTTGAGCGCGATTTGGTCACCTCTCGCTCATCGTGCCCTTTATCTTCAATTTTTTCTCGAATCTCCTTGGTGCTTTTATAAAGGAGAAAGAGTCCACCGGCAAATAGAATAACTGCTTGCCAGCTCAAACCACCAGTTATCCATGATTCATCAAGAATAAGGAAAGGTTTTTTCATTTTGGTCAGCCATGTTATTCCGAACAAAAGCACTATCCGCATGCCCATTGCTAAAAACAACCCGATATTGGTAGCTTTTTTTCTGTCCTTTTTTTCGAGCTTGCCAGCAGCAATGGAAATAAATATAATATTATCTATTCCTAGAATGATTTCTAAAAAGGTCAATGTCAGCAATGCCATCCAGGCATCGGGACTAGCGAAAATTTCAAACATGGTCAGTTAATTTTAAATGCTGTTCCCTTAAACTTGCGTTTATCGTTAACGGCATTATATTCAAATGTATAAGAAGAATCTGAAGTAGTCAATATTTTTATGTGAATCGATTTTTCTTCAGCCTTGCTTTTTGGATTTTTATTTTTAAGGATGTACTCGCACTCATTTATCCATCTTACAGAGGAAGTGTCCTGTTTCCCTTCAAAATAATCAACTTCGGTATCTTCGGTTCTAAAAAAAGTAGTTTCCTTTTCCTCTCCATCGATACTGCTTTTAAAAGAAAACTTTCCTGTTTTGAAATCGCTACAATTTCTTTTTGGAGGAGCACTACATGAAAAAAACACAATAAGGCCCAAAAAACAAAATACCTTTTTTATCATGTATGCAAAGAAAGTGCAAAGAACTGAAAATTGACAGCTGGCGCTAATCATTTTTTACCTCAAATGATTCAAAAGTGCCATCCGTATAGAATATTACAATTCTTGAAGGTGTGGCGTCTTTAGTTTTATTCATCGGTATAGGAAAAACTTCTTTTGGAAGTTTTTTATTTTCTTGTACGACCTCCTTTTGGGTAGGGGAAGTGTTTTTGTCTTTTTGAACTGATGGAAAAGTTCCTTTGCCATTCAATAGCCAATACAGGTTTACTTCGGGATAGGTTTTAATGACCTTTAAGATGAAGTCCAAACTTGGTTTATTTCTTCCGCTAAGCAAATGGGAAATACTGGAACGTTGTACACCAATACTGTCAGCAAACGTGGAAACCGCCAGTTCGTAATGGTCGATTATTGTTTTAATACGTTCCGTAATCTCTTTGCTCACAATTGTAAACGATTTAGATAGTGAAGGTATTGATAATTGAATCCTTAATGAAAAATTTTAACTTAAATATTCATATATTATTGAATTAATACATCGTATAATATTGTTTAAATAATTGATTTTAATCTACTTATAATTAATTATGTTTTCAATCTAAAAACCAATTTACATTTGTGAAAATTAATTTGATATAATTGTAATCTGTGAATTTATGGATTTAAAAAATGTTTACAAATGTAATTTATAGTTGGTTTACTTTTGTAAATCAAACTCTATGTATAACTTCATGGTGAACCATCTTGCCTATAAAGAAAAATCCATCAATGGCCGATATGTTACTCAAGAAATGCTCTTGGAAACATGGCTACCTAAATTAAACGCTTCCTTAATTAAAGAAGAAGGGCTTTCCCAAATGGGCAGCACTATTTATTCGATTACTCTTGGTACTGGTAAACGAAAAGTTTTACTGTGGTCTCAAATGCATGGAAACGAATCTACAACAACTAAGGCTGCATTGGATATGGTCAATTTTCTGCAGATCGATGAAGTTCTTGCAAAATCAATTTTGACCAACTGTACCTTAAGGATAATCCCAATTCTTAATCCAGATGGAGCAAAACTTTATACACGGACAAATGCAAATGGAATAGATTTGAACCGTGATGCCAAACAGCAATCGCAATCCGAGAGCCAAGTTTTGAGAAAAGTGTTTGATGAATTTGAACCTGCATATTGCTTTAATTTACATGATCAGCGAACTCTTTTTAGTGCCGGTAAGTCCAAGCATCCGGCTACTGTATCTTTTTTATCCCCTGCCAGTAATCAAGAACGGGATGTTACGCCTGCCAGAGCAATCTCCATGAAAATTATTGCTGCAATGGCAAAGCATTTACATCAATATATTCCAAACCAGATAGGAAGGTATGATGATGGATTTAACGAGAATTGCGTTGGGGATACGTTTCAAATGCAACAAGTACCTACTATTTTATTTGAAGCAGGGCATTACCCGCAGGACTATGAAAGGGAGGAAACCAGAGCATTTATTTTTCAATCACTTCTAAGGGGATTGGAAGTAATTGCCCAAAATGAAATAGATGATTTTAAAACATCGGATTATTTTGAAATTCCTGAGAACGAAAAGCTTTTTTATGATATTATAGTAAAAAATGCACATACACTTAATCCAAATCTTGATGAAAGTGACATTCTTGGAATTCGGTATAAAGAGGTTTTGGATGAAAACAGCATTTTATTTCAACCAGAAATAGTTTTTGTGGGATTGCAGGAAGGATTTTTTGGTCATGAAAGCCTTGACTGTAGCAAACACGATGATTTTCAAAGGATATCTTCCCAACAAGAAGTTTTGGATTTGATTCTTTCAGCAAAAAAATAAGAACTATAATCGCATGGTTTCTTACGTTTTGTTTAAAAAAAGTACATTTTCTTTACATATAATTTCTTAATTAACTAATTTTGTTGAAAATTTTGATAGAATGAGTAAAGTAAAATTAGACGAAATAGATCACCAGATATTGGATATGTTGATTGACAATACCAGAACACCGTTCACGGATATTGCCAAAAAACTTTTGATTTCTGCAGGTACAGTACATGTTAGGGTAAAAAAGATGGAAGAATCTGGAATTATAAAGGGTTCTTCGCTCACCTTGGATTATGTGAAGTTGGGATACTCATTTATAGCCTATGTTGGTATTTTTCTAGAGAAAACCCATCAAACAAAATTTGTACTGGAACGTCTTAATCAAATTCCATACGTTACCGTTGCGCACATTACCACAGGTAAATTCAACATCTTCTGTAAAATAAGGGCAAAGGATACTACGCATGCAAAAAATATTATTTTTAAAATCGATGATATTGACGGCATTAGTAGAACAGAAACTATGATTTCCTTGGAAGAGAGCATTAACGATAAAAAACGTTTGATGCATACTATTTTTAATGAACTATAACAGTTTGTTCTTGGTATGTTAAGTTCAGATTTGCCTGTTTCTGAATATGATCCATATTACCATAGTTATATTCAAGCTTTGGGAAACGTTTCGTTAATGGATGAAATTGAGGATGGACATTCTAAATTTTTATCCTTCGTAAAAGATATTCCCGCTGATAAACTTCACTATGCCTATGCCGATGGGAAATGGAAAATCTCAGAGGTTTTAATGCATGTCATAGATGCAGAGCGTATATTTCAATATAGAGCTTTACGATTTGCAAGAAATGATACTACTCCTTTAGCTGGTTTTGACCAGGATGTTTTTGTACCGGAATCCAATGCAATGGCCAAATCAAAAGAAGAAATATTGGATGAATACGATACTGTAAGGGCTGCTACGACAACCCTGTTCAAATCTTTTGATGAAACTTTGCTCAAACGATTGGGGAGTGCAAGCGGGTCACAGATGAGTGCACGTGCGATGGGTTTCGTCATATGCGGCCATCAAGCACATCATCTAAAAGTAATTAGTGAACGCTATTTATAAAAGTAATGTTCTAGTATAGGCCTTCAGTATCTAAATCAGTATCCAGTTCAAGTTCGGGGTTTTCAAATTGCTCTTTTTCGGAATCAAGCACAGCTTCGGTTTTTGTATCCTTTTCCAATTCCTTTTCCATGTTTTCTTCAAAATTGGCAATGAAGCTAGAAAGGCTTTTACTGATTTTTACCAAATAAACCGTGTCTTCGGTACGTACTTCAACAGCTTCAATAATTTCACCTTTTGGTTTCTTAAGGGTGATAATATCATCGTCCCCATAACCATATGGATAAGCGTCTATTAAAGCTGCAGCTGTTTCATGGTTTAACTTTTTGTAATCGATTAGGATTCGTTTCATAGTATGGGTGTTTTTAGTTTACTGTCCTAAACTATGAATTTTTAGAAGCCGCTTTTGCAAAGAGTTGTAAAAGATAAATAATAGTATATGTAGCTATTGTTCTTTGTAGTAAGCGAAAGCTTTTTGAAAGATATCCTCTGGCACCTTAACATCCGTAATGGCTGTTCCTATAGTTTGGAGCAATACAAAGTTGACCTCACCATGTGAATTTTTCTTATCGTACTTCAAAAGTTTAAGAATGGCTTTCATATCCTCTTGATTAAAATCTACTTTATCAAAATACCGCAGAAAAACTTCCTTGATCTCTTGTAACGATAGTTTTGACAGTCCCTTGAGCTCATGGGAAAGATAACCTTCTAAGATCATCCCTATGGCAATGGCTTCGCCGTGTAGCAGTGTTTCTTTATCTGGATGTTCCAAGAAATAAGATTCAATGGCATGTCCCAAAGTATGTCCGAAATTTAGAATTTTACGAATACCCTGCTCGGTCGGATCTTTTAATACTACTTCATTTTTAAGGGCAATGGATTTCATGATACAGTTAGCATCAGTGAAATTACCATCTTGTACTAAGTTTTTCCAGTACTCGGCATCTTTTATAAGGCCATGCTTCAACATTTCGGCATATCCACTTTTTAGCTGTCTGTTTTCAAGTGTATTCAGGAATTTTGGGAATACCAATACCATTTGGGGTTGATTGATAACACCGATTTGATTTTTCAACGGGCCAAGGTCTACTCCAGTTTTTCCACCAACGGAAGCATCTACCATAGATAATAGGGTAGTGGGGATATTAATGAATTCGATCCCTCTTTTAAATGTTGAGGCCACAAAACCGCCCAAATCGGTAAGCACACCGCCACCAAGGTTGATCAGCAGGCTTTTTCTATCACCATCTTCATCAGATAAAGCATTCCAAAGCTTTAAACAGGTAGCTATGGTTTTATTGATCTCTCCGGATTGGATTTCAAGAATAGCATCTATGGGGTGTGCCAGTATCGTTTCAAAAAAGGATAAACAGTGTTCTTTGGTATTTTCATCCACCAAAACAAACACTTTGGAATAGTTGTTTTTTGCAATATGTTGTCTTAGAGCAGCTTCTGCAAGCTCATTTAGATGTACCTCGTAAGAATGTGATTTGATGGACTCCATAGTGCGCTTTGTAGTGCAAAATAATGACTATTTTATTGATAGTGTTCTAGGATGACTACTTATATTTGAATCTTTAATATTTTGATAAAAATGCATCCAGATTTTGAGAATACCGCAATAGCGTTTCAATTAAAAACAGACTCCCAATTGGAGCGTGCTTATTTTTTATTCAAGCTCATTGGCAATGAACCCCTCGTAAGGATTGGAACTGCGGTGACCAATTTTGCTATCAAGGCCCATTTACCAGTTGAAGGTTTGATACGAGCTACTGTTTTTGACCATTTTTGTGGTGGTGTCAATGAAGATGACTGTATGCCCATCATAGATAAAATGCATGAAAAGGGAGTTTATTCTATTTTGGATTATTCGGTAGAAGGAAAGGAAATTGAAAATCAATTGGACTTTACCTTGCACAAAGTGCTGGAGGTACTGGATTTTGTTAAGAAGAAGTCAGCTATCCCTTTTGCAGTCTTCAAGCCAACGGGCTTTGGCCGTTTTGAATTGTATGCCAAAGTAAGTGCCAAAAAAGAGTTGACCCAAGATGAAACTGCTGAATGGCAACGGATTATTGGCAGGTACGACAAAGTATGTAAAAAAGCACATGACCTAAACGTGGCACTACTGATAGATGCCGAAGAAAGTTGGATGCAAGATGCAGCCGATGCCATTGTTCTGGAAATGATGCGGAAATACAATAAGGAAAAAGCAGTAGTTTTTAATACCGTGCAAATGTACCGCTGGGATCGCATGCAGTATTTGAGGAAATTGAACGAAACCGCTACATCAGAACATTTTAAGATAGGATTAAAAGTGGTTCGCGGTGCTTATATGGAAAAAGAAAACGAACGAGCCAAGGAGTATGGCTATAAAAGTCCTATTTGTGAGTCCAAGCAAGCAACGGACGATAATTTTGACAATGGTGTGGCCTTTATAATGGAAAACCTAGAACGGATTTCCATATTCGCAGGTACCCATAATGAGAAAAGCAGTTTGAAATTGGTAGACTTGATGAAGAAACGAGATCTGGATAATGCAGATTCCAATATCTGGTTCGGTCAGCTTTACGGCATGAGCGATCATATTACTTTTAACCTCACTGCTGCTGGATATAACGCTGCTAAATATGTGCCGTATGGCCCTGTAAAAGACGTAATGCCCTATTTAATACGAAGGGCGGAGGAAAATACTTCTGTAGCCGGACAGACTACAAGAGAGCTTGCGCTGTTACAAAAAGAAAAGAAAAGAAGAAAATTAGACATTTGAGTTTTATTAAGTAGATGTTGTAATAAATTCAGACTAAAAGTTTTATTTTCCTTTCTCAACAGTTTCAATTTTTACTTCTTGTTTACAGTTTCTAGCTACTAAAACCCAATCCCTACCGTCAATTTCACTTTCAATAAAATAAGTCTTACAAAGCTTGTTCTTGGTATCGCTTTTTCCAAAATCAATATTCCCGTCTGTTAAAAATGATTTTATCAAAAGGGAATCTTTCGCTGTTTTTCCAATGGCCTCCGAAAACACCAAAGGTTTGGAACGCATATCTTTTAAAACCCTACAGTTAGGAAAATAACAAAAATCAATGCCACTTTCCCCAGATTTTTTCTTAAAGAAAAATACTAAAAATACAATACCAATGGATAGTCCTACAAGGTACCATCCCAAGCGTCTTAAGAATGCCATAAGGTTTTAGAAAATAAGAAAGTTAATATCATTATAAGTCAATCCAAACCAATCCCCGACCGACTTATTGGTCAAAATACCGTGGTACATGTAAAGTCCGTTACGGAGTCCTTTGTCAAAACGTAGTGAATGCTCCAGACCTCCATCCTCACCAATTTTCAATAGATAAGGCGTAAAAATATTGCTTATGGAAATGGAAGACGTCCTCGGATATCGAGATGGAATATTGGGAACGCCATAGTGGATGACATCAAACTTTTCTATAGTCGGCTTATCGTGGCTGGTCACTTCCGAGGTTTCAAAGCACCCGCCCATATCAATGCTCACATCTATAATTACAGCACCTTTTTTCATATGTTCCACCATAGTGCTGGAGACTACAATAGGGGAGCGGTCCTGGCCTCTGGTAGCACCAATGGCAACATCGCATCGCTTTAAGGATTTTAATAAATTTTTTGGTTGAATAGTAGATGTATAAACCGTTTGGTTAAGGTTGGTCTGAATAGTACGAAGCTTGGTAATGGAGTTATCGAATATTTTGATATTGGCCCCGAGTCCCAAAGCGGAACGCGCCGCAAATTCGCCCACAGTTCCTGCACCGATGATAACAACTTCCACGGGCGGTACACCGCTTATATTTCCAAACATTAACCCATTTCCTTTATTGGTAGTGGCCATAAGTTCCGATGCAATCAATATGGATGAGATTCCCGCAATTTCGCTAAGGGAACGCACCGCAGGATACTTCCCGTCTTCATCTCGAATATACTCAAAAGCTATGGCGGTAAGCCGCTTTTTGGCCATTGCCTCAAAGTACTTTTTAGTTTGTGTCTTGATTTGTAAGGCAGAAATGATGATGGTCTGCGGGTTGATAATATCAATCTCCGAAAGGGTAGGAGGCTCTACTTTTAATACTAAGGGGCATGAAAAAACCTTTTTGGTGTCCCTACTAATTTCTGCTCCTGCATTGGTATAGTCCGTATCCGAGAAATTGGCACCATCCCCAGCACCAGATTCTATAAGTACCCGATGCCCATGTGCGGTAATGGCATTAACAGCATCTGGCGTAAGGCAAATACGCTTTTCTTGATACTGGTTTTCCTTGGGAATACCTATAAAAAGTTCTCCCTTTTGCTTAAGCAGTTCTAAAGTTTCCTCTTGGGGCAGTAACTGTTGCTTGCTAAATGGAGAGGATGGTTGATTCATAGTATGTAAATCTGGATGTTACGCTAAAACGTAAGTAAACAAATTTACATATTTTTTGAAAGGGTCTTTTGGCTTTTTTCAAGCTTCTCACGTTCCTTCCGTAGCTCTTCTTTTTCCTTAAGGATTTGAAGCTCGGTATCCATGGCTTTTAAATCGATACCATGTACATGTTTGTCAACTAACTTTACCCTAATGAAATAAACTACAGGGATTACGACCATACTAACAGCAATAACATACATGATTTCATTTTCATCAAGATTGCCAGAGTCGTAAGTCAGTACGCTGTATAGCTGAAAACTATACATAGAGATAGGAATGAGGATGGCATGGTACCACCAATTTTTACAGGAGATAAACCATATAATTAATAATAGCAAAGGGACTAATTTATTGAAATAGTAATAAAAAGCAAGACTCACATCTTCAAAACCATTGGACGAAAAGTTAATTCCTATAAATGACCAAGATTTACTATCAATTGGAAGGTATTTGTAAAAATAAAATAGCAAAGGGGTAATCGCTATTAAGAGCGATATAAACCCTTCAATAAGAAGTTTTTTCCTAACTCGAGTTTTATCTTTCATTAATCCTTTAACTAAAAAAACTTGATATTATTGTAAAAAAATAATCCCTTTTAAAAAAGGGATTATTCAAATAATGTTTGGATAGAAAAGATTATAACTTCTTAAGTTGATCTCTTCTGATACTAACGGTTTGGTCTTCATCTACTTCAATAACGTTGGTTGATACCGCAGTCATAGCAAAAAAAGCAATAGCCATTAATCCAAAAAAAACTTTTTTAGTGTTCATCGTAAAAGAGTTTTTAGGTTAATAAATGAATTCATTTCAAGAACAAATGTAAGAAAATATCTTAACTTCCTACGCACTTTACCGATAAAAAATGCATTTCATCTTAAAAAAATGCTTTTCATCGGTAAAGATGTTGTTCATCAAAACTGTTGTTGAAGATATGACCAATTCATTTTGTATCCATGTTAAACTCGATTGAGCGGGTGTTTTCATCGATAAACTGTAAGTGGATGGTTACGGCTTCTTCAGGTAATAGAGATCCTATTTTTTCTGCCCATTCTATAAATATCCAAATATCGGTACTAAAATAATCCTCCAGTCCCATATCAAGGGCTTCGGCCTCGTCTTCAATTCTATAAAAGTCAAAATGAAAGGCAATTTGTTCATTTTTCTTGTTGTAGTATTCGTTTACTAAGCCAAAAGTGGGACTATGGGTATTTCCATCTCCTCCCAATGCCGCAACTATCGATTTTATTAAAGTAGTTTTTCCAACGCCCATATCACCATAAAAACACAGTATTTTACTTTTTGATCCGTGGATAATTTTCTTCGAAATTGCTTGGAGTTGATTTAGTGTAAAGGTTAAGGGTTTCATATACTACTTGGCGTCTAAAACTACAAAAGGAACAATCATCTCTTCCAGCGAAACCCCACCATGTTGATATGTGTTACGGTAATACCCAACATAATGATTATAATTATTAGGGTAGGCAAAGAACAGATCGTTTTTAGCAAAAATATAGCAGCTACTTAAATTAATATTAGGCAGATGTATGCTTTGCGGATTTTTGCTCTCTAAAACATCTTTGTTCTCATAGGTCAGGCTTCTTCCTGTCTTGTACCTTAGATTGAGACTGGTCTCCCTATCCCCAATAACCTTAGAAGGTTGCTTTACATTTATGGTGCCGTGGTCTGTTGTAAGGATCAACTTCATTCCCATAGCTTGGGCTTGCTGTATAATCTCTAATAAAGGTGAGTTTTTAAACCAGCTTAGCGTCAATGAGCGATACGCTTTATCGTTGGCCGCCAATTCCTTGATGACTTCCATTTCGGTTTTGGAATGGGACAGCATATCGACAAAGTTGTAGACCAAAACGGTTAGATCGTTATCTTTTTGTGACTTAAAGTTTTGTGCCAATTGTTTTCCTTGCCGTAGACTACTTATTTTATGGTACTCCCATTTTAAGTCAAGTCCAAGTCGTTTTAACTGGGCCCCAAGAAATTCTGCTTCAAATAAGTTTTTCCCACCCTCATCCGTATCATTTTTCCACCAATCTGGATGCTGTTTCTCCATATCCAAGGGCATAAGGCCAGAAAAAATAGCATTTCTGGCATACTGTGTTGCCGTAGGCAAAATACTATAATATGATGCTTCGTGTTTTTTCTTATAGTGAACGGCCAAGGTCTCCTCAAAGGCTAGCCATTGGTCATATCTTAAATTATCTATAACGATCAACAAGGTTTTATTTCCTTCAATTTCCGGTTTAATTTTATTTCTAAAAAGAGTGTGGGACATAATGGGACCTTCCTCACCATTAAACCATTCACTATAATTCTTATCCACAAATTTGCTGAATTGGGAATTCGCTTCAACTTTTTGGGACTCTAGAATCTCAAACATCCCTGAATCCTCTATTTCTTCCAATTGTAGCTCCCAATAAATGAGTTTTTTATAAAGCTCTGCCCATTCCTCATGACTGTTTACCATAGAAAGGTCCATCGCAATCTTTCTAAACTCTTGTTGGTAATTGGAGGTGGTCTTTTCAGAAATCAATCTAGAGTGGTCCAAGCTCTTTTTTAAGGATAATAAGATTTGATTTGGGTTTACCGGCTTAATTAGGTAATCGGCAATTTTGGAACCAATGGCCTCGTCCATAATAAACTCCTCTTCACTCTTGGTAATCATCACAACTGGAATGGAGGCATCGAATTTTTTTATTTCCGTTAGGGTTTCCAGCCCAGAAATACCGGGCATGTTTTCATCCAAAAAAACGATATCGAAAAATGTATTTTTTAGTTCCTCCAGTGCATCTTGTCCGCTTTGGCTTGTAACTACCTTATAGTCTTTATTTTCAAGAAAAAGAATATGGGGTTTTAGTAGATCGATCTCGTCATCGACCCAAAGAATAGTGATCTTGTTCATATAGTGTTTATCTTTGTGGAGTTAAAACAAACTTCCTTGGCGCAAACCAATAAGCTTAAAGTCTTCAACGATCCAATTTACGGTTTTATTGGAACTCCAAATGAACTTATTTTTAATCTGATCGCCCATCCCTATTTTCAAAGGTTGCGAAGGATTTCTCAAATGGGAATGTCCTATCTCGTATATCCGGGTGCGCACCATACCAGATTTCACCATGCATTGGGGAGTATGCATTTAATGACCAAGGCAATTCAAGTCCTAAAATGGAAAAACATTTCTATTACAGCTGAAGAAGAAACAGGGTTGCTTTGTGCAATTTTGCTACATGATATTGGCCATGGACCTTTTTCCCATGCACTTGAAGGTTTCATCATAGAGAATCTAAGCCATGAACAACTTTCATTGGAGTTTATGATGAAATTGAACAATGAATTTGATGGATGTTTAGAAGCTGCTATTTCAATTTTTAAAGGGGAATATCACAAACCCTTTATGAATCAATTAGTGGCCAGCCAATTGGATATGGACAGATTGGATTACTTAAAACGAGATAGTTTTTATTCGGGTGTTACGGAGGGCAATATTAATTCGGAACGGCTTATTTCCATGTTGAACGTTATTGACGGGAATTTAGTAGTTGAAGAAAAGGGTATCTATGCTATTGAGAAATTTTTAATGGCAAGAAGATTTATGTATTGGCAAGTTTATCTGCATAAAACAAGTCTTGTAGCAGAGCAATTATTGATACGGATTATGAGACGTGGTAAAGAACTATTATCCCAAGGATATGAAATAACAGCTAGTTTTCCGGTCTTGTTTTTTCTGAAGCAAGATTTTGACTCGACTTTTAACAAGGAGGTTTTAAATAACTTTGCCCAATTGGATGATGTGGATATTTTGGGTGCTATCAAAACTTGGCAGCTTCATGATGATTTTGTCCTTTCTAAAATGTGCCAGATGCTATTGAACAGAACGTTACTGAATGTGAAAATCAAGAACAAACCCATTGATAAACTAAAAATGGCCGAAAAACTCAAGGACGTCGAGAATCATTACAATATTTCCGAGTCTGAAGCTTCGTATTTTGTGTTTCACGGACAAATCATGAACAAAGCATACAACGAAAAGCAACAAACCATAAATATTTTAAAGAAGAACGGTAAAGTTACTGACGTCCTTAAGGAGTCTGATCAGTTGAGCCTTAAGGCATTATCAAAAACGGTAACAAAATACTACAGTTGTTACCCAAAAGAAGCCGTTTAACAAATTTTGTTACTTTTGCAGAAATGAAATTTACAGCCACCCAAATTGCAGGAATCTTAGAGGGAGAAATTGAGGGAAACCCTCAAATAGCTGTACATAAATTATCTAAAATTGAAGAGGGAGAAAAAGGCTCCCTCACTTTTTTGGCTAATCCAAAGTATACCTCATACATTTATTCCACTAAAGCATCCATAACAATAGTAAACAAAGAGTTTGTTCCAGAACAGACCATATCCACAACACTGATCAAGGTAGATGATGCCTATAAATCATTCTCTAAACTTTTAGAGTATTACAATCAGGTTAAAAACAACAAAGTGGGTATAGAAAGCCCCTCATTTGTTTCGGAAAGTGCAGCATATGGAGAAGGTTTTTACCTTGGTGCTTTTTCATACCTAGGCGATAATGTAAAGATCGGCAGCAATGTTAAGGTGTATCCCAATGTATACATCGGTGACAATGTAACAATTGGTGAGAATGTGGTTGTCTTTGCTGGTGCCAAGATTTATTCAGAATCTATTATTGGTGACAATTGCGTCATTCATAGTGGGGCTATCATTGGTGCAGATGGTTTTGGATTCACACCTAATGACAAAGGAGAATATAGCAAGGTGCCGCAAACTGGCAATGTAATCTTGGAAGAAATGGTTGATGTTGGAGCAGGAACTACGATTGACAGGGCAACATTAGGCTCAACCATTCTAAGAAAAGGTGTAAAATTGGATAATCAAATTCAAATTGCGCATAATGTAGAGATAGGGGAACATACCGCAATAGCCGCTCAGACCGGTATAGCAGGTTCTACCAAAATAGGAAAGTACTGCCTTATTGGTGGTCAGGTAGGTATTGTAGGCCATATCACCATTGGTGATAGAGTTAGAATACAAGCGCAGTCCGGTATAGGAAGGAATGTAAAAGATGATGAAGTGCTACAAGGATCACCTGCGTTAAATTATGGTGATTATAATAAATCTTACGTACATTTTAAAAATTTACCAAAACTGGTAAATCAAATCTCCAACATAGAAAAAAAAGTTGAAGGTGAGTAAAACGACTACTAAGCAGCGAACAATAAAAAACAGGGTAACGCTACAGGGAGTAGGGTTGCATACAGGCGAGAATGTCACAATGACTTTTGTTCCGGCCAAAGAGAACCATGGTTTTGCGTTTAAACGTGTGGACCTAGAAGGGGAACCCATAATCGAAGCAGATGCCAATTATGTGGTAAATACCCAACGCGGTACCAACCTTGAAAAAAATGGGGTAAAGATACAAACATCAGAACATGTTTTGGCCGCTTTGGTAGGTTTGGACATTGATAATGTGATGATCGAACTGGATTCTTCGGAACCGCCCATTATGGACGGGTCTTCCAAGTACTTTGTAAAGGCACTGGAAGAAGCGGAGATTATAGAACAGGAACAAGACCGCGAAGAATATATCGTAAAAGATGTTATTTCCTATAAAGACGAAGCCACTGGCAGCGAGATAACAGTTATCCCATCAAATGAATACCAAATCACCACCATGGTCGATTTTGGAACAAAAATCTTGGGGACCCAAAATGCTACCTTAGAGCATATCTCAGATTTTAAAACTGAAATAGCCGATGCCCGTACATTCAGCTTTTTACATGAACTGGAAATGCTTCTGGAACACGGTCTTATCAAAGGAGGAGACCTTAATAATGCTATTGTATATGTAGATAAGGAGATATCCGAATCTACAATGAAGAAATTGGAAAAAGCTTTTGATAAGAAGAAGCTTTCTGTAAAGCCGAACGGTATTTTGGACAATCTTACGTTGCATTATCCAAATGAAGCAGCTCGTCACAAACTGCTGGACGTAGTGGGAGATCTAGCGCTGGCAGGTACAAGAATCCGTGGAAAAGTTATTGCCAATAAACCTGGACATTTTGTCAACACACAATTTGCCAAGAAATTACACAAAATAATAAAACAGGAACGACGCAATTATGTTCCCGTTGTCGATTTGCATGGACCTCCGGTTAAGGACATTAACCAGATTATGCAAATGCTGCCACATAGACCTCCATTCTTATTAGTGGACAAAATTATGGAGCTGTCGGATGAACATGTAATAGGAATAAAAAATGTGACCATGAACGAACATTTTTTCGTTGGTCACTTTCCAGGAGCTCCAGTAATGCCAGGAGTACTTCAGTTAGAAGCTATGGCACAAACAGGCGGTATCCTGGTTTTAAGTACCGTGCCAGATCCCGAAAATTACCTAACATATCTACTTAAAATTGATAACGTCCGCTACAAACAGCAAGTAGTTCCTGGAGACACACTTATTTTCAAACTAGATTTAATGACACCCATACGCAGAGGTATTTGTCAAATGCAAGCACGAGCATATGCAAATGGCAGATTAGTATCAGAGGCCGAGATTATGGCTCAAATTGTTAAAGTAAAAAGATAATACTATGAACCAACCTCTTGCTTATGTTCATCCAGGAGCAAAAATTGCCAAGAATGTGGTAATTGAACCCTTCACGACAATTCATAATAATGTTACCATTGGAGAAGGCACATGGATTGGATCCAATGTAACAATTATGGAAGGTGCCCGTATAGGCAAAAACTGTAATATTTTTCCAGGTGCCGTGATTTCAGCAACTCCACAAGATTTAAAATATAAGGGAGAAGAAACAACTGTACATATAGGAGACAATACAACTATACGTGAGTGCGCAACCATTAATAAGGGTACAGCAGACCGTATGAAAACCATTATAGGCAATAACTGCCTAATAATGGCCTATTGTCATGTTGCCCATGACTGTTTTATTGGAGATGGCTGTATTTTCAGTAATAATTCTACCTTGGCCGGTCATGTCACCATTGGAAAGAATGTAGTGCTGGCAGGAATGGTAGCGGTGCACCAATTTGTGTCTATTGGTAACCATGCTTTTGTTACCGGAGGTTCGTTGGTGCGGAAAGATGTCCCACCATTTGTGAAAGCTGCAAGGGAACCACTTTCGTACGTAGGAATTAATTCTGTGGGATTACGGAGGAGAGGAATTACGGCCGATAAAATAAGAGAAGTCCAAAACATTTACCGCATACTTTATCAAAAAAATTATAATAATTCGCAGGCTGCATCTATCATAGAAGCAGAAATGGAAGCGACTCCAGAACGTGATGAAATACTTCAATTTATAAGGGATTCGCAACGTGGAATAATGAAAGGATATTTTAGCTCAAATTAAGATTATGGCAAGTACTTCAGATATAAGAAAAGGGTTGTGTATAAAATACAACCACGATATTTTTAAAATAGTTGAGTTTCTTCATGTAAAACCGGGAAAAGGTCCTGCTTTTGTTAGAACTAAACTTAAAAGCGTTACTACAGGAAAAGTGATAGATAACACGTTTTCCGCTGGGCATAAAATAGAAGATGTACGTGTAGAAACGAGGTCATATCAATATTTGTATGCTGAAGGGGAAACGTTTCACTTTATGAATACGGACGATTACAACCAAATCTCCTTGGAAAAAAATTCTTTGGATGCCCCAGATTTATTAAAGGAAGGTCAAGTAGTAACCATTCTGTTCAATACGGAAGACAGTATGCCACTTTCAGTTGATATGCCTGCCAGTGTTATTTTGGAAGTAACACATACAGAACCTGGAGTAAAAGGGAATACAGCTACCAATGCTACCAAACCTGCAACCGTTGAAACCGGTGCCCGGGTCAATGTTCCCTTATTCATAAATGAAGGTGACAAAATTAAGGTAGATACCGAAAAAGGTGCTTACATGGAAAGGGTAAAAGAATAATCCTTAATGAAATTCCCAAAACCCTATACGCTTAAAGAGATTTCGGAAATCATTGATTCTGAATATGTTGGGTATGCTGATTTTCCCGTTTTGGGTATGAACGAAATTCATGTAGTTGAAAAAGGCGATGTTGTTTTTGTTGACCATCCAAAATATTATGATAAAGCACTACAATCAAAGGCTACTACGATTCTTATCAATAAAGACGTAGAATGTCCAGAAGGGAAAGCGCTATTAATCTCTGATGACCCTTTTAGAGATTTCAATAAGTTAACTCATTTTTTTCAACCTTTTAGACATTCCAATACATCCATTGCTGAAACTGCCGAGATAGGAGAAGGAACCATAATTCAACCCAATACCTTTATCGGAAACAATGTGAAAATTGGAAAGAACTGTGTTATCCATGCCAATGTTTCCATTTATGACAATTGTATTATCGGTAATAATGTAACTATCCATAGCGGAACAGTTTTAGGAGCTGATGCATTCTACTTCAAAAATAGACCAGAAGGTTTTGACAAGTTACTTTCTGGTGGAAGAGTGGTCATAGAAGATAATGTGGATATTGGTGCAACTTGCAGTATCGATAGAGGTGTAACTGCTGATACCACTATTAAAGAGGGCAGTAAACTGGATAATCAGATACAAGTTGGACATGATACCATAATCGGAAAAAAATGCTTGATTGCTTCGCATACAGGTATTGCGGGCTGTGTTGTCATTGAAGATGAAGTTACACTTTGGGGACAAGTAGGCGTCATTAGTGGTATAACCATTGGTAAGGGAGCAGTCGTTTACGCACAATCAGGAATTGCAAATAGTCTGGAAGGAGGGAAAACTTATTTTGGTAGTCCAGCAGTTGAAGCGAGAGCAAAAATGAAAGAGTTGGCAATCATAAAAAATATTCCATCGTTGCTTAAAAAAGCAAAGCATAAATAGCACAAAAATTGCTTTAAATTTTAGGGGCAATACCCTATTTTTGTGCTCTATAATAAACAGATAATATGAGTGTTCTAGTCAACAAAGATTCTAAAATAATTGTACAAGGTTTTACAGGTAGTGAAGGTA
The DNA here is from genome assembly GCF_018449435.1 of Flagellimonas sp. 389. Classification (GTDB taxonomy): domain Bacteria; phylum Bacteroidota; class Bacteroidia; order Flavobacteriales; family Flavobacteriaceae; genus Flagellimonas. The sequence goes on along the minus strand of NZ_JAHCMU010000016.1, from coordinate 86,135 downwards.
CGTTCCACGCAACTCAGATGATTGAGTATGGAACCAATGTAGTTGGGGGTGTAACCCCAGGAAAAGGAGGTCAAGAACATTTGGGGAAGCCTGTTTTTAATACGGTTGAAGACGCAGTTAAGGAAGTTGGTGCTGATACCACAATAATTTTTGTGCCACCTGCTTTTGCTGCAGATGCCATTATGGAAGCTGCCAGTGCGGGAATTAAAGTTATCATTACCATTACAGAAGGGATTCCCGTTGCCGATATGGTAAAAGCCAATGATTATATAAAGGATATGGATTGTACACTTGTTGGCCCAAATTGTCCAGGTGTTATTACTCCAGAAGAAGCAAAAGTAGGGATCATGCCCGGTTTTGTATTTAAAAAAGGTAATGTAGGTATTGTTTCAAAATCTGGTACACTAACCTATGAAGCAGCCGATCAAGTAGTAAGACAAGGACTTGGAATAACTACAGCTATTGGAATTGGCGGTGACCCTATTATAGGAACAACAACGAAAGAAGCTGTAGAACTTTTAATAAACGATTCTGAGACTGAGTGTGTTGTGATGATCGGTGAAATAGGTGGTCAATTAGAAGCTGATGCTGCCAAATGGTATAAAGAGAGTGGCAGTAAAAAACCAATAGTTGGTTTTATTGCAGGTGAAACTGCACCTGCTGGAAGAACTATGGGGCACGCAGGGGCCATAGTAGGTGGAAGCGATGATACGGCGCAAGCTAAAAAGCGAATCATGAGCGAATGTGGTATACATGTAGTGGATTCGCCAGCTGCGATAGGCATTAAAGTTAAAGAAGTTGTTGGGTGACCAACAGTTAAAACTATTGTAAATCCCGTTTAATACGGGATTTTTTTTCTTCAATACGTAAAACAAAAACTATATTTGGTCAATGACCAACTTGAATAAACTAAGATTAGCATGAAACTTTTAGAAGGCAAAAACGTAATCATCACAGGAGCAAGTAGAGGAATAGGCAAAGGAATTGCCCAAATATTTGGAAAGCATGGTGCAAATGTTGCTTTTACGTACAGTTCCAGTGAAGCACCTGCTTTAGAACTTGAAAGTGAGCTAACAGCAATGGGAGTTCATGCCAAAGCCTACAAAAGTAACGCGGCAAGTTTTACAGAATCGGAAGAATTGGTTAAAAAGGTTTTGGAAGATTTTGAAAGCATTGATGTGTTGATCAATAATGCCGGAATCACAAAAGACAATCTTTTAATGCGCATGGGCGAGGAGGATTTTGATAAAGTTATAGAAATCAACCTTAAATCTGTTTTTAACATGACCAAAGCCGTTCAGCGTACCATGTTGAAACAACGCAAGGGTTCTATCATAAATATGAGTAGTGTGGTAGGTGTAAAAGGTAATGCAGGACAGACAAATTATGCAGCCTCCAAAGCAGGAATGATAGGATTTACCAAATCAGTGGCATTGGAACTGGGTTCTAGAAACATTCGTTCCAACGCTATAGCCCCTGGGTTTATTGAAACTGAAATGACCGATAAGCTTGACGAAAAAACTGTACAAGGGTGGAGAGATGCGATTCCATTGAAAAGAGGTGGAAGCCCTGAGGATGTTGCTAATGCTTGTGTGTTTTTAGCTTCGGACCTATCTGCCTATGTTACGGGCCAAGTCCTTAATGTGGACGGGGGTATGTTAACCTAAGATTGAATGGAAATACGAACGGTACTACTTATAGTTTTGGCAGCAATTGCTGCACTGACCATCGTATTTTACCAGTATTTTTACAAAACCCGTAAGAGGGGGAAATTATCGATTATTCTTGCAAGCCTCCGCTTTTGTACGCTGTTCAGTGGCTTGTTGTTACTTATCAATCCAAAATTTAAAAAGAACGAGTATTCGCTGGAGAAAACCAATCTTATTGTATTGGTAGATGATTCTTCTTCCATGCAAGGCTCAGCTGAGGAGATAGAGATAAGGGATAAAGTAAGCTCGATTATTGAAAATCCGGAGTTAAATAAACGGTTTTCAATACAACAGTATGGCTTCGGAAGCAAAATCAAACAGATTGATTCCTTTAAGTTCACCGAAAGAAATACAGACATTTCCAACGCACTCAACAAGACCTCAGAAATTTTCTCTAAGAATAATACTGCAATCGTAATTTTTACCGATGGGAACCAAACCTTGGGCAGAGACTATGATTACATCAATTTAGATGAAAATATAGCTGTTAATCCTATAGTTGTAGGTGACACCACACAATATGAAGACATTGCCATTGGACTCATCAATACCAACACCTATGCATTTTTAAAAAATAAATTTCCTGTTGAGGCCACAGTATTGTACAAGGGGAGGAAGAATGTGTCAAAGACAGTGAGTATTTTACTTGATGGTAAGCGGGTGTACGGAGAAACTATCAATTTTAATGAGGATAAGAGCAGTGCGACAATAAATGCAGAGCTGGAAGCAACGAGTGTAGGAGTGAAATCAATTGAGTTGGTTGTTGAAAGCTTGGCAAATGAAAAAAATAAGAGCAATAATAGTAAAGTAACGGCTATTGAGGTTATTGATGAAAAAACCAATATTGCTGTAATTTCCGGTATCCTACACCCAGATATTGGTACTTTAAAGAAATCGATTGAAGCAAATGAACAACGTTCTGTTTCAATTTTAAAGCCATCTGTCCAAATAGAAAAGCTTTCTGATATTGATGTATTTGTTCTTTATCAGCCTAATAGTAGATTCAGGAATATATACAGGCATATCGAAAAAGTTGGAGCAAGTGTTTTTACTATAGCTGGAACAAAAACAGATTGGAACTTTTTAAACCAAGCCCAACAAAACTTTTCAAAAGAAAACTTTAACCAAAGTGAAGAAATCTTGCCAGTACTAAACAATACTTTTAGTGTTTTTGGTCTCGGTGATTTTAATGCCACTGATTTTCCTCCTTTAGAAGGTAATCTGGGGGATATTGAATTAAAAAAAGAAGGAGAAACTTTGTTGTATCAACAAATTCGAGGAGTTCAATTAGATAAACCACTTTTTGCGATTCTTAACGGGGATAAACAAAAAGAAGCCGTTTTGTTTGGAGAAAATATTTGGAAGTGGCGCGCACAGACCTATCGCTTGCGTCAAGATTTTAAAAGCTTTGATGATTTTATTGGAAAACTCATGCTCTATTTATCCAGTAGCGGTAGCAAAAGTAGGTTGGAACTTGGTTATGAATTTGTTTTTGATGATTCTAGTTTTGCTAAAATACGGGCTTCCTATTTTGATAAGAGCTATAGTTTCAATTCTAATGCGAACATTAAAATTGAAGTAAGAGCGAAAAGTAATAACAGTCTTAGAGAATATCCCATGCTTTTAAAGAGTACGTTTTTCGAAGCTGACCTAAGCGATTTGCAAGCTGGCGATTATCAATTTACGGTTAACGTTGAAAACGAAAATCTAAAACGTTCGGGCGCTTTTAAAATTTTGGACTTTAATCCAGAAAAACTATTGATTACCTCCAATTATGATAAGCTTAAAAGGCTTGCCGAAAAAACCAATGGAACGGTTTATTCGCCAAACACTATAGATTCATTAATTAACGATTTATCGACCTCTAGTAAGTACGTTCCCGTCCAAAAAAGCAAGCAAAATGTCGTATCTTTAATCGATTTTCGATTTCTTTTGGGCTTTATAATAGCAACACTTTCATTGGAGTGGTTTATCAGAAAATATAACGGACTAACATAAAATTTAACACATGGATAGATTGCCTAAGATTGCTTTACCTGTAATAGCGGTCATTATTGTTTTAATTATTTTGATTTCCAAATCGGCCGTAACGATTGGCTCTGGTGAAGCTGGAGTGTTGTACAAGACTTTTGGGGGCGGTGTAGTAACGGATAAGCCTGCACTTGGGGAAGGATTTCATTTAGTTGCTCCTTGGAACAAGGTCTATGTTTATGAGGTCAGACAACAGGAAGTTTTCGAAAAGATGCAAGTACTTTCTTCCAACGGATTGGAAATAAAACTGGATGCCTCTGCATGGTTTCAACCTAAATATTCCGATTTGGGAAAATTGCACCAAGAAAAAGGCGAAGCTTATGTAGATAGAGTTTTGTTGCCAACAATCCGTTCGGCAGCGAGGAGCGTTGTTGGGCGTTATACTCCGGAACAGTTATATTCCAGCAAACGGGATGCGATTCAAGCTGAAATATTCGAAGAGACCAAAAAAATTGTTGATGGACAGTACATTCAACTAAACGAAGTACTGGTTAGGGATGTTACGCTTCCCCCAACGATCAAAGAGGCAATTGAACGCAAACTAAAGCAAGAACAAGAATCACTGGAATATGAATTCAGATTGGTTACGGCACAGAAAGAAGCGGAAAAAGTTCGTATAGAAGCCCAGGGTAAGGCAGATGCCAACCGTATTTTAAGTGCTTCATTAACAGATAAAATACTTCAGGACAAGGGAATAGATGCTACCTTGGAACTTTCAAAATCCCCAAATTCAAAAGTTGTAATCGTTGGAAGCGGTGACTCTGGTCTACCCTTGATTTTGGGAAATAACTAAATAAACCTTTTTTGATATAAAAATAAATTTTACTTTTGATATCGAAATGAAAAACAAGAACACACACCATCATTTTTATACTTGCACTCAGGCGAGATAGAAATGTATTGTTGTTTTTAAAATATGTTCTAAACCCGTTTGAGAAATCAAACGGGTTTTTCTTTTAAAGTAAAACTCATTCCCGTGAAGACGGGAACCTAAAGATGAAACATACAGGATTTCCATCTTCATGGAAATGAAAAATTAGTAGAATGACTAAAATTAGAATTGCTGTTCAAAAGAGTGGACGTTTAAACCAAGACTCCCTAAAAATTTTAAAGGACTGTGGAATTTCCATTGATAATGGAAAGGACCAACTTAAGGCTACGGCCCGTAATTTTCCGATGGAAGTGCTTTACCTACGAAATGGTGATATTCCCCAATACCTTAGAGACGGTGTTGTAGATATCGCGATTCTTGGTGAGAATGTATTAATTGAGAAGGGTAAGGATATTTCAATTGCTGAAAAGTTGGGTTTTTCAAAATGTAGGGTCTCTTTGGCGGTTCCAAAGGCTGTAAAGTATAGTTCTGTAAAAGATTTTGAAGGGAAACGAATAGCAACTTCATACCCAAATACAGTACAAGATTATTTAAAATCCAAAGGGGTCAATTCTGATTTACACATTATCAATGGTTCTGTAGAAATTGCTCCAAATATTGGTCTTGCCGATGGTATTTGTGACATTGTTTCCAGTGGGAGTACGTTGTTCAAGAACAACTTGGAAGAAGTGGAAATCATTCTAAAGAGTGAAGCTGTATTGGCAGTTTCCCCAAAGATCTCTAAGGAACGCACTACGATTCTTGAAAAATTACAGTTTCGGATAAAATCCGTGCTACAAGCAAGAAAGAATAAGTATGTATTGCTCAATGCACCAAACGATAAATTGGATGAAATAATATCCATATTGCCAGGAATGCGAAGCCCTACGGTACTCCCCTTAGCAGAAGAGGGATGGAGTTCGGTACATACAGTACTTAATAAAGACACTTTTTGGGAAGTTATAGATGAGTTGAAAGCAGCTGGTGCAGAAGGCATTTTGGTATGCCCCATCGAAAAAATGGTAGTGTAGTAAAATACGAGGTTAGAGGTACGAAGTTGCAAGTACAAAGTACGAAATGAAGTAATTAGGTTTTCTTCTTTAAAAGAAATTCAGGAATATGAAAACGTATAAAAATCCAGATAAATCGGAATGGCCCAAACTCCTGTTGAGGCCCACACAAACATTTGAAGTAGTTGAGCCCGTTGTGGCCGAGATTTTTGAAAAGGTTCAAGATGAAGGTGATAAAACATTAAGAACATACACCCAAAAATTCGACGGAGTTGATATTTTGAATTTTAAAGTTTCAGAGCAAGAGATATTTGAAGCTATTGATTTGGTTTCGGAAGATTTAAAGCAGGCTATTTCTATGGCAAAGAGCAATGTTGAAAAGTTTCATTCGGCTCAAAAAACTGCAATAATTGAACTGGAAACTATGCCCGGCGTTTCTTGCTGGCAGGAAAAAAGACCTATTCAGAAAGTAGGTTTGTATATCCCTGGTGGAACAGCTCCGTTGTTTTCTACGATTTTAATGCTTGCTGTTCCTGCAAAAATTGCAGGTTGTGAAGAAATAGTGTTATGTACTCCGCCAAATGGCGAAGGAGAAATACATCCCGCTATTTTATATACAGCTCAATTATGTGGGGTGACCCAAATCTTAAAGGTAGGGGGGATACAGGCCATTGCCGGAATGACATTTGGTACAGAATCCATTCCAAAGGTTTATAAAATATTTGGCCCCGGTAACCAATATGTTACCGTAGCAAAACAGCTTGCAACCAAATATGGAGTAGCGATAGATATGCCAGCCGGGCCAAGCGAACTATTGGTTGCCGCAGATGATACTGCCAACGCAGCTTTCGTAGCTTCCGATTTATTGAGTCAAGCAGAGCATGGAATGGATAGTCAGGTTGTTCTGGTTTCTACATCAGAACGGCTACTGGAGGCAGTTACCAAAGAGATTGGCCTACAGCTAGAAGAACTGCCCCGCAAGGAGATTGCAAAAAAAGCTATTAAAAATAGCAGGTTTATTTTAGTTGAAAACAATCAAGTAGCGGTCGATATTATTAATGAATATGGGCCAGAACATTATATTGTCTGTGTTGCCGATGAAGATTTCTATGTTCAGAATACGATAAACGCAGGTTCGGTATTTATAGGAAACTATACTCCAGAAAGTGCGGGCGATTATGCTTCTGGAACCAACCATACCTTGCCCACAAATGGATATGCGAAACAGTATAGTGGAGTCAACTTGGATAGTTTTATGAAGAGTATGACTTTTCAAAAAATATCAAAAGAAGGTATTTTAGGTATTGGCAAAGCTGTAGAATTAATGGCAGAAGCAGAAGGATTGCAGGCACACAAAAATGCCGTGACCCTTAGATTAAATAGTTTAAAGAATTAGTATTGGAGCCAACCTTTTGGACTGCGCTCTAAATAAATTAAAGTTGCGGCTTTTATACAATGAAGAACATGTTAAACATACAAGATTTGGTTAGGAAAACCGTAAAGGATTTAAAACCCTATTCTTCAGCTAGGGACGAATATGTTTCGGATGGTTCTGAAATGATTTTTTTGGACGCCAATGAAAACCCTTTTGAAAATGGTTTAAACCGATATCCCGACCCGCAACAACGAAGCTTAAAAACACTCTTATCCGAAGAAAAACAGGTTACAGAGAAGAACATCTTGTTAGGCAATGGAAGTGATGAAGTATTGGATTTGATTTTCAGGGCATTCTGCGAACCAAATCAGGATAACATTATCACATTACCACCTACTTATGGTATGTATAAGGTGTTATGCGGAATTAATGCCATTGAAAATAAGGAAGTGTTGCTAACAACTGATTTTGAGCCGGATGTAAATCAAATTTTAAAGACTATAACTAAAAAGTCCAAGATTATCTTCATTTGTTCCCCCAATAATCCAACGGGCAATGCATTTTCAAAAGATAAAATTGAACAATTGTTGAACAGTTTTCATGGCATACTGGTAATAGATGAAGCCTATGTGGATTTTTCATCAGGAGAAAGCTGGGTCAAATCTTTAAACAAATATCCTAACCTTATTGTTACGCAAACTATGTCCAAAGCCTATGGAATGGCAGGAATTCGGCTGGGGATTTGTTATGCGTCCGAAGGAATCATTGAGATTTTGAACAAGATCAAACCACCATACAACGTAAATCAACTCACACAATACCAGTCATTAAAACGGATTTTGGACGAAACATTGGTGCAAGAGGAAGTAAAGAAAATCCTTATTGAACGCGATATCTTGATTAAAGCACTGAAGCAGCTAAGCTTTGTGGAACATATTTATGATTCAGATGCCAATTTTGTTCTGGTTAAGGTCGATGATGCGGATAAGAGGTATCAAGAACTATTGGAATCTAAAGTTGTGGTCAGGAACAGAAGTACCCAACCTTTATGTGAAAACACGCTCAGATTTACCGTTGGAACTCCGAACGAGAATAGAAAATTGATAGCAATTTTAAAAGAAATTGAGTAATGGGCAAAAAAGTACTATTTATTGATAGGGACGGGACGATTATCAAAGAAACTGCTGACGAACAAATAGATGCTTTCGAAAAAATGATTTTTTATCCGAAAGCATTTACCTTCCTTGGAAAAATTGCCAAAGAGCTGGATTATGAATTGGTCATGATAACAAATCAAGACGGTCTTGGTACTGCTATTTTTCCTGAAGAAACATTTTGGCCCGTACATAACTTTATTTTAAAATCCTTTGAAAATGAAGGTGTTGTCTTTGATAAGGTGCTTATCGACCGAACATTTCCCGCGGATAATGCCAACACACGAAAACCTGGCACAGGCTTATTGACCGATTATTTTTCAGAAGCGTATGATTTGGAAAACTCCTACGTATTGGGAGATCGATTAACAGATATGGAGCTAGCTAAAAATTTAGGAGCAAAAGGGATTTTTATCAATGACAATACAAATTTGGGGAGGGATGAGATTACCACTGAGCAAGAAGACTTAAACGATCATATAGCTTTGGAAAGCAACGATTGGGAGAAAATATATGAGTTCTTGAAATTGGAAAATCGGATTGCGCAGCTAGCGAGAAAAACGAATGAAACGGATATCCAGATTAAATTAAATCTTGATGGCACGGGAAAGGGTACTATCAAAACTGGGTTAGCTTTTTTTGACCACATGCTAGACCAACTTGCCAGACATGGCCAAATGGATTTGGACATCAAAGTAGATGGTGATTTGGAAGTGGACGAACATCATACTATTGAAGATACCGGAATTGCCTTGGGTGAAGTTTTTTCAAAATCCTTGGGAAATAAGTTAGGCATAGAACGCTATGGCTTTTGCTTGCCCATGGATGATTGTTTGGCGCAGGTAGCCATCGATTTTGGAGGGCGTAACTGGTTGGTCTGGGATGCAGATTTTAAAAGGGAGAAAGTGGGTGATATGCCTACAGAGATGTTTCATCATTTTTTTAAATCCTTTACGGACGGTGCTAAGGCCAACTTAAATATTAAAGCAGAGGGAACTAATGAACATCATAAAATTGAGGCAATATTCAAAGCTTTTGCAAAATCGATTAAAATGGCAGTGAAACGAGACGTGGAAAAAATGGTTTTACCCTCAACAAAAGGAATGCTTTAGATAGATAGTATTGAGGATTGAGTAGTAAGTAATAAGTAATTCTTTATAGTACTTAAAACATCTAAAACCCAATCCTAATATCTCAAACTGAAAAAAAATGAAAATCGTAATAATAGACTACGGTGCGGGAAACATCCAGAGCATCAAATTTGCCATTCAGCGATTGGGTTTCAAAGCGCATTTAACGAATGATGTGCAGGAAATCCAAAATGCCGATAAAGTTATTTTTCCTGGGGTGGGGGAGGCAAGTTCAGCAATGAAAAAACTAACAGGGAGTGGGTTGGACAAAGTAATTCCCCATTTGAAACAGCCCGTTTTAGGAATATGTTTGGGAATGCAGTTGATGTGTCATTCATCCGAAGAAGGAAATACCAAAGGTCTTGGCATCTTTGATTTGGATGTTGTGAGATTTCCTTTGTCCGTAAAAGTGCCACAAATTGGCTGGAACCAGATAAGCGATTTAAAATCGGATTTATTCAGAAACATTCCTGAGACATCACATATCTATTTGGTGCATAGTTTTTATGCACCCATCGGAAAAGAGACCATAGCAACATCGGAATATGCATTGCCCTATAGTGCTGCCCTTGGAAAAGATAATTTTTATGGGACACAGTTTCACCCAGAAAAGAGTAGCGCCGTTGGAGCACACATTTTGCAAAACTTCTTAGATTTAAGATGAAAATTGAAGTACAAAATACGAGGGCGGAAGTCAGAAGCTTAATATTAAAAAATCTAAAGTTCTTATAGTGAGTCTAATTCATTCAAACTTGTATACCTAACACCTAATTCCTAGCACCTGTTTTTATGAGAATTATACCAGCAATTGATATTATTGACGGAAAGTGTGTCCGGTTATCCAAAGGTGATTACGATACCAAAAAGATTTACAATGAAAACCCCTTAGAAATTGCAAAACAGTTTGAATTCCATGGTATTCAATATCTACATTTGGTAGATTTGGATGGAGCTAAATCGAAGCACATTGTAAATAATAAAGTACTGGAAAGCATAGCCACAAGAACCAATCTTAAGATTGACTTTGGTGGTGGGCTTAAGACAGATGAAGATTTACACATTGCCTTTGAAAGTGGCGCCCATCAAATTACGGGGGGCAGTATTGCGGTCAAGGATAAAGAAACATTCTTAGGTTGGCTCAAAAAATATGGCCCACAAAAAATTATTTTAGGTGCCGATGCCAAAAATGAAAAGGTAGCAGTTGCTGGTTGGTTGGAAGAATCCGATGAAGAATTGATTCCATTTGTTCAATCGTATCAAAAAAACGGAATTAAATATATCATCTGTACCGATATAAGTAAAGACGGTATGTTAGTAGGTCCTTCGTTTGAACTTTATGAAAAAATCTTATCCAAGACTATGAAAACAGAAACTTCTATAACAGGAAGCGGTGTAGAAGATAAGGAAGTTATTGGGGTTAATTTGATAGCAAGTGGCGGTATTTCCAGCTTTGAAGAACTGCCAAGGCTTAAGGAGATAGGTTGTGAAGCAACTATAATTGGAAAAGCCATCTATGAGAATAGAATCAGTTTAAAACAGCTAGAAAACTATATTTTGGGTAATGTATAAACAATGGCAAACAGAAGTAGTCCTAAATGCAAACTACAGAATGGATGAAAGCTTACGAATGATTAAAATCTGTTTGGGTAAGCTCTCGGAAGACGAAATTTGGCAGAAACCTAATAAAAGTACAAATAGTATTGGGAATCTCATTTTACACCTATGTGGTAACATCACACAATACGGAATTTCTTCGATTCAAGGTACTGATGATAATAGAAACCGTGACGAGGAATTTATGGTGTCATCTGGTTTGGACAAAGATGAACTATTTCAAAAACTTGTTTCAACAGTTGAAAAAGCCAAGTTCGTATTCAAGTCGGCAACAAATGAAGAATTAATAAAGAAAAGATTAGTACAGGGATTCGAATTCTCTGGGATTGGCAATATTATCCATGTTGTGGAACACCTGTCGTATCATACCGGGCAGATTGCGTTGTGGACAAAAATTTTGAACAACAAAGATTTGGGTTTTTATGATGGGATTGATCTTAATATTAAGAATAGAGATTAGAAGTTGGAATTAAAAAGTACGAAGTACAATGTGGAAAATAAGTATTATCGTCACCCTGAACTCGTTTCAGGGTCATACAAAAGGAGTGAGAACATTGAGAATGCGATTCTGAAATGAATTCAGAATGATGTTTAATTAAATTTGAATAGTGTGCTAACAAAACGAATAATCCCATGCCTGGACATCAAAAATGGACGTACGGTAAAAGGTGTCAATTTTGTTGACCTTAGGGATGCAGGAGACCCAGTGGAACTAGCCCAAATATATGCGGACAAAGGGGCGGATGAATTGGTATTTCTTGATATTTCCGCAACCGAGGAAAAAAGAAAGACCTTAGCTGATTTAGTATATCATGTTGCGGAAAAGGTCAATATCCCATTTACTGTGGGAGGGGGAATTTCATCTGTTGCGGATGTTGATATGTTACTTCAAAATGGGGCTGATAAGGTTTCTATCAATTCTTCAGCTGTTAAAAGACCTGAATTGATCAACGAACTGGTAGCTAAATTTGGTTCTCAGTGTATAGTGGTAGCTATTGACGCGAAGCTAATAGATGGATACTGGAAAGTACATCTGGTAGGTGGTAAAGTACCCACGGATATTGACTTGTTCAAATGGGCAAAAGAAGTTGAAGAACGTGGAGCAGGGGAGATATTGTTCACCTCTATGAATCATGATGGGACAAAAGGTGGTTTTGCGAACAAAGCTTTGGCAAAATTATCAACTTTGGTGAACATACCGGTAATCGCATCAGGCGGTGCGGGAGCCATTTCACATTTTACTGATACTTTTACTGATGGGAAAGCGGATGCTGCATTGGCAGCCAGTATTTTTCATTTTAAAGAAATCGAAATAAAGGATTTAAAGCAGCAATTACAGAAAGAGGGAATTCCCGTTAGACTTTAGAAATGAAAATAGACTTTACTAAAAACCCAGATGGATTGGTACCTGCCATCATTCAAGATTCAAGAACAAAAAATGTCTTGATGCTTGGGTACATGAACCAAGAAGCATTCGACAAGACAATAGAGACCAAAAAAGTAACTTTTTTTAGCAGATCCAAAAATAGACTTTGGACCAAAGGTGAGAAAAGTGGCAACTTTTTGAATTTGGTGCGTATAACAAATGACTGTGATAATGATACATTGCTTATAATGGTCAATCCGGCAGGACCCACTTGTCATAAGGGAACGGGTACTTGTTGGGCAGAGGACAATTTACAGACTTATGGGTTTCTAACGGAACTAGAGGATATTATAACTTCCCGAAAAGAAAATAAGGATGATGAAAAGAGTTATGTAGCTTCATTGTTTAGAAAAGGCATCAATAAAATAGCTCAAAAAGTAGGGGAGGAAGCTGTTGAAACAGTAATTGAGGCTAAAGATAATAATGATGAACTCTTTTTGAACGAGAGTGCCGATTTGCTATTTCATTATTTGATTTTGTTACAGGCCAAAGGATACAAGTTGAGTGCCATTGAAAAGGTTTTAAAGGAACGGCATAAATAAAAATAGTACCATTCTTATTCGGAAATGTTCTTTTTGTAACGGTTTCGCCCCATATTGAAGATTCCTACTTTGATGCCAATACCAGTAGAAAAACCATTTAATCTTGTAATTGGGCTAGTGGCGAGGTCTATTTTATTGGTAAAACGGTATTTGACACCAGCTTCTAATTGTAGATATCTAGAGATGTTAAAAAGTACACTTACTCCTGGTTCAATCACATAAATGTTATTCACATTCTCAAATTCCCTATCTATAAATTCCTCACTAAAATCGTCACTGTTCCCAGTAGTATATCCTATACCTCCAAAACCGACAAACAAAGGCACTGATAAATTCAATCTTTTTTTACTAAAGAATATAGGTTCTAAATGTGCGCCCAGATAAGCTCCAATAAGTTTGTTGTCAATATCTACAACGGTAATGAACTCTTGATCAGACTGTAGGACATTTGCCGCTAAACCAACCTCAAATTTTCGATTGGCAACATAAGCGAATTTAATACCGACACCATAGGTAGATATCCCTTTTAACTCTCCGTAATGCCCAGTTACTCCTAAATAGACCCCGTGCACCACATTCTTGCGATCATTGAATTCAATATAGTCCTTGGAATCCTTCTGTGCCTTTAGTTGTAAACCAAAGTGCAAGAATAGTAGTAGTAATATAAATTGGACAGTAGTATTAAGCATAGGTATTGGTTTTTATTAAAGACAATTTAAATTTTTAAGGGTTGCATGGAAACAACATTATTTTATAAATATCAGGTATTGTGTAATCTCTAAAACGAGCTTTTGGGTTATTTCCTTCACCACCAAACCACAAATAGTTTTTCAATAGTTCCGTCTGGTTTTTTTACCCAGAGCATTGGCGCATTTTCTTTTAGCATGCTTAGGTTGACTTCAAGGAGTGCTGCATAGTGAGATGTGTATTTTCGATTTGATGTAGGGGTAATGACCCATTCTTTTTTAAAAGGAATGTAATACTCAAACTTCCTAAACGTTTCTGAGTTAAAATCGTTAAACCTAAGCCAGCTCCCTTGAATACATTTATTGTTTAATGGACGGATAGAAATGTTACTATCGCCATAAGGAACGAAAAGTTGTGTTTTAAAACATGCCTGTTGAATAACAATATTGGGGTTTATCTCTAATTCTTGCAGCTTACCATGTAATGCAGCATCATATAACAAAGGAAATTGTTTTTCCTTCAATTTATCAAGTTTGGTAAAGAACATATCGCGTTTGTTCGGTCCCATTAAACGGTGGATAGGTTCTGAAATATCTGGATTGACAATGTAAAATTTATAGGCTAGCTCTATATGATACACTTGAGCGGTTTCTATATTCCTCAAGATAAAATCAAGTTCACCCAAGCGTATTTTACCTTCATCAATCAATAGATTCTTAGCTAGAATTTTCCACTGTTCCGAAAATGAAACCAATTGTTCAAAAACAATTTCCATTTGATGTCCTAGGCGTAAGCGTTCGTTAATAGTTTCAGACTCAAATTCAGCTAGTAAAAGCGCAGGAAATTCAAATTGTTCAATCCCAAATTGTTCATTCACCCAAAGCGGAGCAGTATTGTAAAAGCCCAAACATAGTTCTCTATCCATCCCAACAAATGTAATAGAATCAAGTAAACCCTTTTTTAAAATCATATCATTGAAATCAAATACGAGAGCGTAAGCTTGAGTTTGAACTTGAAACTTGAGTTTGAGTTTGAGTTTGAATAAAGTTAAGATTTCATTAAAGCCGTAATCATAAAGCAGAATGTGTTAATTTTATATAATGGCTATGAATACAAGAAAGGGATTTCGGTTTACTACCTACGAAGCTCCTGATCAAACCCCGTTTGAAAAACTTTTTGAGATTTTTCAAGAATTGGTAACGCATACTTCTGGCGATGTGGAAGAAGCACTGGATTGGCTTCGTGAACTCGATAAGGAATATGAGCTTACCGACGACGACTATACCATTGATGACTTTGTAGAAGACCTGAAGGCGAAGGGATTCATTCGAGAAGAGTTTGATGATGATGCTGAACAAGGAGAGAGTGATGGGGAAGAAGGTGACGGTGGTGGAAATCTTTCGATAACGGCAAAGTTGGAACGTATGCTTCGTCAACGAGCTTTGGACCAAATTTTTGGTAAGCTTAAGCGAAGTGGTTCAGGTAACCATAAAACAGGGAAATCAGGAAGGGGAGACGAGCATACTGGAGAGTTTAGGGAATATCGTTTTGGGGATAGCCTAGAGCATATTTCAATGACGGAAAGTCTTAAAAACGCACAAATCAACCATGGACTGGATAGTTTTTCATTAAGTGAAGACGATTTGGTGGTAGAGGATACGCAATACAAGGCTCAGATGAGCACCGTATTGATGATCGATATTAGCCACAGTATGATTCTATATGGGGAGGACAGAATAACTCCTGCCAAGAAAGTGGCCATGGCGCTTGCCGAATTAATCACAACACGTTACCCTAAGGATACCCTTGATATTTTGGTCTTTGGAAACGACGCTTGGCCTATTCCAATTAAAGATTTACCCTATTTAAAAGTGGGCCCCTATCACACCAATACCGTAGCAGGATTACAATTGGCAATGGATATGCTCAGACGTAAGCGAAACACCAACAAGCAGATTTTTATGATTACGGACGGAAAGCCATCATGTCTTAGGCTTTCGAATGGGGATTATTATAAAAACAGCGTTGGATTGGATGATCATATCGTAGAGAAATGCTACGCAATGGCGCAACAAGCCAGAAAACTCCATATACCCATAACTACGTTTATGATTGCCCAAGACCCTTACCTTATGCAATTTGTACGGCAGTTTACCCAAGCCAATAAAGGAAAAGCATTTTATACCGGCTTAAAAGGATTGGGTGAAATGATATTTGAGGATTACGAACAAAACAGAAGAAAAAGAATTAAATAGGATTTTAGTAACACATAAACAGCATGCCACCCTGAGCTTGTGGAAGGGTGAACTATTGAAATAAAAAAATTGATCGAAAAAGAATGAAAATAGATACAAAAAAAATAAAAACCTTAGGTGAATTAAAGAAATTAGGTTACCAGTCCAAGAGCATAAAAGATGAGTTGCGAGAAAATCTATTGGAAAAAATTGCTCAGGGCGAAGAAACCTTTCATGGCGTTTGGGGATATGAAAACACGGTAATACCAGAATTGGAACGTGCGATTCTATCACGACACAATATCAACCTGCTTGGACTTAGAGGGCAGGCCAAGACGCGCTTGGCTAGGTTAATGGTTCAATTGTTGGATGAATGGATTCCGGTTGTAGAAGGCTCTGAAGTACATGATGACCCATTTCAACCCATTTCTAGGTATGCAACTGAACTCATCAAAGAAAAAGGTGATGAGACCCCGATTCATTGGATTCATAGAGACGAACGATTCTATGAAAAATTGGCTACACCAGACGTAACTGTTGCTGATTTAATAGGCGATATTGACCCCATAAAAGCAGCAAATCTAAAATTATCCTATGCGGACGATAGGGTCATTCATTTTGGTATGATTCCACGCGCTAATCGTTGTATTTTCGTTATTAACGAATTGCCAGACCTTCAAGCAAGAATACAAGTAGCCTTATTTAACATACTACAAGAGGGAGATATACAGATTCGTGGATTTAAGTTGCGACTCTCCTTGGACCTACAATTCGTTTTTACCGCTAATCCTGAAGATTACACCAATAGAGGCAGTATTGTTACACCTTTAAAAGATAGAATCGGCTCGCAAATATTGACCCATTATCCCGATTCATTGGAAATTGCCAAGAAAATTACCAAACAAGAGGCACAATTGGACGGGAGACAACAAGATAGTGTTCAAGTGCCCGAAATAGCGATGGACGTTTTGGAACAAATCAGTTTTGAAGCACGGAACAGTGAATATGTAGATGCCAAAAGTGGCGTTAGCGCTAGAATGAGTATCACAGCGTTTGAGAATCTTTTAAGCACGGCAGAAAGAAGAATAGTCAGGTCTGGAGAAAAGCAAACCACAGTACGCTTGAGCGACTTTATGGGTGTGGTTCCATCTATCACCGGAAAAATTGAACTGGTTTACGAAGGAGAACAAGAAGGCGCAGGATCTGTGGCAGAAATACTTATTGAAGATGCTATAAAATCCCTATTTCCAAACTATTTTCCAGAAATAGCAAAATTAGAACGTAAAGATGCCGAAACCGCATACGATGATTTGATTCATTGGTTTTTTGATGGTGAGGGCTTTGAGCTTCTTGACGAGGATACAGATGAAGAATACCAAAACAAATTGGATGCTGTAAAACCTTTGAACAAACTCATTGCTGAACATCAACCATCTGTTTCAAAAGGAGATTCCTACTTTATGAAAGAGTTATTGCTCTGGGGATTGGTCGCACATAAAAAACTAACGAAAAACCGTTTTACCGAAGGGTATCAATTTAAAGACCTTTATGGAAGTTACATAAGAGGACTTTAGAATTATTGCCAGATGTTAAGGTTATCGTTATAGTTATCAAAATTATAACCTCCTATAAAACGCTTGCGTTGCCAAAAAGAGAATAAGGTCAATGCCAACATAAAGCCATATAGTGTTATGGAGATAATAACCATTGGTTCAAACATTGATGATATTAAATGCTGCTGATATTGGGACGCCGAGTCAAAGATGATGAACATATCATAAACCTTGAAAACATAAAAAAGCACTACGGCATACAACCCGTATTCTAGATTTCTCATTTTTGGGTCTGGCAATTCCTCCTCCGTCATTTTAAACCAAATCACGTACATATACAAGAAATGTACAATACTAAGAAATGGCAAAACATAATTACCAAGCTTAAAGAAGTAGAATTTATTGGTATATGGTCCATAAAAATTCAATCCAATCAGCAGTATTAAAATTACAGCGATAAGAGTATTAGTTCTTTTCCAATTCAAAATTTTAGATACAGATTTCATATCATTCTCAAATTTGTGCTAGTTAACGCAGTGTAAATAAAACGATTAGAATTCTGAAGCTAGAAACAAATCGATATGTAGTTAAAAATGCTGGTTCATCTGACAAAAAATGATTAAAAAACAGTACTTGAATAGAATCTTTTTATATCGCAACGAAAAATATGGCTATTTCAATTTTTAATGGATTGACAAATAGGATACTAGGCTTGGCTAAAAAGTTTTTTTGTATTTTGAAACAAAAACCAACTACATGCCAAACTGGCTTTACATTTTACTGGTTGTTCTTGCGAGCTATTTGGTGATTAGTGTTTTACTTTATTTTTTACAGGATTATTTTCTTTTTAAGCCTGAAAAACTATCCAAAGACTTTCAGTTTCATTACGACAATCAGGTAATTGAAGAGTACAATGTTGAGACTAGGGATGGGGCAGTTATCAATGGACTGCATTTTAAGTCGGAAAAACCAAAGGGAATAGTTTTTTATCTGAAGGGAAATTCAAAAAGTATAAAAGGATGGGGAAAGTTTGCCGTTGATTTTACGCGTCATGGTTATGATGTTATTATGGTTGACTACCGTGGTTTTGGAAAGAGTACGGGGAGAAGAACCCAAAAAGCGGTCAAACGTGACATGCAGGTCATCTATAACAAGCTTAAGGATAAAGTGACCGAAAAATACATTATACTTTATGGTCGTTCCATGGGTTCCGGTTTCGCCGCAAAATTAGCTTCAATGAACAACCCCCGTATGTTGATATTGGATGCCCCGTACTATAGTTTGAGCAAGGTCGCAAAAAAGTTTATTCCGTTTATGCCACTTTCTTTACTGATAAAATTTCCAATGCCAACCTACAAATGGTTAAAATATGTAAACTGCCCAATTCATATTATCCATGGCACGGATGATAAGTTAATACCCTATAAAACAAGTGTCAAACTCTCAAAAATTAAACCTGAGCTTACCAAACTTTACACGGTAATAGGAGGGGGACACAAAAATTTAAACACTTTTGAATCGTATCATAACATGCTGACAGAAATCATTACGACAAAACCCAAGAAAGTGGATCTAGAAGGTTCCAGTATTAATGTAAAACACTCTTCAAAACGCGCCAATGCAAAAGCTTAGACGTTTTGGGCTATCCATCTTATCTTTATTTTTACTACTTATAGCGATGCTTTATTTTCTTCAAGAAAAACTCATTTTTCTACCTTCAGAACTTCCAATGGATTATGAATATTCATTTACCCACAATTTTGAAGAACTATTTTTAGAAGGTACTGACAATGCAAAATTAAATGCACTACATTTTAAGCAAGAGAATCCAAAAGGCTTGATACTATATTTTCATGGCAATGCGGGCGATTTATCCAGATGGGGGCACATTGCTTCTTCATTTGTGCAATTGCACTATGATGTCATTGTCATGGATTATAGGACCTATGGAAAAAGTACCGGAAAACTGAGCGAATCGGCACTGTATGAGGATGCGCAACTGTTCTATGATTATGCACTGGACTTCTATGAAGAAGATAGTATTGTTGTCTATGGTCGTTCCTTAGGGTCTGGTATTGCAACCAATTTAGCATCCAATAACAAGCCAAAAAAACTGATTTTGGAAACTCCTTTTTATAGTTTGTTGGACGAAGCTCAAAATCGTTTCCCCTTTTTACCCGTCAAACACGTTTTAAAATATAAAATGACTTCATTTGAGTATATTCAAAACGTATCTGCTCCTGTTCGTATTTTTCATGGAACACTTGACAATGTTGTTTCTTATGAATCAGGCAAAAAATTATACATTGCCATATCAAGTGAAGATAAAAAAATGTACACCATTAAAAATGGGAATCACAATAATTTGATAGAATTTGAAACTTTTAGAGAAGGAATCAAAGAGGAGCTGGAATAGTTTACTCGAACAAATCTGAAGACAAATACCTATCACCTCTATCACAAACGATGGAAACAATAGTTCCACTTTCTAGGGATTTTGCCAAGCGAAGTGCAATGGTAGCTGCACCGCCACTGCTCATCCCAGAAAAAACACCTTCTTCTTTAGCCAATCTTTTAGCCATTTGGTGTGCTTCTTCCTGGCTCACTTCCATTACGGTATCTACTTTTTCAGGGTTAAAGATCTTTGGTAAATAAGCTTCGGGCCATTTTCGTATTCCAGGGATTTTTGAATTATCCGTTGGTTGTACACCTACTATTTGAATATTGGCATTTTGCTCTTTTAAAAAACTCGACGTCCCCATGATTGTACCCGTTGTGCCCATACTCGAAACAAAATGTGTGACCTGTCCATTTGTATCTTTCCAGATTTCTGGTCCAGTGGTTTTATAGTGCGCCTTCCAATTATCATCATTCCCAAATTGGTTGAGCATTTGGTACCCTTCATGTTTTACTTTAGCTTCTGTATAATCTCGAGCACCTTCTATACCAACATCAGCAGAGGTTAGAGTGACCTTGGCACCATATGCTCTCATGGTCTGTACACGTTCTTTTGTAGAGTTTTCTGGCATCACAAGCTCAATGTCAAGTCCATAGATTCCGGCAATCATAGCTAGGGCGATACCTGTATTTCCACTGGTCGCCTCAATAAGTTTTGAATTTTTTGTAATCTCGCCCCGTTCCATGCCTGCCCGTATCATGTTCAGAGCTGGTCTATCCTTTACACTACCGCCTGGATTGTGTCCTTCTAGCTTGAACAATAATTTCACATTAGGATTGGTATTCAAAACCTTGGATTCGACCAGAGGCGTATTGCCTATTAAATCAAGAATGCTATTGGACATTGGAAACGGTCTTTATTTTTATTTCTGGCGTATGAAAAACGGTAGAATTAGCAGGAACGGATGCTGTCAACCACGCGTTACCACCAATTATTGAATTCTCGCCAATAACAGTTTCCCCTCCTAAAATAGTTGCATTGGCGTAAATAGTAACATTGGACATGATGGTTGGATGTCTTTTGACTTTTTGTAGATGCTTGGCAACATAAAGTGCTCCTAACGTAACACCTTGATATACTTTTACGTTATCATGAATCACTGCTGTTTCCCCTATAACCACTCCCGTTGCATGATCAATAAAGAACGATTCCCCAATTTGTGCCCCGGGGTTGATGTCCACACCGGTTTGTCTATGGGCATATTCCGTCATTAATCTTGGAACTAGGGGAAATCCTTGATTGTAAAGTTCGTGTGCCAATCTGTAAATGGTAATCGCATAAAATCCGGGATAGGCCATATACACTTCTTGAATGGATAAAGAAGCAGGGTCACAATCCAAAATTGCTTTAGCATCCAAGTTTAATTTTTCCAAGATGCCAGGCAAGCACTGAATATAATGTTCCCATACCTTAGTACATGGCTTGTCCGATTCCCAACAGGCCAGTTCCACAAGTAGGCTGAATTTTTCACCTAGTGCATCAAGATTGTCGGCAACAGGCGTATTTACATCAAAAAGTGTATAAAAAAGCGTGTTGGTAAATTGCTCCGTTTCTTCTTTAAGTCTATAGTCTAAGTGGGGTAGTTTTTTGTGCTTGTTGAGAGCCGCAATAATAGATTCCTTATTCATGATAACGTCAAAAAGTTTAAAAATAGCTAAATCATTATCCCCCACTGGAGGAAATCGTTAACTTTAGCTTAAAAATAACACATCCTTTCCACACTGTGAAGAATCCTAAAATTACCAAAGAAGCTTTTGATATTTTAAAAAAGCTAGCAAAGAATAACAATAAAGAATGGTTTGAAGCGAACAAGGTCACTTTTAAAAATTACGAAGCCGAGGTTAAATCTTTCTATGCTGTGCTTCAAGAGAAATTGAATGTACATGATGACATTGAAAAAATGAAAATGTTCCGTATTTATCGGGATGTTCGTTTTTCAAAGGACAAGACACCTTACAAAACACATTTTGCCGGTTCATTCTCAAGATTGGGTGCCCATTTGAGGGGCGGATACTACGTTCATATTAAACCTGGGGGTTCATTTATTGCGACAGGCTTTTGGAATCCAAATAAGGAGGATTTGCTTCGTATTCGGAAAGAATTGGAGATGGATGCATCGGAATTTAGGGAAATTATCAATGAAAAAAAGTTTAAAAAAGTTTGGGGCGATTTAGAAGGGGATGAAGTAAAAACAGCTCCCAAAGGTTTTGACAAAGAGCACTCGGACATCGATTTAATTAAGAAAAAGCAATTCATCTTTATTAGAAATTTTTCAGATAAAGAGGTGCTATCCGATTCGTTCATAGAAACCTTGGATGAATCGTTCAAGTCCATTAGACCCTATTTTGATTTGATGAGCGATATTTTGACCACCAACCTTAACGGGGAATCCATCTTAGACTAATACTGCGTTATCCAATAATTGCACTTGGTCTTTTATCCGCTCAATGACCATATTCATCATACGCTTGTTGAGCGCAGAGGAATTTTGAATGTAGTTTTGATACTCTTCAACAGTAAACTGCCCAATGATTATCCCTTTTAGCGAATTACGGAACTTGATATCCTTCTGGATTGATTTTTCAATAAACTCCAATCTTTTTTCCAAGGAAAGATCGTAAAATGCGCCTTTGTGTTTATCAATATAATTTCTAAAAACCTCTATGAGCAAGAGATTCTGAAATTTGATGACTGGACGTAAAGTTTTATTTTGAAAACGCTCATCGCGGCTCATAGTATCATGTAGCCGGGCTTGTGCAATCTCTGGACGAATGTCCAAAAGATTCTTGGATCTTGAATCCATGGTCGTAAGTTTTACTAAAGTTACACAATCACAAACTGTACATTTTTAGAAGTGCCAATAGTTTTTAACGATGTTATGAACAGGGTCTATTTATCCTTAATTTTGCGCTAATAAAACCTCGTCCATGAAATTCGGAAAAGTAGAACATCCAGAATTAATCGATTTTACCATTCCCCAAGACCACCCAGATACGGAAGTATTGCTCTCCAATATTCCAAAAATCGAGAAAACCAATATCTATGTGGGCTGTGCCAAATGGAACAGACAAGACCTCAAAAACTTTTATCCAAGGGGTACCAAAGATGAATTGGCGTACTACTCATCCCAATTTAATTGTATCGAATTGAATGCCACGTTCTACAGAATTTTTCCGGCTGAACAGTACCAAAAATGGTATGATAAAACCCCAGAAGGTTTCAAGTTCTTTCCTAAAATGACCAATGAAGTGAGCCACCTACGCAGATTGAACGACAAGGTGTACGACATTGTTGATAGATATTTGGAAGTTACAGCACAATTAAAGGATAAACTGGGTACTATTTTTTTACAGATGCACAATAACTTTGGGCCAAAAAATTGGGATAGGGTAGTGCAGTTTGTAAACTATTGGCCAAAAGAGTTTCCCTTGGCAATGGAGTTTCGGCACACAGATTGGTTTACAGATGAAAAAGTAGCTCAAGAACTGTATCACTTATTGGAAGAGAACAATATTGCCAATGTTTTAGTAGATACCGCAGGCCGACGCGATATTATGCACATGCGATTGACCAATAATGAAGCTTTCATCAGGTATGTGGGTGCCAATCATGCCTCAGATTACAACAGGTTGGATGACTGGGTCAACAAACTTGCTGATTGGAAAGCAAAAGGACTACAAAACATTCATTTTTTCGTTCATCAAAACTTGGAACTGGAATCCCCTTTGTTATCGGCTTATTTCATTGAAAAATTGAATCAAAGACTGGGTTGCGACCTAACAATTCCCAAGACAGCAAACCTGCCTCAGAAGAATTTATTTGATTAGGAATATCCTTGGTCAAGACGGTAATAAATTCATTTATTCTGATTTTTTAACGTAAAAAATTCGTTGCGTGCAATTCTAGGGACAAAGTGAAAAATGCCTATTACTATCCATATTTTTTTATCCTAAATTTGTTTGACAACAAGTAGAAAAACAAAATTCTTATGAGATTTCATACAAGAAAATGGGTAAAGCCCGAAGATTTAAATGCCAATGGAACTTTGTTTGGCGGTAAGTTACTTGCTTGGATAGATGAAGAGGCCGCATTGTACAGCATTGTTCAATTAGAAAGTAAAAAAGTAGTGACCAAATATATTTCCGAAATCAATTTTATGAGTACCGCAGAAAAGGGCGACATCGTTGAAATTGGCATAGAGGTCATAAAATTTGGTACTACATCCATCTCATTGAACTGTGAGGTGCGCAACAAGATGACCCACGAAAGTATTGTTACCGTTGATAATATCATTATGGTGAATCTGGATGAAAAAGGCAATCCAAAACCGCACGGAAAAACGAAAATCGAATACGTAAAAGACAGGCTTGCAAAGCGCGAAAAGGAAGACGCTTAGTTTACCCCGGCAGCTATTTCCTGCACCTCGTCCAAGACACGTAGCAGATTCCCGCCCCAAAGTTTGTCTATTTCTTCCTCTGTGTAGTCTCTTTTTACGAGTTCTAATGTTACATTGAAAGTTTCGGATGCATCTGACCATCCTTCAATACCGCCGCCGCCATCAAAATCTGAACTAATTCCTACATGGTCAATTCCAATAAGTTTGACCATATAATCAATATGGTCCACAAAGTCCGAAACGTTTACCGCTGGGGGAGCATTTTCATCTTTTTTTGCTAACGCTGTCCCCATTTTCTTGACCTTTGGGTAATTCTCCATGAATTTGGCACGTTGTGTAGTTGACAATGTTGAAAATTGGGAGCGTTCGTACCAGTTAATACCCAAAGAATCAGCAATCTGTTTATGGATTTTTTTCATGTATTCTGCTCTTGCCTCATGCTTTTCTGTGTTTAAATACGAACTAAATGCCACTGTTTGAACTACCCCGCCATTCTGTTTGAGCAATAAAAGTTGTTCGTCGTCTAAATTTCTACTGTGGTCGCACAGTGCTCTCGCCGATGAATGAGAGGCAATGATAGGAGCTTCGGAAATTGCCACCATCTGCTTCATGGATTCTTTGGACGGGTGCGAAACATCTATCATTATTCCAAGTCTATTCATCTCTGTTACAGCATCTATACCAATATCACTTAAACCATTATGTAACCAAATACTATCTTTTTCGCCTGTATTGGAATCACAGAATTGACTATGTCCATTATGTGACAATGAAATGTATCGTGCTCCTCGTTTGTGGTATTCTTCAAATTTTGATAAGTCTTCACCTATAGGGTATGCATTTTCTACACCGATCATAGCCACTTTCTTGCCAGCGCTATTAATTCGCCTAACATCATTGGATGTCATTGCCAGTTCTATTTTGTCCGGCGCATACGTTTCGCAAAGCCTATGTATGGCTTCAAACTTGGCAATTGCATTTTCTGATGCCTTTGTGTAGCCTTCGGCATTTAGAGAACCCTGCCCGGTATAGACTATCAGCCAGGTTACGTCCAAACCACCTTCTATCATTTTTGGTAACGTTATTTGCGTTTCCAGATCTTGGGTGTAGTTGATACTATCTGTAAAATTCTTCACATTGATATCGTTATGTGTATCAATAGTGATTACTTTTTCATGAATTCGTTTTGCTATTTCTTCCAAGGTTTCTTTCGGTTTTTCGTTTTTGTTGGCACATGAAAACAATAGGCAGACACTGCACAGTAAATAGAAATACTTCATAATGGTTTGTTTACACCTACAAATAAAGCAATTTGACAACAAAATGGACACGGTTTGGAACAATAAGTTGGGAAACCTTCTTTAAATCAGGATTTTTAATAGTGTAAGCAACATATATAGAAAATTTGGGAACACGAGAATTATTACTGTATTTGGAAAAATTGGAAATAGGATTGAGCAACTTTTCCTATGAAGAACTTGGAACGGTTGAAGCAGGTGAATTGAAAAGATCTTTTGATTGTTTTAAATCCGGTCTTGAGAACAAAGTATTTGGCATTTCCGAAATGGAGCAGCTGGATGTAATTTACCAGCGAGTAGGCATTGAGGGTAACTCTGAACCATTCAGCGTTCAGAAAGAAGAAAATGAATTGAGTGATATCAATGTACTGCTCGATTTAATAAATACGCTTCAAAAAACTGGACTGTCCAAAAGTCAGCAAGAAATTGCCCAAATGATCAAAAATGTTTGCCTACAATTGGAAAATGGTCATAAAATACATGAAATCAATTCAAAAAATGAGACCAATATGCCTTCAAATATACTTTCAATAGAAAAAGACTTACAGTCTGTTGTTTTTGCCCAAAAGGTAAATTTAAAACCTGTGCTCACTGAGTGCATGGGACAAATGGAACTGCTGGAGGAATTGATACGGTTGTACAAACAGAATATTTTTGAATTTATAGGTAGTCTAAAAGTTCATTTGGATACTGAAGATTTTAAAGAAGTCAAATATGCTTGCCAAAAAATTCAGCCCTGTCTTCGGATGATGAAAACGGTGAGCCTTTTAGAGATAACCGACCAAATTGTTACGGTTTGTAAAACGGACAAGGATACCAAGCATCTTTATTTTTTGTACGAGCAATTTTTGGTTGAATACCCAAAAGTTGAAGAAATGGTCGATTTTGAAATTGATGTATTGCGAAATATGTAGAAATTAAACTAGTATTGTCATGGAAGATGGTTTTTTACCCGAATATCACCATAGTATCTTTTATCATCTTATAGAGTATGCATCGGATATGGATTCTAAACTTATTCTTTTGGACCAGATTTTAGAAGTAGGGGACAAGAAAGAAATACCTTTGCTTGAAGAACTTGAGAATTGTTCTGAACTTGTCATTAGCAACAAAGCCTTCTACGTTAAAGAACAACTGTTATCCAACATTAAAGTTACTGAATTGGAAGATGAACTCATGCCTATGAGCCTATGCTTTTTGTATGAGGAGTTTGATATTAAGCCACCTAAAATCGATATGGATCTAGATATTGATTTTGAACTCTCCTTGGATATTTTTAACATGGAACTTTCTGATTCAGAAAAATAGCCTGTTAGCAAAAGTTCGAATTTAATTTTCATTTGATTTTTCTCCCATAAATAGTTACTCCTTTTAAAACTTTTTTTCGATTTCACAACTCAAAAAAAGAATTTCACCACAAAATATTGTACTCTTATAATCTTTCATTTAGGTTTACGTTATAATTATAACCCAAATAGAAAACGACCTAAATATTATGTTATACGACACCTACGGAGAAGAATATTTATCATTTCTTCAAGAACTTAACGAAATATTGAGCATTAACGAATTAGTGGAACTTGACTATTTATAGCCCAAATCTAAAAATACATCCCATGAAAAATCAGAACAACGAAAACACGGCCTACCTAAATTTCATCAAAGATTTAAATGACATGTTAACCGACTTTAACATAAGCCAATTGAACCGTACTTAAATTTTTTAAAGTGTATATCTAAAAAAGGGGACGTTAAATGTCCCCTTTTTTTATATGATAAATTAAACTGGG
This sequence comes from Flagellimonas sp. 389, assembly GCF_018449435.1. GTDB lineage: Bacteria > Bacteroidota > Bacteroidia > Flavobacteriales > Flavobacteriaceae > Flagellimonas. The sequence continues at coordinate 58,857 of NZ_JAHCMU010000016.1, read as the reverse complement.
GTTTATCCCAAATAAGACTTCAGTATTTTACTTTTAGAAGCATGTCTTAGCTTTCTAATTGCTTTTTCCCGAATCTGTCTTACACGCTCGCGGGTTAAATCGAACGTACTTCCAATCTCTTCTAGGGTCATGGACTGCTGATCTCCTATTCCATAATACAAGCGTACAACATCAGCTTCTCTGGGCGACAAGGTTTCCAATGCACGATTAATTTCCGTGTTTAGGGATTGGTGCATCAATTCCTTATCGGGTTTGGGCGATTCGCCAGAGTTGATTACGTCATATAAACTGGATGTTTCTCCCTCTTTAAGCGGGGCGTCCATCGATACATGTCTTCCTGTATTCTTTAGCGATTGTTTCACCTCGGAAACCGTCATATCCAATTCTTTGGCAATCTCTTCTGGGGAAGGAGGACGTTCATGGGCCTGTTCCAAATAAGAAAATGTCTTTTTGATTTTATTGATCGAACCTATCTTGTTAAGTGGAAGTCGCACAACCCTGGACTGCTCCGCCAATGCTTGTAGGATGGACTGCCTGATCCACCATACGGCGTAGGAGATGAACTTGAATCCACGGGTCTCATCAAAACGTTTGGCGGCCTTTACCAGGCCAACATTACCTTCGTTGATTAAATCTGGAAGTGTTAAGCCCTGGTTTTGGTACTGTTTGGCAACGGAAACAACAAACCTTAGGTTGGCATTGGTAAGCTTTTCTAAAGCTACCTGGTCTCCATCCCTTATGCGTTGGGCCAATTCTACTTCTTCTTGGGCAGTGATCAAATCTATTTTGCTAATATCTTGAAGGTATTTATCTAGGGATTTTGATTCTCTATTGGTTACCTGCTTGATAATTTTAAGCTGCCTCATATGTGTAAATGGTTTCTAAATGATTATAGCTTACATTATACATCATAAAAGGTTATTTTCCAAACGGCAAGTGTTATTGTTATCAAAATGTTATGAGTAGGGTAAAAAATGGCCCAAAAACCCTTGTTCAAATAGTTGTTGATAGTATCTTGAAAGAATTGATGTAATAAAGCTCAAAGAACGTATAAAAAACTCCTAATTTTGTAAGGTTTGATAATTTGGAACATTTAATATCCCGTTTTCCTTTGGAGATAGAAAGAGCAGTTAGCAAAAAAACATTATACGATTACCAGAAAGAAGATTTAAAGAAAATCTTCAAACACGTTGATGAGCTACCGGCAGGTACCAATATTTTGTACCAATTGCCTACTGGTGGGGGAAAGACAGTGGTTTTCTCGGAAATAACCCGTAAATATATTCAGGATACGGGTAAGAAGGTGATGGTACTTACCCACAGGATTGAATTGAGCAGGCAGACATCTAAAATGCTTCACGGATTTGGGGTCGCCAATAAAATCATTAACAGTGAGGTAAAAGAGCTTCAGGACCAAGATGAATACATGTGTTTTGTGGCCATGGTGGAAACCTTGAACAACAGGCTTCAAGAAGAGAAAGTTACCATAAACAATGTTGGACTGGTCATTATCGATGAGGCACACTACAATTCCTTTAGAAAACTGTTCAAATATTTTGAAGGAGCTACAATACTTGGGGTAACGGCAACTCCCTTAAGTTCCAATATAAAGCTTCCCATGAAGGATCATTACAAACATTTGATCATTGGGGAATCCATTAAGTCTTTGATAGAAAAACAATTTCTTGCCAAAGCAAACCTCTACAGCTATGATGTAAGCCTAAAAACCCTAAAGCTGGGCATTCATGGTGATTATACCGTAAAATCGTCCGATGAGCTTTACGGTAACCACAGTATGTTGGGGAAACTCGTTTCTGCCTATGAAGAAATAGCCAAGGGAACCAAGACGCTTATCTTTAACAACGGTATCAATACTTCGCTATACGTTTATGAAACTTTTAGAAAGGCGGGCTACAACATTAGGCATCTAGATAACAAGAACACGGCATCCGAACGAAGCGAAATATTGGAATGGTTCGCGAATACACCCGATGCCATACTTACGTCTGTAAGTATCCTGACCACAGGTTTTGACGAACCCAGCGTACAAACCATCATTCTTAACCGTGCTACGAGGTCACTCACACTATATTTTCAAATGATTGGAAGGGGATCGCGTATTTTACCTAATAAAGACGAGTTTTCGGTTATTGATATGGGGAACAATCTTGCAAGATTTGGCCCGTGGGACGATCCATTGGACTGGCAAGAAATATTCCATTTTCCCGATTTTTATTTAGAGAATATCAAAAACGATGATGAAATAGAGCGGGATTTTGTGTATGAGATGCCGGCAGAACTCAAAGAGAAGTTCAGCAAATCTGAAAACATTACGTTCAACATAAAAGAAGAGTACAAAAAAATCTTTGCCCAAGGTAAAAAATCTAAATTGGTGCTGGAGATGAGTATTGAGCAACATGCACAAATTTGTGTGGAAAATAGCGAAGATGTGTTTGATGCCCGTATCTTGGCCAAAGAACTTAAAGAGGAAATTGCCTATCGGGTTCGCCAATATTCGTACTGTATCATGAACAACACCAAAAACTACAAAGAGTGGTTGGAAGAAGATTATGAACGTAAATTACGTTCCAGTATTTCCAAAAAATTTGCTGCAATGCTATAGTTGACAGCTATTCTTTTCAAGGTAGGTCATAAAATAATGGACAAAACTGTATTAATAATTGGTTACGTTTGGCCAGAACCTGCCACAACAGCTGCCGGGCATCGTATGTTGCAATTGATGAATTTCTTCAAAACTCATGATTACAAAATTATTTTTGGGACAACAGCAACCAAGACCGAGCATAGTTTCGATTTGGATTCTCTTGAAGTAGAAACGGTTTCCTTAAAACTCAATCATTCCAGCTTTGATACGTTTGTACAGGACTTGTATCCTAACCTGGTAGTTTTTGACCGATTTATGGTCGAAGAACAGTTTGGATGGCGCGTAGCGGAATTTACTCCAGATGCCATTAGAATACTCAATACGGAAGATTTACATTCACTTAGAACAGCCAGAGCGGAATGTGTTGAGAAAGGGGAGGGGTTCACATTAAAAAAGTGGAGAAATCACCCAAAAACTATCCGTGAAGTTGCCAGTATCTACCGTTCTGATTGTACACTGTTAATTTCTTCCTACGAAGTTGAAATCTTGGAGAGCAGATTACAGCTTCCAGCAAACTTACTTTTCCACCTTCCATTTCTTTTGGAAAAAAACTTAGAAGCAGACATAACAAGTTGGCCCAATTTTGAAAATCGTAAAGATTTTGTTTGTATTGGCAATGGGAAACACGCTCCCAATGTAGATTCGATTGCTATACTAAAAAACAAAATTTGGCCCTTAATCACGAAAGTTTTGCCAGATGCGAAGCTACATATACACGGAGCTTACCTTTCGCAGCAAGTTTTAGAAATGCATAACCCAAAAGAGGGTTTTCATGTGAAGGGTTGGGCCAAGGATTTAGAATCAGTTATGAGAAGATCCCGTGTGTTACTGGCACCGTTACAGTTTGGTGCAGGAATCAAAGGAAAGCTAATAGATGCGATGAAAAATGGTACCCCGAGCATTACTACGGACATTGGGGCAGAAGGTATGCATGAAAGTATGCCGTGGAACGGAACAATTACCAATGATTGGGAAACATTTGCAAAAGCTGCCATTACACTTTATAGTGATGAAAAAAAATGGCTGCAAGCTCAACGAAGCGGAGTATCCATAATAAACCAATTATACGATAAGGATGTTTGGGAAGAAAAGCTGAAAGCACATCTTAAAACACTTCAAAGTGAATTGTGTTCGCATCGAAACAATAATTTTATTGGAAAACTTTTGCAACAGCAAACCATGGCAAGTACTAAGTACATGGCAAAGTGGATTGAAGCTAAAAACAATAAATGAGTTTGGTTTATGACAAACCTTTGTCCATATTCATAAGCGATAAGCTTAGTTCGTAATATTCGGCTTCCGTCAGTTCATTTCTAAGTTGGTCTGATGGGATTTCGGCCGTTAATCCTAACTCTTCAACAAGTAAAGTGCTGTCAGGTTTCAAAATTTGCATAACATATTCGCCGTTTTTATGAAATCTTGCTCTTATCGTTGATCCATTAAAACGAAAAAATTTATTAAACCTATATTTTGATTTACAATTACTTTCATCAACCTGTGCCAAAAATCGCTTGCGGGCGATATAAAAGTCGCATAGCTCATAATATTCCTGCTCGGTCAGGTCATCTATGTACCTATCATCAACGCTCAGTACATTTACTTGCCTGCATAGAGTAGCGGTCTTCGTTTTTATGTAATCGGCATAGTTAGTGGAACCATCTTGCAATCTAATCACCCTGACGGGGGTTCCGTCCCAATCCCTTTTGTATTCATAGTTTTTAAAGAATTGTTGGTTCTTTAGCAATATTTGTTCTCCATCTGGCGAGTCATAAGATTCCACATGATTAAAATCTATTCCATATTTGCTGACAAATTGTGTTTTCATCAAAATCGATTGTTTCAATAAATATAGAGGATACTATTTGAATTGAGAACAGAGTAAATGTATTTCTTTACAAGCATAACCAAGTCTGTAAAAGTTCTTGTACGCTTTTGCAAATAAATACGTAGAGCTACTTGGTATTTAGGTACAGTTCGTAACCAGGGAGTCCAAATAATTTTGATTCATTATGACATTTCAACCGATGGACCATTTAGACTTTAACTTTAATATTCACTGACAAAAGACCTGTTAAATAGACTTATAGCTGTCCGTTGTTACCTATTAATAACTATCACAACGGCTTTTACGGTTGTTATAAGTAGTGTTTATGTATCTAAGCAAATCTTTCTATTATTTGCTTTAGAATTATAGCACTTAGGTATAGACCCAATCCAAATACCGAATGGGTTATAAAGCTCATAAGTCTGGCTTTACCAGGGTCTGGTAAATTTGAGCCTGCAACACCAAATCCAAAAGCAGGTTGCATCAGAAAAAAAGGAGCAATAATAGTTATAATGCCAATACACAAAGCAGGTAGTACGGTTGGATTTTCCAACCATTTTTTCCCAAAAGCAAAAACCAATAAAAGTGCGAACGTGATTCCAATGAGATAGTGGGCAGTCCACCCAACTGACAGTTCATAAGGCATAGCTGAGGATTTCATGATATGGTTATGACGAAAATGCCCTTTTGTGAAATGCCCTATCCACCGGCCTAAAAATCTATAGTCAAGCGATTTTATACCGAAGATTTTTAACAACAAAGCATACAAGTCCATAAAAAGGGTAGCTCCAATACCTATTAAGATTGTCTGTAAGATTAAATTCATAGTCACTGTATTTTAATTTTCATAGATACTTATATGCAAGGTAGAACTCATTTACTATCCTGTTAAATTCAGTTGGGTTATGTTTCCAAGGTATATGCCCGCTCTTTTCTATAAGTTCAACTTTAGCTGTTGGAAATCTTTTTAGAAGTTCATTTTTGCTATTTCCATAAATATCGGTTTTCCCATAGGTTATTAGTATCGGATAATTTGGATTGTTGAATATTGACAGCGGCCTATAGTTCACGATTTCTTTTGTAGTCTTGTTAATTGGCTCTGCATGTATTTTATTAAAAAAAGCTTCTTCAATTTTCACTTCACCATACGCACTATGGTAGTTTTTAAGTACTTGTTTAAAAAGCTTTTGATATGCGCTATCACTTCCCAACATTCCTAATACCGAATTCCAGCCCATTTGTATCCATTCTTTTTTGGATGTACTCTTCTTATTGAATTCCATGACTTCCTTTTCAGTCTTTTTCCATGTTTCATTCGTACCGGAACTTGGGCTACAGAGAAATAAGCTTCTAATTTTCTTAGGTCTTGCTTCTGCATATATCTGGGCATATAGGCCACCCCATGAATGTCCAAACAGATGAAATCTGTCTATTTTTAAGTTTTCACTAATGGCGTCAATATCCGAAATGTAATCTTCCATAGCATATCCACACGCATTACATACCGATTGTCCAACTCCTCTTTGCTCAAAAGTTATTACCCGAAAATCATTTTTAAGTAGTTCAACTATTTCCAACATATCATCAGGAACTCCTGGCCCTCCATGAAGTAACATAATTGTTTCAGAAGCTCTATTTGAATATGTTTTTAAACTTAATGTGTGTGCTCCATTTCTTATAAACTCTGCGTTTTGTGCTGTTGAATCCATATACTCCGAGATTATACCAATACTGCTATTGCACTCAAATCGCTCATTTTTGGTATGAAGCAAAATTAGAATGCGGTCTACACCTTTCCATTAACAAATGATAAAAACGGTCAGCGGGACAACTCTTTGCGAAGTCTACTTAAAGAGATGGTTGTAATTCCTAGGTACGATGCAATATCGGTATGTGGAATACGGTTTTCCAAAAGTGGGTGTTTTCTGCGGAATCGTATCAATCTTTCTTTTGCCGTTAAAGAGGCTAGACCAATTTCTTTTTCAACTTTTGATATTAGCTCATTTTGAAGAACGGCGTTTCCGAAGTTGCGAATTTCTCTATTCACTATTCTTAAATTTTCAAATGCTTCGGCATTCATCGATGCTAATGTTATATCAGTTATCGCTTTGAAATTTAGGTTGGAAATATTTTTTGAAGTCCTAATGGACTGAGGGGATAAAATGGTATTTTCAGTAAATAGGGATATGGTAATTTCGTCACCATCCGGATTGACTAAATAGCTTTTACAAACTCCATCTAAAAGGAAATATTCCTTTTCATTGTGTTTGGTGTTTTGTATAAATATTTCCCCTTTTTTAAAGGTTTCAAGCGTGAGTAAACCGTCAATCTTACAAAATGATTTTTGGGATATTGAAAAAACCCCATCTACGATGTTTTTTACTTGCTCGTTCACGATATTATCAACGGTTTAGTGTATAGATTATGTAGTGTATAAAGCATTAGTTGTTTTAAACTAATTGGTCTTCGATTATCCTTCAACCCTTCTTTTAACACGCCAATTGGTAAAATATTCCCATCCTTCTCTTTCCGTTGAATTTTGAAGAGGATCAATTCCAAAAGCTTCACCCAAACTTTGCTTAATTCTTGGTTTAGTATCTATATCCTTCAACTCAGTTTCTGATTCCAACGCTTGATTGATATCATTTTTCAATTTGACATAGAACACTTCCATTTCCGACTTGGTGCTTAATTCAGAGATTTTCTCCGATAAGGTTTTATTTGATCTTGCAGGACTTTTAAACTAGATTGTAAAAACTTATTGCTCTTTCTTGCCCTTAATAAGGGAATAATAAAAGTGATTATAGTCGCCACTATGGACAAAGCCCATAGAATCCATTGAGTTGATTCTGTCATCCCAGTTTTAATTTAATTTTAAAATTAGGGCATTATTCATAAAGATTGTGTGCAGTTTCAAAATAGAAGACTGACCGTAAAGAATTTGTTCTAGCTCTATTTTATGACTAATTGTGCATATATCGATTATCGATTGAATGACATCTGTATTCTCTTGACAAAGAAATTATTCAGTCTTGTATTTGACCTTAATTTCACGTTCCAAAATAATTTCTTGGTCCAGATTTATTCTAATTTTTAGAACCCCTTCAGGTATTATTATTTCTCTGAATTTTCTTGAATTCCATGTATTGTGAGTTTTCTTTTTAGGCCTGAACTTATATGCGCTACTTTGGGCTAAAAAGTTATTGTTGACATCTAAGAAATCCATTGAAGTTGTATAGGAGTTCTTGGTTAGATTGAACCAATTAATATAAAAGAATACCTTTTCACCCTCTTTTACATTAATCTCTTTTAGATTATTCAAAGGAATATTCTTTTCTGACACTCCAGAACTAACAATCAATCTTGCATTTATTTTGCTGGTTTTTTGAACTGAAATTTTATTTTCATTGCCTTGTCCGTAGACTGTGTCATAAGGGAATTTTGTTACTATAAAGATCAATAATAAAGCTTTTATTTTCATTTTAATTCAGCTATTTTATTGTGTTTGGTTATATATTTTGAATAGTCCTTGTCGTTTCAGTATTGCAGCATTATTGATAACTGGTTTTTCACAATTTAAACTCAGTTATTTTTTCATTCGTATCAAAGATATCAGGATAGTGTTTTTTAATATTTTCGACCATGAAATCAAAAGGGACATCATCAAAATACCCATAATCGTCCAAGTATTCCATAAACCGGGTTCCTTTGCTATCATATTGTTGCAAAAACGAATGGTTTTCACCATCGAATTCCAATGGTTCAACATTCAGTTTCTTACACAGTGATTTATTGAATGCTGGCGACATTTTCAACCACTTCGCATCTAGATAGACGTTGACCATTCCGTGGGGCGTCAATTCATTTGAACCAAATTTTTCGGTCAGTCGTTCAACGGCAATATGATTCTTTACTTTGCCCAAGTGCAATCTCGCAGGTATCCCCAAAGCACGGAGGCAAGCAATTAACAGTATTGATTTTTCCACACAATTTCCCGACTGTTTTTGCGCAATATGACTTGACTTATACTTGTCTTTTGAAAGACTTATGCTGTAAGGGTCATATTTCCAATGATCACGTACTTTGGTGTAAATTCCAATTGCCTTTTCTTTATCGGACAAAGTATCAGTTTTAAATTCGGAAATCAGGTCTTGAACTGATTTGTTTTCAAAATCGAAGTAATATGTGGGTTCCAAATGTGTCATTCTCGATGGAGTAGGGTTTTTAGTTTGTGCCCAACTGTACAATAGCTACAAAATAGCAGTAGCGAATTTATACAGACTACTTTTTCTAAAAGGAATTTACAAAATAAAAAGTAATAGCAACTTGAACTCAGGCTCATGTCGCTATTACTTATACGCCTTATTGGGAATAGTTGGTATTGTAAAACAACCTACATATATTTTAACAGTTGTTTCTTTTTTAAACTACGACCTTCAGATTTTACAAAGTATTCGCAACACTTTGATTCCAAACACCAGATGCTGCTGTCTTTGTTGCATAAGTTTCAAAATCTTTAGCAGGTCTACCTAAAACTTCGGCAACATCATTAGAGATCTCTTGGTTCTTTGCATTCCCCAATACTTCTTGGAATAAATAACCGAATAGCCAAACGTAAGAATCAGGTAATCCTGCCTTTCGCATACCTTCCTTAAATTCGTCAATAGAAATGGGTACAAATTGAATCTGTTTATCAGAAGCTTCTGCCATAATTTCAACGACCTCCTTAAAGGTTCGCTTTTGAGGCCCGGTAACGGTGATGGTTTGTCCGTTATACGAATCATCCAAAATTACTGTTGAAACTACGTCAGCAATATCATCCACATCCACAAATGGAATTTCGGCCTCTGGCATGGGCAGTGCGACCACACCATCTAATACAAATTCTAAAAAGGCACCTTCACTAAAATTCTGATTAAACCATGACGCTCTTACCAAGGTATAGTTTAATCCAGAATTGGCGACAATTTCCTCACAAGCTTCAGCTTCAGTTTCACCTTTACCAGAGAGTAATACTACTTTTTCTAAACCTGCCTCTAATGCCTTTTTAGTAAGTGTGCTGATCGCATCTCTTGAGCCTGGGACAGCCAAATCTGGATAATACACAATGTAGGCTCTATCCATGTCTTTTAAAGCTACATTATAGGTTTCTGGATTTTCCCAATCAAAAGCCGGGTTCGTTTTTCTCCCAACAACCCGTACGTTATGTCCAGATTGTGTTAAGTTTTCTGCAACTCTGCGACCAGTTTTTCCAGTGCCTCCGATAACTAAAATGTTGTGTTTCATAATGTTTATATCTTAAATAATTTGATGATACAAAGTTGCACAGTGATCAAATGGGATTTTTGACACTTCAGGACAACCTTTTGACATTTTACGCCAAAATGGAGTTTTAGCTCTTTTTTCTAAATTCTGTGGGCGTTTGGTTGGTCCATTTCTTGAATGCACGATTAAATGTACTTTGTTCTGAAAACCCCGTTAAGAAGGCAATCTCGCCAATGCTATGTACATCATCAAGTAACATTTCCTTAGAGAGATGTTCTTGAGTTTTTCTAATTAAATCCCGATAGGTCACACCTGCTTCAGAAAGTCTTCTGGTAAGTGTTCTATTGCTCATTGCCAAAAGAGCGCTTATATCTTGAATTCCCGGTATACCTGTTGGAAGGGCATCTTTAATTAGCGATTCAACATCGCGGACAAATGTATTGCCCGGTATTTTAATTCCTTTCGTATTTTCATCTACTTGTTGTAGCAAGTAGCTATTGATACTTGTATCTGCTTTGGCAGTTCTCAGATTTAAATCAGCTGTTTTATAACTTATGGAATAGGACGGCTGATTAAAGTGTATAGGGCACTTAAAAGCGGCATTAAAGCTAGTCAGGTCTTTGGGTGCGTTGTGCTTAAAACTAACTTGGGTTGGTAAAATATCTTTTTCGGACATGGCTTGCAACACCACAACAGTAGCAGATAAACTTGCTTCAGTTGATAATTCCATACCTCTTCTATGGGCTTCTCTATTAAGTAGTACGTGAGAAACGTTTCCTTCTTCTTTAATTTGCCATACAAAGGTATTTGAGAGCAATTTAAAATAGCGTTCGCTACGTTCAAAAATCTCACCAACTCTTGAGCAAGTGCGCCAGGAAAGCCCTAAAACCCCATAATCTTCAATAATCATTTGCTGACCTACACGAACCCCAAAACCAGGGCCAAGTTTATCATCGAGTAATTCGTGCGCAGTTAAAAACTCTTTTGCTGAGATGACTTGTAATTTTTCAGCTTCTTCAATTGGAGTAGGCCAATTTTTAAATTCATTTCTAGACATACCTTCTGCTATAGCACAATTGAGCATTTTGAGATATAGATTTATAGAAAAGTATTTCATTTTTATTCCAAAACTTGAAGGGAGTATGTCCTTTAAATTATTGTCAACGGCTCCGTATATGAAAATGTAGTGCTAAAAATAAGCTATTACTTTTCGGATTATACACAAACCAATTCTTAAATTGTAAGAATGCTAAACCTTTATGTTGGCAAAGACTTGCGCCATTTTTATATACATTGTTAACCACATTTTTTCGTTCAGCTTATCCAATGTCCGAGGCTTTCTTTTTCAATCCATTTTCCATCGATAAGTTCATAGATTCTTTCTTCTCCACCACCACATAATCTTCCGCAAACTGTTCCGATTTGTACATAAGCTAAGTCAAATGTTTCATTAAATATTGGCTTGCTTATCGAACAATATCCATTTTCACAACTCGTATCTAACCAGTTCCAAAATCTAAATTCCCTACTTTCTGATTTTATTCCAAATTCTTTAAATTGTTGTTCGGTAAGTATATTTTATCTGGTACTAAATCCGATGTAATTTGAAATACCTTGTAGAGATTTGATTGTGCATTTAGGTGAGTAGTATCTTGAATTTTTAAATTGTCTTTTAAATAGTCCTTAAAATCTGAAACCATAGGATGCGAAACAGCTCTCGGTTTTTCAGTTATACAACTTGACATTAAATATCCATCAATTTCCTCTTTTAGAATCTGCGTTATTAATTCCGTAGTTTTTTGAGCGTCCACTTCCGCCAACGATTTCGAATTCATTTTTTTTTCCGTTTTGCAACCGAAGTTCAAAATCAGAACTATGAATGATATGTAAAGTATTGTTTTTTTCAAAAGGTGGCTAACGGTTGGATAAATACAACTTATCATAAAAGTAGGCATATCCAAAGTAAAACATCGGTTATAGTATACCTTTTTTAGGATTTTGCAATAACCACTCAAAACAGCGTTATTGAAGAATACTTGGTTATGATATATTTAGAAAATCAAATAAGTAAATGGGGTATGATATGTCACGGTATTAAAAACCAAATCCTCTTAACGCGTATTAATCTTCAGTATAAAATTTTCTAAAATAGCATTAAATGTAGCAGGATTGTCCAAATTGGCAAAGTGTCCTGCATTTTTCATAACTACCATGCCAAAATTACCTCGTTTTTTAAAGCTGGTCAGTGTGCTCCCAAGCACTTTATTGATTTCCTTATCCAGTTTTCCTTTGAGTATCGTGACTGGTACATTGGTTTCTTCAACAATGTCCAGATAGTCAAAGTTTGCCAAATGGGGCACTAATGTCATGATTGTCTTTTTGTTGGATTGTATTAGCATTTTTTCGATCCGCTCTTTGGAAACAGCCGTTTGTCCAGCAGATTTGGATAAAAAAGCAATATATCTCAATGGTAATACTTTGTAAGACAATAGCAATAATCCCAACATAAATTTTGAAGTTTTCATTTGTGCCGTCGTACCAAAGGTGGTAAATGATTTTATGCGTTCTGGCGCTAATCGCAACACTTCATAACCAACGTTACCACCCATGGAATTGCCAACAAAATGAACATGTTTAATACCCAGTCTATAAAGTAGCCCCACAATATCCTTACCCATTTTTTGAAATGGTGATTCAGGATTATTGGATCTATGTACAGTACATGAATTACCGTGTCCCCGTAAATTAATGGAAATCACCTTAAACTTATTATGAAAGTAGACATGCTGGCCATTAAACTGTGAAGCATTGGCACCTAAGCCATGTACAAAAAGAATCGTTTCAGTATTGGATTCTCCGCTGATAACATACTCAACTCGTGTATCCTTTAAATCCAGTAAGACCGTTCTACATATTTTTAAGTGGTTTGATGCTTGCATAAAAACTTGATGGTATGCCCATTCATAAACATAGTCTCGCTATACGGATACAATATGATAAATCAAAAATGTCTCATTTTAGATGTCTTCTAAACCACGAAATTATTTCTTCAAAAGAATCAAATTTTGAATAGGGCAGGGAGTGACTTTTTTTATCATATATCTTAAGCTTGTAGGGCTTATTGTTTATATGTAATTGCTTTGCAAGTTCAAGAGCGCTTTTAGCAGGCACACGTCCATCTTGCCTTGAATGAAGTATGTAAACGGGCGAATTAATTTTATCTGCCCAAGTTGTAGCCGACCGATTTTTTAAGTAGTTCGATCTGTTTTTATCAAAATGAAGAAGGAGATTCTTCAAACCAAGATAATTTTCCTCCTCAGATAGATCGGACCATCCATCCAAAAATATAGGTCGCTTCTTTACAAATAGTTCAAAGTCGGCAATTCCACCAATAACAACGGCAGCATTTACATCAATCTTGGTAAGGCTCTTATAGGTCATAAGCCCACCACGCGATATGCCCATCATAAAAATATTCTCACTGTCCACATAATCCAAAGTCATTATCGACTTGTGCAAATTAATCACGTCATCAATATCATCCCCTCCAATTTGGTCGTACTTGCCCCTGTTTCCCACATATCTGTAGTTAGAGGCAAAAACTACAAACCCTTCTTTTGCCAAAGCATAGAAATCTGGGAAATCTTCTTCTGAAAGTTTAGCATAATTCCCTGTACCGCCGCGATTGTATAGGATTACTGGTATTTTTTTTCTTTGAACTAATCTTGGACGACATAAAAAACCGTCAACCTTAACACTATCACTTTTGTACTTAAAATGTTCAAATACATAGTCACCTTGCGTTTGGGCAGCTTTATAGGATAGACTATCATACCTGTACTTACCCCATTCACTAATTTGCTCATACGGAGTTTCTATTTTTTTTTCCGAAACTTCAAAAAAGCCGGATTGTGCACTGCTATTGCTCCTTGCAACCACTAAAATCAATACTAATACTATTTTTTTCATAGAAGTATTTAAAAATAAAGTAGAATACGTTTTAAGATTCACCAAAATTACCCTTAAACCATAAAATTGAAGGTTTGAAAAAAATAACATACGTCAAAAAGTACTGATTTTGAAAATAGCTGTGCACAAATTCCGTTATTTTGTAATCCTTTAAAACAATTGAGATGAAATCACCCAACTGGCGGAATGCGATAGAATTTGAAGATATTACCTATAAAAAATGTAATGGCGTGGCCCGTATCGCTTTTAACAGACCCAATGTCCGTAACGCTTTTAGGCCAAAAACCACAAGCGAACTCATTAAAGCGTTTTATGATGTACAGGAGGATACTTCGATTGGAGTAGTATTACTTTCTGCGGAAGGTCCCTCCAGCAAGGATGGCATTTGGTCCTTCTGTAGTGGTGGAGACCAAAAGGCTAGGGGGCACCAAGGCTATGTAGGCGAAGATGGACAACATCGCTTGAATATTTTAGAAGTGCAGCGTATGATTCGATTTATGCCCAAAGTGGTTATTGCCGTAGTGCCTGGTTGGGCCGTTGGTGGTGGGCATAGCTTGCATGTGGTCTGCGATATGACCTTGGCCAGTAAAGAACATGCCATCTTTAAACAAACCGATGCAGATGTCACCAGTTTTGATGGGGGATATGGATCAGCCTATTTGGCAAAAATGGTGGGGCAAAAAAAAGCTAGAGAGATTTTCTTCTTGGGCAGAAACTATTCGGCACAAGAGGCCTGTGAAATGGGGATGGTCAACGCCGTTGTTCCGCATGAAGAATTGGAAAATACTGCATACCAATGGGCTCAAGAGGTACTTGAAAAATCACCCACTTCTATAAAAATGCTCAAATTCGCTATGAACCTTACAGATGATGGTATGGTAGGGCAGCAGGTGTTTGCCGGAGAAGCCACACGCCTAGCATATATGACGGATGAAGCCAAAGAAGGACGAAATGCTTTTCTGGAAAAAAGAAAACCCAACTTTGGGAAGAACAATTGGATACCTTAATTTCAGTTTTCAGTTTTCAGTTTTCAGTTCTCTGATCTCTGACTTCTTATCTCTAAGTTCTTCTTTACACGATGTAATGCTGAGCCTGTCGAAGCATCTTTTAATTCTAAGTTTTCAGCTCTCATTTTTAAGTGGGCGGTAAGCAGTTCCACATTCTCCTAACTTCAATTTCCTAACCTCTAACTTCCGTCATTAGTCTTCTATCATATCTTCTCAAAAAAGTTATCTTCCCCCTTTTTTCGAAGTAATGTAAAACAACCCTACCATCAACTGAAAAACCAAAAACCATCAATCAATATAGCCATAAACTAAAAAGAGCCCTGCCGTTACGGTCAAGACTCTTTTACGAGAACACTATATGAAAATGAAAAAATTTACTTGTCTTTAAATATCTTTTCTTAGTTATTACACTGTAAATGTAGCCTGACAGTTCACCCAAATGAAATTATTGTTGTGAACGGTTGTTTTGTTGTGGTTAGCGCAATGTTTTGGATAGTAATATCGATTTATGGTACGATTTTAACGACCTCTGACAAGAATGCATTTACATCAAATGTTGGGTTTTCAGCTAATCCAGTACGTACAACTACCAAATTCTTTGATGGAATCACAAAAACATATTGTCCTTGATATCCATTACAGGAAAAGAGGTCTTTAGGTGCATCGGGATATTTTCCTTCTGTGTTCAACCAAAAATGTGCTCCATACGTACCTTTGGAATGGAGCGTAGGCTCGGTGATATAGTCGACCCATTTTGGACTAAAGATTTGCTCCCCGTTCCATGTACCCTTATCCAGATACAGCTGCCCAAAGCGAGCCCAGTCGCGAGTACTGGCCCATGAATAGGAAGAACCTACATAATTACCGGCAATATCGGCCTCCAATATCATAGAGTGCATCCCAATTTTATCAATTAAGGTAGCATAAGGAAAATCAAGATATTCCTGGTGCGACCTAAACTGTTGTCGTAGTATTCCAGAAAGTAAATTTGAAGTACCGGAAGAATAGTTCCAGATTTCTGTTGGTTTTGCAATTGCTTCTTTTTCTTTTTGGGCTTGGGTCATGTCGCTATCCAGAAAGAGCATTTTGGTAACATCGGAAATTTTGGTGTAATCCTCTTCCCAGGCCAGGCCACTTTGCATACGCAACAAATGGTTTAATGTAATCTCCTTTCGGGCATCATTTTTCCATTCGGCGATAGGAGCGGGCCAAGACATTTCTAATTTTCCTTGATGTTCCAGGACACCATAGCATGTAGCTAAGACACTTTTGGTCATGGACCATCCCAAAACAGGAGTATCTTTTGTAAAACCATCCGCATATTTTTCTGCAATCAGGTGTCCTTTATACAATATTAGAAGCGTTCTTGTTTTTTGAATCCCAGGACTATCAAAAGCAGTTGCGATGGCCTTGCTCACTTGCAGCTCATTGATTTCCGGGAAAATAGTATCCTTAGGACTAGCTTGTCCATAGGGATATGGAATCGTATCCGCAGAAAAATTTCTATTCGGTTTAAGCATAAATGCTGCCTTGTCATAATCCTCGTTTACAAGAACGGTTCCCAATCCTTCCCTGTACACTGCTTTACGGTCCATAAGTCCATAAACAGCTGCTGTAGCTGACTTAGTGCCCTTATCAACTTCTGTCGTTGCCAATTTAATGAGCGGTACATTATTATCGTTTTGGGTCACCGATGCTGCTGAACGTTCGGCTACGAATACAGCGGATGCCATGTTTTTAACGGCATACCCAGATATCATGTTTAGTTTGGGGTAGTTTAAATAGACAACAACACCGATAATGATTATCAGCAGAATTAATGAACGTTTCAATAGTTTCATGGATATGGATTTATCGTAACTTAGAGGGACTAAATATAAACATTTACAGTATGTCCAACATAGGATTGATCATTGAAGAAAGAAGTCGTGACATTGGTGATTTTTTAGTAGGAAGGCTCATTCCGTTTCGAAAAAAGCGAATGATCGGCCCTTTCATTTTTATTGACCATATGGGACCTACAGTGCTTGGACCTAATCGGTATATGGATGTGGACCAACATCCCCATATCGGACTGTCCACGCTTACTTTTATGTTAGAGGGCGAAATTGTGCACGAAGACAGTATAGGCACAAACCAACGGATAAGCCCAGGTTCTGTAAATTGGATGACAGCAGGCAAAGGAGTTTCCCATTCGGAAAGAACCCCTACGGATTTACGTAACGGAAAGATATTTACTGCACACGGTTACCAGATTTGGGTCGCACTTCCAAAAGAACTGGAAGACATAGAGCCAGAATTTCATCATATCAGCGGGAATGATTTGCCTAAATGGAAGGATGGCCCAACTGAATTCACATTAGTAGCTGGTGAAGGCTACGATAAAAAATCTCCCGTACCCACATATTCCCCTCTTTTTATGGTCGAAGTGAAAAATGAATCTGAATACCCACTAGATGTTAAAGATAACCTCAAAGGTGAGATTGGCATCTGTATCGTGGAAGGCGGAATTACCGCTTGTGGTGAAGACATTGGGAAAGGAAATATTTTGGTTTCCAAGGTTGAAGATACGTGCGAGATTTTACTAAAATCAAATTCCCATATTTTACTTTTTGGAGGTGAGCCTTTTCCGGAAGAGCGGCATATTTATTGGAACTTTGTTTCATCGAGCAAAGAGAAAATTGAAAAGGCTAAACAGGAATGGAACGCTAAAACTTTTCCAATGATGGAACATGACCCTACTTACGTTCCACTTCCAAGCTAAGGTTTTTTCAAAAACAATAGTATTGCCACATATCCCTTGGTGCTACATTAACGGTATATATTATCCTTTTATATTTTGTTGCTGCTTAAGTAATCAGGATTGATAGTTTCTTATTTATGTTTTGGAACGTTACCATTATCTAACCTGAAGCTGGGGGCTTTTCACTCTTCCTTATAGTTTTCTTTTCATTTAGCTGTAGTTATTTTCAAAAAGAGCAAAAAAATAGAATTATTGTAACCATATCAATTTTTGGGAGTACTTGCTCAAAATAGCCCCTAATTCAATAAATCATCAAAAAGAATTACTCCTATACGTTGCACTAACTTTTAACAAAATCCGAAACAACGATAAACGCTTTATCTAATTTAAAAGAAATATACAACCATAATAAATAGATACTTAAATGAAAACATACCTAATTCAGACCTTTATTTGCATTTCAATAGTAGTCACCTCGTGTTATTCACAAGAAGAATTGACCAAAACTTATATCAATAAGGTATTGGATATCCATGGCCAAAATCTACTAAAAGACACCAATGCGTTTGCCGCATCCATATCCGTAATAAAAAATGGGCAAACCTATACCAAACATTATGGGGAAATTGACAAGGGAAAGGGCAACAAAATTACAGATACAACGCTTTTTGAAATTGCATCTGTCACCAAAGTGTTTACCGGAACTTTGATGGCGAAGGCTGTTTTGGACCAAAAAGTAAATCTAGAGGATGATATCAGAAAATTTTTACCAGGAAAATATCCAAACCTCGAGTTTCAAGGTCGACCTATTCGAGTTAAAGATTTACTAGGATTCAAGTCTGGGATCAATCGGAGTTTTCCAGATATAAGTTCATTACGGATAGTAGAAGATGATAGCACTGTTTTTAGACTTAAAGAGTTTGGTGCAACTTATGACAAATCAGATTTTTTTGAAGATTTAAAAAAAGTGAAGTTGGATACTTTTCCAGGTACAACGAACTACTATAATGAGCTATGCCCCGAACTTACAGGATACATTTTAGAAAAAGTCTATCAAAAGGATTTTAGAGAAATCGTTGAGGACGAACTTCTTGAAAAACTTGGAATGAAGGCAACCTCTTTTATGGTACCGAGTTCTAAAACATTATTGAATGGCTACAATAAAAACGAAAAATTGATGCCAAATTTTGCGTATCGTATCTGGGGAGCTGGCGGAATGTTAAAATCCACGATTAGTGACCTCAATACATTTTTGAAATACCAGTTAAGACTTGATGACAAATTGGTTTTAGAATCTCGAAGAAATATTACAAATTCTAATGAAAACTGGAATGGATACTTGTGGGATGATATTAACGTGACAAGGAATGGTCTCCGTTGTCTCAAGCATGGTGGTGCATATGGAGTGCAGAATATGTTCGTTGTTTTCCCTGAGCAGAATTTGGGGATTTCATTGGTTATCAATCAAAGTACACCTACAACACATGAAAAGCTTCATATTGTCATTAACTCAATTGTAAGTGACTTATGTGACTTTAACCGATACCATGGGAAAATCTATGGTTACCGTATTGAAAATGATGTTATCGTTTTTCAATATACGCATTCTGAAAAGTTAAATAATGATATGATTAAAAGCGTTTCGGTTACCGGAACCTTCAATAATTGGAATCCAAATAACGATTCATACCAAATGAATAACTTAGGACAAGGAGTTTATGAACTATCGGTTCCAATATCAAACTTCCAAAACGAAAACACACACGAGTTTAGATTTGTAATCAATAAGAATAGCTGGTTAACAATACCTAAAGGAATCTCAAATCGAACACTTACGAATAAATATAACAATATTACATTGGTGGTCAAAAAATAAAACTTTGAGTATTTTCTTCAATTGCAAAGAAATATTTTAATAAAACCAGAGAAGTGAATATATGTCCTAACGTGTGTTTTATATTTTCTGTTGCTTGCATCGTTCTTGTACTCTAATCGATCATCATTCAATAGACGTCCCATTTACAAAAGGATTTTCTATCTTTAGAAATCAATCAATACTAACTTCTTTGAAGAATTTTTTGCTTTGCTTCTTGATATTTCTTGCTTGTAAGCAAAAAACTGTCCCCCAACCTAAATGGGAATGGAAAACTATAGCTGTGACCGCCTCAGCATATAATTCGGTTTCATGGCAGACCACTGGCACTAATCCAAGTATCGCAGCTTGGGGAGATACCTTAAAACCCGGAATGAAAAGTATTGCGGTTTCCAGAGATCTTTTAAAACTAGGTTTAAAGCATAACACCATGGTGAAAATAGATACCTTTCCCGATACTTTTTATGTCATGGATAAAATGAACCGAAAGTGGCACAATAGAATCGATATCTATATGGGACTGGATGTTAAAAAAGCAAGGCAGTGGGGGAAAAAGAAACTGAAAATTCGTTATGCCGTCCCTTTGGATACTATATTTACTTCCAAATAAACTAAAGATGAAAAAAGCTGGATTATTGGTTTTGATACTAAGTATTCTATGGTCCTGTAATACGAAACATGAGATAGTGGATAGACCAATTGTTTTTGATAAAGAACGTGTCGAGCTAACGAAAGAATATCTGGCACAGCGTTACAATTTAGAACAGGAAACACCAGAGATAGTTCCCAAAATGATTGTGTTGCACTGGACGGCCATTCCAACACTTCAAAAATCTTTTGAAGCTTTTGAAAAACCAACACTCCCCAATTGGCGTCCCGATATAGAAAGCGTAAGCGGTCTAAACGTATCTTCCCATTTTTTGATAGATCAAGATGGTACTATTTATAGATTAATGCCAGAAACTACAATGGCCAGGCATGTAATTGGGCTGAACCATTGCGCCATAGGCGTTGAAAATGTAGGTGGTACCGAAAACACCCCGTTGACCAAAGAACAGCTAGAAGCGAATATCTTTTTAGTGGAATACTTGGCGGATAAATATGATATTGAATATGTGATAGGACATTATGAGTATACCCAGTTTGAAGGCCATCCGTTATGGTTGGAAGTGGACGATGGATACCGCACCACAAAAACAGACCCGGGAACTGATTTTATGAACGGTGTGCGTGAAGCCACAAAAAGATTTAATTTTAAGCCTGTTCCCTCAAAATAAAAGCATGCAAAAACGAACATTACTTTTTTTATTGGGATTGCTCAGTATAGCGTCTTATTCCCAAGAAGCGATTACGTCAAAATTATACGAAACGTACGATACGTATAAAGAAGCTACTTTGGAAAAAAGACGTATAAAGCACAAACAAATACAGCCTTTGATTCAACGATTTGAAGCCAATGCAAAGTTTGAGGTACAAAAAGTAGGTGAATCCATAGAAGAGCGCGATCTGCATTTGATCAGTATAGGTTCTGGATCGGAAAATATTTTTTTATGGTCGCAAATGCATGGAAACGAACCAACCGCGACCATGGCTATTTTCGATATCCTTAATTTTTTAGATGCCCCGGAATTCAAATCGGAAAAGGAACTTATTCTTTCAAAATTAAAGCTTCATTTTCTTCCAATGCTCAATCCAGATGGGGCAGAGATATACCAGCGTAGAAATGCTTTGGGAATCGATATCAACAGAGATGCATTACGACTGCAATCTCCTGAAGGAAGAACATTAAAAAGACTCCGTGATAGTTTGGATGCCAAATTTGGGTTTAACCTTCATGATCAAAGTACTTATTACAATGCAGAACTGACAAGTAAACCAGCTACGATTTCATATTTGGCAACTGCCTTTAATTATGAAAAGGATATTAATGAAGTTCGCTCAAACGCTATGAAGGTTATCGTTTACATGAACAATATCATCCAAAAATATGCACCAGGTCAGGTAGGACGATACAGTGATGATTTTGAACCACGTGCTTTTGGCGATAATATTGCCAAATGGGGCACAAGCTTAATTTTAATCGAATCTGGTGGTTATGCGAATGATGTGGAAAAGCAAGAAATACGAAAGTTAAATTATGTTTCCATCCTGTCGGCGTTGTATACTATTGCAAAGGAAAGCTACAAAAGCATTCCAGAAGCCGATTATGAAAAGATTCCAAGGAATGACCGTAAACTCTTTGACCTGAAAATTGAAAATGTAACCTATGAGCTTTTAGGAAAGGATTACATCTTAGATTTAGGAATTCATCGTCAAGAAGTAGATGATGAAAATCATGAATCTTTCTATTATCGAAGTATGGTTGCTGATCAAGGAGATTTGTCCACATTCTATGGCTACGAAACTTTTGATGCTACAGGCTATAAAATAGTGCCTCCAAAAATGTACCCTAAAAGTATGGATACGAATACACGAAAGTTATGGAATGATAAGAACAGTCCGTTTAAATCTGGCTATGGGTATTTTACGACCAATTTCTTACCTCCAATTCCGTACACGGAAATGCCCGGACATTTTGTAAAGAAAAACTATAAGGTACCAGATTTTAGACTTCGTCCCGGAGTAAACCCAACGTTCTTTTTAGAAAAAGATGGAAAATTGACCCATGCTGTAATCAACGGGTTTTTAATCGATTTTTCAAAACCAATAGAAAAGCAAAATTTTGGTAATGCGTTGATTTACCGTTAATATCCAAATTGAATGTTTATTTGTGTACCGTACTTGAAAAGTAACACGAGCATTGTTAAGAGCAAACCTAGTATTGAAGTGAATAAAGATAGTACCACTCCTTTTGACCAATTGGATAATGGACCTATTGCACTTTTCTGAATAATCTCTTTTACCACATCCATAATCATTATTTTTGAGTTAAACTTAAGTCAGTTTAAAAGGATGTAATTAGTTGTTGTTTATGTATTTATAACAACTATCGCACCAAAAACCCTACTTTTAGGACATGGTCGAACATTAAAGAAATCGAAAGAATAGGATTTATGTTAATCTGAATAAAGTGCTATTCGCAGCCTCCCATAAATCCATTGGCACTGAACTTGGTCTGTACTGCGCCCTGCAGTCCACCATTGGTCAATTGAATAACTAGATTGTTGTCACCGCTACCATCCCGTTTTGGAGTACAGTACTCAAACAAATAAAAACTGTTGGCCTGTTCCGAAACACGTTGGGAAATCTGTGTAAACGTAGCTTCCAATTCCTCTTTGTTTCCTGCAAATACACTAGCGGTCTTTCCAATATTTATTAAGATACTTGTATCAATTTCAGAACCTAATCCAATGGTGAAAAAAGAAATATTTTGATTTGCATCGTTTACCGCCCTTAACGCAGTTTCTTCTGAAAATCGTGAGGCTTGGTCAGTGCCATCGGTAAAAAGTACAATAGAAGCAGCCCCTATAACAGAGGCCTCATTGTTTGCTTTAATTTCATCTTCGGCAATCTGAGTAGACTTTATAACGGCACCATATAAATCTGTTGATGGGTCGTTACTTATGTCCGTAGTGATACCATCGATGGCAGCGGTAAGCTCCGTTGCAGAAGAAGTAAGTGGGTTTAAAAGGTGTAACTCATCCTCACCATCGAACCAATAAATGGCCATTTTAAAAGAATCCCCCTCAGGAGTAGGGATTACATTGTTGATAAAACTCGTAGATGCAGTTTTTAGTTCATCCAAGCTACTTTCCAGGACACTATTGCTTAAATCGAGCACCAATAGCGTAGTATTATTGAAAATTTGAGAGTTTGATGAAATTCTCGCTGAAGATTCCGAAGAAGATATGGTATTGAAACAATCGTCGTTTCGGCCCTGCTCATAGATTGTAAATTGATCTGCCGTTAAACCAGATATGGGTGTCCCGGCACTGTCGGAAACTTTAAAAAGAATGGATACTTTTCCAGGAAGTGTGGTGAACTGGTCCTGAATAGAAAGTAATAATTCATTTTCTTCAAATCCTAAACAATCATCAGCTTCTTCGCCTTGGCCCAATTCCCGCTGGTTAATATCAAAATCGACATCATCATCGGAATTTCCACAAGAAGAGATAAAAACGGTTAGGACAACAAAGCAGAAGAGTTTGAATACATTTTTCATTTTACAAAAAGTTGAGGTTCTTTTTGCAAAACGCTTGTTTTGTTTGAAAATTACTTTTGGAGTTCATTATATGATTAAAGAAAAGTTAAAAAAAATAGCCGTTTGTTAAAAAAAAAGGAGTCCAATCAATTTTTGGTAACTTGAACATGCAAACAACTTGAAATTCAATCAATTCAAAAACACTATGCCAACGTATCAGATTAAAGTAAACGGGGAATCCAAAACAGTTGATGTTTCTGAAGACACTCCAGTGCTATGGGTACTACGGGACCATTTAGAGTTAGTGGGAACAAAGTACGGATGTGGAATAGGCCAATGTGGTGCTTGTACCATACATGTTGAAGGTACGGCAATGAGAAGTTGTTCCTTGACCTTGGCCCAAATTGATGGTAAATCTATAACTACCATTGAAGGCCTATCCGAAGATGGAACACACCCGGTGCAAGAGGCTTGGAAGGAAGTGGACGTTCCCCAATGTGGTTATTGCCAAGCAGGACAGATTATGACAGCTTCCGCATTTTTGGAAAGCAATCCCAATCCGACTGAAGACGATGTAAAAAACGCAATGCACGGTAATATATGCAGATGTGCGTCATATACCAGAATCCGTAAGGCGGTTATGATTGCTTCGGAGAACATGGATCAATAAAAGCAGTACTTCTTCAATTAAAACACTCAAAATGTCAACAAATAAAACATTAACATTCAGCAGAAGGGCCTTTATGCGAACTTCTTCATTAGCAGGAGGCGGCATGCTGATTGGTTTCAACTTATTCCAGGCGTGCAAGCCCAAGGCCGCACCACCAATAGACCTAGCTGAATTGAATTATAATGACTTCAACGCATTCATAGAAATTGCTGACAATGGAGCCGTTACCATTTTTTCGCCCAATCCAGAAATAGGGCAAGGGGTGAAGACTTCTATGCCCATGATCATTGCAGAAGAACTGGATGTGGCTTGGAAAGATGTATATGTTAAGCAAGGTATTCTAGACACTAAGAACTATACGAGACAAGTAGCAGGAGGCAGTCAATCCATTCGTCATGGATGGGATGCACTCAGGCAAACAGGCGCCACTGCCAAACAGATGTTGGTAAATGCAGCAGCAGCCCGTTGGGGAGTAGATGCATCTGAATTGACCGTAAGCGAAGGGGTAATCACCAATGCTGCAGGCGAAACTTTGGGTTATGGCGATGTAGTAAAAGAAGCTGCATTATTGGAGGTTCCAGAAGATGTTACCCTAAAAAGTCCAAAGGAATACAAAATTATAGGCAAGGACGCATCCAATGTGGACATTGATGAAATTGCAACGGGCAAACCGTTATTTGGATTGGATTATAAAGCGGAAGGAATGGTCTACGCCGCTGTTGTACGACCACCTGCTTTTGGAAAAAAACTTGTTTCTTACGATGATACAAAAGCTCGCGCCATGTCGGGTGTCATCGATATTTTTAAGATTGGGGAAAAAGTACGTGGATTGTTGGCGGAAGACCCAAGCTTTGGGAGTAAGATTTCATCCAGTGATAAAGTTGTAGTAGTGGCTAACTCAACTTGGCAAGCGTTTAAGGCAAAAGAAGCCATACAAGCTGTTTGGGAAGAAGATACAACCATTGAGAGTACTGAAGAACACGATAAAAAACTTATTGAGTTATTGGACGGCAACAAGTTTGAAACCCCTCGTTCCGATGGAAATGTAGAAAAAGCCTTCGCGGAAGCGGACGAAATTCTAGAACGAACATACGAGTCTCCTTTTCTACCGCACAACTGTATGGAACCCATGAACTTTTATGCAGATGTTACGAGTGAAAAAGTACACTTGGTCGGTCCCATACAAACTCCAGAGTGGAAAGCTGGTCTGGTTGCCAAAATGTTGGGCAGGGAAGAAAGTGATATTTATTTGGAAATGACCCGTATGGGCGGTGGTTTTGGCAGAAGACTGTATGGTGACTTTGTGCTTGAAGCTGCCGAGATTTCAAATCATATCAAAAAACCAGTAAAAGTAGTCAGCACTAGAGAAGATGATATGCAAACGGGTGTTTACAGGCCTGCCATCAAATACCGTATAAAAGCGGGAGTTAAGGATGGGAAACTAACCGCATACCATTTAAAAGAGGCAGCCATTAATGATAATATGTACGGTCTCATTCCTAATTTTTTCCCTGCGGGAGCTATTGAAAACTATCAGGTTGATATTGCAAAATATAACAGTAGCATTACTACCGGGGCATGGAGAGCACCCTACACCAATTTTTTGGCTTATGCGGAGCAAAGCTTTTTTGATGAGTTGGCAGAAGTAATGGAAGTTGATAAAATTCAATTGCGATTGGATTTATTGGATAAGGTGAAGCCAGAAGAAGACGAGAGAATCCAGTATTCTCCTGAACGCATGAAAGATGTTATTAAAATGGCCGTGGAAAAATCAGGCTGGGGCACCAAACCCAAGAATGTATACCAAGGCTTTGTAAACTATTACTGCCATAATACCCACGTGGCAGAAGTCGCCGATGTTGAAATAGAAAACGGTGCGCCTGTGGTCAAGAAGATAACCTGTGTGGTCGATTGCGGTATTGTGGTGAATCCATTAGGCGCCCTGAACCAGATTGAAGGTGGGGTCATTGATGGTGTTGGACATTCCATGTTTGGAGAACTAGCATTTGAAGATGGAAAACCAATGGCCAATAATTTTGACAGATACCGACTAATACGGATGAAAGAAGCTCCCGTAGTGGAAACTTTTTTGATGGAAAACGAATATTCTCCAACAGGATTGGGAGAGCCAACCCTTCCTCCGGCAGGCGGGGCAGTAGCTAATGCCCTAAAGGCGGCTACGGGAAATAGATTAT
Organism: Flagellimonas sp. 389; assembly: GCF_018449435.1. Classification (GTDB taxonomy): domain Bacteria; phylum Bacteroidota; class Bacteroidia; order Flavobacteriales; family Flavobacteriaceae; genus Flagellimonas. Next base: position 32,504 of record NZ_JAHCMU010000016.1, on the reverse strand, counting down.
ATAAACAACCATTCACCAAAACACCAGAACTTTTAAAAATGCCCCAAAAAGAAATTATAGGTTGATTTATGACGATATTATTATTCGGGATTACAAAAGACATTGTAGGGACCGCTACTTTGTCTGTCCCCACATCCAGTATTACAGGTAGAAAAATTCCAAAAACCGTAAAAGAGCTTAAGCAGTTTTTAGGCGATACATATCCAGAGTTGAACAAATTATCTTCGCTTGCAATAGCTGTGAACAATGATTATGCAGAAGATGACAGAATAATCAATTCATACGATGAAATAGCACTAATTCCACCTGTGAGCGGTGGATAATAAAAACAGAAGTACTATCTTTTCCATCGTTTTGGAGGATAATTATGTTGATAGACAATCACAATAGGGAAATTAACTATTTAAGACTTGCCGTAACGGACAGGTGCAACCTGCGCTGTAATTATTGTATGCCTTCGGAAGGAATCAACTTTGCGAAAAATGACAAGTTGCTTACTATTGAAGAGCTCATTCAAGTTGGCAGCATATTGGTGGAGCAGGGAATAGATAAAATCCGTATTACGGGTGGGGAACCTTTTGTCCGTAAAGATGTTATGGTACTCATGAGGGCGTTGACCAAAATGGAAGGGCTTGAGGATATTTCAATTACCACAAATGCCACTTTGATAGGCTCCCATATCTATGAATTGAAAGCACTAGGCATCAAGAATATCAACGTTAGTTTAGATTCCATCAACAAGGAGACATTTGAGCGAATCACACGTAGAAAACAATTTGAAACTGTACACAATAACCTCATACGGCTTATTACCGAAGGGTTTAATGTCCGCATTAATTTTATCGTATTGGATGGCCAGAATGAACAAGATATCCTTCCCATTATAGAAGTTATGAAGCACTATAATGTTTCAGTTCGTTTTTTGGAGGAAATGCCCTTTAATGGTGGTTCAAAAAATTTCACCTCCATCAAATGGAATTACAAAGCTATTTTAGAACATATAGCGCAAGCATATCCCGATTATCAAAAACTGGAGTCACCCAAAACATCTACTTCCATAAACTATAAAATACCGGGACATCAAGGTACTTTTGGTATTATTCCATCCTTCAGCAGAACATTTTGCGGAAGTTGCAATAGGTTAAGAGTGACTGCAACTGGCGACGTGGTCACGTGTTTGTACGGAAAACCCAAAGTGAATCTTCGGGATATCATTCGTGAAGCAGACGGAGAAGAAAATGTAAAAAGTGCCATTCTTAATGCTATTGGCAATAGAGCCAAAACTGGTTTTGATGCGCAGCAAGAACATTCTACCACAGTATTTGATAGTTCAATGACATCCATTGGCGGTTAACTAAGATTGAAGTGTGAAAAATACAAACGAACATAAAACACCAAAGCTATATGGTTTAGTGCTCGCAGGGGGCAGGAGTACCCGTATGGGAACCGATAAAGGGTTGATTCCTTATCGCGGTATTCCGCAGCAAGAGTATCTGTACCAACTTTTGGAGACCATCTGCGATACTGTCTTTCTTAGTATACGGGAAGAGCAAGAGGCTTCATTGACAAATAGCTTCAATACAATAGTTGATAAAAATGAATATCGGGGGCCGTTCAACGGCATACTCAGTGCGCATAGCAATTATTCAGAAGTGGCTTGGCTTGTACTGGCATGCGATTTACCAATGATCGACAAAGAAGCACTGCAATTGCTTTCAAATAGTCGAAACACAAATAGATTGGCCACCTCTTTTGCAACAAAAGAAACTGGATTGCCCGAACCTTTGATTACAATTTGGGAGCCGGCTGGATTGCAAAAGTCCATTTCATTTTTAAAAACTGCGAAAAGTAGCTGTCCACGAAAATTTCTTATCAATTCTGATATTCAACTCGTTCATCCAGAACAGGATGAACTACTGTACAATGCCAATTCCATTGAAGATTACGAGTTTATCAAATCAAAAATTGCTTTGACCGATGGAGGATAGGTATAGTAGACAAACAAGTTTGAAGGAATTTGGCCCAGAAGGTCAATCTAAATTGATAAATAGCAAGGTCCTGGTAGTTGGCCTAGGTGGGCTGGGCATTCCTGTCCTACAGTACCTGAATGCCATGGGCGTGGGAATGTTAGGGCTTCTAGATCAGGATGTCGTGGAATTGCATAACCTGCAGCGACAAGTACTGTATACCGAAAAAGATTTAGGAAGATTAAAACTGGAGGTTACCCACGAAAAATTAAGTGTTCAAAATTCACAGACCGTTTTTGGCTTACATGACACTTTTCTGACCAAGGATAATGCACTGGACACTATAAAGGATTATGATGTGGTGGTCGATGCGACCGATAACTTCCCAACACGTTATTTGATAAATGATGCTTGCGTAATTCTAAATAAGCCTTTTGTTTACGGAGCTTTACATGGTTTTGAAGGGCATGTTAGCGTATTTAACCATGAAAACGGACCTACATACCGCTGTTTATATCCAGATATGCCAACCCCAGATGAAGTACCAAACTGCAATGAAAATGGCGTTATGGGGGTTTTACCTGGAATAATAGGAACATTACAGGCCTTGGAAACCATAAAATTGATATCCGGGGTAGGAGAAGTACTTTCTGGAAGCTTGCTGGTCTATGATGGATTAAGCCAGCGTACCACCAAAATGAAGTTTAAACTGCAGCTTTCGAATACTAAAATCACTGAACTCAGGGAAACTTATCAAACCGATCGTTGCGAAATAGTAGCTGAGGTCAGTGTAGAAACCTTTTTAGAACTCAGAGAATCCAAAACACCTTTTACCTTGTTGGATGTTCGAACTAAAGGGGAATTTGATTGTGGCCACCTTCAGGAAGCCATACATCTGCCATTGGATATGTTGCAACTGCCCAAACAACTATCTAAAAGTCATCACGATATTTATATCGTCTGTCAATCTGGAAAACGGAGTGCAATTGCTACAAGACAACTCCAAATGGATTATCCTGAATTAAAGTTTTATAATATTTTGGGAGGAATGAACAAATTAATGACCTTATCGTCATAACTATCAAGCCAAATGATATGATTACGTTCAAAGCGGCACTACAAGCTGTACTTGAAAATACGGAAGACTACGGAACTGAATCTGTTCCATTGCTACAGGCAAACAATCGAATTTTGGCCGAAAGCATCGTTGCCGATAGGGATTTTCCACCTTTTAATAGAGTTACCAAAGACGGTATTGCAATACAATATAAGAACCTTGAACCGAATAAAACAGTGTTCAAAGCTACAATGGTGGCCCAAGCTGGAAGTCCGCAACTTATTCTAAAGGATGATGCTACATGTATCGAGGTAATGACAGGTGCCATGGTGCCTAAAAATGCAGATACAGTCATCATGTACGAGCACACAACAGAAGATAATGGGATTTTTACCGTTGAAAATACGGTGGTCAAAGGACAAAATATCCATTATCGGGCAACCGATGTTGCAAGTGGTGAGGAATTACTTCAACCGGGGCTCAAAATTACCGCAGCTGAAATTGGTGTATTGGCAACCGTTGGCAAATCTGAAGTTCTGGTCAAAAAACTACCGAAAATAGCTGTTGTTGCTACAGGCAACGAACTGGTCAAAGTTGATGAAACTCCGTTACCACATCAAATACGAAAATCGAATACACATTCACTGGCAGCTCTTTTAGCTGATGAAAATATAACAGCGGAAACCTATCATTTTAACGACGATGAATCCATATTACAACGTAATTTGGAATCACTTCTTACTGATTATGATGTTTTACTTTTAAGTGGCGGGGTTTCCAAAGGAAAGTTTGATTTTTTACCTAAAACTTTTGAAGAACTGAGCGTTAAAAAGATATTTCATAAAGTGCTCCAGCGACCTGGTAAACCATTTTGGTTTGGAAAACATGAAACCAAAAAATCAATAGTATTTGCATTTCCAGGCAATCCAGTATCAACTTTTGTAAATTACCATCTATATCTTAAACCATGGCTTAACAAATCTTTAGATACAGAATCATCTCAATTTACTGTATTTTTAGAAGAACCTTTTGTAAACAAAACTGACTTAACAATGTTTGTAGGTGTGAAGACTAGAATCAAAGCAGGTGTTCTATGTGCAAATACGTTGAATACATCAGGGTCCGGTGATCTTTTAAATCTGTCTAGGGCAAGTGGCTTTGTTCAAATGGAACCCAATCAATCCGTTGGAGAGGATGGAGCTGTATTGTCATTTATACCTACGAAAAGTATTATTGTTTAAAACATATCAATGAATTATGGCGATAATCGTCAACTAGCAATTAGATGTAAGAATTGAGATTTCAAAAGCTTGAAACCCTTTTAAATGACCCACGAGCTAAAAAATATCATCCAACAATATGAAGAAAGCAGGCCAAATGCCCAAAAAGCTATTTTGGCGACCGTTGTTTCCTTAGAAGGTTCATCATATCGTAGACCTGGAGTACGTATGTTGATTTTTGAAAATGGCGATATGGTGGGCGCAGTAAGTGGTGGATGTGTGGAGAAGGAAATCCTAAGGCAAGCACAATCGGTTTTTACCAATGGAGTACCAAAAGTAATGGTCTACGATGGCAGATATCGCTTAGGCTGTGAAGGCATTCTGTATATTCTATTGGAGGTTTTTGATCCAAGCCCAGACCTGATAACCCAATTTTGGAGCACCATTTTGCAACGAAATACATTTGAGATACAATCATTCTATGAAAAGGAGCATACTGCGCATGAAGATTTTGGAACCTTTTTCCGTTTGGGAGCCGTTGCATATCCTCTAAATCAAAGTGTCCAAAAACAAGACAGAGATTTGTTGTGTTTTGAGCAAAAGATGCAACCTTGTTTTCAGTTAATGATCATTGGCGCAGAGCATGATGCCGTACAATTGTGCAAATATGCAGCTTTAACAGGTTGGGAAGTTACCATTGTTGCCAACCCGCGAGAAGAGAAAACTGAAAATGATTTCCCAGGCATTCACAAACTCATTACCGTCGAGCCAGAATCGTTCCGACCAAAACTGGACGAGCAGACCGCCGTGGCCATAATGACCCATAGCTTTGTTAAGGATTTACAGTATCTCGTCGCTTTGAAAGACCAAAAACCAGCTTATATGGGTCTTTTGGGCCCTTTTAAAAGGCGGGAAAAGTTATTTGATGAATTATTGGAACGACATCCAGATATTTCGGAAAACTTCCTAGACCAAATACACGGTCCAGCTGGAATTGATATTGGAGCAGAAACACCGCAAGAAATCGCAATAGCTGTTTTGGCTGAAATTTTAACTGTTGCACGTCGTAAAGAGCCAATGCTCTTAAAAAACAAAATGGGTAAGATTCACAACTAATATGTCCAAATCTATTGCTACACTGATATTGGCTGCAGGAGCTTCAAAAAGAATGGGGAATACAATAAAGCAGTTGCTTCCTTGGGGAAAGACCACACTTTTAGGACATGCACTTGAACAAGCACAGAAAGTAACGGCTCACACATATGTTGTTTTAGGGTCCAATGCGAATGAGATACGATCATCCATTTCTGAAGCAAACTTGGTTTATAACCCCAAATGGCAATCCGGTATTGGAAGTTCAATTGCTACAGGAGTAAAACATATTTTAGAACATGATAAGAATTTTGATGGAATTTTAGTCATGCTTGCTGACCAGCCAATGATAGATTCGGTATACTTAGATTTGATGAAAAAGAAATTTGATGATGGTGAATCAATCATAATAGCAACAGCTTATGAAAATAAAGTTGGTGTACCTGCAATTTTCCACCGTTCCATTCTTTCAGAACTTCTTGAACTTGATAAGGATTCTGGCGCAAAACAGATTATAGAAAAGTACATAGATGATACAGAACGTGTTTTTCCCAATGGAAAAGAAATTGACATTGATACACTAGAAAAATATTCACAACTACTTGATAAAATGATGAGTTAGATATGAAAACCTATACTATAACTTTACTGTTTTTTCTTTGCTTTTTATATACAAAGAGTCAAGAAATGGGGTTTGAGGAGTACAATCCCAAATCAACATTGGTAGTTCCAGAAAACCTTGTCGACAAAGCCAAGTTTACCTTTATCGATGTCCATAGCCATCAATTCAGGATGGCAACACAGGATTTGTCTACTCTGGTGCGGGATATGGATAAAATGAATATGGGCGTCATGGTCAATCTGAGCGGTGGTTCTGGTGAAGGTTTACAGGATATGCTGAAAAACGTGAACAATAATTATCCCAATAGGTTTGTAATTTTCGCCAACGTAGATTTTAGCGGAGTTGGTAAGCCCAATTGGGGAGAAGAAGCTGCAAAACAGTTAGAATCTGATGTGAAAAGTGGAGCAAAAGGACTAAAAATCTACAAAAGCTTGGGATTACGACACAAGGATATCAATGGAAAACGTATTGCGATCGATGACTCTAGGCTAGACCCTATCTGGACAAAATGTGGTGAACTGGGAATTCCCGTATTGATTCATGCAGCTGATCCAAAATCATTCTGGGACCCTATGGACAAAGACAATGAAAGATGGTTAGAACTGAAAACGAGGCCTAGAAGGAAACGCTCCGCTACCAATCCTGCACCTTGGCAACAGATTATTGACGAACAACATCGTATGTTCAAAAAGCATCCAAAAACCAAGTTTATCAATGCGCACATGGGATGGTATGCAAATAACCTGGCTATGCTAGGGGAGTTAATGGATGAAATTCCCAATATGTCTGTTGGTATAGGTGCTATTATAGCAGAACTGGGACGCCAACCCAGAATGGCAAAGAAGTTCTTCTTAAAATATCAAGATAGAATCCTATTTGGTAAAGACAGCTGGAAACCAGAAGAATTTCCAACCTATTTTAGGGTTTTGGAAACTGATGATGAATACTTCCCATACTACAAAAAATACCATGCTTTTTGGGCAATGTACGGATTGGATTTACCAGATGAAGTATTGCGAAAGGTATATTATAAAAATGCCCTGAATCTAATTCCGGGGGTGGACAAATCATTATTTGAACAATAACGGTTATTTGCTAGTTTGATGAATTTTGGTTGAGGTTTTCTCATTTTCCAAATCCTGAAAAATTCCACAAGATATCTGTTTTTTCACCAATGATTTGGATTTTTTTCGCTTGACCAAAGCCTCAATCTCTTTATTTAAGAATTGCATTAGATCGTTTTTATATACTACTCATAACGGTTTGTTCCTGTGTTTAGTCTAAATATTCAATTCTCTATTTGATTTTCAATATGCTCCAAAATGAACATCCAGTTCATTTTTAATATTAAAGCAGCGGTCGGAATGTTATTATCTTCAATAGCCTGAATCAAAGCTTCGTTTTGATTGTTTATATTTTCATAAAAAGTGGCATTATGGTTCCCGACTCCCTGCTCATAAAATAATAGTCTTGCTTTTAAGTCATCAAGTAGTTGTATTAGAATGATATTTGCACAACGGCTTGTTAAAACTCTATGAAACCCAAACCGTTCTTTCAATTTTCCAGCATTTGTATTGGCTTGTTTTAATTTTGTCTGATGTGCTCGCAACACTTGAATGAATTCAGCAGTGAACGAAGAATTCTCCAAAGCCATTAATTCAAGTTGTGATATGGTTTCATAGAGGTTTTTTGCTTCAGCTTTGCTTAGTTCAAAAATAACAAAACCTCGATTTGGAACCGCCTTAATAATTCGAGCCTGTTCCAATTGGCTCAAGGCTTCGCGAATTGGAGTGGCACTAATCCCCATTGTTCTGGATAAACGCGCCAGATTAATGGTTTTGCCCACCTCTAATTCTCCCATCTGGATTTGTTCCAACAAATGCGATTTTACTTGATTTCGTAGAATGCTTATACTATTCATGGCTTTAAGATACAAATCGTATACGATTTTAACGTTTTTTCACTTTAGGTTATTACGCTTATATTTAATCACTTTAAAATTTTATAGGCATGTATAAATTTTGTTTTGGAATAGTACTGTGTTTTATTGTTTTTAACTGTAAGGAAGCAACCAAGTCGGTTAAAGAGGTTGATTTTTACGATTCACAGCTTTTCAAAGACGTTCAGCTGACTGCTATTTTTAAGGATTCAAAAACTTTTGTCGATTTGGTTCCAAAAAAAACCATTTCAATTTTAGAGGCTAAATATCTTGTTGAAAAAGAAGAAGAAGGCTTTGACCTTAAAGCTTTTGTTGAAGAAAATTTTGAGGATAGGTCAATGCAAGCCTTGGAATTTGAAACGGACACAACAAAAACCATGTATGAGCATATCTCGTTGATGTGGGACAAGTTGACCAGAGGTCCGGATAGTAGCATTGCCAACTCCTCACGAATAGCGTTGCCAAAAAAATATGTTGTTCCCGGCGGTCGTTTTCAAGAAATCTACTATTGGGACAGCTATTTTACCTTAGAAGGTTTATTGGCTGATGGCAGGGACGATTTAGCAAAGGACATGGTCGATAATTTTGCTTTTTTGATCGATACCGTAGGCTTTATACCAAATGGTACGCGTAACTACTATAGAACCAGGTCGCAACCGCCATTCTTTTCCCTTATGGTTGATGCCATTTCACGAAAAAATGAAAAAATATTAAAATCATATCTGTACCAACTGGACAAGGAGTATAATTTTTGGATGGACGGAATCTATGATACAGATACCATTGGTCCCAAGAATCATGTGGTTCGATTAGGAGTGGATAAAGTCTTGAACAGGTATTGGGACAAAGGATATACGCCAAGACCCGAAGCTTATAAGGAGGATTTGCATTTGGCCAGTGTATTTGAATCTGATTCTTTACAGCGAATACTCTTCAATAACCTCAGATCAGCTGCAGCTTCGGGCTGGGATTTTAGCTCTAGATGGTATACGGAAAAAGGAAGTTTCAGTACCACAAAAACCGCTGATATACTTCCCGTCGACCTAAATTGCTTGTTATACTTCATGGAATGTACCATTTCAACAATATATTCAGAAGATGGCTTTACCAATTTAGGGCTTCAGTTTAAAGCTAGGGCCGAAAATCGTAAGAAAGCTATCTCAAACTATTTTTGGAATGAGGAAACAGGATTTTATCACGATTATAACTTTGTAGAAAATGAAAATACTACAGAGCTCACGCTGGCAGGAATTTTTCCTTTATACTTCAATGTAGCTTCAGAGGAGCAGGCCAAACAAGTAAAGGAAGTGATAATGGATAAATTCCTAAAAGAAGGTGGACTGGTCACTACTTTGGAACATTCGGGCCAGCAATGGGATGCTCCGAATGGTTGGGCCCCTTTACAATGGATTGCCGTTAAAGGGTTACTTAACTACGGATATACCAATGAAGCTAAGGAAATTATGCAGCGATGGCTGGCACTGAACGAGAAAGTGTATAAAAACACTGGAAAAATGATGGAGAAATACAATGTTGAGGACTTAACATTGCTTTCTGGAGGAGGGGAGTACGAAACTCAAGATGGTTTTGGATGGACCAACGGGGTTGCGCTTGGGTTCAAGAAGATACTGGAGGAACTTAGCGAAGACAATAAATAAATTCTTGCGTTTGGTCGTAAACCAATTTGAGATGTATAATACCCTTTTCAGTTTAAATAATCTAAGATTCGTTATTGTCCAAAAAAGTACCCAAGTCGTTTAGGGTCTTATCCCAAAATCTCTCATAAAACTTGGCCCATTCCGTAATTTTTTCAAGCGGTCTGGCATCCGCAACACAAAAGCGCTCCCTTCCTTTTGCAGTAATATCTACCAATCCTGCATCTTGAAGTGTTTTTATATGCTTTGTGACACCTTGACGACTAATTTCAAACTGACCTGAAATCTGGGTTATGGATAGGGCAGAAGAGGCAATGACCAAGGCATGAAAAATTTCACGCCTTTTAGGATCTGCTATTGCCTTTAAAATTTTTGTAATATTATCTTGCATGAATCTGTTGTGGTAAAAAGGTTTCAAGTTTATCTATACAACCATTCCATCCCGTATCAAAACTTGAAAAGAACGTTACAGCTGAGTTTTCTGGATAGTTGGAAATACCGGAGTGCTCAAGAACGAGCTTAGTTCCTTTGTCGTTTTCGGTAAGTTCCCACTTTACAATCGTTTCAATATCCGTGCCCTCTACGATCCAAGTGTAAATTAGCGTAAATGGATCCGCATGCTTAACTACTCCAGTAATTTTTGGACAATCTTCTTCAAGACTGGAAAACGTATAGGCATATCCTGATTTAGCTTCAAAATCCGCTTTAACAAACCAAGAGGAGATTTCATCGGCTTTAGAAATGGCATCCCAAACTTTTTGTATGGGGTAATTAAAACTGTGTTCTTTTCTGATTACATCTTTCATTTTATTTTGTTTTATTGGTTAATAATGCAACTAATTGGTTGCTAATTTATGTAAATAATTTTAAAAAGCAACTAAAAGGTTGCATTTAAATATTGTAAACATATTTATCTACATAAGAAATTAATTTTCAACACCTTGAATAAGTCAAACGAATATTCAGGAACACCATTGGTAAAAAAATTAGGTCTTAAAGTAGGTTTTTCAATATGTATGCGCAATGTGCTTATTTTTTCAAAAAAGCCTTTTTTTCACATTTCTTTTAGAATTAAGACGTACGCTTTTGGTTATCTTACGATGCAATTTCAACCAAAAACTTCACATGTCACATTTCTCAAAATTTTTCCTCGTAGCACTTTTATTTGTCTCTTTAACTTTTAATACATCAGCCCAAAAACCAGATTCTACGACTTTTAAAGGATTGGAATTTAGGAGTATTGGTCCAGCCATGACTTCGGGCCGTATTGCCGATATTGCCATTCACCCAAAGAATGAAAGTGTTTGGTATGTTGCCGTTGGTTCTGGTGGTGTATGGAAAACTATAAATGCAGGAACTACTTGGAAACCTATTTTTGACAAAGAAACCAGCTATTCTATTGGTTGTGTTACGATTGACCCCAACAACACCAATACCATTTGGGTTGGTACGGGAGAAAACGTAGGTGGAAGACACGTAGGTTTCGGAGACGGAATCTATGTAAGTCATGATGAAGGAAAGACATGGAAGAACATGGGGCTCAAAACATCAGAGCATATCTCCAAAATAATGATACACCCAGAAGATTCAAACACAATATGGGTGGCATCGCAGGGGCCTCTTTGGAGCAAAGGTGGCGAACGTGGGCTTTATAAATCCACAAATGGTGGGAAAACATGGAAAAGAACTCTGGGAGACAATCAATGGACAGGTGTTACCGATATGTTGATTGACCCTACCAACCCAGATGTATTGTATGTCGCAACATGGGATAGGCACAGAACAGTGGCGGCGTATATGGGCGGTGGTCCGGGTTCAGGTATCCATAAAAGCACTGATGGCGGAGAAACTTGGTCTAAATTGACCAATGGCATTCCAAAGTCCAACCTAGGTAAAATTGGACTAGCGATTTCTCCTTTCGACAATGAGACGATTTATGCAGCAATAGAGTTGGACCGAAAGAAAGGTGGCCTTTTCATTTCCAATAACCAAGGAGCATCATGGACCAAACAATCTGATGCCGTATCTGGCGGAACTGGTCCACATTACTATCAAGAGCTTTATGCATCACCACATCAAGAAGGGAAACTATACCTTATGAGCAATTATGTCCAAATCTCCAACGACCATGGTAAGAGTTTTGAACAAATGAACGAAAAAAAGAAGCATGTAGATAGTCACGCCATGGCTTTTAAGGCATCTGACCCAAATTATGTGCTTTTTGGAACTGATGGCGGACTTTATGAATCCTATGATCTGACCGAAACATGGCGATTTTTTGAAAATCTTCCGCTTACGCAATACTACAAAGTTGCAGTTGATGATACCGAACCATTTTACAATATTTATGGAGGTACCCAAGATAACGGTTCGCATGGGGGACCATCCAGAACAACAAGCGAAGCTGGAATCCTAAGCTCAGATTGGTGGAAAACTTTAGGGGCAGACGGCCATCAATCAGCAATAGAACCGGGCAATCCAGATATTACCTATGGTGAATTCCAACAGGGCTGGTTATGGCGAATTGACCAAACAACGGGTGAAACTGTGTTTATTCAGCCTCAACCATCAGCGGGCGAACCTCATGAACGCTTCAATTGGGACGCGCCCATATTGGTAAGTCCACACAATCCAAAGCGTTTGTATTTTGCATCGTACCGGGTTTGGAAATCAGAAAATAGAGGTGATGATTGGACAGCCATTTCACAAGATTTGACCCGAAATGAAGAGCGATTGACTTTACCAATCCTGGGAAGGCAACAAAGCTGGGACAATCCCTGGGACGTAGGTGCCATGTCCAACTATAATACCATTACTTCCTTGGCCGAGTCGCCGCTACAGGAAGGTCTTATTTATGCCGGTACGGACGACGGAATCCTTCAGATGACCGAAGATGGTGGTACGAGTTGGTCTAAAATAATGCTTGGAGATATCAAAGGAGTTCCAAATCGGGCTTTTGTAAATGATGTAAGAGCCGATTTATATGACGCCAACACGGTCTATCTTGTGCTCGACAATCATAAAGAAGGAGATTTTAGGCCATTTCTATTGAAAAGTACGGATAAGGGCAAAAATTGGGACTTTATAAATGGAAACTTGCCTGAGCGTTTGTTGACATGGCGAATTGTACAAGACCATAAGGTAAAAGGACTTTTGTTTGCCGCTACTGAATATGGGATTTATTTTACCAACGATGGAGGAAGCAATTGGATACAGCTTGATGGTGGTTTACCGACCATATCGTTTCGCGATATCACCATTCAGCGTAGAGAAGATGATTTAGTGGGTGCCTCATTTGGTAGGGGATTCTACATTTTGGATGATATTTCCCCGTTACGGGAATTTGATGCCACAAAAATGAACCAAACCACTCTTTTTAAGGTTAAACCAGCTTATTGGTACATTCAACGAAGCGCTCTTGGTAGCCAAGGTAACACACAATATGTAGCAAAAAATCCTGCATTTGGAGCCACGTTCACATACTATCTTCCAGAAAAATTGAAAACCTTAAAAGATTCGCGAACGGAAAAGGAGAAAGTACTTAACAAACAGAATAGTAATATCAATTTTCCAAGCTGGGAAGCATTGGAAAACGAGAAAAATCAGGAGAAACCTGCACTAATGCTCGTAGTAAAAGATAACAATGGAAATGTAGTCAATACAGTAGAAGGAACAAATAAGAAGGGATTCAATCGGGTAGCTTGGAATCTTACATATGCTGATAGATCAGGTATCCCCTTAAAAAAACCAAAAGGCGATGACGATAATTTCTTTGGTTCTCCCTATATGGCTACTCCGGGAACCTATTCCGTTGAATTGCACCAACGCGTAAATGGAGAAATAAAACAACTTTCACAGTCTCAGAATTTTCAGGTAAAGCTTTTAAAAGAGGGTGCCTTACCAGCTAAACCAACATCTGAAATCGATGCCTTCCGAGAGATGCACCAGAACTTCCAACAAGATATCGCAGCCACAAACTCTATCTTGGAAAAAAGTATTTTGAAAACTGATGCTATGAAGCGTGCCCTTAATGAGGCCGAAAGACCTACTCCGGCATTGTATTCAAAAATATCCAATGCCCGAGCAGCACTTTTGGAGCTTAATAAACAAATGAAAGGCAATCCAGCTAAAAACGAAGTAGGGGAGAAGACACCTCCAGCCCCGGGTGATGGTAGCTTTGTTGGTTATGTTGCATTGGGGAATACATATGGTCCAACGGGCAATCACAAAGCTGCGATGGAACGAGCGCAGAACCAATTGAGGACCATTAAAAAAGAATTAGGTGTATTGGCAAATACAATGTCCAGTTTGGAAAATGAACTTAAAGCCGCTGGAGCGCCTTGGATTGAAGGGCAAGGGCTTCTAGGAAACTAAATTCAACAGCATGAGCTATTTCCACTTTGTAATAGTTTTTTGTTTGTTTTCCTTTATTGGTTTGCAGGCGCAGTACACTGAATCTGACTGGGCGGAACGCGATAAATGGATGAAAACCCAAACTTTATTGGATATGGCCAATGTTTCTGAGGATGATAGGGTCGCTGATATTGGATGTCATGAAGGGTATTTGAGCATTTACTTGTCAAAACTGGTCAAGGACTATGGAAAAGTATATGCCGTCGATGTTAGAGAAGATAGATTGGCGACACTTAGGGCCAATGCAAAAGAACGTAAACTTACCAATATAAAAACGGTACTTGGAGATTATGATGATCCAAAACTACCTGAGAACAGTTTTGATGTGGTTTTTATCATGGACACCTATCATGAAATGGATGCACATGAAAAAATTCTTCAGCACGTTAAAAATGCTTTAAAATCAGGTGGAAGATTAATGATTTTAGAGAAGTTAAAGGACAGGGTAAAAGGCAAAACAAGAAAAGAGCAGATAAGCGCCCATTCATTAAGTCCAGGTTATGTTAGAAAAGAATTGAAACAGGCAGGTTTTATTATAATTTCCGAAATTGAAAATCATGGAAAATGGGAACTGGAGGACGATAAACAAATGTGGGTGATTTTAGCCCAGAAGCCATAAAAATTGTATGAAGTAGTACTGTTTTCTTTCAATTAGCAAAAAGATATGAATGGGAGCTTATACTATCAATTCTTTCTTAATTCATAAACATAGCTCATGATACCTGGTAAATCTTCACCCGATTCATTGATCAACTGCTGTCCATCAATTTCGAGTGTTGATAGAACATCATTACCAGCAAAAGTGACTTCGTTTTCATCAGAAAACCAAGTTCCAGTTGCTGAAATAGTATCTGAACAACTTACGGCGTATTGATTGTTTGTAATGGAGGTTATTGTTATGGCCGTCTGCTCGTATGTCCATAATAAATCACCATCAATCAAAAGCGTGCCAGAGATACAATCCAATTCGTCCAACAGATTTGTAGAGGCTGTACCATCCATATTGACGTCTTGCGCTTCGCTGACATTCACGGCTACCAAATCCCAAAGCCCAAGAACTTCGAAATTAGGTGGGTCGATTCCATCATCACCATCATCAATACTACAAGAAAAGCAAAAAGTGAGAATGGTTGAAATACAGAGAATTTTATTAATTGTTTTCATAGGTTGAATTCTTTTTGGGTTGAAAGTAAAACAATTTAATCAAAATTCATTTATCGAATGCTAAATCGTTGCAACTTCCACGAAGTCCATATTTATCTTTTGCCTATAAATTCACTACATTTAAGAGATTCATTAAAACGTTTTAAATGACCAGACCGGCTTATTTTTTCCTTTCTATTATTTTTTCTTTTTTGATTTGTCAAAACGTACATTCACAAAGTGAATTCTTGATTGGGGATGCACTACCAGATGCCCCTGAACTGGCTCATCGTGGCACTTATGGCGTTGGAGTCAAGACCATCGATTTAGTGCATAAAGATCAGTTGAATGTACTGAGTATTAAAGATGGTAAGGGGGAGCAGTATGACCGTCCTATCACTGTAGAAGTCTGGTATCCGGCAAATATTCCAGAAAATGTTGAAGAACTGGAAACGTACACTCAAGTACTAGGGAAAAATGCTACTGAAGGCCGTCCTGTCATCCCTTTCACTTTTCAAGGTCGGGCACTTAGGGATGCTGCTATTATTAAAGATAAGGGGAAGTTTCCGTTGGTAATTTTATCCCATGGATATGTGGGCTCACGATTTTTGTTCACATACCTATCAGAAAACTTGGCATCAAAAGGATACGTAGTGGTTTCCATTGACCATACCGATTCTACATATAAAGATGCTGCTAATTTTACGAGTACTTTAGCAAACAGGTCGTTGGACCAGTTATTTGTTTTAAACGAGATTGAACGGCTTTCCACAACCACAAGCGATAGTTTCCTTATCAATTTGGTAGATACTTCCAATACAGGACTCGTTGGCTATTCTATGGGCGGCTATGGAGGTCTTAATACATGTGGTGCTGGTTATAGCAAAGCGGCAATAGCTTTTTTTAAATCGATGACAGGAGGCAGTGATGCATTGGATAAACTCGGCATGGCCTATGAATTCTATACCGCTTCCATTGATACACGAATAAAAGCGTTTGTAGCACTGGCGCCTTGGGGAATGGCCAATGGGGTATGGGATGAGACTGGTCTTGCAGGTCTAAAAACCCCTACGTTTTTTGTAGCAGGTAGCGAGGACGATATTTCCGGATATGAAAAAGGAATCAAGGCCATTTATGAAGGGACCGTAAACAGTGACCGTTATTTGTTGACCTACATAAATGCAAGGCACAACGTTGCTCCCAATCCGCCAGCACCTGCAACAATGCAAGAAGGGTTACATATTGATGAATATTTAAGGTATGCGGATTCAGTTTGGGATATGAGAAGAATCAACAATGTCAATCAGCATTTTATAACCGCTTTTTTGGGCACGTATTTAAAAGGGGAGGACTACAGTGACTATTTAAATCTAGAACCAGATTCAAATACAGGGGATTGGAAGGGTTTTAAGCCAAGAACTTCGGTTGGGATGGAATTACTCCATGCATCCGCAGGAAATGAATAACTAGTAACACCATGAAAAGAAGAGATTTTATCGTTGGTACGGGAGCAGCAGCTCTAACCGCAGTTTCCTATGGCAATATTTTAGGTGCAAATGATAAAATTGGTATTGCCGTAGTAGGCGCGGGAAGAAGAGGCAGATGGGTATTGGGAGAGATGCTCAAGACCAATCAAATAAAACCGGTAATATTTTGTGATGTTTGGGACGAACAGGTAAAAAGGACCATCGATTATCTAGCTCTTGGGGACATACCAATGACGTACAATTTGGATGAAGTCCTGACCAACAAAAATGTAGATGCGGTGCTACTGGCAACTCCTGACCATTTGCATAAAAATTATGCAATCCAAATACTTGAAGCTGGAAAACACCTATTGCTGGAAAAACCGGTGACATTACATTTTGATGAAGGAACTGAGCTAAAGGAAGCCGTAGTAGGCAGCAATGTAATCTGTCAAACAGGTACGCAACAGCGTAGCGCGCAAATGTACCAGCGGGTGAAGGAAGAATTTTTTGGAGGCTCGAAAAAATTAGGGGATATCGTTTTTGTTAGAGCGGTTTGGAGCAATTTTGGGTGGCAACGGAGACAATTAGAACAGCGGCCCAAACCTGAAAATTTTAAATGGGATATGTTCTTGGGACCTGCACCAAAAACAGAGTATTATTGGCCAAGATATGATGGTTGGAGGCATTATAAGGAATACGGCACCGGCATACTATCCGATTTGTTGACCCATTGGGGTGATGTGGCGCAATGGATGATGGATGATACCAACCCGTTAAATGCAGTCACCACGGGAGGTATTTATCACATGAAAGATGATAGGACCAACCCTGATACGGTAAACACAATTGTTCAATATAAAGGGGGATGGAACTTTACATTTGAATGTAGCATACTACCTATTAAGAACCAACACGATTCCGTTCTTTTTCACGGTACCGAAGGAAAATTGGAACTCTTTCGTTCGGGCTATAGGTATACGCCCCATAAGGGCAAACCCATGGCCTTTCAGAATGCCGAAAACCTCACCTACGCACATGCAAAGAACTTTTTAGATGCAATAAAAGGGAAAACAAGACTAAGCGCTCCCATCGAAGTAGGGCTTAACGCTGTAAAGCCATCACATCTTGCGGCAGCTTCGTATTGGTCTGGACAACGTATGCAATTCAATGCGGATCAAACCAAAATAATAGCATCGTAAATCCTAGATTATTATTTTCTGGTCTATGTTTTTCATCGATTACTTGAAAAAACTATACTAAAACGGCTTCAGTTTTCGTTAGCACAGCATGACTCAAAGGTATATAGTATCATGAAAAATTCTAGATATTTAGCTTTTAAACTGTGGTTTGCAGTTTTTGCTGTAATAGGTTTGCAGAGCTGTAGTGAAGACGAAAATACCCCAGGTACTAGCGAAGATTTTACACAGACCGAACTACAGACTGTTTTGGAAACAGATAAAATTGCTAGTACGGTCGATACTGTTTTGGCCGAGATTTTCTTGAACGATACAACGGCCGGCAAGTCTTTTAGCAGTTCCGATGATTGCTATTCAGCTGAATTTTCCCAAACAGGTTTTGTGGTATCTTTCAATAATTGTACAATTAATGGAACCGATTATATCAATGGTAATTTGACCATTACCTATGCTGCTGAAAATGAATCTTCGGCTTTCACGGCAACGTATGCTGATTTTTATGTTGGTAACCTGAAGATAAATGGTACTCGAAACTATGTACTTACGAACGCTCCTGACCAGAATACAGTTTCGTTTACCGTGACCAGTTCCATGACCGTTGAAACAGAAGTGGGAACTTTGGTTACTGAAAGTGGAGCAAAAACGTTTAGCTTTAATTTTGGCGATACTTTGGGCAGTAGCACGTTTAGCCTAAGTGGAAACTGGAAAGTTGAGGCAAACGGCACAACGTATATGGTAGAAACCGTAGATGATTTAAAAGGTAGCCTTACATGCGAACACTTAATTGGTGGAAGCATGAATGTTGATAAGAATGGTTTTATCATCAATGTAGATTTTGGTGAAGGTCAATGCGATAACCAAGCTACGATAACACTTCCCGACGGAGAATCCCAAGAAGTTACATTTTAGGATTAGCCGTAAAAATTCCATAACTCTTCGCTGTTCAATTGAATCGGTAGATTACGATTGGTACTATTCTTTCATCTGGCATAACTTTATGCTTCAGATTATCTGCTTATTTTTGATAACTTGAGAAAAGAGAATATAGTAGAACTTAAATGATGATCGACAATCTAGTACAGGAGCAAAGCAAGTTTTTTAAAACACAGCAAACCAAGGATATTGCATATCGCAAACAACTTCTTAAGGGTTTTCATAAGGAATTGATTTTGCATGAAGATGCTATTTGTGATGCACTCTATGCAGATTTTAAAAAACCAAAGTTTGAGGCACTGGCGAGCGAAACGCAAATGGTACTTTCCGAACTGAAATATGCCATAGATAATCTGGAGTTTTGGGCCAAACCCACCAAAGTAAAATCAATTTGGACCAATTTTCCTTCTTCGGATTGGATCTATCCTGAACCGTTTGGCAATGTATTGGTCATTGCTCCATGGAACTACCCCTTTTTGTTATCTATATCTCCTTTAATCGGAGCTTTGGCAGCTGGTAACACTGTTGTTTTAAAACCATCGGAACTTAGCCCGAACACCTCTAAAATTATTGTCAAGCTTATTGAAAATGTGTTTCCAAAAGAATATGTGAGCGTAGTTGAAGGTGGAATTTCTGTTTCGCAAGAGCTGCTATCAAAAAAATGGGACTACATCTTTTTTACAGGAAGCAGTCGGGTCGGTAAAATTGTGTACAAAAGTGCCGCCGAGCATCTTACCCCGGTTACCTTGGAGCTGAGCGGGA
Source organism: Flagellimonas sp. 389 (assembly GCF_018449435.1). Classification (GTDB taxonomy): domain Bacteria; phylum Bacteroidota; class Bacteroidia; order Flavobacteriales; family Flavobacteriaceae; genus Flagellimonas. The sequence goes on along the minus strand of NZ_JAHCMU010000016.1, from coordinate 13,036 downwards.
AGAACCCCTGTATCGTCGATGCAACTGCGTCTATACAATTGGCAGCTAAGCGTATTGTTTGGGGCAAGTTCTTAAATGCAGGACAGACCTGTATAGCGCCTGATTATATTTTAGTCCATTCTTCCAAAAAGGACGAACTGGTTGCTGGGTTGAAACAGCATATCGAAAAATCTTATGGCAAGGATATTGAAAAATCCGATGATTTTGCAAGAATAGCAACAGAAGGCCATTACAATAAGTTGAAAGAAATCTTGAAAGGAGAAGATGTCTTGTTTGGTGGGAGTTTTGATGATGGGGAACTGTATATAGCGCCAACCTTGGTACACGAACCCAATTTTAATGAAGGAGCCATGGCGGATGAAATCTTTGGACCGATATTACCCATTATTTCCTATGAATCTGAAGATGATATCGATACGTACTTGACCAACTATGATAAACCCTTGGCACTCTATATATTTTCGAACGATAAACGGTTTCAGAAAAGAATTATTGCCAAGTACGGTTTTGGTGGAGGTGCGATAAACGATACCATAGTTCAGATCATCAACAAAAAATTACCTTTTGGTGGAGTAGGGGGCTCGGGTATTGGCGGTTATCATGGCAAGCATACTTTCGATTTGTTCTCCCACAAAAAAGCCATTGTTAAAAGAGCTACCTGGATTGATGTTCCGGTACGTTATGCGCCTTATACCATTCCTATAAAGTGGGTGAAGAAAATTAAACACCTGCTTTAACGGATGTCTTACATTGTTAAAATTGAAGCAGGAAGTACGAAAGAGGAACCAAAAACCGAACTACTTTGGTTATCTTTAAATCCATCTATAAAACCATAGAAAATGAAACGATTGACCTTTTTTTCGCTATGCCTTTGTATGATAATCGTAGCATCTTGTAAACAAAAGACCGAGAACAAAAAAGTTGAGGAGCCTATTGCTGAAGAACTACCCGTGAAAGTAAAAGGAGAGGAGGTTACTTATGCATCGGACTCGACCAACTTAAAAGGATATATAGCTTTTAATGCGAATAATCCAGAAAAATGTCCTGGAGTACTGATCGTACATGAATGGTGGGGGCACAACGACTATGTGCGTGAGCGCGCCGATATGCTAGCGGAACTTGGGTATACCGCACTGGCCGTTGATATGTATGGTGGCGGAAAACAGGCAGAACACCCAGATGATGCCGGCAAATTTGCCATGAGCGTTATGACCAATCTTCCAGAAGCCAAAGCCCGTTTTAATGCGGCGATGGAGTTGCTACAAAAACATGAATCAGTAGATGCTGAAAACATTGCGGCCATTGGTTATTGCTTTGGGGGAAGTGTAGTCTTGACCATGGCAAATGCGGGAGCGGAATTGGATGCCGTAGCTGCTTTTCATAGCGGTGTGGAACTTCCCGTGATGCCCAGTAGCGAATTAAAAGCTGCCGTATTGGTATGCAATGGTGCGGATGACCCATTTATTAGTCCAGAATCGGTGATAGCCTTCAAAAAGACGATGGATTCCATTGGTGCCGACTATGACTATATTTCCTATCCTGGTGTAAAACATAGCTTTACCAGTAAAGCGGCAGATGCCAATGGTGAAAAATTTGATCTACCGTTGGAATACAACGCCGAGGCAGATGAAAAATCGTGGGCAAGCCTACAAAAACTCTTGGAAGAAACATTTTAAAACCAGTTTTGCCAGTATGGTCAACGGTGACTTCTTTGGACATTCTACTTCAATAGGTTACTCGTATTAATCAAAAGTTAAACTATTAATTTATAACCGTTATAGTATTATTTTTAAGGGTATATCTTTCATCCAATAAGTAAAATAGGCGGCACATGAATCAAAAAGACCTCAATACAAAATATAACTTATTGGTATTGATGGACTTGTCCAAATCATCTGAAAATGCTTTAAAAAACGCCGTACAATTAGCGAAAACAATACATGGCAGTATAGATGTTTTTCATGTTAAAGCGCCAACAGATGTGGTTAAATCTGAAAATCAACTATCCGCAATAAGGGGTATACACCAGGAAAGCCGTAGCACTAAAAGTAAATTGGAAGAGCTCATTCAAAAGACCATAGCAGAAGAAGGCGTTAAAATTGGCTATCAAATATCTTATGGCAATGTAAAAAATACAATTCAAAGACATATAGAGCAGCGTCAACCGGATATTGTAATTTTAGGAAAAGAAAGACCAAAATTGATTGGTTTTCTATCCGATGATCTTACGGGATACCTTCTAAATGAAAGCAACGTAAATGTTCTTATCGTTGGAGAAGGCAATACGCTGGATTCTTATAAAGATATCTCTCTTGGAATCTATGGTACGATACAAAATAAAAGTAGTTTAGAAATCTTGGATAATTTGAAGCAAGAAACCTCCAAGCGCATAAAGCACTTTAGTGTTCGCGATTCGAATAAAGAAACCCAGAAAGAAGAAAAGGGCAATACGAATGCTACTTCCTATGTATTCTCTGAGGGTGCAAACGCTTTGGACGGTTTAGCTTCTTATGTACTAAAAACAAACACTCAAATATTGTGCATAGCCAAAGAGCCCAAAGGTTCCAAGGTGACAGCATCTGTGAAACCACTATTACGAAAATTAGATATTCCAGTATTGTTATTGCGGTAAACTCCTAATAGATTTAAATTTTAAGTATACAGGCAGCGAATGGCCATTTTTGTGCATTCTATATATAGATAGTGCAGTAATGTATTTTGTTTTAACCTTTAATCTATACTTATGAAAACTACCTTAATTAAATTTTGTATAACTCTTTCACTTTTAGGAAACACAGATGTTTCTGCCAATAATGATAACATAGACCCAATACAAAATGCCAGGGTGTATATTTACCGCCCTGCTAATTTAGTTGGATTTGCATGGGTGTTCAATTTAAAACTAAATGGAGAAAAGTATGCAAAAATCAGAAATGGAAAGTACTTTATCTTGTCCTTAAAACCTGGAAAAACAACTTTTGGTATAAAAAAGAAGGAGGTAACCATCGATTTAGAGGCAGGAAAATCCTATTATCTACGCTCCTTCATACAGCAAGGTTTTTATATAGGGAAACTTGACTTGGTGGAAGTAACAGCACGTTTTGCAGAACAAGAATTTGAACACAAACCCATGAAACTGGCAGCAAAAGAGTAATAGCATGGTAATAGCACTATACATTACTGGTTTTTAAAGAGCGTGGTTTGATAGAAAAACGTACCGTAAAACTATGCCTTAAAGGCAACAGAAAGGCGCAAAAGTTACTTTATAATTCTTATGCTGAGAAAATGTTCGTGCATTGCTACCGGTATGTCAAACAAAAAGAAGACGCCGAGGAAATCGTATCTGAAGGTTTTATAAAAGTGTTTTTGAATCTTTCAAACGTTGAATATAGAGACGCTCCAAGTTTTGAGGGGTGGATAAAGCGTATTATGATCAATGAATGCCTTATGTTCTTGCGTAAAAAAGAGCGGCTTGTTTTTAATGAATTGGAAATGAATACGGTAGAGACTGCGTTCAAAGTCGAAGGTATTTTGGAAGCAGAGGATATCTATTCACTTGTTGTTGCTTTGCCTATAGGGTACAGAACCGTTTTTAATCTGTTTGCAATCGAAGGCTTCTCACACAAAGAAATTGCACAGCAGCTTGGTATAAAAGAGAGTACCTCTAGGTCCCAGCTTGCCAAAAGTAGGAGAATGCTAAAAATTTTAATGGCCAAAACTAATATATGAAAGAAGAATTTGACCATTTTTTTAAAAGCAAAATAGCAGAACTAAACCAAGTTCCTGGTGTGCCCTATGATAAAGAAAAGGTCTGGAAAACCATTCATCCTAGAATTCGTGTAAAATCATCATGGAATTTCTTTAGAAGATTAACAATAGGATTTATACTTATTATGGCGGCAGTTATGGTATATAATTACTGGCCCAACACACTAGATGTTCAAAAAGAGACTATTGATGAGCTCCCTAAAACAGTTTTGAAAAAAGAGAAAGAAATAAAAACCAACAAAATAGGGATAGAAGATTCCATAGCGAATCCAACAACTACTTCAGAACAAATCACACAACGTCAAACAAAGACTACTCTTGATACCCATTCACCAATTAAAATGCCTTCTGACAGTATACCTAAGAAAGTTGATGTGAAATCGGTAAAACCAAAACTAAATTTGAGCATCACTGAGAATACCAAGATCAAAAATGCTATTACGACTATTAAGGAACAAAGGAAAGCAGTGGTTCATATGTACCGTCCGAAACGATTTGTAGGCTCAGGCTTAGTTTTTAAATTAAACGGAAATAACAAACTTATATCCAAGATTAAAAATAACAGTCACACCATCGTTCATTTAAACCCTGAGTTTATGAAATTCACCATTGGCAAAAGTGAGCTGCCATTAGTTTTAGAGGCTGGTAAAATTTATCATTTATGGATTTCTTACGATGGTTTCCCTTTTGGGAAAGTGGAACTTAAGAAAGTAGATGCATCTTTTATAAAGGCAAACTGGTAGGCATATTTGATTATCATAAATGGCGATAATTTTTTTTGAACTCTAAAGGTGTCGTGTTTGTTTTTAATTTAAAGACCCTTGAAAAATAGGCATAATCGTCATACCCAAGAATTTCAGAAATGGTAGTTAGCGATTCTTTGGAATATACAATGAGTCGTTTCGCCTCTAGCAAAACACGTTCATTGATGAGTTCTGTCGTGGTTTTGTTCAAGGTACTTTTCGTAATCCTATTTAAATGTTTTGTGGAAATGTGCAGTTTATCCGCAAAAAACTTTGCAGATTTCTCTGTTCTGTAATGCTGCTCTATGGTATTCTCCAAAGCTTCCAAAGTTTGCAGGTAAGTAGGGGAGAGTGGCTTCATTTCAGATTCAAAATTACTGAACAGACGGGTTGCATCAATATAGAGAAGGTTTAAAAGACTGGCCATTTTTTGCTTTTTGTATAAAGCGTTTTGATGGAATTCAGTATTGATCTCGTTAAAATATTTAGCTATCAGCGGCAATTCTTGTGGCCGTAAGGTTATGGTCGATGCATTGTTGTACGAATTATAAAATGGAAAACTTGAGAGTTTCCCTTTTGAAAAAAAGAATTCATAAAACGCTTGGGTATGAAAAAAGATATAACCAGATGGGGCAGTATCGAACTCCCAAGAATGGGTCTGACCAGGTTTTAGAAAAAATAAACTCCCTGGGTTTACGGAATAGGAGTTGAAATCTATTTCGTGCTTGCCAGTGCCTTTGGTGAACAGTACACACAGAAAAAAATCATGTTTATGGGGTTTATGAATAATGTCCGCATTCTTTTTTAAATGCAGTGATAGATCATTACTATAAAAATCGGTAAGTGATTCCTCTTGTTCAAATTGTTCAATATTAAGTACTATAACGGGCTTCATTGCACAGAATATGTCCTAAAAGTACAAAAAGTAGCGATATCCGTGCGAAAGCGTTGTTGGAGTTGTTACCTACATTTGCAAGGCAAATACATATGTCGTGAAGTTTTTAAAGGGAACTAAAATTTATAGTATAGTAAAGGGTGCATGTCCTGTTTGTCAAAGTGAGAGTATGTATTTGGAACGGAACCCCTACAAACTGTCCAAAACCTTAAAAATGAAGGAGCGCTGCAGCAACTGTAAAACCAAGTATAAAATTGAACCGTCATTTTTCTATGGAGCCATGTATGTGAGTTATCCGGTCGGACTTTTTTTCGCCGGGTTTGCATTTGTATTATCCTATTTGGTTTTTGATATAGGCCTAATCACAACCTATGGTATTATCGTAGTTGTTATGTTTGCCTCGTTACCGTTGATTTTAAGAATCTCTAGAAATATTTGGATCAATCTGTTTATGAGTTTTGAAAAAACGAAGTCTCGTAAAGAAGTTCTTAAATAGTCGTGAATGTTCACCAAAGGGAAGAATCTGTGTTACTCGTCACCATGTCTTACTTCGTTAAATGGTAATTTTTTATTCTTCCTAAAATCAAAGCTGCCATAAAAGAAGAGACGCAGGGTATGATTAAGGTTATAAACATTACCTGCAGCGAGTTGTTGATAGACCATCATATAGCCGCAATCCACTTTCCAACTTTTATTTATTTTATGCTTTATGCCAACAGTTAACCTGTTTTGGTTAAAGGTATTAAAGACAACATCCTTACCAAAATTCAGATGTGTTTCATTAGCCAATATAAGTTCCGTAGGCCCATTTTGTTTAAAGGGAAGCCCAGCACTGACCAGAAATCGAATACGGTTAACAAAAAAATCGTCATTTAAGGATTGACCATTTTCCACATTATTGAAAAAGCGTTGCTCTAATCTGATTCGAAACAAAGCGTTCATTTTTTCATAACGTTTAGATATACTTAACTGCTGGTAAATTCTATCCTCGTTTAGAAAATTGTCCCAATCACCGGTGGGGGTCAACCAAAGATGTGCATAACCTGTCGCTAATCGAAGGTTAGCATTTAAATAGTATTGGCCACCAACGCGAAGGAAGTAGAAATTTGGGTCCGCTAAAAAATTGTTTCTACGAATATGTATATCGTTCAAAATGGCCCAACGATTGGCAATTCTGAATACATTATTTGTTGAAACCCAAAATTGAGCATTTTCATTTACAATTTTTTCAGGAAGCTCTTGCCCGTAAGATGAGTGATTTACCAAAAATAAAGCTAAGGTTACAACAATGGCGAAAGATTTCAACTGGTTCAATTTTTCCTGTTTGGTCTAGGAGCGTGAAAAAGCAACAATAAACGCTACCTGAAAGGTTATGAAGGTGCGAAGATACTTTCTAAAATGGAACTCTCTCCTGAAAAATATCATTGTGATTGAATATAAATTACCTATGAGTTATATTGGGATTTCGTTTTAATGTTGATATAGAACCAGTTACTTAGAAACTAACGGATGGAGAGGTGGTATAATCATGATATCTTAAATTCTTATTTTACATAATATAGATTATAGTACAGAATGGATTATAAGTATTTCTGATTCAGTACTTTAGCTGTAAGCTATAATTCTATTATGTAAAATATCCCTCACGTTTATAGCTTTTAAGGGAATTACCAACAGGGTCATCAACCTGTTTAATTTACGTAGCTTCAATATTTCTACACAGAAAAAACTTTTTATAAAATTTCAAATTTTTAGCAACCCTGCGAGAAACCTTTCGGCTGTATCTATAATTAGTCGTTATGTAAAATTGCCGCACAGCCAACAGCTTATTGCTTTCATAAAATCAAAATGCTCAGGCATTTTATTTTATACGCAATTCCCAGCCGCTTGGCCAGCGCCAAAAAAAGCAAAACTTTTAGATTCTTTAGAAATACGCGATTTATGAGAAACTTCTCGTCAATAAATTTTTCACAGACTTCTCGTCAGCGTGCCGCAACAGCTTAAAATTTCTCTGCGAGGAAATTTCTAAGCCCTTGCTAACCTCTCGTCTTTGTTTCAACTTTTACTTTAAGTGCTTTTAACATTATGTCAAATAGAAACTATTGTTTTGTGTTTTCAATTTCTGAGGTTAAAGTTTCGTGCAAATAATCTCGGACTTTCTTTCCTCCCAGACTAGGGTTTCTATTGGTAAGAACAACAACCGTATATTCCTCATGGATGATATCCAAAGCTGATGCAACTCCAAGCTTTTCGCCTTCTTCCCAATATCCTCCTGTATGTCCGTAAATTTTGCTGCTGTTTAAAGTTTTGACCATAAATCCATAGCCGTAGTCACCATCGGATTGTTTTTGAATCATAATCTTGAATTTATCATCAACAAATTCTTTTTTTCTTAGTGCTTGACCAAATTTCCACATATCCTCAGCTGTAGTTTTTCCTCCACCATCTGGCGAATTGATTTCTGTACTGGACATTTGACATGGATTCAATATTTTTTTTTGCACGTATTCGCTGTAAGGCATTCCGGTAACTTTTTCAATTATTTTACCAAGGAATATATAGCCCGAATTGCTATAATTATGTTTTCCAAATGAACCTACCAATGTATCATTCTTTATTAATGAATAAATATATTCTAGGTCATTACCTCTTTCATCATCTCCGAGTTCGTCCCAATAGCTGCCTAAGCCACTAGTATGAGAAAGGAAATGCTTAATCTTTACGCTATCTCTAATCACATTATTTTCAATATTATTAAGATATTTGCTTGCTAAATCCTCTAAAGCAAGTTTACCTTGCGATTCAAGCTTCATAATAGCAAGGGCGGTAAACATTTTACCCATTGAGGCCAGTCCAAGTTGACCTTCTAAAGTGTGCTTTTCAATAGAATCTAAATCGACATATCCGTATGCTTCATTCAGAATTATTTCATCATTTTTCCCAATTAGCACTACCCCATGCAAACTGTCTTTTTTAGCCTGTTCAGTTAGATAGCTTTTTATTTCTAGAATTTTGCCATCTTCATTTTTATCAACGTTTTTCTTCACGCCATCTTTACAGCTTGCGAATAAGGCGGTAATCAGTATTATGATAGATAAGTATTTCATTTTTATTTCAATTACAGTTATTTATTATTATTTTTAAAAGGGAATCCAATTGCTCTATTTCTGACTGACTTAATCCTTTCAGAGCAGTATTTCTATTATCTTCAATTACCGGAAAGAGTTTCTTTATTATATTTTCGCCCTTTTTAGAAATAATCAATTCTTTTCGCCTTCTATCCTCTTGGCTTTCGTTCCTTGTCAAGTATTCATTCTTTACCATAAGTTCAATCATTCGGGTAATCGAAGCATAATCTTTAAATAAAACCTCTGCCATTTCTACTTGTGTTAGTTCAGGTCTATTCTGTAAAAGTATAAGCAGAAGTGCTTGGTCTACGGTAATGTTACTTTCAATTTTACGAATGTTATTTTGAGCAAATTTTCTATACGTTTTGATAGCTTTTTCAATAGAATAGATGACGATATCAGTTGGTGCTTTTAGGTTCATGATAACTTATTTGATGTAAATATATTTGATATATCAAATAATACAAAATATTTATCGAGAAAACTCCAAAGAACTTTACCAAAAGTGCTCTATTTGATTGTAGCTAATATACTCGCCTAACTTTTCCATACCTTTTGTAAAGACCTTTATTTCCCAATTTGATAAGTATGTGTGCATGCCAACATTATTCTCAAAAAACACGAAATTATCTGGTTTTACAAGGGTTTCAGAAGGAATTAAAAATATTAATGGATCTTTATTAGGAATAAAACCTATTAATGCTACCCAAAGGGTTTCTCTAGGTTCGCCTAATTTTTCTTTTGGAACTTTTGAGCTTTGTTGCGCAATCAATTCCATTGGTTGTAAAAAGATTTCTGATTGCTTTCCGTTTTCACTTTTTACAGTAAAATCAACTCCATCTCTACCATTTTCTTTAGCACTGATTTCAAGACCTTCTTTGGTCAACTTAATCCTTAATACGCTTTCTGCTTGCTTGCGAAATTCTTTCATTCGATAGTGTTTCTTTACTTTTTTTCTTGATAAAAAAAGTAACAAAAAAATCAAGGCTTACAGATAATCTTAGAAACAATGTACGGCTCAGTCGCTATATTCTAGAAAGCATTCTAAATCTTAAGACTGCTCTCAACTCTTTGAAGCATTAAGGTGGTGAAGAAACCTAATTACCAGCCCTCTAGAATATGGCCGCTCCACTAGCCTATTGTTTTGCTAAAATTCTCTTAGGCCATTAACCTTGTACCTAGAATCCTCATTTTAGTAACCGATAATTAATATCCCTGATAGAGGCAGCTTCAATCTATTACTTGCATAAAGAGTATCCAAAAACGATATTACTTTTTCGAAATCTCTACCAGATTTATAGATATTTCTAACTGCAATAACTAGATATTCAATATCGTGCATAACAGAGGCCTGAAAAATGTCTTTCAGAAACTGATAGTTTGCAACAGCTCTTCCCGCTTCTACTTCTATTACCGTTTTAAACTCTTCATTTAAACCGTCAGCCTCGAAATATTTATCGAGCTTCCCATTTCTACCAAATAAAACAGGTACCTGAATCTTATCGACTCACTTTTTTGACTTTTCCACTTTATATCCAATTAGCTCAAACCCATCCCGTAGTCTTGTTAAGACTTCATCACTAGAAAACTGATGATTCTCTGATGCAATCTTTTCTTTATGGTTTTCAAAGACTTCAACTAATTCGCTTAAATGTGAAGGAATTTTATCGGACTTCGGAAAGTATTGCCAATTAATCATTTTAATAAGTGTAACTAGCGTCTACTTGAATTGAATTCTACCAATTTATCCCAATCAATTTCTCCGTTTTCAAAGCAGAAACTTTGCGAAAATTCTAAAGTAAATTTGTTTAATATTTTGGAATAAGATTCTAGAAATTCTTCGTTCTTCTCTTTAGCCTTATAACCTATTGGTACGATTAAATCCTTATATAAATCATCATCGTTGGAAATATAAGCCCAGAATGATTGCCCACAATATTTATATAGATCACCCTTTTTCTTATACTCATAACGTTTTGATGATCTACCGTAACAACATCCGTTTACGGCTACAACATTGACTCCCCCACCTGAAGTTTTAAGCCTTTTTCTAGCGGAATCAAAATTATCAATCATTTTCTTCCAAGAACTACTATTTGACCAATCTGGTCCGGATTTTATAGTAACTATGTGTCTCGCACCATTTTTATCAAATTCCAAGTCTATACCATCCATACCAGATTTCCAACCGCCATATACTTTTTGATTTACAAAAATTGCAAGTCCTTCGAGCCAGTCGCCAAAAATACCTTCTTCACTTGATGAAACCCATGCATCTAAAATACCTTGGATTATCTCAGCAGCAACCAAAACATTTTTGGCTTTAAATAAATAGGGATTTTTCCTTTTTAGAATTGTCTTTAACTCAAGGTCGGCCAGCTTATCTGTTCTTTTCTTGTGGAAAGTGCCAATGTTATCCTCAACGTACTGCTTTACGTCATCTAGATTCAAATCATTCATCAAATGACCATTTTATATTGATTCATTATTTTCATAATATTCAATTCCCAGCTTCTGTCGTTAGTTGATGTATATCTTGAATATTTGAAATCTTTGTATTGGATAGGCACCTTATCATTCATATGGGCCAAAATAGCTTTGCCAACCGCTTTTCCCAATCCTACAGGAACGGCATTTCCAATTTGTTTATACTGTTCAATCAAACTTCCTTCGATATTCCAATCATCAGGAAATTGTTGAATTCTCTTGTACTCTTCAACAGTCAAAGGTCTGTTTTTTTCGGGATGCGCTAAATCTGTTGCTGGCATTGCAGGGTGCGTTACAAGAGTTGGGGATGGCTTGTCCCAAGCTAACCTTCTAAAAAAGCCTGTTTTCCCACCACCAGAATAAAATGATTTACCCATTGCCTCCTTTTGAGTTTCTAATGGTAAATCCTTCCAATACTGCCCCGGACCGAGCATTCTGTAGTATTTTAGTCGTTTTTCTGGAAAATTGACATGATTCTTTGAATCAGAAGTCAAATTATTTACAGCATCCGCGAAAGTTGTCCATTTAGGTAAACCAAACTCGCCATTTTCAGAATGCGTAGGAGTTAAATATGGCAATCTACTACCATCACGAGAAGCAATGATGATTACACGTTCCCTTTTTTGTGGGGTACCAAAGTTTGCTGAGTTATAGAGATTAAAGCTTACACCATAACCATTATCTCGCATTGTATTTACAATATTTAATAAAGCACCGCCTTTTAACTCTTGAAACTCTAAATCATCAAACTCCTTACCTCTTTGATTATGTGGCCTATGTTTTAAAGGGGCAGATAATATACCCCTAACGTTCTCTATTACTGCATACTTTGGTTGTAATTCAAGAATTCTTTCTATGAACTTTAAAAAAACATTGCCTCTCTCATCTTCAAATCCTTTCCTTTTACCCGCCGTACTAAAAGCCTGACAAGGTGGGCCACCAATAATTAAATCAATTTCGTCCGTTTCAGTTAGACCAGCTTTTTCTCGAATATCCTGAGCACTATAGTCGCGAATATCACCTATTAATGCTATTTCCGGCTTATTACGAATTATCGTCTTTCTACTAGCTTTATCAACCTCACAGGCCAATAATGTTTTAAAGCCTGCTTTCTCTATACCTAAATCCAATCCCATTGCGCCTGTAAAAAACGAAAGAGCTATTGGTTCATTAAACTTAAATCTATTCGTGTTTTCTTGTTTGGATAATTTTTTATCCTCAGTTTTACCGCAACTATTATTAGATTTATAATACTCAACTTCCTCCTCATTAATAATCCAGGAGTTACCAAGTTTTTCTCCTGGTAATTTGTCATACCGGCAAAGGTTTCGAACTTGTTGCGGAGTTAGATTTAATTTTGATGCAGCTTCTTTTGTGGTTATTTTGGTACCTTCCATTTTTTCGTTGGCGAAAATTTTTATAGACCAAATATATTAACTCTAGAAATAAAAACCTAGGAACATCTAATCATTCCACACACATTACACTCCCCACCTATCCTCCTTCTCCGCCAAAAGCGGATTCGGCGGACAAGCTAGTCGGGTCGCATAATAAGTGTTCCATTACCTTTTCAGAGAAAGTTTTTAGAAGAAAAATTTGAAGAGAAATTGTAGAAGAAAACTTTGCTTTTCCCAAGCAAAGTTACATAACGCGGTACATTATAGTACAAATGTTATCATTGGTATTTTAAGAGAGAAGTCCATTTGATAGCTATAATGTAGTATTATGTAAAATATCCCAGAAGCATTTGTTTTCATAAGAATAATTGGAACTTGGGTCATTAAACTATTAAGCGGTTTGCTTCGCAGCGTTTTTTAAAACATTTGTATCTATAATTAGCCGTTATGTAAAATAGCCGCTACCAAGCGCTCGATTGTTTTATAAAATCAAATTGCTCTGGCAATTTATTTTACACACAATTTTCTGTAGCCTTCCCTAAAAATAGGACAGCTTAAAATTAGAATTTTCTAACTTTAAATTTTAACTGTCACATGAAAAAAAGCAAGTTTACCGAG
>NZ_JAHCMU010000015.1 GCF_018449435.1 Flagellimonas sp. 389 | reverse complement strand
AGAATTCTTCCCCCAAACGATGAACATTGATCATAATTTTATGAATTTAGCAACGTCCTAAAACAGGTAAGGCTACATTTTTAGGGAAGGCTACAGGTTCATAATTCAACTTTTTTAAATCATCAAAATAATAATGGTTGTGAATGCTTAAATGCTCAAGAAAACCATCTATACTATCCCGAATATCCTTATAGTGATTAAGCATCGTGAAAATTGAATCGCTTTTGCTTATAGTTTTTAAAGAACGTAACTGTTCTTCCAAAACCTCAATTTCATTTTCCCAGAATAACAAATAGTTGGACCTTGACTTAATGTTGAAAACTTCAGACCCGTCAACGATAATTGGAAGAATCTGATTTTTAAAAGTTTTAGAACTAAGAAGCTCAATAGCTTCATACATGCAATTAGAGGACTTCAAAAAATCATCACTAATGATTACAAGCGCATAATCGGATTCTGTAATTTTCTGCATGAACTTTTTTAAACTCCCTTTATAATCTAAATCTCTAACATCACGAACAAGTCTAATGCCAAGTTCATAAAAGTACTTTTCAACTTCATCTGCAATACTCCTGTTCTTCCATGAATAGGATATGAAAATTTGTTTATCAAATACCATAATCTTTGTCTAATACATTGATAAGATATATCACGGAACCTTACCTATCCTTTATAATTTTTAACCAGTAACTCATACCAACTTCTTTAATATCAAAGCTGATAAAAATATTAACCCTTTAATAGGTATTCTTTCGGGGGAAGTAAGTTGTAGGAAGTCAATACTTTGGTGCACTTCAATATAGAAATAGGGCAGAGAAATCTATTAAAGAAAAACCTTAGAAATTCTGGGGATTTTCTACTATTTCAAGGTGTTTTTGATAGTTTTTATTAACAATTTAGGTTTTAAGCCATTCCATACACTTTCACCTCCCCCACTCTGTGGCCTCGGCAGAAACCGTATTCCATTACCTTTTTTTAAAGAAGATTTTTAGAAGAAATTTTTTCTGCAAGTTCTGGACAGGCGCCACAGGTACATTATGAAACATTAATATTCCATAATTAACCATGGTGCCTGTGCTGAGGGCAGCCAAGGTATAAAATTGCTTGGAAGTCTTTTCTTAATTGACAATTATTACATAGGTACAACTGATAAAAAAACGACTCCAGAACAGGTCTGAAGTCGTTAAAATCTTTCTATGCTTTATGTCCTGAAAAAACAATTTAATTTTTGGCAAATGCCGGAACGACGGTTTCAAAAATGGGTTTCATAATTTTGTCATCATCCCTGTCAAAACCTGAGATAACTATAGTCAAATCCAGTTCTTCCACGACCATAACGCGCTGTCCACCACCTCCCCAAGCCAAGGTCATATCATAGCTTTTGTTCCCTACCTGTACAGGTGTATAGTACCAAAAGTAGCCATAAAGATAATTCTTGGGCATCCAATCTATTGCTGGCCTTACAATACCACTGGTAGCTTTTTCTAGATAAGCTGCAGAAATGAACTGCTCCCCATTCAGTTTACCACCGTTTTGCACCAAGTGTCCAAACTTGAGCATGTCGCGAGGCATAATACTTGCCCGCCATCCCGCTTGTGGCAAACCACTGGCATGATCGGACCATTCGTAATTGGTAATACCGAGTTTGTTTAGAAATTCTTCCTGTATAAAGTTTTCAGCTGTTCCAGGCACCACAGCGTCAATAACCGTCATGACCATCATAGGGTTAAAATTGCCATATAAATAGGTCTGGGTTTCATTGGTAATGGGCTCACTGCGTTCAAAAAGTGTCTGAACCAACCCCTGCCCTTTTAGTTTAACAGAATCATTTTCAACTTCTTTCCATTTTTCTCTATCAATCGTCAATCCACCTTGCATGGTCAATGCCTTATTCAGCGTGATTTTTTCCGTGCCTTTCGTGAATTTTTTAGAATCTAAGTCTTTCAAGAAATGCGTCAAAGGTTTGTCCAGATCTTCCATAGTCAAATAACCCAACTGCATAGCTCTTCCCAAGATTAAACTGGTATACCCTTTTACCGCGGAAGCTTGCCCGTGCGGCACATTAATGCGCCCTTTTTTATAGTAGGACTCAAAAATAAGCTTGTTTTTGTGCGAAATGAGCAAGGCATCATAATTTCCATATGTGCCCTCAAAAATTTCTTGGGCAACATTTAGGATTGCCTCCTTCTTATTATCATCAACCGATAATTCTCCAACTGATATCCCATCTTCCCTATCCTCGGGAGTGGTGCTAACAAAAGCATTATTAAGTTGGGGAATTTCCCGGAATGAAGCCTTATAGTCATCCACTGCAATAGGTGACATTGAGGATGACAGCCAGGCGACACTTTCCACTGCGATTCTTGGGAAAGCAGTTTGGTGATTGCCTTCAATGGTTTTGCTCTGCATGGATACCTTCAAATGTTTTCTAGCCCGTAGTAAATCCTTAAATGCCTCGGTAGTTTCATCCCTTTCTTTCTCCAAGGTACCGTATGCCATAAATACATTGGCATGCAATGTCTTGTCCTTATCAGTCTCGGCAGCTACAAGTTTAGCATTGATCTCCGATAGATAGGGCATTGTGCCTTTGCTCAATGGACTGCCAAGAATGTAATTATCAAAAGTATCGGGTTGCGTCAGCAGTATGTAAGCACCAAATCCTCCGCTTAGTGAGTATCCGAAATAGCTACGACTGTTGGGGTCGGTACGATAGTTTTTATCGACATAATTGATCACATCGTTCCGTATAAATGCCAAGTGATTTTCGGCTTGGCCAAATTTAAGTTTGGGATGATCGGGATTTGATTTTTTCCAGAATGAATAATCGGTAAACCGGCTGACGTGTTCTCCATATTGTTGCCTTAATTCTTCTGCCACGTCCTTCTGCCAGGAAATTCCAACTAGAATAATATCTTCCAATATGTATTCTGTAGCACCGGACAGCATTTCACGATGCCACACGGCATCCGTATAATAAAGGACAGGATATTTTTTATCGGGGTTCTCAGCGTAATCTTCAGGCAACTCTATATAAAGTTCATAGTTCCTTTCAGTTTTTGTTTCCTTTATAGGAACTACCTGGATCTGCGGTAATACCAAGGAAGTTCCTGTTGCGGTTGATGAGATTTTTTTTGCGCTATTTTCCTGTGTAAATGCGTTCTTTGTTAGTATAAGAAATAGTACCAGTAACCCTTTAGTAATGCCTTTCATTGTTTATTTGTTATAGCTGAACGATAAAAGTATCGTATAAACCCTACCTGATCTTGTAAACAGGATAAGCCTAGAGATTAAATGATGAAATCACTTCATCATTGATATAAGCGTTTTACAAGAAATTATGAAAGTTTGTGTCTGTAAGCAGTACTTTTAATCTTTCACTAAAAAGGATTCATGACACAAAAGTCTTTGAAGAAAATCATACTCATCAATCTGGGTGCATTTTTATTGGTGCTGCTACTGGAACTATTGAGTAATTGGATTGTCAAGGACAAACTGGGTTCTGATTATGCGCTATTCGTTCACAGTTTGAACTATACTGTACACATCATGGGAATAATCTGGGTCAATCATTTTATTCTCATTCCCTTTTTCCTGGACAAAAAGCGCTACTTGTTATTTTCCATATTTCTTGTGGCCACCATCTTTGCCGCAATTTCTAGCAAAATAAACTTTGCATATAGTTGGAATACTATTTCTAAATTTTTCTTCTTCTTTTTATATACCACCGGAACGGGAATGGCAGCTTTTTTTTTACGAAGAAGCATGCGCATTCAAAGAGAAAACAGTGAAAAAGAAAAACTGCAAAGAGAACTGGAGTTGAATTACTTAAAGGAACAGGTAAACCCACATTTTTTATTTAATTCATTAAATAGCATTTATTCGCTTTCCAGACAGCAATCCAAGGAAACGCCCGAGGTTGTCATGCAACTTTCGGAATTGATGCGATATCAATTAGAAAGTGCTAAAAAGGACTTTGTTTCGCTGAAGGAAGAGCTGGAGTTTATAGAGAATTATTTATTGCTGGAAGAAAAACGATTGAGCAAACGTTGTACCATTGAATTTTTAATTGAAGGAGAATCATCAAATTATAAAATAGCGCCAATGCTACTCATACCCTTTGTTGAAAATGCGGTTAAGCATGGCGCTCAAGCCACCAATGCACAGAGTACAATCGATGTGAATGTTTCCATAAAAAATGCTAAGCTTCATGTTCATGTTGTAAATTCAAAGCATAATACAGCAACCAAATCGTCAAGAATGGGGACTGGGCTTGAAAATGTACAGAGACGACTAAGTTTATTATATCCGAATGCCCATGTACTAGATATCAATGATATGGAGAAAACATATCATGTAAATTTATCCATTGACCTAACAGACTAGTAGGAATGATTAAAATTGCCATTGTTGATGATGAACAGTTAGCTCGTGAAGTGCTGGAAGAGTATTGTTCTAAAATAAACAACTTTGAATTGGTCTTAAGTACTGGGAACCCCATCGAGTTCGTGAATTTTATACAGGAAAATAAAATTGACCTTGTTTTTTTGGATATAGAAATGCCGGAACTTAATGGAATGGGAATTTTGCGTTCTATGATACAGTCACCTAAAGTGATTTTAACAACGGCATATTCTGAGTATGCGTTAGAAAGCTACGACTTTGGTGTAGTCGATTACTTATTGAAACCTATAAAACTTGAACGTTTTTTACAAGCCATAAACAAAGTTTCCACTTCTACACTAACAGAGCCGATACCGAATAAAAAACAAGAAGAACTTGCCATAAAGCACGATGGATTACCGATTACCCTTCCGTTGAAATCAATTCTCTACATTCAAAGTTTCGGGAATTATTTAAAAATTTTTACGGATACCAGAATGTATCTTATCTCCGAGACACTGATTAATATCAACACCTTGCTATCTGAAAATTTTCATCGCACGCATAAATCCTATATTGCCAATTTGGACAGGGTTACAAAGGCTACTCGAACACACTTATTGATTGTAGATAAGAAGGTGCCTGTAAGTGCCATGTACAAGGTTGTTGTATTTGAAAAATTGGAAGCTTTGGCGAAGCCATAAATACACATCCTAATTCTACGCCGTTCCATACACATTTCCCTCCCCTCCTATCCTCCTACGCTGATGCTTTGGCGGACAAGCTCGTCGGGTCGTGTAAAAAGTGTTCCGTTATCTTTTCAAAGAAGATATTTAGAAGAAATTTTTCTAGGAATATTCGGTTAACTTTCGCTTTTACCAAAGCTCAAGTTACATAACGCGAGAACATTTCTGTATTTCATGTTCCAGATCATCGATAAGATGTTCATATTCCGACTTTAAGCTTAGACCTTTTAACATAACTTCACTCATTTTGTTCAAAAGCAAAATATACATGTTCTCAACTTTCGAGGATTGAAAAACTTTGATGTAAGAAGCTTTATCCTTTTGTTCTTCATACTCTGTTCTATCCCTTAGGCCAGCTAAAACCTCTGGTTTAATACTGTAATTATTGATAAAGTACTTTTCCAAATGCTCCTTGGTATATTCCGTGATTTCGTCTTCACTTTCTTGATAGTCCTTTACGATATCATATAATTTTGATATCCGATTTTTTAGGGAATCATTCGTTATCAGTTCAATTTTACCAGAATTGATCATGGCATTATAAATCCCAGTGGATGGGTCGAACGTATAGTTTCTAACATTTAATGTTATCAAAGAGTCGAGATACGTATTCGTTTGGTTAGAAATATCTTTAAAAACAACTTCTCGCAGACTTCTGTTCCGTAGAACTTGGGCATTAAAAATGCTGTCGAACTCGGCAACATTAATTTTAATGGATTCGTATAAACTGTTTAGGGTCTTTAATTGTTCCTTTTTTAATTGTTCCTTTTGGTTCCAATTATCAATTTGAAGAGCAATCAAGATTCCTATGACGACAAGTACTATTTCTCCGATTGCATAAATCAAATATTTGCTGAACTTATTTTCGGTAAGGAGTCTTTGACGAATCTTTCTAAAGAATTTTATCATTTAATCAGTGGTTGGTCATAATGAGTCAGTATAGCTCGACGTAAAGTACAAATTACTTTCGCTTTTATCAAAGCGCAAGAACATTACAGTACATTTTGTATTTCATTAAACTTTCTTAATGCGGTCGGCTACGCGGCATGTTTTTTTTACATTTGAGATAAAGGAGAAATCTATTGTCGTTCAGCTTTATGTGCAATCCGTATTTGATATGTTAGACGCGATACTTGTAGCTATTATTAGCAGTTTTGGTTTGGGGCTAAGCTTTTTCTTCGGAATAGTTCTTTTGAAGAACAGAAAGCTTCCAAACCGTATTCTGGGCTTGCTTTTGATTGTTTTCGCACTTCGCATAACAAAATCTATTCTTTATAATTTTGTTGAGCTGCCCCTGCTTATAAAGAATTTAGGACTGGCGGCCAATTTGGCTGTTGGCCCGCTGCTATATCTATATGGTTACCATTTGTTATCTCAAAATCAATCTTTTAAAAGGTCTCATTTATTACACTTTACGCCCTCTTTATTTTATGTTTTATTTGGCCAAATGATTCCAAATTCCGATGGCAGTGTCTTTTGGGATATCAGTTACATATTTATCCTGTTTCAATCATATCTATATCTTGGGATGAGCATATATCTTTATCGAAACAAAATGAAAGGTATTCTGAAAGAACTACGACTGTGGTATGTACGACTCATTTTTACGTTGGGATTAATCTGGATGTGCTACACATTGATTTTTGTTGGCATTCTCCCAGTATATTCGGCAGGTCCGGTAGCATATTCCTTTTTTATAGTCCTGCTGGCGTACTTGGGAATAAATTCAAAAAAAGCCTTTGACCTTAGCCTAACACCAAAATATAGGACTTCCAAACTGACCCCCGAAAAGGGCAAAGTCTATTTTGATAAAATTGAAAATGTAATGAAAGAAAAGCAGTTATATCTAAATCCTGGATTAACCGTAGCCTCTGTTGCTGAAACAATAGGAATATCTTCACGCGACGTTTCTGAAATTATAAACAAATATGCGAATCAGAATTTTGCCAGTTATATAAATAACTACAGAATAGAAGAGGCTAAATGTTTATTGAAGGCTCGAAGCAAAAAAACCAAAATAATAAGTGTTGCCTTAGATGCTGGTTTCAATAGTCTTTCTACATTTAATGTTGCATTTAAGGCTATAACAAATTTGACTCCTTCAGAATATAGGGCTACGCATAATTAAAGACTTACTTTCAGGAATCCAAATCCATTCGCTACATAATATAATTAGGAAACAGCTTCCCGCTTTAATAAACATAATTAAAGGTCATAACTGATAACAATTACCTTTAACAATCCTCTTCTACCATAATTATTCTCACAAAAAGCTTTTCCCAAATATTCCGATAAATCGTTTTTCAATTCAGGAATCCATAAGTCAAAAAGGTCTTCGGAATATAACTTGCAGCTAAAATCTATATTTATGAAACGTACTGGAATTCTTCTTTTTATTATAGGGTTGGCTGCTTTTACTTGTAGACTTGATCCCCTAAATGCTCAGGAAACCGTTTTCGATTTTGATAGAAACGATATAGTGCCCAATAAGAATGTTAGCCTACCCTTGTTAGAGAGATACCTACAATCATTTGATAAAAACGGCTTAGATAAGGAAGAAACGATTTTTGATAGAAATAGCGTCATATATAAAAATGATCTTCCGGTACCAGTTGTAAAACGATATGAGGAAATTCTTGGTATAACAGGAAGATTTGAATTAGTTGGGAACGTGAATCTATGGGTCGAAGAAATGGGAGAAGGGATTCCACTAGTTTTGGTTAGCGGAGGTCCAGGAACCAGTTCACATTATTTTCATCCTCATTTTCTTGAAGCTTCAAAATTTTCAAGAGTAATCTATTATGATCTTAGAGGAGTCGGATTATCAGAAAGAACGCCTGAAAAAGAAGGTTACAGCATAATGCAGGCTGTGGATGATCTAGAAAACCTTAGAATAAAGCTGGGGATACAAAAATGGGTTGTTTTAGGGTTATCCTTTGGAGGAACAATAACCCAGTTATATTCCTTAAAATATTCGGAGAGCCTATTAGGAATGGTTTTGGTAAGTTCATCGCTACCTATGTCAATTGATATTGGACTGGGGTCAAGGCAATATGACTATCAATCTCAAAAAGAACGCAACAGGATCGAACAAATCTATTCCCTTAATGGTAAAAGAGCATTCCCAGTACATTCTGAAATGGTAAATCCGGATTTACAGAAAAAAATGTTGTTCAATGCTTTTATGAACGGGGAATGGAAAAGACGGCATTTAAAGAAATGGACGGTAATGGATATGGCGATGTATGCCAAGTATGAGTTTGTCCATGATAAAAATTATTACAGTACCATGCTTAAAGATTACTTTAATTATGACCTGAAGGAAGCATTTAAAAATTGCCCAATTCCTACCCTTATTATTGATGGTGAATGGGATTTGGCCTATTCTTCAGAGAAACATGAAATAATGAAAGCCCAATTTCCCAATGCCAGATATTTATTGGTTAAAGGCGCTGGGCATATTCCCTATGAAGAAAATCCATCTGTTTTTTTTGAAACGCTGAAAGGGTTTTTAAAATTATCAAATTCGTACGAAAATATTACCATTACAACATGGAAGAAAGATATCAATCTTGACGCATATCGGAAAAGAAACCTGGCCCAGGATCCGAACTTTCAAAATACGAAAAGAGGGCAGTAGAAATAAAAACAACCTATAAAACAATTAGCAAGAGTTTTCATAAAAATGAAAACCCCATGAAATCCAAGGCTTCATTTTACATTCCAAATAGTCTTTATTCAAAAAGAATGAAGGACAACCGCAAGAAATCGTGTAGAAAAGCATCTAAAGTTATATAATGCTATTCTTAATTAAAAAAATCTAAAAATGAAGTACTTGAAACTCACACTTTTTTCACTTTTGGGAGCTATTGCTTTTATGGTATCCTGCAGCAGTGATGCAGAAAATACAGATGAGACTGATGATACGGACGGAACAGATGATACATCTGATGCAGCGAGCACACCATTATCAGCATTTGATGAATTTAATCCAGATGCGGTAACCGTTTCATTTGATGGGGATAATATTACCATTGAATCAAATGGTATACCCAACCATACATCACCCTACTGGGAGGAGACAAACCCGCTATACATCGAACCTGTAGTTGCAACACGCCAAACTCCTGGTCGTATTGGTGGCGATCGTAGCTATTCCTTAACCGTATCCTCTGCACCTGAAATAGCCGCTTCAAGCACAGCGACTGGATTAGGTGCCATTGGCATTGCTGTCACGGGTGTACCTATTTTCAATGATTTAGAAGGGGACAGTAGACCTATAGAAGAAGAAATTGCTCAAACATTCGATTATGCAGGGGCACACAATGGCCCTTCCGGTTATCATTATCATATCGAATCTTCCGATATCCCCGAGAATACTACACTTTCCTATGATGATGAAAAGTTGGTAGGTATTATGGCGGATGGGTTTTTGTTATATGGAAGAAGAGAAGCGGATGCCTCTTATCCTACGGATTTAGATGAATCAGGAGGACATTTTGGAGTGACACCACACAGCGATGGCGAGGTAATTTACCATTATCATATCGTTAATGAATTTTACTTTGGAAGCATAATCGCTCTTTTTGCAGGTAATTTGCAAGGCACTCCTAATACTATTATGTAGATAATGCATGACACTGTATCATAAAAGGAAACTATCCTTCACTTTTTTTGATTTAGGATGGTTTCTTTTTTACATAAATTACTGAAATCAAAATCTTTAAAATGAAATCGTTCTTTTTGTCGTTGTTATCTTTAAACCTTGTACTACTCAGTTGTTCCGAGAAAAATGGAAAATCACTAACAAGTACTACGAACGATGCCATCTTAGAGATACCTGACATATTGGTCAAAAAATCAGTCTTAAAATACAATCATAAAACCTCGATATGGACATTAAAAGGCGCCCCCTATTCAGGGTTTGCCGTAAGTCATTATCCGGACAATTTACTAAAGGAAAAGTTTGGAATCCTGAATGGCAAAAAGCAGCACAAGTTTATCCAATGGTATCCCGATGGGCATTTTAAAAATGTTTCAACCTACGACAAAGGGAAGTTGCACGGAGTAAAAAAAATATGGACCGCAGATTCGACGCATGTTTTGATCGCACATTACAATTATTATACAGGTTGGCCACATGGAGAGCAAAAAAAATGGTATCCGACCGGTGAACTATTCAAGAAAATGAATTTAAACCGGGGAAAAGAAGAAGGTATGCAACAGGCATTCAGAAAAAATGGTGCCCTCTATGCCAATTACGAAGCACGGGAAGGGAGAATTTTTGGATTGAAAAAAGCAAAACTCTGTTATTCGCTAGAAGATGAAAGTATTCAATATAAAAAGAAATAACACTTGTTATTTATTGGTATAGCCCGTCCTACCCTCTCACGTCCATGAAAAGAATACGACCACGTTCCGCTATTAGCGTCAAACCAGCTATTGAAATTTGCTTTGAATTGCTGTAAAATCTGTCTTCAATTCATCATAACGCTCCATCACATCCTTGCCGATAACCTGATCTGCGCCGTTCACCATATTGTAGATGTATGAAATTTGTGCCACTAGCATTTGTTGTGGATAAGCACCTTCATCATTCTTAAGTTGTTTTAAAGCAGCTTTTATCTGCTCCAATCGTTCTGCGTTTTCTTCTCTGTCCTTCAATTTTTTGGATTCTTTTTCCAAACTATCCTGTAACAAACGGGCTTCGTTTAGTAATACCAATACCTTTTGCTGAACGTCGTGCTGCTTTTCAAACAACTGCTCGGTCATACCTTCTGTTTTTACCCTAGGGTCTACTAATATTTCAAAATCTTGTGTCATGCTTTGGTTACCCATCGTAAGTTTTACAGTATAGGTTCCAGGTCGCACCATAGGTCCGTTTTTGTAGCGTTTTTTCTTCTCTTTGTGCCATGGTCCTTTTCCGAGCAGGTCCCAAGCAAAACGGTTTAGCCCTTTCTTGGCTTCCAATTTTTTGTTGACATAGCGAAAAGTAGTACTCAAGTTCATATCCTCCTCCTCTCCTACCGAAGATTTCAATTGCGTACTGTCACTTAAAATCATAATAATAGATTCTTTCTTGGCATCTAAAATCTCCAGTTTCAAACCTTCGGTAGCCTCGGGCAAATAATAATCGATATACACCGCCGTTGTTGGGTATTTTGGGAAAGCATTGCTTGCGCGTACCTTTGGATAGCGATAGCGAATAGTGGTATCTGGTTTAAAAAGATGGGGTGCAGCCTTTAGATTGTTCATGGCGTTATCTCGCAGACTGGTAATGTTGTCCAAAATCCAAAATCCACGTCCCATTGTACTTAAAATCAAATCACCCCTAAAGACTTTTATATCCGTTATTGGAGTCACGGGAAGGTTTTGTTGAAACGATTGCCAGGTGTCTCCACCATTGAACGAAACATACATACCGTATTCCGTACCAGCATACAATAACCTTGGTTCTACAGGGTCTTCTCTTAGAACTCGAGAAGTATGGTCGCTAGGAATTCCGCTTGATTCGGTGCTCAACAACGTCCAATTGGCACCATAATCTGTGGTTCTATAAAAATAGGGTTTTTGATCCCCCAGTAGATGTCTATCTACAGCAATGTAAGCGGTGGACATATCATGTTGTGATGCTGCTATGGACTCTACTCTACCTCCTTTCGGTAGTTTCTTAGGAGTCACGTTTTGCCAAGTTTTACCTCCATCCTTTGTCAATGAAATCACGCCATCGTTAGATCCTGTCCAAATGAGGCCTTCTTGTAAGGTTGACTCCCTTATAGAATACAGTGTACTGTAATACTCCTCTCCCGTAATATCACGTGTAATTGGACTTCCTGAAATTACTTGTTTGTCCGCTTCAAAAGCGGTCAGATCAGGGGAAATGGTTTCCCAAGAATATCCGTCAGAATCTGTTTTGTGCAAGAATTGTGATCCGTGATAGACCACATCAGGGTCATGTGGTGATACATGTACTGGTGCAACCCGTTGAAAACGGTACTTCAAATCCTTAGGATTGTGCCCATAAATATTCGAAGCGCCCACATAATAGCTCTTTTCCACTCCTGTAAGTTTATTGAACACACCAAAACGTCCTTTACAATTGGCATAAACAGTGTTGTGGTCCCCTGGTTTGGGCACAGCTGGACCTGTTTCACACCCTCCCGTATTGATAATCCAAGCATTACCAGTACTTTGCACGGCACTGGGTGGAAAACTCGGTACCGCAATAGTCGTATAATTATCTTGCTGACCAGCATACAACCAATATGGATATTGGTCGTCCACTTCCACTTGATACAGTTCGGCAGTCGGTTGGTTGAACTGTGTAGACCACGTCTTGCCCCCATTAAAACTAACATTGGCACCACCGTCATTGGCCTGAATCAATAATTCTGGGTTATTCGGATTCAACCATATATCGTGGTTGTCTCCATGGGGCACTTTCATTTCTTTCCACGTTTTTCCACCATCGATTGATTTGATAAGTGGATTGGCATTGGAATATACAATATCGGGATTGGTAGGATCCAATTCCACATTGATATAATAAAAGGGCCTGTTCACCAGACGTTTGTCATCGGAAATATGGACAAACGATTTCCCTTGATCTACTGATTTATAGAGCCCTTGTTCCCCTTTGGGAGCTTCAACAATTGCATAAAGAATACTCGAATTACTGGGAGAGACCGCTAAGTCTATCTTTCCTATAGTATTCTTTGGCAATCCGTTTTCAAGTTTTGTCCAATCTTTACCTCCATTTACGGATTTGTAGATGCCTCCTTCCGTTTTGGTACCTCCCGATATAATAGTCCAAGGTTTACGTTTGGCCTTCCAAGCTGCCGCATAGATAACATTGGGATTTCCAGGTAATAATTCGATATCCGAAAAGCCTACCTTATCGGAAATAAAAAGTACCTTTTCCCAGTTCTTCCCTCCATCCGTAGTTTTATATACACCACGTTCCGGATTGTTTTTAAAGGCATTGCCGATGGCCGCTACCCAAACAACGTTACTGTTGGTAGGGTCAATTTCCACAGCGCCAATTTGTCCTACGTTTTTAAGTCCTATATGTTCCCATGTCTTCCCGGCATCAATCGATTTATAGGTACCTTTCCCACCGATGACGTTACTTCGCAATCCGTCCGAACCTGTACCAACGTACACAATGTTCGGATCATTTTGGGCTACCTGTATTGCTCCTATCGATGGGGTATCAAAAAAGCCATCAGAAACATTGTTCCAAGTGGTACCATAATCCTCAGATTTCCAGACCCCTCCGCCCGACGCTCCCAAATAAAAGGTGCCCGGTTGCATCGCTACTCCAGTTACCGTTGTAACGCGACCCCCGCGTGCTGGACCTACTGTTCGATATTGTAAGGCTTCGTAGTCTTGTGATAAGACCGTTACACTTAAAGAGAAAACGAATAAAAACAGCAATTTTGAATGTAAATGGAAAATCATGTCAATAAATGGATTAGATACTAATGTTTGTTACGTTGTTGCTTATGCTAAATTTTGGATATGTTCTTTTGGAAAGTAGTTCTTATTTTGAGCAATCCTGTCCAAATAATTGGATTGCGTTTAACAAAATGATTTATGCATTTAAATATATGTAATATAATTGCCTTTGTGTTGTTTTTAATGGAAAATGAAAATACTATTGTAGTTCTTATACTTCAAAATAAAATATGGTTAAGAACTTCTTTTTTTGCTCACTAATATTCCTCTCCTTCATGATTTCCTGTAGAATCGATAAAAAACCTAAGGACCAGACTTGGCATACCAAAAAGTGGGCCCTAGAAAACCAAGTACATAATCAGCTATTGGATATTGAAAAAGAACAGGGTTGGGCATTACTTTTTGATGGCAAAACCTTAAATGGGTGGCATCTATATAATAAGCCAGATTCTACCAGATTTTCTGCTTGGGAGGTACGGGATGGGAATCTTTTTTGCAATGCCACCGATGAAAACAAAGTCTTTGGGGATTTGGTTACTGATAAGGAATACGAAAACTACGAGCTGGTGTTTGATTGGCAAATGTCGCTTAGGGGAAATGGAGGCGTTTTTATCAATGTACAAGAATCCCCAGACTATACTGCTACCTACCAGACCGGACCGGAATACCAATTATTGGAACCTGCGCATATGGATACCAAAACACCCATGAAACGCCCTGGTTGCCTGTGGGGACTATCGCCACAATTGAATATGGTGGAGGCCAATGGAACGGGTCAGTGGAATACCGCCAAAATTATACAGCAAAATGGAAAAATTGAGTTCTATCTCAATGGAAAACTGACAGCCAAGGAAGATTTGACGTCTAAGGACTGGAGAAACAAAATTGCTACTTCAGGTTTTAAGGATATGACTGGTTTTGGAAAGGCGACCCGAGGTAAAATTGCCCTTCAAAACTGGTATTTTGATTCTTGGTTCCGTAATGTGAAGATTAGGGGACTTTAGTGAAATATTCATGAGAAGACAAGATTGTTGTTATGTTCTAATGAAGCTCCAAGGTTCTATTAGGTATCTCAACTTGAATAATAAAAGAGGAATTTGACCTGATTTTCCATTTCATACACTTACATCCTTTGCTCTTCCGGTTCGAAAAAATAGTATTCCATCACCTTTTTTCGAGAAGCTTATACGATAACTTTCAGGAAACTATCATGAGGTGAGTTTTGCTTTTCCAAGGCAAAGAATCACAACTCATAGCCAAGTAAACTCATTTATGTTATTAATCCAAACTTTCATCTTCTCCTTCCGCCAGAATACTGCATGGCCTCACCTTTACCAAACCCGTAGCTGAAACCGAAAGACACAAACCTCGCTCGAAAACTACGGTTAAAGACTTCAAAATCGTTCTGTGCAATTTGGTTTTCCCGAATTCTTGACGCAAATGCATCACGGACACTCATGTTCAAGACTGCCTTACCTTTCAGTATCTTTTTTCTAAGTCCAAAATCTAAAAATGCAATATCGCTGATCTCTCCCTGAACGGTTTGGAATGCTGAGCGGTAGTTTCCGGTAGCCTCAAAATCAATATCCCAAGGCATCTTTACTTTGGTCAACAGTTTTGATGACCATTGATCTGCATTAAAATCGAATACGGTTTCCTCAAAACTTCCTTGACGCGAAAAGGTATTATAATTAAAATCAAGGTTGAATGTCAGCCATTTGGCCGGACTATATTTGGTGTTGAATTCCACACCCCAAGCGTTGTTCGTTCCAATATTCTCAGGTCTGGTGATATTCACGTTATCCTCAAAAAAAGAAATCCGTTCAATAATATCTGTGGTATATCGATGATAGAGCCCCAAGTTCAAAGGCGTCTTTCCCACAAAGAAAATTCCCGTTACTTCATAAGAATCCGTAAACTCAGGGAGTAAATTTGGATTTCCCTGTCTGATATTGAAATTGTTTCGAATGTTGAAGAATGGATTCAAGTCCCAAAGTCTTGGGCGGTAAATTCTTCTAGAATAACCTGCTTGCAACGAAACCTTTTCGGAAAATTTGTAGGATGTGTGCGCGCTTGGAAAAAGATTGGTGTAGTTCTGGTCATTTGCTTCATCTGTATTTACCAATAAAGTTCCTACCTCTGTGTTTTCAAGTCGCAAACCCGCTTTCAAGCCCCATTTTTTGCCTTCATATGCTGCAGTTCCGTAAACACCCAATACGTTTTGATCAAATTCAAAGATGTTGGTTAAGCCAGGGTCTGAGACAAACTCACCGTTTTCAAGGTTTTGTACCTCAAAATCGTTGCTAACATCATTAAGAATATACTGAGCTCCGGTCTCAACTGAAAATTCATCTGAAAATGGTTTGGTATAATCTAATTTAAAGGTAAAAACGGATTCTTGGAAATCGGTACGGATGTTCTGTTCGGCATCACGGTCTTCCCCTGAAATTGTATTGTCCAAGAATTCAGAGCTTTGGTCCTTTCCAAAGAAATTACCAAGCGCACTGAAAAGCAAATCGTGATCTTCATCATCTTCAAAATCCTTTTTGTATTGTAATTCATATTGGAACTTCGGATTTCGAGCTTCGGTGACCTCGGTTCGTTCCCACTCTGAGATCGAGCTTCCCGACCCGTCCAACGCGGTAAAACCGGTAGTCGATGGTTGGTCCTCAATTTCCAAAGCAATATTCCCTGAAAGTGTAAGTACACTGGTCGGACTAAAATAATAGTCGGTTCCCAGAATGAAATTATAAAATTCTTCATTCCTGAATTCTTCACCATCGGATAGAATAGTATTGCCTGTTGTTAAATCTGTATTGCGTACCGTAATCTCATTGGGCAATTCGCGATAGCCAACTCCCAACTGGGTAAACAGATTGAATTTTTCGGTTCTTCGGTTAAGGCTTATCCCTACACTATGGTTATTGGGCGCACCGGAATTTACCGAAATGGAACCATTTAACCCTTTTTGTTCTTCTTTCTTAATAACAATGTTGATAATACCCGAGGTACCTTCTGCATCATACTTTGCAGAGGGATTGGTGATTACCTCTACTCTATCTATCATATCGGCGGTAATGGTACCTAGAGCATTGTTCTCATCACTGGTCAATATGGAAGGTTTACCGTTGATCAATACCTGAACTCCTTCACTACCACGAAGACTAATCTGTCCTTCGATATTGACGTTGACCGATGGAACATTGTTCAATACCTCAAGGGCACTGGCACCTGTAGTGCTCAAATCTTTTCCTACATTGAATACGCGCTTATCAAGTTTAAACACCGTCTGCGAAACTTCACCTTGAACAACAACTTCTTCAAGCTTTTGCGCATCTTCCGAAATCTCAATAATACCCAAATCAATTTCTCTATTCTCTGTATTTGGTACCTGTACAACTTTCGTTTCAAAGCCTAAAAAACTGATTTCAATATAAAAATTACTGGCATTGGTTTCTAAAGAAAATGTACCATCGTCCAAAGTGGTCGTACCATCGATTGCCTTTTTGGTTGCATTGTCCGCAACCATTACGGTAGCAAAAGCCACGGGCAGACCGGAAGATTTTTCCACTACTTTACCCTTATATATGGTACGCTGCTGCTGTGTATATCCAACAGCAGTGAAAAGAAATAGCGTTATGCCCAATAGTAGTGAATATTTCATACCAAATTTCATTTGCTTCTTTTTTCTTCAAATTTTCAATAAAAAGCGTGGGGGTAAAACAATTTCTTACGAACGACATACCTTCTACCCTAATCAACAAAAGTTTTGCAAGTATTTATAAATGTTGTTTAAAGACCAAAAAACGTCGTTTACGGCTTTTCTTTTTTTTATTACCTTGTTAGGAATACTTTTAACTGAAGCTTATATTTTCATGATAATATCAAAAAGAGAACTTTTTTTTCAATTAGTGCTTCTTGTATTGGTATTTCTTTTCTATTCATTTGATAGGGAAAACCCAGGATTTTACGGTCACCAATTGGCTTTCTTTAGTACTTATGTATTTGCCGCCGCTGCTATAGGATATTGGCTGATGCCCCGTTTCCTGTATAAAAGAAAATATTGGCAATTTTTTGCATTCGTGTTATTGGTGGTGGCCATAGTCATTTTGTTGGAAGAATTGCTCCTTGAACAAATCTTCTTTGCAGGTACCAAGCGGGCAAAATCGTTTCCTGGAGTATTTTTTTCATTGTTGGGCGTATTGCCTGTAATTACCATTCTCTCTGGATTTAAATTTGGATGGGACGCCTTACAAAAGCAAGAACAGATAGAAGCTTTGAAAAGTACGGTCCAAGAAAGTGAGCTTCAATTTTTGAGGTCACAAATCAATCCACACTTTTTATTCAACAATCTCAATAATCTGTATTCTTATGCCCTTGAAGGCTCATCCAAAACTCCTGAAATAATTCTAGAACTCAGCGGATTGTTGCGGTATATGCTGTACGAGTGCAAAGAAAAGTATGTGCCACTTCAAAAAGAGATTGAACAATTGAATAACTTTATTAAGTTGAGCAAATTACAAATTGAAGACAGGGGCATAGTGTATTTTGATGCCCAAAATGTTAAAAAAGGATATAAGATTGCACCGTTGATCTTAATCGTTTTTATTGAAAATGCTTTTAAACATAGTCAAGCGGGACAGAGCGAGAACATCAAAATTGACGTTAAGTTGCATATGAAGAACAATACGTTACATTTTTCATGTGAAAATAATCACAGACCTACTACATCACTTGATAGTCTGGATGCCGGAATCGGACTCAAAAATGTACAAAAGCGTTTACAACTCCTTTATCCTGACAGGCATCATCTTGAAATTAAAGAAGATAGTAACAGGTACAAAGTTGACTTATCCGTGGAATTAAGTAAAATACATCGTTCATGAACTGTATTATTATTGAAGACCAGCCTCCCGCACAGCGTATCCTCAAAAAGTATATTGAAGACATAGGTTCTTTAGAACTCAAAGGTATTTTTTCGGATGCAATACAGGCTATGGAATTTCTAAAAACCGAACCGATAGGTCTAATTTTTCTCGACATACACCTACCAAAACTTTCCGGTATTGATTTTTTGAAGACCATGGCGAATCCACCCAGTATTATACTTACGACGGCATTTTCGGAATATGCACTTGAAAGCTATGAGTTCGACGTTGTCGATTATCTTCTAAAACCTTTTTCGTTTCAACGTTTCGTTAAGGCGGTATCAAAAGCACTAGAAAGAAAAGAAATTGAGTCCCATAATAATTATAAAACAGCTTCAGTTTCTCCCAGAAAAGAAATCTATATCAAGTCAGGTTACGAGCATATCAAAATTTATATTGATGCTATTCAGTATATTACATCAGATTCCCATTATACCGAAATCGTAACCGACGCTAAAAAGTATTTATCGACTGAACCTCTTCGCTTCTGGTTGGAAAATCTGCCAAGTAATCAGTTTCAACAAATCCATAAATCACATATCATAAATGCAGCAGCAATAGAAAAAATCATGAGCAACCAAGTTTGCCTTCTTGGGGATATCAAACTTCCTATTGGCAGGGCCTATAAAGAAGAATTTATGAAC
The DNA here is from genome assembly GCF_018449435.1 of Flagellimonas sp. 389. GTDB lineage: Bacteria > Bacteroidota > Bacteroidia > Flavobacteriales > Flavobacteriaceae > Flagellimonas. The sequence continues at coordinate 117,580 of NZ_JAHCMU010000015.1, read as the reverse complement.
ACTATTTTAAAATAAAATTTCATGAAAAAATTACGCAAAGAAGATATTAAACAAGAAGTCTTTGATTTATACGATGATTACGCCCACAACAAACTTCAACGTCGTGAGTTTATTGAAAAACTTTCTGTCTATGCTATTGGTGGTATCACCGTAGGCTCATTGCTTAGTTTTATGATGCCCAATTATAAGGATACTTTTTTGGTGGCAAGCGATGACCCAAGATTAAATTCTGATTACGTTACCTATGATTCACCTAAAGGTGGTGGTGAAATCAAAGGATTGTTTTCAATACCCAAAAACATTGAGGGCAAGCTTCCCGGTATCGTTGTTGTGCATGAAAACCGAGGACTCAATCCCTACATTGAAGACACAGCCAGAAGAGCCGCTTTGGATGGTTTTATCACCTTGGCTCCAGATGCGCTAAGTCCTTTGGGCGGTTATCCAGGTAATGATGATAAAGGTAGGACCATGCAACGTAAACGTGACCGAAATGAAATGTTGCAAGATTTCATTGCGGCTTTCGATTACTTAAAAGCACATAAAGACTGTAACGGTAAAATTGGTGTAGTAGGATTTTGTTTTGGAGGATGGATTTCAAACATGATGGCCGTAAAAGTATCTGAACTATCGGCGGCCGTTCCTTTTTATGGAAGTCAGCCCACTGAAAATATTGACGAGATAAAAGCACCATTGATGCTACAGTTTGCAGGACTTGATGAACGTGTGAATGCCGGATGGCCAGCTTATGAAAAAGCCTTGAAGCAACATGGCAAGGACTATGTGGCGTATACTTATCCTGAAGTTAACCATGGTTTCCATAATACGAGTACGCCCAGATATGATAAAGAAGCCGCTGAACTGGCCTGGAAAAGAACAATGGATTTTTTTAAGGAGAAGCTTGGGTAAAAACATATAGTTATCATTAAATAATTTTTAATACTTCTTCAGTATCTTTGATATTACCTATGAAAAGAAAGCTTGCCCTCTTACCTATACTTTATCATTTTATATTTAGTTTTTCAATACTTGTTGTAGTTGTCGCTTGTGGTTCGAGTGATGCAGTAATGGAAGAACCTGAAATAGTCGAAGATTCCAGCAACAATGACACGGATAACACCGGCGGTGCTACTGATGACACTGGTGATGATACCGACGGAACATCAAATGACGATGAAAATGATGATTCTGGCACCGACTCAGATTCCAGTGTTCCACCGTCAGATAATTTTAATTTATCAACTTGGAATATAAGTATACCAACAGATATGGATAATAGTGGTACCGCAGATACCGTAAGTGAAAATGACCTGAACAACGGCTATGAGGATCCAGCATATTTCTACACTGCCGATGATGGCGGAATAGTATTCAAATGTCCCGTTGAAGGATTCAAGACATCTGTGAACACAAGCTATGTGCGAACAGAGTTACGGGAAATGCTACGTGCTGGAAACACATCCATACCCACAAAAGGAGTAAACAAAAACAATTGGGTCTTTGGCAGTGCTCCACAATCGGATATTGCGGCTGCAGGCGGCTATGATGGCGAGTTAAAAGCTACTTTGGCCGTAAACCATGTAACGACTACGGGTAATAGTAACCAGGTGGGCCGCGTTATTGTTGGACAAATACATGCAAATGATGATGAACCCGTTCGCCTTTATTATCGTAAGCTCCCCAATAATGATTTGGGTTCTATTTACATAGCACATGAGGAGAATGCGGACGATGAGTTTTGGTACGAAATAATCGGGAGTCGCTCAAGCAGTGCCGCTAACCCTTCGGATGGGATTGCACTTGATGAAAAATTCAGTTACACGATAAAGGTCGTTGGTAACGATATGTGGGTAACCATTAGCAGGGAAGGGAAGGAAGATGTTGAACAATATGTTGATATGACAACAAGTGGTTATGATGTTGGTGGACAGTATATGTATTTTAAGGCCGGAGTTTATAATCAAAATAATACTGGCGATGCAACAGACTATGTACAAGCTACATTTTACAGTCTTTCCAATACCCATACAACAAACTAAAACATGGTATGGGCCGTAGCTAATTCTTAGTAAAGGGCTTTATCTTTTTAGTCATCTGTTCTAGAACTAATGCACATTACGGTATCATCAATGTTTATTGGTGGGGTTGCCAGTTTATATAGGATGATTCCATCTTTTGGGGCTCTATATTCTTCAAGAACAATTCCAAATTCATCCGTAACATATCCTACACTATCATCTTTTTTGACTGTATCACCAGCATTATAATTGCTATAAAAAATACCTTGTACACTGGACCTAATGTAGGTTTGGTTATTACGGTAGATAATATTCGGATGAGCCCCAGTGCCTTTAACATACATATCCATCGTAGAAAGCATATTGTAGAGTCCTTTTTTGATCAAGCTTACATTCTCTTCTTGTACATTGCCCAATTTGCCACATTCAATACTTAAAGCCGTTTTTCCATCTTGAACGGCTTGTTTGAAGGTATACTTTGCAGGCTCGGTATCTGATAATCTATAGGGATAGGAAACTACATATTCAAATCCACTATTTTCAGAAAGTTTCTTGGCCAATGCCGTTTGTTCTGGTTTTCTTTCATTGTTGTAGTAACATACGAACGGTATCAGGTCTTCGCAGGCATCACCGCCATGGACATCAAGAAAAACATCACTTACAGAAATAACATTAGTAGTAATAAAGTGTGCAATTTGCTCCGTAATGCTACCATCGGCATTTCCAGGAAAGGCATTGTTTAAATTCTTTTTATCCTGAGGATTGATGAAAGGGGTTCGGGCAAAAAATGATGCCACATTTGCGATAGGAATAACAATTAAGGTTCCTTTTAGTTGTTTCAAATCAATTTCTTCCATTAATTTCTGTGTAGCCATTATTGGAGGATATTCATAACCATGGACCCCAGCAACGATAGTGAATACTGGACCTTCAGTTTTACCTTTAATTATAGAAATCGGTAAAAACCCTTCGTTCCCTGCTTTATCCTTAAAATCGATTCGCATATGTTCTTTGGATGATCGGGTTTCACCATAAAAACTCTTTTGAAAGCTATTTTGTGCAGCTAACGTGGTTACCGTAAAAAAAAGAAATAAGGATAAAAAGGTTTTTGACATCTCGATTACAGCTTTTTTTAATGTTTATATAGCTGCGGTTAAATATAAGGAATATAGCTGCCTATCTTTTATCCTTTAAAGATACTTTTACTAAAAATTTTATACTAAAGATTCTAACGTAGCCCGTTCTTATTCTTCACCCCGAAAGCTCTCAATAATTTTAGCATCTACCCAATAAATATCTTTATTACTGGTATAGAAAAAATACTTTCCATCTTTACTTACAAACGGGCAAAGCTCATGGTTTTTTGTATTTATACGTTTACCCATATTAATGGATTCAGACCAAGTTCCATCCATATTCTTAAAGCTGATATACAGATCTCCTTGACCTAGTCCATCTTTTCTTGTTGCACAAAAAATGATATAGGATTCGTTAGGATCAATGAAGACATCAGCTTCATAGGCCGAAGTATTGATTGCATCACTTAGGCGACTGGCCTTTTGGAATTTTCCATTAATCGTTTTTGAAGAATAGATATCAAAGCTAGACCCATTTTTATTTGACGAAAAGTACATTGTGCCATTGTTGGTAAATGAAATATAGTACTCATCTTGTTTTGAGTTGATGTTGGACCCTGAGTTAATGGGCTCAGACCATCTATCCCCTACCCTTTCGGCATACCAAATATCGTAGTCATCCTTTTTATCTGTTCCATTCAATGCTCTTTGGGATATAAAGTACAGCCTGTTTTCATCTGGGGAAAGAAAAGGATCGTTATAACCATATTTTTCATGGGATAAGATTGTCCTAGGTTCACTCCAACGTTCTCCTTTTAGTTTGGAATATCGAATCTCTTCTTTTCCATTAACATTTACACCATAAAAGAATTCGGTCGCATCTTTATTAAAAACGGACCCAAACTCGTATTCGCCCTTTTTGGAAATAAAATCCGGTGCAAAAACTTCTGGTGTTATTGATGGTGGTTTTTGTTTGAGATATTTGAGCTTTTCGTCAGCCGCTGTTTGTCCATATAAATTTAAAAAGATGAACGGACTTAATAGTATTATGAGTAGTCGCATATTTTTATATTTTACCAATGTTCCTTTTCGTGTTTTCAAGTATAGGAAAATTAACTTGAAGTAAAAATAACCGTATTACAATCGCAAAAATTGTATGAGATTAACATGCTGAATATTTGCTCAATTATTTGTAAAAGGAAATTTTCATATAAAATACTATGCCTGTCTATTTTAAATTCATTGATTCATAGGTCTTTAAACTATAAACTATTGCCTAATCAAGGTATTCTCAAAATCCTTCGCATTTTATTCTGTAGTTTAGCACTCTACCGTTACTGAATTTTTTGAGTAAAAAAATCACATCGAATGCTATCAAAGAAGCAAAATTCTCCAATTTGTTTGATAGACATTATACCCGGTTGTACAATTATGCCTTTAAAGTTTTAAAAGAAACGGATCTTTCTGAAGAGTTGGTTCAGGAAACATTTATCAAGCTTTGGGAAAACTTTGAAAATATTAAGGAATCTGATCGTTCCATAGCGTCATTTTTGATAGCGACACTTAAAAATAAGATTATCGATGATTATCGAAAAAAACAGGCTAGAACAAAACATACAAATCTATATACGCTTCATACAACTATTGAAACGCAGATTGACAAAGAATGGGAGTTGGCAGAACGAATCGAGACTATTTATACCACGCTTGAAAAAAAGACAACGGAAATTTTTAAATTATCAAGAGATACAGGTTTGACCTACAAAGAAATTTCCGAGCAAAAAGGTATTTCTGTAAAAACCGTAGAGCTCCATATTTCAAAGGCTTTAACTGCATTTAAAAAAGGCCTAAAAGATTTTTTTTAAGAAAAAAACACTTTTTAGATAGGGAAGCATTGCTCGATATACGTCTTATAGATAGCTAAAGACTTTTGGTATGGAGCATTCAAAAATCACAGAAACCGAACTTTGGGAGTATGTCTCAAAGAAAGCAGATGATACAACCATTCGAAAAGTAGAGGAATGGATGGACTCTACAGGTTTTGATGAAGCATTGTTCACCAAAATAACTAGTATTTATGAGCTCACTTCAGCACAAGACCCTTCTGTCGAAAAAGCTAAAAAACGTTTCTTTAAAACCGTAGAACCAAAAACAGTAATCTGGAAAGACATGCTGAAGTATGCGGCCATTTTGGTTTTCATACTTGGTGGCACATACCTCTACAATAGGATATCCTCAACTAAAAATCAAATCATAATACAGACAACCTTTGGTGAACAAAAGAGCATTACATTGGGGGATGGCTCAAAGGTTTGGTTAAATGCGGCTAGTAGCTTATCCTACAGTACAGAAAGTCCTAGAACTTTATTTCTAGAAGGAGAAGCATTCTTTGAAGTTGCAAAAGATAGCTTGCGCCCATTTACCGTGACCACACCAGATGATATCACGGTCAAAGCTTTGGGTACTAGTTTTAATGTTAAGTCCTACCTAGAAAGCCCAATTACAGCAACAAAATTACTTACGGGCAAGGTTGAAGTTAGCTCTAAGTCACAATTTATAGAAAGCGTGATTTTGTTTCCGAACGAAAAAGTAAGTTTTAATAAGAACACCAAAAAATTACTGAAATCCAAAATGGATGCGGATGCCTCCAATATTGCCTGGAAAGAGGGGAAAATACAATTCGAAAATACCAGCTTCCAAGAAATAGCAATCGATTTAAAAGCGCATTTTGGAAAACAAATTCGCTTTAAAAATGGGGCTATTGCGAACACCAGATTTACAGGTTCCTTTGACATTACAACACCTATAATCGAAATATTTGAAATCCTTAAAATTTCAAAAGAGTTTACCTATGAACTAAATACAAAAACAAATGAGTGGATGATTAAATAAAAAGTGGGAAAACTGGCATTTTCCCACTATAACTGCTAATAAATTCTAATCGCAAAATCAGTATAAATCAACAATATCCAAATTTATGGAAATAAACCTTTTTGGGGTCATACCACGACCAAAAAATAGTTGTGGTAAAACCATTTTTTTAATGAAATTATCTTCTTTTTTTTATTTGATCTTTTCTTTTCAGCTAGCAGCGTTCAACGGCTTCTCTCAAAAAACCGTTACCCTAGCCGAAGAAAACAATTCATTAAAGTCCATTATAGCGCAAATTGAAGAACAGACATCTTACAATTTCATTCTTAATAATGATGCCATAAATGTGGATGAAAACTTTAGTATCAATGTTATTGAAAAGGATATTGCTGAAACTGTAGCCCTGCTTTTTAAGGATTCCAAGATTGCTTACAAAATCAAAAAAAACTATATCGTTCTTTCTAGAGCAAAAAAGAAAAGTGACGATTTCACCGTTAGTGGGATTGTCTCAGATTCAAATACGGGCGAAACACTGTTGGGTGCCAGTATCATTATTAAGAACAGTAACAAAGGGGCAATTACAAATGAATATGGCTTTTATTCCATCACCCTGCCCAAGGGTAACTATCTTTTCGAAGTTTCACACTTGGGCTATACCACCAAAGATATTACCGTTCAATTAGAACGGAATATGAGCATAAAAATAGCATTGAAACCCGTTTCAAGCGAATTGGATGAAGTCGTCGTCAGGGCGAGTCAGAACATAAAGAGCCAGGTAAACCCAATTCTTGGAGGAACTTCTAGTCTTAACACTTCAGAAATAAAAAAACTACCTTCTTTACTTGGCGAACCTGACATTACTAGATCGATTTTGACTCAACCTGGAATTAGTAGTATTGGCGAAGGAACAAGTGGCTTTAATACACGGGGTGGAAATGTAGATCAAAATCTAATTCTGCTCGACGAAGCTCCTCTGTACAATTCTTCACACTTGTTTGGCCTGTTCTCCATATTTAATGCGGATGCCGTTAAAGTAGTTAACCTGTATAAAGGTGGAATTCCAGCACATTTTGGTGGTAGGGCATCATCCGTATTGGAGATTAGACAAAAAAATGGAAACTCCAAACGGATAAAAGGAGAAGGTGGATTGGGATTGATATTCTCTAAATTTACAATAGAAGGCCCTATAAAAAAAGATAAAATAAGTTTCTTGGCCTCTGGTAGAAGGTCTTATTTTGATATGTTTTTTCCGTTGTTCGGAGATATCAATTTTAAGAAATTTCATTTTTACGATTTAAATACAAAATTAACATGGGACATTAACGAAAATAATAAGCTATATGCTTCTGGTTTTTTTGGTGCCGATGTTATACAATTTAGAGAAGATGATGATGAAGATGACCCTAGCATTACCGCAGATCTTGGTTGGACGAACACTACGGCTACCTTACGATGGAACCATATCTTTTCCAGTAAGTTATTCGCAAATTTTACGGGTATTTATAGCAAATACGATTTTGCTTTAGGAATCGAAGAAAATCTTGATGAGGAAAATAACGAAGGTACTCTTGATAGATCGATTGAAAACTGGATTTTTAAGCCCGATTTTACCTACTATCCAAACCCAACCACAAAGATGAGATTTGGGCTTTCCGGCAACCTGTACCAATTTATTCCCAAGTTCAGCGGTGAGTTAGTAAGTCAGGGGCTTGACAAAGAAAAGGCATTAGAATTAGCAGCGTATTACAGTATAGAAAAGCAATGGGATAAGTTCTCCATACATACAGGTTTACGGTATTCCTGGTTCGGGAATTTTGGAGAGGAGAACATTGCTATCTATAACCCTGATTTTCCTCAAACACCAAGTACCATTATTGGGTTTGAAAATTACAAGAATAATGAAGTATCGAAAAGCTATCATGGTTTGGAACCCCGCCTATCCGTAAAATATAACCTTAATGACCGCAAAGCTTTTAAAGCAGGATATAACAGAATGTTTCAATACATTCATTTAATTTCCAATCAAACTGTGGTATTGCCCAACGATTTATGGAAACCCTCAGGTGTGTACATTCCACCTGTAGAGGTCAATCAATTCTCGGTAGGATACGCTTTTGACACGAAGAACAATGACTATAATTTTTCCGTAGAAGGATATTACAAAACCTTTGATGACATCGTAGAATATATTAATGGGTCACGATCAGGTGTATTAGGAGCATTAGGGGCCATTGATAATATAGAAACCGAATTGGTACCCGCAAAAGGTTTTTCTTATGGACTGGAGCTGGCAGCCCATAAAAATAGGGGGAGGTTAACTGGAAATGCCAACTACACGTATTCTGTATCAAAGCGGAAAACGAAAAGCAACTTCGCTGCAGAGCAGATTAATAACGGCGCATATTTTCCCTCAAATTTTGACAGACCCCATATATTCAATGTTACGGCGAATTATAAATTGTCTAAAAAGTGGGAGGTTGGAACTTTTTTCACTTATCAAACAGGAAGGCCCATCACCCAGCCAAACGGAAGGCTGCGTTTTAATGGAGATTCTTTTCTTACCTATTCCGATAGAAATGCATTTCGAATTCCGAACACACATAGGGCCGATATTTCATTTACTTACACACCGACCGGTAACCCTAAAACCAATTGGAAAAGTAGTTGGAGTTTTGGTCTATACAATGTCTACGGTAATAAAAACGCATTTTCAGTTAATTCCATCTTTAATGACAACGTACTACGAACAGCGCAACTTTCTTTGATTGGTGCCCCAATACCCTTTATCTCTTACAATTTTAAATTCTAGACCAATGAAAAAAACGTATAACTATATAGCACTTATTTTTCTGAGCATATTGACAAGTTGCCTTGATGATATTGAACCAGAATTTGAATTTGAAGAACAGGTGTTTATTTCAGGCCTAATGACCAACGAAGAAGACTTTGTATCTGTTCAAATTCAAAAAACAGTTCCTGTAAACGATACTACTTTTAATGCTGTAAACGATGCGCAAGTTTCTTTGTTTACTAGGGATGCATCCAATACAGTATCTCTAGTTTCAGATTCGTTTAATGTCGCCAACGGAGCTTATACCACCTCAGAAATGATTACGCCAACAATTGGAAACGCCTATTGGATAGAAGTGATGTTACAAGATCAAACCATACTCAAATCCGAAGAAGAAGTTTTAAGACAGCCAATACCTATTTTAGATATGGTAAAAAACGATAATAAGGTGCGAATTACCTTCACTGGACCAATTGACGAACAAAATTTCTATTTGATCCGTGTTGAAGTGCTTAAAGATGGTGAATTGATTTCCGACAACATAGACGTGTTCAATGATAGAATCATGAATGAAAATCCAGAAAAATTCCTCGATATCGGAAATATAAAAAATGACGAAACGGTACGGGTAAGTATCAATAATATTAACTTTTCTACATTTCAGTTTTATCTGAATGTATTTGGGGGCGAAAATGACCTTGATTTTGCGTCTTTGTTTTTACCCATAAACATTGTTGGAAATGTTACCAACATAACGACCAATGAATTGGCACTAGGCAATTTTGGAGTAGCAGGAATGAGTACAATGACAATGGACTTTGAGTAAAAACCATAATAATGAAAGCCTTTGTAAGACATTTTAGTTTTTTAGTTGTCCTATTCGTTTTACATACGGGATACGGTCAGGAAAAGCTTATAAAGTTGACTGGGAATGTGCAAAGTTTAGGCAATGATGTGTCAAATGTGTTGGTTATCAATTTAAGCACAAAAAGGTCCACAATTACAGATGCTATGGGCCGGTTTACTATTGAGGCCAAATATATGGATTCACTTAGATTTTCTGCTGTTCAATACATTCCCAAAAAAATTATAGTAACTGATACTATGTTGAACGGAAATGTGATTCTCGTCAGTCTAAAAGATAACATTATCGATTTGGAAGAAGTTATCGTTAGCCCATATAATCTAACCGGAGAAATTGACCTTGATATTAAAAGGCTTGGGCTTAAACCTCTCGTTTCATCAACATCATTGGGCCTACCCAATGCAGACGTAGAAGTCATGACCCAGAGCGAGCGATTACTCTTAGAGGCAGATAGAGGTAAATATGCCAGATTTATGAATGCAGAAGAGAAAAGTAAAGGAATGCCCGTTTTTCTAGGGTACCTCACAATAGGTGTTATCATAAACACCCATAAAATAATTAATCGAGCTTCAGGTAGAACTAAATTATTTGAAGAAATGGTTGCTCTAGATGAAAATATGGCAATGGAGAAGAAAATTATTGCTATGTTTTCAAAGACAACTATGTGCGAATCTTTCGGAATCCCTCAAAATACTATTGACAACTTTTTAAGTTTCTGTTTAGCGCAACCAGATTTTCACAAATTGAAAGAGGTTGAAAACACAATTCAAGTTTGGGAATACCTAAAGGCAAAAAGCCATGAATTCAAAAAAATAGATATATTGGATTAACTAACTTGACTGAGTGTTTCCATGAGACCCAAGTAAAAGTGACTAATTGATAGAAGCCTCTTTCTATCCAATATCTTGTTAATAAGCGATCAAAATCTCATTTCTGTTCATTATAGTAAAGTGAGCATTGAATAAAAAGCAAAACCTTTATTGGGTACTATTGATTATCCATATTAAAATATCCGCCTTTATTTTCCTTTCTATCCAGTGATTGACCATGATTTAGTGCGCAAAAATTGATCGTGGCTTGCAATTCTTATAGAGTTGTGTTCACCTTTACCCCATTACTATATATCATCTCCAAATGTTTTTGCAGCTTGTAACAATCTTTGGTTACTACATACAGGTTTTGACCTATAACGCTCCAGCTTGTTCCGCCATGTTTTGGTATTGAGGTCTATTGGGATATAGCCTTATAATTTTGTCTGTCAGCTTCACAGCCTTCTGCTTTTGTCCTTGTACTATATAATGATATGCCAAAGCATATAACAGTTCTTCATGCTCTGGTTCCAGTTCCAATCCCCCAACAAGGATTTTTTCGGCTTCTTTATTCCTTCCCTTCTTTTGGTACAAGAGCCCCAGATTGTAAATGACCCTGATATTTTGGGGCATCAACTTGTGCGCTTGTTCCATTTGTAAAATTGCTTCGTCTGTCCTTTTCAGTTCTGCTAGAAGCAGTGCCAAGGAATAATAGGTAAACCCAAATTCCGGTTCTTGTTTTATTACTTCCCTAAAAGTTTTTTCTGCATTGCCGGTTTCTCCTAAATGGTAGTATAGATTGGCCAGGTTGCTACGTATGGTATTATTATTACCATCTATGCTCAATGCTTTTAAATAAGCTTCTCTGGCTCTGTCCAAGTCTCCTTTCTTTTGATAGAAGGCTGCTTTCCTTGCCTGTCCCCCAGGAAAATCAGCATTGATTTTTAAATATCCAAAAAACTCCTCTTTGACTTTTTGGTAGACTTTCTTATAATCCGCAGGAATCTGATTCTCGGGAACCGTACCAAGTGCATAAAATGCCTTTATCCTAACCGCTCTTTTAGAATCTTTTAATCTTGGCAATATATAGTCCATAAACTCTAAGGAGTTTATCTCGCTCAAAACATCTACCGTTGCTCCCCTGACCAGAGGAGATTCATCATTTAAAAGTGCAATAAAAGCATTGATGCCATTTTGTATAGTGTAATTTGACAAGGCCTTTACTGCTGAGGCCCTTGCAATTTCTGGTTGTGTGCTATCATTAACCAGACTGGTCAAGGCAATATCGGCTCCGGGTTCTCCCATAACCCCTGGTGCCAATAGTTCGGAAAAATGAATCTGCGGCTTCCCAAATTGTCTTTTAAAAACTTCCCATGCCCATTGGTCGTCTTTGTCCGTGTGGCATTGCGTACAAGCATTGGGAGTGTTATATGCAATGCTTAAATCTGGTCGAGGTACTCTAAAACTATGGTCTCGTCTAAAATCATTGCCCATATATATTTTACCGGGCATATGACAGCCGATACATTTTGCGCCTTGATTGCCTGTCTCATGGAAATGATGCAATGCCGTATCGTATTTTTCGGGCACATGGCATTGAAGGCATAATTTATTTCCTTCAAATTTTAGTTTCAGGGAATGTGAATCATGACAATTATTGCAGGAAACATTGTTCTGGTACATTTTGCTCTGGATAAAGGAACCGTATACATAGTCCTCATCCAATATTTGACCGTCTGGATGGTATATGGGATATTCCAATAACTGTGGAAAATAATGATCGAGCATTGTTCCAGTAAAATTATATCCTTCGGAAATCTGTTCCCGGCGCATATGGCATCTAGCACATTCATCTACCAGTCCCTTGGGTGTTGTTTCGGAACTCATCCACATAGTTTCTCCATTGTGGGATACGTAAGCTGAACCCAATGATCTTACTTCGTTCACATGCTTCTTTCCAGGTCCATGACAAGCTTCGCAACTTACATTGATAATCGCAAACTTTGTATTATATGCCCTTTTATGCTCATTATAGTTTTTACGAATATTTGTGGAGTGGCAATCCGCACACATATTGTTCCAATTTAACCCGCCTCTCGACCAATGGAGCCATTCGGAATGGATTACTTTAAAATCGGGATACAAATCAAACCATCTTCTGTTCTCGGTATCCCAAGCTGTTCTTAAACACTGGTATCTTCCATCGGGAAATTGAACGATATACTGTTGCAACGGGGCAATCCCGAAGGTGTACACAATTTTATAATCGTGATAGTTCCCATTGGGACCTTCCGTGTTTACAAAAAAATCGCCATCTTTTTCATAAAAACGGGACGTAATCCCCTGACTTTTGAACGCTTCCCCTTTAAATCCTGCCAAAACGGTCTCCCTATCTGCTTTTTGCATCGCTTTGTCATGGTGGCTATCTGTCCATTTTTCAAATTGTTCCTTATGGCATTCCTTGCAGCTTTCACTGCCTAAAAAATTACTGTCAGGAATACTTTTTGTTGATAAAAAAACATTGTGGATATTCTTTGGAAGGGCAATGTAGGTTTCTTTTTTCCCGTTACAGGATAATTGAAAAAGAGAAAGGGCATACACAAGAAATAGTGCTCTTCGGAATACAATCATATTTATCTTGGGCTTTTGGGCCATAGGCTGCTTAATCGAGAATTTTGTTTTAGCACATAGCTTTTTATGATTTTATATATTGAATAAAAGTAAAATTCTTATTAGACCCTACTGATTGTCCATATTGAAATATCCACCTTTGTTTTCTTTTCTGTCCAGTGATTGATTAATTATTAGATGCGCGACATTGATCATATTTCGCAATTCACATAGCGCAGTGTTTACTTTTGCCCCATTATAGAACTCCTCTATTTCCTTATACATCAAATTCAAATGTTTTGCAGCTTGCAATAATCTATGATTACTGCGTACGATACCTATGTAATCACGCATTAGAGCTTGTAATTTCTTCAAATTATGCGTTATAACAATATGCTCTTTAGAAACACGAGTTCCTTTATCGTTCCAGTCAGGAATAGATATTGCTCCTGGTGAAGTTGGATTAACTTGAAGGTATTCGTAAATATTATGGGCATAGACCAATGCTTCCAATAGGGAGTTTGATGCCAACCTGTTTGCCCCATGCAGTCCGGTTCTTGAGCATTCCCCACATGCAAAAAGATTGTTTATAGAGGTTTTGCCATCTGTATCCACCACAATACCGCCACACAGGTAGTGTGAAGCTGGAACTACTGGTATCCAATCTTTTGCTATATCAATATGTAGTACGGCACATTTTTCATAAATATTTGGAAAATGCGCTTTGAACTTTTTCATATCAAGGTGGGTACAATCCAGATACACATATTCGTCTCCAGTTTTTTTAAGTTCATTGTCAATACTTCTTGAAACGATATCCCTAGATGCCAATTCTGCGCGCTCATGATAATCCAGCATAAATCTGTCCCCGTTCTTATTGCGCAGATACGCACCAAAACCCCTTACGGCTTCAGAAATCAAAAAGGACTGACCTTCCTCAAGACTATACAATGCCGTTGGATGGAACTGGACAAACTCCATATCAGAAATTCGTGCTTTGGCCCTGTAGGCCATTGCAATACCATCTCCTGTTGCAATAGCAGGATTCGTAGTATGCCCATATACCCTACCGATACCACCAGTAGCCAATATCGTTGAACCAGCTTTTATAGTTTTTATGTTTCCGGTTTTTTGGTTGAGAACATAAGCACCGTAACAAGAAATATGTTCTGGATTCATAATCTGCAAGTGATGCTCTGTAATAAGGTCTATTGCAAAATGATGGCTCAATATGGTAACATTGGCCAATTGATAAGCACGCTTTAGCAATGTGTTTTCTATCTCGTAACCCGTTATGTCCTTGTAATGCACAATGCGAAACTCGGAATGTCCTCCTTCCTTGCCTAAATTCAAATTACCTTTGACATTCCTATCAAAATCGATTCCCCATTGTATTAGGTTTTGAAGTCTTTTTGGCCCTTCTTTGACGACCATTTCCACAACCGATGCTTCACATAGGCCATCGCCAGCTGTTTGGGTATCCCTTATATGCTTATCAAAAGAATCTTTATTGGTGTCCAAAACGATGGCAACTCCACCTTGGGCGTATTTGGTATTCGATTCCTCCTCATCGGACTTGGTGACCATGAGAACTGTCTTATCATGAAATTTTTCCGCAATTTTTATGGCGAATGTCAATCCTGCAATTCCTGAACCGATTACGAGATAGTCTACAGAAACCATTTATACTTAATTTGAAAGCTCTAACATCCGCTCAATGGGAACGAGAGCTTTTTCTCTAACATCTTCAGGTATATCGATCTGTGGACTTTGATGCCTTAAACAGTCATATAGCTTTTGAAGTGTATTGACTTTCATATAACTGCACTCACTACAAGCACAGGTGTTATCCTCCTCTATTGGTGCTGGAATCAATTCCGTGCCCGGGACTGCCTTACGCATCTCGTGCAATATACCAGCTTCAGTGGCGACTATGAATTTCTCTTTAGGATGTTCCTTTACAAATTTTATCATCCCAGCGGTAGAGCCTACATACTTAGCCGTTTTTAAAATGTGTTCTTCAGATTCTGGGTGGGCAATAATTACCGCACCAAAATTCTTTTGGTACAGATCCAATAACTTATCCATACAAAATGCTTCGTGTACAACACAACTACCATCCCACAATAACATATCCCTGCCTGTCTGTTTGATAATATATTTGCCCAAGTTCCTGTCCGGCGCAAAAATAATAGGCTTATCCTTTGGTACGGACTGTACTATTTCTAGGGCATTGGAAGATGTACATACTAAATCGCTCATTGCCTTTATTTCTGCCGAACAGTTGATATAGGTAATTACAATATGATCTGGATGAGCATCTAAAAAGGCTCCAAAAGCTTTTGGTGGACAAGAATCGGCCAAGGAACAACCTGCTGTAAGATCTGGCAA
Source organism: Flagellimonas sp. 389 (assembly GCF_018449435.1). GTDB lineage: Bacteria > Bacteroidota > Bacteroidia > Flavobacteriales > Flavobacteriaceae > Flagellimonas. Next base: position 102,152 of record NZ_JAHCMU010000015.1, on the reverse strand, counting down.
TACAACTTCCTTTGTGGGGTTAAGAACTTTTGCCGTTTCCGCCATAAAGTGAACCCCAGCAAATACGATGATTTCCGCGTCAACCTCAGAAGCCTTTCGGGACAATCCCAGACTATCCCCAACATAATCCGCAACCTCCTGTATTTCGGGACGCTGGTAATAATGTGCCAGAATTATAGCGTTTTTCTCTCTTTTTAATTGCTGTATTTTTTCTACTAAGCCCACTGTTCAAGGAAAATAAATATATAACTGGGAAAATTAGGAACCTCCCACTAAGACAACAATGATAAAAATCATAATAGAGTATAAAATGGTCTTTTTATTATATTTGGCCCTTAAAAAAGTTAGATGCTCTCCAATGCCTGCAAATATGCCATAAGGGCAATATTATATTTAGCAATACACAGTGATAAGACCCATAAAATAGGGGTGAAAAAAATTGCTGATGAAATAGAGATTCCAAAAGCTTTTTTGGCGCAATTGTTAAGACAACTTACCGCCAACAAATTGATATCCTCTGCCATGGGGCCCGGTGGTGGATTCTTTCTTGATCCAAAAAACAAGGAGAAATCAGTTTGGGATATCATATCCTGTATTGATGGAACCTATAAACTGGACCAGTGTTTTTTAGGTCTTTCCGAATGCAATGATGAGAACCCCTGCCCTGCCCATTACATTGTATCTCCTTTCAAAAAAAAATTATTGAGCGATTTTAGGGATAAAACAATTTCCAAGCTAGCAGAAGAAATAGAAAGAAAAGGAACGTTACTCTCTTTAAAGGGTTTTGAACCTAGCTGATACCAATTTATATGTTATCCAATTCTGAATCTATCTGGCCCAAGGTGTTTTTTCCCTTTTCCAAATCCTTTAAAATTTGAAGCCTGGAACTTTTAAAAGTAGTTTTTAAGCTCCCAAAAATATGCTGATAGTAGGAAATCCCTTCATTAAGGTTCTTTACAAAAGTTGACAGGTATTTTTTTCGTCTGTTATCCATGGAATCTTTTACTTCATCTAGTTTACTTTGCAGAAAATCAATATAAATATGAAGTTCTTTTATAAACATATTTGGACGATCAGTTCTTGTAACCACATTGGACGCTCCATAGATATGATCTGTAATTTCTTTTAAACTCATCTCCTTTGAGAAATATGCCATATTTGGCCCTGGGCAAACTGAAACGCCGTCTCCTTCCTTTTTTGTATCCAAATCATACTTTAACAGCGCAGCCGTTCCCAATCCGACACAGGCACATGTTTTTTGCACGATTTTATCGTATTCCTTGCTGTAGGTTTCTTTGGAAAGCCCTTTTGTATCCAATTCCATGATCTTTAGGTATTGATATTGACGTGATGCTGTACAGATGCCTTTTTCCGTAAATTCCTTGTTTAGGGCAACATGCTTTTTTGGACAGGAACTTCCTAGCCGACCCTTCACTATTAAAGCTAACTTTTCATCGTCTTTTGTATTTCCCTTTAGGTTATTAAAGGGTACGCCCAACGGAGATACATCGCTCAAGTATAGATCATCTTCTTTAGCGCTGGCCAATTTATCCAATGTACTTTTATCTACAGTAGTCGCTTCGGGTACTAAAAGAAATGGAAATCCCCAACCTACTGAATCTACCTTGTAATGATCTAATAAAAACTGATGTTCCTCTGCTGTGCCCACGCCTCCTTGTGCAGTAATTTTAACTGGTAACGGCGATTTGGGGACAAAGGCTTCTTTATGGGAAAGGGCTTCGATGAAAATTTGATGTATTTCTTGAATCAATTCTTCTTTCTTGTCCCTAAACTGGGCCAATATAGGTCCCATAAGATATCCATCCGTCGCAAATGCATGCCCCCCACAATTAAGTCCGGATTCAATTCTATATTCTGAAACCCATAATCCTTTCTTTGCAAGAAACTTTCCTTGTATCAAAGCAGACCTGTAATCACTCACTTTTAAAACTATTTTCTTTTTGATTTGCCCTTCCATGTCAGGATAAAAATCCTCGAATTCTTCCATATAACTATACAGCCTTGGGTTCATCCCTGCAGAAAGTATTACCGAAGAGGATAGCTTACTATTGGCATATCCCCTTAGAGCAGCATGGGCATCATTATATTCAGTAGGCAATTGCTTATCTTTTATGTAGTTTTCCTTATCCACTTTGGTCATAATATTGACATCTATACTACCCATGGAAAGATTTGTTTCCAATACATCCTTAAGCTCTTCCAAATTAAACCCATTTGAGGTCAAATTCTTAAACTTCTCTTTTAGAACCGAAGTATCCGGCAAGATATTAAAGTGCTGTTTTAACTCATTGCTGTACCCTGAAGTAATATCTTTAAGTTTTTTAAACTTTTTTTCTGCTAGATCGTTAATCAAATTAAGGTAGGAAGTAATCCTTTTGGCTCTGAAATCCTCTATGCTTTCTGTAATTTCGTGATAGGGTACTTCGAACATATCACAGTACATTTTTCGTATTTTTTCCAATAAGATATCATCGACCAAGGAAATAACCGAGTCTATGCCCAAATGGGAAACTTTTAAGGGAGTGTCAATGGTAAAGCCTATCCCCATCACAGGAATATGAAATGAATGTAATTGCATTGGGACTAATTATGTTTTTAATTATGTAGTCGCGGATTTTCCGTCAGACCCTTGTTATAGCAGTCTCGTCTTATAATTCAGCTCACATTTTTAAAGGGCTTGAATCCTGGTTAATACGAATACCTTATTGCTCCCATCAAAAATCATGAATGGAATCAGGATTAAACACGACAATTATCATGTTTTAAAACCTACTAAATTTTAAACAAGCTGGTCTAATTATGCTTCCTGTGTATGGTAATGCCTCAATTGATGCTCTTTCTGCCGATTGGAACTAAAACTGGACACGCGTTTTAAATAGCCTATCACCCGGGTAGCATAATCTACATTTTGGGAGTTACAGTTACTGCATTTCAACAAAGTACGTTTGTCGATATGCGAACAATCGTTGCAAACCGTAATCTTTATGTTAAAACAGAAGTAATTGCATCCTGCCGCTGCCGTTGCATGAATAAGCTTTATAAACCCTTGTTTATTGGGAGTTTCCTCTAAATTAAGATGTAATGCCGACCCCCCGTCCAAGTATTGTATGATTTCCTTACCGTGCAACATAATTTTATCCAACGAATTGGTTTTAGGGTCTTCAACTACATAGAAATAGGAATTGTAACAATCCCTGGGAACAAACAAACCGTCTTCCCTGTCCCATTTGGCATTTTTTACACCTAAGTTTTCGGCAGGAACGAATTCAGTATTGAACATATATCCATATTGTTCCTTTGCCGCCCTATTCTCTTTATAGATAGCCTTAAGGTATCTATTCACAAAACTTTTATACGATGCGTGATTGCCCACTTTTATACCTTGGCTTTCGGCCGCTTCTACCATACCATTGATTCCTATAGTCAAAAATTGTTTGTCCATAGCTATAAAACCGGCACGGTAAACAGGAAGTAATCCTGCTTCATCGTATTCATTCATAAGCTTTCTATAGGCTACTTGATATTTATGGACTTTCCGAACTTCTTCAACGATATCAGCTTTTTTTTGAATTAGCCTGTTCATGTTCAACGTTATTACATTTATAGATCCCGTTGCCACACCACCGGCTCCAAGGGAATAACTAAAAGTACTGTCACTGATTTCGTTTCGTAGTCGGCAGCAAGACGCCAGACTATCCGCATTTTCGGATTGATAGATGAAAAAAGAATTTCCTTCGCTCAATTCATGTGCGCACATATCGGTAAATTGTGTATCAACAGGAGTTCCATTTTTTACCAACATCGCCGCTGTGACGACTGGAAAAGTCAGGATGGCCTTTTTTCGTTCTTCATTGAACCATTTCATAAAAAACTTCTGTAGCTTTTTTATGCTTTCCCAATGGGGTCTGGTCATATTAGGAAATACGAAATCCCCGAACATACTGTTAAAATAGGCTTCATCATAAATGGAGAGATTCCAGAATACAGACTGATATCCTCTGGCAGCGGCAGGTTGATTAATCGCATAGATTACATGTTGTAAATGATTTTCGATTAGTTTTTTGTGAGTATTCAGATAATCTACACCATAGTCCTTGGCTGCAAAATGGTCAAAATACAATAAGAACTCAACTGTGGCCAAGGCACCTGCGAATTGGGAACTTACTGCAAAAACTAGATTCACGAATTCGCCACAATAGCTTTCCAAATGGTTGGGAGCTTTACTTTCTCCCCCAAGCTTTGTAAGTCCGTCCAACAAAAATGGGTACATGCTTATGGATACACAATATGGTTTTAAAGAAGTTTCGTCGTGTATATATATTTCGTGGGATTCTATCTGTCTTGTATATTCGTTTGCCAGCTCATCCCCGAACAAGGACGCTATCTTTTGTTTTACCAGTGCCCGGTTCACCTGTATGTTAATATCCTTATTTAGTTCAGCTTCCATTGTCGCAATGTTTTTTGAAGTTACATTGGCATTGGCATCCATTTTAGAACCATCCGCAGCATTGGCTGAATGTAAATAATCGTTAATAAAGTTGATTTTTTTTGCTATTTGACCGTCTGAAAGTCGTAACATAGATTTTAAGTTTTAAGGAATAGATGATTAAGTCGTTTTTTTGTTTTTACTTCGATAAACTCCTGATTGGTAGTCTTGCTCTCCAAACCTCCTAAAGATTTGTCCCATCTTCCGGTCTTGACCCAGGTCAGGTGCTTTAAAATTTCTAGATCTAATTGGTCTTGCCCCGTATAAACACAGGTTTTATATCCTTTGTCTTGGGCATATTTCAAACTGCTTATCAATTCATTTTTGTGCCATTCCCCTCCCATAAAAATGACACAGGTGGCAAATCCATAATACTTATGGAGGATGTCTTCATATAGTTTTTGGGTCAATTTTGTCCCAGTTCCCTTTTTCCATAAAAATGGAGAATGACATCCTTCACATCTAAGAGGACACCCTGAAATTGAAAAACAAAGGCTTACTTCTCCCGGAACCTCCTGAAGCACAACATTGAAACTATGACAATACATAATAAATTAATAAATGACCTTTTAATCATCTATAAAATTAAAAATAGAATTATCTCTTTTTTTGCTCTGAAAAACTAGTTATGAAAAGTGTTATCAACAAAGCTCAGATTCGAACAGGTTAAGATATACTGAGCATTCTGGTGCATTTTTGTTAGACTTAGCCTGTGATTGAAGCAATAATCAAGATCGTTCAATAAGTTTATTTCCAATAATAGTTTCATAAACTTGATTTCTTAACGCTCGACTTATTTTAATTCGATGTCCTGCTACATATATCAAATTTCCTTCGAGCTTCACTATATGTTGTAACCCTACGAGATAATAACGATGAACCCTTATAAATTTTTCTTTTGGCAATTCTTTTTCGATTTGCTTTAATGTCACTAGGGTAAGATAACTAGTGTCAACGGTATGTATCTTTACGTAATCCTTCGCAGTTTCTATATATGTAATAGTATCAATTAAAACCTTGATTATCATTCCATCGCACTTGATGAAAATATGATGCTTAACTTCTTTAAACTCTATTTTTTTAGCATCCAAAGCAATGGTTTTATGAACTGCTTTGAGAAATCTATTATATGAAAAGGGTTTAAGTAAAAAGTCAACTACATTAAGCTCAAATCCATCTAATGCAAATTCCCGATGAGCCGTTGTAAATATGACCTTTGGAGGGTTCGAAAGCATTTGCATTAGTTCAACTCCGCTCATGTCTGGCATCTGAATGTCCAAAAACATAATACTAACTGCATTTTGTTTTAAGAATTGTTTGGCCTCAATAGCAGAGGAACATGATTTTACATGCTCTAAAAATGGGGTTTGGTCGATAAAATCCTCTAATCCTTTTCTTGCCAATGGTTCATCATCAACTACTAAACAGCTTATTTTCATTTAGTTGAATTTTTAGATTTACAGTGAAGGTACCTTTTTTACATTCCGTATTAAAAAGATGTCTATTTGGATAAATTAGTTCCAATCTTCTTTTGACATTGGCCAAACCTATACCTCTACCCTCCCTAAATGAATTTTCGGTTTGTGAATTCGATACGGTGTTTTCTACCGTAAAATTCAAAGTTTGTCCAGACGCTATAATGGCCTCTATTTTTACCCAATACCCCTGACTGCTTTGTCCATGTTTAAAAGCATTTTCAACTATGGGCATTAAAAGCATAGGGACGATTGTCAATCCTTCTTGATTATCAGGAAATTCATATGAGACCGTAACAAGGTCCTCATGTCGAATTCTTTCAATATCAATATAGTTTTTCAGATTCTCAAATTCCCGTTCCAAAGCGATATGCTTCTTACCGGTTTCGTACAACTGATGGCTTAATATCTCTGAAAACTGAAGTAGCATTTTTTTTCCACTTTCTAAGTTCCTGCCCAACATGATATAAATACTATTTAATGAATTAAAGAGAAAATGTGGGTTGATTTGATTTTTTAATAAGTTTAATTCGGTTTCAATTTGCTTCTGTCCTATTTCTCTTATAGAGCGCTCATTTCTGTACCATTCATCAGTAAGAAAAAGGGTCATGGATAAACATAAGGACAGGATAACTTCGGTAGTAATGGCAATTTTTCCAGAAATGCTTATAAAGAACTCTGAAGTCGGCAAATGGATATTAATATTTTTAAAATAAAAATTGAGATAGTAAGACGAAAATAACGTAGTAATTATAATACCTACTACTAATATTACCGCATAACTGATCATCCTTTTTTTTAATAGAAACTTTGGCATCAAGAAATATAAGTTGAAATAAACCAGGAAAACATAGGGAATGAACGTAAATATATTGGTCTCTAAATTTTCTAAGATATCAGTATGGTAATTAAGGTCGCGAACACTCCATAAAAAAAGAAATAGCATCCAAAAAAGAACATGTTTGATTAGATTGCCATAATTCATAGGAGTTCTGTTTAACTAAAGCCAAAGAAACTTAAGTAATCATTTTAAAATTACACCTTGTTTTACTCTTAGTCCAATGTTTTTATGTATTTGCGCAATATCTTGTAATGGATTTGTATCTAAAACTAGAAAACTTGCCTCATACCCTTCTTTTAGTTCTCCTACTTTTCTATTGGGGAAAATGGTTTGGACAGCATTTTTTGTCCACATTTGCAACAATTCCAAATTACTAAATACCTTCAACTGATTTAGTATTTGAAATTCACCTGATGAATTATCATTATACATATCCGACCCTATTGCCATAGTAACACCCTCATCTTTTAATAGTCGTAGGTTTGATTTAATGTTGTTCAATAAATCTTGATAATTCGTGCTTTTTTGTTTTTTTGAAACAAGAGATACCGTTGTAACCACTACAACACCTTTTTCTTTGGCTAAAATCACATCTTTTTTATGAATTGGTTTTCCGTTTTTTATTTCAGGTAGGTGAGCAATTTCATCCACTCCGGCGCTTACTGCAACATGGAAATCATATGCTGTTTCCACATGTGTACTTACTCTTAATCCTTCAGCATGTGCCTTTTCGACTATTGAAGCAATCAATTTAGGATTCAATCCCTTTTTACCAAAATATGCAGTTTCATTTTTTCGTTTTTCGTATTCTTCGGAATGTAAAAGATTCAATTTGATGAAATCTGGTGAAAATGACATGATACTGCCCCACTTACTTTCCAATTCTTCTTTGGTATCGATGAGCACATACCCATGAAATTCAATTTCTTCAATGGAATTGAACAATCCATCAAAATAACCTTTGTCAAGATATCTTTTCCTGAGTCCCACAGGATGTCCTCCTCTTGCCGTCAATGGCGCATGTGCCAAACTTATGTCAATACCTTTCGGAATATTATATCTTGTCATTAGCGGGTCTATTCTTTTTTTTATGGAGGATAAAAGCTTCACATAAAAAACACCGTTACCTAAATACGAAGCAATTCTTTTATCCAATCCGTATGCACTTTCCAGATTATGATTATGGGCTTCTGCAAATGGTGGTATAATATATTTGCCCGATACATCTATAACAGTATCTACTTCTTTACCGGTACTTTTAAAATTGATAAGTCCTTCTTTGAGCCAAACGGTTTTCTTTTCAAATGTCTCTCCGTTAAACCAATGACCGCCTATAAGCTTCATCACTGGACTATCTAAGTTTTTCTTGACGTATTTGGTTTTAGCCACACTCTCTTGTAAGCGGCAAGACACGTTTAAAAGGATTATAAAAATAAGGAGTGAAAACCCTTTCATTCTTCATGGTATTTAGTTGACCATAAAGAAACTAAACAGGTATATTATATATTAATTTAATAGCTTTATGGGGTTTATCAATAGATAGAAAGTACCCATAGTTAGATAAGATAATTTACGGGTTCTTACTATAAAAAACAGATACCACTCCCCCATTACTGCAAGTTCTATTCAGTTATTTTAGAGGTATTAGTAGCTAGACTAGTATTTTATGAAAGTGTTCTTAAACCAGTAAAAGGCTCTAATTACAACTGGGTAACTTGCCTTCAAGAGACATAACGTTCCAAGCTGTTTCATACCCAATTTTGTGTGCGCGCCATGAACGCCATGCTCCAGAGGATGCATCGGAAGGTTCTGCACCTATATCACATTTACCTGTTAACAAAGTATAAATTTATCCACCAATGGCCTTATCTAAGTCCCTGCTCATATGCCAGTTATCACGATAGGCAGAATCTGTTATGTTTAGTTCTTTCATTTGGGCATATAAAGCGCGTATGGGAACTGCTCTGGCCGTAGGTAATTCGTTTTCACGAATCATATATAATGCCACTCCCAAATCCGTACCATTTTCCGATTGAATACCTCTTTTATCGATACCATAAAGCATAGAAGTGTCTCCGGTAACAGAGCCATCTTGCATAGGAAAACCTATAGAGAAATTAAACTTGCCGGCATCTATTTTATAACGTTTGTTAGTTTCAAAATTAGTATTCGCCCTTCCCAGATTAAAGTTTACGGTAGCGGCACCATCTCTTTGTAAAGTCGTTCCATCTACTTTTGCAATAACCCAGTTTAAACCGCCAATGATTCCATTTTCAGTGCTGGAACCTGTATGGTTGTATCGTATTATGGATTCATTTACAGTACCGCTTTTAAAGGGAGAATTATAGCTGTGTTCTCCTGAAAAGTGAGTTTTGGACTTTGCTTCCTTAACACCTGATAGGGCAGCATCGGCCAAGGCGTCGTTATATATATAATCAGAAATTGATGGGTTTTCATTATATATATGTGCGTAGATTGCTGCTGCTGTTAGATAAGCTCCATTTGGTGAGGGGTGTGCAGACTGCTCATCTTTTAATTCTGAAGATAAATCCTGCCAGGCAAGTCCTGCAGGTACCACTTCCAAATCTACGAGTGCACCAGCAGCAGTACGATATGTAAAATCTTCAAAATTGGAAATGGAAGTTGTATTTTGTTCGCTTTTCGGCCATTGCATTAGTAAAAGTGGCTTGGCACTGCCCTCAGTTATTTTAGTAGCAATCTTATTGACACCTAAAGAATAAAATCCTGGTATTTTTGAAACAATATATGGGTCCGCTGCTATAACTACATAGTCCCAATCCTTTTCTCCATCACCTTTTAGGTTAGACATACGGTTTTCCTGTCCATCGGGCCAATAATAATATTGGACCAACGAATGTGCATAATGGGTATACTCTATTTGATTGCTGGCACTGCTACCTAAACCTACGTTTACAATCTTTTCCCTGTAGGTATCTTCATATTCAATATTTACAGTAGTGGTTACCGTATTATCTTGGGATAAAATGTTGTTCAACTGTTCTGTAACAGAAGCTAATGAGAAAGCCTGCGTACTGGAATTGATAGATTTACTGGGTCCCAATAATAAAATATTTAACGTCCCATCTTTGTTCACATCTGCATCGAAATTTTCTTCAGTGGGCGTATTTGTGCCATCCTCTTCAGTGGATTCTTCTTCGTTTTCCGAAGTAGTTTTTGTTTCGTCTTTACCGCATGCAATATTAAAAACTATAAAAGCAACTAGTAGTATCCTGTTGTAGAAATTACAACTGGTTTGAGAATCATTGGATTTGGGAACCATGAGATTATTTTTGGGGTAAGGGTCTCTAAAACGTTATACACCACTATATATTGTTATTTTTCCGGTTGTTTAGATGAAATGCATACCTTTAAAAAGCAAAGGAAATTCAATATGTTATAACCAAATGAAATAGTCAACAATAGTTTAGCCCTAATTATTCTTCTTATACGATGATGGAGTTGTACCTTCAAATTTCTTGAATGCGATATTAAAAGATGATAAACTGCTAAAACCTATATCAAAAGCAATCGAAGAAATGGTGTACTTTCTACTAGTACTATCAAGGAGCATTTCTTTCGCCTCCTGAATTCGATAATAGTTAATAAAATCGTTGAAGTTGCGTTTGGCATATTGATTTATAACCTCCGATGTTTTTTGAGTGCTTTTTTCAACAATATTGCTTAAACGAACCAGAGAAATATCAGATTCCAGATATAGCTTTTCAGCAACCATTAATTCACGTATGCGTTGAAATAGTGTAGCGTTCTCATTTTGGGCAAAGACAGTTCCATCTATATGGGTTGAATTAAGTTTATATGCCTTGTAACTCAAGTAGTAGATGACCACAGAATACATAACGGGCCCTATAATATATGGAACAGTATCTTCTATGATATTTAAAACATATGAAAACCAAATCATACTAAAACCAACAATTAAAATCTGTAACCAATGCACTATAGAAATTTGAGATTTGGTACGGTGTGTCTTTGGATGGGCATTCATCACCTTGCGCACCATCATAGCAGATTTCAAAATGTAAAAAGCTAAATGTAGATAACTGAAAATAATTGTACTTGCAAATAGTGCAACCGCTATACCATTGTCCTCGTTGAACCAACTATTGCTTATAAAAAAGCTTATCCCGAAAATCAAAACAAATGGTACCAACTCCAATATATAAAAATTGGGTAATTTAAAGTCCGTTGTTGTCATTGCCAAAATATACCATCGTAATAAAGGTCCAATTATCAATAGAAATGATAAACCGGTAAATATGAAAATGGGTTCGAGGTCATCTCCAAAATACAACATGACCGATTTGCCAATGCGAAATGCCATAAAGATCAATAGCAATCCCAGCAAGAGGTTTGATTTTGTTCTTTTTTTATTGAAAAAGCATAAGTAAAAGGCAAAAAATATACCGTGCAAGAGCCCAGAACCACTAATCAACACAAGAAGTATATCTAAAAAAGGCAATCTATTATTTTTCTCGAATTTAACGATATCTGGGTTTCTAAGCTTCCATTTGTTTAATAAAAGAGACCATACTGATGATATCGAAAAATCGACCGATATCCCCTTTCATTGCCGCAATAATGCCGTGCTTCGCAATGAGTACCCGATTTATGGGTACTTTCTGGGTTTTCAACATTTGTGTTATCAGTTCTTTTGCGCTTTTTGAACCATGTAGATCATACCTAATTAATACATTGACCGCATTCTCTTCATCGGTAATTTCTCTGAACTTTGGCTTATATCCTAATTGTTTTACCATAGTTTCTGCAACCGACCAAACGGACCAAGGGTTTTGACCTGTTACCAAATTAGTATCATGGCTTACCTTATCCAAGTACATTCCACCTTCATTAAATCGTGCGCCTTTAGCTATCAACTTGTCTTGCAATAAAAACGGGAATATCGATGCTGCCTCTGGAATAAGCAACAACTCTTCATCATTGGTAAAAGCGCTTACTCTTTTGTTTTCCAAAAGGGAACGACCATTGTCCAAAGTTACATTGACCAAAGCGGCCGGGCCATGACAGACAGCACCAATAACTTTATTGGATTGATAATAATCACGAACAATGTCTTGAATGGTTTTATTTTCTGGAAAATCGAACATTGCTCCCTTACCTCCAACAAAGAAAACCGCTTCATAATTTTCTTTGATCACGTCTTTTAATGGAATGGTGCTATCAACTTTATTCTGAGCTGTGACGTCATTTAAAAATGCAAAATCATATACACCCATATCTTCATCATCAATAACCACAGGAGGTTTTCCCCCTAATGAACTTGCAATGTCCACTTCAAAACCGTTGGCTTCAAACACATAGTACGCACGGGCCAACTCGGTGAGTTCGTAGCCAGTACTTTTACCGCTATTCCCCATAGTCTTGGTACTTGTTACGACCGCAAGAATCTTGCCTCGTACCGATTGGATGTTTTGCGATAGATACGGTAGGTCTTCTATTTTTGAAGCTACTACTTCAATATTCTTAGGAGGAATTAAACTTTTAAACCAGAGTCCAAAAGAAAGAATCAATACGAACAGAGCGGTTAAGACAACTAGCGTCCATTTAAAAATTGGATATTTTTTTAACATGATATTGTTTTTTGATATGGGGCTAATTACACCGTTCCATACCATAAAAGCATTGCAAATGATAATTCCGTCAGTATTAAATTTGTTTTGGATTCCGTAAACTATGAAGAAATGCTATCTAGGTCTCATAAAAAGTTGTTTCAAAAATTACATTTTATCTAGATAAAATCCGGATTTCTACCCTTCGATTTATTTTTCCTTTTTCAATATCCCGTGTTATAATCAAGGGTTTTGTTTGTCCCCAACCCTTTATTTGGATATTTTCTCTGGCTACTCCATGTTTAACAAGGTATGCTTTAGTGGATTTTACCCTTTCTTCGGACAGTATCTGATTTTTTTTAGCATTTCCAATAGCGGTATGGCCTTCAAGTAAAATTTTTACGGAAGGTTTTGCCTTCATGATTTGAGCCAGCTGGCTCAATTCCTTTTTGGCTTCTGGCTTGATAATAGCCTCGTTCAAATCGAAAATTAGATTTTTTAGAACAAAGCCATCTCTATTTTCCACCATCACGGCCATATCCCCATCGCCAACAGGTGCTATTCCTTCTTCTATTGTAGTGTTTACAATTTTTTCATCGTTTGAGGAGTAATCCAAGGAATCGGAAATACTTGTAAAACAGTTAGACCATACAACCTTATACTTTCCAAAATCTGTAACTGGTATTTCGTTTCTATTGTCAAAATCCAATTTCTCTCCATTGAAAAACCAAGTTATTTCGTTTAAATCCCCAAATCCACCAGGCTTAATCAACGTTGTTTTTAAAAATGTACCGTTATCTTTTATTATTTTTTCAAGTGTGATTTTTTTCTCTAAGTCAGGATTACCAACTTTTAAAACAGCAAAGGCGTTATCGGCAGAACATCGGGGTCTTTGTAAGTTGTTTTTACAGGAGTATTCCAATGATCCTCCAGTAGTAATATAGTATATGCCGTCTTGCAGGGGTGCATTAAAAATGAGCTTAGATTTTTTCTTAAGGAATTGATACCCATAAAAGCTTTTGGCACATAATGAAATGTATCCTCTAAGTCCCCAATATACCTGAACGATACAACCAGGACAATAATCTCCTTTTCGTTTAGATTCGATTCTGGTGGTAATGGTTACTACATCCCCCTTTTCCACCTCCAAGAATGTAATTTTCTTACCATTCATGGTTACATTCGAAAATGTAATTTCCCTATCGGCATAATTCATTTTCTTGATTGATGGTGGAATGTTAAAGTCTTCCTGTGCCCGCAAGTTCTGGTATCCAAAAAAGGATAAAAGTACTAAGTAGAACAATACAACTCTAGTTACCATACCTAAATAGCATCAAAACTAGTATGCGAAGCGGAAAGAAGTTTGTTCTGTCTTTGCAATCTCGGTTTTCATTATACACCCAAAAAAGATTGGTCAAGATAATGGCCTTAAAATGCAACGGAGTATTAAAATACTTTTTGTCCTTTAGAATCTTTGAATCTCAATCGCTATCTAGAATGAATTTGGCACTAAGTTATGTATAGCGAATCATTTAGCTTTACAAAATAGCTTATAAGCTAGATTACTCTTTGAACTACTTAAAAAATAGTTTTTTAAAACTTCTCAAAGATTCAAAACTATCAGTTGATTAAAATCTTTTGCTCATAAATACCACTTTTAACCGTTAGTTTAAGGATATACATACCACTTGGTAAAGTATTTTCCAGAGTATATCTTTCAGTATCTTCTTCAAGAATTGAACTATGTACCAACTGACCTGAAGGTGTAAAAATCTGTACCTGTTTTACACTATCCACCTTTGGCAGTATAATAGTAAACTTGCCATCATATGAAGGATTGGGAAAAATAAACATGTTCAAGGACTTTTCACCTTTAAAGTCCTGGAGCATATCTTCATTAAGATTTGTTACAACCAAAAGTTGCGGTGTGAATACCAAATCTTCAAATAGCGGAACAATCGAACCCGACCAATTTTCGTTTTCAGTAGCCAAATATTTCCCATTGGCATTGGTGGTCACCATAGTGGTAAACCCTTTTAGGGTTACATTTTCCAAAGGATTACCTTTTTCGTTCCTCACTGTTCCCGAAATTGTATATTGATTTCCTAATCTGATTCCAGTAAAATCGTTGCCCCTGCTATCAACTTGGAGGTTGTTCACCTGTATGTTTACTGGTGAAAACGTATAGCCCTGCAACGAAGCCGAAATGCTCCCAGACCAGCTCAGGGCCTCCGTTACCGAATATTGACCGCTTGCATTGGTGGTCACCGTGGTGCTAAACCCGTTTAGGATGACGTTTTCCAATGGATTGCCCTTATCGTCATTTACCGTTCCCGAAACAGTGTACCGGTTCACAATGGGCGTACCGACAAAGTCGTTTCCAGTGTCGTCGCCCTGAAGATTGTTCACCTGTATGTTTACTGGTGAAAATGTATAGCCCTGCAACGAAGCCGAAATGCTCCCAGACCAGCTCAGGTCCTCCGTTACCGAATATTGACCGCTTGCATCGGTGGTCACCGTACTGCTGAACCCGTTTAGGATGACGTTTTCCAATAGATTTCCGTTGTTGTCTTTCACAGTTCCCGAAACGGTGTAACGGCTGATGTTGGGAGTACCCGTAAAGTCATTACCTGTACTGTCCCCCTGCAGATTGTTGATGGATATATCAGCTGGGGCAAAGGTATATCCGGGCAAAGAAACGGAGATGTTACCGGACCAACCTTGTGGCTGATATATCGAATATCGGCCTACGCCATCTGTTGACATTGGAAAACCAAAACCATTTACCGAAACATTGCTTAGAGGATTGCCATTATCATCCTTGACCATCCCCGAAATCTGATGTACAATTGGGGTGCCGACAAAATCATTGCCGCTATCATCGCCCTGTAAAGCATTAATCTGTATGCTGGAAGGTGAAAATGAATATCCTATCAAACTAACTGTGATGGTACCAGACCATCCAACGGCTTCCAAAGCGGAAAACTCGCCATTGGCATCCGTACCCACTACTGTACTAAAACCATTTACAACGACATTTTGCAAAGGGTTTCCTTGATTGTCTCTAACAGTTCCGGAAATATTGAACTGGTTTACCGTAGGCGTGCCTATAAAGTCCCTACCTGAAAGATCTCCCTGAAGATTGTTTACAGTTATGTCGACAGGTAAAAAGGTGTAATTTTGCAACACAGCACTGAATTTCCCTGACCAGCCTTGGGCCTCCGTTGCCGAATATCGACCGTTTGCATCGGTGGTAACGGTTGTACTGAACCCGTTTAATATGACGTTTTCCAGAGGGCTGTTATTGTTATCGCTAACCGAACCAGAAATTGCATAGGTAAGTTGATTTTGAGATTGGAGTACCACGGTTTCCGTGACAGCATTGCCATTAACAACCAATGAACCTTTAACTGTTTGATACCCTGAAGCGTTTACAATAAAGGGGTAACGTCCATCAGGTATTTTCCCTATAGCCACCATACCGTTTGCATCGGTGTAGTAGGTGTTTCCTTCTAATAAAATCTCAGCATATAATATTGGTGAAGACATTACATCCTCAATCCTAAAATCTACATCGTATTGATTTGTTTTTGGGACAAAAACAAGTGATTTTGTATACGTTGGATTAGCCAGTACGAAACCACCGCTCTGGGAATGGTAACCATCAATACTTGCAAAATAGCGATAACTAAATTGTCGTATTCTAAGATTTGGTATTTGTATTTGACCTTGACTATCGGAAATGTATCGATTTCCCTCGAAATCTAATACGACACCGGCCAAAGGGTTTACTCCATCACTGCACTCAAAGGTTACACTTGCAGGTTTTGCAAGCGGTATACTATGAAAAGTGAACTGAGGGTCGATTAAAATTTCAAAGATCCTAGGGAGATATCCCGTGGCCGATACAGTAAACTCATACGTAGCAAATCGTACTAAATTATAAATTATAGCTATTCCATTGGTATCGGTAGTCACCGTACGCCCATAAAATTCAACAGTCGCATTCGGTATTGGGTTTCCGTTAAAATCCCCAACAGATAGCGTAATATTTACCGTAGGACCCGAAAGGACAATTTCAATGGTATCGTCCTTGGCAACAACGATGCTAGGTTCAACGGTACCATATGGTGCTGCAAATACGCGAAGGGTATAACTTCCATCAACCAATTGAACCAAAGCTTCTCCTTGGGCATTTGTATTTGTAAACAGTATATCTGGTCCAGTTATAATGATTCCTGCATTTTCAATAGTACGTAAACCATCGGTAACCCGTATGGTAATAGCTCTTAGCGGACCTGTTGGTGGTGCCAAGACAATGGTTTCCGACAGGTCGTTACCCTGTATAGTACTGGAATGGGTAGTGGAAGTAAATCCAGGTGCCGATACCAAAAAACTATACGTATCGCTAACCAAATCTTGAAACAATACTACACCTTGGTTATTTGCTTGATACGTAATACCATCAAAGGTTATTTCTGCTAGTGGCAAAGCATTGGTGCCATCAGTAACCGTCAGTTCCAAATCGTACACTTTTGAAAGCGCTACCCTCTTAAATATGTTATTAGTAGATAACGTAAAGGTACCTGTGTTGATTTCATATCCTGGAACACTCACAGCATATTCAAAAGCCCCATTCCCTGTGAATGTAAACTCACCAAGATTATTCGTAAAAAATGTTTGGGGCGTTTCTCCCTGCTTTTGGATAACAATTTGGGCATTGGCTATGGGTAATGCTCCTTCTGTGACCAAAAAGGTACAGTTTTGATCTTTAAATTCAGTTCCACTGAACAATACTACTTGGATATCAATATCACTCCCGTTTACTTCCAGAATATCGTTCAATGGAATGTAAGAAGAGGAGTGGCTTATGGTGTAGGAATAGGTTCCATCAGATATACCACTAAGTTGCACAACACCATTTGCATCGGTTCTATACACATTTCCATCCCACTCCAATAGCGCATCTGCAACAGGTACTTGTACTGTATTTACTACAGTTATTTTGACTTTTCGATTTCCAGTATTGGCCACAAAAACGGCCTTAAGGTTATAACTTCTGTCTACCTGATTTATATTCAATGGATTACTGGTCCATTGTTCCTGTGTATCTTCGTCCAACCAATGGTCAAAGGTATAGCCTTCATTGGGATAGGCGGTTATGGGAGGAAAATCCACTCCCGGTAGAACCCTTTCAATGGGTTCTTTGTCGATAGTACCATTACCATCATTGGATAGGTTAAAAACGAAAGGTTTTTCCCATTTTAGAATAGGTCGTTTTATACCATCTTGACCATAGGCAAATTGCCAAAGGTTGACCATGTCAAATCTACTGTTTATAAGAAGAGGATAAGAAAAACGATCAGTTGAGTAACTATCAGCACCTTTATCACCAGAATTCGTGCCTTTCCGAAGACCTGTAGTATTTTGATCATAAATTGCATTCAGGGATGCATTACCTGTTACAATGCCAGCAACCGCTCCTGAAGCGCCATCGGAAAGTACTCTACCGGCCGCATAACTGCTGGGAAACCTTACAATATTATTTCTGGATGCCACAAGACTACCTGCAAGTCCTCCAATGGTATCTTTACCGTAAGTTCGGGCCAAACTATAAGAGTTATTGACTTCCGTGTTCATACCATTTCCTAAAAATCCACCCACCTCACTATTTCCTGTAACTAATCCTGTAGCGTAGGAAAAGGATATTTTGGTTCCTACTTGATCTATTCCTATAAATCCTCCGGTTTGGTTCTTACCAACGATATTTACTTTGTCCAGACCTATCTTTGTAATCGTTGCTCCATCCGTATAACCAAAGAGTCCAATACCACTTTCCCCTGGCCTATTAATATGTAGATTATTTATGAGATGCCCTTGTCCATCAAGACTTCCCCTAAAAGGTTGGTTTTGATTGCCTATGGGTATAAACCCTTGACCATTGTTCCAACTTTTGGTTGTAGAAGCATCAATATCGGCTGTCAAGATATAGTGGTCGTCCAACAAGGAAGGTATCGTATTAATGTCTTGCAGTTGATTTACATTCGCTATTTGATATGGGTTAGCTACAGTACCGTCCCCACCTTCAAAAGATGTATTTTCAACAAAAGTTGCAACATAGGTCTGGTTTTGTGTAGCGGTAAACGTATATGGATTTGCCGACGAAACAATGGTTCCCCCTAAACTCCATCCAGTAAAGGTGTAGGCTGGCAATGCGGTATGTTCCAAACGAACCGACTCGTTACTCTTATAATACCCTGAACCTGATGAAGTTGCGGCTGGTCGTGGCAAGCTATTTACCTGTATAAAAATTGGAGACAACTGCATTCTTAAATAGGGTCTGGTGACATTGTCAATAGTAGCGATTACGCCCATTTCCCAAACGTCATCAACTTTCCAATTGGCATTGACAAAACGTTGTTTATCAGAAAAATCCGAGGTATTGAGGGCAGTTATACCTTGCCCATTGCCTTGTCCCGTTCCTTGATGCTGCTGGCTAAGGTTGGCATCATAAAAGGAATCTTCCACGACTCCGCTTAAATTATTGACCCCACCAAAACCACCGCTGATAGTACCAACAACTTGCCCCATGGCATAACTTCTCCTAATAGTTCCCAAATCAAGGATACCTACAAATCCCCCTGCTATTGAAACCCCATTTACAGCGCCCCCTGCCCAACAATCATATATTTGATCGCTGCCCGAAACTCCTAAGAAACCTCCTGAAATTTCTCCTGAGACATTTATGATGGCATACGATTGACCAATGTTGGATTCCCTCGATGAGCCAATCAATCCTCCACTTATATTGTTCGCTCCTGAATTTGCAGTTACACTACCAACCGCATAACAGTTATCTATATTTGTCCGTAGGCTTTCTCCCGCCAATCCACCAACTATGTTGTATCCAACTAAGGTTAGATTGGACAATCCAATATTTTTGACCGTGGCCCCATCTAGAAATCCAAATAAACCAATATACAGTTCATTGGGACGATTGCTATAAAGATTCGATATCGTATATCCTTGACCATCAAAATTTCCTGTGAATGCTTCTCTTTGTCTAACACCGTTTAGTGCCTCGCCAATGGGAGAAAAACCGAGACCAGAATTCCATGTTCGGGTATTGGAAGCATCTATATTTTGGGTAAGGACAAAATAGCTGTCCCAGTGTTCCTCATTTTCGGAAAGAAACCTAAGGTCAGTAAGATTATCGATTTCGAAAGGCGATTCATAAGTACCACTTCCACCAGAGAATTGGGCATTGATTTGAATCGGAATAATTACCATTAGGAACAGCATAAATAAATAGGCTGTTCGTTGCAGTGGGTTAGGAGTTGCTTTTTTCATGTGTAAGTAGGTTAAAACGCTTCAGATTTGGGTATTTATTCATTTATAGTAACCATGTTCTAACGACTAATTGATTGTTTCTCGAATATGTAAAGATTTTTATAGTATTTATTACTAGATGTCTTTCATTTAGATAAGTTGCTTTTTTCTTTCTTTTATACTAGAAAAATCTTATGCTTTTTTCAATAGAATTCATAAACTATCACTTGTTTTCATTAATAAAATCAATAACGACTTGTGCAAACAAATCGGGTTCAAGGAACATTGGTGAATGTCCTGAGTTTTCAAAAATGACCAATTCTTTGGAACTGGATCCGATATTGTCAAAAGCATCTTGGGCAAATTTTGGAGGGACTACCATATCGTATTTTCCCCACAATATCAAGGATGGTATCGTTATTTCATTAAGTCTATCCGTATAGGACAGCTTTTCAAAAATATCTTGGTCTCTAACCAATATTACTTGTGTATCGCTTCCGTTCCAACCTACTGTTAAAGGATTGTTTTTAAAAAAGAAAGTAACCAGCAATTCACTTTGAATACCGTTACCTACTTTAAAAACTACCTTATCATCGGCCAGTTGTTCCTCGGCTTTATAGGCTTCTCTATTCATTTCATAAAAATCGTCATCGGTATAGGTGGTAGTATCCAATTTACTAATGTTGTTTTTTACTTCTTCCCAGTAGGAAATACTTCTATTTGCCTCTATCTGTTGGTCAGCTACTCTTTTAAAATTATTGGGATATTCAAAATAGATTCCTTTAGGGTCATGTGCTCCATCCACCTCTATCCAACCGCTGAATGCATTTTGGTCTTTTAACATCACTGCAGTTCCCAATGTTCCTCCCCAACTATGTCCCATTAAAAATATTTGGGAGTCATCTCCGTATTTATGCCGAATCACTTTTGCCAAAGCTAGAACATCCTCAGCCATAATATCTACACTAATACCATCTTCTGAATATCTGCCTTGGGACATACCGGAGCCGCGTTGGTCAAAATATACAACGGCGCATTCTTTTTCAATCTTACTTTTAATGGTTCCCGCCCTATAGGTTAACCCATCACCTCCCGGACCGCCATGCAAAATGACAAGAAACACCTTTTCCGTTGCATTGCCATAAATATGGGCTGGCATATCCGCACCCTCGTGCCTAACATAAAGCGTATCCTTTAAATCACCTATTTCTTCTTGTGAGCAAGAAAGTATAAAGAGAAATGAAAGCAAGAAGAGTGATATTACAAAGCCACTATTGATTATCCTTCGCATGTTTCCTTTTCTTTTTGATGTTAAAACGATACCCATACTCTAATGCGATTGAGGGTAAAAAACTAGCATTGTAAGGTGTCCGAAGCATGTAAGTAGCATTTAAATATCTGCCTGTTAACTTTTTCCCTTTTCGTAATTTCCCTAAACCGAATGAAATCGAGGGCGCAAAATAATTTCGCCCGGGCAGAAAAACCTTATCCACCCTATCACCCGAAACTTCATAGGTTTCAGGTAAAAACGACCTATAGTAGCCCAAAGGATTAAATTGGATATTAATTTGTTTTCCCTTTGTATTGGTCCTACGCCAAAGAATTCCATAATTGGTAAAAACACCAAGTTCAGTTCTTGGATCCCAACTCAAGCCAATAGTTCCATTGAGCAACCATTGTTTCGTTATAATTTTTGTTCTCTTTTTTTTCTCTTTGGTCCGTACCCTTTCTTTCCAGAGATATTCGGCTCCAAAAGTTAGACCAGGGTTCCAATAAAAATTACCGTAATAACCTGCCCTAAACTCAGTCTTGTCCATAAAGCTGTTAGGCTTATCTTGGACTTCATTCTCGGAATCCACTGAATTTTGACCACAAAGGCCACTGCACACAAGGCACAGCAAGGAAAAAAACCAGCTTTTTTTCATTTTTGATTGATGATTGACCAATAAAAGAACTACTTATATCCCAAATTCACTTGTCAAAAAATCAATATTTTATAAAATCGATTTTTGACCTAGTGGAACTTTTGGCATTTTGAAGTCACAAGGCTACTTTAACCCCATCATGATGAATGGTAAATCATCCTTAAAAAAAGCAGTCTTTCAACTCCATAAAATTGAAAGACTGCTCAGTCATGGTAATCCTAAACCAACTAGTTCATTTGCGCTTTTATGGCCGCTTGCGCAGCGGATACCCGTGCAATCGGAACTCTAAAAGGTGAACAGCTGACATAATTCATTCCATTTTTATAACAAAACTCTATGGAACTAGGTTCGCCACCATGTTCTCCACAGATACCTACTTTTAGATTTGGTTTTGTACGTCGACCATAAGATGTTCCCATTGTGACCAACTTACCTACGCCTTCTTGATCTAAAGCCTCAAAAGGATCTACCTTCAAAATTCCTTTCTCTAAATAAATGGGAAGGAATTTACCAGCATCATCACGACTGTATCCATAAGTGAGCTGGGTAAGGTCATTGGTTCCAAATGAGAAGAAATCTGCATGCTCAGCAACAGTATCGGCCAATAGGGCAGCCCTAGGAATTTCAATCATTGTCCCCACTAAATACTCAACTGTGTTTCCATATTCTTCAAAGACTTGTTGTGCTGTGGTTCTTATAATTTTTTCCTGTTCCAAATACTCGTTCACAGTACTCACCAACGGCACCATAATTTCTGGTTTGGACTCAATTCCTTTTTCCTTCAGATTTAATGCAGCTTCGATAATCGCTCTTGTCTGCATTTCTGTTATTTCTGGATAGGTATTTCCTAAACGACAACCGCGATGGCCCAACATAGGATTGAACTCCTGGAGCTCAGCCACTTTGTTTTTAACCGCAGTAAGCGAAATATGCATGTCCTCGGCAAGTTCTTTTTGCGTGGCCAATTGGTGCGGAACAAACTCGTGCAATGGCGGATCAAGCAAACGAATGGTAACTGGAAGGCCTTCCATAGCTTCAAAAATACCTTCAAAGTCTTTTCGTTGCATGGGCAACAGTTCTTCCAATGCCTGTTTTCTACCTTTTGTTGTATCTGCCAAAATCATTTCCCGCATGGCCTTTATCCGATCTAACTCAAAAAACATATGCTCGGTTCTTGTAAGACCTATACCGCTCGCACCAAAGCCTAAGGCAATTTTTGCATCTTTGGGCGAATCAGCGTTAGTTCTCACCTCCATGGTAGCGTATTTGTCCGACAATTTCATGATTTCGGCAAACTCTCCACTCAACTCAGGTTCGCGGGTTGCTACCTTTCCTTCAATGATGTTTCCTGTTGATCCGTTTAGGGAAATCCAATCCCCTTCTTGATATACTTTGCCATCAACAGTAAGCGTTCTGTTTTTATAGTTGATTTTTAAAGCACCGGCCCCAGAGATACAGCATTTACCCATTCCACGGGCAACAACCGCGGCATGTGAGGTCATACCGCCTCTTGCCGTCAGAATACCTTTGGCAATGTTCATACCCTCCAAGTCTTCGGGAGATGTTTCTATTCGTGTTAAAATCGAATTCTTAAACTTTTTCGCCTCATCAGCAAAAAATACGATTTGACCCGTTGCAGCACCTGGAGAAGCTGGTAGGCCCTGTGCAATTACATTTGCCCTATTGAGCGCGTTCGTATCAAAAACAGGATGTAAAAGTTCGTCCAGTTTAATTGGTTCGATTCGCATTAAAGTTTCTTTTTCGTCTATAGAACCCTCTTTCAAAAGATCCATAGCGATCTTGACCATTGCGGCACCAGTTCTTTTACCATTTCGAGTTTGGAGAATCCAAAGCTTTCCATCTTGAATGGTAAACTCCATATCTTGCATATCCTTGTAATGATTTTCAAGGGTTTCTTGATATGTATTGAGTTCTGTAAATATGGATGGCATCAATTCTTCCAATGAAGGATAGTTATTTGCTCTTTCCTCTTCCTCTATTTTGGCCAATTCAGCCCATCTTTTTGAGCCAAGTGCGGTAATTTGTTGCGGTGTTCGCACTCCTGCCACTACATCCTCTCCCTGAGCGTTGATAAGGTACTCTCCATTGAATACGTTTTCTCCAGTGGCTGCATCTCGTGTAAAACACACCCCTGTTCCTGAATTCTCACCCATGTTACCGTACACCATGGCTTGAACATTAACGGCTGTACCCCAATCTGCAGGATATCCATGCATGTTTCGGTAATAAACCGCCCTATCCCCGTTCCAACTGTTGAATACGGCAATCACACTGCCCCACAGCTGCTCCCATGGATCCATTGGAAAATCATGGCCTACACGTTTCTTTACGGCATCCTTGAAATCATAAACAAGATCCTTTAAATCTTGAACCGTGAATTCTGTATCCAATTGAATTTCCCGCTTTTCTTTAAGGTTTTCCATGATTTCCTCAAAAGGATCTATATCGTCTTTTGATTCAGGTTTCATTCCTAGAACAACCCCACCGTACATTTGAATAAATCGTCGGTAAGAATCCCATGCAAAACGTTCGTTACCCGTTTTTTTGATCAGTCCTTTTACAATCTCATCGTTCAACCCTAAATTAAGCACGGTATCCATCATACCGGGCATGGACACACGTGCCCCTGAGCGAACAGAAATTAAAAGTGGATTCTCTTTGTCACCAAAAGTCGCGCCCATCACTTCTTCAATATTGTGTACGGCATTTTGAACATCTTCCTTGATCAGACTTAACACTTCTGCTTCACCAAGCTCATTATATTCGGTACAGACTTCTGTGGTTATTGTAAAACCAGGTGGTACTGGGATACCGATAGTACTCATCTCGGCCAGGTTAGCACCTTTACCGCCTAGTAGATTTTTCATTTTGCTATTTCCATCGGCGGACTTGTTACCAAACCGATAAACCCTCGTACGGGTTTTATCCAATACTTCCATATTCATTTTAGTTTTAAGGTATGCTTCAACAAAAATTCGACTATAAAATTAGGTTCAACGAGCACTAATTTTCATGATTTATGTCATATGCTAGTGGGGAGCTTGGTAAACAAAGCTGAATATGTAGCAAGAAGGGACCATTGCAGATTCTTTTTGGCTTAAAAAATAGAAAAGTCCTTTATAATCTCTAGCTTTTATTTCAAGCAATAGTTCTTGAATGTGATAAAACTGACATATGTTTTAAAACAATTATGTCAATTTTTGTCGATAGCGGTATAAAACTGAAATCACTTCGCCGTATTCCTTTTTCAATAAAATATTGAAGACTTAAGCTGAATTGGCGATTTTTAAGAAGCATTTTACAATTACCCTAATGTGTGATACCATTTAAGCCATACTTTTACAATTAATTTGAGAATTAGCTGTTATTATGGACAAAAAATATGGTCGTCTGCTACATGACTATCTACTGAAAACGGGAATCGAGGAAAATATAGTTTCGTATGTAAACCTGTTCATACTTTTTATTGGTATTCTTGTGTTTGCATGGTTGTTAGACTTTGTTATCTGGAAGGTACTTAGATCACTTTCCGTGCGTACTGCA
Source organism: Flagellimonas sp. 389 (assembly GCF_018449435.1). Classification (GTDB taxonomy): domain Bacteria; phylum Bacteroidota; class Bacteroidia; order Flavobacteriales; family Flavobacteriaceae; genus Flagellimonas. The sequence continues at coordinate 76,902 of NZ_JAHCMU010000015.1, read as the reverse complement.
AGACGAACAAAAACCAATTTTGATGACTTTTTGGTCGCTAATAGAGTCCCTAGATATCTTGCACACATTATCCCTTTGTTATTGCTTTTTGAATTAATGCCACTTGCTTTTTTAGATTTTGAATATGGTGGTTTATTGATGCAAAAAGCACTTTCCATCCTTGGCGTACTATTAGCACTATTTTTAGTAAAAAGTCTATTATCAAGTATCAAAGATTTTTTAAGGACATTACCACATTTGAAGGATAAACCTTTGGACAGTTATATCCAAGTTTTCATGATTTTTTCTTGGATTGGTGGGGTTTTGACTGTTTTCGCCATTGTTACAGACACTACCATATGGAAATTCTTCACTGCACTTGGTGCGGCTTCCGCGGTTATACTCTTAATTTTTAAAGACTCTATTTTAGGGCTTGTAGCAAGCATACAGGTGAGCATAAACGATATGGTACGTATTGGTGATTGGATAACTTTTGAAAAATATGGTGCCGATGGAGATGTTATCGAAATCTCCCTGGCAACTGTCAAAGTACAGAATTTCGACAAAACCATCACCACTATTCCAACATATGCATTGATTTCGGATTCATTCAAAAATTGGAGAGGGATGCAGACCTCCGGTGGTAGACGGATTCGAAGGGCATTGATTATTAGACAACAAAGCATTAAATTCTTAAGTCTTGAAGATGTGGCCTCTCTCAAGAAAATTCAACTTATCACTAGCTATTTAGAAACGCGAACTGAAAAAATAAATACGTTTAACGAAGAACGTGAAGCTGATAAAAATTTGGCCATTAACGGAAGGAACCTTACCAATCTTGGCGTTTTCAGGAAGTACATAGAAAGTTATCTGGAGGGACATTCAGCAATCAACAAGGACATGACTTTAATGACGCGCCAACTGAGTCCAACACCACAGGGAATTCCTTTAGAAATTTATGCTTTTAGCAGCGATAAAAGATGGGAGAACTATGAATATATCATGGCTGATATCTTTGATCATTTATTAGCGGCCCTACCCTATTTTGACCTAGAAATCTTTGAACTGCCCACTTCGTTGCATGTAGCAGTGAAATAAGAATATAATACTATTCTCACCTTATCAGTTTTATATTTTAAAAAGATATGCCTGAAAAGTTAGTTGCGCCACCAGGTATCATTGTACCCTGAAAGCTCTTCTAAAAGTATAGGTTCTCCTATTTTGGGTGTGACTAGACCTATATCTGAAGTTCCACCTTTTTTGACTACACGCTCTATAGGGTCTGTCCAAGAATGCAGTGAAAGCTTGAACGCACCCCAATGTATGGGCATTATATATTTTGCCTTAACATCGATACCGGCCTGTACGGTTTCTTCTGGGAACATATGAATATCGGCCCAAGACTCATTATATTGCCCACACTCCATCATCGCGAAATCAAATGGGCCGTACTTTTTACCTATAGTCTTAAAATGACCACTGTACCCACTATCGCCACTAAAGAATATGCTTTCATCCATGGATTTAATTACCCAAGAACTCCACAACGTACTTTGCCTATCATTGAACCTACGCCCAGAAAAATGCTGAGCGGGGGTACAAACAAACTTTAAATCACTGAACGTTGCTTCTTGCCACCAGTCCAACTCTGTAATAGCATCATTGGGTACATCCCAAGCTTTCAAATGTACGCCAACACCCAAGGGCACATAAAAATGTCCGACTTTATCTTTTAGTTTTCGAATGGATTCATAATCCAAGTGATCATAGTGATCATGAGAAATTAATACAGCATCAATCCTAGATATTTTCTCAATTGCTATTGGTAGTTCTTTGCTAAAACGTCCACTCCCCAGCCATGGATGCGGTGCTGGCACATCACTCAGCATAGGGTCTATTAAAATATTTTTCCCGTTTATCTGCAAAAGAAAAGCAGAGTGCCCAAACCAAATTAATCGAGTATCTCCATTGTAATCAGCAATCGCCGTCGAATCTATCTTCTGAACTTTCAAAGGCTTATCTGGGCTTCCATTAGTAACTTTGGTGAAAAAAAACTTGCGCATTATTCCTAATGTCTCAGCAAAACTCAAATTTTTGGGAACATCTTTTTCGTTTACAAATCGTTCTTTATTGTAGTTTTTAGATTGTGCATATTCCTTTTGGTCTTCCTTCGTAACCTTACCGCCAAAGCTTGGGTAGAAATTCACAAAAATTATAGAGGTCAGTATTAAAACCCCAATGATGGACAGGATAGTAAAGAGCATTCGTTTGAGGTATTTTTTTAATATTTTCAATTGATTTTTTATTCAATCAATTAACGCTTGCAATACTATTTTCATCATATGAAACTCGGTAAATAGCATCCCCAAAATCATCAGAAATAAGCATAGAACCATCTTTTAGAAACAGGATGTCTACAGGTCTACCAAAGCGTTCTTGACTTTCTTCGTCCAGCCACCCATCTAAAAAAGTCTCATAGCTTACCGCTTTATCTCCATCCAACTTTACCATAGAGATTTTATAGCCTACTTTTGAGGAACGATTCCACGACCCATGTTCGGCGATAAATGCATAATTCCTGTATTCTTCGGGGAACATGTTTCCTGTATAAAATTTAACTGCTAATGGCGCTACATGGGCACCCAAAGCTTGTACAGGCGGAACAAAATCCGAACAGGGGTGCTTGTCCCCAAATTCAGGGTCTTTCACAATACCGCCATGGCAATAAGGATATCCAAAGTGTTCACCAACCGTTGTCACTTTATTTAATTCGCATGGAGGAACATCATCTCCCATCATATCCCTGCCATTATCGGTAAACCAAAAGTCTTTTGTTTCTGGATGCCACGTAAAACCTACTGTATTGCGGACACCTTTTGCAAAAATCTCCCTATTGGTTCCATCGGGATCCATTCGTGTGATCGAAGCAAAACGTTCATCTTCGCTCTCACAAATATTACAAGGTGCGCCAACGGGAACATATAATTTACCATCAGGCCCAAAGGCAATATATTTCCAGCCATGGTGAAACTCGGTAGGATAATCGTCATAGATAATTTCTGGTTTTGGTAGGTTTGATAAATCCTGTTCAATATTTGAATATTTGAGCAATCGACCAACTTCAGCAACATATAGCGCGCCATCTTTGAATGCAACGCCATTCGGAACTTCTAAAGTTGAATCCAAGACCATTACCTTTTCAGCTTTAAAATCCCCGTCCAAGTCCTGAAGCGCATACACTGTTTTTTCATTTCGGGTTCCAACAAAGAGCGTTCCTTCATCTCCCATTGCCATAGACCTGGCCCCATCGATTCCTTCCGCAAATACAGATACCTTAAACCCATTAGGAAGATTTAAGTTTTGAATTGGCAGACTGGTGGAGTCTATTTGCTCTTCTACACTTTCGCTGACAGTTTCTTTTGTTTCTTCTTTTTTTCCATTGCAAGAAATGAACAATGAAAATAGTAGACAACTGAAAATCAGTTTTGGGATAGAAAGATTTAATTTCATGGTAATATTTCTTTTAAGCTAATTTAATTGGACAAAAGTGAATAGTAAAGCTATAACAAAATCATTAATAGTTTTATTGATTGATTTTTAAAAAAAGAATTCATCAAACATCCCATAAATTTCGAAGAATATTTGGTATTCAGATGTATATCAATCCTCCCAAAAATCAGGCTTTATATTAGTTCCATAAATAGTGCAATCGACACATCCTTTAAGACTAATTAAATAAAATGGCTCTTCAGGCTCTGGTGTAAGGCCTTTTGGCCTTTCACCCCTATATCTATATTCTCCAGATTTAATAAGATCAAAAATACCTAAATCAGGATTATTCGGGTCGTATTCCAAGAGAGGACAATCAATTATATAATCAGGTGGGTCATTATCAGAAAATACATCATCGTATTCTATAAAAATACGCTTGGAACTGACCTGTGCTACCTCAAAAAGACCAAGTACACGTATCTTGTCATTATTGTCAGATATAACATTACCTTTTAAAAAGCCAGGCTGTGTCTGTGCAAAAACTGTTCTTATGTTTGAGAATTCTTGAAGATCTTCATAAAATGTATGTGCAGTTTGCGATTGTACATATTGATTTACCAATATACTGTAACGAGTCCGTAGTTCAAATGCATTTTTAGGTAAAAACCTAATTTGAAAGTCCTTTACCTGACTTTCCAGAAGATTTTCTGTTGTTGTAATAACAATGGAATTGGATATTTTCGACTGGTAACAGATATTGTCTTCTGTAGTTCTTGGTACCTTCTTCAATATAGGAGGATTCTCCGATACTACTACCAAATCGAAAATAGGATTGCTGAAAGAAACTATCTTATAAGTCTCCTCATAATCGTATCTATAAAAACGGGCATCACCTTGCAAATCAGACCCACTCGCAAGTATTGCGACCCCATCCTCCCCATTTTCAGCTGTAGCTTTTACGGCCCTTAAGCTTTCAAGCTCCGCATCACTATCAATGGATATTGGGCCTGCACTAAAAGAGCTCCCCTTTGCTGTAACAATGGAGAGAGAATAATCAATTCCTTGACGTGCTCCAAATGGAGCTGCAGATATGTATTTTCCATGTTCATTTTCCAAAAAGATATAATCGCTACCTATCATTGCCTGAAACCCTTACAATGGCGTTACGTTCTTCTTCTACTGGGCTATCAAAAACAAACGTCCTTGAAAGATTGATTTCCTGTAGTTTTTCTTCACTAGTGATAAAGGCATCTACAACCAATATATCTTCAAAGTCCTTTGTGGGTGCTTCAAACGGCTCCGTACAGCTGGATATAGAAGAGATAGCTATCAAAAATACTATTACTAAATATTTATATCTACAAAAAAGTTTCATTTCCAGTTATAAAAAACTTATTAGTTACTTATTGGAAATACCGTGACATCTTCAATCCTCTCTATCAGTACGACATATACAAGAGCAATTGAAACTGTAAGGTTCCTTACGATAATGATTCAAAAAAATCAATCTTCCCAAAAATCAGGTATTTCTGTAGTACCGTAAACCGTGCAATCTATGCATCCTCGTGGGCTGACAATGTAAAGGATTGCACTTGGAGTAGGCTCCTCTCCTCGGTATTTATGTGTGCCAGATTTGATAAGTTCAAAAAGTATAGGACTCGACAAAGGATATTGCTCAGTTGGACAATCCCTTATAAACTCTGGAGGGTCATTTTCTGAAAAAAAATCGTCATACTCTAAGAATATACGCTGCGAACTTACTTGTGCTACTTCAAAAAGCCCCAATACCCTTGTTCCATTCGTATTTTCAGCAAGGATGTTACCCTTAATGAAGCCTGGTTGTGTTTGGGCAAAAACTGTGCGTATGTTCGAGAAGTCACGTAGGTCTTCATAGAAAGTCTGTGCTGTTTGTGACTGAACGTATTGGTTCACCAAAATACTGTATCTACTTCTAAGTTCAAAGGCTGTCTTTGGCAGAAACCTCACTTGAAAATCCTGAACACGGCTTTCCGATAGATTCTCCGAGGTCGCTATCGATATTTCGTTTGAGAGCTGTGTTCGATAACACACGCTTTCTTCTCTTGTTTTAGGTACTCTTTCCAATATAGGTGGTGTTTCGGAAACTACTACCAAATCAAAACTAGGGTTAGCAACTGAAACCACTTGGAAGGTTTCCTCATAATCATATCGGTAAAAAACTGCTTCGCCCTCAGCATCAAAACCTGTTGCTAATATAGCAACACCTTCCTGCCCATTTTCCGAGGTGCTTCTCACCCCTCTTACACTCTCCAATACAGCATCTTGCGAAATTGACAAAGGACCTGCCCTAAAAGAATTTCCATTGGAAGTATTTACGGATAGTGAGTAGGAAACCCCGGGTTGGGCACCAAAAATAACATCAGACACATAAGTGCCAGGTTCTGTTTCACTAAATACAAAGTTATTTCCCGTATCATCGGATATCGAAACAACCGCCCCATTTTCTGTCTGCAAAGTACTACCAAACAAGAACGTATTGGAGATATGTATCTCCTGACGCTTTTCCTCACTGGTGATAAGCGCATCTATTACCAAAATCTCCTCAAAGTCTTCCTCGGGAGCATCAAAAGGTTCGGTACATCCATCTACACAGAACACCGCAACCATTAAAGTTAATATTCCCCGTATACATTTTAAGCTCCCCAACATCATATTAATAGATAATTATCAAAAATCATTCGACGGTAATAGTTTCCTTCAGTGATACTGGCTGCCCTGTCTCAGTGAACCCTTCCAAAGAAATCTCAAAATTACCAGATACATCCGAAGTGAAAAAGGTAATGGTTTCATCTTTATCCAAGTCTATATTTGGAAGCCATAAAAGCTGTTGTCTTAAATCGGGAATACGTTTTGATTGCTTTATTGTTGAATCTACATAAGTCTGGCGAAAATAGTCTTTAATCTCTGTTTGCCTATCCAACTTCAAAGCTTTCAAACCATCTTTGTTAGGTGGTATTTGATAATTGAGATCAAACGTTTGTATATCAATTACGCCATCAAAAATCTGAGAACCAATTCGATAATATTGTCTTACAATATTGATTCTTTCGATTAGATTTGAATTAAAATTTTTTATGAAGTAATCCTGATCCTTGACCAACAAACCATCTACCAGGAGTAGTGATGTAAACTCTGAATTATTAAATTCCCCATTCAACGTTCTTAGATTAAAAGAATATGCACCATCCTTAGTTTGCATTAACCATACATTATTCAAAATTTCCAAAACCGTTTCTTTAACGGTTGGAAACCTTGTATAATCATCCAAAAGATAGGTTTTAGCTTTTTTACCATAAAAATTTAGCTGTCCGCCCTCACTAACAATAGTATCAGGTTTTACTTTGAAATAAGCATTTTCTATTTGATTTTGAATACTTTGCTTTAGAATCAAATCGTTCATGTCTGGGTTTAGTTTGAAAGATTTGAATTTTAAGTCATTTACATCAACTAAAGTTGGAGGATTTTCTATCTCCACAGTCAATCCATCAACCTTTTCTTCAAGAATTTGAATAACTGCTTCTTCACTTCTATATGGTTTGCCAATATTAAAATAGAATTGTCCAGATGCATCCGTCCTAGCAATTTTTAATTGATAGTTTTCTCCGGGAATAGAAAATGATACTTTGAGATTACCAACTGGTTTGTCTGGATTATTGGTAACCACCTTACCAGTAATAAGTTCTCCCCTAAGTTCAGGTAGTATGAAATTTTTTTCAAAAATTGGTGTCGAAATCTTAGTCAAAGCTAGATGATCGAAAGTAGTTTTTTTGTGGTTTGGGAAAATGGGATCATACCTACGTACCGAAATGGAATATGCCCCATTTGGAATTTTTTCAGATCTTTTTCCTTCAAACTTAATAGTTACAGCTTCCCTTTTGCCAAATTGCTTTTTGGTTGGGGCCATTTTCATCGGATTTTCACCCAATCCGAATGAAGGCGCCTTGGAAGTTTTTGAATCAATCTTACTTTGTATTGAATCTGATTCAAGAAAATTCTTTTGATTATTACTATATGGGTTTATTATAGCTATGTCCTCTTGAGAAAACAATCCTTGACCCCAATTACCCATCCACTTGGTGTATGCTACAAGTTTATAATTTCCAGATGGTGTGCCTACTGGTAAAAAGAAATCACCTTGGCCAATTCCATTATCCAGCTTAATCTTTTGTCTAAATACACGCTCTCCACTTTTATCGATTAACTCCAAATAAGCCATTTTACTAATATGACTCAACCTTTTGGTTTTTGGATTCAAACAATAGATTTTGAAATACATGTATTCCCCGACCATATAGAAAGATGAGTTGTAATGGACAAAAATGCTTTCTGGCGCCGTGCTCTCAAATATCTTTTTTTCATCTTCCCCAATTGATTTGTATTGCCCATAACTTTGTAACGAAATGGTAATGATAAAAAAACTGACTAAAATCCTCATATTATAGTTCATAATTAATCTTCCCAAAAATCAGGTTTAACATTACTTCCGTAAACAGTACAATCTATACAGCCAATTGGGCTAGCAACAAATCCGCTTGGATCCCCGTCACCTCTATATTTATGCGTCTTTCTTTTAATTAAGTCGAACAAGACAGGATCTCGGCTCCCGCCTTGTACAACAGGGCAATCCCTAATAAATCTTGGCGGGCTATTATCAAAGAAAAAATCATCATACTCAAAAAATATACGTTTTGAACTTAACTGTGAAACTTCGAAAAGCCCTAAAACTCGAGTGTCACTCTCATTGTCTGAAACGATATTGCCTATTATAAAACCAGGCTGGGTTTGAGCAAATACTGTTAACACATTGGAAAAATCCCTTAAATCTTCATAAAAACTTTGGGCCGTTCTGGATTGTATGTATTGATTTACCAATATGCTGTAACGGGTACGAAGTTCAAAGGCAGTTTTAGGGATAAACCTTACTTGAAAGTTCTCAATTCTACTCTCCGTTAAGTTTTCAGAAGTTGTAAGGAGAATTGAATTGGAAAACTGTGTTCTATAGCATATATTCTCTTGTCTCGTTTTAGGTACTTTTTCCAATAACGGTGGATTTTCAGATGCCACAATCAAATCAAATTGAGGGTTAGCTACGGAAACTATTTTAAATGTCTCGACGTAATCATACCTATAAAAAATCGCTTCTCCTGTAGGATCGAAGCCATCCGCGACTATCGCTATACCTTCTTCACCTTCTTCAGTAGTTGTCCTCACTGCCCTTATCTCTTCCAATTCTGCTTCTTGTTCTATGGATATAGGTCCTCCAATAAAGGAATCGCCTTGCTGTGTAATAACGGAAAGGGAATAAAGTACCCCAGGTACGGCCCCAAAGGAAGTGTCGGAAAAGTATTGGCCAGGTTCTCGTTCAGTAAAAGAATACGTACTGTTATCATTACCTACAATTTGAACTACTGCCTCTCTTTCAGCTTCAAGTTCAGCATCAAAAAGAAAAGTTCTTGAAAGATTTATCTCTTGAAACTTATCTTCCGTAGTAATAAGTGCATCTATGACCAAAATATTTTCAAAGTCTTCGGTAGGCGCGGTAAAGGGTTCTGTACACCCAAGAATGTATAATAACGGGACCACTATGGTTAATATGTTATTTTCAATTCTCAAATTTAAAGTCATCTTTTTTAGAACTTAAAATTATACGTAATAGAAGGTACCGGAATATTGAAAATTGACGCTTGCTGGCCCTGTACTTCGCCATTCTCTGTGACAAAAAAGACAGAGAATGGGTTGTTTCTTCCAAGCACGTTATATATAGATATAGTCCAGAAACTATGGGCAAATTTTTTAATCTTATGATTACCCTCTATATTAAGACCAATATCCAATCTATAAAAATCAGGAATCCTGAAACTGTTTCTATCACTAAAAACAACAAATTCTGAATTATCAAAAGAGAAACTACCCACAGGAACGGTTACAGGTCTACCTGTCTGGTATGTGAAGTTAGTAGAAAGACTAAATCTTTTGGAAAATTTGTAATTCGTAACTAAACTCAAATCATGGGGCTTATCAAAATTGGAAGGGAAAAAATCGCCATTATTAATTTGTTCTTCAGGAAATTCACTGTCGAACTTAATAAAAGAGCGAGAATAAGTATATCCCAACCACCCGTTAAGCTTTCCTTTATTTTTCCGAATCAAGAACTCCACTCCATACGATTCTCCTTCACCTTGTAATGTTTCTAAAACAATATTCTCGTTGAGTAATATTTGAGCCCCAGTTTTAAAGTCGAGAATGTTATCGGAACGCTTATAAAATCCTTCAAGACTAAGCTCAAATGTGTTTCCATCAATATTTTTAAACAAACCTAGGGTAAACTGGTCTGCACTTTGTGGTTTGATATTTGAATCAGAAATTTTCCAAGTATCTATCGGCGATACGGTTGTATTGTTCGATAGCCTATGAATGTATTGATAGGTTCTTCCATATCCACCTTTTATGGACAAACTTGGATTCAACAAGTACCTCGCCGATATACGAGGTTCTGGATTGAAAAAAGATTCAATCACCTCATTTCTTTCAAAGTCTAATGTATCAATTATCGATCCTTGATTTCTTGGTTGACCTTCTTCAAAAACTGCTTGGGAACCTTGTCCCAATGCTAAAAAATTTGAAAGCCTTACCCCAGCCTCTACCGAAAGTTTATCTGTAATATCAAGATTTGCCGAAACGAAAAACGCTGATTCCAATCCACGTTCACGATTGATAGATCTAGGCTCAACTATGGAATTGTTTTCATCTAGGGGTTCTATATCGCCTGGGTCGATATTGTACAACTTACTTGCGATACCATAGTTGTACGAAAACTTGGAGTCTTTAATATGATTGATTTTTAACTTCACTTCGCTCTCATTAACTTTGTATCCGAAAAGGAAGTCATCGTTAGAATCACCATCGAATTCTATATCGAAATCATACTGGCTATTTGAGGCAACCAAGCTACTGGTTGTTTTTTCATTAAAAGCATGGTCCCATTTAAGCGATACAAGTTGATTTTTATAAACGAATAGAGAATCAGAAGTAATGCTAAAGTCATCCCTGCTATAGTAACCTGTAGCCTTTATGCTGTTATTACTATTGATTTTATGATTGTAGTTTGCCAAAAAATCATAAAATGAGGCTTCGCTATTTTCAAGATCTGGTTCGTCCAACGAGCGTAAAATCCAATTGGCATAAGCCCCTCTTCCTCCCAGCAACAGTGAAGATTTATCCTTAATCACTGGAAGTTCAATCACAGCATTACTCGTAACGGGGCCTATTGATGCTTCCCCTTTAATGGTTTCGACATCCGCATTCTTTGTTTTAATGTCAAAAACAGAAGACAATCTTCCTCCATACTCCGAAGGGAAACTACCTTTGTAAACATTTAAACTACTAATCGCAAAAGGGTTCAACGCCGAAAAAATACCGAAAAAGTGTTGCGGATTGTAAACAACCGCATCATCCAATAAAATCAGGTTCTGATCTGACTTACCTCCTCTAACATTGAAGCCTGCTGATCCTTCACCTGCTGTTGATATTCCTGGTAAAGAAGTTGCTACTCTTAAAACATCCCTTTCTCCCAAAACCAATGGGATATTTTTCGACTCTTCTGCGTCGATTCTTTCAGAGCCACTTGTCGTATTAGCCACATTTTTATCAGCATCTGCCTCTACTATTACCTCGTCCAAAAGTTCAAGACTTTCATTTAAGGTAAAATCGAGACTGCCATCATTATATATAACCACTCTTTTTTTTGTGTTCTCAATTCCCAAAGCGATCATTTCCAAAATATGTGTTCCAAGCGGTAGTCGTATTTCATAAGCTCCATCTGTATTTGTAATCGCAGCTCTGTTCTCGTTTCTCACAACAATTTGTAAATCTGGTATTGGATCTCCTGTCGTACCGTTCAAGATGATACCTTTAAGAGTAGCCGTTCTAGAACGTTGCCCCCTATTTCTTTTTCCTACCCTGAACGTCTCAATAGTGGTAGGGCTATTGGAGTCAGATCTTATGGCAAGAATAGGTATGTCAGCTTCATCTAAAAGCCGAAAATCTTGATTTTTGACCGTATCGTTTAGGTTGTTTTTTTGAAAGACCTCTGGTAAAGAGTCATAAACAATACTGTTTTTTGTTAAAACCACTTTGTTGGCCTCAAGCATATAAAAATTGACTTCTATTTTACCTAAAATATCTTCTAGAATAACATCTATTGTAGAATCATATTCCCCAGATACTAAATTGGTACCAAGCCATTCTTCAAGATAATAAAATTCATAGTCCGTAACTTCTTCAATTTTGGACAATGCTTCAGAAATGGTAATATCATCAAAGGACAAGGATATTCTTTTTCCCTCGTTTTGCCCTAACGCGACATTTACCATTGTTAAACAAATCAATAAAAATAATAATCTCATGCGGTTTGGTTCTATGCTGTTTTTAATTGCTTCACTTCATTTAATCTAGTTAAAAGCAATTTGAAGAAAGTGTCGGGATCAGACTTTAAAAGTTTTTTGTAAGCTCTATAGTAATCCTTTATTACATTTTTTTGGTCTGGGAAAATTGAAATTAAGTCTTTGCTAACTGCCGCAGGAAAGAAAGTATTATTATACTCTATTATGTATGTATTGCTTTGATTGAATTCGTAGAATATCTTGGCGCCCTTAGCCTTTTTCGAAGATTTTTTGATTTGCTTCTTATAAAGAGTTAAGAACTCTGTTTCTGAAAGTTGTTCGCAATAACCTATGGGTTCGTTAGTCTTTTGATTACGGGCTTTTATATGAACAAATTTTTTATCAAAGAGTACAAAACCGTCTACTAGAGATTTAATTAGCTTAAAGGCCAAACCACCAGAGGAGTTTTGAGGCCTAACTATTATCTCATCATAAAACAAATCATATTTGATATAAATCTTGTAATGATGTTGATTATCGTAACGAACGTACCCCTCTGAAAAATCATTAGTATCAAGAAATTGATGTTTTCCTTCTAAAACGATGAAATCATTGTTGTATTGAACTCCATTGTAAAGACCCGAAACCTCATCTCCAATGATGCTATCGAAAGTTTTGTATAAATTTTTGTTTTGAGTACCCGATTGAGCGACAATAGTATTCGTAAAAAAGCTCAAAAAACCGAAAGTAAAAATAAAGAACACTGAATTAGTCATGCTCTAAAAATAGTGTAAGAATTTAAACCTTTTGAACATAAACAATTTATTAACACTTTAAAATCCATTAATTTTTTTTATGAATGTATCTAAAAGTGCTTATGGAAAACTCGAAATGCCTATTAGCTTTAAATAACGGTAGTCAGACTAAAAAAATAATACGGGATAGGGTGGCTATTTTCAACTGCCATAATATTCAATCTAAGCATTATAAGAGATAATAAGAGTAATTTGGTCTCCGCCTTTAGGACCACACACTTATTTAGTAAAGTAAGTATAAACCCGACCACTATACGATATCACATTCCTGTGAGAGCTATTTATATTGATGCGACTTTGAAGATTAGGATGTATGTTTACGTTGACATCATACGTTTCTGTGTTATTATTGATTTGAAAGTCAAGTTTATATCCTTTACCGTTCTCTTGCTTGACTATTTTTAAATTCCTGGGCATTCCACTGAACTGAATACCACCATTAGCACTGTTATAAGCTGCTCCCATTTGTCTTTCACCAAAATAAGGTAAGTTAGCTGTAACACTATCGCCTATGATCCTAAAATGGCTAGAAGTGCCTATTAAATCAATTTGATTCGCAGTGCTTCCTAAGGGAAGTAAACCTGCGTTTGCAATACTATTAAGACTGTTGCTTACAAGTGGTCTGGCCCATCGAGCTTTAATTTCAAATGCCATTTCGGCAATTAGCTTATCCAGCTTCTCAATTTCTTCAGTAGTAGCAGTATTTTTTTGTTGGGAAGCACATCCAACGAATATGAACAACAATAAAACAAACCGGTATTTAAAAAAAAAGTCCATAATCAATAAAAATAAAATGATACTTCAAAAACCATTGGTAACGAAAGTAACGGTTTCTTAGTCCCTAAAATTAAATCTTCTTTACCCGAACCGCATTCATGCCCTTCATCCCTTTTTCGAGTTCAAAAGATACTTTATCGTTCTCTGCAATTTCGTCAATCAATCCACTGACATGACAAAAATATTTTTCCTGTGTTTCAGAATCAATTATAAAGCCAAATCCTTTTGAATTGTCATAAAAGGAAACTTTACCATTTCGTATTGGATCAAACTCTTCTTCCTCAATATCCTCTTTTTTGGGAATACCAAGAGTTATGTTCTCTGCCTCTACAGCAACTTTTTGTGTAGGATCCGGCGGTGTATCCGTTAAATTTCCGTTGTGGTCCACATAAGCAAATTGAATTCCGGATTTACCACTTTCCTTGGCTTCTGCCTTTCTGGCATTCTTCTTTTTTTGCTTCTCTTCTCTTTTCTTTAAACGCTTTTTTTCTCTTTCTGATTTGTTATAAGTCTGTTGTGATTTAGCCATAAATTTTACTCGTAATTATAATTTTAAAGTTAGTATATGTTAATAAGAGTCTAAAGATAGCAAATGGTTGGGTCGAAATATTTGTTTTTCAGAATATTCATGCAATAAAATGCCCTTGAACGTTCATTATTAACATTTTTCTATAATTTTTCAGGTACTAAGGTTTAAACCGAAACCTAAAAATATTGCGATACAACATTATCACAAACACTATCGCTTAAAACGCTCAAAAATAGCCAAGGTTTTTTTTGTATTGATAAAATAGACTCCTGTGAGTAAGACAATTGCTGCAACAATAGATTGTACAGTAATTTGTTCATTCAAAAAGTACCGTCCTAGAATTAAAGCAACGATAGGATTTACATAGGTAGAAGTAGCCACTTTCTCAGGAGAAACCGATTTTAACAGATAATTGAACGAGGTAAAAGCCAAAATACTTCCAAAGACAACCAATAAAAGCATTACGCCCTGCACTTTGACGCTCCAAACCAATGGTGATGTCCAGTTTTCACCAAAACCCAAGCTCATCAATGCCAGAATAATTCCTCCCGTAAACATTTGATATCCCGTATTTACAAAATAATTGGCAGGTAAATCTGCTTTGGACACGAAGAGGCTGCCATATGCCCAACTTAGCATGCAGAAAAATATCATTACCATTCCCAAAATAGAATCTTCTTTGTTAATTATCTGTTTTTGACTCACCAGTAGATAGATACCAATAACTCCAAAAACTACTCCTACCACGGACATGGGTTGTATTTTTTTACCTTGAAGAATACGCATCAATAATAAAATAATAAGCGGTTGTGCCGATATTTCCAATGCTGCAAAGCCGGTATCAACATATCGTAATGCCCATACTACCACTCCATTACCAAAGCTTAGAAACAAAAAACCTGCAATAATGGTATTCAACAACTGTTTTTTGGTAATGGTGATTTTAATGCCCAAAATTTTGGCCAAAATAAAAATTAAAAGACCTGCAGTAGTAAATCTAAAGGAAGCCAACATAAACGGAGGTAGCTCTAATACTGCAATCTTATTCAGTAAATATGTAGAGCCCCAAATAACGTAAATAGCAAAAAAAGCCAAGATGACCAATGCTCCATTCGAAGACCTGCCCATTAAAAAGTAATGTTGATTAGTTGATTACAATAATACGAATGTTTCGTAGCGTAAAAAACTTAGCGGAAGAGCATTCATATCTAATTATGAAAGCCCTTTAAAAGGTTTAGGAATATTGGTTCATGTCTAAGAGATAAGCAGCCACATCACTTTCCAATTGTTTAAAGCGCTCTAAATGCAACTGTAATTCTTTGTTCATATTTTCTGCCATTCCCTTTTTCTGATTTAATAACCGCATGATTTGATTTTGTTGCCCGGAGAAAACCTTAAAATTATGCTTTAAGTCGTACATTTTTTCAAAACAAGAAGAATTATGGGGTTCACAGGTATACGAGTTTAATTTTTTCGAAAGTCTTTGAATGATATTGTTGTTACGCTCTATTTTAATGAGCAACTCTTGAATTTGGACCGTCTTGTTTTCGTTAATATCATTCATGGCACTTTGTTTATACTTTCATTATCCCTAAACTTTTATTCAATTTACTAATTATCCTACACTGCTGTAGAAAATTTAACGTCATTTTAGATATTTAACAATTAAGTTACGTATAAATAATGATTATAAAAAACTGATATACAAATATTTGTGAATTATTGATTACAATAGGCACTAATTTCTTGAATCTTGATAATGGCCATGTAGGAATTTTCTAGTCCTGATGCTATGGAAGTTAAACAAAATTCAGTTTTCTCCTCAAATAATTTCGTAATTGTTTCTTTAAAGTCAAATCTGTTATTTTGTAACAAAATAGGCTATGAGAAATATTGAGATTGTTGTTTTTTTGGTGCTAGGGTTATCTATCCACACCTTAAAAGGTCAAACCAAACAGATAACCAATGCCAAAATTTCTTTTGAATTTGTTTCCAAGGAAACCAAAGGAACTATTTCTGGCTTTGAGTCCGAATCGGTTATAGACTTTGAAAACCCTGAAAACTCCATCCTTACAGGTTCCGTTGCTTCGGAAACTTTGGATACCAACAATGGTCTTAGGAATTGGTCCCTAAAAAGTGGAAAGTATTTTGACACAGATGATTATCCAAGAATACGATTTGAAAGCAAGCAAGTAAAATCTGAAGGTGAAAAGCTAACTGTCATCGGCAATCTAACAATTAAGGATATTACCAAGTCGATAACCATCACTTTTAACCAAGATGGAAACCAACTTATTGGTGTCGCAAGTCTTTATTCTATTGACTACGGTATTAAAATCAAGAAAAACAGAGCTGATAATCTTGTTAAGGTCAAAATGGTTTTTGATATCGAGTAAAGCATATCGACTTATCGCCCAAACAAAGCATTGTAAATTTTGGAAACACCCCAGTTGCCCAGAGGAAAATACAATGCAAAAAAGAGGGCCATCCCCAAGCTGAAATTACGGATGTTAAGGAACTGATCTAAAATATTGTTCGGATACGCGTAGGATGTCTGCAAGGCATATCCGCTAAGCTCTAAAAGCCCCATTGCTATAAGTCCGTAGGCATATTGTGCGTGAAAGGGCAACCCTTTCAAGAGCAAGGAAATTGGTACCATATAAAGAATATAACATGTGATTACCTGCCACCAAAATGTAAACTTTGCTATTTCCATTTGAGCACCAAACCAGTTCATGCCCATACCCCACGTAAAATATACCAAACAGTATAAAAACACCAATCGTTTATCTACCCTGAGCTTACTGGTTGCATAGTTTAGAAAATCTTTCATTTTTCAGCAAGTTTGGTATCGATAATCAATAATGCATCCTTAACGGTTTGCATACCATCCATATCCTCATTCTCTAGCATAATGTCAAAAGCATCCTCTACATCCAATACAATGTCCACCAAATTAGCGGAATTGATATTCAGTTCCTGCGTAAAATTACTTTCCGGTGTTATGTCGTTTACAGAAACATCGTCTGGTAAATAGGTTTGTATGATTTCTTTTAACTTCTGATATCGTTGTTGTTCTTGCATCTTCAATATTTAGGTTTATCACTGATTATATGCGCTAAAAATAATACAGGCATTTACATCACCAAAACCAAAACTTGCTTTCGCTATGATTTTAGGCTCAAAATCGATTGTATTTTGTGGAATTTTTGAATTGTCCACTACTTTGCTTATTTCTGGATGTACGTCTTCGCAGTTTATGGTCCCGAATAACTGTTTTTCTCGAAATTGCAATAACGTGGCAACACACTCAATGCTACCCGCTGCCGCTAAACAATGTCCAAACATACTTTTAAACGAATTGATGTATGGAAAGTCCATGTTTGAAAGTCCTAAGGCATTGCTCCAATTTTGTATTTCGACCGTATCCTTTGTTGTAGCGGTCAAATGACCATTAATGGCATCTATTTCTTTAGAAGTAATACCCGAATCATTAACGGCTGATTTGATACAGCGAACGACTGCCTCATTATTTGGGGCTGTCATAGTGCCGCCTCCGCGTTGGCCACCACTATTTATGTTTCCTCCTAAAATCTCCGCATAAATAATCGCATTGCGTTGTAGGGCACTCTTCAAAGATTCTAAAACGAGGGCTCCGGCCCCGCTACCTGGAATAAATCCGGAAGCAGAAGCACTCATTGGCCTGCTAGCTTTATCGGGATTAGCATTAAAACCTCTGGGAAGTATACGCATAGCATCAAATCCGCCCCAAACATAAGGCCCGCTATCGCTACAACTGCCGACCAATACACGAACGGCTTTTTTGGATTTTATACGTTCATACCCCATTAAAATAGCTTCGGTACCTGTGGTACAAGCAGAAGAGTTTGTCGTAACCTGATTTCCACATCCTAACATGCCTCCCAAATAAGCGCTGATTCCACTAGCCATGGTCTGGATTACCGAGGTACTCCCCAATCGTCGCACATTACCTTCATCCACTTGATAAATTGCTTCCCGAAACTTATCTACACCCAGAATTCCCGTTCCGAATACAACCCCACTATCCCAATCGGGATGTTCTTCGGAAAATATGGGCAGGCCCGCATCTTGCCAAGCATCCTTACCCGCAATAACACCATAAAGCACTCCGCTTGCGTTAAGCCCACGTAATTGCAGATTAGTAAAGTAATTATTTAAATTAATATTTTCAATAATCGGTTTACCAGCAATTTGACATCCAAATTTTAATTGTTCCAATTCTTTATGAAAGCGTATACCGCTAGTTCCATTTTTTAACGCTTTTGTGAATTCAGGAAGGCCTATCCCATTAGGTGCACAGACCCCCATACCCGTTACAACAACTCTATTTCCCATTCCCTTCTTGTTTAAACATCCCTGCCAAAATACCTTTGCATACTAGCTTGTCTTCTGAATTAAAAAGTTTCACTTTACATTTTAGTTTATTAAACCGGAAATACACCTTTTCCGAAACAACCCTTACCATTTCATCTGGGAATACGGGTAGATAAAATTCCATTTCTGAACTACTTAAGGCTATTTGCAGGTTTTTTTCGGTATCTTCCTCAATTTCATCTTTAAGAAGATATATACCAAGGCATACTACACCAATTTGGGCACAGCACTCTGTTAGAATTACACCTGGTGTGACGGGAAAGTTTTTAAAATGGCCTTTATAAAAAGAAGAAGTTTTTTTAAACACGAAGGTCCCCTCGACCCCATTTTCATTAATGGCATTGATTTCATCCACAAACAGGAAAGGAGCCTTATATGGCAATAATGCTATTATTTTTTTTATCATCATACTTTATTGCAAACTTTCCCCACCATCTACTTTTAAAACAGTTCCGGTTATCCATTTGGCCTCTTCCAATGTTAGAAGGTATGTTGCATTCGCTATGTCTTCTGGAGTCGTTAAACGATTATTCGGATTTCTTCGTAATGACTCCTGTATAAGCAAATCACTATTCGGAATCATTTGAAGGGATTTCGTGTCGGTAACACCAGCTTGAATACAGTTCGCCTTGATGCCTTTCGGTGCAAATTCCAACGCTATATTTCGGACAATTGATTCCAAGACAGCTTTTGCAGCGGATACCGCTGCATAACTTCGCCAAGCTTTGGAGCTACCTTCACTGGTATAAGCGACTATACGGGTGTCCTTTGCAAAGAGCTTCTTCCTATCCAATGTTTTCACCCAGTCATAAAGACTTATTGCCATCGCATCAATAGTCAAATGAAAATCCTGGTTACTCAGCACATTCCCTTCTTCATCCAACATTGACTTTAAGTTACCTTTTGCAATACTATGGACTAGCACGTGTATCTTTTCTGTCCTGACCAGTTTTGTAATTTCTTGTATCAGCCTTTCCCGCTTTTCAGGGTTTATAGCATCGATATTAAAACTATGCAATATTTTTCTACTTAAAGTAATTTCTCGAAAAACATCATTAATTTCCTCTAAATCAGATTTTCTATCCCTATGAATAACTATTACATTAAATTGTTTTTCAGCAAGTTTTTTTACAGTCGCCAAACCAAGTCCGCTACTACCACCCAATATCAATGCCCATTTCTTTGTATCACTCATTGTTATCCAATCAAATTACCATTCCAATAAAACACGCTGTGCAGAAAACCCTGGGCCAAAACTTAACACCATTCCCTGTTCTCCAGGTTCAATGTCCTTCTCTAAAAATCGCTCCAAGACATAGAGCACGGTAACGCTACTCATATTACCATATGCCCTTAACACTTCCCGCGTATCATCAATATTCTTCCCTAATTTACCAAACAATTCTTCAACCGTCTGTACAATCTTCCTTCCTCCTGGATGAAAAATCAAATGATTCACTTTCTCAATATTTGAATCAAATTTTTGCAAAAATGGATGGACAATTTTTGGAAAATGTTCTGCTATTACTTGAGGAACTGCTGGGTCTAAAATCATTTTCAATCCAGTATTGGTTAGGTCAAAGCCCATTAGATGAGTAGCATCTTTAAAATGATACATTTCTTCTCCGATCACTTTCGGCCCCTGGGAGTCAGATTCCGAAGACAGTAAAACACATGCAGCACCATCACCAAATATTGCGGCACTGACCATATTGGCCATGGAAAAATCATTTAATTGAAAAGTGGCCGTAGGGCTTTCAACCGCCACTACGGCGGCACGTTTTCCAGGATTTGCCCTTAGAAAATTAGCAGCATATATGAGACCGGACACGCCTGCGGCGCAACCCATTTCGGTAACAGGAAGCCTAACAATATTTTGTTTCAACCCTACTGTATCGACCAAATATGCATCCAACGAAGGAATCATAATGCCGGTACAACTTACCGCAATTATGAAATCCAACGATTCGCTTTGCCAGTTGGCTTTTGCCAATGCTTTGACCAAAGCTTTCTTCCCCAATATTTTTGCTTCTCTAGCATAGATAGCATTTTTTTCTTCAAAAGAAGTGGCCATAAAGACTTCTTCAATATCCATGATGCCAAAGCGACGATCAACACCTGCACCCTCAAATATCTTGACCACCTTTCTACGGAAGCGTTCATCCCGTCCCGAAAGCCATGTATTTATAAAAGGAATGATATCCGATGTATCTCTACTATAAATGGGGACTTGCTTAGATACCTGCACAACACGAACTGAATTCATTAACTATACTGTCGTTTAAAGTTCATTATCCAAACATATCTAAAAGCCCATTTCCATTGAATTTTATGGATAACATTTGGTATATTTTTTGACAATGCAATAAGTTCCTCTTTTCTAAAACCTTTACTAATGGAAACAAGACCATCATATTTTGCCACTTTGGTTCTTATGAAAAACAAACCAAAAACATGGAAAAGCACATAGGCCATTCTACTGCGTTGTAAATCGTTGATAACTACGCCAATTTTGGCAAGATGCACAAATTGTTTCAAAAATGCATCTATCCGGTCTTCATCAAAGTGATGCATAGTCAACGTGTTGATCAGAATGTCACAAGTGAGTTCTGAATCTGCTTTTAAAATATCTACTTTCTTAAACGTAAGATTAGGGAAATCTATTGATTTTTCCTTGGCAATACGAAGTACATCATCTCTTAAATCTATGCCGATCATACTATGCGAAACTTCCCTTTTACTTAGAAAATCGGAAAGCTTCCTAAGCATAGTACCATCCCCACAGCCCATATCTAAAATCGTATACGATTTTTTGACATCCATTTTAACTAAATCCCACACAGCATTTAGTGTTATCCCATCTCCACCCAACAAACTGTTACATCTATTAATATCCGCATAGGCTTCACTTAATGTATCAAACTTCATATTTGAATCATCCATGAGCTCCGGCTCCTTGCTTCTTACTGAAAAATCCATTAAATCGTGATTGGGTTTCCATGGGTACTGCGAATTAAGCTCCTTAATACTGTTCTTGAATTTGCGACTGTATTCATTCCAAAATTAAACCAATTGGTATGCATCATTAGCGTCTGTAATTGCCTCCCCATCCATAATCTATTCTTAAAATTCTTTTCCCATTCTTGTTGATACCCATTTTCCATGTCCGCTCTCAAAAAAGTAGGTTTTTCCAAAAAGTTCATTACACTTTCCACTGAAAGTTTTGCGCTATGAATCGCCATAGCCATTCCGTTGCCACAAAGTGGATGTATTAATCCTGCCGTATCTCCGCACATCAATATATGATTCTCAACTGCTTTTTTCTTTTCAAATGAAATCTGGGCGATACTTATCGATTTTTCGAATTTTGGAGAAGCATTGGATAAAAACTCCCTTAACAACGGATTTTGCGACACCACATTCTTATTAAAAGCAGTGATATTCTTTTCCTTTTTAAAGCTTTCATAATTGACCAAACTACAGAAATTCAAGCTCCCATCTTCAATTTCCGATAAGCCTCCATATCCGCCAGGAAAATTATGCAACCCAACCAAATTGGAAGGATGACCGCTATACTCATAATGACATTTTATACCTAGCCACTGGGACTTCCGTTTTATGAATCCACGATCGAGCTTAACGTCTAAGTTAGAACGTTTCCCAAAAGCCCCTAAAACTACCTTGGCCAAGATTTCCTTATCAGTTGAAAGGGTAACCAAAAACCTATCATTCATAAACTGAATATTGGTAACAGTATCAAATTGAAAAACAACCC
Organism: Flagellimonas sp. 389; assembly: GCF_018449435.1. GTDB lineage: Bacteria > Bacteroidota > Bacteroidia > Flavobacteriales > Flavobacteriaceae > Flagellimonas. Next base: position 54,699 of record NZ_JAHCMU010000015.1, on the reverse strand, counting down.
CCTTTTTCTTGGCCAGCATATAAAGATGGTAATCTAGAGCATATCTGCTTATTCCAAAGCCCCCCAACGGTAAATCTATTTGAATGACCCGACCTTTTTGAGTGCTTATTTGAAATGTATTGATTTCTGGTAGGCTAAAATCCGATAAAGAGAATCCCAAATGTTCTAAATAGGGTTTGACCTCATTAGAAACATACTCTCCACACACTTTATGATTTGGATAGGTGTTCTTTTCAATAACCAAAACCTGTTTCCCTCGCTGCGCCAAATCCAATGCAGCTGTTAATCCTGCCAACCCTCCACCTACGATAAGTACTTCGTGATCATTCACCTCATGAAGATAACGCTTTAAAAGCAAAAATCCCGACCTGTTCAGATCGGGGATTCTAAAAATAAATACCAGATGGGTTATTTACCTGTTCGTATTTTGATAAGCTTCTTGTTTCAGTTCTTCACTAGCAACAATGGCCAATTCCACACGACGGTTTTTTGCTTTACCAGCAGAAGTCTCATTACTTTCTCGAGGCTGGGTCTCTCCGTACCACTTCGTGGTAAATCTTCCTCTGGAAATTCCTTTGGAAACCAAATATGCTGTAACGGATTCGGCTCGCTGTTGTGATAACTTCCAGTTGTACTCTTCACTGCCAGCACTATCTGTGTGACCCTCAACCAAAACATTGGAATTTGGGTACTCTTTAAAAATTCCAGCCAATTTATCTAAAGTAGTTGCTGAAGTCCCTTTAACGTCAGACCTGCTGGTATCAAAATAAACACCAGCCTCCTCATTAAAGGTTACGTTGATTCCCTCACCTACCCTGTTTACTTCTGCACCTGGAATCTCTTCTTCAATACGTTCCGCCTGTCTATCCATTCGATTACCGATATATCCACCAGCAGCTCCGCCAACTACAGCGCCAATAATCGCTCCTAAAGCGGTATTACCTCCTTTTCCAACATTGTTTCCGATTATACCACCGACTACGGCACCTCCTGCTGCCCCAATTCCAGCTCCTTTTTGAGTATTATTGGCATTTTTTACAGCATTACAGCTTAACATCAAACTTAGCGTTAAAACAAAAGTTGTGCTTCTAAAGAATATTTTTTTCATCTGTTTATTTTTTTGTGAATTCATATACTATGGTTACTGGTTGTCCGTCTACGGATACATTTGACTTAAGTGTCATAGATTGCTCATTGATATTGGCAATGTTAAGGCGGTACCCAAACCCGCCAGAAATGTCTTTGCGTTTTTCGTCAATAAACTTAAATTGTAATTGACTACTGTAGTTTTGAGAAGGTTCGACAACAGACCATCTAAAGAAACGATCACCTCCTTGACACAACGTGCTGGATGAAATCGTGTACCTACCCGTACTATTATTGTCCCTAAAGAACCAATCGCTGCCTTCAAAGCAGATATCTTCGGCATCATTGAAAATGACGGATTTAAAATTACCTGTATTGTTTTCGTAAGATACATTGTTCAATGTCCAAGTACCGCTAAAAAGATTTCGTTGTGTCCTCGCATTTTTTGAAACCGAACAGGACGTTAGCAAAAAAGTTGCTAATGCCAGAAATAAAAATGTTTGTTTTACCATAAGAAATTGGAGTTTTTATATTGGATTTAAGTTATATATACGGTCGTAACAGTGTAATAATCTATTTGTCTTGTTAAAAGTTAGTTAAAAAGGTAAAAATTAATAGTCTAAAATCTCTTTCAACGCTTTCTCAAACCTTTTTTGGGGCAAGTAATTTTCCTCTAATCCTTTTGCAAAAGGAATTGGTGTTTCCAAGCTCCCAACTCGCTTAATCGGAGCATCTAAATACTCAAAACAGTTTTCAATGACCATTGCCGAAATATCGCTCGCAATACCTCCAAATAAGGTATCTTCTTGCAGTATCAATAGTTTTCCTGTTTTCTTCACCGAAGTGTAAACAGCTTCAATGTCTAGAGGTTGTAATGTTCGCAAATCTATGACATCTGCGTTTATTTCTTTGCTTTTATCCAAAAAATCTGTGACCCATTTAACAGCCGCACCGTAGGTCACTATGGATAGCATGTCTCCTTCGCTCAGCAAATTGGCCTTTCCAAATGGCAAAGTGTAGTAATCTGTAGGCACATCCCCATAGACACTTCTGTACAATCCTTTGTGCTCGAAGAACAAAACAGGGTTTGGGTCATTAATGGCTGTTGCCAAAAGGCCTTTTGCATCATATGGAGAAGAAGGATAAACCACCTTTAGCCCCGGTGTTTTGGTAAACCAAGCTTCATTGGTCTGAGAATGGAACGGTCCTGCACCTACTCCACCACCACAAGGCATGCGTATAACCACATCGGCTTTCTCTCCCCATCTGTAGTGCACTTTGGCCAAATAGTTGACAATAGGATTGAATCCGGAGCTAACAAAATCGGCAAATTGCATTTCCATTACTGCTTTCATCCCATTTATAGATAGCCCCATAGCAGCAGATACGATTGCAGATTCACAAATAGGGGTATTCCTTACCCTACTCTTTCCAAATTTTTTGGTGAATCCTTCGGTTATCTTAAAAACACCTCCGTAATCCGCAATGTCTTGCCCAAGAATAATCAGCTCGTTGTATTTTTCCATGGATTGCTCCAGACCTTGCGAAATTGCATCCACAAGTCGAATATTTTTTACTTCTGAATTGGAATCAACATGTTGATATTCAAAATATTTATATACTTCTTTTAATTCTTTAGTTTGAATACACTCTACTGGAGGCTCGTCAAACGCAAGCTGAAGATTCGAATTGATCTCTTCGGTGATTTTGGACTTAAGCACTTCTATTTCCGCAGTAGAAATTAACGCCTCTTCCAGCAAAAAAGCTTCATAATTGGAAATTGGGTCTTTTTTTGCCCATTTCTTCATCAACTTATCTGGGACGTACTTTGTACCGCTCGCCTCCTCATGTCCGCGCATTCTAAATGTTTGAAACTCCACAAGTACGGGTCTTGGTCTTTTCCTTATGGCCTTACAGAGTTCATCAATTTTAGAATACACCTCCAGGATATTGTTTCCGTCAATAATCCTGGATTCCATACCATATCCTTTGGCCCTATCCGCTAGGTTCTCACAATTGTATTGTTCCTTGGTCGGTGTCGAAAGTCCGTAACCGTTGTTCTCAATGCAAAAAAGTACGGGCAGGTTCCATACCGAAGCAACATTTAAAGCTTCATGAAAGTCGCCTTCACTGGTGGCGCCTTCGCCAGTAAAAACAGCTGTAACCCGTTTTTTTCTCCTTAGCATGTCTGCCAAAGCAATACCATCGGCCACACCTAATTGTGGGCCTAAGTGAGATATCATGCCCACAATCTTATATTCCTGGGTGCCAAAGTGAAAACTACGGTCCCTACCCTGTGTGAATCCATTTTGTTTGCCCTGCCACTGACTAAAAAGTCGATTTAACGGAATTCCCCTAGAAGTAAAAACACCTAGATTTCGGTGCATTGGCAATACATACTCTTCTGACTTTAAAGCATGTGTTACACCAACTGAAATAGCCTCCTGCCCTATCCCACTAAACCATTTGGAAATTTTTCCCTGTCGCAATAAAATGAGCATTTTCTCCTCTATCATTCTGGGCTTCAGCATAGCTGCGTATAAATCCAGTAATTTCTGTTGGTCTAAATCGCCAATATGGTATCTCATTCACGTAAATTCAGTAAGGGTAAAAATAGTAAAAAGCATCCTATGGACTATGCAAATCCTTAAAACGTTTCGCTTAATTCATTACTTTTGAAACTAAACTAAAATGAATCGTATGAGTGCTATTCCAAGTGTAAATCTTAAAGATTTTGTGTCTGGTGATGCATCTAGAAAAGAAAAGTTCATCCAAGAAATAGGAGCAGCTTTCGAGGATATCGGTTTTGTGGCCTTGAGCGGTCACTTTCTTTCCGATGATTTGGTAGAGCAGCTCTATAAAGAAATCAAACAGTTTTTTCATCTCCCGCAAGAATCAAAAGATACATATGAGATTGAAGGTATAGGAGGCCAAAGGGGATATACTTCCTTCGGAAAAGAACACGCCAAAGGGAAAAAGGAAGGCGACCTGAAAGAGTTTTGGCATTTTGGACAATATGTTGAAGACAATCCAGCACTTGAAGCCGAATATCCAAAGAATGTAATGGTCGATGAGCTACCCGAGTTCAACAAAGTTGGGAAGGAAACCTTTCAAATGTTGGAAAAAACAGCGCAATATGTACTTAGGGCATTGGCACTTCACTTGGGGCTCGATGAGCTGTATTTTGATGAGTGGATAAAAAACGGAAACTCCATTTTAAGACCCATACATTATCCACCCATTATGGCGGAACCAAAAAATGCGGTAAGAGCCGCAGCACACGGGGACATCAATCTTATTACGCTTCTTATGGGTGCCCATGGAAAGGGGTTACAGGTAAAGAACCATGAAGGCGAATGGGTAGATGCCATTGCAAAGCCAGATCAGCTTATGATCAATGTTGGGGATATGCTTTCACGCTTGACGAACAATAGATTAAAATCTACGATACACCAAGTTGTAAATCCACCAAAGGAACTTTGGGGAACTTCTAGGTACTCTATTCCTTTCTTTATGCATCCAGTGAGCGAAATGCCTTTAAATTGCCTAGAAAATTGCATAACTGCAGATAACCCAAAAGGTTTTGAGGACATCACGGCTGGTGAATACCTGCATGAACGCCTTATAGAACTTGGCCTGGTAAAAAAATAGCTTGTGGATTTACAGGATCAACTTAAAAATTTATTCCCGGACCACGTTCCCGAAGAGAACGAAGCTCCAAAAGCTGAATCATCAAAGTACTGGCTGCAAGATACGCCCATACTTTGCAAATATGAGAAGCGAAAAGGGAAGCCAGTTACTCTTCTAGAAGGCTATACAGGTGCCGAGGCGGATTTTAAAAAATTGACAAGGGACTTGAAGTCTTACCTAAGTGTAGGAGGAAGTTATAAAAATGACATCATTCTAATCCAAGGGGATTACCGTGATAAAATTATGGGCTTTTTAAAGGACAATGGATTTTCAGTAAAAAGAGTGGGGGGATAATCCTTTCTTTAACGATAAACCCCTTAGTTTTTTAGAACCTTGTTAAAATCTTGGTTTGACAACCAATGTTTTACGAAAAAATTTTTGTGTTCTTGGTTTAAATCTTACTTTTAATCACTCTAACTGACGAAAAACTAAACTGAAAATGAAATCACTGTTGCATATTACCAACGGGGACAATTTCACGTTAAGACTACAAACGTTAAAACTTAAGGGGGATATCATAACATGGAGAGAAATGCTTTGCGAAGGCAAAACTCTTTGTAGTGTTGGCAGTGAATCCTTTTGGAAAACGCGTTTCGAGTTTTTAAACAAAAACTATAAGGTTTCTAAATCTTGGTTTGTTGAAAAAACCCTAAAGGAATATAGGTCCCTCTGCAATCATAAGCAACAGGACCAGATTGTACTATGGTTTGAATACGACCTTTTTTGTCAAATAAACATGTTAGCTGTCTTAAGTTGGTTAAAAACACACAGAAGGCATGCAGAAATATCCTTGGTTTGCAGTGGAAAAGAAGATGAAAGTGGCAAACTATACGGATTAAATGAATTAAGCGACGAAAAACTACTACAGCTCTACGAAAATAGAACGATTTTATCTCAGGATGATATCGAGTTTGCCGATTACGTTTGGCAACTCTATTGTAGCGATAACCCAATCCGATTGGAAAACCTTGTTGCGCACAACAATTTTCAGTTTGAGTACTTATCAAGTGCACTTAAAACTCATCTTAAACGTTTTCCAACCATTAAAAATGGACTCAATGAATTGGAGAATAGAATATTAACTCTCTCCGCAGAGCAAAAACCAGAATCAAAAAAGGCATTATTGGGCCAATTGATGACCGATCAAGGATATTATGGTTTTGGGGATACGCAGTACGAGCGTATCATCAGTTCTTTGAAGCCGTTGTTCAACTCCTTTAATCCCGTAAAACTAACAAAAAAAGGGAGGGAAGTTCTAAATAATCAAACCAATTATTACTCACAAATACGTGATAATCAATTATATTTGGGAGGTTCTTTAAAGTATAACTTCCTATATAATTCTACTGCTGATCGTATTTTAAAACTCTAAAATGACATTAGGCCACTCAGAGTTAATTCTGAATCCTGATGGGAGTATTTACCATCTTAATCTTTTACCGCAAGACATCGCACCAACAATCATAACTGTTGGTGACCCCGACCGTGTGCGTTGCGTCAGTGCTTATTTTGATACCATCGAAGTCGAAAAAGGAAAACGGGAATTCCTTACACACACCGGCAGCTATAAGGGAAAACCAATAAGTGTGGTCTCTACGGGTATTGGAACAGATAATATTGATATCGTTTTTAATGAACTGGATGCCCTCGTAAACATAGATTTTACCACGAGACAAATAAAATCTAACAAGACCCGACTCGATTTTATACGGATTGGTACATCTGGTGCTATACAAGCGGACATAGGTGTTGACACGTTCTTATTGAGTAAGGTTGCCGTAGGTTTTGAAGGGTTGTTACACTTTTACAGAACTAATGAAGTCACTGAAAAAATACTGGAAACGCAGTTGAATGAATATCTTGGTTGGAAAAGCCATAACATTACCGCATATGCCATATCATCAAACAAATCTTTACGAGAAAAGTTTCTTTCAAATCGTATACGATTAGGCATAACAGTTACTAATTCAGGATTTTATGGGCCACAAGGCAGAAGATTGCGGTTGATGCCACAGATTCCTGACTTTAACAATAAACTAGCAGCATTTACCTTTGAAAATCAAAAAATTACCAATCTAGAAATGGAAACTGCCGGTATTTATGGATTATCCAAGCTACTAGGGCACCGAGCAATTTCTTTAAACGTCATTTTAGCTAATAGAGCAACCGGTGAATTTTCCAAAAATCCCGATAAAACCATTGATAGTCTAATTCGGTACGCCCTAGAGAAACTTACGCAATAAGTTAGGGCTTAACATTACCTTTATATTTGAAAGGGTCGCTTTACCTATTTTTAGGCAAAATATAGATTATGGAAGATAAGCCCTTAAAAAATAGGGATGTCAATTGGCTTTATTTTAATGAGAGGGTTTTATTGGAAGCTTCGGACCCAGAAACTCCCCTACTAGAACGCTTAAAATTTTTGGCCATATTCTCTTCAAACCTTGATGAGTACTTTAAAGTTCGTATTTCACAATTGAGACAGCTTAAAAGCGTGGACAAAAGTTTACGCAAGAAACTTATCCTTAAACCTAACAAAAAATTAAAGTTCATATTAAAGACCGTTGCAAAACAGCAGCAGCAATTTGGAAGTATTATTCAGAACACCTTTGAAGCACTCAAGGAACATCATATATATCTTAAAAAGCGAAATGAAATCAGCTCTGACCAAGCTGCCTATTTGAAAGATTTATTCAGGGAATCGTTTTTAGAAGATTGTACAGTTCTAAAGGACAAATCACCAGAAAACTTAAAGGATGGAGGACTCTACCTTATCGTACAATTTTCGGAATCTACCTTTGATATCGTTAAAATACCTTCGGACAAACACGACCGCTTCATCAAAATACCAGGTGAAGGCCACCAATACTTGTATTTGGACGATGTCATTAAAATGAATTTGGAGCACCTCTTTCCCAATAAAGAAATACAAGGCAGTTATGCCATAAAAATGTCTAGAGATGCCGAACTCTATTTGGAGGATGATTACGAAAACATGGAATTGGTAGAAATCATTTACGAATCTCTGGGAAAACGAAAATCAGGGCAACCTACACGGCTTTTATATGATATGAATATGCCAGAGTCATTGATTGCTTCAATAAAAGAACAACTGGATTTAGGCGATTTGGATATGGTTTTGGGAGGCGAATACCACAACCTATCAGACTTCTTCGGTTTTCCTAACCCATTTGAAGACAATAGAGCTTCATACCGATCAAAACCGCCACTTGAGCATCCTAGCCTTTCCTTTTCCAAAGATATCTTTCAAAGCATCGCAGAAAAAGACCAATTGGTTCATTTTCCGTATCAACAATTTGATGTGGTAGAAAACTTTATTAAAACCTCAGCCCTTGATGAGCATGTAACGTGCATAAAAATGTCCCTGTATCGTATTGCAAGGACTTCAACCCTTACGGATGCGCTCCTCAAAGCACTGGATAATGGTAAGGAAGTAATACTGTTTATAGAGGCACAAGCCCGTTTTGATGAAGAAAACAACATTAACTGGGGTCGTATTTTTGAGGAAAAGGGAGCTAAGGTCTTTTTTAGCGTTCCCAATATAAAGGTGCATTCCAAAATAGCTATGGTAGAGCGTAACGAACCTGAAGGACTAAAACGCTATGCCTACATTGGAACAGGCAATTTTAATGCAAAAACATCGAAAATATATTGTGACCACGGATTGTTTACAGCGCACAAAAAAATTACTGCCGACCTGGCTCAAGTGTTTATGGTCTTGGAAAGAAAACTCATCATTCCAAAATTAAAGCATCTGCTAGTTTCCCCGTTTACAACACGTAGTACATTTTTGGATTTGATTGCCAAGGAAATAGCGAACGCACAAGCAGGAAAAAAAGCCAAAATAACACTTAAAATGAACAGCTTGGAAGATACCCGGATGATTTTGGAATTGTATAGAGCTAGTGAAGCAGGTGTGGAAATACGGTTATTGGTAAGAGGGTTTTGCTGTCTTGTTCCCAAAGCTCCAGAAGATTTGACAGCCAATGAAAAACCGATTAAGATCACCAGTATCGTAGACCGTTATTTGGAACACGGGCGTATCTATCTTTTTGAAAATGGTGGAGATGAGAAAATGTATATGGGCTCCGCGGATTGGATGACCAGAAATTTAGATAAACGTGTTGAGGTTTTGGTTCCTATTTTAGATGAGGATATCTTTAATGAGTTGAAGGATGTCCTGCAAATTCAGCTTAGGGATAATGTAAAGGCCCGTATTTTGGATAAAGATGATACCAATCAGCGTGTGCTGCAAGAAAACGGAGTGCCCAAAATACGTTCACAATATGCCATTTATGAATATTTAAAGGAAAAACTAGATGAAAACGGTTAAGATAATTGGCGTACCAGAACATTTTAATCTTCCTTGGCATCTGGCCATTGCGGACGGTGCCTTTGAATCCAGGGGAATTCAATTGGAATGGACGGATATTCCAGAAGGTACCGGTAGAATGTGCCAACTTTTAGCCGAAGGTGAAACCGATTTGGCAATCATACTAACAGAAGGTTTGGTAAAGAGTATCGCCCAAGGTAATCCTTCAAAAATAGTGCAGGAATATATCTCTTCTCCCCTACTTTGGGGTATTCATGTTAGTGCAGACAGTACTCGCGAATCTATATCTGAATTAAAGGATGACAAGGTAGCGATAAGCCGTATGGGAAGTGGAAGTCATCTAATGGCCTATGTCCATGCGCAGAATCAGGGATGGGATACGAATATGCTTCAATTTGAAATCACTGACAATTTGGATGGTGCCATTAAAAATCTCACTGGTGGTTCCAACGCTTATTTTATGTGGGAGCATTTTACGACCAAGCCGTTGGTAGATTTAGGGGTTTTTAAACGCTTGGGTGATTGTCCCACACCATGGCCCTGTTTTGTAATCGCCGCTACCGATACTTTTTTGGAAACAAAATCAAATCTGCTCGACCATATACTAGAGGTCATAAATACCTACACATTGGAATTCAAAAAAATACCGAGCATCGATAGGACTTTGGCCAATAGATATGAACAGAAATTGGAGGATATTCAAGATTGGTTGTCCAAAACTTCTTGGGGACAGTCTCAACTTACGACCGCAACTTTGAACGAAGTTCAAAATAGGTTGCTTAGCCTAAAGCTAATAGAAAAAATCGAGGACCCTAAAGTATTTCTCTACGCATATCCTACGAAAAATATTTATTGATGAGCACTCTAAATTTTAGATCCGAAAGAGGTTTTTGAGCGGTATCCGTTACGTTTGGGTTGGACATGGCCATGGCTGTTACCGCTTCGGTATCCAGGGCAGTAAGCATGACTATGATCACATTTTTCTTAAAATCTTTATCAAATTTCTTTTCATATACGTCTAAAAACTCCCAACCGTTCATGATGGGCATATTCGTGTCAAGTATAAGTAGACATGGCATGTGTTTCTTATATGGAACAGCTTCTAGAAACTCAATGGCCTCTTCGCCATTTGTAACTGTATTGACAGTCAAGTCGTTATCAAGTTGCCTTATAAAAAACTTATTTAAAAAATTAGTGGTTTCATCATCGTCTACAAGTAAGATCGATTTCAGTTTTCGCAATTTATTCAGAATTTTCTTAATGATTAGTTTTACTAAACGTACGAAATAATCTTAAATTTTAGGAAAATCCTTCCAAAAAATATTTTACCAACTTATTAACTGTCTCCCTTTTTGCGATAAAATTGCATTTGTCTTGCTGAAATGTTGGTTGCCGAACCAAAGTCCACGATTAGCACTCAAAGGTGATGGATGTCCAGATGTTAAGATATGATGCTTTGTTTTATCAATGAGTGAAGCCTTCTTTTTGGCAAATCCGCCCCATAACAAGAAAACCACACCTTCAAGTTTGTTGGATATGGTATGGATGACCGAATCCGTAAACTGCTCCCACCCCTTATTTTGATGGCTCCCAGCCTGATGCGCTCTCACTGTTAACGTCGCATTTAGAAGCAATACCCCTTGCGATGCCCACCGTTCCAAATTACCGCTTTTAGGATAGGGCTTTTCCACATCGACCTTGATTTCTTTAAAAATGTTCACCAACGATGGTGGATGTGGAATACCATCCTTTACTGAAAAGCACAATCCGTTAGCCTGATTGGGACCATGATAGGGGTCTTGTCCAATAATCACAACCTTCACCTCTTGAAAAGGACAATGATCAAATGCAGCAAAGATGTCCTTTCCTTTTGGATAACAGGTGTACTGTTGGTATTCTTGCTTCACAAAATTCGTTAACTGCTGAAAATAAAGCTTCTCAAATTCTGGTTGTAAGTGAGCTTTCCAACTTGGGTCGATTGCAACATTCATTATTTATATCTGGACTAAAATGGTATCTTTCTTCTACGAAAATACTTTAAAAGCCGTAGCAATGAAAATCGTAATTATAGGGGGGAAAGGAACCATTGGAAACAAAGTGACCGATCACTTTTCCAAAAACAATGAAGTATTGGTAGCTGGCAGAACATCTGGAGAGGTAACTGTAGATATTGCCGATGCAAATTCTATTAAAAAAATGTTCGATGGCATAGGTATGGTGGATGCCATAATTTGTATTGCGGGCGAAGCCAAATGGGCATCCTTTAACGATTTGACCGAAGACGATTATTACATCGGCATAAAAAGTAAACTTATGGGCCAAGTAAATCTGGTACGTATAGGGCAAAAGTTCTTAAACCCGAATGGCTCCATAACCCTATCTACTGGTGTTCTTGCGGACGACCCCGTATTAAAAACGGCGAGTGCCGCAATGGTTAACGGTGGAATACACAGCTTTGCACAAGCAGCAGCACTGGAACTGGAACAAGGACATAAACTGAACGTGGTTTCGTTGGAATTGGTCATAGATGCTTATGAAAAATACAAAGACTATTTTCTAGGGCACAATCCAATTTCTATGGAAAAAGCGGTCAATGCGTATGTGAGAAGCGTGATGGGACAAAGAAATGGAGAAATTATACGGGTTTACCAATAATTTGATGCCGTAAAAACCCCATTCCATTATCTTTGCCCTGCTAGAATAGGAAAATGCAGAAAATCCATCCAAAAACACTACAAGATTTAGAATTTCCAACTGTATTGGAACAACTGTCCGCACGGTGTAATACAGAATTGGGGAAAGAACAGGCTCTTGAGATAAATCCCATTAACGATAAGGAGCTCCTTTTGGAAGTTTTAGGGCAAACCTCTGAGTATCTGGCCTCGTTTTCCAATGACAATCGGATTCCCAATCATGGTTTTGATAGCATCAACGGGGAACTTCGATTATTAAAAATTGAGAATACCACATTGGAGATTTCCGGTTTTCGCCGAATAGGTACTATTTGTAAGATTACCGTACTCCACCAAAAGTTTTTTAAGAAATTCAAGGAATACTACCCTTTGCTTTTTAAAAAGTCCGAAGCATTGGAGGCCAACACGGGAATTTCTGATGCCATTGATGAAATCATAGACAAATTTGGGGAGATCAAGGATTCTGCATCGGTGGAGTTGCGACATATTCGTATGCGCACCAATGAAGTACGGGGAAAGATCAACCAAAGCTTTGGTGCCGCTCTCACCCGGTATCAATCTTCAGAATTTTTGGATGAGATTCGGGAATCGGTTGTGGAAAATAGACGTGTACTGGCAGTGAAGGCAATGTATAGGCGTAAGGTCAAGGGAACGGTTATGGGCACTTCCAAAACGGGCAGTATCGTTTATATCGTGCCCGAAACCACACTTACGTATACCAGGGAACTCAGCAATCTCGAGTTTGAAGAAAAGGAAGAAGTCCAGCGAATCCTTAATCAATTGACAGACTCTATTAGACCTTTTGATTACGTTTTAAAAAATTATCAGGAGTATTTAATCCATATCGATATAACTGCTGCCAAGGCAAAGTATGCTCTGGACATGAACGCCATTTTGCCAGAAATCAACGATGAGAAAACATTATTTCTAAGAGATGCGCTCCATCCCCTACTTTTTCTGAGCAATAAACTGAAAAAAGAAAAAACATGGCCGCAGACCATTCAGTTGCATCCTGAAAACAGGATTATCGTTATTTCGGGACCCAATGCAGGTGGAAAGAGTATCACCTTAAAGACGATCGGATTACTTCAAGTAATGCTTCAATCTGGGCTTCTAATTCCCGTTCATGAAATAAGTTCTGTCTGTTTGTTTGAAAAAATCCTGACCGATATTGGTGACAATCAATCCATAGAAAACCATTTAAGCACCTATAGTTACCGTTTAAAGAACATGAACGCCTTTTTAAAAAGGTGCAACGATAAAACCCTGTTCTTAATCGATGAGTTTGGTACGGGAAGTGACCCAGAACTTGGGGGCGCGTTGGCGGAAGCTTTTCTGGAGGTTTTCTACGAGCGTGAAGCCTATGGCGTAATCACTACGCACTACGCCAACCTAAAAGCACTGGCCAATGAATTGCCACATGCCACCAATGCGAATATGCTCTTCAATTCCAAAACCCTGGAACCTACATTTCAATTGATCCTGGGGGAAGCGGGAAGTTCCTTTACGTTCGAAGTCGCCCAGAAAAACGGCATCCCCTACTCGCTCGTCAATAAGGCCAAGAAAAAGATTGAGCGGGGCAAGGTCCGTTTTGATGCCACCATTGCCAAACTACAAAAAGAACGCTCCAAAATGGCCCAGACGGGTTCACGGCTCCAAGATGAGGAGGCCAAGGCACGGGACGAAGCAGCACGATTGGAACAGCTCAACACCAAAATAAAGGCCAAGCTGGAAAACTACCAAGAACTGTACGACCACAACCAGCGTATGATCCAGCTGGGCGACAAGGTAAACACAGTGGCCGAAAAATATTTTGTGGACAACAAAAAGCGCCCTTTGATTTCTGAGCTATTACGGATTGTGGAAACCGAGAACAGCAAGCGCAAAAAAACTTCTGCCAAACAGGCCAAGGCCAAACAAAACCAGAAACGGCAAGTGGCGCAAGAATTGGAGAAAAAGATAGTGAAGGTGCGGGAAGAGAAGAAAATAGAGCAGAAAAAAGCCATTCAAAAAGAAAAGAACAAACCCAGACCTGTCTTTAAAATTGGTGACCGCGTTCGTATGTTCGATGGAAAGGCCGTAGGCAGTATCGACGCCCTGGAAAAGAACAAGGCCATTGTCAACTACGGTATCTTTACCACCAACGTAAGCGTAGCTCAGCTGGAACTGGTGGAAGCGGCGAAAAAATAACTTTCTTTTCGATGGTTCGATTTTTGGATAGTTGGATAGTTGGATAGTTGGATAGTTGGATAGTTGGATAGTTGGATAGTTGGATAGTTGGATAGTTGGATAGTTAAAAGTATCAATTTTTGATGACTGTCATACTGAGCCTGTCGGAGTGTTTTTTTAATTCTAAGTTGTCAGTTTCCTGATTTCTGACCTCCGACTTCCGATCTCTAACCTCTAATCTCTGACCTATAATATTTCATACCGCCAATAACAACATCCATATAGTACACCATAAAAGTTGTAACTTTCTTCAAATCTCTTAAAACCAATAACATGAAAACCAAAATTATACTTTTGACCCTTGGTCTTATTGTGCTTTTGTCGAGCTGTGAACAAGCGCCATCAAAAGCTGCGATTATAGCTAAAAAAGGTATGGTCAAAGTAATCATCCTATATCCTAACAGTGAGGGAAAAACATTTAATATGGATTATTACGCCAACAAGCACATGCCCATGATAGCCCATGTAATGGGAGATGCCTTACAATGCTATACGATTGACAAAGGGATATCGGGCAGGACGGCCGATGACCCTATTCCCTATTTGGCCATTGGGTATTTATATTTTAACAAACTTTCCGACTATAGAAACGCTTTTCCTCCAAACGCGAAAAAAATTGTTGGCGACGTTCCAAACTACACCAATATTCAACCTATAGTTCAGATTAGTGAGGTTATGGAGTAAGGCCCTAACCCCTACGTCCAAACTTGTCACACTGAGACTGTCGAAGTGTTTTTCCAGTTGTCAGTTTTCAGTTACCAGTTTCCTGATTCCTGATTCCTGATTCCTGATTCCTGATTCCTGATTCTTAATATCGTACCTCTAACTCCGTACTTCTAACTTCGTACCTCTAAAAGGGCCGCAATATGTTCCCAAAGCTGTTTGGCACTAAAGAGCGCATTCTTTTCGTCCTCATCGATAACGTGGTCCGATTGGTACAGCGCCATATCGTGCAGCAGTTGCAAGGCGTTTACCAAAACGGGGGCGTTGAGCTGATCGGTAAATTCTAGTAGTTGTAACTGTGCGGGGGTAAGCAGTTTGGGAATTTTGGGGGTTTGGGCATCTTTGTGCACCACGACCGCTTTACAGTGTGGACATTGTTTTTGACCTTTTGAGTGTAGCATAAAAAAGGATTAAATAATTAAAAAAAGGACAGGTCACTGCTACACTCATCAAAGCGATGCCTCGAAGGTCAAGGGACTTGCACCCTTTTGCCTGTCCATAACTTTTAGTCCAAAGGAGGTTGGAAAGGCATCATAAATACGATAAGTGTAGCAAGGCAAATATAGGCTTTCTTAAAAATATGTTGCGAAAGATGAAAATTGATTTTGTTAACAACTTCTTACGAATTCATATAAAATTTCATTTTTTTTGAAGGAAAATTCCGTGAACTTCGTTATCGCTGGATAAAAATCCCATAAACGAATTCATATCTCTTTTAGCTAGGCACAATTAAAACAAAAAGGAATAATGAAAGGAGAAATTACTACAGGTTCAATAAAAATCGACCGCTTAAGAAGCAAAATAATTGAGGGCAACATCAAAATCCCACCATTTCAAAGAGAATTTGTCTGGAAGCAAGAACAAGTTATTGAACTATTGGATAGTATAATAAAAGATTATCCAATCGGCAGTATTTTATTGTGGGAAACAAAGGATGATTTACCATCTAAAAGAAACATAGGTGGTTTCGACTTACCAAGTCCTACGGAAGACTATCCGATAAATTATGTTTTGGATGGGCAACAACGCGTAACTTCAATCTTTGGAGTATTCTGCTATGATTTAAATACTGTCGAAAACGAAGAATATGACCCTTCCATTTTTGAAATATTGTATGACATAAATGAAGACACTTTTATAAGTTCTTCAGATATTAATGATACACATATAAATTTACCATTAAGGCTCATTTTCGATAATTTCAACTTCAACAAATTTATTCAAGAAAAGAACTTAAGTGAGGAACAAACAAATAAAGTTGTTGAAGTCCAATCTCTTTTTCAAAACTATGAGTTACCGTTAGTAACTATTAAAAAACGAGACAAAACGGAAGTGGGTATTATTTTTGAAAGAGTTAATAACACTGGTACACCACTATCCACACTCGATTTAATGATTGCTTGGACATGGATTGAAGATTTTCACCTAAAGGCAAAGTTTGAAGATATTTTTGAAACTTTAGAGGACAAAAATTTTGGTAACGTGAAAAACAAGGTTGTGCTTCAATGCATAAGTGCAATTATAAACCAAACAACGAAAACAAAGAGTATTTTAGAATTAAACCCTCAAGATGTAAGAGATAACATAGATTTGCTTAAGGCAAGCCTTGAAAAGGCTATAGACTTTTTAAGTACACAATTTAATTGCGCATCATATGATTTTCTACCTAGAGTACAACAAATCGTGCCATTAACATATCTGTTTTCTAGAACAAACTCTGTTACAATTGACCAAAGTGAGTGTCTGAAAACATGGTTTTGGAGAACTTCTTTTTCTACGAGATATTCAGCATCGACAGACCAAAAAATGGATGATGATGTAGAGTTTATTGATTTGGTACTTTCGAATAACTTTTCAGGTTTGGACAAATACCAAACGAATTTAAATTTGACCCAATTAGAAAATTTAAAATTCTCTAAATCTAATTCATTTGTGCGTGCATTTTTATTATTGTTAGCCCAACAAAAACCTCTAGATTTAGCAAACGGAGACATTGTAGATGTTGGTAATGCATTATCCCAATATAACAGAAAACAATACCATCACATATTTCCACGAGCTTTTTTAAAAAACAAAAGATTGACAAATGACCAAATTAATAAAGCTGTAAATTTTTGTATTTTACCTGCTACATCGAATAGGTTAATTAGCGATAAAGACCCTTCAGACTATTTTGAGAATATAATTCCACAAGCGAATCTTGATACTATTTTAGAATCCAATTTATTGCCAAATGACAAAGACATTTATGAAAATAATGATTATGATAAGTTTTATACTGAACGCGCGAAAGTTGTATTTAAAAAAATAAAGAAATTAAGTAACGAGTAAACAACAACTGTTATAAGCAATAGCTATAGTCAAGACAGATAATGACACCTCACTTTTGGTTCTAAAAAATATTCTCATGAACTAAGACATTTAATCTTAAAGCCACTCTAATTAAGTATGAGCAAAACCAAAACCTTATTTTTCTCCGTTATGTTGGTGTTGCTCTCAGCCAATACCTTCGTAAGTGCCCAAAATGGTCAACAAAACGACTATCTGGTGCTACAAACTGGTGACACCCTCTACGGTAAAGTGGGCTATATTAATGAAAAGGCAGTTAACAGAGGTTTCCATAAAAAGATACGGCTCACGGATGCCCAGGGAAAAACAAAAAAATACAACTGGAAACAGGTTTCGGGCTTTAGGTGGAACGGTTTTGATTATGAAAGTTTTTGGTTGAGCAAAAAATCACCATCGGGACTAACGTTAACAGAACCAAGGCACGACATAGATTACAGTGACGGCACACAATTTTTTTTAAAGGTCATTAGCAAAGGGAATGTAAGCCACTACGAACTGGAATGGTTCAATCAAGGAAACAGCACCCTATGGTCCAAGGCCTTGCTCAAAAAAAAGAAAGACCAGTTTCTTATACGGGCAGACCTAGGATTGCTGGGGCTAAAACGAAAAGTGCTCCACAAGTACTTTACCGACTGCCCAGAACTCCAAGAAAAATTGGAACAAAAAGAATTCAGAAAAGTGAGTGAGGTCGTTGCGTTTTATAATGGCAATTGTGTTGAGTGAGGGTAACCTTAATGGTTTTAAGTTTTAAGTTCTAAGTTTTAAAGATGGCTCCTAAGGAAATTTGTGCCAATTCGAGTTATTCGTGTCCAACCCCGTCGTAACGAAAAGCGCAGTTAAGCCCTTTAGACATTAAAATTTATAAAACCGAATTCCAAAAAAACGGTTTTCCAAAAATTTGTGCCAATTTCGTGGAATTTGTGTAAAACATACGCTAAACCGTTTCCAACCATTTTTATGACGGAAATTAAATTCTATAAATCCAAACGAAAAGCGGTTCGCTTGCTACTGTTATGCACGCCCTTTGTGGCGATGGGCATTTGGATGCTCGTGGACGGCAACCTGTTCGGATGGGCGCTTATCGCATTCTTTGGACTCGCCTATCCCGTTGGTATTTTCAATCTGTTCGACAAAAGACCACAGATTATCCTAAATGAAATCGGCATATTTGACCGTAGCATCAGTCAAGATTTCATCAATTGGGAGTTGATACGAAATGCCTATCCATTTGCCGTAGGTAGAGAGCGGTTTATATGTTTGGTGGTCGATGAACAATTTAAGCCCTCAAAAAAGAAAGGCCGGTTTTATAAAGGTGTGGCAAAACTAAATGAAGCCATAGGCGCGCAAGAACTGAACATTAATTTAGGTCAGGTTCAAAAAATAAATGATATTAAACTGACGCTGTTTATTCTTCAAATGTCAAAAGCAACCAAAACCGATAAGGCCAAACTATTGAAAAACCTTCCCAGCAAAGTTTATAAAGTATAACCTGTCTTTTTACTTTGGATATCACCCTTTTTTTGGATAGGTTTATATAGCTGACCGTAACAGCGGATGAACCAATAATTTTTTTCTGATATGGACAACTTCAATCAAATTTTTAAAAGCTCAAATGCCAAAAAGATGGGTATCAAAATAAAGGGCCTTATTGAATCCAGTTTTGATGCCATTGAGGAAAACATAGTTGGCGGTGCAAAAGTAAAACTGGTACTCTATTCACGTAATGGAAAGAACAACGTGCTCTGTGGAATTCAAGAGGGCAACAACGATTCGTGTATGCTCTATGTACACCATATTGACGAAATAAACCACGAAAGATTGAAATTCAGCGGTAAAGGCAAACACGCTAAACGTATCAAGTTTAATACCATTGAAGAAATTAGAGAAGACGATATCAAATGGTTATTTTCAAAGATAAATGAGAACGCCCCATTCTAATTGGTATGGATACGGTTAAACCCCACTGTAGAAAAATTGAAATCGATGCCACAAAATGGTCCTAGGCAATTGTTTGTTCCCACCCGTATAAACCGAACCAATTGGACAGCGACGAATTAAAAACCATGGCGGAACAGGTTGAATTCCTTAAGAACGAAATCAAATGGACTACAGCAACCATTGAAAAAAGAAAAAACGAATGGAAAACTAACAGTACTCCTGAATTTTATACCAGTGAAAAAACCGATGTACTCCTAATAGTAAATAGAAATGAAGAAATAATCTATAAACGAATCATTCAAAATTAAAAAACTGATACCAATTAATTATATATATTCGGGTACTTAACGACAAAATAACCGTATGCAATACCGTTAATGAGAATTCTAGAAATTTCAAAGAAAAATACGATACTGACCCTATTCTTACTGCTAGTTGGAATTAATGCTAAAGCCCAAACGGATAAACAATCATTTGATTTTGAATTTGAAGGAATTCAACTCAATGGTATTCTGAACATTCCTGAAGATGTAAATCCCAAAGGTATTGTACTTATTGTTCATGGTTCTGGACGAACCAATGCCGTTGAGAAGAACTGGTATGCAGATGTAAGAGGTACCATACTAGAAGCAGGCTACGGAACGTATATGTGGGACAAAATGGGGTGCGGTAAAAGTGGCGGCACCTTTAATTATAACCAACCCGTTCAAAACAGTGTTTTGGAAGTTATAGCCGCGATTACGCAGCTCCAACAAAAAAAAATACCAGGCTCGGAACACATAGGATTATGGGGGATTAGCAGGGCCGGATGGATAAATCCCTTGGTCATAAATAAATCTAAGGATATCAAATTTTGGATTTCCGTTAGCGGTGTGGATGATAAAGAAAACTTTAGCTATTTGTTCGAAGAAAACCTAAAAATTAATGGGGTTCCAAAGGATTCGATTCAAATCTTGAGCGATGAACTCATAAATAACTATCGTCTCACCCACTCGGGAGCAGACTTTGAAACGTATATGACCGCCACAAAAAACCTTCGGAAGAATTCCTTTCTAAGTCGATTCAATAATGGAAGGAAAGTCACAGAAGAGGGATATTATGAATACCAAAAAACCTTCATGAAAGCGGGGTTTGATGAGGAAACAGGACTGCAAGTGTATATTGAAGATTTTGAATCGGTTTTATCTACGATAGATTGTCCAGTACTGGCTTTGTTTGGTGAAAAGGACAAGAATGTAGATTGGAGAAAAACCAAGACCCTATATAAAAATACACTAGGCAAGAATATAGATTTGACCATCAAATCATTTCCAGATTGTAACCATAATTTATTCCAATGCAAAACGGGGGGATTCTATGAATTTCAGGATACTGGCTTACCCCGGGAAAGATGCAATGGTTTTCTCAACACCATAAAAAATTGGTTACATGAGATAGAAACGCATAAAAAATAACGAGTCCATTTATTGTACATAAGACAACCCAGGAAATTCTAGGCCTAAAATTAGGGCCGCCTATTTCATAAGCCTTTCTTACCCTACTAGGCTTTCATTCCCAAGCTTTGTATCTTTGCAATGTGGAAAAAGAAAAAAAAATCATCCTGTTCGATGGCGTCTGCAATCTCTGCAATGGCGTAATTCAATTCATCATTAAGCGGGACAAAAAGGACCTATTTAGATACGCCGCCCTACAGAGCGAAACGGGCATACGTTTGACCCAAGAACGGGGCATCGATACCTCAAAAATAGATTCCTTTATTCTTATTGAACCGGGCGTCGCCTACTTCACAAAATCCGATGCAGCACTGCGTATTGGGCAGGACTTTGGAGGTTTATGGAAGGTTTTAGCCATTTTCACTTGGATTCCTACATCCTTTAGAAATGTTGTCTATGACTTTATAGCCAGAAACCGCTACAGGTGGTTTGGCCGTAAAGATGCTTGTATGATTCCCACCCCAGAATTGCAAGCTAAGTTTTTGGGATAGATTATCGCTACATTTTTCTTACACTAATTCAAAAGTAGTTTTTACACTACTAAAAAGCTGCTTCACTAAAACCAGATTTTAAAAAAGACTGATTGTATCTAGGTTTACCCCAACTTTAAACCCAACAATCATGAAAAAGCTTATCCTTCTTGTTTTGTTTATCCCACTAATAGCAGTGGGCAATGACCTAAAAGTCCCTTCAGAAATTAAGAAAGTAACTGTGTACCTCAGTGGAGCGCAGGTCTATCGTAAAGCTGAGTGCAAATTGCATGAGGGCACCAATGAAATCGTATTTACTGGTCTATCTTCAAAAATTCAGGAAAGTAGTATCCAAATATCCGGGCTGCAAGCGGTTTCCATCCTATCCATGTCGTACGACTTAAACTATTTGGAAAAGACCGAAAGTAATCCGCAAGTAACCAAATGGGAAGATGAGATACTACAGATTCAGCATAAAATTACCCTACTAAAGAATTTGATTCTTGGGTTGGAAGAAGAAGAAAAAGTAATTACTTCCAATAGAATGATAAGTGCAAATAACCAAACGCTGGATTTGGAAAAAGTAAAGGAAATTAGTGTCTATTATCGTGAACGTATTACTTCCATCAAAAATGAAATCTTCGAGACCAATCTTAAAATCAATGGACTCAATTTAGACGTAAGCAAATTGCGTATGCAGCTGGCCGAGGTCAATAATGCTCCACAACAAGAACAGGGAGAATTGACCATCAAATTCGATGCGCCCATAGCCACCAGCTTAGATTTGTCCATTTCATATTTGGTCAATGATGCCGGTTGGATTCCCAATTATGACATCAAATCCAAAAAATTGAACGCTCCCTTAGATTTTACATACAAGGCGCATGTATACCAGAAAACTGGGAAAGACTGGGATAATGTGAACATCACGCTATCCACTGGTAACCCCAATGTTAATGTGAGCAAACCACATCTAGGAACTAAATACCTCAACTTTGTAAATAGATATGCCAAACTAAATCGACAAAAAGTTAAGAGGAAAGGGTATATATATAACCCAACCGTTCGTGAAGTGGCGGGAACTATTGTTGACCAAGCAGGCAATCCGTTGCCAGGAGCCAATATCATGGTCAAAGGATCCAATAAGGGCACGCAGACAGATTTTGACGGTAATTTTTCGTTGGATGTTGCCTCTGGCAGGGAACTACAGATTTCTTATATTGGTTTTATTGCTCAAGAATTGCCTATCTATTCTTCGGTTATCAATGTACAGATGGAGGAAGATTTTGCTGCTTTAGAGGAAGTTGTGGTAACAGGAGGATATGGGAGTGCTGCTGTTAGTGATTCAAGCATTAGAGTTAGAGGAAATACCAGTGCAGCAGAACCTAAATCTCCCCTCTATGTTGTAGATGGTGTTCCACAGGCTGGCTTTATCGAAGGTGATTTGGATGAAAACGAAATCCAAAGTATGGAAGTACTAAAAGGAACTGAAGCTGTAGCACTTTACGGAAGTAGGGGAACTGACGGTATAGTTGTTATAACCACCAAAAAAAGTTCCATACAAGATGACCTTACAAACACCAAGTTTGTGATCAAAAAAGCCTATTCCATAGCTTCTGATGGAGATATTACCGCAATTGAGATAAGTGCATTTCAATTACCTGCGGAGTATGAATATTTTGCAGCACCCTTAATCAATGAGAATATTTTTCTAACCGCTAAATTAAAGGATTGGGAAAAGCACCAATTGTTACCAGGAGAAGCGAATGTTTATTTTGAAGGTGGATATGCGGGCAAAACAAATATTGACACGTACACAGTAAAGAAAGAGATGATACTTTCCATGGGAATTGATCCCAATATTACAGTAACCAGAAATCAGCAACGAGACTTTAAGAGCAAATCGTTCACCGGAAGCAACCGTATCTTGAATCGTGCCTATGATCTAGAAGTAAAGAATAATAAAAACTTGGCCATCAACCTAAAATTGATGGATAGGATTCCAATATCCCAAAACAAAGAAATCAAGATAGACGATATAGACCCTCAGGCAGCGACCCATAACAAGAAAACAGGTCTATTAACATGGAACCTGGAACTGGATAGCAAAGAGAGCAAAAAGGAAAGCTTCTCCTTTCAAGTAAAATATCCTAAAGGGAAGTATATCTCCCTTTAGCAAAACCCGTAAAGGAATTTGCTTGGAAGGAGATATTCTGCCTTCCTAGCAAATTTTTTCTTAAAAAAATGAAGAAATAACCAAATTTTCGCTTTTTAACTATTGTACAATCAGCACTGGCACTGATTTTGTGGAGGTATTGATGAGCATTTCGTTGATATAATGTGATTTTCTAACGCTTCTAAATCTTCGGGTAACTATAAGGAATCCATAGAAGATGAAAACCACTTTTTTCATTGAAGATAGATGAGTCTACAGACCTTTACCTCTAACAAAAAAATAAAAAATGAAAAAGTTAGTATTACTATTTTTCTTATCAATTTCCCTTGTGGCATTTGCACAACAAGGTGGTGTAAACGATATTTTATTCACCAAGTCAGGTGAAATTATACAAGGTAAGGTAACCAAGGTTACCGCTTCCAGCATTAGTTTTAGTTATCCCGGAGAATCGCTTGTAAATGAAATCAGTGCCGACCAACTTCAAAAGATTGTGTTTTCGAGTGGAAGAACGCAAAACTTTGGCAACGGTGCCGCCAATGCCGCTTCAACGGCTGCAACAGTTCCAGAAAATGCCCCAAACCAAGTTGAAAACGTGAGAACGCTACCAAAAGAAGAAATCTACCTTGGGCCAAATTACGAGGACAATAAGTTGTCCGTGATTCCCCTAAGCTATTATAAAAACGAAACTTACAACAAAGAAACATCGAGCAAAATTACCAAGTTTGTCACCGACTATCTTACCCGTAAGAATCAATCATCGCCCATAAACGTACAAGATATGTCAACCACCATAAAAATGTTGGTGGATGGTGGTGTAGGATTCCAACAGTTAAGCGAAACGACCGTGGATAAACTACAAAGTGTACTTAGGTCCGAATACTTGGTCATGATAGAAGTAAACGAGATTACGGATAAACCCAAAACAGCAAAGAGTCCTGGTTTCTTTGATAGCCAAGATGCTGTGGTCGATACGGAATCCACGGTAAAATATGATATTGAACTCATTGTTTACGGTGGAATGGCGAGCGAGAAATATGCAATAAAATTTTCTGATGAACGCACGTCCAAAAAAAGTTCAGTTACCGGCAACCAAGAAGGATGGAAAACTGCCATGCAATATATCTTGGACCAAGTATTGACTTCTGGTAGTCTGTAACTTTATTATAGAATAACAGCTTATCTAGAAAGTATAATTTGTTAGGGTTGTCAAGTTGAGCCCTTCGAAACCGATTAAGGGTTAGCAATAATCAAAAAAATCGATGGGCTCAATTTGATATTTCAGTTTACTTTTTAGAAAGCTACTGTTCTTTTTCTGCGCTGCACATTAAACGCAATCCCTTCATTTCATTCAAACCCTATTGTCACACTGATCTTGTCGAAGTGCTTTTTGCACCAATTATCCTTCGACGGGCTTAGGATGACATAAAAACAACAAACTACAAGCAATTCGAAAATGAGCAATGAAGCTGGTTTTTACTTTAAATTGTTCAAAATAAAATCCAAAGTGGTATTGGTGTTCAGTTTTTGGGCAAAAGAATGGCTCTTGTATGTAATTGGTTGTGCAAGTCCCAGATTCTTTAGGTAGCGAATTACATCTTCGTTCTCCAACGCTACTTTACCCGTGAACAAAACATCCAAACTTTCCTCTTTCTGATATTTCCTGTAAATTTTACTAAGGCCGCTCAAATACAATCGGTCTTTAGTGAACCCTCCCCCTCTGTGAGCGCGTAATGTTATCGCAAAAGCTTCGTGCCTGTTCAGTTTGTACTGTCCGTGAATTAAATCAAATGTATCAGCAAACGAATACCCCTTGATAAGACTGTCAGCGGCCAGTACGCGATATGCCAATTCCTTTAATCGTTTTAATGTAAGTGCTCCGCCCATATATTCGCTAAATACGGCCAAACCTTCTTGAGTCTCCACATTTTTGGCCAATCCGTTCGAGAATATTTTTAAAGGTTGCAGCAATCCATTGTACGTGGTTACCAAATGCACACCAATTTCATGATTGGCCAAAGTCAATAGTTGGTTCTTACTGAACTTGGCATTCTTTTTTATGACTAAGGTCTGGGAACTATTGCTCACCATGGCATCTGCTGCAATGTGCGTAGAAAAGCGAACCTGAAGGGGGAAATCATATTGCTTGCTGAAGTCTAAAAAATAAGCTTTGGCTTCATTTGGGGAGAAAACTTTTTCCATATCCGAAGAAACAGGTTCATCGGCAAAATGAAGAATGAACCTTGCATTTTGAACATCGCGCTCTCGTGGTGTACCATAAACCCGTAGCGAATTGTAATAGAAGTTTTTGCCCTTTCCAATAGTCTCGATACACTGAATCATATTGGCGTAGTGATAGATGACATCTTGATACAACTGTCGCAATCTATCATCTGCTATGCGCTCTAAACGTTGCGAAAAGAACAGTCGATGCAACTTATAGGGATTGAACTTAAGCTTGGGGTATTTAAAATTAGGTTCCGCAGTAAATTTTGAAGCAAAAAATCGTTGTTTTTCCTTTTCAATATTTAGAGGGTTGATGTAGTTGAGAAGCTCGATACGACGAACCAAACGGTCAAGATTAGCATCAATTTCGAAGAGATGGTCGTATTCCTTTTCCAAATTTCCAACTTCATGTTCACGTATCATAATCCAGCTTCTTCAAATTCCTGTACCATATCCGGTATCAATTCTTTTAAATGTTCTTCTACCGATTGCACTACTTCAGGATAAATGACTCCAGTAAGTTCATCGCAATAAATTTTTGATATTTCTGTGGCCAAAACCAGAGTATCTTTAAAGTTTTGGGTGATATACTTTAGAAAATACCCGTTTCCTTGAAAAGTATCATTGACTTTAGAGGTTGACTTAATACCATTGGGCAATTGCATACTACCCAACTTTATACGCCATTTTTCAACTAGGCTCCCATAACGTACTGTGTCGATATTTGCAGTTCCCAAATTCCATACGGGTACTTCCCTATCCCAACGTTTCCAATTATAGCTGTGCATATCAAAAACGATTACTTTTTTAAAATCGGTCTCCAATTTGGAAATGAGTTCGTGGACGACCCTATAAAAATTAGTGTGTTTTTGTAAACTGGCTTTCTTTTCTTCCTTTGAAAGGTTTTTTTTCCATAAACGCTTGCCCCAGGCATCTTCATAAATCGCATGTTCGGGCTCCCTGTTCAAATCGTATTCAAAGCGACTATCGCAACCGGCAATTACAATGGGAAAGCTATTTACCATTTGCTTGGTGCATGGATCTTCCTCATACCATCGTTCATATTCGGTATGCAGGCAATTTTCCCAAAGCGATTTTCTAAATTGATGTCCATCATGTACCGCACCACATACAAAAGGCGCGTAACTTTCAATTTTTATGGTGAAGGAGTAATCATCTGCGACCGCTTCGAAGCATTTTCGTTCCTCTATGGAAATAATGATATCTTCAACGGAAAGTTTACGCATTTTCCACTTCGCTACGCAATCTTGATCTTCTATCAAATGCCTTCAATTTATCGAGTACCTTGCTCTCAACAAAATCGATGACCTTGCATTGAATCTTTGTTTTATAGACCTTGTTCATGTACGTGATTCCTCCCGGTGACATAACGTTTACCTCGACCAACTTACCACCAATCACATCAATGCCCACGAAATAGAGGCCGTCATTTACCAACTTTGGGCCAATTTGTTTGCACAACGCTTTTTCTTGCTTGGTCAACGAATGTTTGGAAACCGAGCCCCCAGCACTTACATTGGAACGATGGTCATCTGACCCAGGAATTCTGCGCATGGCGCCAATAGGTTCACCATTCAGTAGAAGCACCCTAACATCGCCTTGGTCCGCACCCTCTATATATTCTTGGAGTATGACATAATTGGAAGTACCGTCTGAGTTGGTGACGTAGAAATCCAACAACGATTTAATATTGCTCATCGCTGATTTCTCTATGAGAATAACGCCAGAACCGCCAAAGCCGTTCAAGGGCTTTAAAATCATTTTCTCTGCACTGGATTCGTTGATCTGCCGCACCAAATAGTTCTTGTTCTTTGATACGTGAGTCACCGGAATAATATTACTATGACTGTCGCCAAAAGCCGCAGTGTATAGTTTGTTGTTGGCCTCCCTTAGACCCTGTATCGAATTCACGATAAAAACATCATCTTTTACCGAATCCAAAAAGTTGAGCATCAATGGATCTAAAGGTGGATTGGCCCGCATAAAAATCACATCAAAACCTGCTAATGGAAGCATTTCTTCACGCAGTGATGCTTGCTTATAAAATGTTTTTTGACTGCTGGAGATCTTTTCCATTTTATTGATAACCGTACAAAAAGCACTGGTCACACTGTTTCTGATGGTGAGGTTTGCCGGGGTACAAATGGCCACCCCGTGTTTACGTTTTACACACTCATGAATAAGCGCAAGGCTTGTATCGTTTTCTGGTTGAATTTCCTCCCACGGGTACATTAAAAAGCAGATATTCATGATTATCTATTATTTTTTAGGTTGAATTTCATCTAAGTGGTCATCCCATTCCTTAATGTTGGGTTCTCCCAACTTGCCAACAGATTTTGCCACTACCATGGAAACCGTGGCATCTCCTGTCACATTTATTACGGTTCTACACATATCTAAAGGCCTGTCCACGGCAAAAATCAAGGCTAAACCAATCGCTAGCTTATCTGCAGGAAAACCGATAGATTCTAAAACTATCACAAGCATTACCATACCCGCTCCTGGAACGGCAGCAGAACCTATGGAAGCTAACAAAGCGGTCAGGACTATAGTCAATTGGTCACCAAACGTAAGATCAAAACCCAAGGCTTGAGAAATAAAGACCGCTGCAACACCTTGATATAAACTTGTTCCATCCATGTTAATAGTGGCGCCAACTGGTAGCACAAAACTGGAAACTTCTTTGTCCACACCAATATGTTCTTCTACTCTTTCCATAGTAACCGGTAACGTGGCCGCACTGGAGCTTGTTGAGAATGCCAATAATTGCGCAGGACTTATTTCTTTCAAAAACCAGAAAGGATTTTTTTTGGTGAAAACCCCCACCACGATAGTATAAAATATAATCATCAAGAAAAGTCCCAATACGACTACACCTGCATACTTCAACAAAGCTAATAAAAGGTCTGGGTCGCTAGAAGACACTACTACCCCTGCCAACAGTGCAAAAACAGCATAGGGAGCGGTAAGCATAATTAAATCGACCATCTTGAGCACCACATCATTTAGCGCATCAAAAAAATCCTTTAAAGGTTTAGCTTTTTCCTCCCCAATGAGCAACATGGAAATTCCTAAGAAAATGGTAAAGAAAATAACTTGGAGCATTAACGTATTATTACTGAGTGCCGCAAGCGCATTTTCTGGAACCATGTCCACCAAAAACTGTAGCGGACCGCTATTCTTTTGTTTCGAGGCTTCTTCTAGCTTATCGGTTACGCCTTTATCATTGGCATAAGCCTCTGTCAATTTAACAATTGTCTCTTCGGATATACCTTCTCCCGGTTGTGCTATGTTTACCAAAACAAGACCTATGGTTATTGCAACTACGGTGGTTGCAACATATATCATAATCGTACGCAAACCAATATTTCTGAACTTTGAGATATCCTTTAAATCAGAAATTCCTTTGACCAGAGAGGCTATGATCAAAGGAATAGCAATCAGTTTTAATAATGTTACGAAGATGGTTCCTAAGGGCTGAATCCAATCGGAGACAAAACCTTTTCCCCAATCCACTTGGGTCATTACAAACCCAAATACTATCCCTAAAAGCATTCCGATGAGAATCTGCCAATGCAGTTCTAGTTTACGCATATACAAATTTTAGGAAAGTAAGATACTATTTTGATTGGAAAAACCCTTACCTGACCATTATATTTTATTAGTGCGTGCCAAAAGTGTATAATCTGCCAATACCATTGCTGCCATAGCTTCGACTATTGGCACGGCCCTTGGAACAACACATGGGTCATGCCTTCCCTTGCCTTGGGTCATAACTTTTTCACCCTCTTTGTTGATGGTTTCGTAAGATTGAAGCACTGTGGCCACTGGTTTGAATGCTATATTAAAATAGATATCCATACCGTTGCTTATACCGCCTTGAACACCTCCGCTTCGGTTTGTCGACGTGGTTCCGTCTTCATTAAATTGATCATTGTGCTCGCTGCCTTTCATGAGCACACCTTCAAAACCACTACCATATTCAAAACCCTTAACGGCGTTTATGGACAGCATGGCCTTGCCCAGTTCTGCATGCAGTTTATCAAAGACAGGTTCTCCAAGACCAATCGGTACATTTTGAATGACACAGGTAATAACCCCACCAATGGTATCGCCTTGCTTTTTAATGGATTTGATGTATTCTTCCATCTTTTCAGCCATTTCCAAATCCGGACAGCGTACGGCATTTGATTCGATTTTTGAGAAATCGAGCTGTTGGTATTCTTTTTGCAGCTTTATTTCACCTACTTGGGATACGAAAGCATTGATTTTTATGTTTTCAAGAAACTGTTTTGCGATAGCTCCTGCCACTACCCTACTTGCAGTTTCCCTTGCCGAACTTCTACCACCTCCACGGTAATCCCTAAAACCATATTTTTGGTCGTAAACATAATCTGCATGGGATGGCCGATAGGAATCCTTGATATGGGAATAATCTTTTGACTTCTGATTGGTATTATGGATAGCAAACCCTATGGGCGTACCGGTCGTCTTCCCTTCAAACAGACCCGAATAGATCTCTACGGTATCCGGTTCTTTTCGCTGGGTCACTATTGCAGATTGTCCAGGTTTACGTCTGTTGAGTTCAAGCTGAATTTTTTCCAAATCCAAAACTATTCCCGCAGGGCAACCATCTATCACCCCACCTATTGCCCTTCCATGCGACTCTCCAAAAGAAGTGAGCTTAAAAAGTTGTCCAAAAGTATTTCCCGCCATGTACTTATAAATTGGGTAAGCCTCAAAGGTAGATGTTCTAACTCATTTTCAAAAACTAGCTTGCCAGTTAATGTTTATGTAACATCTTGATAGCGTTGTTGATGTTTTTTTAACGATATACTGATAAATTATTGATTTGAATTTGATTTTAAGTTTATTCCTACACCTTTATTTTGCATACAAACCGAAACTGTTGAAAAAAAGAAAGATTGAAGTAGCCGTAATTTCGGATGTTCATTTAGGTACGTACGGTTGCCATGCCGACGAACTCATTGCATATTTAAACAGTATCCAGCCAAAGAGGCTTATTTTAAATGGTGATATCATAGATATTTGGCAGTTTAGCAAACGATACTTTCCAGCTTCGCATTTAAAGGTGCTCAAAAAGATTATTGGAATGGCTTCTAAGGGTACAGAAGTTTACTATATCACTGGCAATCATGATGAAATGCTCCGTAAGTTTAGTGATACTTCAATGGGCAATTTTAAAATTTCCAATAAACTTGTGCTCAATTTAGATGGTAAAAAAGCGTGGATTTTTCATGGCGATGTCTTCGATGTATCTATCCAGAATGCCAAATGGTTGGCCAAATTGGGTGGGTATGGTTATGACTTGCTTATTCTTATCAATAGCTTCATCAACTGGTGTTTGGCAAAAATGGGACGCGAACGGTACTCACTGTCCAAGCGTATTAAAAATAGCGTAAAGGGAGCTATCAAGTATATCAATAACTTTGAAACTACCGCAGCCGACCTCGCTATTGAAAATGATTATGATTATGTTATTTGCGGACACATACATCAGCCAAAAAAAGAACGGTACGAGAACAAATATGGTAGTTGTACCTACTTAAATTCAGGGGATTGGGTAGAAAACCTTACAGCACTGGAATACTCGTTCAAACGTTGGAGGATATACTATTACAACCATGACAAACTATCACCATTTTTTGTTGATGAAGATCTTAAAGAAATGGACATGAACGAATTGATCGCTTCCATTACGGACAAGGAGGTGGTTTCAAAAGAAATAGAACCCAACGATATTATAGAACATATTGGAAAAGATATTATAGAAACGATAGCGTCTGATAATAATGAAACTATAGACCTTGGAGAGCAAGACACCAAACCTCTAGACAATCAAGGCTTGACGCAAGATTGATACTGGATGCTGTGCTACCCTTTTCGTCCCATCTTTTATTTGATGCCTACAGCTTGTGCCATTGGCCGCTATTATAGTCTCCGCAGGACTCTTCCTTACCGATGGGAACAACTTGAGCTCACCAACCTGCATACTTACTTCATAGTGTTCCTTTTCATACCCAAAAGAACCGGCCATACCGCAACAGCCGGAAGGAATAATGGAAACTTTATAATTTTTGGGAAGATTAAGCACATCAAAAGTCACTTTTTGGTCGGATAAAGCTTTTTGATGACAGTGATTATGGATTTTCACCACTCTTTCTTCTTCAGTAAATCTGTTGGGACCAAAAACTCTTTTTTTAATCTCTTTAGCAAGAAATTCTTCAATAAGAAAGGATTTAGAAGCCAACTTATTTACTAGTTCCGTGTCGTTATGCAGTCTTTTGTATTCATCCCTAAAGGATAAAATAGCGGAAGGTTCCAGGCCAACGATCGGTATATCTTGCTGAACAATTTCTTTAAGTTTGACCATATTGTTTTTCACCAAGGACTTCGCTTGCTTTAAGAATCCTTTTGATAGGTACGTGCGTCCACTTTCCACATAAAATAACTGTACATCATAGCCTAGCTTGCAAAGTAGCTCAATGGCATCTTTACCTACTTGAACATCCAAGTATTTTGTAAATTCATCAATATACAGCACTACTTTCTTTAAGGTCTGCGTGTTCGCTTTTTTCTGCTTCTTCAAATACCTTTCAAAATTGAACTGATGAACCTTTGGAAAGCTACGTTCACTGGCCACTCCTGAAGTTTTTTTCAGCAACCCTCCCAGAATACTGGATTTATAAACTGCATTGGTCAACGCCGGAAATTTACTCCCCATCGCATTGAATTTGGTATTGTAGGCAAAAAGCTTGCTTCGCAAAGGATAGCCATTGGATTCTTGATATTGGTACAAAAATTCGGCCTTTAACGTTGCTACATCCACATTGCTGGGGCACTCACTTGAACAGGCCTTGCAGCTAAGGCAGAGATCAAAAACTTCCTTTAACTCTTTTTGGTCAAACCGGTTTGGCTTTTCGGAGTTGGTCAAAAATTCACGTAATGCGTTTGCCCTTCCCCTTGTGGTATCCTTTTCATTTTTGGTCGCATGATAGCTAGGACACATAGCCCCGGACATATCGTGGCTTTTACGACAATCTCCACTACCATTGCATTTTTCCGCTGCTTTTAAAATCCCTTCATTATCTGAAAAATTCATCAACGTTTTAATGACAGGCTCTTTTCTGTCAATGTCATAACGCAAGGATTCATCCATTGGGAAAGCATCCACAATTTTACCGGGATTGAAAATGTTCAGTGGGTCAAAAGCAGATTTTATACGCTTTAGCAGTTCGTAATTGGCCGCTCCTATCATCAACGGTATAAATTCTGCTCTTACAATTCCGTCGCCATGCTCACCGCTAAAACTACCTTTATATTTTTTGGTCAGCTTTGCCACATCTGTAGTAATTGAACGAAAAAGTACTACATCTTCGGACTTTTTTAGATTAAGGATGGGGCGCAAATGCAGTTCCCCAGCGCCGGCATGAGCATAATACACAGCATCTTGGCCATAATCCTTCATGATTTGCGTAAAGTCACCAATAAAGTTTTTTAAATCTTCCAAGGCAACCGCAGTATCCTCAATACAGGCAACCGCTTTCCTATCGCCTACCATATTCCCCAACAACCCCAAACCTGCCTTGCGGAGTTCTATGGCCTTGTTGATTTCGTCTCCGATCAAAACAGGGCTCGCATAACTCAGCCCAGAACTTTCTATAGTTCTCAGCAAATCTTCAAGTTGGGCTTTTAGTTTATCTTCTGTATCGGCCTTTACTTCTAACATCAATATTGCAGCTGGATCGCCACTCACAAAAAAACGATTTGCCAATTGGGAACGGTTATTCTTGGTACAGTCCAAAATTACCCTGTCCATCATTTCACAGGTATGCAAATTATGCTGCATTACTGGGGCAACATCGCTCAAACAATCTTCAAGAGTATGGTAATGAGTTGCGACCATAGCAGACAACGAAGGGGGAAGTTCATCCAATTGCAAGGTGATTTCTGTCGTAAACGCTAAAGTACCTTCGCTTCCTGAAAGCAACTTGCATAGATTGAAATCTTCCCCAGTATTTCCAAAAACACGATTTTTTAAGAGCTCATCTATGGCATAGCCGGTATTTCTACGATGAATACTTGGTTTAGGAAATTCTGTTGCTATGTTTTCTTGTATTTTCTTATTGGAAAGTTCCGTTTCAATAAATGCGTATAACTTACCTTCAAGAGAATCCTCTTTTTTCTTGTTCTCGTATTCGTTCTTAGCCACATCCGAAAAAAAAGCTTCACTTCCATCGGATAATACACAGTTCATGGCTACGACCTTATCTCTAGTTACGCCATATTGAATAGATGTAGTTCCAGAAGAATTGTTACCGACCATCCCTCCTATCATACACCTATTAGAGGTTGACGTGTTTGGTCCAAAAAAAAGACCGTAAGGTTTTAAATATTGATTGAGTTCGTCACGCACCACCCCTGGTTGCACGCAGACTTGTTTCTTTTCTTCATCTAAATGCAAGATATCCGTAAAATGTTTTGAAACATCCACTATAATACCATCGCCCACACATTGGCCCGCAAGAGATGTGCCCGCAGTCCTAGGAATCAATCCAATAGTATGATTACCGGCAAAAGTTATAAGTGTTTTTATATCTTCTATGTTCTTGGGGTATGCAACCGCCAATGGTTTTTTTCGATATACAGAGGCATCAGTAGCGTACAATGCCCTACTTAGGTCATCGCTGAATAATTCTCCTTGGAGCTTTTTAGATAGTTGGGTTAAAGATAATTTATCCAATCTGGAACAATTTTTTGTTACCTAATTCAGTTGTATTGGTCAGAAAGCTTTACAAAGCTATCTTTAAATTTTTTAACTAAAAGAGAAACTTATGAAGATTACCGCATTATTTACCTGTCTTTTCGTATTTGGGACATTTATTGTCAGTGCGCAGGACATTTCTGACCATACCGTAGGGTTGCGTTTAGGCGATAGCGATGGGTTTGGCGCAGAAATTTCCTATCAAAAATCAATTGGTCGTTACAACCGTGCCGAATTCAATTTAGGCTGGCGAGATAGTAGACGATTTGATGCATTTAAACTCTCTGGGACTTACCAATGGGTGCATCAAATTGAGGGAAATTTTAATTGGTACTACGGTTTTGGTGGTGGATTGGGAAGTGTTGAATTTGAACCTGAACCAGATGGTGAAGACAATGATGGCCTTTTTGTATTTGCGGCCGGGGTTCTTGGTGTAGAGTACGACTTTGACATTCCACTGCTTCTTTCATTGGATTTTAGACCAGAAATTGGGATTTTAGGTTACGATGGTTTTAATGATAATTTTGATTTTGATATTGCACTTGGCATACGATATCAGTTTTAGACTTACAAGATAGAAGAGCCAAGACCGCTTCGCTGAAAGAACCTAGAAATCAGATTCTCTTGGGTCTTTGGTGTTTGGTCTTGGGTCTTGGGTCTTAAATATTCCAATTAGTCAGGAATCTTTGTTTTTTTATTGAATATCCTAAAATGGAGCCATGGTTAGCTACAATCATTAAAAAAGAAGGTTTTTATATACGATAAGGAATGAATACCTTCGCAACTTAAAATCAAAAAAATGAGAAGAATACTTGCTATTGCCACAGTAATCATCGTCTTGGCATCATGTAATTCAAAACCGGAAGGATATACCTTAAAAGCTACTGTTACAGGAGAATTGGAAAATGGCACCCAAGTGTACCTAAAAACCACGGATTCCCTTAACCAATTGGTCGATATAGATACTACTACGGTAGAGAATGGAGCTTTCACTTTTACAGGTTCACAAGAAAAACCTATGCTCTATTATGTTTTTGTTGAAGAAAACAGGGGCAATATTCCATTTGTACTGGAGAATGGTGCTATTGAGTTAAAGTTTCAGAAGGATAGTATGAATTATGCAAAACTTAAGGGTACACAACAGAATGAGCTCTTTATGAACTTTTTGACCGAATCGAGAAAACTTTCAGAAAGAGCAAGGTCTATGCAGAACGATATGCGTACTGCAGCCCAAAAGCAGGACTCGGCAACCGTAACTTCATTAAGAGAAGAATACATAGAATTTCAAGATGAGGTAAAAACCTTTAATGTTGACTTCGCCAAGGAAAATCCGAATGCCTTGATATCTGTATTGATTATAGGGAATCTTATGATGAACAAAAGCGTACCAAACGATGAAATCAAAGGTATGTACGAAGCGCTTACGCCAGAGATGAAGCAATCGGAGCCCGGCGAGCAATTAAAAGAGCAATTGGAAAAGCAAAAAGCTACTGATATAGGAGGTATAGCTCCTGAATTTTCAGCTCCAACACCAAATGGAGAGCTACTGGCACTAAGCGATGTTAAAGGTAAGCTGACACTCATAGATTTTTGGGCAGCTTGGTGCCGCCCGTGTCGAGCCGAAAATCCAAATATTGTTTCCGTCTATAACAAATATCATGAGAAAGGCCTAAATGTAATTGGTGTTTCTTTGGATGCCCGCGCAGAAGACTGGACAAAAGCCATCGAGAACGATGGATTGGCATGGAACCACATCTCCAATTTAAAAAGGTTTCAGGACCCAGTAGCCCAATTGTACAATATCAATGCGATTCCTGCAGCTTTTTTAATTGATGAAAATGGTGTAATTGTGGCCAAAGACCTGAGAGGCCCAGCATTGGAACAGAAAGTGGCTGAACTGCTTAACTAGATTTTTCCCAACTTTTCCAGTACAAAAAGAATCAATATTGGGATTGCCAAGAGTACCACAATCAAAGTATCCGTCACAAATAGCTCTGGTTTTAAAAGGAGCGTAACTGCATAACCTCCGATTGCCCCACCAAAATGGGCTGTGTGCCCAATATTTCCCAACCTGCTTTTCATACCATAAATGGAATATAATAGGTAAGCTATTCCCAATACATATGCCGGTAATGGAATTGGAATAAACATGATTCCCAGTTGCATATCAGGATTCAATAAAATAGCTGCGTATAAAATTCCTGTTACCGCACCACTGGCACCAACTGCACTGTAAAAAGGCTCATCTTTATGGAAAAAGAGTGCTAAAAGGCTTCCTCCCACCAGGCTTATAAAATAAATAATCAAAAACTTGGTAGCACCAAACCAACCAATGACCACATTTGCAAAGAAATAAAGCGTGAACATGTTAAAAAAGAGATGGGAGATATCAACATGCAAAAACCCAGAAGTTACGGTCCTTTCCTTTTGTCCAGCCTTTATTCCGCCTATACTGAACTTATATCTGTCAAAAAAAACAGAATCACTGAATCCCCTTAGGGAAACAAGAATATTTGCCGCAATAATGGCTATTGTGGCAGCATGTAAATTGTACATACACTTTCAAGTTTGGGTTCAAATATAGCTATATTTGCGCACAAGAATTACGTATGCAATTAGTTGTTTTTATCCTTGTTTATCCGCTTCTCTGGTTGATTTCGAGACTCCCTTTTAGGGTGCTTTATTTTATTTCGGATATTGTTTATCAATTACTGTATCATGTTTTTGGGTACCGTAAAAAAGTAGTAAGCAGTAATTTAGCATTGGTTTTTCCAGAAAAACCTGAAGCGGAGCGTTTACTGATAGAAAAGAAATTCTATAAACATCTTTGCGATATTTTTTTAGAGATGATCAAAACGTTGGGCATTAGCAACGAACAAATGCAGAAACGATATGTTTTCTCCAATGTTAAAGTGTTTAAGGAATTAGAGCGAAATGGAAAGAACACCATGATCATGATGCCCCACTACGCAAGTTGGGAATGGGTGTTTTCCCTAAATTCCTATGTAGAATCCGAAGCATATGCCATTTACCAAACAATTCAGAACAAGTATTTTGATAAGTTGGTGCGCGATATCAGAAGTAAATATGGTACTACGCTCATAAGGACTCACGAAAGCCGGAAAATCATAAAAGATGCAAAAGAAAAAGCAGATTTAATAACGGTTGGTATCATTAGTGACCAATCTCCTATGGTCATAAGGGCAAGGCATTGGGCAAATTTCATGAATATACTGGTACCCATTCATGTTGGTGGTGAAGAACTTTGCAAAGCCCATGACATTGTACCTGTCTATCTTAAAGTCAAGAAAGTGAAACGTGGTCATTATGAAGCAACATTTAAAGTCTTGACCGAACGACCTAAAGAAGTGAAGGATTACGATATTTCCGAAGCCTTTATTAGAGAGACCGAAAAGTCGATATACGAAGCTCCAGAATATTATTTTTGGACGCACAAACGATGGAAACATCGAGGTAAAGCTCCAAAAGAATTTCAACCGAATGTAACATCTAAGGTTACGGAGTAGTTTTATTTTTAGCTATAATAGTAAGACTTTTATGATTCCAATGACTTATTGTTAGGTCAATAACGATTGGGGCCGGTTTGCTAATATGAACTTGTTCTTCCTTAAAATCTTCCAACTCATGTCCTAAAAACCAATGGATAGATACTATTTTCACTAAACGTTAAGCTTCTAAAAATCAAAGATTCCTTACATTGTAGTAAATCATTCAAAAATTAAAAAAATGAAGTACTCAGTTCTGTTTGTTTTTTTTCTTATCACAGGTCTTATAAATGGACAAAACGGTCCCCGTACAATCTCAAAGGAATTACTTGAGTCGATAAAAACAGAGATATGGATTCCTTTTATGGAGTCCTATGCTTA
The DNA here is from genome assembly GCF_018449435.1 of Flagellimonas sp. 389. Taxonomy (GTDB): domain Bacteria; phylum Bacteroidota; class Bacteroidia; order Flavobacteriales; family Flavobacteriaceae; genus Flagellimonas. The sequence continues at coordinate 16,582 of NZ_JAHCMU010000015.1, read as the reverse complement.
TTTAGATTCAGATAAATTGAAGTCCATTCATTCCGATGAAATTGTGAGAATAACATTGGACCAGAACAACATTCAAACAGGTCAAGATTATTTAGAGAATTTTAGCGGATATATCGACGATATGAAACAGCAAGGTGGTGGTTTGGGTATTGCATTCGTCATTTTATCCACAGCAGTCAATGAAACGCAAGACATTGCTTATCAAACAGGGTATTATCGTTTCAGTTCAAAACAAAAAGGTGAAAAGGATTTGAGCATAAGAGGATACGGAAAATTTCATGTGACCCTTAAAAAAGAAGAAGGTTTATGGAAATTGGTATTGGATTCTGACAAAAGAATACAACTTTCCCACAATGAATTTAATGGTCAAAAAACAATCTATAAACTAGAGCAATAGGCCAAAGCTTAATCAAGCCTAGCTACTTCTTTAATTTCTTCGATTATTCTATCTGCTAAGGCATCTGCAGCTTCCTGGGACTTCGCTTCCGTATAAATTCTGATGATAGGTTCCGTGTTCGACTTACGCAGATGTACCCAATTTTCTGGAAAATCAATCTTAACACCATCAATTATAGATACTTCTTCGCCTTTATACTTTTCGTGCATGGCTTCCAGCAAAGCATCTACATCCAACTCTGGAGTTAATTGTATCTTCTTTTTACTCATAAAATAGCTGGGGTAACTTGCCCTTAGTTCGGCAACTGTACCTCCCTTTTCTGCCATAAGCATTAAGAACAACGCAGTACCCACCAATGAATCACGTCCATAATGACTTTCAGGGTAAATAATTCCGCCATTGCCTTCACCGCCTATTATCGCATTGTTGGCCTTCATCTTGGTGACAACGTTCACTTCACCAACTGCTGCTGCCTCATACATTCCGCCATGTTTTTGGGTAATATCCCGTAATGCTCTGGACGAGGATAGATTGGAAACGGTGTTACCTTTGGTTTTGCCCAATACATAGTCTGCACATGCAACTAGCGTATATTCCTCTCCAAACATTTCACCATCATTACTTATAAACGCCAATCGGTCAACATCTGGGTCTACAACAATGCCAAAATCGGCCTTTTCCTCAACAACCAATTTGCAGATATCTCCTAAATGCTCTTTTAAAGGCTCTGGATTATGTGGAAAATGCCCCGTAGGATCACAGTACAATTTAACGACTTCCACGCCCAACTCTTCCAAAAGCTTTGGAATGGCAATTCCTCCAGTAGAATTAACACCATCAACAACGACCTTAAAACCGGCCTTTTTTATAACTTCTTTATCCACAAGAGGTAGGTCCAGAACTTCATCAATATGAATGTCGATATACGAATCGTTCTTGATAATCTCTCCTAGGTCATCCACTTCGGCAAAGTCAAAATCTTCTTTTTCTGCTAGTGCTAAAATGATAGCTCCTTGTTTTGCATCTAAAAACTCTCCTTTTTCGTTCAATAATTTTAACGCGTTCCACTGCTTTGGGTTGTGGCTGGCCGTCAAGATAATTCCGCCATCCGCTTTTTCCAAAGGAACTGCAATTTCAACAGTTGGTGTTGTGGACAATCCTAAATCAACAACATCAATACCAAGTCCAACCAATGTGGAAACCACTAAATTTTGAATCATTTCGCCAGACAGTCGTGCATCTCGACCAATTACGACCGTTAGTTTTTCTTTCCCGGCATAATCCTTTAACCATGTTCCATAAGCCGCAGCAAATTTTACCGTGTCAATTGGCGTAAGATTATCATTTGTTGCACCGCCTATGGTACCGCGTATTCCAGAAATCGATTTAATAAGGGTCATAATTGTTAAAAAAGTTTTTGCAAATATAATTGGCTGGTTGCTATTCCGTGTTTCGAATTTGTAAATTTCGACAGAAAAGAAAATTATACAATGAATTTTCTAGCACACATTTACCTTTCTTTTGGCGACGATGAAATTACTTTGGGCAATTTCTTTGCAGATCATATCAAAGGAAACAAATTCAAACACTTTTCCGAAAGGGTTCAAAAAGGGATTTTGTTGCATCGAGCGATAGATACATACACCGACTCCCACCCTATTCCAAAACTAAGTAGCAAACGTCTACACCAAAATTATAGCCATTATAGTAGGGTAATCGTAGATATCTACTATGATCATTTTCTGGCAAAGAATTGGTCGTCTTATTCTAAAATTTCCCTAGGAGTATTTGTAGAACGCTTTTATGATTTATTGGAAGACAACTTTGATATACTGCCACTTGCAACCCAACGTATGATGCCCTATATGATTTCTGGAAATTGGTTGTTGAGCTATGGCGATTTACAAGGTATTTCCAAAGTTTTGGAAGGTATGAACCGAAGAACAAAAAACAAATCCAAAATGAATTATGCCATCATAGACCTAGAAGAGCACTATGAAGCCTTTGAAAATGAATTCACCCTCTTTTTTAAAGAATTGATTACCTTTTCCCAACAAAAATTTGATTCCCTATGCGAAGATTAATACTGCTTGTCCCTTTTCTCTTTTTCTTAAACTGTAAACAGCAACCTGCTATCCCAACGGGAACCGTAGCTGAAAAGGCAATGGTGGTCTCTGCACGGGAAGAAGCCTCAAGAATTGGTACTGAAATCATGGAAAAAGGCGGTAATGTTTTTGATGCTATGGTCGCTACGGAAATGGCACTGGCAGTCGCCTACCCCTTTGCGGGAAATCTTGGTGGTGGCGGATTTATGGTATATAGAAAGAATAATGGTGAAGTAGGTGGATTGGATTATAGGGAAAAAGCTCCATTGTCAGCCCACAAGGATATGTATTTGGATTCTTTGGGCAATGTAGCCCCAAACCTAAGTACAAAAGGCGCTACAGCTTCTGGGGTCCCAGGTACGGTAGCAGGGGTTATGGCAGTGCATAAAAAGTTTGGCTCCCTGCCACTTTCGGACATCTTGACTCCTGTAATCAACCTAGCTAAAAGAGGTGTTGTGGTTACCGAGAAACAAGAAAAGCGACTGGAAAGCTATCGTGAACGTTTTATCGAAGCCAATGGAGACAGCACCAAATTTGCTATTAATTTCAAAGCTGGAGACACCATAAAATATCCTGCACTGGCAAAAACCATGGAAAAAATCCTTGAAAAAGGCAGGGATGGATTCTATAAAGGCGAGGTTGCACAAAAACTGGCCACTTTCATTCAGGAAAAAGGAGGATTCATCACTGAGGAGGATTTAGAAAAATATGAAGCCAAATGGCGAGAACCTATTATTTTTGACTATAAGGACCTTCATATCATATCCATGAGCCCTCCCAGTAGCGGAGGAGTGACCATCAATCAGATTTTTAAAATGATGGAACCTTATCAAATCGCTGATTTTGGGCATAATTCTACCAAAACCATTCAATTATTTACAGAAGCGTCACGTAGGGCTTATGCGGATAGAAATTATTTTTTGGGAGACCCCGACTTTGTGGATATTCCTTTGGACGTAATCTTAAGCGATAACTATTTGCAAAAAAGAATGCAGAACTTTTCATTTGAAAAAGCCACCTTGTCCTCGGAAGTAGAACATGGTAAAGTAGAAATTGCAGAAAGTATGGAAACCACCCACTACTCTATCGTGGATAGTGAAGGAAATGCGATATCTGCCACCACAACTTTAAACGGGGGCTATGGTTCAAAACTGTATGTGAAAGAACTCGGTTTTTTCATGAACAACGAAATGGATGATTTTAGTTCCAAACCCGGAGTTCCAAATATGTTTGGACTAATAGGTGCAGAAGCAAATAGTATAGCTGCGGAAAAAAGAATGTTAAGCAGTATGACACCCACCATAGTAGAAAAAGATGGAAAGCTTTACATGGTCGTTGGTACGCCGGGCGGTTCTACGATTATTACCGCTGTAGTTCAGACCATTCTTAATGTGTATGAGTTTGACCTTAGTATGCAAGATGCCGTCAATGCACCCCGTTTTCACCATCAGTGGCTGCCCGATGTCGTTATTTTTGAACCGGAAGGCTTTTCCCCAGAATTAAAGACCGAACTGAAATCCAAAGGATATATCATCAATGAGGAACGAACCCCTATTATTGGTAAAGTCGATGCCATACGTGTATTGCCCAACGGAAAATTGGAAGGTGGTGCGGATAAAAGAGGTGACGATACCGCAATTGGCTTTTAAATATCCTCTACTATGTACGACATTGTAATTCTTACCGACCGAAGGTATATCGACCCAAAAGAGAAAAACGAATATACCGACAACGTTTTACTGGAGGACAGGTTGGTGGCAGAAGCCCTTGAAAATATTGGACTGAAGGTCATCCGAAAATCTTGGGATGATCCGAAATTTGATTGGACAAGTACGAAGTATGCACTTTTTAGAACAACTTGGGATTATTTTAACCGTTTTGAAGCGTTTTCCAAATGGTTAGATACAGTTTCAACTCAAACACGATTGATCAATTCCAAAAAGCTTATCGATTGGAATATCGACAAGCATTACCTTCAAGATTTAGCCAAGGCTGGCATCAATATTCCCAAAACTTTCTTTGTAGAAAAGAGCACCGAAACCTCCTTAGCAAGAACGTGTAACGAGGTCAAAAAAAAGTATCATTTCAAGTCAGATTCATTTGTTTTAAAACCCTGTGTTTCCGGTGCTGCACGGCATACGTATAAGTTCGATTTTTCTGAAATCACCCAGCATGAAACCATCTTTAAAGAACTCATTGCCACCGAGGCTATGATGCTCCAAGAGTTTCAGCATAATATTGTTGAACAGGGAGAAATATCCATGATGGTCTTTAATGGCAAATTTACCCATGCCGTATTGAAAATTGCTAAGCAAGGAGACTTTAGGGTACAAGATGATTTTGGTGGAAGTGTTCACGATTACAAACCTTCCAAAACAGAAATTGAATTTTCAGAAAAAGTAGTGAATGCCGTTCCTGAACTTCCCATCTATGCCAGAGTTGATATCTTTAAAGATAATAATGGCGATTGGGCCTTGGCGGAGTTGGAGATTTTTGAACCTGAACTTTGGTTTAGACGTAACCCACAAGCAGCAGTTGTTTTGGCACAAACCATTAAAGAAAGGTGCTTTTCATGAAAAGGGTTTTAAAAATAGTGGTAATCTTGATTTTGGGGTTGGTCATTTTCCTTTGGATCAAACACGAGCCTTTACCTGAGGGAAGTGAACCCCAACAAGCGGATAAACTTGCCACTAAAATGCTGAACGCCCTCAACTACGAAAAATACAAGGACACCCGTTTCTTGGAATGGTCTTTTCAAAACGGTGCAAACCGTTATAAATGGGACAAAGAAAATGGAACTGTTGAAGTCAACTGGGATGACTACAACGTAAAACTGGATTTGGTGAACCATGCAAGCAGCACAGCGGAAAAATCAGGAACCAGATTATCCCACAAAGAAAACGATAAAATTACATCCAAAGCTTTAAAACTGTTCAACAATGACTCTTTTTGGCTTGTAGCGCCTTACAAAGTATTTGATAAGGGTACCACAAGAAGTATCGTAACCCTAGAAGATGGCAACAAAGGCTTGATGGTCACCTATTCAAAGGGGGGTACAACTCCCGGTGATAGTTATGTGTGGACATTGAATAACGATGGATTTCCTGTTAGTTTTAAAATGTGGGTAAAAATTATCCCTCTCGGAGGTCTCGAAGCCACTTGGGACGACTGGCAGGTAATGGAAAGCGGCGCTTTTTTACCGAAATCGCATAAACTCGGGCCTTTCGTTTTGGATTTAGGAGATACGAAAGGGTATTGAACCGAGTAAATTAGTTTAACTTAGAAGTAATAATGGGTATCATATTCTTTCATAATACAATGTCCTATAAGTCAGCCACATACTGCATAACCCTTGTTTTTGTGCTTATTGCATGTTCCAAACACAAGAAAAGCCCTATTTCCAATGAAGTTAACTTCGACAATAGGACCGTACTCCTTTCCAAGTTTGACTCTTTGCCCGTTAATGGTACGTATTTATCCGTTTACTCTGAAATATATAGCTACTCCCAGGATATAACCCATAATTTAACGGCTACCGTAAGTATGAGAAATACAAGCACTACGGATAGCCTTTATATTCTTGAAGCCGAATATTATGATACCCACGGTAAAACCGTGAAGAACTATGTCTCGAAACCAATTTTCATCGCTCCTATGGAAACCCTTCACATCGTTATCGATGAAGACAACAAAGATGGGGGCTCGGGTGCAAACTTTCTCTTCAAATGGGCAACGAATGAAGAGAAATCCATACCCCTTTTTGAAGCGATTATGATTTCCACTTCGGGCTCACAAGGACTTTCGTTTACGACTACGGGTAAAAAAATCTTTTAATATGAAAGAGATTTTGCGACCATATTGTTCTTGATTGCCGTCATTGACCCTTTAGGTACGGTACCCGTTTATTTAGAAGCAACGAAACATTTTGATTTAAAACACAAGAGAATTATCGCTATCAGAGCGGCCGGAGTCGCATTTTTGGTACTATTGTTTTTTATTGTTATCGGACAGCTTATACTTGAAGGAATGTAGGTTTCGTTGGATGCTTTTCAGATTGCGGGCGGAGTTATCCTGTTTTAATTTGCGCTTAGCATGATTTTTGGCGAAGGAAAACCGGAGGACGAGAAGCACCGTAAACCGACTACAAACATATGACCATATTTCCTGTGGCGATACCTTCAATTGCTTCGCCGGAAGCTATAATGGCCGTAGTTTTAATGACAGACAACCACATTTTCACCATTCAACAGCAGGCACTGACCACGTTGTTGGTTTTTATTGTTGTTGTTTTGACCGCTCTACTACTGTTAGCCGCCAATTTTGTTCAAAAAAAGATAGGTGAATATGGAATTACCGTAATCAGTAAAATCATGGGATTGATTCTGGCCGCGTACGCAGTTCAAAGCATCATAAGTGGGCTCAAGGATTTCTTTCTTATCGTTTCTTGATTTAAAAAGCTCTTTTTTACAATGAAAACGGATATCTAATTCTTCACATTTCCCATCTGTTGCTTTAATTCCTCCATCGATTGGTGCAATTGTCTTAGCAATCCAGTTTCGGTAGTTGCATCGACGTTAAAGGTCAATTTGCTGCTGACCTCCCATATTTCCTGTATTTGGAAGGGTTTAATATCGTAAGGAGGGTACGTTTCGTTCAAAGAGACCAACGTAACGTTATTGGAATTCGGTCTTTTTTCAATTTTTTTGACCAAAACGGCATCTTGCAGCACGATTACATACATTTTATTGGCATTTACGTAATCGATATGCTCTACTGCCTTGGCCAAGACCCAATCATTAGGCTTCAAATTTGGCAACATACTATCCCCTTCCACCTGAAATCCCCGGTAGGTAGCATTTCTAAATTCGGGAATGGGCAAATCAAAGGCGGGCAATTGATGGTACCAGCTTGTGTCCGCAATATTCTGTGGATATCCTGCTGCTGCTTTTGCATTGACCAAAACCATATTATCGTTATCGGAACTGTCTACTGTTACTACTTTTGGAATTACGCTGGTACGGGAAGTTTCCAAGTGTTTCTCTTCACTTTCCCCAAAAAGCCAAAGCGGGTTGATATTAAAATGTCTTAAAAGCTCTACCACTACCCTACCGGAAAGCTTGGTCCGTCCTCGTTCAATATCCGCAGTAGTGCTTGAGATGCCTAAAAGTTTGGCAAATTCGGCTTGCGTGTGTCCAAGCTCCCTGCGTACTTCTATAAATCGTTTTAAGGTTGTTTCATTCTCCATAATTGCTAAGCTTGTCAGGTCGAGTCTTTCGGCTTCGCTCAAGATAAACTAAACTCGAGACCTTTTTTTACCAGTCTCAATAAGTGACCTTGATAGTATACACAAAAAACTCTATTACATGTTCAAATATACTGATTTTGGAATATTTCCAAAAATTAATTTGGAATATTTCCATTTTTAGGAATATTTCCATAATTTTGGAGTAATTACAATTCACGCTATGAATTTTGAAAGAATACGGGAAAAGTTAAACATACTGGCAGATGCAGCTAAATACGATGTATCCTGTTCCAGTAGTGGCAGTAAGCGTACAAATACCAATAAAGGTTTGGGGGATAGTTCTGGAATGGGCATTTGCCATAGTTACACGGAAGACGGACGTTGTGTTTCACTTTTAAAAATTCTACTGACGAATCATTGCATTTTTGATTGTGCCTATTGTGTTACCAGAAGGAGCAACGATATTAAAAGAGCAGCTTTTAAAATTCAGGAGGTCGTCGACCTCACCATTAATTTTTACCGAAGAAATTATATTGAAGGATTGTTCCTGAGTTCCGGAATCTTCAAAAACGCCGACTACACTATGGAAAGGCTAATTGCTGTGGCAAAAAAACTACGACAAGAGGAAAATTTTAATGGATATATTCATTTAAAATCCATACCTGGCGCCAGTGATGAATTAATGTATGAGGCGGGATTATATGCGGATAGACTTTCTGTCAATATAGAAATTCCTACAGTATCCGGGCTTAAATTGTTGGCTCCAGATAAAAAGCATGAAGACTTTACCAAGCCCATGTTAAAGGTTAAAAATGAACTCATACGTTTTAAAAACGAACGAAAGATTATAAAAAGCACCCCCAAATATGCTCCTGCTGGACAAAGTACACAGATGATCGTGGGCGCAACTGGAGAAACGGATAAAGACATTATGTATTCCGCTACCCACTTCTATAAAAATTTCAATATGAAGCGGGTCTATTATTCCGGGTATGTGCCCGTGGCAGATGATAGCCGTTTGCCCTCCATTGGATCGCAGGTTCCCATGTTACGGGAAAACCGATTGTACCAAACCGACTGGCTTTTGCGATTTTATGGTTTTGCCGTAAATGAAATTTTAAATAACGATCACCCCAATCTGGATGTTGATGTAGACCCCAAACTCTCTTGGGCCTTACGTAATATGCAGCATTTTCCCGTGGATGTGAACAAAGCGGACAAACGTATGCTGGCCCGCATTCCAGGCTTGGGTTTAAAGTCGGTACAGAAAATTGTCAATGCCAGAAAGTTTAGAAAATTGAACTGGGACCATCTTAAAAAAATAGGAGTGGCCCTTAACCGTGCTAAATATTTTATGATTTGCGACTCCAGAAATTGGGAAAGCAGGGATTTGGATGCGGAGAAGATAAAAGGAATGATTTTGCAACATTCGGCAGGAAAGTTTCGGAATCAGTATAGCACGCAACTATCATTGTTTAACTAACACTATTTTAGGAAATCATGGACTATTTAAACCATACCACAAAAGATTTGAATGCCCAAGAACAATCCAACTATATGGAACGTGGTCGCTTTGTGATTTTAAACTTTGGTTATGATTTTATAGCGTTCAAAAGCAAGGCGCGAAAGTCGCTCTCTCGATTAAAAAAACGGTTTACTACCGCTCATCTGTAATATCTTGATTATGCAAAACTCCAAAACTTTACTATACGATGGAAGCTTTAATGGCTTTCTTACCGCAGTCTTTGTCGCTTTTGAAGAAAAGCTGGATGTGGTGGATATTCAACGAAATTCAAAAGGCCAAAGTGGACTTTTTTCAGAAACGGAAACCGTCTTCACCAATGTGGAAAAGGCAAAACGGGTATGGAACGGAATACGTAACAAAAGCAACAATGCCATTTCCCAAGTTTATTTTGCATTTTTGAGCGAAGAGGAAGGCGTGGAACTTACACTCTACACCTACATTAGAAAGTTAATGGCCACCCGTAATGCAAAGCAGACAGATTATTCCGATGGTACTGTACTTCGCATTAGTAAACTTGCACGTTCCGTGGGGCGTGAAAAACATCGTATGGAAGCATTTGTTCGTTTTCAGTTGACCAAGGACAATATCTACTTTGCAAATATTGAACCAGATTTTGATGTGTTGCCCCTTATATCCAAGCACTTTCGTAGTCGCTATGCAGACCAGCAATGGTTAATCTATGATGTGAAACGCAAGTATGGTATTTTTTACAATCTAGATTATGTTGAGATGGTATCGCTTAATTTGAACGAAATCCACTTTAATAAAATCCATAAGAGCAATGCATTCTTGAACCAGGAGTATGACTACCAAACACTTTGGAACGATTATTTTAAAAGTAGCAACATTAAATCCCGCATCAATAGAAAATTGCATACGCAGCATGTTCCCAAACGCTATTGGAAGTACCTGTCCGAAAAGAAAGAGACTGCATAAGTTTTTTAGTTGCTTTATTTAAAATTATAACTATCCAATAATGCTCTTTACAATGGCATAGTCACGCCTTTATCCAGTTTTGAAGGAAAATTCGTTGCAATTCGTAATAACAAAGAATAACCCCCAACCTCTCTTAATACCCCTTGTAATCTAACCCTACCATGGACTATATCAGTTTAAGTATATCATTGGCCATCTTAACCATTTCAGGTTTGACGTTCTGGTTGAGCCGGATTAAAAAAGGAACAGTTAAAATGACCAGACCTACAATGATCTATTTTGGTGTGGACAGCAAGGGACAGAAGAAAATAGGGATTCGAACGCTGCTCTATAGCACTTCGGAGAAAGGGAAATATGTGCAATATATGTATGTGCAATTGCAGCGCAGGGAAACGGTTCAAAATTTTAATGTATGGTCCTACAAAAATAACGGCCTTGTTCTAGGTAGCGGATTGTTCGTTAACAAAACCGGGGTTTCGTGCGACCATAGCTTTCTGTTACCAAAAGATGGCACGCATTACACTTTTTTGTCCGGCGATTACGTACTTCAAGTGTTTATCGAAGCGATTGATGAAAAACCAAAAAAGATTTTTGAACAACGACTCTTGCTGACACCCCAGCAACAAGAGGCTATGGAGCTTAAAAATGGTACCGTGTATTTTAATTGGGCACCAAATACACAGAATTACTTTTCGCATATTGTTTTAGGATAAAAAGCTAAAATGCCAAACCTGAAAGGTGTTACAAAACCTACATTTTACTATGGATATGCTTATTTTTATTATAAGTATATATATCTAAACGTTATTCATAAGCTAAAAATAACCTAATATCTATTAAAATGAAGAAAATACTATCAAGTGCGATGATTGGACTTCTATCAAGTATGACATTTTCTCAAGTAACTGATACTGGAAATAGAGTGGGAATTGGGGAGTCAACTCCTCAAACCAAATTACATATAAATGTAATTAATTCTAATTCTGAAATTTTAAGATTAGATAACGCTGGACTTAGAGCAACATCGTTTACTAACTATTCAGATGGGACATATGATAATGTAGGAATACAGTTCAAAAAGAGTAGCTCAGAAGGGCAATTCAAGTTCAGTAATCTCAATGGTGACCTTTTGACGATTTTGCCCAATGGGAAAATCAACATATCAAACACAAATACAAATACAGAGTTATTGAGATTAGGTAACGCCGAACTTAGAACAACATCATTTATCAACTATTCGGATGGAACATACGATAATGCAGGAATACAATTCAAAAAGAATAGTTCAGAAGGGCAATTCAAGTTCAGTAATCTCAATGGTGACCTTTTGACGATTTTATCCGATGGTAATGTTGGAATAGGAACAACAAACCCTAAAGGATGGAAACTAGCTGTAAATGGAAAAATTAGAGCAAAAGAAATAAAAGTAGAAACTGGATGGTCAGACTTCGTTTTTGAAAAAGACTACTATCTGCCAACTCTAAAAGAAGTTGAAGAACATATCAAAGACAAGGGTCATCTCAAAGACATACCAAGTACCAAGGAAGTCGCAAAAAATGGAATTTTTCTTGGACAAATGGACTCAAAGCTTCTTCTAAAGATTGAAGAATTGACTCTTTACACTATTCAACAGGAAAAGAAAATAGAGGAACTTGAAAGAAAAAATGAGCAATTAGTTATATTGAACGAAAAGCTTCTTGAACTGCAAAAAAGAATGGAGATATTAGAAAAGAAATATAACCAGTGCCTTATTGGCTTTAAGTAATGACGCTGTTCTCGCCTACCCTACGACACGCTCAGGGCATCGCTTCTAAAAATCCTTGCGAATTTTCAGTTTGGTATGTACTTGCAAAGTTAAGTGCAAAACCAAGCAACGAAACATAGGCAGAGCTGCTAGATTTAATATTATAGTCTAGTTACTTTGTAGAAAAATTAAAAGACAAGTAAACGAAACGAAAAAAGAAATGACCTTAACCATTACACTTTGTAAAACAAAATTTCAATATAAGGTTGTTTTTTTAACCGCTGTTCCACTACTTTTTATGTCATCGTTCGTCTGGTCACAGGAACAAACAATCAAAGATTCGGAATCAACCGAACTATCCATTGAAAAAATGGTATCGCAAATCAATGTAAAAGTTGACCCTGAATTTGTTTACGATTACGAACAGACAAAATTTGTTCCTCCCCATGGAAAAACCCTGCTCATTATGGGACAAACGGTTGAAAGCATTTCAGAATACCTTGAGAACTTTCCTGATCAAAAGATTCCAGGTGGCTGGTCAGCGTATTGGGGAGTATCCGAGTTTAAAGGTATTGCAGAGTCCCATAAAAATGATACTGGCGGCACACAAAATCATCAAATGTTAATTGATAAGTTTCCCAATACCGTTGTGCACAGTGCTATGTGGATGGTAGGTAAATGGAATATTGCCGACTTTGCTGGCAAAGGTTATTATGATAAGGTCATCAAGAAATACGCTACTTGGGCAAAATCTACGAACCGACCTATATATCTGAGGATAGGCTATGAATTTGACGGCCCACATAACGAACTTGAGCCCGAGAGTTACGTAAAAGCGTACCGGCGTATCGTTGATCTGTTGCGAAAAAAAGGAGCAAACAATATTGCCTTTGTCTGGCATTCATACGCTTCCAAACCGTTCAAAGATTACAAGTTGTCCGCATGGTATCCCGGTGATAACTACGTGGATTGGATAGGTATTTCTGTCTTTGGCCATGCTTATGGCGGTGCTGACTTTGGTCCTTATTGTGATACCGTTTTGAATTTTGCCAAAGAGCACAAGAAACCCGCAATGATAGCAGAATCGAACCCGGTCAAAGGTATTGATAAAGAAAATATTGAGGTATGGAATCAGTGGTTTGTCAATTTTTTCACCTTCATCTATAACAAGAACATTAAGGCTGTTAGTTTCATAAACGAAGACTGGCAAAGGTTGTTTATCCAGGGGATTTCGCATTGGAGAGATGGACGTCTCTACAATAATGAAAAAATATCAAAAGCCTGGTTCCAAGAAACCAATAAAGAACGTTATTTGAAGCAATCACCAGAACTCTTTGAGCAATTGGGGTACTCAAAGCACTAATAGTAAAGATTTATATAAAAGTATTCTGTAAAAGACCTAAACTAGAACAATAGTTAACAAAATATAGGCACTCGTGTCGGGCAATGCCCACTACGCCATATATTAAAAGTTAGCACTAATTTGATTGAAGCACGGATGGAAATTAAAAATTTGCAGGGGATAGATAACAAAGAAATTTTAAGTGTTTTCAATACATCTTTTTCTGACTATTTTGTCCCTTTCAAATTGACGGAAGAACAGTTGGCATCAAAAATGATTGTTGATAAAACCAACCTTGAATTGTCCGTTGGTGTATTTGAAAATAAAAAGCTCATTGCTTTTATTCTACACGGACTTGATACCATTAACAAACAAAAAGTAGTGTATAACGGGGGAACAGGTGTTATTCCAAAAAAAAGAGGTTCTGGATTAACAAAACAAATGTATCGCTACAATTTACCAGTTTTAGAAAAGAAAGGAATCGATAAAATCATTCTTGAAGTAATATCCAATAATATTCAAGCCATAAAATCTTATGAAAAATCCGGTTTTACAACTACAAGGGAGTTAGCTTGTTATAAAGGAAATTTCACCTCTACCAAAATCAACAAAGAAATAGAGGTCAAGGAACTTCAAAACTATCAATGGAAGCAAATGGAATCTTTTTGGGATATAGATCCTACGTGGCAAAATTCAAAAAGAGTAATGGATAAATTGCAGGTAGACAATATTTCATTTGGAGCTTACCTAAAAAACCAGTTAGTCGGCTATGTTATCTACAATCCAAAAAACAACCGAATACAACAAATCGCTGTAAACAAGAATTTTAGAAGAAAAGGAATAGCTTCAAATTTAATAGCTGAATTGGCAAAAAAGTACGGAAATGCCTTTTCTATTATTAATATGGATAAAAAAGCTGAAAATGTTACCGGTTTTTTTGATTCAAAAGGGTTTAAAAATTATCTGGATCAGCTAGAAATGGAATTAAAATTTAATAAAGAACATAGCCAACAATAGCCTCAAGCAGTTGCTAATTCTCGCCTACCCTTCTACAAATCATGTATTGAGCTTATCGAAATGTTCAGGGTCGGCTCTTGAAGTTTTTGATTTCCTTGAAGAACAGAAATTTAAAGTTCGCTGAAAAACCTGCCCCTAATCCGAATGGAGGTTTCCAATTTATTATCATAAATCAGAAAAAAGAGAAAAGCGGACAAGCGGACAAGCGGACAAGCGAAATTATGGATTTATAAATCTAAGCAGTTCTGATCAGGAATAGCTTACAACGGGCATCCGTCAATCCAAAACGGCCATACGTCAATGCACACCCTATATAAGTCGGCCAACGCCCTATTTTAACCTAATAACTAAGTTTAAAACCAAAAAATCATGAAACTATGCAAACTATGTGCCATGGCCATATCTGCCTTAGCGCTGTGCTTAATCTCTTGCTCGGATGGTGAAGACGGAACGGATGGCATTGATGGCATTGACGGAAAAAATGGTATCGATGGAAAAAATGGAATCAATGGTGTTGATGGACAAGATGGTGTCGGTTTTGATGAACTGACAAGATACGGCAACATCACTATGCATATGGAAGGCACCCGGCCAGATGGTGATTCTTTTTCCGATTCCAGAACATATAGGTTTACTCCCGTGGAGGCCACCTCAATAGGTTCTTCAAATAGAGTTGATATCATTCCAATTCTAGAGGGTGGTGCCAGTTATGAGTTTAGAATTAGGCGCTATTATGCCAATCCCGATGAGGCATATCAACAGAACTACATCCGCTTTGTTATCCTAATTGACAACGTTGGGGAGGAAAATGAAGCTTTGGTTTCTGCAACAATGAGTATAGTAAACCATGCCGTTATAAGTGATGATGGTAAATTCTTCATTATAAATGATGTCTTTGGACTAGGTCAACCAACCGTTCCCGAGTTCGAATTCTCCGATATGGCTTTCGACCCGGAAACCAATAACCTTTCTTTCGGATATCGGTTCAGCGTGGACGCAGAGTTTAACGATTCAGGAAATGACCTGCACATTTCAGGAAAAGTGGACGTAGACCTTTTGGAACTTATATAGCTAAATCTAAAAAGAATTTCATTCTTTTCTAAAACTATGGATTTTGAATCCATAATGGTTTAGTTATAGGATGCCAGAGGACATCGTGAAAAGATATTCTCTTTTCTTTTTGGGGAAATCCATCATCCGTCAATCCAAAACGGCCATCCGTCAATCCACACCCTATATAAATCGGCCAGCGCCCTATTTTCGCCCAATATTAAGTTTAAAACCTAAAATCATGAAATTATTTAGACTATGTACCATTGCCATATGTGCCTTGGCACTGTGCACGATCTCTTGCTCGGACGGGGAAGATGGAACGGACGGCATTGATGGGATCGAAGGAAAAGATGGGGACAACGGCAGTAACGGGACCAATGGCGTTAATGGGCAAAACGGACAGGACGGTGTCGGTTTTGATGAACTGACAAAGTTCGGTGACATTACTGTACAGTTGGTAGGCAACCGGCCGGACGATGAACCGTTTTCCGATTCCAGAACCTTTAAGTTTACGCCCGTGGAGGCCGATGCAATAGCTTCTTCAAACAGTGTGAATACATTTGGAAACTCCCATGAGTTTGAAATTAGGCGCTATTATGCCAATCCCGATGAAGAATATCAAAATAACTACATCGACTTTTATATCCTGATCAACAATCTTGGGGAAGATGATGAATTTTTGCTTTCTGCAAATATGTCTGTAGGAAACCATACCATTATAGGTGATGATGGTAAATTCTTCCAAATAAATGACAATTTTGGACTAGGTGATGTGGTCGTTCTCGAGTTTGAATTCTCCGATATGGCCTTCGACCCGGAAACCAATAACCTTTCTTTCGCATACAGGCTCCTCGTAGATGATGAGGGCAACAATTCAGGCAATGAGCTTACCGTTTCGGGAGAAGTGGACGTAACCCTTTTGGAACTTATACAATAACCATAAAACTAAGATCATGAAAATATTAAAATTGTTGGGCATTGCCCTTTGCGCCCTGTCGCTGTGCACGGTTTCATGTGCTCCCGAGGATGGCGCAGACGGAACGAACGGAAAAAAAGGTATAGACGGGGACAACGGACAGAACGGAACCAATGGCACCAACGGCGAGAACGGCAAGGATGGAGCCCATGGCGCCGGTTACGAGGAACTTGCCAAATACGGCCATGTGACCATGGTGCTGGAAGGCACAAGAACGGACAATGTCGCCTTTAAGGATTCCA
>NZ_JAHCMU010000014.1 GCF_018449435.1 Flagellimonas sp. 389 | reverse complement strand
ATTTCCGCACATTGGTTAAAGCAAAAATTGACAATTATAGGAGTTCTGCAACAGCCACCAACGTTTTTCGGGACAATGAGGAATTAATGTCAGGCATTCGCAGTTGGAAATGAACAGGCATTTACCTGTTGATGATGCTGAAGCTCTGGAACTTAAAAAGTTTCTGGTACGTAGTTTTGACCAAAACGATATCAGTACCTACGGACTCACGTTTGGCATAAGCAATGAAGCGGGCAAGAGATCTCACTTTTCATCTGTGATCGTTGAGAAAAACCAAGCTCCGGAAATTGTAAAGGAGTTTGCTGTAAGACCCACCTATAATGTGTTGTATTTTGAAAAGTTTGACCCCAATACAAACAACTATATCTCTTATGCCCAGGATGTAGATAAGATTGAATTGCCCGGACTCCTAATGGAACTCAGCAAAAAATATTTCGAACAATTGGGGACAACAAAAATTAAAGAAACCGAAGTTTCGGAAAAAGCAATGTCACTAAGCGAAGTATACCAGTGTCCATCTTGTATGACCGTTTATGACGAAAGTCTTGGAGATAGTAAAAATGCTATAGATTCAGGCACGAAATTCCAGAAACTGCCTGAAGAATACGTTTGTTCCGTTTGTGGTAGTTCTAAAGATGCGTTTATTAAAACCGAATTGAAAATAGAGCAAGTAAAAAATGCTTGATATGTAGCAATAGAAACTGGCTGACCTTATAGTTCCAACTAAATGTAGCCAAACATTTATTACATTTGGCCATGCCTACTATCGATTATAAACAACAACTTTTACCCCTCCTAAAGACGCATTTTGGGTACGATTCATTCAGGCCCAACCAGTTGGAAGTAATGCAAGATGTACTTTCCAAAAAAGATGTTTTGGCCATTATGCCGACTGGTGGTGGAAAATCCCTCTGCTTTCAATTGCCTGCTTTGGTCATGGACGGAACAGCAATCGTAGTGTCCCCGTTGATTGCGTTGATGAAGGATCAAGTTGACGCTTTGAATGCCAACGGAGTGTCTGCGGCATATTACAACAGTTCACAACCACAAGAAGTACAACAAGCCATTTTTGAAGAACTTAAAAATGGAGCACTGAAATTATTCTACGTTGCACCGGAAAGCATTGCTCAGTTCAATACGATTTTTGAGGCATTGAAAATTAGCTTGTTTGCTGTTGATGAAGCCCATTGTATCTCTTCGTGGGGGCATGATTTTAGACCGGCATATAAGCAATTGGGAAGTTTAAAAACGAGTTTTCCAGAAGTTCCCGTAATGGCGCTAACGGCTACAGCCGATAAAACAACACAAGACGATATAGTAGAACAGCTTTCAATTTTAGATGCTTCGAGGCATTTGGCCTCTTTTAACCGGCCGAATTTGTATTTAGATGTTAGACCAGGACAAAACCGTGTCAAGCAGATTCTAAACTTCTTGCAAGCACGCTCCGATGAAAGCGGGATTATGTATTGTTTGAGCAGAAAAAGTACAGAAAAGTTAGCGGAGCAGCTTCGCAATTCAGGGTATGAAGCCCAAGCTTATCACGCGGGAATGAGTGCTGAGGAGCGCACAAAAGTTCAGGAAGATTTTATCAATGACCGTACATCGATTATTTGCGCTACAATAGCTTTTGGGATGGGTATTGACAAGAGCAATGTACGCTGGGTCATCCACTACAACTTGCCAAAGAACCTGGAAGGCTATTATCAAGAGATCGGCAGGGCGGGGCGTGACGGCCTGCCTTCCCATACGTTACTTTTTTATAGCTATGCGGATGTATTCCAGCTGCAAAAATTTATAGCCGAAAGCGAAAATGCCCAAGTACAACATGCTAAATTGGAGCGTATGCAGCAATTTGCCGAAGCGTTAAGCTGTCGCCGTATTGCATTGCTCAATTATTTTGGGGAACACGTTACCGAGGATTGTGGCAACTGTGATATCTGTAAAGCTCCACCATCTTATTTTGATGGGACGGTACTGACACAAAAGATATGTTCGGCTGTTGCCCGTATGAAAGAGCAAGAACCCATGGGAATCCTTATCGATGTGCTTCGTGGTGCTCAAAACGCACAGGTATTTGATAAAGGACTTCAATATATTAAGACTTACGGCGCGGTAAAAGATGTTTCTTGGCAAGATTTGCAACAGTATGTAATTCAATTGCTCAACCAAGGCGTTTTGGAAATCAGTTTTAAGGAGAACAATCGTATTGCACTGACCCCTTTGGCAAAAGAAGTCCTGTTTCATAAAAAACAGGTGCAATTAGCAGAGCTGAATCAGGTGGAGAAACAAACTGAAAAGAAAACACGGCAGCAAAATAGTAAAACAGGCCTTTTTGAAAAGCTTCGTTTGCTCCGCTATGAAATTGCCAAGGAAGAGGGTGTACCAGCGTATGTAGTTTTTGGAGATGCCAGTTTAAAGGATATGGAAGCCAAATTGCCTCTCACCCCATTAGAATTTGCCGAAGTATCAGGAGTGGGAGAAGCCAAATTGGAGAAGTATGCCGAAGTTTTCCTGAAAGAGATAGCAATTCATGTTGAAGCATCAAAACCAAAAATTCCAACGCACGAGCATTCGTTTGGGATGTTCAAAGAGGGATTATCTCCTTCGGAAATTGCCCAAAAGCGAGAGCTTACCGAAAATACTATCTACAACCACTTAATAAAGATGCATGCCCAGGGTGAGGAAATAGACCTTCAAGAACTAATTACTCTCGATGAACTTTCCAAAATTGAAAATGCCAAAATCAACTTGCCCGAAGCGGAAGGGTTAAAAGCGTATTTCGACTATTTTGAAGAGAAGGTACCCTATTGGAAGATAAAAATTGGATTGTATCTCTTGGATGTCTAGTCCCGATAACTCTTTTTTATATAGTATAAAGGTTCGAGAGTTTTATAAAAAAAACAGTCCTATGAAGTTGAACTCCTAGGACTGTTTCATTCTATTTAATAGCACGACCTGTTTCTAAGCTTCACAGCTAGCACATTCTTTCTTTTGCTTGAATTTTTGTGCAGCATTCATGCTATGTTGATAGTACAGTGATTTTAAGCCAAGTTTCCATGCAGTAACATGGATTTTATTGATTTCTTTCACTGGCATATCTGGGTGGACAATAATATTTACAGATTGCCCTTGGTCAATATGGTTTTGCCTATTGGCAGCTTGATAAATAATATCCAGTTGGTCAATTTCCGAATAGGTCTTGAACACATCTTTTTCTTCCTCTGTCAAGAAATCGAGATGTTGTACGGAACCATCATAATCCCTAATACTTCTCCAAACTTCTGTGGTGTTTTTCCCTTTTTCTTCCAAAAGTGCTAACAGGAACGGATTTTTGATGGTCGTTTTTACCTTGGCAATATCCTTTACATAGGTATTGGACCAAATAGGCTCTATTCCTTGTGACACTTGACCCAAAATAAAAGCTGATGAAGTAGTAGGAGCAATGGCGTTCAAGGTGGCATTACGTCGACCATAGCCTTTTAAGACTTTTGGTTCTCCAAATTTGGTGGCCAACTCCTCGGAAGCTTTATAGGACTTTTCTTTTATTGCACGGAAAATCTCATTGTTGAGGTTATAGGCTTCTTGGCTATTGAACGGAAGCATTTTAGACTGTAATAAGGAATGCCATCCCAAAACACCCAATCCTAAAGCCCTGTTTTCTTTTGCAAAATTATAGGCGCGCTCCATAAAAAGAAAAGTCTGTCGGTCTTCACGATCATCGGAATCACGATATGCTTCTAACTTCTGGGTGAATTCGGTTATTACGGCATCAAGGAAATATACCATGGTCTCCACGGCATCGGTATCTTTCCATTTATCGTAGTGCAATAGGTTTACAGAAGACAGTACGCAAACAAACGACCAATTATCGTTGGAGGGCAACATGATTTCGGTACAAAGATTACTAGCGTAAATACTATGTTTTTTGTCTCTATAAACATCAGCCGCAGCGTTGTTCGCATGATCTTTAAAGAAAATATAGGGATAGCCCATTTCTCCTCTTCGCTGTAATACTTTTGCCCAGATAGAACGTTTTTTAGTATCTCCATCTATCATTTCCTGCATCCACTGGTCGGTTACAGTGACACCATGTGTCAACTCTTGGATTGGATTTCCTTCGGTGCCGATTTCCAAAAACTCCATAATATCTGGATGCTCTACAGGTAAATAAGGAGAAAAACGCCCCCTCCTAACAGAGCCTTGGCTCACAACATCTACCATAGACTCAAAAAGCTGCATGATATGGACCGCACCAGATGCTTGACCATTATTTTTTACCTCAGCTCCTCTGTGCCTGATCTTGCCAAAATATCCAGATGTACCACCACCAAGTTTGGACATCATCCCTACCTCGGATTGCGTGTAAAGAATGTTGCCCATATCATCATCGATATGAGATCCAAAACAACTGATCGGAAGTCCTCTTTCCTTGCCAAAATTGGACCATACGGGTGATGCCAAAGAGAAGAAACCCTGTGACATATAGCCATAAAACTTATCGGAAAAACCAGGCATCTCCAATAATTGTTCTGCCCTATCCGCAATTTCGCGTATGCGTTGTTCCGCAGTATAACCTTGCGTCAAATAGCCTGAAGCCAAAAAGTTTCTACTATGTTCGGTTAGCCATTCAAATCCACCACTTGATGCTGTGGTGAGGTTTTTTAAGGCTTCTTTTCTTGCGTTTACAAGCTGATCGCTATCGGATACTGTTTCTGTTGTTTTAGGGGTTGCTGTGTGTTTTGAATCAATCATTTAAAAAAGGTCGTCACTGGTTATACTTTGTGTTCTTTTGCTATAGTTAATGGAGCGTTTTACGAAGAAATCGCCATGTTTGGTACCGATAATTTCATCATCGAACCATTCTGTTTGGGCCAATAATGCTTCATCGACCTCAAAAATCTTGTCAATGCCTATGCTCTCAAGAGAATTGTTGAATCTGTTCTTGATAAACTCGTTCACCAAAGATTTAGGCAAAAAGTCCAATTCTCCCTCCTCGAATATCCAATCCACAATCTTGCTTTCGGAAGCAAAAGCTTCTCTACACATATCTTGTATCATGTTGTGGTAATCGGCGTTGAACCAATCAGGATTTTCGTCTTTTATGATTTTGATAACATCGATTCCGAAATCTCCGTGGATTTGTTCTTCTTTTGAAGTGGCTTCCACTACGTTGGAAATTCCTTTCAACATGTTTTTATGCTTGTTGAATGCCATGATGATCAAAAACTGAGAGAACAAGGAAACATGTTCTATAAATAGGGAAAACAATAAAATTGATTCTGCATATTCCTTATTATCCTCACTTTTTGCATTTCTAAGGGCCGTTTCCAAGTAATGCACCCGCTTCATGATTACGGGTTTTTTCTTCAAGTTTTTGAACTCTTCATTAAGACCCAAAATTTCCAACAAATGGGAATACGCATCATGATGGCGTACTTCACTTTCGGCAAAAGTAGCTCCCACTGATCCAATTTCTGGTTTTGGCATTCTGTGATAAATATCTCCCCAAAAACTTTTCACGGCTACTTCAATCTGTGAAATGGCCAACATGGTGTTTTTTATGGCACTTTGTTCCTTGTTGGTAAGGAGCGCCTTAAAATCTTGTATATCACTGGTAAAATTGAATTCGGTATGGATCCAGTAGGAATGTCTTATAGCAGGCACGTACTCGTAGAGTGCTGGATATTCGTAAGGCTTGAGGTTGATACGCTTTTCGAAAATATTGGACTTGCGTTTTTGGGCCTGTTCGTTACGATAGAGAATATACCCCTTTGCTACATCAAAAAATCCACTTTCCATCAATTTGTTCTCAACAAAGTCTTGCACCTCTTCTACGGTGGGCACGTAGTTTTTGTCCAATTCTTTACGCTTTAAGAGCGCATCATAAACAAGATGGGAAATACGGCCGGCATCGTCCATGCCTCCATGGTCTGCGGCCGTCATGGCCTTTAAAATGGCATTTGTTATTTTATGTAACTGAAAGGGTCGAGTAGCAAAGTCCCTTTTAATGACGTGCGTTATCTCCATAGTGTCTTGTGATTGGAATTATACTAAAAAAGCGAGGTATAAAGGTCAAATTTTATTGCCATTATTTTTTGTGGAAGGCATGGAGGTTTTCCACACTATTATCAACAATCCTAAATCCAGGTCAAATTTTATGATTAAAATCGCATTAAAACGAAGTGTAAATTATTAAAAATCAAATACTTGAAAGATGTTGAAAATAAGTGGCCGTAA
This sequence comes from Flagellimonas sp. 389, assembly GCF_018449435.1. Classification (GTDB taxonomy): domain Bacteria; phylum Bacteroidota; class Bacteroidia; order Flavobacteriales; family Flavobacteriaceae; genus Flagellimonas. The sequence goes on along the minus strand of NZ_JAHCMU010000014.1, from coordinate 130,686 downwards.
TCAGAAAAGACTTTTATTGAAAACAAAACTTCAAATAATAAACAATTTTGCCTTGTAGTTTGAAATATCCTAAAAGAATTGCTTCAACAAAATACCGAAGCTTATTGGGGTTCTTTAGCGGGTAGGGAAGCTACTTTTTCTGAATAAGAAGAAGCCCCAAAATGGTTAACAAGGCATTGACCGCAATATTTATAAACCCGAAGTCGAAGTTAAAACGGGATTTAAAGAATACGCCTAAAAGATAGGTGACAATTGGAGCCACAACACAAATTATGGGAACTATGCCATCCTTTATCTGCATTTTTGTAAACATACCAAACATATAAATTCCCAATAGTGGTCCATACGTATAACCCGCCACTTTAAATATTAGGGAAATGACATCGCCTTCACTGTTGGAGAATGCCATGATAATAATAAAAACAATGCCTGAAAACCCTAAAAGGACCCTGTTTTTTAATTTTTCCTTTTCTTCCCCGGATTTGTCCGAAATATTCAAAAAGTCATAGGTAAACGATGTGGTGAGTGCGGTGAGTGCAGAATCCACACTGGAAAATGACGCCGCAATTATTCCCAATAGAAAACTTATTCCGGCAATGAGTCCTAAATGGTTCAACGCCAAGTTTGGAAATAATGAGTCTGTATTTAGAAGTACACCTTTTTCGTTCATTTCAAGTAAAATGCCATTTTCTTCAGCATAGATGTACAACAATATACCAAGGCCTAAAAATAGAAATTGGGTAAGGGCGAGGATCAAGCTATAGGTAAGGGTGTTTTTTTGTGCATCCCACTGATTCTTGCAGGTAAGTGTTTTTTGCATCATATTCTGGTCAAGACCGATCATGGAAATGGCAATGAGGATACCTGCAATAAACTGCTTGTAAAAATTATTGCTGGACTTTCCATCCCAATTGAAGATGTCGAAATACTTATGTTCCGTAACAGCTTGAACAGATTCTCCTAAAGACAGATCCAGCGATTCTCCAATGGCGTATACACTGGCGACAGCACCAAAGATCAGGAATGTGGTCTGGAACGTATCGGTCCAAACAATGGTTTTGATACCAGATTTATTGGTATAGAGCCATACTAGTATAAGGATGATAATGACCGTCACAAAAAATGGAATTCCCAGCCTCTCAAAAAAAGCAAACTGAAGTATTTTACTGGCCAATAAAAGCCGAAGTGCAGCTCCAAAAGATTGGGACACCAAAAAAAACAATGACCCTGTTTTATAGGTTTTTTTACCAAACCTTTCTTGAAGGTAAGAGTAGATGGAAACCAATCGCAATCTGTAATAGAGTGGAATAAGTACAAATGTGATAAAAAGATAACCAACAATATTGCCAAGGATAAATTGATAAAAAAACAGGCTGTTGTTGCCTACCATGCCAGGTACCGAAACAAAGGTAACGCCAGATAGGCCTGCCCCGATCATTCCAAAGGCTACCAAAAACCAGGGTGATTCCCGGTCTCCCGTAAAAAAAGATTCGTCGCTTCTATTTTTTGAGGTAAAGTAAGAGATGACCATCAAAAGGATAAAATACCCTGCGATAACGGAAAATACTAGAATGAGATTCAAAAGGAGTGATTTGTTTTTAGTGGTTAGTCTTTAGCGTAATCTATTTGGTAATACTTGCAATTTAAGAATTTATAAAGCCTTGTGCCTAGTTTGGGCTCATTTACCATTTGAAAATTAATTATTTGACGAAAAGGAATATGAATTAGCCCCGACTTTTGTACTCGTCAATCTTAACCGAACGATTTATTTTAAACTAAAATAATGGACAATTTTAACTTTAACCCCAAACTCATGAGTAAGAAACAAAGTACCCTAAAAAAACTTGGCATTTTATGTTTGAGCCTTTTTATACTATCCGCTTGTAGCAAGGACGATGACAACGATAACGGAACGGGAAATAGTGGAGCCGAAATCACCTCGTTCACTTTTCTGGCGGCCGACCACGAAGGCCTATCGGAAGACGTAAAGGCCACGATAGACAAGGGAAACAGGGCCATAAAGGCAGAGCTACCCTCGAATGTCGATATCAAGACGCTCAAACCGACCATAACGGTACTGGAAGGAGCGAGCGTTAGCCCAAAGGACAAAGCTGAGACAGACTTTAGCGAAGCGGTCACCTATACGGTCACGGCGGAGGACGGCAGCGAGGCGAAATATACGGTCACGGTGACCTTGGGGAGATCAAGTGCCAAGGTGATTACCTCCTTCAAGTTTTTGGCGAGCGATAATGATGCCCTTTCAGAAGATATCGAAGCAGATATCGATGAGGAAGACAAAACGATTACCATAGCAATCTCTTCCGAGATCGACGTAACGGCATTGAAGCCTACGATATCCCTATCGGACAAGGCAACCATAGACCCAGACAACAAGGTAGCTATGGACTTTACCAACGATGTGACCTATACCGTAACCGCCGAAGATGGTTCCAAGGTGGAATATACGGCCGCTACAGCACTGACGGAAAGAGAGGCCCTTATTGCGATTTATAATGCGAACCCGGTTTTACAGTTCGAATGGAATCTAGATGGGCCAATATTTGGATGGACAGGCGTCAAGTTCAATGATGAAGGAAAAGTAACGGGGCTCAATTTTCCTTTTGCTTCGAGGGTAAGGATAAGCGTCATTCCTCCAGAGATTAAATATCTCCCCAATCTGGAATCTATCTTTATCGTAAGATCATTTTTTTTAGAGAGTCTTCCAAAAGAAATAGGGGAGCTCAAAAACCTTAGGTCCCTAGTAATAAGCCAAACACAGCTCGGAACACTGCCTACGGAAATAGGGAACCTGGAAAACCTGAAAGAGCTGAATATTTCAGATAACAGAATAGCGGAAATCCCGGCGAGCATTGGTAATCTGACCAATTTAGAAACACTCTTCTTTGGGAGAAACCTAATAACCACTTTCCCCAAAGAAATAGCACAATTAGACAACCTCTCTGTACTCGGGTTTGGGAATTCCGACATAGAAACTTTCCCAGCAGAAATAACCCAAATGGCAAACTTGACCAGCTTGAATATCACAACTAGCAGTATCGAGAGCTTACCGGACGAAATAGGGAATCTTGTCAATTTGACCCGTTTGGACCTAAGGGAGAATAAGATAAAGACAATACCGGCTTCCGTAGGTAGCCTTACCAATCTGGAAGACTTGATTTTGCATTTTAACCAAATTGCGGAGCTTCCCAAGGAAATAGGTAACCTATCCAAATTGGGAACATTTCTTATTCAAGGTAACCCAGTCACCACAATCCCAAAGGAAATATGCGCTTTGAATATTCCGAATTTCCAAAAAGGGGACGCAGTTTGTGAAAAATAAAAACACTTACAAAAACCTAAGCAGAAAAATAGGAAACCCAACGCCTACGTGCTAAAAAAGACGACCATATTTCTTTTTTGCACGTAGGCCTATGGTAAACCGGTTCTTTTGGAAATAAAATAGTTTAAAAAGGCGCGGTATATATCTTTTTGTCGACTATACTATTCAAAATGAGCGATGTGGTCAATTCACCATAAATGGCCAGTCTCTCGTTAAGGTCTTCTAGATGTTTAGGATTTCTAACATAACCTTTCATAAGCATACAATCGTGCCCGGTCAATTTATGGCATTCGCAGATTTCTGGTACAGAAGAGATATAAGCTTCAAAATGTTGTACTTGCCCAAAACGAATTTTTATGGAGATGTAAACTCCGAGTAAATACCCCAAACGCTCCATATTGATTTTAGAAGCATAGGCCTCGATAATTCCTGCGTCTTCCATCTTTTGGATCCGTTCAGCAACAGTAGGTGAGGATAGTCCAACTTCTTTGGCAATATCCTTCAAAGCGGTTCTTGCATTGGATTGTAGAATTTCTAATATTTTCCAATTTGTTTCATCCACATTCATTTATTAGGATTTTTTACTAAAAACATTCGAATATAATACAATAAGCACTTATTGTATTATTAAATAATTAGTTGATTATAATATTGAATTTAACTTTGTAATACAAAATAACCTAAGATGACAATACAACAATTAAATGAAAATGAATTCAACCCGTATTATGGAAGATACATTCATAAGCTTTCCAATACGATGGAACTTCGAAAGGGTTTTAGTGCGCAACGCAATATAGTGATTGATTTTTTCCTGAATATACCAAAAGCTAAACTAGACTTTAGATACGGTGAAGATAAATGGACCGTAAAGGAAGTTTTTCAACATTTGATCGATACCGAGCGTATTTTTATGTATCGATGTTTTAGAATAGCAAGAAGAGATCAACTGCCATTGGCAGGATTTGACCAGAATATTTATATAGCACCTTCCGGGACCAAAAAGAAATCGATTGAAGCGCTTGTTGCCGAGTTTACTGTGAATCGTGAAAATTCTGTAGTATTATTGAACAGCTTAACTAACGATGACCTTATGTCCATAGGAAATGCTGATGGTAATGCAATGTCCGCTAGAGCTGCTGCATTCACCATATTGGGCCATGAAATCTGGCATATGGAAATCGTAAAAGAAAAATATCTATAAATGTTGGAATTAAGACCAAATTGTGAGCACTGCAATAAAGACCTTCAATATAACTCAACAGAAGCAATGATCTGTTCTTTTGAATGTACGTATTGTAGTGAATGTGCTTTGGAACTGTTCAAGAATATTTGCCCCAGTTGTGGAGGAAACTTTGAAAAAAGACCCATAAGGCCTAAAGCAATGATAAAAAAGTATCCTCCATCCAATAAACGTGTTTATAAACCTAAGGATATAAAGGCTGCAGAGCTATTGATTGAAAAATATAAAAATACGAAACCAGAACATAGATGAAACCTGACTTTGCTATTTACCGACCAAGATCAATTGAATTTAAGGGAGTCAACAAAATCAATATGTGGGATGTAAAAGTATACACCGTGACCAATAAGGAGGTTTTTCAATCCAGGAAAACTTTACAGCATATTTTTGATACGCTCCCTGCTTGGCTGGAGCAGATAGGAAATACAGAACTCCCAAATTATAAAAAGGCATTCTTGATCGTACATGAAGCAAGAGAAGGTGTCTGGATTTTATTGAATTGGTGGACAGGTGGGGAAATGATACAGACCAAGATTTTCTTTTCCAGTTATGAAAACCCTACCGCAATTACCACTTCGCCCTATGGTACAAATGCATTGTTATGTGTATGGGAGCTGGAAATCTTTGCACATGAGCGACAAGCTTGGATCAACACCATTTTAAATGGAAAACCAAGTTTTGAGCGTTATTTGAAAGATATACTGACCACGGCATAATCAAAAAACCAGATAACATAGAAGAAGGAATCTTGAAAAACTTTTTTTTAGAAAGCAACCTACGCAGATTGTTTGCAATTTTATACCTGTTAGGTATTTGTTTTGTCGTTATCCGATATTCAGAAATTCAAAGAAAAGAAAAAATAGTGTGGAACAACATGGAAAATGATATTAGTATTGATATGAAATTTACCAACTCCTTACTTAAAACAAATCCAAAAGATGCGGTTAACAACAAAAATACGTTTTGCAAGACCAGAGGATATTGAAGCTATAATTGATCTGTGCGAAGCCCATGCCATTTATGAGGAATCCAGGTATATCCGAAATGGAAAAAGTAACAAGCTAAAAAAAGATTTGTTCGGAGACACTAAAAAACTGTATTGTCTTGTAGCGGAAAGCAATGACGAGTTGATAGGCTATGCCACATACATGAAACAGTATGCTACTTGGAGTGCCAGCGATTACATTTATATGGATTGCCTCTTCTTGAAAAAGCCGGCAAGAGGTATGGGAATAGGTGAAAAACTAATGCATAGGATAAAGGTTGAAGGAGAACAAATGGGCTGTCGAAGAATGGAATGGCAGACCCCGGACTTTAATCACAGAGCAATTAAATTTTACTATAGAATAGGTGCATCTTCAAGAACAAAAGAACGGTTTTTTCTAAGCACACAGTAAGGTAAAAAATCATAGAAAACATACTGTAACTATATCTTCACTACATGTAAAAAATGATTTTTTAACGTGTGAAATAAAATTTAAGCGCAACCCTTTTTTGGTTTAGACCTCTTGTTAGCGTACCAATCCTTTAGCTTTTCATGTATGGAAACCTAATGGAAGTGTAACAACCAACCTCATAAACAAAGAAGTATCGCGAACTATAGAGACAAATATTACGACCATTTCTCCTCTAAAGAATACGAAAAGGCACCCAATTTTTTCCAAGACAAGAACTATATGATGCGTTTTGTTGCCCCTTTGGGCAACTATGTTTTTGATGATAATAGTTTAACAATTATCTTTTTCAAAGATGGTGTAGGGGAGCTCCGTTGGAAACATAAAAACGTAAAAATTGGAGAAAATAGATTTATAGTTATAAATCCTAGCATAGGATGGGAATACGTAAATGAAAAAGAGGAATATATAGATGTGCTGAGCCTTATTATTTCCGATACCTTTAGAAAACAGCTTAATTTTTATAACAATGCTACCGTAAAACAGTTATTGGATACTCCCTTTGATCAAATTGATGAAAGCTCATTTTTTATGGAAAGCCCCTTGAATGCGGATTATTTTCCCTCAGGAAAGCTTTTAAAATCCATACATCAACAAAGTACTAATGAAGAATTCAAACTCTTTTCTCCCGAAGAGCTGTCTATCGAAGTTTTACAAAGAATATCCCAAGAACAGATAAATGCATACAACCATGCCAGTAGAATAGTAGCAAAGAAAAAGAGTACTCAAATAGAAATATATAGAAGATTGCTGATTGTTTACGAATACATTCATGACAATATCGCCAATCCTATATCATTTCAAGAGTTATCATTGGAATCTTCTTTGTCCAAATATCATCTTTATGAATCTTTTAAGGCCGTTTATGGTAAGACACCACATCAATACATAAATTGGCTCAAAGTGACCAAAGCAAAAGAACATCTTCAAAAAGGCTTGTTTTCAATAAGTGAGGTAGCCGATTTGCTTGGCTATAGCGATTTGTCGGTATTTAGTAAAGTCTTTAAAAAGGTGTATGGTAAATCGCCTTCATATTATCAAAAATAGCAGTATGTCAATGCTGCAAAAAGTTGTGTACCATATGAGAATTCATAAAAACTTGACTTTTTGACAAACCATAAGCGGCACCGTGCTCTTATTTTGACCAAGATTTTTGAAACAGCAATAAATTTCCTGATGACACAACATTTTGTATGAGACTATTCGAGTTTCTTTTATTTATAGAAGTATGTCTTGTGATACTTTGGCTAGTTGCAAACCGAAGAATCAGAAGTAAGTCTATTTTGGCAGTTGTACTACTGATTCCTTTTGGATTGCACTATTATTTGGAAGGGATACGATGGCAAATGTTTTTTATTTATGCTATTTCTTTATTGGTCTTGGTTGTCAATATTAATAGATGGAGGAATACAATATTCCGAAAAGTTATACTGCTTACTGTTTTACTTTGTGTATTGGTGAGTGGGGCTGTAGGCATTCTAATTCCTGTTTTTGAGTTTCCAGAACTGGTTTCTAAGTATAAGGTTGGTACTTACGACCTAACACTTAAAGACGCGAGAGGGAAACACAGGGATGTTTTGGTAAAATTTTGGTTCCCTACCACTCAAAAAGAGGGAGAATATAGTAAATACCATCAAAACGAAGAACGTTCCCTAGATGGATTAATGGGAATGCCAAACTTTGTTTTTGGACACTTGAATCTAGTGGAAACAAGAGCCTATAATACAATGGAAGTTATTGAAGATTCATCTAAATTTCCTTTGGTCATATATTCGCATGGAGCGGCGAGTACAAATTTGGACAATACCGCTTTGCTTCAGGAAATAGCAGGAACCGGATATGTGGTTATGGCCATAGATCATGATTTTTCGTTTGAAAGATATGGCTTGAACAGGTCCGATGCCACAACCTTGACATTTGATGCCCAAAAGAAGTTTATACAGGACTTGGTGCAAAAAGTTGTTCCAAACCAGGTAAACGATGTTTTATTTTCACTTCAGAATATTAAAAGCAAAGATTTTTTTCTTGCCGACCATATTAACTTTGAACAGGTAGCCTTAATAGGACATTCTTTGGGTGGAACGACCGCTACCGTCGCAGGTGTTGAGAGCCAAAGTGTAAAATCGGTTATTAATATTGACGGCCCTATAAGTCCAGAATCAACAGAAGAATTTGACCGTCCTTTTTTGTACATAAGCTCATTTTCTCCCGAATTACCTGACGATGTATTGAAAGAAAAGAATCTCCCAGATGTTGAGCTATATCAGAAAATTAAGAAGCTTGAACTTGAAGGCGTAAAAAAACTAGTAGAGAAAAACACCTTAGGATCCCACTGGGTAAGATTTAAAAATGCAGGTCATATGGACTTTACAGATATCCCCTTCTTAATTCCTATAATGACCACAAAAGGATATGACAAACAGAAGGAGCATACATTAAAAAGTAGGGTAATTATCGATTTTTTGAACTTTAGCGTAAAAGAATCCCACAATTTTATAAAGGAAAAAAACCATTCGCTAGAGTGGATACAATGACCGCCCACAAATAGGATTCTTTTAAAGATTTGTTATACAAGGCATTTAAAAACAAATACTTACAAAGATTTAATGTGAGGTCAAGTCAACGTATAGTGTCAGAATAAAAACTTCGTAAAAATTAATTTTCTGACGAGCTTTTTTAAAAAAATTGATTTTTTGACAAACGGAAACACAGCTTTCGACTTTAGTTTTGTAGTCATCAATCTCAATACAAAAGACTAAATTCTTATGAAGAAAGTTTTTAATTTCTCTTTTTTTTATAATTGTTTTATTTCAAAACTGATAGCACAAATTTTTTGTGAAGAAACAAATCAACCATTCCCTTTAATTCATATGACCGACGATTAAACGAGTCATATGAAACCCATATCCAATTATCACGTATTGGATTACTACAGAACACCACTTGAAAATGATTTAAGCCTGACAGTAAGACACATGTAAGCGATGCCTTACTGAACGACTTGTGTTAAACAATAATAGTAAAGGATTTCATTTTTAAACCCAAACCCATGGAAAAGAGATACCATAGCCTAAAAAGCCTAAGCATTTTATGTTTAAGTCTGTTCATACTGGCATCTTGTAGCAAGGACGATGACAACGACAATGGAACCGAGACCGGCAAGGAACCCGACAAGGAAGTGGAAAAAAGTGATGCCAAGGCAATCACGGCCTTTAGTTTTTTGGCCACTGACAACGAAGCGCTGTCCGAGGATGTAAAAGCGACGATAGACAAAGAAGCGAAAACAATTACGGCGACCGTTCCTTTTGGAGCAGAAGTAAAGGCACTGAAACCAACCATTGAACTGTCCGAAAAGGCCACGGTGGACCCTAATGACAAAGCTGCAGCCGATTTTAGCGAAGCAGTCACCTATACGGTAACGGCCGAGGATGACAGCAAAGCGGAATATACCGTTACGGTAACGATAACCGCTCCTACGGAGCGGGAGGTACTGGTTAAACTTTTCAACGTTAACCCGGATAACCGTTTGGGATGGGATATAGAGGACGATGACATGTCCAACTGGGAAGGGGTTACCCTGGAGAATGGCAAGGTTACGGAACTAAACCTTTCAGAAAAGGGTCTGACCATTTTGCCCAAAGAAATTGGAAGCCTTTCAGAACTAGTGACCTTATACGTATTTGGCAATGGGATAAGCGAGATACCCAAGGAAATAGGGAACCTTGAAAATCTTGAAATATTGTCAATAGGGAAAAATTTTCTGAGTACGGTACCAAACGAAATATGGAACCTTAGAATGCTCAAAGAACTGTTTATAACTCAAACAAGAATCAGTAGCATTCCCCCTGATATTGAAAACTTAACAAATCTTGAACGCCTTGTCTTAAGTAACAACAGGATCAGTAGCATTCCCAGGGAAATAGGTAACCTTACCAAACTTAGGTCTTTTTTAATAGACCGAAATCGCTTAGATACAATTCCCAAGGAAATATGTGACCTGAACCTCCCAAGTTTTAGTATTGGAGATGCAGTTTGTGAAGAGTAGCACTAAGTAATAGGGAACAAACAATCCACAAAAAATCAATATAAATACTATGGACATAAATATAAGAAAGATAGGCATCCTGTTCTTGGGGCTTTTTGTAATGGCCTCCTGCAGCAAGGACGATGACAACGACAATGGAACCGAGACCGGCAAGGAACCCGACAAGGAAGTGGAGAAAAGTGATGCCAAGGCAATCACGGCCTTTAGCTTTTTGGCCTCCGAAAACAGTTCACTGACCGAGGACTTCACGACCGATATAGACCAGGACACCAAAACCATAACCGGTGAGCTTCCAAATAAAGCTGAGCTCAATGCACTAAAGCCAACAATAACGGTTTCCGACGGGGCTACGGTGGACCCAAATGATGTTGTGAAGGACTTCAATGAAAAAACTGGCTACACGGTAACGGCAGAGGATGGCAGCAAAGCTGAATATGTTGTTGACCTTAAAAGGGTGCTCACCGAAAGGGAGGCACTGGTGAGCATATACGAGGCCAATCCGGGCAATGATCTTGGCTGGGACCTGTCCGACACGGATATCTCCAATTGGGAAGGTGTTTTCGTTGAGGATGGGCTTGTGGTCTCTTTAGACTTTTATGAGGATGAACTGGAGAACCTGCCAGGGGACATAGGATATCTTACCAACCTTAGGTCATTGAATTTGGAGGCCAACAATTTTTCCAATATTCCCAAAGAAATAGGTCGCCTTACTAACCTGGAATCCCTTACTCTGGGCTTCAATAGCTTTACAGAACTACCCAAGGAATTCGAGAGCCTCACAAAGCTGACATACCTTAGTTTGGCAAGTAGCAATCTGGATAGTTTCCCTCTTGAAATAGCAGCTTTGACAAACCTTGAGGAATTGCGATTGGGCAGCGATGATTGGACTTCCCTACCACCTGAGATTGGAAACCTTACTCAATTGGAACAGTTGTCAATAATTTCTGGTAAAATTTCGTCTTTGCCAAATGAAATAGGTAACCTTACCAACCTTCGAATACTCCTATTAAGAATAAATTCCTTGACGGAAATACCACCATCGATAGGTGGTCTGTCCAACCTCACCCAATTGGATTTATCACGGAACGAGATTACCGCACTTCCAGATGAATTGGGCAATCTTTCAAACCTTACATTTTTAGCTATTAGGAGCAATCCACTTACCATTGTCCCTAAAGAAATCTGTGATTTAGATATTGAAACTTTTCAAAAAGACATAACCCAAGTTTGTGAAGAATAGCGTAATTCAAACACGCAACGATAAACAGAAAAACATGAAAACCTCACGCAAATACATAAAAAACCTAAGCATTTTATGCTTAAGCATGTTCGTACTGTCCGCTTGCAGCAAGGACGATGATAACAACAGTACGGAAAGCTCCGCAAAAGAAATTACCGCATTCATCTTTTTGGCAGCCGATAACGAAGTCCTATCGGAAGATGTAAAGGCCACTATAGACATGGAGAAAAAAACAATATCTGCCAAAGTACCGCTGGGCACTGCACTCACTGCGCTCAAACCCACAATTACAGTGTCCGATAAGGCAAGTGTAAACCCCAAGGACAAAGCTGTAGAAGACTTTAGTGGAGCTGTGGAGTATACCGTTACGGCCGAGGACGGTAGTACGACCAAGTATACAGTGACCGTAATGCAAGAGAAATCCAGTATCAAGGTGATTACCGCCTTCGAGTTTTTGGCAAAAGACAATGCTTCACTTTCAGATGATGTTTCCGCCCTTATAATAATGGATTCCATGACGATAAGGGCACGGGTTCCGGATGGAGCCGATATTTCGAACCTTAAGCCGACCATAACGGTATCGGAAGGAGCGAGCGTTAGCCCAGAGGACAAAGCTGAGACAGACTTTAGCGAAGCAGTCACCTATACCGTTACGGCCGAGGATGGTAGCACTGCGGAATACACCGTTGAACTTGCCCGTAGGCTTTCCGAAAAAGAGGCTCTTGAAGCCCTATATAGGGCAAATCCTTTTAACGATTTAGACTGGGATCTAACAAAAGAACCTTCTGAATGGGAAGGGGTCGTTATAGAGGATAACAAAGTTGTAGGCTTAAACATACAAAGAAATGCTCTTAGTATAATACCTGTTTCGTTTGGTGATCTTGTAAATCTTCGGGAATTAGCACTATGGGAGAACAATATTAAATCGCTACCTGCGGAAATGGGCAACCTTAAAAACCTTAACAGTATTTCTTTGTCAAGTAATTCTTTGGAATCCATTCCTAAAGAAATGGGAACGTTGACCAACTTAAAGAATTTCTTTATTAACAATAACTCGTTGGAATCTATTCCTTCCGAACTGGGGGCATTGTCCAATCTTGAAAGACTGGAACTTAGAAACAATCCTTTAAAGGAAATCCCAGAAGGAATAGGAGGGTTACAAAATTTGAGGGAACTTGTCTTAACCAACTGCTCTTTAGAAAATTTACCCATAGAACTCGGCAATTTATCAAGTCTTGAAAAGCTAGACCTTTCCAATAACGACTTGACTAGTGTACCCGCCGAGCTTGGTAATCTTGCAAACCTGGAAGAGCTGTTCTTAAACAATAATACATTGACGACCGTTCCTGCCGAGGTAGGGAACCTCGGTCAACTGCAAAGGTTCTCCCTGACCAGAAATGAACTTACGTCCATTCCAGAAACGATAGGAAACCTAACCAACTTGATAGATTTGTATTTGGGTGAGAACAATCTGGTTTCGGTACCTGCTGAACTTGGTAATCTTGCAAACTTGGAAGAACTGTTCTTAAACGACAATTTATTGACAACCATACCTGGCGAGATAGGAACGCTTGGGCAGCTTCAAAGGCTTTCATTAGCTAGAAATGAACTCACAATGGTACCGGCAGCTATAGGAGACCTGATCAACTTAAGAGATTTGTATCTAAGTGAAAACGAGTTGGCATCCATACCTTCTGAAATTGGAAGACTAGGCAGTTTACGGGATTTTTACCTCCTCGGTAACCCCTTGACTACGGTTCCCAAAGAAATCTGCGATATGGACATATCAGATTTTAGAAAAGACCCTACCCAAGTCTGCGAAGAATAGCATAATTCAAACACGCAATGATAAACAGAAAAGAATGAACCCTTCCCACAAATACATAAAAAACCTAAGCATACTATTTTTAAGCTTTTTTGTACTGGCCTCCTGTAGCAAGGATGACGATAATGGTACCGATACCGAAACGGAAAAGAGCGACGCCAAGGAAATTGTTTCCTTCAAATTTTTGGCAGCCGATAACGAAGTCCTATCGGAAGATGTTACCGCTACCATAGATAAAGATGCCAAGACGATAAGCGCAACCGTACCCTTTGGAACCGATGTAAACGCGCTAACGCCAATAATCGAACTGTCCGAAAAGGCCACAGTGGATCCCAAGGACAAAGCGGCCATAGACTTTAGTGAAGCAGTCACCTTTACCGTAACCGCTGAAGATGGCAGCGAGGCAAAGTATACGGCAACCTTATTTACAACCTCTCCAACAGAGCGAGAAGTACTGATAGGGTTATACAACCTTAATTCGGATAATGCCCTTGGATGGGATTTGGAGGATGATATTTCCAATTGGCAAGGTGTTCAAGTTGAAAATGGGACAATAACGGGGTTAAACTTTGAAGAAGCTGGCATAAAGGTCCTTCCTAAAGAACTAGGAAATCTTATTAACTTAAAAAACCTTTTTTTATCAGATAACTCGTTAACAAGCCTGCCATTAGAACTAGGAAACCTTATAAATCTAGAAACTCTTAATGTACGAGATAATGAACTAACAGAACTACCTGATGAACTAGGAAATCTTACAAATCTAAATAAATTGGATTTATTTGGCAATTCGCTCACGAGTCTCCCTAAAGAGATAGGTAATCTAGAAACCCTAGAATTTTTAGATTTAAGAACTAATGAATTGATTGACTTGCCCGCTGAAATAGGCAACCTTACAAATCTTACAGAGTTGTATCTGTCAGAGAATAATTTGACCGATCTTCCTTCAGGGATTGTAAATCTTACCAATCTACGAAGATTAGGTTTGGGCAGTAACGACTTGACGGTACTGCCTAAGGAAATAGGAAATCTTTCTGGTTTAACATTTCTGTCATTATCATCGAACTCCCTAGCAAGTATTCCTACTGAAATAGGAAGCCTGATAAATCTTGAAGACCTGTATTTAGGAAACAATTCATTGGAAGCTATACCAGCTGCAATAGGGGATCTGGCCAGGTTAAAAGATTTGGGTCTAAGTGGTAATTCATTGACAACTATACCGATGGAAATAGGAAATCTTACCACATTGGAAGTACTGTCCCTATCTTTTAATTCATTGACGAACATTCCGGTCGAAATAGGAAGCCTGGCCAACTTGAGACGTTTGGATTTAGCATTTAATCCCTTGGCATCAATTCCTACAGAAATAGGGAGTTTGACTAAGCTGGAAAACTTAGATGTAGCGTCCTGTTCTTTATCAGGTATTCCTGCAGAAATTGGAAGTTTGAGCAACTTGAAGGACGTATCGTTAAAAGGTAATGCCATCGAAAGTATACCAGTGGAGTTTGGGAATCTTGTAAACCTCGAAACATTGGAGTTGGCCGGTAACTCACTTACAAGCATTCCTATTGAGCTTGGCGACCTTACAAAGCTTAGTTTTTTGTCTTTAAACTTTAATCAGATAACTACGATTCCCAAGGAAATCTGTGACTTGAACATTGAGAATTTTATAAAGGATGATACGGCCATCTGCGAAGAATAACAAAACTCCAACTCTAAACCATAAACAGAAAAACAATTAATCCGCATATGAAAAAGTTAAGCCTATTATTTTTAAGCCTGTTCGTGCTCGCCGCTTGCAGCAAGGACGATGACAACGACAATGGAACGGACGGAAGCAGTGACACCGAGATTACCTCGTTCACGTTTCTGGCGACCGACCATGAAGGCCTTTCCGAAGACGTAAAGGCCACGATAGACAAGGGAAATAAGACCATAAAGGCAGAGCTACCCTCGAATGTCGATATCAAGACGCTTAAACCGACCATTACTGTACCAGAAGGAGCGAGCGTTAGCCCAAAGGACAAAGCTGAGACAGACTTTAGCGAAGCGGTCACCTATACAGTCACTGCGGAGGACGGCAGCGAGGCGAAATATACGGTCACGGTGACCTTGGGGAAATCAAGTGCCAAGGCAGTTACCTCCTTCAAGTTTTTGGCGAGCGATAATGATGCCCTTTCAGAAGATATCGAAGCAGATATCGATGAAGAGGACAAGACCATCACAATCGTGATATCTTCCGAGACCGATGTAACAGCATTGAAGCCTACCATAACAATATCGGATAATGCCGAGGTGGATCCAGTGGAAAAGGTTGCGACGGACTTTACAAACGATGTAACCTATACCGTAACCGCCGAAGATGGTTCCAAGGTGGAATATACAGCTGCTACCGCACTGACGGAAAGAGAGGCCCTTATGGCATTCGGAAGGGTAAACCCTAATTTAGGGTGGAATTTTGACCCCTCTATAACCAGATGGACAGGTGTTGGATTCAATGATGAAGGAAAGGTACGATCGCTCAGTTTTCCTTATACTTCAAGAAATATAGCGGCCATTCCTCCAGAGATCAAATATCTCCCCAACCTGGAATCTATTTTTATAGTCAATGCCTCTTTGAGCAGTGTGCCCAAAGAGATAGGGGAGTTGAAAAACCTAAAATCCTTAACGATTGCCCAAACTAATATCGATGCGCTCCCAACCGAAATAGGAAACCTAAAAAACTTGACCGAGTTGAGTATTTCGGACAACAAAATAACGGAAATTCCGGTGAGCATTGGTAATCTGACCAATTTGGAAACACTCTTTTTTGGCGGAAACCTGATAACCACTTTCCCCAAAGAAATAGCACAATTAAAAAATCTCTCCTCACTGGGGTTTGGGAATTCCGACATAGAGACTTTCCCAGTAGAAATAACCCAAATGACAAGTTTGACCAGTTTGGGGATCACTAAAAGCAGTATCGAGAGCTTACCAACCGAAATAGGTAATCTTGTCAATTTGACCCGTTTGGACCTAAGGGAGAATAAGATAAAGACAATACCGGCTTCCGTAGGTAGCCTTACCAATCTGGAAGACTTGATTTTGCATTTTAACCAAATTGCGGAGCTGCCCAGAGAAATAGGTAATTTATCGAAACTGGAGACATTTCTTATTCAAGGTAACCCAGTCACCACAATCCCAAAGGAAATCTGTGCTTTGAACATCGAAGATTTCCAGAAAGATGCTAACCAAGTTTGTGAGCAGTGACATGCTCCAATAACAAAAAAAACATATACCTACATATGAAAAGAATCAGTATACTATTTTTAAGCCTGTTCGTACTGGCCGCTTGCAGCAAGGACAATGACAGTGACAACGCAACCGATAAGGATGCCGCAAAGGAAATCACGGCGTTCACTTTTTTGGCGAGCGATAACGAAGCCTTGTCGCAAGACGTAAAGGCCACCATCGACAAAGGTACCAAGACGGTAACGGCAGAAGTTCCAGTGGGCACCGATGTAAAGGCGCTAAAGCCTACCATTGCATTGTCCGAAAAGGCCACAGTGGACCCAAAAGACAAAACGTCTAGGGACTTTAGCGAAGAAGTCACCTACACCGTTACGGCGGAGGATGGCAGTACAAACAAGTACACAGTTACTGTAATTATAGGAAAATCCAGTGCCAAGGCTATCACTGGCTTCAAGTTTTTGGCAGCGGACAACGATGGGCTGTCGAACGACGTGGATGCGGTAGTGGACGAGGAAGCTAAAACAATAAGTGCAACGCTTCCTTTTGGTGTGAATCTATCCGCATTGGTGCCTGCGCTTACCCTATCAGAAGGCGCCAGTAGCGCTCCAGTAAACAAGACAGTCACCGATTTTACTAAAATGGTAACCTTTATGGTCACAGCAGAAGACCAAAGCAATGTGGGGTATACCGTGACTATAACCCTAGAAAAACCTACAGATAGGGAAGTGCTAGTAATGCTGTACAATGCCAATCCAGACAATACCCTTGGCTGGGATTTGGAAGAGGAAAATATTGCGAATTGGACAGGTGTTCAGTTAAGAAACGGGAGTGTATCGGAGCTAAATTTAATTTCCAAGAATATTGAGAATCTAACTAAGAATATTGGAAGCTTGGTAAATCTTGTGCAATTACAATTGAATGGAAACCCATTGAAAGTTGTACCTGCCGAAATCGGAAATTTAACAAAACTCAGGACTTTAGACTTACAAAGGACATCCTTAGAGAACGTTCCAACGTCAATAGGTGATTTAAAGAACCTTACACGTCTTGACTTAGGCTACAACTCCTTGATTGCAATCCCATCTGAAATAGGAGGACTAACAAAAATAGAGGAGTTATATCTATCAAATAATGATTTGGCGACAATTTCATCTGAACTAGGTAAACTTACTACCCTTAAAAAGTTATCCCTGTTTGATAATGATTTGGCGAGCCTCCCTAGATCAATGGGCAACCTTACAAACCTTGTGTCGCTTTTTATACAGAACAATCAAATAACGACCATACCAAAGGAAATCTGTGAGTTGAATATTCCAACATTTTCTACAGACCCAGACGTTACTTGCGAACAATAGAAAACCCCAAAATCATAAAACAAATACCCAAAGATGAAAAAGTTAAACATATTATTTTTAAGCCTGTTCGTACTGGCCGCTTGCAGCAAGGACGATGACAACGACACCGGTGGCGATGCGAAAAAGAGCGATGCCAATGAAATCACCGCCTTTACTTTTTTGGCGAGCGATAACGAAGCCTTATCGCAAGACGTAAAGGCCACCATCGACAAAGATGCCAAGACGGTAACGGCAGAGGTGCCCGTGGATACCGATGTAAGTGCGCTAACGCCAACGATAGAACTGTCCGAAAAGGCAACGGTGGACCCTAAGGACAAAACGGCCAGGGACTTCAGTGAAGCGGTGATGTATACCGTTACGGCCGAGGATGGGACCGAGGCCAAGTATACGGTCACGGTGATCAAGGGCAGGTCGAGTGCGAAGGCCATCACAGGTTTCAGGTTTTTGGCAGCGGACAACGATACACTGTCGGAAGATATCGATGCGACCATTGATGAAGGAGAGAAGACCGTTACTGCTGAAGCTCCTTCGGGCACGGATGTAAGTGCGTTGAGGCCCACCATCACATTTTCGGCACTGGCCAGTGTTACCCCTGAAAACAAGACGGCTGTGGATTTTAGCGATGCCGTGGCGTATACGGTTACGGCTTCGGACGGCAGCGCGCAAAAGTATACGGTCACGGTCAATGTTGAAGGGTCCAGTGCCAAGGCTATAACCTCCTTTACATTTTTGGCAGCGGACAACGATGCGCTGTCCACGGATGTTGGGGCGACGATAGATGAGGAAGAAAAGACGATCACTGCAGAGGTTCCCGCGGGCACCGATGTAAGGGTATTGCAACCTACCGTTGTGGTATCTGCCAATGCCACGGTAAATCCTGTAAGCAAAGAGACCGTGGATTTCAGTGAAGCTGTGGAATATGTGGTAACGGCCGCAGATGACAGTGAACAGAAGTATACGGTTACCGTAACGAAGGCGCTAACGGACAGGGAAATCCTTATTGCCCTGTACAATGCAAATCGTTTGAACACTACAAGCTGGGACATTGAAGAGGAAGATCTCTCTAAATGGGAAGGGATAACGGTCGTTAACGGTAGGGTCACTGAGATAAGTGTTGTCTTGAAACGAATAAGTGCTATTCCGGAATCGATTGCCGGGCTTACCGAACTGGAGAAACTGTCCCTTATAAATAATGGTATCCGTACACTTCCTGCAGGTATTGGAAAGTTGGCCAAACTAAAGGTTCTGGATTTAAGCCTAAACCAGATTTCCGAATTGCCCCAGGAAATGGAAAATCTAAAGGGTAGTCTCGAGAGTTTTTATTTTAACAACAACCGAATAGGAACATATCCCAATGTAATATCTGAGCTCACTAATTTAAAGATATTGTTCTTGGGAGCGAACAACCTTACCGAGCTTCCCCCAGGGATAGGGAACCTAACCAATCTTGAACAGCTTGATATTGATGAAAACAGTTTGAACGCCCTTCCTGCAGCAATAGGGAATCTATCCAATTTAGAGATACTCGATGCACATGATAATGCGTTGACGACCCTTCCTGCAACAATAGGAATGCTTAAGAAGCTTGAACAACTGGAGATTTTTTGGAATAATTTTTCAAGCTTTCCAGAGGAAATGGCCGGTCTAGAAAGTCTGGATAGGATTCGTATTGATCGTGATGATGAAGAACTGTTTTCGCAAGCTTTCATTGAACTTATAAGGCGAAACGAGGTAAATGTATTTCTATTGGACAATTAATCTTCAAAGTTCTTTGAGTAATAAATAACATAATTAGAATAATATCATCAAAATGAAAAGAATTAGTATACTATTTATAAGCCTGTTCGTACTGGTCTCATGTAGCAAGGACGACGATAACAATGGAACCGATAGAGAAACAGAAAAAAGTGATGCCAAGGAGATTACTTCTTTCAAATTTTTGGCGAGCGACAATGATGGATTAACGGAGGATGTTACCGCTACCATAGACAAAGATGCCAAAACCATTACGGCCACCGTTCCATTTGGTGTGAATGTAAAAGTATTAAAACCGACGATTACAATATCAGAAAAAGCGATAGTAAATCCAAAGGAAAAGGTGGTCACAGATTTTACCGATTCTGTAATATACAAGGTTACGGCCGAGGATGATAGCGAGGTTAGCTATACGGTCTCATTATCTAATGATTCCCCTACGGAAAGACAGATACTTGTTAAACTGTACAATGCCAATCCGGACAATACCCTGAGCTGGGATATAGAGGAGGATGACATTTCTAATTGGCAGGGTGTTTATGTTGAAAATGGAGTAGTAACAGGACTAAGTTTTGAAGAGAGTGGCTTGGTAGTTTTACCCAATGAAATAGGTAACCTTATCAACCTTACAAATCTGTATTTATCAAATAATCTGATAACAAACTTACCGTCAGAAATTGGAAAACTAATAAATTTAGAAACCCTTGATCTAGAACGAAATTCGTTAGAGAGCATTCCTTCAGAATTGGGAAATCTGGTAAAACTCAATACACTTTATTTGGGCTACAATTCCCTGATAAGTATTCCAGAAACGATAGGTAGCCTTTCCAATCTTGAAGACTTTGGTCTACAAAGTAATTCGATGACCAGTGTTCCTCCGGTAATAGGCAGTATGACCAATCTTAGAGCTCTTTCATTGTCTGGTCTTGACTTAAAAAGCTTACCAAATGAAATTGGAAATCTTGTTAACCTGGAAATACTTAATTTGGAATTCAACGCTATGACCAGCGTTCCTCCAGTTTTAAGTAAGCTCACCAAGCTCTTCCGACTTAATTTAAGAAGCAACGCCCTAACGGATTTAACTGGAATAGGTAGCCTTACCGCCAATCTTAGAGAGCTTTACTTATATGATAACCCGTTAACCAGTCTACCAGCAGAGATTGGGAATTTATCAAACCTTCGGCTGCTTTATTTGCACTTGTGTTCCCTAACAAGTATTCCGGCAGAACTCGGGGGCCTAACAAACCTTCAAGACCTTTGGTTGCATGATAACCCCCTGATGAACCTCCCTCCTGAAATAGGGAATCTCTCAAATCTTCGTAAGCTTTATTTGCACGATGCTTCTTTGACAAGTCTGCCAGTAGAACTCGGTAACCTTGCAAACCTTCAAGAACTTAGGTTGTACAATAATTCGTTGGTCAGTATTCCAAAGGAATTATCCAATCTTCAAAACCTTCAGACATTGTCTTTGTACAATAATTCGCTAACAAGTATACCTGTCGAACTGTCCAATCTTCAAAACCTTAAGATTTTGGCCCTGCAAAACAATTCTTTAACGAGTATCCCTAAGGAGGTTTGCGATATGGATTTAGAGACTTTCATAAAAGACGATTCTGCTATTTGCGAATAAAAATCATATTACCCATAACAATATCCAAATAGAAACTATTAAACTTTTTTCAATATATCAAATAAACGAAAGCATACTGTTTCTGGATTTTTTGTATCGACCTCTGCAGTAAAGATTGGTTGAAATTGAAATCCAAACAATTAAAACCAATATTATGATGTCAAATAACATACAGATTCTAGTGATTTTTTTTATCACCTTATTTAGCATGAATATTTCTGCGCAAGAAGAAAACACAGAGGGCAAATCAAAAAGTGAGATATATTTGGAAAAAAAAAGGAAAGCGAAAGAAGAAGCAAAGCGAAAAAGATGGGAAGAAGAGGGCCTTTTATATGAAAAGGACGGAGTTTCCTATCTTAAGTACAACTGGAGGGAAGATCTTCCGCAGCAGGAGATTACCAGCGAAATGCACCGAAAAAACATTGGTAAGATTCTGTTTTCCAATGAGAAAATCCAGTTTGGTAGCGAAAACCCTTCAAAAATAAAAACAAAACTCACTTCGGGAGACCATATCTATGGCAGAATGTACTTGCTGAGCTCCATTCCCAATGATACGGTCTATGTAAGCGATGACCCTAAAAATAGTCCCAGAGAGGTCACCAGAGGCAATAAGTACCGTTCGGCCATGGCAGAGTATTTATTGTATATTAATGGAGAGTTGTCCAACTGGAGAATACAGAACGTAACGTTTGATGATGAAAATTTGCACCATACTACAAGACAGGTATGGTTGGCCCCTAAACCTGAAGATGAACCAGTTTCTGACTATTGGTTTGAAGAATTGGATAAATTACCCGATGGGGAACATAAAATAAGAATAGAATACGTACCCTTTGGGAAATCTATAATAAGACCGCTTGCGGCCGGGGAGTTCACTTTGGTGAAAAGTGCGGACAACATGTTATCTACAGGGGCTACATTCTCTAGTCTAGAAGAAGGCAGGAGAGACGCTACTTTGGCAAGCAAGGCCTTGGAGATTATGAAGAAGACCTATAAGGAAAAGAGATGGGACGGTACCGTAAAAAAGGTAAAGTTTAGAACGGATTGGGTGGCCTCTTATGTGGGCCCATATAGCAATAGATCTAAGATTAGGGAAATTCGCCTATATGCGTATGTTACGCATCCAAATGGAAATTGTATGGTGGAAGAATTTACTATTGCACAGAGCCATAATGGTAACGCTTTTAGTGGCCCTTATTTTTACAGGCGAGTGATTCCAAGTAGTAAAAAGCGAGTGGATTGTGATTAACTGTTTTGGTTAAAACTTAGGAATACTTTTTATGATGATTTTGTTGTTGGATTACCACCTTACTTCAAAAACTTGATTTTTTGACAAGTATCCATTGAAAATCGGGAAGTATTTTTATAGAAATTTGGATAATGTTTATTTTACTAAAAAAGGGTATTTAGTAAGTAATTCAACTTTCCATAATTGTCTTTAAAAAGCACTAGAATTGGTCAACAGACAACCATGACCTATTGACCAGTTTTCATAAGGTCAGTGTAATTTGATAGTGAGGTTTAGATTTTTTTGTTTAGCATGTTGATTCAATACTGTGTTTAAAGGAGACCACTCAAATTTGAGTGGTTTCTGCTTTTTTAAAGATAGATTTCCCGAATTTTGTATTCTAAACAAATAGGATTATGGACTTAAAAGGAAAAGTAGCTTATATAACTGGAGGAACTAAAGGAATAGGATATGGTGTGGCACAAATGCTATTGAAGCAAGGAATGAAAGTGGCCATAAGTGGAAGAACCCAAAAAGGTGTGGAAGAAGCTGTGCAAAGTTTGACGGACAAGGACAACGTTTTAGGGGTTTGTTCCGACGTTTCCAAACTAGAGGATGAGGTCAAAGCAATTGAAAAGATCATGAAAAGATGGGGGAAGTTGGATTTGGTTCTTGCCAATGCGGGAGTCGGTCATTTTTCGCCTGTTGATGAAATGAAAGAAAGCGAATGGCACCAGATGATAAATACAAACCTCAACGGTGTTTTCCATACGTTAAAAGCTTCTGTTGAAGCTTTAAAACAATCTGAAGGATACTATATGACCTTGGCCAGTTTAGCAGGAACCAATTTCTTTGCACAAGGTGCTGGCTACAGTGCAACTAAATTTGGTGTGGTCGGCTTTACCCAAGCTGTTATGTTGGACCTGAGAAAATACAATATTAAGGTCACAACCATTATGCCCGGGTCGGTAGCTTCTGAGTTTAACGGAAATGAACCCTCTGAAAAGGATGCTTGGAAAATACAGGCAGAAGATATAGGTAAATTGGTAGTGGATTTGTTATTGATGCACCCCAGAACGTTACCCAGCAAAATAGAGGTCAGACCAACGAGGCCAGATTTAAAGTCATGATACTTTTTCGGAAAAAGGGATGGCCGGGTCGCAGATTTCGCAAATGAGTCTTTCCAGATAAGCTTCAAAAGTTTTTAAAACTTCTTTTGTGATGCTATTTCCGTCACCATAGAAAGGTAAAAAACCTTGATTTAAATTCTTAAATGAGTAGATACCAGCCTGCAATGATTCAGGATTATTTTGTTTGGAATACATAAACGCATAGCAAAGTAGTTGAAACGCTTTACTTTTATCATAATTGGTGATGAGTTCTTCCCAATCTTTGATTTTTACGTTTCTGGGCTCGACCCTTCCGGTTTTATAATCAACTATTCGTAAAATACCATCTACTTCATCAATCCTATCCAGGGTGCCTTTTAATTTAACGGGAAAATCAATTGCTTTGAAATTTAGCTCCATTGAAAACTTTTGCTCTAGACCTAAAATTCTAATTTCATGTCTTTTTAATTGTGTAATTTCCTTATCAACAAAAGTATTCAGGTACTTTACAATGACCTTAAAAACTAAAAGAAATTTCCCTTTAGCGATGTCTATTCCCGGTAAGTTTTTATTAAAGTGCGCTTTTACAATTTCTTCCACTTTTTCACGTATAGGCGAAAAGTCTTCCTTAGTCAGTACTTTCCCAATAAATGGTTGATAGAGTTCTTCCAAACTATCGTGAACAACGGTGCCAAAGGTATTCGCTGCCATCGTTTCCTGTACCTTTTCCACATCATTTATCTTAAGAATATTTCTTTTATAGAATTCTATGGGATTTTTGATATAGTTGGTAAGCGAAGTGGGAGAAAAACCGTTATCAGCAAAAGTTTTGATGTCATTATACAATAACGGGCTTTTAATGATCTTGGGGGCATATAGCAAAGGAATATCTACTTGTGGAGATGCAATGTTATGTGTGCTATAGGGAGTGAGTTTTTCGTCCGTTAATAATTGGGAAATCAACCTGCTTTTTTCTCCACCTTCCAAAACATCGGGCTCTGTATTATAGATAATGTGAATATTTTTGGCCCGTTGTAGCAGGCGGTAAAAATGATAAGTATATATGGCATCTTTTTCCTTGTACGTGGGCAAACCATATTCTCTTTTTACATCAAACGGTATAAAAGAGTTGTTGGATTTACCAGATGGCAGAATGCCTTCATTGACGGAAGTAATAATGACAGTTTCAAAATCTAGGTTTCTACTTTCCAACATTCCCATTATTTGCAAACCGGAGAGCGGTTCTCCAATAAAATCCAATGTCTCTATGGAAGCGAGTTGTAAAAAAAAACTTCGTATCGCCCTTAAGTTGGCTATAAAGCCAACAGTAGAAATATGTTGTTTAAGCTGATTAAAAATATTGTAAAATCTATAGAGATACTCTAGCTCTTTAGTATTCTCTTCGCTTTCATAAATCTCTTTCAAT
The DNA here is from genome assembly GCF_018449435.1 of Flagellimonas sp. 389. Classification (GTDB taxonomy): domain Bacteria; phylum Bacteroidota; class Bacteroidia; order Flavobacteriales; family Flavobacteriaceae; genus Flagellimonas. The sequence goes on along the minus strand of NZ_JAHCMU010000014.1, from coordinate 105,808 downwards.
GTTTGGATAAGATGTAGGCAGCCATCGACCCAGTCCAAGGGAGACATTAATTTGTGTGGAAAGGTAACGCCTATAAGCTGTTGGGATTCATGGTAATTGGAAAGATTGTTCTTGTGGAGGTAAAGCCAGTTGTTTGCTTTTATATCCTTAGTTATAGCTTCAGCTAAATCTCTTTTTTCAGATGCTGAAATGGTTTGAAAATAGGGGTTAGAAGTAAACTTGAGCACATCTTTATAGAACCAGCCTCTTTCGGTTTTACCAATATTTAATTCGAGCAACGAAACGAAGAAGGAGTACAACAGTGTTTTTTCAAGTGGCAGCCCCATAGTTATGTTTACTTCATTTATTCCTTGGGGAATTGCTTGCAGAACTGGATTTAATAGAGATTCATCTGCAAGAATAAGAGCAGTGTTTTTTAGGCCAATCGGAGATTTAGTATGGAGATCCTTTAATAGGTTACCAACATACTTAGCTTGTGAAACACTTTTTGGAACACCGGTAATCGAAATGGACTTGGGCGAGGTAAAAATATCGTGGATACCAGATAGCTCTCTTGATTCATAGTATGGCCATTTTTTTTGATAGTCCCTAATAAAAAGTCCTGCATCATGAATTGGATCATCTAGAAAATAAGAATCGATGTCCCAGTATATCTTATTGTTGGAATGTTCAAGAAAATGTTGGACAATAATAGACTCGGCAGTATTTAAAGCGTTAAAACCTATAAATATGATTGGGTTTTTCTTCCTGGATTGGGAGTAATCGTCAAGGTTTTCAACGGCTTTTCGATACACCAGACCTTGACACCCTTTGTTTTGTGATAAAAGTGAAGCGGTAAAGGAGTTGTATAGCATTTCAAGATTGTCCCACTGTTCCATATAGTTTTGGACAAGCTCAGTCTTATCGCTTTTTAGTGACCAATGGGTCAACTCTTTAATAGCTGATAGGTAATTGAGAATATCTTTAGCTGGAATAAGATATCTGTCTATCTCATTAAAATCTTGTAGTAGTGTTTGTCCCCATTTTAAAAAAGCATTAAAATCATCGTGGACTTTTATTTTGGAATTCTTGTACGTAGTATAAAGTTCTAGCAATAGATCTATTGGAGAAACTGTAGCTACACCAGAAATTTGGGACACGAAATCTTCAATCGATAGAATTTCGGGGGTAAAGATATTTTGCGTGATAATCGAAGATATATACTTTTTCAAAAAAGTCCCAGAGCGCTTACTGGGAAGTATAAAAGTACAGGATTCCACTACTACTCCTTTTTTCTGAAGGTCATATAGAACATGTTCAAGAAAGCTTTGATGCATATGCTAAAATAAAAAAGGCTCTGCATATGCAGAGCCTTTTCAAATAGAAAACTAAAGTTTTCCTATAATTACTTTACCAAGTTGATTTCAACTCTTCTGTTTTGAGTTCTACCAGCTCTAGTATTGTTAGTAGCAATAGGCTTGTCTTCACCGTATCCGATTGCAGTCAATCTATCAGAACCGATACCTTTGTCAATCAAGAAATCTCTCACAGAGTTAGCTCTCTTCTCAGAAAGAGACTGGTTCAATTTAGCGCTACCTACACTATCAGTGTGACCTTCAACGGTAAACTTAGCGTTAGGATACTCGTTCAAGATTTGGATGATATCAACCATTACTGAAGTAGACTCAGCTTTGATGGAAGCTTTACCAGTATCGAACAAGATAGTTCTAGCGTAGTCGTTCAATTGCTTTTGAACTTCTTCAGTAACTTCTGGGCAACCGTTGTTTGCAACAGTACCAGCTACATCTGGACATTGATCATCTTTATCCAATACGCTGTCACCATCTTTATCTGGCCATGGGCATCCTTTGTTTTCAGCAGGGCCAGCTTCGCTAGGACAAGCATCATCTTTATCGGCAACACCATCACCATCAGCATCTGGACAACCAGCTAAAGACTCAAGACCAGCTTCGTTAGGACAAGCATCATCTTTATCGGCAACACCGTCACCATCAGTATCAGGACAACCGTTCATTTCTTTAGAACCAGCTTCGTTAGGACAGCTATCTTTGCTATCTTCGATTCCGTCACCATCAGCATCTGGACAACCATTGAAAGCTTCTAGACCAGCAACTTCTGGACAAGCATCGTCTTTGTCGTATATTCCATCGCCATCTGTATCAGTTCCACCAAATTTGATGCTAATACCTGCCATGTGCTGAAAATGCTTAACCAAGTAATCTTCGAAAGCGTGCTTGTATTGTGTTTGTAATGTCAGACCAATATTTTCTGAAAACCATACATTAACACCAATACCACCATTAGCAGTACCAGCACCAATTTCGTCTACCCAAGTATAACCACCACCTATCTCAACGAAAGGATCAATAGTTGTATTCTTAAGGAAGTTGTATTTGATTGTACCATCTATAGCGTAATGTGAAAGGTCATCAACTGATTGGTCACCTAATTTTTCGATTCTGTTCAAAGAACCTCTTGCACCAACAGAGAAACCATCACCTACGTACTTGGAAACAGATACAAAGGAAACAGATGGCAAGATGTTCCAGTGGTCAGAAACGTTAAAGTATTCATCAAACAAGGTTGTGCTTGAGAAAGGATTGTTCTCGTCATTAGTTGGGTAAACGTCAATAGCGTTCACTCCGAAACTAATCTGCCATGGATTGTTCTCGTCTTGCGCTTGTATGTTGTTAGCTCCTATAAAAACTAGGGCAACAACTAATAATTTGCTAAGATGTTTCATGCTCAAAATTTTAAGTTTAAGTGTTTATCAGCTGCAAATGTAAGTTGTTAAGAACTATTAACAAAATCAATTTTTCTTTTTTTTTAACGTAATACATAGAAGAATTGTCGCACTTAAACGATTTTCAGAGTCTTGCCTACCTTTATAAATGCATTTATCGCTTGGTCCAAATGATGCTTTTCGTGCGCTGCTGATAACTGTACCCTTATTCTCGCTTTGCCTTTTGGCACAACGGGAAAGAAGAAACCGATAACATATATATTTTCTTCTAATAGCATGTCCGCCATTTTTTGAGAGAGCTTGGCGTCGTATAGCATAACCGGGACTATCGCAGAATCGCCATCAATGATATCAAAACCAGCCTTTTTCATACCTTTTTTAAAGTATGATGTGTTTTCTTCGAGCTTATCCCTTAAAGAAGTATCGTTTTCCAACATATCAAATACTTTAATTGAAGCCCCAACAATAGCAGGAGCCAAGGAGTTGGAAAAGAGATATGGGCGCGATCTTTGGCGCAATAGTTCGATAATTTCTTTTTTACCTGTGGTATAACCGCCCATAGCACCTCCCAACGCCTTGCCCAATGTTCCGGTGATGATATCTATCCTGTCCATGACACCCTTATCTTCTAGGGTACCCCTTCCTGTTTTTCCAATAAATCCTGCGGAATGGCATTCATCTATCATTACCATGGCATCATAGGCATCTGCCAAATCACAAATTTTATCGAGGGGGGCTAAAAGCCCGTCCATGGAAAAAACACCATCCGTAACAATGATTGTAAACCTGGCCCCATCTTCTTTGCTTTGTTTCAGTTGAGCCTCTAAATCGGCCATATCGTTATTGGCGTACCTGTAGCGTTTTGCCTTACAAAGACGAACACCATCAATAATGGATGCATGGTTCAGGGAATCCGATATTATGGCATCTTCTGCCGTTAACAAAGGTTCAAATACGCCACCGTTAGCATCAAAAGCAGCCGCATAAAGTATGGTATCTTCAGTGTCATAAAAACCAGCAATCTTCTCTTCCAGTTCTTTGTGGATATCCTGAGTTCCACAAATGAACCTGACAGAGGACATTCCAAACCCATGGGAATCCAGTGTGTCTTTTGCGGCTTGTACCACCTCTGGGTGCGATGAAAGCCCCAAATAATTATTTGCGCAAAAGTTAATGACTTCTTGTCCTGTCGATATTTTTATAACTGCATCTTGCGGAGAGGTTATGATGCGTTCTTTTTTGAAGAGTCCTGCTTCTTTTATAGCTTCCAATTCATTGGTAAGGTGTTCTTTTATCTTTCCGTACATAGTTTTTAATTAAAGGAAAATAGGATTTATTTTTTGGTCAATATAGACAATTATAGCATGTTTAATTTCAAAATTCATGTCTTTTAATACTTGGGCATATTCTAAAATTTGCTGTTCGTGCGAAATAGAGGGCTTTCCCGTTTTGTAGTCCATAATAACTACAGTATTTCCTTTTACCGCAAGACGATCTGGTCGGAAGGAATTTCCAGAAACAGTTAGTATTTCTTGCTCGTTCAGGATTTCGTAATTATTGGAAAAGTAGCTTTTTAGCTCTGGGTGGTTTACAACAGCTAAAATCTTTTGTTCTAGGGAATCTTCAAATTCTTTTTGAAGATGTCCCCATTCTTTTAGTTCCTTGATTACGTTTTCAATATCATCTGAAGTTTTAATGTTGCCGAGCGCATAATGAACCAAATTGCCCATTTCGATAGCGGTTCTTTTTTGATCATCCCATAACTGACCGGATTTGGTTGAAACGGTAAAGCCTTCGTCCCTTTTGTTTCTTGTGATATATGGGATATATTGATTCTCTTCCAACGTTTCAGAATTGACAGTATCATTTTTTAATATGCTTCCAAAGGAATAACGTGTTTCTTCTTCTTTATAAAGGCCTTGCTCTTGTAAATAATAAAGGAATACATCCGAATAGGAATTGGCCTCAGCCAAAACGCTATTTTTTTTACCTTCTTCAGAAATAATGAACAGCCCCTTTTTGGCACGGGTCAAAGCTACGTACAAGACATTGATGGCATCCAAGGTTGTTTTTTTGGATTCATCCAAATAGATTTCTGCGGCAACCTCATTATAATGTAGCATTTCTTGATTGGTATTCACCAAGAACTCTGGCAACCTTAGGTTTTCTTCAACAGCTGTCGTGGGAACCCAAGATTTCTTCTTTTTTCTTTTATCATCGATTATAGCATTGGCAAAAGGAAAAATCACAATTGGAAATTCCAGACCCTTAGCTTTGTGAATCGTCATGATCCTAATGGCATTTATAGTATCTGGAGCGGCTATGGAGAGCGTATTCTTTTTTTGTTCCCAATGCTTTAGAAAAGAATGAATATCAGGACCAGCCTTTTTCTCTACAAGTAATACTTCATCCATTAAAAAGGTAAGATAAGCAGCATCGGTTTTGGAGAGGTCAAATTGAACGATGGCATTTTCCAAAATATTGAAAACAGACAGCCCCTTTAATTTTGAGATATGAAATCCATAGTTTTTTGAAAGCAATAGTTGTGGGTCATTAATGGCTTGGGCTATAAAATCATGTCTAGTATCTTCAGAAGGAGCCAAGAACATCAAAACCTCATAAACCGCATCTTTATCATGAACATTATCGATCAGTTTCAACAATGATATCAAGAAATTTACCTTATGGTTTTTACCCAGCAGCAAAGAGTCCGATGAAATTACGGGAACCCTGTTCTGAAGTAAGAAATCAGCGAGTAACATTCCTTTGGAATTGTCACGCACTAGAATACAAATATCTGAATAGCGGTAGGCATATGATGTTGCTTGGTCAATTGCGTTTAAGACCTCGGTGCAATAGGCTTCTTCATTTTTTTGTAAAGTATCCCCTTGTACGAATGACAATTGTACAAAACCACCCGATTCGCTATTTGGTTTTTGATTACTGCCTTCTAAGAATAGTGTTCTGTAATCCTCATTTTTAAATAAAGGCGCAATGGAAGCGAAAAAAGTGTTATTGAATTGGACAATCTCCTTGTGGCTTCTCCAATTGGTATCTAGGGTCTTTACCGTTGGATTCAGTACAAAAGGATTGTTTTGGATCATTAATAGATTTAAAAACTGTTCGGCCCTACCGCCCCTCCATCTGTAAATAGCCTGTTTTACATCACCAACAAGAAATAAAGAGCCGCGTTCTCTTTTTTCGTCTTCGCTTTCAAGGGCATTACTTATTAAAGGAATTAGATTGTTCCATTGCATTTGCGAAGTGTCCTGAAACTCATCAATAAAATAATGGCGGTACTTTTCTCCCAATCTTTCATATATAAAAGGTACAGGTTGATTTTTGATTTCTTTGGAAAGCAGGGAATTTAAAGATGAAATGGGGATAATATCCTTTTCAAGCTCTATGTTTTTAATCTCTTTGGCTATCTCATTGATTAGGGCCAATGGAACGATATTGCCGTAGATATTTTTAAAATAATTGAGTTGATATAGTACTTTTTTAATTGTTGAAAATTGGTTGAGCACGATTGCCACGAGCTTGGTGGAATCCCGTTTATCCGCTGCCTTTAGAATTTTACCATCAATTAGGTTTTGTTCCAGTTTGTTGCCGTAGAGCGCCTTAACATTGAATTCTTTATTCTGAATTTTTTTAAAATGGTTTGGAAGGGTCTGTCTTGGAAAATCGGAAACATCAAATCCAAGATTTTCAATTTCAAAAAATGTTTGCTCCGCTTCTTCAATAGCTTTTTTCTCGAGAAGTTTAATTTCGTTTGTAATCTTAACTTGTATCTGTTTAAAATCCCCTAAAGATTTGGACTCCAATTTTTCAAGATAAGAAGCGTGATTTTCTTGAAAAAGTAGCTTCCCAATTTCTACAAGGTCATAAGAAATATTCCAGCTCTTATCATCATCAATTTTTTCAAGGGCAAAAGCAACAAGTGCATCGGTAAGAGCTTTATCACTACCAGAGCGTTCCAGCAAATGACCAACAGCTTCTTCCAAAAGCTGTTCTGTGTCCAGTTCTACCTCAAAGTTTTGAGAAAGTTGAAGATCTCTGGCAAATGTTTTTATGATTTTGTGGTTAAACTTATCTATGGTGGAGATTTCGAAAAAAGAATAGTTGTGCAGAATTCTTTTAAGTATACTTTTTGATTTTGATTGCAACTGTTGTGCGCTCAAAGAAAGGTCTTGACAGAGTTCATGAAATAACGAGCTTTGATCAGCGGAATTTTTAATAGAACCAAAACTGTATAAGCTCTCAAGAATTCTGGTTTTCATTTCCTCCACGGCCTTGTTCGTAAAGGTTATGGCCAATATTTGCCTAAACTTGGTTGGGGAGTCATTGGAGAACAATAACTTAAGATATTCTTTGGTCAAGGTATATGTTTTACCAGAACCAGCGGATGCATTGTATATTTTAAAGTTGGAAGTCCCCAATTTTTTTCTTGCAAATTACGGATTACCTCACTTAACTTAACAAGGAATTAAACGAATATATCTCTTAAAACCGTATTTTTACAAGAATCATTAATAACTTAAAAACAAAATAATTATGGCTTTTGAATTACCAAAATTACCTTATGCGTATGATGCTCTAGAGCCTCATATTGACGCAAGAACAATGGAAATTCACCACACGAAGCACCATAATGGCTATACCACTAAATTAAATGGTGCAATTGCGGGTACGGATTTAGAAGGAAAAGAGATTCTTGATATTTTATCCAACCTTGACATGTCCAATGGAGCAGTTAGAAACAATGGTGGAGGATTTTACAACCACAGTCTCTTTTGGGAAGTAATGTCACCAGATGGAGGCGGTCAGCCAAGCGGTGATTTAGCTGCGGCAATCGATGAAGCTTTTGGCTCTTTTGATAACTTCAAAGAGGAGTTTAGCACTGCAGCTGGAACTAGATTTGGGTCTGGATGGGCATGGCTTTGTGTACACGAAGGTGGTAAACTTACAATCTGTTCAACGCCAAACCAAGATAACCCAATAATGCCCGAAACGGGTTGTGGGGGAAATCCTATTATGGGATTGGATGTTTGGGAACATGCCTATTACTTAAACTATCAAAACAAGAGACCGGATTATGTTTCTGCATTTTTCAATGTTATCAATTGGGATAAGGTTTCCGAGAACTATCAAGCTGGGAAATAAGTAAATAGCATTTTTTAGATGTAAAAAGGCCCTGTACAATTTTGTACAGGGCCTTTGTATTTCATGAAAAGTCAAAAATAGAAAAGGGTGAGGAAGCCCTCACCCTTTTCGTCCCAAATCTTACCATAAACTTAACCTACTTATGCTATGGCAAAACTAAAATACTGGTATTGTGAGAAATAACAAAAGTTTTTGTGGAATTTTTTGATTTTTCAAATTTCTTAAAGTGGCCGCAGCCCGCTTAAAATCTGTTAAATCGTTGGGCTTCAAATATAAAGAGGGCGAAGTCTCCTTCGCCCTCTTTCCCCAAATCTTACCATGAACTTAACCTACTTATGCTATGGTTCTCCAAAAATAGGGCAAGCTTATCCTTTGAGTAAAAGCTTTTAGATGAAACCCTAATTATTTGGTTGAATTACTATGGGTGTCGTTGGCGGGTACTATTGATGAGGAAAAAGATTACGAGCGTAAAGTTGAACTGTGTAAAATAAAAAAGGTGGAATAGCTTCCACCTTTTTTGCCCCAAATCTTACCATGAACTTAACCTACTTATGCTATGGCTTTGCTAAAGTAGTTTTGACTTTATCCTATCGTACAAAAACCCGCCAATCTACTCGTTTCATCGATGAAATGCACATATTTTGCTAAACAGGAAAAAACGAATTAATAAGCTCTTTGATTCTTCCCCTCATAGAAATTAATGAAAGCCCTGTTTACGACCCTGTTGCCGCCTGGAGTGGGATAATTACCTGTAAAATACCAATCCCCTAAATTTTTTGGACAGGCCCTATGTAAATCTTCAATAGTTTGGTATATAATGTCAACTTCCGCATTAATATCATCTGGGCTCAGTATCTCAGCGGTTTTCTTTGAGATTTGCTGTGCCGTAAAAGGCGCGTAGAACTCCTTTACATAGTTTACCACCTCTTTGTCCTTTGAGCTTGTTTGTGCGAGACACTTTTCATAAATCTCTTTTATGATATGGGTTGTCCCATTTTCTTTATGTAGCGCATGTGCCGCTTTAAAAGCAACAAAATCTTCCAATTTGGCCATATCGATACCATAACAATCTGGATATCTAATTTGAGGTGCTGATGAAACCACGATTATTTTCTTGGGGGATAATCGGTCTAGAATCTTAAGAATACTCTTTTTTAGCGTTGTGCCCCTAACGATACTATCATCTATAATGACAAGGTTGTCGTTCTTTTTTACAGAACCATAAGAAACATCATAAACATGGGTTACTAAATCATCCCTACTGCTATCTTGGGTAATAAAAGTTCTCAGCTTTGCATCTTTGATGGCCACCTTTTCTATTCTTGGCCTAACATCTAAAATCTCATGGAGTTCATCCCCCGTAATTTTTGTGCCCAGTGCCAATATTTGTTCTTCTTTTCTTTTATTGAGATAATTTTGGGCCTCTTTCACCATTCCATAGAACGAAGTTTCTGCGGTGTTGGGGATGTATGAAAATACGGTGTTGACCAAGTCATTATCAATGGATTTTAAAATCTGGGGGAATACCAATTTTCCCAGCATTTTTCGTTCTTGATAGATTTCTTTATCACTTCCCCTAGAAAAGTAAATGCGTTCAAAAGAACAGGCTTTTCTTTCCGTAGGCTCCAATATTTCTTCAAGATGGACGGATCCATTCTTTTTTATAATGACAGCATGTCCAGGATCTAGCTCTTTTACACTTTCGTAAGGAACATTAAAGACAGTCTGAATGACAGGTCGCTCCGATGCAACGGCCACAATCTCGTCGTCCTTATAATAGTAGCCAGGGCGTATTCCGGCAGGATCTCTAAATACAAAAGCATCACCATGTCCTAAAAGACCTGCCATGGCATAACCGCCGTCCCAATTTTTGGAAGCTTTCCTCAAGATTTTGGCAACATTTAAGCGCTCCGCTATTAAGGGCGAAGCCTCTCTTTTGTTAAAGCCTTCTTTTTTTATCTGTTTATATAGTTTCGCTACGGCATCATCTAGAAAATGTCCAATTTTTTCCATAACCGTTACCGTATCTGCCATTTCTTTGGGATGCTGCCCAAGCGTAACCAAATTATTGAACAGTTCATCTACATTGGTCATATTAAAATTTCCAGCAACAATAAGATTACGGTGCATCCAATTGTTCTGCCTTAGAAAAGGATGAACACTTTCTATACTATTCTTACCAAAAGTTCCATAGCGAACGTGACCCATCAATAGCTCTCCTATATATGGAATATGTTTTTTTTGAAGGTCAACGTCATTCTCATATTCGGGATATTCTGCAAATGCGGTATTTATCCTATTATTTATTTGGGCAAAAATATCTTGAATGGGCTGCTGTTGTGCGGAACGTACGCGACTCATGTAACGTTCTCCCGCATCCATATCCAACTTTATACTTGCAAAACCAGCTCCGTCCTGACCTCTATTGTGCTGTTTTTCCATCATTAGGTACATCTTGTTGACGCCGTAGAAAGCAGTACCGTATTTTTCTTTGTAGTACTCAAGAGGTTTAAGCAAACGGATCAGTGATATTCCGCATTCGTGCTTAATAGGATCACTCATAATATCTTAAAAATAAAAAAGCCCTGAAAATTTTTCAGGGCAGGTATTTATGTTAATTCAATATTGAACTGTGTCAACTCCTTAAATTGTAATAATCGATTATCAACCTCATGCTTTTGCAGGTTGACCAACCTTTCTGTTCCAAACTTTTCTACGCAAAATGAAGCTAGATTGGAACCATGTATTATTGCGTTTTTCATGCTTTCAAAAGAAATATTCTTTGCTTCGGCCAAAAAACCTGCAAAACCACCGGCAAATGTATCTCCTGCACCGGTTGGGTCAAAAACTTCCTCTAAGGGCAAGGCCGGCGCAAAGAAAATTTGTTGCTCATTAAATAAAAGAGCCCCATGTTCCCCTTTTTTTATGACCACATATTTAGGTCCCATATCTTGTATCTTGGCAGCAGCTTTGACCAAAGAATATTCTCCTGTCAACTGGCGTGCCTCTTCATCATTTATGGTGATTACATCAATATGCTGAATAACATCCTTTAACTCGTCCAAGGTATTGTCCATCCAAAAATTCATGGTATCCAAAACTATAAGCTTTGGTCGCTCTTCCATTTGATTGATTACACTCATCTGGATAGAAGGATGAAGGTTCCCCAACATGACTACATCGGCATTCTTAAAATTATCTGGAACGATTGGATTAAAATCGGCCAGTACGTTCAACTCTGTGACCAAAGTATCCCTAGAATTTAGATCGTTATGATATTTACCTTTCCAGAAGAAAGTCTTACCACCTTTAACAATTTCAATTCCTGAAACGTCAACCCTGTGTTCTTCCAATATATTTAAATAGGATTGAGGAAAATCTTCGCCAACAACAGAAACTATGGCAGAGTTTACCTTAAACTGGGAAGCAGCCAAGGAAATAAATGGCGCAGACCCCCCAACAATACTGTCGGCCTTTCCAAAAGGGGTCTCTATACTATCTATATTTACAGACCCAACAATCAAAAGTTTACCCATCAATCTTAAAATTTGCTGCAAATATACACTTTAGCGATACCATTCATAACTACATGTGCCGTATTTAGATAAAAGATGAAGAATTGATAATCGACTGCCCTATTTTCTTCCAAAATCAGCAGGAATTTCCCCCCAAGCTTTCGTTTCCCATTTTACAATGGGAGTGTTATAGCGATTTTCACGTAGCCATTTTTCCGCACGGTCTATAAGTTCGAACACAACTTTGTTTTTGACATTTTTCTTTAGCTTGGTACCACATTTCTTTTTTCCGACCCAACCTATGGCAATTCTGGAATCGGAGTAGAGTATACGCGAGCTTTTATTGTTTTTTAAAAATGCTAGACCGTGCACTAGGGCCAAGAATTCTCCAATGTTGTTTGTTCCCTGTTCAAAAGGGCCTTGTTTGAACAACACTTTTTTTGATTTGGTGTCGACACCTTGGTATTCCATTTTACCCGGATTTCCGCTGGATGCTGCATCAACAGAAATGGAATCATAGTTGGGCTCTCCAATTTTTAAGAGATCTTCTGCAGAAAGCTCTTTTTTGGTCTTGGATTTTCCTTTGTATTCCAAATAATTACTGTTGAAAGCCTTTTTCGCTTCTGCAAATTCTTGGAAAGATTTGTATTGAGCTCCTTTAAAGCCTTCGATCTGTGCTTTGCAATCCGCCCATTTTTCATAAATGCCCGGTCTTTTGCCTTTCCAGACTACGTAAAATTTTGGTTTATTGGCCATCTTGAAGCAGTTTTTCTATGATTTTTGGGAAATGTTCGTATTCAAGTTGGTGAACCTTGCTAGCTATGTCATCAACACTATCCGAAGGGAGGACATTGGTCTTTGCCTGAAAAATAGTTGTTCCCTCATCATAGTTTTCATTTACATAATGGATGGTAATACCAGTTTCAGGCTCGGAATGCTCCTTTACCGCCTCATGTACCTTTGTTCCATACATGCCCTTTCCACCATATTTTGGTAATAGGGCTGGGTGAATATTAATGATGGTATTGGGAAAAGTATCAACGAAAGAAAAAGGAATTTTCCATAAAAACCCGGCTAAAACTATCAAATCTGGATGTAGACTTTTTAGTAGCCTAATGACACTATCCGAACGAGAGAAGGCTTGCCTGTTAAAAAAAAAAGCAGGAACTCCAAGCCGTTCGCAGCGTTCCAAGACTTTTGCCGCTTTGTTATTGGTCAAAACAGCAGATACCTCTATTGAATCATTTTCTTTAAAGTATTGAATAATGTTTTCCGCATTGGAACCACTGCCAGAGGCTAGGATTATGACTCGCTTCATACTAAGAATGCTACTATATTTTCTGTTTATTCTGAAAGGCTAAAGTAGTATACTCGCATGTAAGATGTTTGATTTGAGACACATTTTATCGACAAATGGTGTATTTAATCTAAAGTTTTATATTTTTGCCAACGATTAAATTTTTAAAACCGATATAATTATGTCAGACATTGCATCAAGAGTAAAGGCTATCATCGTTGATAAACTAGGTGTAGATGAGAATGAAGTTGTCCCAGAAGCTAGCTTTACCAATGATTTAGGAGCGGATTCCTTGGACACTGTTGAACTTATCATGGAATTTGAGAAAGAATTTGATATTCAGATTCCAGACGATCAAGCAGAGAACATTGCAACTGTTGGTCAAGCCATTAGCTATATAGAAGAAGCGAAGTAATTTTATGATATCTTACTAAAGATTATAAATTATCCATGTGATAACTATCACATGGATAATTTTTTTTTAATTTAGGTTCCAAAGGATAAAACATAGTTCAATGCAGTTAAAGCGAGTAGTAGTTACTGGAATGGGTGCGCTAACACCTATAGGTAACAATTTAGGGGCTTATTGGGAAGGACTAAAAAATGGTAAGAGCGGTTGTGCGCCCATTACTTATTTTGACACCGAAAAGTTTAAGACCAAATTTGCCTGTGAACTTAAAGACTATAACCCTGGAGACTTCTTTGACAGAAAAGAAGCAAGAAAGTTGGACAAGTTTGCCCAATATGCTTTGGTTTCTTCAGACGAGGCCATTGCAGACTCTGGATTAAATCTAGATGAGATAAACAAGCTACGGGTAGGTGTTATTTGGGGAGCAGGAATTGGAGGCTTGGAAACCTTTCAGCAAGAAGTTTTAAACTTTGCCGATGGAGATGGAACTCCAAGGTTTAACCCATTCTTTATTCCTAAAATGATTGCAGATATTGCACCAGCCAATATTTCCATAAAACATGGATTTATGGGACCAAACTATACGACGGTTTCTGCCTGTGCGTCTTCGGCAAATGCTATGTTCGATGCTTTAAATTCCATACGCTTAGGATATTGCGATGTAATTGTTACAGGAGGAAGCGAAGCAGCGGTCACCATAGCAGGAATGGGAGGTTTCAATGCCATGCATGCGTTATCTACGAGAAATGAAAGTCCGGAAACAGCTTCAAGACCTTTTGATGGAACCAGAGATGGTTTTGTGCTTGGTGAGGGTGCTGGCGCATTGATTTTAGAGGAGTATGAGCATGCCAAGGCAAGAGGAGCAAAAATATATGCAGAGGTTTTAGGAGGCGGATTATCCAGTGATGCCCATCACATGACCGCACCACATCCTGAAGGCATTGGTGTTGTTGAGGTAATGAAGAATTGCTTGGAAAATGCAGGACTCAAACCAGAAGATGTAGACCATATAAACACACATGGAACTTCTACGCCTCTAGGAGATGTTGCGGAACTTAAGGCAATTTCTAAAGTTTTTGGAGATCACGCTAAGAACATCAATATCAATTCGACCAAATCCATGACAGGACACTTATTGGGTGCTGCAGGAGCAATAGAATCTATAGCATCTATTTTGGCTATGGAACATGGGATAGTTCCACCCACGATCAACCACAGTACTGTTGATGAAACTATAGATCCATCCTTCAATTTAACACTAAACAAGGCACAAAAAAGGGAAGTTAATGTAGCCATGAGCAATACTTTTGGTTTTGGCGGACATAACGCCTGTGTTTTATTTAAAAAAATAGGGTAGTTTTATACAGATGAAATTTACTTCCAAAATATTTAATTCCCCTCCTAAAAAGGACGGGGAATTTTTTTTGGGAATGAAAAAAATCTTGGGATTCAAGCCTAAGCGTCTCAGTATTTATAAAAAAGCGTTTTTGCACCGTTCTGTAAACAAAAGGGACTCGGACGGTAACCCCATGAATTATGAACGGCTGGAATTTTTGGGCGATTCCATGTTGGGAACAATTATTTCGAAACACCTGTATAAAGAAGTGCCGGAAGGAGATGAGGGATATCTGACCAAGATGCGCTCTAAAATTGTAAGTAGAAAACATTTAAACGAGTTGGGAAAGGATCTTGAGCTTTTGAACTATGTTGAGAGCCGTATACCCAAATCCCATTTTGGTGAAAATATTCATGGTAACGTTTTTGAGGCCTTGGTAGGAGCAATATACTTGGATAAAGGCTATCCATATTGCGAGAAATTTATTCGGGAAAAGGTAATACGGCCCTATGTCGATATTGAACAACTAGAAGGTAAAGTCATCAGTTACAAAAGCTTGGTGATAGAATGGTGCCAAAAACAGAAAAAAACATTCAATTACGATGTCTATGAAGACACCGGTAATGATGAGCTAAAACATTTTGCCGTTAAGCTAAGCATAGGAGAGAAAATAATGGCCAAAGCTAGGGCTACCTCTAAAAAAAAGGCAGAAGAAAAGGCATCCAAAAGAGCATATTTTGCATTACAGAGCAGAATTGAAAATCAGCAACTTTAAATAAAGGTAAACTCTAACGTTTTCGTAAAGCTTCATAATGCATTGTCCTAATTTCAACTAGGCTGGCAAATGTATTAAGAGTATATTTACAGTTAGTGTTAACGTCATGTCTACTACGCATAAAATATCAGCGGACTTTTATGATGACAGCTTTAAGCTCATCGCAATACATAGTAGTTTAGAAGATTATGCTATGACCTATGTGTTGAATTCCGTATGCCAACTGTACTTAAAAAGAATGAAAACGGATTTGAATTTTGAACAAAGCCTTTCGTTCGCTGCATTTGAATGGGACGATGAAGTAAATGATAGATATTGGAGCCTTATTTCCAATAAATGCAAAGTTGAGGTAACCATGCCTTCCGAGGGTTTCTTTGAAAACAATACTTCCTTTAAAACAGGATATTTGATAAGGGAACGAAGAGAAGTTGATTATTTTTTGAAAGTCGACACCGAGAACCAATTGATGTTAGAGCAACACGTAAAATTGATTAATAAAATACCTAAGGTTATTACCGCATATTCGGTAGAAACAACAACCTTAAAATCAAAAAGAAACTTAATCTTTTAGAAATGCCAACTAGAAAGAAGACAAAAATTGTAGCGACTTTAGGTCCAGCCACCAGTAAGAGAGAAGTCCTTAAAGAAATGATGCTGAAAGGGGTAGATGTGTTCAGGATAAATTTTTCGCATGCTTCCTATGATGATGTTACAGAGCGTGTTCAAATGATACGTGATCTCAATGCGGAACTTGAAGTCAATACTTCCATACTTGCTGATTTACAAGGACCGAAACTAAGGGTAGGCGTTATGGGAGGCGAAGCCGTAGTAGCTCCTGGAGATGAAATTACTTTTGCCACTGGCGAACCTTTTGAAGGAAGTGCAGAGCGGGTCTATATGAATTACCAAAGCTTCCCCCAAGATGTAAAACCGGGAGAGCGTATTTTATTGGATGATGGAAAGCTCATTTTTGAGGTAAAATCAACAAATGGTAAAGATGAAGTAACGGCTACTGTAGTGCAAGGTGGTCCTTTAAAATCCAAGAAGGGAGTTAACCTGCCCAATACCGCAATATCATTACCAGCGTTAACGGAAAAAGATATCAAAGATGCTATCTATGCCGTAGGACTGGAAGTGGATTGGATAGCATTATCCTTTGTGAGACATAGTCAAGATCTCTTGGATCTACAGAATCTGATCAATAAGCATTCTGAGCACAAGATTCCCATCATTGCTAAAATAGAGAAGCCTGAAGCAGTGGACAATATTGATAAAATTGTAGCGTACTGCGACGGTTTAATGGTTGCCCGGGGAGATTTAGGAGTAGAGGTTCCTGCGCATGAAGTGCCACTTATTCAGAAAAAGCTAGTATTACGTGCCAAGAAAGCACGAATTCCGGTCATCATTGCTACACAGATGATGGAAACCATGATTACAAGTTTAACCCCAACAAGAGCAGAAGTAAACGATGTTGCCAATTCTGTAATGGACGGGGCAGATGCAGTAATGCTCTCTGGAGAAACTTCTGTGGGGAATTATCCTATTCAGGTCATAGAAAAAATGACCAGTATTTTGGTTAGTGTGGAAAGTTCAAATCTTATTAATGTTCCGCAAACACCACCTCATATTCGCACAAAAAGGTACATTACCAAATCTGTATGCTATCACGCCGCAACAATGGCGAATGAAATACAGGCACAAGCCATTTCAACATTGACGAATAGTGGATATACGGCGTTTCAAATATCTGCATGGAGGCCAAGTGCCCATATCCTTGTATTTACGTCCAACAAAAGGATTCTGACCCAGTTAAACTTACTTTGGGGAGTAAAATCCTTTTACTACGACAAGTATGTATCTACTGATGAAACCATAGAAGATGTAAACCAAATTGCTTGTAAGAAAGGGTTTTTAGATGTAGGGGACATGCTCATTAGCCTTGCGGCCATGCCCATAAAAGATAAAGGTATGGTGAACACATTGCGCGTTACCGAAATTGAAACATGTAGCTTCTAAGTTTTGGATAAAAACTAGGCAGCTACTTCTTTTTCGAATGCAATAAAGTTGACAACCTTTCCGCTTAGGTCAAAAACTGGAGACCCTTTGATCCAGCATTTATAGATTGTACCGTTCTTTCTGTAGTTGGTGATAACCGCCTCAAATCCTCTTTTCTCTTTTATGGCCTCTGAAACCTTTTTAGTAGTTTCTTTGCATGTAGCTTCACCTTGGAACATTTTTGGTTTTTGTCCAATGACCTCACTTGGCTGATAACCGTTCATGGTATACATATTTTGGGAGGCATAAACAATGTTCAATTGGGTATCCGTTACGACAACTACATGCTCTTTATCCAAAATTTCGTTTCGGAATGGCACATCGTTTCTCCATTTTGAGGTCTTTGCCAAATCACCAAGACTTTTTACATCTTGGAGGTTTTTGCAGACCTTACTAAAATGTTGCGCATATATATCTAGAGAACTTATTGGATAGCTTATTATTTCTTTGTCACGATAAAAATTATTTATCGCTTCATCATAAAATCTTGTCTTTTCCATACTCAATACTATTAAAAGTTTTACAGGCAATAAAATCTGACCGAAACATTAACACTCTTGTTTAATAAATAGCTTAGAATGTGTTTTAAAAAAGATGTAAGTATGAACAAGAATTGCGGACTAATTCCCAAAAATAGGTGGGGTACACCTATAAATCAAAGGATTACAGTTGAATGAAATACGAATATAAGGACTCAAAATTAGGCGCTATTTTAGGATTGACAAGTGATATTAAAAACGATTATCAACGTTTCTCATCGACCTTAAATACCATTAAATTTTTATGGAATAGAAACAACGAAGCACTACTAATTGATGTCGATAATATGGAAATTCGGCTATTGCCAAACCAAATAGTTACCGTTACGTATTTACAAAAGGTATCTTTTTCCAAAACCAAGTTACCACTAGCATCCATTCTTTTTAATAGAGAATTTTATTGCATCGCCGATCATGACAGTGAAGTCTCTTGTAATGGAATCCTTTTTTTTGGAACCCAGGACTTGCCCATAATCTCAATTGAAGGCGATCAGCTAAGAAAGTTCAATATTTGGTATGATGTTTTTGTTGATGAGTTTACCACTCCAGATACCATTCAGGGAGATATGCTTCAAATGCTCTTGAAGCGATTGATTATCATGAGCACACGCTTGGCCAAAGAACAACTTATCGTAAAAACGCTGGATAATGACCAAATAGACACGATACGGAAATTCAATTTTTTGGTCGATATACATTACAAGACCAAGCGCAAGGTGAGCGATTATGCCGAAATGCTCTTTAAATCGCCAAAAACATTATCGAATCTATTTTCAATCTACAATCAAAAATCTCCACAGCAGATTATTTTACAACGTTTGGTTTTAGAAGCTAAGCGCCTTATCCACTTTACGGACAAACAAAATCAGGAGATTGCATATGATCTAGGGTTCAATGACCCGGCACATTTCAGTCGTTTCTTTAAGAAAATGACCCAGATGACACCTTCCGAGTATAGAGAAAACCTGACTTTGACCGCCTAAAGGAAATTTGGGCAAGTAGTCGGGAAATCGCTGCTAACACCTCCTTTCTTTTTAGCTACATCTTTGTCCTATAATTAAAGAAGTAGTAAAATGAAAGCAACAGAAAAATCAATATTCAATCTCATAGCGATTTTTTCAAATCACAAAAAACAGGTAATGTCACCTGTTATATCTGCTGCACATTGCGAGCAGAAACACCACCACGATTTTTATTGTGATGCGGAAAAGCCGTTCATCACAAATTCTTAAACCATATCTAATAATCTTTTAAATAAAATTGAAAATTATGAGCACATTTAATGTTCCTCGAAAAGAAGAAGTAAACAGCACCAATCAAGCAATTTTTGATAGCTTGGAAGAAGCTCTGGGTTTTGTCCCTAATCTATATGCGACCTACGCCCACTCAAACAATGCATTGCAGAATTACCTAAACTTTGCCAATGCAAAAACATCCTTAAAAGCAAAGGAAAAAGAGGTAGTTAATTTGGCCGTGAGCCAAGTCAATAACTGTATCTATTGTTTGTCGGCACATACTGCAATAGGTAAGATGAACGGTTTTACCGAAGATCAAATCTTAGAATTGAGAGCAGGAAAAGCATCTTTTGATAACAGGTTGGATGCGCTGGCACGATTGGCAAGAAACATTACGGAAAATAGAGGGGCAACGGACAACGATGTACTGAACAACTTCTTTGAAGCTGGCTGGACCAAGGAGAACTTGATAGATACCATAGTTCTTGTAGGAGACAAAACCATATCAAACTATGTACACAGTACAACTAAAGTACCCGTTGACTTTCCAGTGGCAAAACCTCTAGAAGCTGTAGAAGCATAATTAATAAACCATAATAAATTAAAAATTACAAAAATGAAAAAAGTAGTAGCAATTTTAGTATTGGCCGTAGGAACTGTATTTACAGTTAGTGCCCAGGACAAGATGATGAAGGATAAAATGATGAAAGATGCTCCAGTAAAAACCATTGCATTGGAACAAACTTCTGGTGAGTTTACTCAAAAACAGATAACGGTATCCGAAGGAACCTATGTTTTTGATATTGCAAACAATGACGTAGGGCATGATGTGGGCTTTGTTCTGGTAAAAAAGGGAAAGGATATCAGTAAACCTGAAAACCACATTAAGACGGCATATGTTACCCAGCCTGTTAAAACAGGTGCGTCGCAAACGTCAAAACCCACGAAGTTAAGTAAAGGTGAGTATGTATACTTCTGTCCTTTAAACCCAACAGCAACGGACAACACTTTAATAGTAAAGTAGTATCTAAAATAACTTAGGATAACGCCTGAAGAGCAAATGTAATTGTCATATTGAGCTTGTCGAAATACCTTGTGTGTTGGTCATCAACAATCGGTTTCGACAAGTTCGACCAGACAACTTAAAACGAAAGCTCTTTAGGCGTTTTTTTGTTTTAAACCAATTGAAAATTGCTAAAAATAGAGGGCGCTATGTTTCTGGACATAAAAATGGGCCAATCATTTTTAAATAGATGACTTTCTGTGATGGCACTTTCGTATAATAAGTAAAGTCCACCAGATATTTTTTCGGTTTCGGCCTTTGATACGTTGATAACGTTATCCTTTACAACATCACCTAAATACGACAATAATTCTGTCTTTTGTTTTTGGATTGCGTTAAATATGTTTTTTTGATTTGGTGAAAGTTCACCCAAGGTTTTCAAGCCCCAACATCCATAAAAGTCTCCTTCCCGGTACATATCTATCAAGAAATCAAAAATGGCTAACAATTGGTTTTTCCCTTTCTTCCTTTTTGCTACATAGTCTTTCAATGATACTAGAAAGGTATCATGGCGTTGTTGTAAGTAAGCCAGGCAAATAGCTTCTTTAGACCTAAAATGGCTGTACAATGTTGCTTTTGCAATACCACATTTGGCTATGATTTCATTAACGCCTGAACTATTGTATCCGTTGGTATAAAAGAGCTCACCAGCAACTGTAATGATTTTTTGATGGATTGGGTTTTTTTCCATAGAGTAAATATACGAAAAGACTGGTCTGTCTGTTTGTTCTTTATGCAAAATGTACTTTTGACGTCTTTGCAGAAGCGTGTAAACTCGTTGTAGAGTGAGATTTTAGTGCTAAGTTTTAATCTTTTTTTAGCGTTTAAAATTCATGGATTAAAGCATTTCCTGACTAATTTTGCATTTCAAAAAAAATCTATGATCATAGATTTAATCACTGCTATGCTTTGGAGTTTGTCCCCCTTTGGAGAAGCCAAGGTGGGAATACCCTATGGTATTATGAAAGGGTTGAACAGCTATGTGGTTTTTATTGCCTGTTTTTTGGCGAATATAGCAGTGTTCCCGATAATGATGTTCTTTTTGGAACACATCAACCGTTATTTGACCCGATGGCGTTTTTACAAGAAATCTGCACTATTTGTTGCTCGGAGAGCAAAAACAGGTTCTGGTACCAAGATTCAAAAATTCGGATTTCTGGGATTGGTTTTTTTCGTAATGATTCCCCTACCAGGTACAGGAGTGTATGCGGGAAGTATAGCTTCGTATCTTTTTAAGATTGAAAAGAAAAAGGCATTCTTTGCCAATGCCATAGGTATTTTTCTCTCATCCGTGATTATTTGGACATTGACAGTTTCTGTAGAAGGGCTATAATTTGACCTTTTACGTCTTAAAAATCGAACTTGAGTTGCACGGATACGGATTCCTTCTCCTTCTCAGGTTGCTCTTTCCTCTTTTTTTCCGTATTCAGATTTGCCAGTGAAATCCCCAATAGGCGAACCGAATTTTCCAATGTGGATTGATATAACAACTCTTTGGCAGTTTCAAGAATCAGCCCTTTATTGGCGACATAATACGGAAGTGTTTTGCTCCGGGTTTGAAGCGTAAAATCGCTATACTTAATTTTTAAAGTAACGGTTTTTCCAGCAATTTTGGATTTTTGAAGGCGTCTCTCAAGTTCAGCAGCAATGTTCTCCAAGCGTTCCAGCATAAAAATTTCACTACTTAGATTTTCGCTAAATGTGCGTTCGGCGCCAACGGATTTTGGAATACGGTGTGGTTTTACCTCACTGTTATGGATGCCTCGTACTACGTAATAATAGTACTTTCCGCTTTTCCCAAAATTGTTGTCCAAGAACTCCAAGGATCGTTGCTTTAGGTCCTGTCCCGTAAAAATGCCCAGTTTATACATTTTTTCTGCGGTCACTTTTCCCACCCCATAGAATTTTCGGATATCCAAACCTTCCAAGAACTGGATTACTTCTTCAGGGTTTACGGTTTTCTGGCCGTTGGGCTTGTTGTAATCACTAGCGACTTTTGCAATGAATTTATTTATGGAGATTCCAGCAGAAGCGGTGAGTCCGGTTTTCCCCAAGATTTTTTTGCGAATTTCCTTTGCAATGAGTGTTGCGGAGGGATTCCCTTTTTTGTTTTGGGTAACATCAAGATAAGCTTCGTCCAAAGAAAGCGGCTCTACTAAATCGGTATACTCAAAAAAAATACTCCGTACCTGTTGCGAAACCTCTTTGTAACGATCAAAACGGGGCTTTACAAAAATTAAATCTGGACAATTGCGCTGGGCAATATAGCCGCTCATGGCACTGCGAACGCCAAATTTTCTGGCTTCGTAGCTTGCCGCCGATACCACGCCTCGTTTAGAACCTCCACCAACGGCGACAGGCTTTCCTTTTAGCTCGGGATTGTCGTGCTGTTCCACGGAAGCGTAGAATGCATCCATATCCACATGAATGATTTTTCGTAAGGGAAAATCAAAGTCCATACTCAAATTTAGGGTATATTTAGTTGTATGGAACACTTAGAAATAGAACGTAAGTTTTTGGTTAAGTCAAGCGCATATAAAAATGAGGCGGTTTCAGAGACCCGAATTGTACAGGGATTTTTGAATACGGACCCTATGCGTACCGTTCGTGTTCGGATAAAGGGAAATAAAGGGTTTTTGACCGTCAAGGGCGAAAGCAACCGATCGGGCACAACGCGGTTTGAGTGGGAAACAGAAATCACTATGTCCGAAGCCAGCAATCTAATTGATCTCTGCGAAGAAGTTATCCTCGAAAAAACCCGATTTGAAGTGCCTTTTGAAGGATATATTTTTGAAGTAGATGAGTTTTTAGGGGAAAACAAAGGTCTGGTACTGGCCGAAGTGGAGCTACAACATGAAGACGAGGTTTTTTCCAAGCCCATTTGGATTGGACAAGAAGTTACGGGAGAAATTAAATATTACAATTCGCAATTGTCAAAGCACCCTTTTAAGATATGGAATGATTGAAAAAATAACCGAGGTGGTCATATATTTTAGTCCAAGATTACATGATGCCCATCAAGGTTGAATTATATCCTGAAAATTTTTAATGAGTTTAAACCGTAGTCCTCATTAACGTCCCATTTAGTCATAAAATCAAGAATAGGTATGATATTGCCAACAGGTGAATTTCCATTGGAAAAGTATTACATTTAGGTATGGAAAGATGGTTATATGGTGTGTTCCGTATATGTACATAAGTTAGCTGCAAGCTGAGCAAAAAAATGGAAGAAGAAAAATCAAAAAACAAAATACTAATAAAACTTATATTATTGGTAGTTCTTATTTGGGGACTATCTGCTATTTTGATTATGACTTTTCTATCCGAATGGTCGGACAGAGGGACTTTTGGGGACTTGTTTGGAGCTGTAAATGCATTGTTTTCTGCTCTTGCCTTTGCAGTTTTAATCTATACTATTATCCTACAACGGGAGGAAATAAAACAAAATAGAGAAGAAATTGTACTGAATAGAAAAGAACTTGAGAAAAGTTCAAAATTGCAACGAAAAGCGCAAGACGTGTTGATTAAACAAGTTGAACAAACTCATCTGAGCGCAAAAATGAATGCTATGCGAACTCTCGTTGACTATTATAATAATCAGATTTCGAATCCAAAGAGTACTGAAGAAGTGATTGAACGTGCCAAGCAAAAAAGAAAGCAAATTATAGTTCAGATTGACCAGTTAATTGACGGGCTGAATGACTCTGATGTGGAATAAAGCCAGCAGCTAACACGGTGTATAAAACATAACTAATAATTGCTTAATCCAAAGGCTTGTGTGTATTTATGAAGACCGCCAAATTTTTAATTTGGCTTTTTAAAAGAGAAAAATTAAAAACAAAATATAAAAATTCGGCTCTGTGTTTATCCAAAAAGTTAGTGTCTTTTTACACGCTACGTTTCATACACAAGACCGTTATGGGCAAGTTAAAAAAAACTATATATTGAGATTAATACTTTTGATTATACTTGTTTTCGTTGGATTCTTCAGCATAAAACAATTTTGGTTTATCGGAGATTATTGTATTGGAATGGAGAATATGTAAGTACCCCTTAATTAGCTACGGTTGGGTTTGTACAATTTAGTTCATTTTTAGATATGGAAAAGCTAGCTTTTCCATAGTTAGTTAAAAAATCTTTGGGCGTTAGGTTTTGTAATGCTTCATGCGGTCTTTTTTCATTGTAGTGATCTCTCCATTGGTCGGAGAGGATCCTTACTTGGCTCAGCGAATCGAACAGATAGGCATTGAGTGCCGTCTTGACAATGCCCGAATCCTTGCCAAAAGTTCTTTGAACTTAAAAGGTTTCACCAAGTAATCATCTGCTCCTGAATCCAATCCCTTGACCACATTTTCGGTTGTTCCAAGGGCGGTGAGCATTATGATCGGCAGATTTTCATAGTCTAGTTCCCTAATTTTTTTAGCGACCAGCCTCCCATCCATACCGGGCAGGACAACATCAAGTATAACAAGGTCTATTCGTTTCTGTTTTAACAGTTCTAAGCCTTGTGCACCTTCATAAGCCAAAAAAACTTCATAGCCCACTTCATTTAATCCTTTTTTAATAAAGGCAGCTACGTTCTGCTCGTCTTCTATGACCAATATGCGTTTTGCCATTAAGGAATACCATATAGGATATTATAACTAAAAATAAAGATAATCATATAGTGTTCAGAAGAAGTTGTAAAAGATATTAGAATGGGATTAGAATTATCTAAGTTTTGAAAAAAAATTCAACTGATTGAACGAATTATGGATTTTGTTCTGTTATAAAGTCAACATTCAATGAAGCATTTGATTTAGCATATGTGCAGATTTAAGGTATTTTTGGAGGATTATATGGTAGCGGAGTAGCACGAATCTATGAGTACAAAAACGGAGAACGGACTATAAACGAAATATTAGGAAGTTGGATAAGCTGAAAAAAGGACACGACAATAATGGCTAAAATTCCTAATTAGAATTTCAAGACTTTTTGCTAAGTTTATGTTTATGGTGGAATGATACTTGTGTGCGATTCTGTAACAAAATCATAGCCGAGACCGTCATGGCTCGTTAAAAAAAACGGGATTAAAAAAATATGGGATATGAAAATAATGTGTCTTAACGGATGGGGCGGAAAACTGTATGATAAGTTACTTCCATATTTGATAGAAGAAAATCCAGACGTTCTTTGTTTGCAAGAAGTTGTACATACACCAGAAACGGATAAAGGCTGGTTAATGTACAAAGACAGAGACCACATTCTTCCTCAGCGGGCCAACTTTTTTCAAGATGTTCAAACTGCATTGCCTGACCATATTGGAATTTTTTGTCCTGCATCCCAAGGAATACTTTGGGATGAGGAAATCAAAATTCCTTCCCAATGGGGACTTGCAACATTTGTACGAAAATCATATCCGATAATCGGACAAATACAAACATTCGTGCATAAATCATATGCACCTTATGATTATGGTGAACATCCACGCTCTCGGAGTGCACACGCTATTAAAGTATTCGATTATAAAGAAGACAGATCTGTTGTTGTAGCCCATATGCACGGGTTAAGAGACTTGAACGGGAAAATGGACACGCCCGAGAGAATGGTACAGGCACATAAATTAATATCTCTTGCGAATGAGCTTACTGAGCAGAATGATTCTCTTGTAGTATGCGGAGACTTCAATGTAGAACCAAATAGTGAGACCTTAAAAATTTTATCCAAAGCTGGACTAACTGAATTAGTAACCACACGGACATCAAAGGGCACTCGAAATTCTCAATATAAAAAGGAAAGTAGATATGCGGATTATATGCTGGTCAATGAACGTATCAATGTTTTGGGTTTCAACGTAATTTTTGAGCCTGAAGTTTCGGACCATTGCCCACTAGTTCTGACTATCTAAATAAATGGAAAACAAAAAATGCATCAAAACGACCGTTTATACCAAATCGTTGTAGCGCATTGTAACAGAAATAAGACATTAAGAATTCAACAATATGAAGACTTTTTTTGGACCAACTCTTTCGCTGTTTTTTGTAGTATTTCTTTTTGCTTGCACGAGAAAAACCAAAGACCTTATCAAAGTTGATGAGGTATCGCCTTGGTGTATCATAGATTTTGACTCTTTAGATAGGACGCCAAAACAGCGGATTGCCATGTTAAAACAAATGGGATTTACAAAATATGGCTTTAATAAGGGAAAAGGAGACCTGAGCAAAATGAAGGATGAATTCAAACTTGCTAGGGAGAATAATATTGAGATAACCTCGATTTTTCTTTGGTTAAATGCCAAAAGAGATAGTGTGGGCAAGTTGAGTCCAATGAATCAAGAATTACTGACTAATTTAGCTGAAACAGATAGTAAGCCCATCATATGGCTAAGCTTTAGCAATAATTTTTTTGAGGAGCTTAATCAAGAGCAATCCGTAGAGTTATCTATTGAAATGATAGCGTTTGTAAAGTTAAAAGCTGATGAATTGGGTTGTAAATTGGCTCTGTACAATCATCATGGTTGGTTTGGAAATCCCCATAATCAAGTAGAGATTTTGGAAAGGTTGAACCAGGACTCAATCACTATGGTGTATAACTTTCATCATGCCCATGAGTATGTTGATGAATTCCCTGTAATCGTAAAAAAGATATTACCGTATTTATCCTATGTCAATTTAAATGGAGTAAGAAAGGAAGGGCCTCAAATTTTGCCAATAGGTCAGGGTGATCACGAATTTGGAATGATCAGGCAATTATTGGATGAAGGATTTAATGGACCTTGGGGCATTTTAGGGCATATTAAAACTGAAGATGTGGAAAAAGTTTTAAATCGAAATATGGATGGATTAAAATTAATAAATTCAAAACTGAATAAGCTGGAAGAAAATAAAACAACCCACAATAATGTACAAATGTAATTACGGTGGATTCAGGGGTGTCCAAATCCACTCGGAATTGCTAGTGTTAGTGCGCTAAACCGAAAAATAACGAATATCAATCTTTACCTGACGGTTATACGTGACCGTTGTATACCATGAGTAAAAAATGCAAAACTTCAAAACAATAAAGGAATACTCTGAAGCAACCGGAATACCGACAGCTAAACATGGGCACTTTGTTGTAAGAAGCTTTCAAGACAATATGCCAACAGTTGTTCATAAAATGCCTGCTTTTAGACATGCCTTCTATGCAATTGCTTTAAAAATGAATGGTGATGGCAAGGCATTGTCGAGCCACTATTCAGAATTTCCAGAAGGTTCGGTTGTTTTTTTCAACTCGCCCTTTCAGATTTTGTCTTGGGATATTGCGCCAAATTGGGAAGGTTATTATGTTTTGATGACTCGGGATTTTATTGCTCAACATCATGTTTTTAAAAACTTCCTCGAAACATTCCCTTTCCTAAAGATTGACAAAGCAATTCCTTTTGAAGTTAACGAACAGGAAACAAAAACACTATTGAACATTTATCAAATGATCAATGAAGAATATCACAGTGATAAAACTGACAAATTTGACTTCATAAGTAATTATGTTCTTTTGCTCTTAAACCATGTTAAAAGATATTTCAACAAAGAAACATCCACAGAAAAAGCCAATCAAATCATAAGAACGGCAAATTTGAAACTATTAAGCCGTTATCAAGAATTAATCGAGATGCATTTTCGAGAAAATAACGATTGGGATTATTCTAAAAATTTACACTCACCAAGTTTCTATGCAGAAATATTGAACATACATCCAAATTATTTAAACGCTATTGTAAAGAGTAATTTGGGTATAACCGCATTACAATATATCCATAAACATCTCTTGCATCTAGCAAAATCTTACTTAACCCAGACAAAGTTAAGTGTAAAAGAAATTGCTTACCAGCTCCAGTTTGATTCACCAAACAATTTCAACAACTTCTTCAAAAAACATACTCAAAATACCCCTGGCAAATACCGTAAATCTGCTCATGTTTGAAATTCATACTTCTTGATTTGTTTTCATAAATAAGTCAGATACTTCTTGTTTACATCTTTGTATCAACAAAAAACACACGATATGAAGAATTCAATAATCATCTTAATAAGTCTATTAGCAACGACCTTAAACGCACAAGAAAAAAAATTACAAACATCTAAAAATTATACCATGAAAAAAGTAACATTTAAAAGCGGAGGTTTAGACCTTGTGGGTAACCTTTATTTACCAGCCAATTATGAAGAAGGTAAACAATATCCTGCTATTCCGATTCTAGGACCTATGACCTATGCTAAGGAGCAAGCGCCAACCGAATACGCAAAACGCTTTGCGGAAAGGGAGTATATAGCGTTAGCCTTCGATCCAAGATACAGAGGCGAAAGTGCAGGAGCGCCACGAGAACTGGAAGACCCAATTGCCAAAGTTGAAGATGCAAAGGCTGCGGCAGAATATCTTGCTTCGCTTTCAATGGTTAATGAGGAGCAAATCTTTGGATTTGCTGTGTGCCAAGGGAGCTCAGAAATGCTCAGAGCGGTATCAGAAGATGATGTATTCAAAGGGCTAGTGACTGTTGCAGGACATTATCGAGATCGAGAAGGAGATGTTCAGTGGATGGGAACGGAAGAAGCATTGGAAGAACGAATTGCAGCAGGAAAAGTAGCACTCAATATCTTTAAACAAACTGGAGAAGTAGTCAATGTTCCAGCTGTTGACCAAACCAGAATGGATGTGGGCATGCCCGGGAAGTTCGTTTGGGATTGGTATCACACATGGTCTGACAGAGGCATTTGGACAAATAATTATCCGAAAATGAGTGACGCATTACTTTTTGAATACGAATCTCTAACTGCTGCCCAAAAATTGGACAAACCCTATTTGATGATACATAGCGACAATAGCTTCTTACCTGATGCTGCTAAAAGACAATTTGAAGCTGTACCAGCAACCAAGAAAAAACTACAGTGGGAAGGAGAAACTGGACACCTGCAATACTATGATGATCCAGAAGTTTTGGACAGAACAGCAAATCAAGCTATTGAATGGTACAACTCAATATTTGAATAGAAAGTACAAGAATTGTTCTTTTAATCAACATTGTAACGGAAACATATAAGATGTATAAAGCAACAACGGTTTGGGTGAAAACCCAGACCGTTTTGCGTTTATTTATGTATTTTAACAAACCGAGAATAGATTGCCTATAATTGGCCACTTTGCTTATACAAGACCATTATCTTCATTATGAAAAAATCGTTCCTACTTTTCATCTTTGTACTGATAATATCACAATTGTCTGCTCAAGACACATTGGTTTTTTCTCAAGAAAATTCGTTAATGTTTAGCAATAAATATTATTTGTATCCAAAGTCAAAAACATTTGAGCATAAATTCAAAACTGATGATGGACAAATTTGGTATGGAAAAGGAGCTTATAAAATTGATGGCGGGAAATTGTTTTTAAGTTTTGGAGATTCTGAGAAAGAGATTAAGATAGAAAACAGAATTACCAAAATATATGACCAATCAAAAAAAACCGATACATTGATTGTTAAGTTTAACGATTTAAAACAAAACCAAATATCTGGATATATTAAGTTTAAAGAAGAATACTTTTATGCCAATTTTGATAATGGAACGATAAAAATACCTAAAAGCAAATTTAAAAAAGTTGATGATCCAACTGTCGAAACTTTTATTCAAGGTTCGCTTGTAAATATTGAACTAACAAAACTAGCGGAGTTAAAATATCTTAAAATTACTGCATCGGATATGTATAGTTACTATCATTTTGAATCTAACTTTAAACGAATTTTGAAATTTAGTAACAACGAAATCATATCAGCTGACTTTTATAATACTACCAATAAGCGAAAAGTAAAATTTGTTGCAGAAAATAACAAAGGCTAACAATGGTGTATAATAATACATAATAGGGTTTTACGCTGAGCGGAAGATCTGTCTGTGATTTACAATGTCGCCAAATATGAAGGTTGGCGTTTGGGAAGAATAATAAGAGAAAAGGAGTTATATTTTGCCTAGTGTCAATCTGAAACACATTGCATATTAACAACCAATGTTTCTTATGCTAGACCATTGTAGCCAATTTGAGAAATGACAATCCGAGAAATATTAAATACCACAAATCACAGACCATGGGAAATTCCGACCGATAGTTGGAAATTTTATCAAGAATGGAACAATGCAATATTTCTTCATTATCAAGTTGACTTGACCGAATTGGAAAAATTCGTGCCCAAAGAATTGGAAATCGACCTTTTTAACGGCGAACCTTGGATTTCAGTTGTTGCCTTTACCATGGAAAAGATAAGACCAAAAAACCTACCTTACTTTTCGCCAATATCAGATTTTGACGAAATAAATATTCGGACCTATGTTAAGTCAAATACTAAAACCGGAGTTTACTTTTTAAGCATCGAAGGGGGTAAAAGGTTATCTTGTAAAGTCGCAAAAGGAATTTCAGAACTTCCTTATAGATTTTCAAAAATTAAAAGGACCAACAAGAGATATCAATCCCAAAATTTAGAATTTAATGATAAACTTGACATTGAATTTACAATTGGAAAAGAACTGACCAAAAAAACAGAATTGGACAAATGGTTAACGGAAAGATATGCTCTTTTTCAAGATACTGACGAGTCAATTAACGAATATGAAATCCATCATTTGGAATGGTCAATTAATGAGATCGATTTAGGGAAATTAGATTTAAGTTATCCAAGATTTGAAAAGTTAATAAATGAAGGACCAAGTAAAATCCATTACTCTAAAGGAGTGAAAGTATTGGCTTGGGGGAAAATTAAAAACAAAAAAACTGCTTGCAATAATGGCAACAATTTATAACCGCCATTCAATCAATCATTTCGATTAAAAAACACGTTGGATTGTAGCAATTGGAGCAATTGTACTTAAATATGCTCAATGGGAAGATTGACCCTGAACATGGCAATATTGTAGATTTGAATAGATAAAATTCATAACGGGCACCATCTCCATAAGTTTACTTAAATTCTTCTAGCAGCAATCAGGTTTGCGAAAGGCGAGTACGATAAAGTACTTGAAAAGTCAACTTTAAGAATGATAGTTGGACGTTGCAAACACAAACAGAACTTCGTGCATTTTAGATAAAACCACCACTATATGTTTTCTGTTACGCTAGGTTTTAATTTTTGCTCCAAAAGCCTTTTATTGATGGTATTGAATAATGGAAAGATTATCCCAGTCCCAAACAACAGCCCTGCCAATACGAAGATATTGGGTGTCGATGCTAAAAAAGAACCGCTGTTAAGCACACCAAGAATAAGTAGGGTTGAAAGCGGAAAGGATAGTGCCAAAATAGTGATGGCGTAATTATTATGAAATGTTTTTTTCTTTTCTGGTATTTCATTTTCATTGCTATCTACCGCTGCAATATGGGCATATGGCCAAAAACTGCAAGCACTTAGACCGAAAGAAAGCAATAATAGGATTTCGTTGGTGACCTGTATCTCTGAAATCGATACAAACAGTCCTACTATCAACACGACCAAGCCGGCACGTAAACAAAGCAATGAAAAAATTTGAAAAAACTGTTTTCTTTTAATTTTTACGGCTAACCCTATAAAAAGAAGAACCAATGGGGTCATAATAAGACTTAGTTTTTTCAATGTTTCGCTCAAGAAAAAGGGGAGTGTATCCATGGTAAAGCCAAAACCTAGTAGAAACAATGCCGCTATGATGAACAAATTTACAGGTTCTGTAACCATGGCTTTTAGCATGGGCTTTAATTTAGAGAATTTGGCCTTGGTTTTTTTTGATTGCAAGGTATAGTGCCAATTCATAGCTATGAGGTATAAAAATACCAGTACAAATACCTTGTTCCCTAAATCTGCCATAGCGGCTTTAGCTAAATAATCCTTCCCCAAAAATTCCAGCACAAAGGGAAAGCAGGATAGGCCGGGTGCCAAGGAGGGCATTAATAATTTTGCGGTACGAAACTCGGAGGTGTTCTTCAAAATGCCCAGAATTGGGAGCAAGAAAGGCATAACGATGAACAAAAGCAGGTTGAGCCCTAGGGCGAGCAGAGGCAATAACAACAATTGAAGTTCAATTTTTACACCCAATAAGGCAATAAAAATTGTTGCTGGCAGTGCCAAGTTCAAAATGATTTTCTTTATACCAGAAATCTCGTCCTTAGACTGGAATTTAACTTTAAGTAAAACCCCGATAAGGATAAAAAATAGAAAAACGACTGTTTTTTGAAGGCTAATATCCATGGAATTAGACCAAAACCTTTCCTAACGCTTGTGTAAATAGCTTCATTTCTTCCATAGTGCCCATACTTACCCTACACCAATCTTTGCCCATAAAATTAAAAGCACGTACCCCAACCTTTAAATCGGTCATTTTTTCAAGAAATACTTTTCCTTCCATCTCTATTGGAAAAATCATGAAACTGGTATAGGACGGAACATATTCAAACCCCATTTGGTCAAGGCTTTGGTATACATATTCTCTGCACTCGGCATTTAGCTTTCTGGAACTATCCAAAAATTTCGAATCATCCATGGCACCCATCGCAGCAAAAACCGAAGGATAGGAAATACCCATTCCCGCACGGGTGATTTTTTGGAGTTTGTTCAATCGCTCTTCTTGGGCTATAGCGTACCCTACGCGAAGTCCGGCCATGCCATGGATTTTTGAAAAGGTTCTGGCAATGATGACATCCTTGCCTTCGCTTATTAGGGAAACCATGCTCTTTTTCATACCGTCATCCAAAAAGCCAAGATAAGCTTCGTCAATAAAAACAGGTACTTTTTCGGATACCCTAGCGCAAAAACCCACTAAATCTTCATGTTGCGTTATCGTTCCAGTAGGATTGTTGGGGTTACAGATATAGACCAATTTTGTGTCGTCATCAATTGCTTTTTCCATAGCATCCAAATCATGGGACCAATCGTCTTTCAATGGCACTGGTTTCCATGTTCCGCCCGCTGCTTCGGCAACACGGATCAACGACATATAAGCTGGGTCGGCCGAAACAACATTCCCTCCATTCATAAAAAGTACCATGGCCGTTTTTTCCAATAAATCCGAAGAGCCAGGACCCATCATAACGTTTTTACGCTCCACACCTTCAAACTCGGCAATCTTGTCCATGAGTTGAAACAGTTCTTTCCAGGCATAGCGGTTACCACCGGCTGCCGAATTTTTCAATGCTTCCAATGCCATGGGAGAAGGTCCATATGGATTCTCGTTTGCGTTTAGTTTTGCGGCTAGAACAGGAAACTCTCTTAGATTTTTAGGAAGATATTCTTTAAAGAACGGACTATAAATTGCATCACCATTTGCATCCAGCTGAAGCGGTAGTTCCGAATTTTTGGAAAACCCTAAATACGGGGCGGCAAGTACTCCTCCAGCGGTAAGAACTCCAGTTTTTATCCAATTTCTTCTGTTGATTTTTCTAGTTTCCATGAGCAATTTTAATTTGAGTTAGCTATTGTCACTAAATTAAAATCAGGTAAAGAAAAAACCTATCGTAATACGATAAAAATCAATGGGTTAAAATATGTAAAATTGAATTTGTCCCTGTGGAAATTATCAATTTGTTATTCTTATAATTAGAACAAGTACAAAATTTACAGTATTTGTATGGATTTAAATAAAAATATAGGAAAATTGTTGTTTTTATCCATGATCTCAATAAAATCCGAACTTATTGTTCCAATTCTTTGGAAATCCAATCAAAACTTTCTTCAATATTTGGGAATACTTGTTCTTCAGGAACCAAATCTGGGATGATACCAACAGAGGTCAATATATCTTTGGGTTGTTCCTTCAGTCCAGTAATAACAACCTTCATTCCTTTAAGGGTCAAATCCAAAACAGCATTTTCCAAAGCATACACCCCGGATTGATCCACATGTGGTACCCTATCCATTCGGAAAATCAAAACTTTTATTTCATTGCCAACGGTTTTGACCTGCTCTTGAAAGTGGGAAGTAAAACCAAAGAACAAAGGACCGTACAAATGTTTGATATAGATTTGCTCACTAAGTTTTTGGGATAAATTGGTTTCATCTTCCCATGGTTTTTCCCCATCAAAACCAGCCAATGTTCCTACTTGCATACCTTTTTCACCAATATCACTTGCTCTTTTCATAAATAACAAAGCGGCGAGCGTTACGCCAATACCTACAGCTTGTATTAGACTGCCAAACGTGGTCCAAAGTAATACGATGATGAGAACAACAGCATCAGCCTTGGGAATGATTCTTAAATGTTTTAATCCTTTTTTGTCAATAATCTTAAAACCGATAGGAATCAGAATACCAGCTAACACGGCCAACGGAATAAATGCTGCAAGCGAGCTAAGGCCTAAAAGAACAGTTAGTAAAAATGCTCCATGTAAAGCCCCAGAGAGCCTGGTACGACCGCCATTATTAATGTTGACAACCGTACCTTTTGTTGCCCCTGCACCAGGTATTCCACCAATGAGTGCAGCAGCCATGTTTCCAATACCTTGACCAATCAATTCCCGATTGCTATTATGTTTTGTTTTGGTCATGTTATCTGCTATTACAGATGTTAACAAGGAATCTATTGAGCCCAAAACGGCCAATACCATTCCATATTCCAAAACCATAAAATAGGCACTACTGTCTATGCTAAATAAACCTTCCAATTGCAATGCTGGCAAACCAGATGGAATTTCACCAATGATAGGCACATCCCATTTAATGAAATAAGCAAAAATGGACACTCCGATCAGTGCAACCAATGCACTTGGAATAGCCTTTGTGATTTTTGGAAAAATATAATAGATGAGCACCGTCAGTCCTCCCAAGGCCAATGCTTGCCAGTTGAACTCTGCAAACATTCTGGGCAAATCAATAATAACCTTGATCGTGGACTTTGGTGAACCCAATCCAACAAATGGGAAGATTTGTAAAATGATGATAATCAACCCTACACCGCTCATAAAACCTGATATCACAGGATAAGGAAAATATTTGATGTAACCAGCAATATTGATCAGTCCAAAAATAATTTGTAAAGCACCTCCAACTAAAAAGCTCAACAGAATAATGCCCATGGCATCTTGTAAGCTTCCTGCAACTTCGATTGCATTGGCAACCAATGCAGCGGATACTACTGTCATTGGACCTGTTGGGCCACTTGCTTGGGTAGCGGTACCCCCAAAGAGAGCTGCTAAAATGCCAACAGCTATTGCTCCATATAACCCGGCTATGGCCCCTAATCCAGATTGTACTCCAAATGCAAGTGCCAAGGGCAATGCAACAACACCTGCTACGAGCCCTCCCGTAACATCACCTTTAAGATATTTTGAATTGTAAATTGATTTGATCATGGTTACAAAGTTGAGTCCTAAAAATAGGAAGTAAAAAGGTCTCTTTCAAAGAAATTGTTTTCTTTAAGGCACTTGTTTAGAATAAAATATGCGTTTAGGTATTGTTGTTACAATGACTTTTCTTTTATTACCATGGTTTTCATGCTAAATAAAATAGTACTGTTCGAAAAATCTAGAGAGGAAGCGACCCTAAATGAAATAAGGTTTATAAAGAACTCTTGAACTGCTCTAAGAACCTAATATCGTTCTCACTCAACAAGCGGATATCAGAAATTTGATGGAGTAACAATGCAATACGGTCAATACCCATACCAAATGCGAAACCGGAATAGACTTCTGGGTCAATATCACAATTCTGTAATACATTTGGGTCGACCATTCCGCAACCCATTATTTCCAACCATCCGGTACCCTTGGTCATTTTATAATCAGTTTCTGTTTCAAGGCCCCAATAGACATCAACTTCCGCACTGGGTTCTGTAAATGGAAAATAGGAGGGGCGCAAACGAATTTTTGACTTTCCGAACATCTCAGAAGTAAAATATTGGAGTGTTTGTTTTAAATCTGCGAACGAAACGTCCTTATCTACATACAAACCTTCAACTTGATGAAAAAAACAATGCGAACGTGCCGAAATTGCCTCGTTGCGATAAACTCTTCCAGGGGAAATCGTTCGAATAGGGGGCTTATTGTTTTCCATATACCTAACCTGAACGGATGAGGTATGGGTGCGCAATAAAATATCTGGATCGGTCTGAATGAAAAACGTATCCTGCATATCCCGGGCAGGATGATATTCCGGTAAGTTCAATGCAGTGAAATTATGCCAATCATCCTCAATTTCAGGACCTTCGGAGACATTAAAACCTATCCGTGAAAAAATATCGATAATTTGATTTTTTACTATTGATATTGGGTGTCTTGCACCAATTTCGATAGGTTCCCCAGGTCTTGTCAAGTCCCCAAACTTGCCATTTATTTCGGCACTGTTTTCGAGTGCTGTTTTTAGGGAATTTACCTTTTCTGTAGCTGTCCCTTTGAGTTGATTGATAACTTGACCGAATTCTTTTTTTTGTTCGTTTGGAACATTTTTAAATTCAGCAAAGAATGTATTCAAGAGTCCTTTTTTTCCTAAATATTTAATTCGGAAAGCTTCTATTTCATCTTTTGAGGTCGAAGTGAATTGCTCAACTTCGCTCAAGTGTTCTTTTATTGTCTCGATCATGGTTGTCGCTCGTAGCGGACAAATTTAGCAAATTGTCCTTGAATATATAGGCAATGAGGCAATGAACTGCTACGCCTCCAAAAAAGTGCCATAACCAGTGCGTTCCCATTTCAAAAACAGATTGTTTTAAATCGATACTTCTAAAGAAAACTGCGATATCAAATACTAAAATGATAAGAAAAACAGCATTGCTCAATGTATTGAAAGGTTTTATAATAAACTTTTCTGCTAGGGTCTCCTTGTAAATTGGACCCAAATCGTTTGGAAAATTTTGTGCTAGCATAGAAAACTAGGACCAGCACGTATTGAAGCTATTATTTGGTTAAGGATTCTTAATGTTTCTTTCTATCCAGTTAATACAGCTCTTGAAATCGTTAAAAATATGTTCTCTTGCAATTAGATCTGGAATAATATCTATACGCTCCATCATATATTTTGGTTGTTCAAGAATAGCTACCAAGAGTACCTCTACATTGTTGTTCTTTAAATCCTGCAGCACATCTTCCATGGCATAAAGACCGGACTGATCTAGATATTGCATACGCCCCAATCGTATAATTACGGTTGTTGCGGTATATGGGATTTGTTGTGCCAGTTGTTGGAACTCGCTCGTTGAACCAAAGAATAGAGGTCCTTTGACATGTTTGATAAAAACTTCTTTAGCTAAATCCTTTGGAAAATCTTTCTCGTCTGCCCATGCTTTTTCGCTGGAAAGCGCTTTTACATCTGATCTTTGCGCAGTTAGATCTCCCATTTTTTTCATGAACATCAATGAGGCGAAGACCAATCCAATTCCCACGGCATATACTAAATTCCAAACAGAAGAAAGTACCATAACAGATAGCATGATAATGACTTCCGAACTAAGTTTTATAGGCCCTAACTTAATGTCCTTTGGAAGGTAGGGAATAGCTTTCAACCCTTTATAGTCCATAACACCAATACCTACGGTGACCAAAATACCAGCTAGCACAGCCGCTGGAATCTGGGATGCGACCGGTCCTAATGCCAGAAAAATCATCAATAAAAGTATCCCTGAAATCATACCTGAAAGTTTGGTTTTCCCTCCAGAATTTATGTTCACAACGGTTCTTATGGTGGCTCCAGCGCCAGGTATTCCTCCAAATAAAGCGGCTACGCTATTACCTATACCTTGCCCAACCAATTCTTTATTTGGTTTGTGCTTGGTCTGGGTCATGTTATCGGCAACAACAGAAGTCAACAAAGAATCAATGGCGCCAAGCAGGGCTAAAGTCAAGGCCGTAAATATATATGGGGAGATGGAACTAATTTTAAATGCGGTGAAAATTTCGAGGTTTGGTAAAGGTAAACCACTTGGGATTTGTTCAATGGGCCTATAGGCCAAATCAAAGCCGTAGGCTATGCCCGATACCAGTATCAGTGCAACTAACGTACTGGGAACAGCCGTAGTTACCCGTTTAAAGCCATAAATTATAAAAATAGTTGCCAAGGCCAACCCAAGTTCCAGCCAATTGATGTTTTTTAATGCTCTTGGTAATACTTTAAATGTTCCAACAACTCCAGAAGCATCTTTGGCCGCCAAGGTTTTGGCTTCTTTTTGCCTATCGGCGGGGGTTATTTCATCGGCTCTTTTTATGGTCTCTTCAAAATCCTCCAAGACCAATATACCTTCCCCTGCTTCATCTTTTAATATATTTTCAAGTATTTCCTCCTCTGCATCTGGCATAAACCGATTTACATACTCAGAATCCTCTTTGGGATAATAACCAATGGCAGGCAAGATCTGTGTCACTAAAATAATAACCCCTATGGCTGTCATAAATCCTGAAACTACAGGATAAGGGATGTATTTTATGTATTTTCCAAGCCCTAGTAATCCCAATCCAATTTGCATTATTCCCGCCAAAAGAAAAATAGTAAGTATTGCTGGAAGTGCTTTATTGATATCACCATCATTTATTGCAACTATACCAGCGATGACTACCATGCTTACTGCTGTCATGGGAGCGGTGGGGCCAGATATTTGAGTATTTGTTCCTCCAAAAAGCGCAGCAAAAAAGCTAATGAAAATTGCGCCGTAAAGTCCTGCACTGGGGCCAAGACCAGAACTAACACCAAATGCGAGTGCCAAGGGGAGTGCTACAATACCAGCTGTAATACCGCCAAATAAATCTCCTCTAAAGTGCTTGAACATGGTCTGCGCTTAGGTTATACCGTATGAATGTCAAGATAGCAAATTTGAGATACTAAAAAAGGCCAATAATGTGTTAAACACTGGCCTTTTAAAAATATTTTTTATGAAATCGATACTACAAATAGCGGACTTCCCCATTCGAAACATTGTACATGCCCCCAACAATGATTATTTCTCCATTTTCTTCCATTTCTTTGAGAACGGGACTTTGACGTCTTATGTTACCAATGGTCAGGCTTACATTTTTTTCAGCTACGGAATTCACAAAATCGATATTTTTAGAATTGCGCTGCGTTTGATCTTTGGGTTCGGCAACACCATCGACCGCAGGTTTTATTTTGTTTAGGAGCACTGTAAGATTGCCCATTCTTGCATCGTCACAGGCACCTTTTACTGCACCGCAGCTTGTATGTCCCAATACCACTATGATTTTGGTTCCTGCCAGTTTACAGGCAAATTCCATGCTCCCGAGAATATCTTCGTTCACAATATTACCGGCCACACGGGCGCTAAATATATCACCTATACCTTGGTCAAAAATCAGTTCAGATGAAACTCGTGAATCTATACAACTCAAAATTGTTGCGAATGGATATTGTCCCAGGGAGGTTTCGACCACTTGAGTCAATAAATCCCTTTTTACCTGACTTTTTTCAACAAAGCGTTTATTGCCTTCTTTTAAAAGTTCCCAAGCCATGCTAGGGTTAAGAGCAGCTTGGGTTTGTTTAGTTTGCGTAATCATTTTCTATATTTTTTTGTGATTCCTTGTCCAATTTGAAAAACTGAATATAGCTTTCTGGATTTTCTACTTCTCCTCTTTCGGAAATTAGTTTTATCTCTATGTGTTTATTTTTGGCTTTTTCTGAGAAATCTTCCAAGATCTCAATAATATCGTTATCTAAATAGCGAGTTTTTCTAACGTCCAATTCAAGATATGAATTTTCAGGAAGACTATCCAATTCCTTCAAGATGGCACCTTTGTTAAAAAATGTTACTTCTTCTGCTAAGGTCATTTTAATTTTATGGGCACCGTTGCTTTTATCCTCAATATGGAGAAAGTGGGAATTTTGATAGCTCTTTATCAAAATAACTATGATACCTACTCCTAAACCAAGACCAATACCTACCAATAAATCCGTGAATACGATTCCGACTACGGTGACTACGAAGGGAACAAATTGTTTCCAGCCCAGATGGTACATTTTTTTAAAAAGACCTGGTTTGGCCAATTTATATCCAACAATGAACAAAATGGCCGCTAACACGGATAAAGGAATCATATTGAGTAATTTCGGAATAAGTACTACCGAAATGAGCAGAAAAAATCCATGGATAATTGCCGAGGCTTTGGTTCTACCACCGGATTGAATATTTGCAGAACTTCTTACTATTACTTGGGTTACAGGTAGACCACCAAGTAAACCCGAAACACTATTTCCTATTCCTTGTGCCAATAGTTCTCTATTCGTTGGAGTAGTTCTTTTATAAGGATCTAACTTATCCGTAGCTTCCACACATAACAATGTCTCTAAACTGGCTACCAGAGCGATAGTAAACGCCGTAATCCAAATTTCCGGATTACCGATTACACCAAAGTTTGGAAACCGTAAAAGGTTTTTAAAAGAGTCTATACTCTCGGGAATGGGAACACTTACCAAATGTTCACTTGAGATTGCCAGTTGCTCGTTATTTTTAGTGAAAACAAAATATAATATACCTACAACGACTGCTACCAAAGGTCCTTGAATTAGTTTGAAGACCTTGGACTTCTTGCTCAATACTTGATCCCATAATATCAAAATAGCTAGTGCAATTACAGCTATAAGGGTAGCACCGGGACTTATAAAGTTTATAGCATTCAGAATTTCGCTGAACGTATTTTCTCCATCCACTTGAAAAAACGAAAAATCTCCTTCGGGGTCTTCATCATAGCCAAAAAAGTGAGGAATCTGTTTTAGAATTATAATTATACCTATACCGGTCAACATTCCCTTGATAACAGATGAAGGAAAATAATAAGCGATAACACCTGCCTTTAAAATGCTAAAAATAATTTGAATGATACCACCAAGTACTACAGCGACCAGAAAATTTTCAAAACCTCCCAGGGTACCTATCGCGGTTAAAACTATTGCGGCAAGACCGGCTGCAGGACCACTCACCCCAATTTGCGAATTACTGAGTGCACCAACCAATATACCGCCAACAATTCCTGCGATGAGGCCAGAAAATAAAGGTGCACCACTAGCCAGTGCAATACCAAGGCAAAGGGGAAGAGCAACAAAGAATACGACAATACTTGCCGGCAGGTCATTTTTTATATACTTGAACATATTATTAAACTGGATTGGTCTTCAAAATAAATAATCTTTGAAGAGGATTAGAAACTAAAAAAACAATTTTAACTAAAATTCCTAGGAGGTGGAACTACAATATCAGCATTAAAATTGGAAGCTGGAAAGGTATATCCAATGTGATTTAGATTTTTATTCTGAAGGAGAATAAAATGGGGTGACACATACTTGGGCAAGAACAAATCTTTTTCATCAAACTTCTTCTCAGACTCTTTTTCATGATTCTTTTCTTCTTCATTAGTATCTGCAAGAACAACAATATCATGTTTTTGGCTAAGCAAGGGCATAATGGACGGGGCCAAAATGGAGAATATCAGCAATAGCGCAATACAAGGAAATGAAATTGTTCTTAACACTGGGTTGCTTTTTACATGAATAATAGTAAAACTATTAATTTTTGTCGAACCTTGGCTAAAAATCTTTTAATAATCTTAGATTTTCACTCGTCAACCAGCCGGTTTGCCCATCTGCAAGCCTTATTTTTTTCCAATCTTCGAGTTCATCTAAAACATTGACTTTAGTTCCTTCATGTAGTGTAAATACAACTTCACTGTTGGTATTGGGCTCCGAAGTTATCTTGACTTCCGAACTGAAGATGATGGCAGGGTTATCCTTTTTAAAATCCTGATACTGGAGATATGCTATCAAGATGCTAAAAAAACCAAGAATCAAGGAGATGACACTAGTAATGAAAGCAATTCGTTTTTGAGTGGCAAAGCGCAAGAAAAAATATGCTAAATAAGCTAAAACAAATAGGAAAATCAAAGCAACTGCTAAATAGGACCACTGATCAAAGGATAGCATGTTAACAACATTGGAATACAACGCAGCAATATCTGTTTTGGGAATTTCCTCGACAGCGTCCAACCTCATGTTTTCCGCATAAGCAAGATTGTTAAGAATTTCGCTATCGTTTGGTTTCAACAAAAGCGCCTTTTCATAATAATAGATGCTGGGGCCAATGGCATTTAGTTTGTAGTGGCAATTGCCCAAATTAAAATAGAGTGAGGCAGAGTGTTCCCCGTTTTCTAATATTTGCTCATAATTTTCTATCGCCCGTGTATATTCCCCTTTGTTATAGTGTTCCGTAGCTCTTGTAAAACGGGCCTCGTTTTGGGATACTCCGAGGTAAACCGAAAATAGACAGATTAGTATGGCCAACTTTTTTATGCTCATAATTGTTTGTCCAATTTAGAGATTACTTCGCTTGCACTATCGTAATCATGCTTCATTTGAACATCGGAGAAGGGACTATAGCGAGCCATTTCACAATTTTTGAGTAAACTTATGAATCCATCAATATCAACAGTGTCCACTTTCTTTTCGGTCAAGATAGCCGTGATTTTTTCTTTGCTGAACTCCGTAGTTTCAATTTTTAATTTTGCCTTAAGGTAGTTGTGAAGGCCTTTTTCCAAAGCTACATAAAATGCTTCCTTGTTGCCAAGTTCCTTTTTAGCGGTAGAAAGGTATTTTCTGGCAAGTTTATTGGCCTTCTTTATTTTGTTGCCTACGACATCACTTGCAATTGCCTCTTTTTTCTTAAAGGAGAACACGGCAATGGGAATCAATACTAACGGCAAGAACAATAGAAGATAAAAATTGTTGGAACCAAAGAAATAACTGGTTCCTATTTTACTAAGATTAGGATTCAATTTTATAAAATGAAATTGCTTTCCTGTGGCAACCACAAATTGTTTATTGCTAGATGAAGCAGTTGTGTTTGAAGAAGAATTTACAGGACCCTCCAGCACTTCAATGTTTATTTCCTCGGAATTTAAAGTAACGTACTTCGCTGTCTTTGGATTAAAGTAGCTAAAGGAAATACTGGGTATCGGGTATTTTCCTCTGAATGAAGGAACTATGGTGTAATTATCGGCCACTTTTCCTTCCATTCCAGAAATCAGGGTACGTACGTTTTCATCGTACTCAGGTTCGTAAACTTCAAGTGCGCTTGGTAGTTCGGGTTCTGGCAATTGAAATAATTTTAAGTTTCCTTTCCCGGATACTTCTACTTTTGCCTGTAACGATTCTGATGCATTCAATCGTTTCTTGCTCGATGTTACCGAAAATTTAAAGTCTCCAACAGCACCACCAAAATTAGCCGGTTTCCCCGCTTCTGGCAATGCTTTTACGTTTAATGTGCGTCTGCCTGCCGATACAGTTTTGCTCGTTTGTGTGTAAATACGTCCACCAAAGAAATCCCTTCTGTTCGTTGGAACATCCACAAAAATCTCAAGTGAAAGTGGTTCTATTTCCAAGCTTCCAAATTTTTGGGGATAGAGCACGACTCTTTTAAGGACAACATAGCGATAAGGCTTTCCCTTATACGTGCCATTCTGGGCACTATGTTTTGTTACTGGGATATCTTGGCTCCAGAAATTGTTGTACTTAGGGTTATCCAAAGGGCGATAGTTTGTAACACTTATGTTTGGACTTACATATAGTTTGTATACAACGGTTACCGCTTCGTTCAGGTATGGATTCCCCTTGGACACTTCTGCAACAAGATGCAGGTTTTCATCTGCTACGTCGTCCACGGTTTTCTGGTCGCTTGGCTTATCGACAGCTGCAGTGACTTCAACTGTTTTTGAAAGCGTTTTATACGTTTCTCCACTAATTTCTATAGTGGCCTGTTTTATCGTAAACTTTCCTCTTGCCGTAGGAACCAGTATGTAGGAATAGGATTTTGAATAACTACGTTTACCGTTTATCCAAGAGGAGCTTATGGATTGTGAAGGCCCCATAACCACTTTAAAGCCTTCAAAAGAGGGAGGATTAAAATTATCCCCGTCCTTGTTCATGGTAAAGTCTACCCGTAATCGTTCATTTATACCCAGTTTTTCCTTGCTGAGCTTTACCTCAAAAGTAACCTCGTTTTCTTGAGCATAGGAATAGAACCCCGTAAACAGGGA
Source organism: Flagellimonas sp. 389 (assembly GCF_018449435.1). Lineage (GTDB taxonomy): Bacteria > Bacteroidota > Bacteroidia > Flavobacteriales > Flavobacteriaceae > Flagellimonas. Next base: position 61,701 of record NZ_JAHCMU010000014.1, on the reverse strand, counting down.
GATATTCAAAAGGATAATAAAACAGTACCATGTCTTAATCATCACCAATCCTTCTCATTTTTGATTTTCTTGCCCTTCACTTTTTTTGCCTCCATTTTTTCTTGTACTTTCTTTTCCTCGTTCTGCATGGCTTCTAGCAGATTCTTAATCTGTTGCTTAGAAAGTTGATTGGGTCTTGGTTGTTGTTTTTGTTCTTGGGGTTGGTCGCCTTCATTTGGCTTTTTCTTTTGCTCTTCTTTCTTATCTCCTTCACCTTCTTTATTCTCTTCGGGCTTGTTTTCCCCTTTATCTCCTTCATCGCCATCATCTTTGTTCTCATCCTCATTCTGTTCCCCTTCATTCTCCTTATCGTTCTCTCCCTTATCGTCCTGATCCTGATTTTTGTCTTTCTGGTCTTCCTCGTTCTTTTTGTCCTTATTGTCTTGGTTTTGGTCGTTCTTTTGTTCGTCCTGTTGTTTTTTTAGCATTTCTTTAGCTAAGGCCAGATTATAACGGGTCTCCTCATCTGTCGGATTATTTCTAAGGGCTTCCTTGTAGGCTTCTACAGCCTTTTGATATTCCTTGTTCTTCATGAACACATTGCCCATATTGTGATAGGATTTGTGTTTTTCTGGTTTGGATTCTGCTGTCTCGCCCGCCTGTTTAAACCTACCAAAAGCCTCTTGAAAGTTTTCTCTATTATAGTAGGCATTGCCAAGATTAAAAGGCGCAACGGCATTTTCACCGCTTTTAGAAATTGCTTTCCTGTAGTCTGCTTCAGCAGTTATAAAATCATTTTCTGTAAGTTCCTTATTTGCTTCCCAAGTAAGGTTTTTTGAAGCTGTAAGCGATTTTTCAGCCTCTTTCTCTGCTATATCGTCCTGCGCTTTTAAGGTTATCGTTATCAAAAGAAACAGGCTTACTATTAATCTTATCTTATACATCATCATGTTCATTAAAAAGATTTAGTTTTTTCAACCATTTTGTTTTTCTGTCCAAAAGGAAGATATCCAAAAATAAAAATAATAGACCTATACCCAAGAACCATTGAAACTGGTCTTTGTATTCTGCAAACTGTTTGGCCTCAAATTCTTTTTTGTCCATTTGGTCCAATTGTTCTTTGATTAAATCCACGGCATCTTCTGTATTGGAACCATCTATATATTCACCATTTCCTTGATCGGCTATTTCCGATAAAATTGTCTCGTTCAGTTTTGTGATGACAACTTCCCCTTGCGAATCCTTTTTCAAACTTTCGACAACTCCTTTTCGTTTGATGGGTATTGGGGCACCTTTTGGTTTTCCGACACCTATGGTGAAAATGCGGATACCGCTTTCTGAAGCGGACTCCACAGCATCCAAAGTCGTACTTTCTGAATGATCTTCTCCATCGGAAACAATAAATAAGACCCTATTGGTTTGCTCGGAATCATCATAATAGGTACTTGCCAAATCTATTGCAGCGTTTATTGCCGTTCCTTGCGAAGACAGCATATCGGTATTCATACTCTGCAAAAACATTTTTGCCGCTCCATAATCCGTTGTTATAGGCAATTGTGGGTAGGCTTGTCCGGCATAGGCTATAATTCCAATACGGTCGCTAGCCAACTGATTGATGATTTCAGAAATGAGCCTTTTTGCTTTTTCCAATCGGTTTGGCGCAATATCTTCGGCCAACATACTTTTAGAAACATCCAAGGCAAAAACAATGTCCACACCTTCACGTTTTACGGTCTCCAGTTTTGTGCCAATTTTAGGGTTTACAAGTGCAATAATTAGAAAAGTAAGGCCCAATGAAAGAAAAATAAGTTTTAAGGCCGATTTTAATTTTGATTTATTCGGGGCCAATCGTTTTAACAACTTTTGATCTGCAAATTGACGTTGCGTCCTTTTTTTCCAGATTTGAAGAAAGAAGAACGCAAGAACTATCACTGGAACAATGGCCAGTAAGTAGAAATATATTTTTTCGTCGAGCTGAATCATTCTTTTCTAAATAAAACTTTTAAAAATTGAGTTTCGTAATGCCCATTCCAATAATAGCAAAGCTCCTGCCAATAATATTAATGGTCTAAATTTTTCTTCGTATTTGTAATATTTGAACTCCTCTATTTCGGTTTTTTCCAGTTTATTGATTTCGTCGTAAATGGCTTCCAACTTTTCGTTGTCGGTTGCCCTAAAATACTTTCCACCTGTAGCAGTAGCGATTTCCTGTAATAATTTTTCATCTATTTCCACTTGGCGCATTCCGTACCTAAAAGTTCCATCTGCATTATAGGCAATTGGAGACAGTGCATTACCATTGGTGCCAAGTCCTATGGTGTAGGTCTTTATACCAAATTCAATGGCCAGGTCTGCAGCAGTGTTCGGTTCAATAAAGCCAGAATTATTGACTCCGTCTGTTAAGAGAATAATAACTTTGCTTATCGCCTTACTTTCCTTTAATCGGTTTACCGAAGTTGCCAATCCCATGCCTATAGCGGTACCATCTTCGAGCTCTCCATAGGTAATTTCCTTTAGGGCACGCAGAACAATGGATTTGTCACTTGTAATAGGGGTCTTGGTATAACTTTCACCGGCATAACCCACCAAACCGATACGGTCGTTGGGGCGCTGTTTGATAAATTCTCCTGCAACTTCTTTTAGTGCAGATAGTCTGTTCGGTTTTAAATCGCGGGCCAACATACTTGACGATACATCTATCGCCATAACAATGTCTATTCCCTTGGTTGTCTTGGTTCTGGTAGAAATATCCTCGGTCTGCGGTCTTGCCAATGCCATTACAATAGCTGCAAGTGCTAAAAGACGAAGTACAAAAAGTACAGGCCTTAACTTTGAAACCAAATTATCAACGGTGAATCCTTTTATACTGGAAATTTTTAAGGATGCGACCTGGTCTTTGCGTTTAAAAAAATACCATAGCAAAGCCACTGGAAGCAAAAGTAGCAACCAAAAAAATTCCGGATTTGCAAATTCTATATTTTTAAACATTTATGTCTGTGTTTTTACGTCCACGGCACTCAATATTCTATCAACTATTTGCTCGGCATAGTCATCACCATCTTCCCAAGTAATGATAATCTGCTGCATAAATCCTTTACCTCCAAAGGATAGAATAGTGTATTTGGCTTTTTTTGATTCGTCACCGTCTGGATTTTTAAAATTGCCGGTACCAAATGTCTTTATACCCTGTATTCCAGATTTTGTGGCAAATTCTTCTTGTTTGGTAATAATATTCTTGACCCCAAGACTTTCAAATGTTCCCAAGGTAGCACCAATGGCTGCTTCAAAATCAGGGTCTGTTTGTTCTTTGTAGGTGATAGAACTCGTTGTGACCGAGAAGATGCCTACATAACTTCCATATGAAAAAGTCTGCAGTTCTTTAATAAGCTCTTGGGTTTCTGGAGGTAGTTCTATTTCTTTTCGAAGGAGGACCTCGGGCGTTTCTATGTCTATAGGAGGAAAGCCGTATGAACTTGAGACCCATTCCCCTTCCAATAGTTCTTTTGTAGGGTAACCAAAAACCGTATCCCTAACTTCTTTTACTCCAAAAAAGACCAGTGAGAAAACAATACTAAAAACTATAATTCCAGCAAAAATTGCCGCTACCCAATAGATTTTCTTGCGTTGTTTTTTCTTTTCGAGCTCTTCCAAGTACTCCTCGTTCTTGAGCAATTCTTCCTCTGTGGGTTCCGGTAGCGCCTCACGGGTTTTTACGACGATTTGCTCTACAGCTTTTCTATCCTGTTCGGCTATTGAGGTTGAGGGTTTGGACTTGGCAAATTTTACCAAATCGGCGGTTTGTAATATGTTTTGAAATTGCTTTAGGGTCTCATCGTCCAATTTTAGTTCACCTGCATCTTTGAGCATTTCCAGTTTTGCCATTAACTGTCCTGTAGTACTTTCTAAAGCGGATATATTTACGTCTTCTTCCAAGTAGGAGCGGACGATATCCGTAAGTTCTGAATAATATTTTTTATACTCGTCCTGAATAAGGTATCTCGAATTTTCAAGTTTTTTAAGTTCAAGAAGGGCACGATCATAAGGTGGCAACAATGCTTCTTTTTCTTCTTCTGTTAAAGGTTTCTTCCTCAAAAAGAACCAATAAAGTAAACCACCTATTATAACTAATACCAGAATTATCCAAACTACCGTTTTCCAGACGTTGGCATAACTCTTTTCAACCTGGATCAAAGGTTTTATGTCGAACATCTTCTGCTTGGTGGTATCCACTGCGACATCGGTTACTTTTATGCGAAAGGAATCGGTTAGGAAAGGTTGTTCGTTGATAGCTATCCGCTGCTGCGGAATAGTATATGCGCCACTATCAAATTGGGTTAGTGCATATACACGTTGAAGAGTCACTTTGTTTTTGTTCTTTACCGTATCCATCATTATGGCGTCAACCGTCTCTAAAGGTGAAAAGGTTTGCCCTTCTGGAAAATGTACAATATCAGTTGAGTCCGTCTCTACTGTAATTTTATATTGTATCTGCTCTCCAATTTTAATGTTCGTAGTATCAATTTCCGCTTTGACTTTAGAACTTTCCTGAGCAGAGAGTTCTTGGGAGGTAAGAAATACAAATAAAAAAGCCCAAAGCGTCAAGAACCAAGAGTTTTGGACGCTGTTTAAGCTGCACTTCGTATTTCGTACTTCGAACTCCATTTATCCTCTTCGTTTAAAATAACCCAACAATTTTCTTACGTAGCTTTCGTCCACTCTACAGTTTATAACACCACAACCCGATTTGGTGAATGAATCCAAAAAGTATTCGACTTTTTCTTTATGAAATTGCCCATAAGCGTTACGTACTTTTTTGGATCGTGTGTTAACCAATTGTAGTGCCCCGGTTTCGGCATCTTGCATTTGTACCATGCCTATATTTGGAATGGCTTCTTCTCGTTCATCAAAAACCCGTATCCCCGTAACGTCGTGTTTATTGCCAATAATGCGAAGTGTATTGTTATAATCGTCAGCAATAAAGTCTGAAAGCATAAAGACTATGGCCTTCTTCTTCATTACATTGGTAAGAAATTTTAGCGCTTGCGCAATATTGGTCTGGCTACTTTTTGGTGTAAATTCCAAAAGCTCACGAATAATACGAAGGACATGGCTTTTTCCTTTTTTTGGTGGAATATATAGTTCTACTTCATCTGAAAATAAAATTAATCCCACTTTATCATTGTTTTGAAGGGCAGAGAACGCCAAGGTTGCCGATATTTCTGTAACAACTCCTTTTTTAAACTGATTTGTTGTTCCAAAAAGTTCGGAGCCACTAACGTCCACCATTAGCATCATGGTGAGTTCCCGTTCTTCTTCAAAAACTTTTACGTAGGGCTCATTATAACGGGCGGTTACGTTCCAATCGATACTTCTTACATCGTCCCCAAATTGGTACTGCCGTACTTCGCTAAAGGTCATACCCCTACCTTTAAAGGTAGAATGGTATTCCCCACCAAAAATATGGTCGGAAAGACGTCTTGTCTTTATTTCAATTTTACGGACTTTTTTTAGTAGCTCTTTTGTATCCATTTATAAGTAAACAGTGTTTAGCCGTCAGTATTTAGTGGTGGAAGGTTATTTAAAACCACCAACTACAACTGTCAACTGTAGACTTTTCTAGGGTACTTCTACCTCGTTGACAATCTTGTTTATGATTTCTTCGGAAGTGACGTTCTCAGCTTCGGCCTCATAGGTTATTCCGATACGGTGCCGCAATACATCGTGCACAACAGCTCTAACATCTTCCGGAACGACATATCCTCTTCTTTTAATAAATGCATAGCATTTGGAGGCATTTGCCAAATTGATACTTCCCCTTGGAGAAGCACCAAAACTGATCAGGGGTTTAAGATTTTCAAGATTGTATTTTTCTGGATAACGGGTAGCGAATACCAAATCCAATATATATTTTTCTATTTTCTCATCCATATAAACCTCACGCACTGCTTGCTGCGCACTCAAAATCTGCTTTAGGGTAACCACTGGTTTTATAGGTTCGTTGGCGCCCTTTAGATTTTGCCGCATGATGAGTTGTTCCTCATTGAGCTTGGGATAATCTATAACGGTCTTTAGCATAAAACGGTCAACCTGAGCTTCGGGCAAGGGGTATGTTCCTTCTTGCTCAACTGGGTTTTGCGTTGCCATGACCAGGAAAGGGGCTTCTAATTTAAACGTCTCGTCCCCAATGGTAACTTGCCGTTCCTGCATGGCTTCCAGTAATGCTGACTGTACTTTTGCTGGAGCCCTGTTGATTTCATCCGCTAGAACGAAATTTGCAAAAATTGGACCTTTTTTTATCGAGAAATCATTCTCTTTCATGTTGTAAATCAAAGTTCCAACAACATCTGCAGGTAAAAGATCAGGCGTAAACTGAATTCTACTAAAATCTCCTTTAACTGCTTTTGCCAAAGTGTTGATCGCCAAAGTTTTTGCAAGACCTGGAACCCCCTCCAATAGGATATGACCCCTGCCCAAGAGACCAATGAGCAATCGTTCCACCATATGTCTTTGACCAACTATGGCTTTGTTCATTTCCAGAGTGAGCAAATCAATGAATGCACTTTCCTGGGCAATTTTCTCATTCACAGCACTAATATCTATAGTAGTGTTTTCTTCCATAGGAACTTTTAAAAATATTGTGTTAATGTATGTGTTTATTCTAAGAAGTGCAAAATGAAAATTAATTTAAAATCCGTCTGTTAATTAATGGTTAAAAAAAATGGCAAAGCCCTAGTTTTGTGAAGTATTTAAGGGTTTAATTTTTTATTTTCACCACAACATGGACGGTATAAAAACGGTATTGGTCACTGGAGCGACCAGTGGAATAGGAAAAGCGACAGCCACTTTACTGGCAAAAGAAGGGTTTCATTTGATAATTTGTGGGCGCAGGAAGGAATTATTACATGAACTTAAAGAAACGTTGAGCAATTTTACCAATGTCCACACTTTGAACTTTGATGTCAGGGACAAATCTGCTGTTTTTGAAGCAATAGAAACATTGCCCGAAGCATTTTCTAAAATCGATGTGTTGGTGAACAATGCTGGAAACGCACACGGATTGGACACCATCGACCAAGGAAATATAGATGATTGGGATACTATGCTCGACATAAATGTAAAAGGACTTTTATATATGTCGAAAGCGGTATTGCCACAAATGGTAAAGCGTAAATCTGGTCATATCATCAATATAGGTTCGACGGCCGGTAAAGAGGTATATCCAAAAGGGAACGTATACTGTGCCAGCAAGCATGCTGTAGATGCCATAAACCAAGGGATGCGGATAGACCTGAATGCACACGGGATTCGAGTTGGAGCGATAAACCCGGGACTGGTGGAAACGGAGTTTAGTGATGTCCGTTTTAAGGGAGATACCGAAAAAGCCGAGAAAGTGTATCAAGGGTATCAGCCTCTACAACCAGAGGACATTGCGGACATTATTCACTTTGCGATTACAAGGCCCTATCATGTAAATATTGCAGATTTGGTAGTGATGCCAACAGCTCAGGCCAGCTCTACGATAATCAAAAAAAATTAACGGTCCACTGTATACGATGCTATTTTTAGAGTTGGATAGTTGTCGAATAGGATTGTGATGGAATTTTTTGAAGGAATGAATTCATATTCTAAGACCATCCCATGGGTTCCTATTATTGTTCCAATATTTTTCCATCTGTTATCCTGCCTTTCGTATAGGTGGATTACTTCTGGGTAGTCATAGAAATCGTTGGATTCGGCATCTGATGATAATAGTGTCTGTCCGTTTTCATGGATTGAAATGATTTCGCCTACAATACTATCTTTTTCAATTTTAAAATAATCAGGGTTTTTGATCCACTTTTTTCCATCGAATTCAAAGAAAAAACGTTTGTCTTTTTCCCTGCGTGTATGACTTTTTACCAATAAGCCCTTTCCATTGGGTGCAAAAGACATTGATAAACCAAAAGACTGGTAAGGATAATCGCCATGTATTGTATTTCCTTCCTGCTCCCATTCTTTTAGGTTGGTATTAAAAGCAAATACTTTAACGCTGCCTGAACTTGGGCCGTTTACATCATCAAAAGGATTACCGAATGCTACTTTTGAGCCATCTGGGCTCAGTGCCACATAATTTAAAAAGTTACCTCCACTGTAATCTTCAGGTTCTAGGTGTTTTACGACAATAGGTTCTCCCTTTGGAGACCATTTCTTTTCGATTCTTTCAAATAATTGTACGGAGGCATATGTTAAGTAAGCCATTTGGGGGAAAACAATCAATGTATTGCCATCATCACTAAGTTTTACCTCATTAAAAGAGCGATATGTACTGGTTTCAATATCGAGGGTGTCTATAAAAGTCCATTTCCCATCGGAAGATTCGGCGGTTACTATGTGAGTGGAACCCTCGTAATAGGCCAAATGTCCCGCCACAAGGCGTGGTTTGGTTTTTGCCATTGAAAAAACACCTGCTTGTGCCATCAAGGCGGTATCTCCTTTTTTTGGGATATGTGCATTCCACTGCTTGTTCTCATCTTGTTCAAAGAGCTTGGCGACCATTGGAATATATGTAGTATCCATGGGTTTTTCAAAATCGGCGACACCGATGGTCAAAGGTGATTGGGAAACAAATAGATTTTTTTTTCCACTATTGGATATAGGACTTTTTTCTAAGGTTATAGTGTTTCCAACTTGTTTCCAATTTTTGGATGTATATTTTTGATTTTTGTTGTTTTCAGAACACGAAAATAGAAGCCCAATCGAAAAAAAGACAAGCAGTAAACGACATAATAAGTGATGTGTTTTCATTTTTTCTTGTTTTTATAAACTAAGACTTCTCCGTAGCCGGTGTCGTCGTCATCTATATTGCAATTGCCCATAATGAATGTATTGCTGTCATTGCTCAAGGCGATGGAAGTTTCAAAATTTTCATAAGCCTGATCACGTTTTATTTTTTCTCCTTGAAACTGCCACTGGCCATCCCTAAAATTGAACAATGAAACAAAGTTCATATTTAACGCTTTGGAATCATCGTCTCTTCCGTAACTACTGACCAATAAGGTACCGCCCTCATTGTCCAAACAAACTTCCATGCCAAAAGCCCCCAAGTCTATACCATAAATACGTTCTCCCTTAAGTGTGTAGCTTCCTTGGGAATTTAGCTGGTAAGTATCTACAAAACCGGTTAACAAATCTTCTCCATCATCAGTGGTTTTGTAGGTTTGATAGCCGTTACATCCAATGGCAAGAACAGACCCGTCATAATTTAACGATACACTTTCTCCAAAACCAGGGGCATAATCTTCATTTGATAACAAGGGATTACCAACACATAGCCAAAAGGAACCATCCCATTTGAATACCAATACGCTCTCGGTGCCCGATCCGGTAGTAGTATAATCGGCATCTGAATAAAACCGTTCACTAAAACCGGTTTCCGAACCAACAGCTATAGTGCTGCCATCACCACTAAGGCTTATCGAATTACCAAAATATGGGACTTCTACGATTTCCATATCTATACGAACATCATAAATACTTTCTTTATCCGACAAAAAGATTTTATCCTTTATTGCATTGCCCAATGGTTTCCATTGGCCGTTATTTAAATTGTATACTTGTACATGTCCGGTATCTTTATCGCTTTTTTGGTTTTTGGGCGAACCAACGGCCAGTGTTTTCCCATCATCGCTTAGGGATACGCTTTTTCCAAAATTGTCATAAGGATTTTCCCCTGTTAAGTCTTGCCCAAGTTGTTCCCATCCATTTTTGGTAAACTCAAAAACTTGGACCAGTCCTGCCCTTTCACCATTGGAATTACTGTTGGGGGCGCTTATCGCCACAATCTTTCCCGTTGCGTTCAGCTTTACTTCATAACCAAAATGCCCGCCTATCTTCTTCCCGTGCAATGGCTTTCCAAGAGGTTGCCATTTATCATTTTCGTTCTTTAATATTTTTACTTCTCCACCGCCTAAAGCCGCTGTGTCATTAAAAGGAGCGCCCATAGCTATAATGCTTCCATCTTGACTAATGTCCGTTGCATAACCAATAAAATCCCCAGGTATTTCACTGGTAATAATCGGTCCTACTTTTTTGAAATCACTGCAACTGAAATTCACCAATGCTGTACAAATCAAAATAAAGACACACTTTTTCATTTGATCAAAAGTTTTGACGATTCCAACAAAAATACGCTTTACTACTCTGGTACATACCCCTGTTTTCCGTGTTTTGGATGAACGGACCTGAGAATGCCCCTGCAATGGAAAACTAGTTAACATCTTATCAACCATAGGCTTTTAAAAGGTTTGGTTTTATAACTTTACAAGGGCTATCCTATTTTGCTATGATCAATAAACGCCTTCTTGTAAAGAACCTTTTAGCACATAATGATGAGAATAGCTTTTACGATAAAAAGAGGTTCATATCCATTGGCGAGAAAGAAGGTAAGGCAAAGTTTTTAAAGCATGTTTGCGCACTTGCAAACAGTAATCCTATAAACAATTCTTTTATTGTAATCGGCGTAGAGGACGAGGACAATAAGATTGTGGGGGTAGATTTCTTTGATGATAGTAAGATTCAAAATTTGGTAAATGCCTACTTGGACAATCCCCCCATCATTTCATATGAGAATATCCCATTTCCGCATTTACCAGAAGGCAAGGTTGTGGGATTGGTCACCATAAGGTCCAACGGTAAGGTATGTGCACTTAGGAAAAACATATGGAAATATTATGGTGGGGCCGTGTTCTTTAGGGAAGGCAGTATAAGCCTGCCCAAAGCTTTTGATATTGAATTAAAGGATATTAATTCTGAAGCCGTAGCGACCATAGAACTACATGCCCGCAATAACATAGAGCTCACTCTTGATGCGGTCATCAATTTTATGAACAATAGGCATGCGGACTTAACTAGCGATTATAAGGTTTTTAAAGAACAATTTGTAGTCTGTTGGGCAGGGAATAAAAAAAAGGTCAACAATAAAAACTATTATTCCAGAGTAGATATTGAATTGATCAATGAACAGGTCAAATTGTTTTATTCTGCCCTGGATGAGATTACCATTACCTACGATGACGATTCATTCAGCACATTGGAATTTGTACAGCTGGGATTGGGTTCGCAACAAAAGTATTTTCCATTAGAAGAAATGGTAATTACTTTTTCCGATAATGGAAAGTATACGATAAATAGTAAACTGGTTTTTGAACCACCACAGTATGATAAAAAAACACTACATCATGTTTTAAATATTAATAATTCTTTGTTGCAGAAGCTGGAAAAGAAAATCAAATTGAATCAGACAGAGGAAAAAGATTTGACACACCTGCCTGCAACGTATCTTATTTGCTACCTAAATGGATTTGAAGAAGCCAAGGAACAAATGGAACTTGCCCGACCATTATTGAAATTAGCAAACAAACGTGTTTATGGTTCGCTAAAGGAGTCTTTGCGTATTTTGAGAAAAGTGAGATACAATTAAGACTTTTTAAGCCAAAGTATTTGATAGGGCATTAGTTCCAGTAACCCACTTTTTAGGAATACTTTTTCGTCAGAGACCAAATCTTTTGGTTCGCCTTTTGCAAAGTAACCGAGTTTTAAGATCCAACTTGCTTCTACTACTTGGGGATTCTCATCAAAATTACAGATGACCAATAATCCATTTTTGAGATTGTCCGTTCTTTCAAAAGCAAGAATATGGTCATTTCCTGTATAGCATAAAGCAAAGCTATTACCATCTGCAAAAACGGGATTTTCTTTTCTAAGAGCAATCAACTTTTGTAATGCAAGGAATATTTTGGATTGGGGCAAACCCTTCTTCTCCACTTCGGCAATAATCTCCCAATCCTGTTGGGGTCTGTTTACCCAGCGGCTATCTTCTCTTTTTGAATCGTCCTTCAAAAAAGAATAATCGTTAAGTGTACCTATTTCGTCCCCGGCGTAAATCATGGGGATACCCCCAAAAGAAAGAATGATTCCATGTAGCATGATGATTTTTGATAGGGCTTCCTGAATAAGAGCGTCATCTTTCTTGTCCAACCCCTTTTCCAATCCTAATAAAGATGCTGCGCTTCCAGTAATTCTTCCGTCACCGGTTTTTGGATTGTGCATAAATAACAATCCCCGTGCAGGAGACCAGTCCAATCGCTGGCAGTAGTAATCCAACAAAAATTTTCGGTGCTGCTGTGGATTCCAACCCATTGCTTCAATAAACCTGTCGTCGTATCCTAGGCCTATATCGTCATGGCAACGTATGTAATTGATCCACGTACAGTCTTTTGGTTTTGCAGGAATATTGGTCAAGCTTCTGTACAACAAGTTGGTTTTTTTTGTTGCAATGGAGTTCCACAATAGCGCCATTAAAGACGCGTTATAAGCAACTTCGCATTCATTGCCCTCTTTTTGGTCTTCTCCAAAATATTTGATAATTTCTGTAGGCGCTACAATGGCTTCGGCCAAAAATATTGTTCCTGGCGCTATTACCTGTAAACACATTCGGAACAATGTAATGAGGTTGTGCGCTTCAGGAAGATTTTGAGAGTCAGTGCCTATTTTTTTCCAAAGAAATGCCAGTGCATCGAACCGTACCAAGTCGATACCCATATTGGTCAGTTTTACCAAGTTGGTCAACATCTCCATGAATACTTCTGGGTTGGTATAGTTAAGATCCCATTGATAATCGTTGAAAACGGTCATCACCCATCTATCCATTTCAGGTATATGAGTGAAATTACCGGGCGAAGTTTCTGGGAAAACCTCTGGCAAGGATTTTTCAAATTCCTTTGGAATGGTTTCGTCTTCAAAGGTGTAATAATACCCTTGATATTTTTTATTGCCCTGAGCCGCTTTTTTTGCCCAAGGAAATTCATTGGAAGTATGATTGACCACAAAATCCAGCATCAAGAACATATCTTGTTTTCTTAGCGCTGCCGCCAATTCAAGTAAATCTTTTTTAGTACCATATTTTTTATCTACCTGATAATAACTATTCACTGCATAACCTCCATCATTTTCACCTTTTGGACGTGGGGTTATTGGCATTAAATGTAAAAAGTTGATCCCCAATTTTTTTAGGTAGGGAATTTTTTCTTGAAGTCCTTTTAGGTCTTCATTAAAATGTTCCACATACAATTGCATCCCCACCATTTTTTCTGAGAGATACCAATTGCCTTCTTCCAATCTTTTTAGATCTTGCTGCTTAAGGGCCTCAGGTCTTAGAGCAAATAATTTTGGAAAAAGGTCGAGTAACTTCTGAAACGCATCCAAATGTTTTTCTTCAGAGTAAATTGAAAAAAACGATTGCTGGATTAAACTCAGGTTTGTAGCTAAACGTAGATTGAGCGGTGTTTCAGGGTTCTTCTCCTTTGATTTAGAAGAAATCAACTGGTGTAAGGCGGCCTGGTTCATTAATCTTCAAGCTGGGATTTAGTGGGCATGGCAGCGATTGCACCATAGTCGGTAGTGGTAAGTGCTCCAGCTTTGTTTGCTTTTTCAACCATTTTCAACAGGATACTTCCGTCCTCAAAAAGTTGATTAAAATTGTCCAAGACAGCAACTTGTTGTAAAAGACAACCGATAAAAGCATCACCAGCACCAGTAGTATCCACAGGTTTAACTTCAATACTTGGTACAATCTTTCTAACGTTGTTCGCACTTAACAAGGTTCCTTCTTTGCCCAGTGTTATCGTAATTATTTTTGTGCCAATTTCATGAAGAAAACCACAGGCTTCGTGAATATCTTCTTTGCCCGACAACAATTGGGCTTCTTCTAAACTGAATTTGCACAAATGGGATTTTTCGACAAAAGGCATGCACTTTTTAACGAACTGCTGCTCGTTTTCTTTCCAAAGATCACTTCTAAAATTTGGGTCGAAACTTATAAACATGTCCTTGGTAAGCGCATCGAACAAATACTTACCATATGTTTTTTCAAGAGTACCTCCCAAAAGTGCCGTTGCTGCGCCTAGATGTAGTAGATTCCCATTGAAGTCTTTTCTGAGCTCTGCTTCATAGGCAAGTTCCTTATCGGCACCTCTACTAAAAACAAAATCCCGTTCCCCATCTTCGGCCAATGAAACAAATGCAAGGGTTGTAAAAGTTTTGGAACGTTGGACAAAAGAAACGTCAACGCTTTCCCTTTTTAAGGTGTCAATCAAAAAATTTCCAAAAGGATCATCTCCCACACACCCCACAAAAACACCTCGGCCACCAAGTTTTGAGATAGCACAGGCTACATTTGCAGGAGCTCCGCCAGCTTTTTTGGTGAACTCAATGGCTTTTGAAAGGTCGTTGCCCTGTTTTTCGGCAACAAAGTCTATTAAAAGCTCGCCAATACAGAAAACTTTTCTCATACCCCGTATTACTAATTAGGATATCCAATGTAAGGAGAAAAAAACTGCTATTCCAATATTTTATGTGCAATAATGGTAAAATAGGTGACAGAAGAATCTTGGCAAAGGGTTTCTTTAGCTTTGGCTTCAATTATAGTTCCAGTCGCCAATGGGTCTGGTTTAAAAAGAAAGGAAACATCCATTTGATGTTTTTTTGGCAGTTTTTGGTTCAAACTGCTTCCCAATTCCATGACCTCTACAACCTCTACCCCAAATACATTTTCTTTTTGGGTGCCACATAGTTCCTTATCGGTTCCTGCCGTTTCAAGAATCTTGATTTTGAACAAAACTTCGCCGGGACCTATTACTTGTTGCTGAGGTATTGTTTGTTCCTCTTCAGTATTTTCTAACAGCGCTATATCTTCAGATTCATTACAAGAATTACTTAAAACGAACAATAGCATAAGGATTATTGGTTTCATAAGTGCTTTACCTTTAAGTATGTACGGAATAATTCAATGATATGGACGTTTAAAAACGTTTGTTTTAAGAATGAGCCTGTCAAAACCGAATATTGATTATCAATACTATAGGTTTTTTGACAGGCCCATTATGATAGTTTAGATTGCTTTCAGGGTTACTTGCCTAAACAAATCAAGGTTATTATCTCTTAATGATTTTAAAATTCTCATTAGTATTAGCCCCCGTTATTTTTACAAAATAAATTCCTGCCGGGCTATTAGATGCATTCCAGATGAAGGGTTTGGAACTGTCTTGATCTAACTTCTCGTACACCATTTGTCCAACCATATTAAAGATTTGTGTACTTACCTTTGTGTCCTCGTTATTTTTTAAGGCAAAATAAAACTCTTCCGTTGATGGATTTGGCCATACAGCAGTGATTACATCGGGTTCAATATTTGCTAAATTTTGGGAAGGTTGCTCTTCAGCTATTCCAGAAGGTGCTATTTCCATGACTGTATCACCTTCGGAACCGTTATCTGCAGTTCCAAAAATCTGAAAAACATGATCCTCTGGAAGACCGCCAAAGACTAATGATTTATTGATCCAATCAACGGCACCTGCGCCAAACAGATCCGCAGTATCCCTAAATAGAGATTCGTTCCCGATCAACCCAGCTTGTGTCAACCAAAACCATTGCGTATTGTTTGGCGCAAAATCAAGATTAGCATAAACGGAAAGCCAATAGGTGCCGGATTCCAATTGAACGGGTTCAGGTAAATCCAGACTAAGATTAGTGTTTGTAGGTGCAGAAGAAACCGTTAAGGCACCACTGTCATACACAACAGGACCTGGAAGACCGCCGTTATTTTCATAGATGACAACCGACGCACTTGTTAAGGATGGATTATTGTTGGCACCACCAAAAGCAACAAGATTGTTTATGGTCCATTGACTTCCTTCAGGGACAATAAAATCGTCTGCTGATTGCAGTAAAGCGCCACCTAAATCCGTAATTAATTGTGAAGGATTACTACTGGTCGGGACATCATTTTGTTCATAAATTGGGAACTCGGTAAGTGTAACCGTGAACCCTTCGGCAACTTGTTCTTTGCCTGAAGTTGCAATAAGCCCAATAGCTGCAGTACCAGCCATATCTGGTGCAAAGGATAATGAGATGATATCCCCGTTTAATTCAGCGGTAACTAAATCAGGATTGGAATTGGTCAATTCTATAGATATTGAACCTCCGGAGGAGCTTACAAATAAATCTTCTACGCTCACTTCCCTATCTGCACTACTTAATGGCAGTTTCAAATCGGGCAATAAATAAGTGGTGCTCAATGAAGCTTCTGGTGAAGAAGTCGCAAAGAACTGGGCGTTATAGATACCATTTCCATGTGCTGCGATGGCAACAAAACCATCTTCTCTTGTCCGTACTTGTGGTACAACAACGTTCCCTACTACAAAAGGTTCTCTAAACCATCTGGTACGCTCTCCGTTTAGCCAAAATGCAACATAGAGACCCGTACTGGTACCTGCATAATACAGGTTATTGTTACCCCCTATGGCAAACCATCTTACGGATGGACCATTTCCGGTCCCATCGCTGTTTTCTTCTAGATTACCACTGATATTCTCCCAAGTTTCACCCGCATTCTTGCTCATGAATATACTTTGGATGTTGTAGTTGGAGAAGACAGCAAAGACTTTATCGGAATTATTGGGGTCTACATACATTTGGTTAATGTTACCACCAGGAAGCCCTTTGCCACTAGAGATATCTACAACAGCTTGGTCATCCAAGTTGGCATTTTCTACCTTATAAATCAAACCGCTTGAGGTTCCGTAGTAAAGTCGATTTGCAACTGGAAACTTAGATACATCCAGTCCGGTAATCAAAGAACCATCTGGAGTTGCAGTTTGTGTTTGTTCCACCCAATTTACCGTTGCTTGCGCATTGGAGAACAGCGGGATTTCATCCAAATTGTTGTTACGCCACATACGGTCGCCCGCAGGCATGTACATGATATTATCGTTGATGGGGTCCAATATGAAAGGAGCTACAAAATCAAAACCAGAGGCTCCGGCAGGCTGTACTCTTGTAAATGATATTTCTTCATTGGCATCGTTAAAGTTGAGCCGGTATACGTTGCCAAATTGCGATGATACATACCTAGTAAGACCTCCATCAGCTATAGCATTATAGGATCCATCACCGCCAAAATCGCTCTCCCATGGATCATTCCCATTGGTGGAGTTGGTAAACCACGATCCATTATCCTGGAAACCGGCTACTACATCTTGGCTATTGCCTTCAGGGTCTATTGCGATTGCGTATGGCTGTGTAGTAATATACCCGTTGTTTAAAGAGGTCCAGCTTACTGGCTCAGTTTCAATGGTAATGTCTTCCGTTACCTGTACACCACCATCATTTCCAGTAATCACCTTATTGGGATTGGAGGGTAAAAAGACCATATTATGCTGATCAGGATGATGATTAGGGTATAGCGCAAAACTATCCGCAAAAGCGGTATAACCACCAATCCAACCTTCACGTCCTGTTGGTGTTGTGTAACCTGTAGTAGATCTGTACAGGTTGGTTCCTCCTAAAAAGACTAAGTCTGGGTTTGTAGGATGTACTTTGATAATCATGTTATAGGCGCCTTGTAAATCCAAATCTCCGGCCCTGCCACCAATATTGGTAGGAAGGTTAACCGTAAGCTCTACCCATTGTTCTTCTGGAGTTTCTGCATCTGCCTGGTATCTCCAAAGAAAGGCCTCTCCAGCATTGCTAAGGTCATAAGAAAAGAAATAAATTCTGTTTTCGTCCGAAGGGTCATATGCCATTACTGTTCTTCCAAAAGATGGAAATATTCCTTCCGGTGTAATGTTGGTCCAGGTATCACCATCTTGTGAGGTAA
Source organism: Flagellimonas sp. 389 (assembly GCF_018449435.1). Lineage (GTDB taxonomy): Bacteria > Bacteroidota > Bacteroidia > Flavobacteriales > Flavobacteriaceae > Flagellimonas. Next base: position 44,030 of record NZ_JAHCMU010000014.1, on the reverse strand, counting down.
AGAAGCCTGCATTTTCACCTCCAAAAATGTCTACGGTTCCATAAAGGGTTCCATTTGGTGTAATCATGATTTCGGTCTGACTATCGAATCCGCTTGGAAGTACTTCTTCAAAAGACCTTGCTCCATCTTTAGAACGAAACAGTCCATCAAAAGTAGCGGCATATACATCTCCGTTTGAAGGGTGTACGGCCAGGCTATTTATAATATCAAAAGAAGAAATTGTGGTAACATCGTTATCAGATATGTTGTCCCGCATTTGTATCCAACTTCTTCCATTGTTGAAGGATTTAAAGATTCCCGTTCCTTGATAGAATGCCCCGGTTGCTCCAGCAGAATTACCATACCGTTCTCCAGAAGCATAATACCATACATTACTTCTAAATTTTCTGGGGTCTTGCACAATTGCGGTTATGCTTGGAGATTGCCATTTTCTGGTAACCCTTCGCCAGCTATCACCAGCATTGGTCGAACGCCAGAGCCCGCCGGACACACCTCCAGCAAGAATGGTATTTTCATTTCGTCTGTCCAGTGCTAGGGCACGTGTTCTGCCGCCTACATTTGCGGGGCCACGATTTCGCCAATAAAAGAATCTTTTTTTGGAAACTGCGCTTCCATAACTTTTTGACATTTGCTGTTGAATGTCCGTAGAGTCTATTTTTCCAGAAAAAGCAGCTTCTTTCAGCCGAATGTTATCAGGTATTGTTTTTGTGAAAGGATCTTGTACTTGTCTAAATTCATAGGACAAGCGGTCCATTGCACGATCTCCAACCGCTTTTGGTTTTACACCTGTTGGCCCTTTTTTACTATCATAGAGTTTTGATTGTTTGTAGAGATTGTGGCCTTTTTGAGGTGCGTCGTCGTGAGTGTTTTTAAGGTTCTGTGCCTTTAAGTTCGAAATACTTAAAATAAGGCAGCTGCAGAAAAAAAATGCAGCTCTAGTGAGTAAAGATTTTTTCATATAGTCGAGGTTTAATTGAATAGCCTTTCAATATAACAAAAAACTTAAAGTATTGTTAAAGTGTCCTACAAAAATCGATGAAATACACTATTAATTGTAAACCTAAACCAAAATGGAAATCTACAGTTTTAACTTTATGTTCTTTTTTAATGCAGGGAATCATTTGTTCCGTATAATTGCCCAAAATTTAGTAGATGCGAACACTGGTAGTAGGGGATATTCATTCTGGGATGAGAGCCTTGGAACAACTTTTGGTAAAAGCTGAAGTAAGCACGGATGACCATCTTATTTTTTTGGGGGATTATGTAGACGGGTGGAGCACAGCGGTAGAAACCGTTGATTTTCTCATTTATTTAAAAAAAGAGTTCAACTGTACATTTATCCGTGGTAACCATGATGAACTCTGCAGAGAGTGGTTATTGACCAAAAAGGAGAATCCCCAATGGTTGGCCCATGGTGGAAAGGCTACGAGGGATTCTTATTTGGGTGTGAAAAAAGAAAAATGGGAAGAACATTTGGAATTTTATGCCCAGTTACAAAACTATCATCTGGATGTCAATAACAGACTTTACCTTCATGCAGGTTATACCAATCTTAAGGGAGTGGATTATGAATACTTTCACCAAACCTTTTACTGGGACCGCACATTATGGGAAATGGCACAAGCATTAAATCCTGAATTAAACCCTGAAGATGAAAACTTTCCAAAACGATTGATTCACTACAAAGAAATCTTTATTGGTCACACACCAGTTTCAAAGAAAGAACAGGTACCTCCTAAAAACAGGGCGAATATTTGGAATGTAGATACGGGTGCTGCTTTTATGGGTGCATTGACTTTGTTGGATGCGGAAACGAAAGCGTTTTGGCAAAGTGATCCTGTACATACTTTCTACGAAGGAGAAACAGGAAGAAACTAGAACAAATCCACGCTTTATTGAATTTTAATGAAGACCTTTACTTAAAAGATATGCTATGTCGTTAAAAAATATAAGATTAGAAGTAATGCAAGCTATAGAACCAAAAGTGAAGGGTTTTATGGATTCATTTTTGGTGCCCATAGAGGAAATATGGCAACCGAGCGATTTTTTGCCAGATTCCCAAAGTGATAAGTTCTTTACTGAAACAGAACAAATACGAGAAGAGGCCAAGGAACTTGGCTATGATTTTTGGGTTACGCTTGTAGCCGATACCATAACGGAAGAAGCTTTGCCAACCTATGAATCTTGGTTAATGGATGTTGAAGGAATAGATCAGCACAACGGTAAAGAAAATGGATGGAGCAAATGGGTGAGGGCATGGACAGCAGAAGAGAATAGACATGGCGATGTGCTCAACAAATATCTGTATCTATCCGGAAGGGTCAATATGCGGGAGATTGAAATTACCACCCAACATTTAATTGCTGACGGATTTGATATTGGTACGGATAGAGACCCCTACAAAAACTTTGTTTACACTACATTTCAAGAATTGGCTACCAATATCTCACACAAGCGTGTGGGCAAAATGGCAAAACAAAAAGGAAATGCCGTCTTAGGAAAAATGTGCAACATCATAGCTGGGGATGAGATGAGACACCATCTGGCCTATCGCGAGTTTGTAAAGACGATTTTGGGACAAGACCCCAGTGGAATGGTTAATGCCTTTGCCGACATGATGAAGAAAAAAATTGTAATGCCTGCTCATTTTTTAAGAGAATCTGGGGATAGTATCGGAGCTGCTTTTGAACTTTTTTCCAACTGTGCACAACGACTTGGAGTTTACACGGCGCAAGATTACATTGAAATTCTTAAAAAGTTGAATGACTATTGGGAAGTAGGAAATTTAAGAGGGCTTTCTGACCAAGCGGAAAAAGCTCGTGATTATTTGATGAAATTACCAGACCGACTTCAAAGAATCTCGGAACGCATGCAATTTGGTCAAGACCAATATAAATTTAAATGGGTCGAGGCCAACGGAACTTTGTAATCGACATTTTTTATTTTAAATACATAAATCAGAATTTACCTGATTTGTGCTTGTCCTGCCATTTGGCCAATTCTTTCCACTGTCCCTCGTAAGCCATTTTGGCTTGCATGGGCCAAGATGCAGGGTCATGAATTCTGTATCGGTCACCTCCAGAGTTCAATACTTCTTGGCACTTATCTGTGGAAGTTTCGGATAGAGCCTTCCAAGTTTTTATTTCAAAATTATGGAACAGTCCTTCAATTTTAGGACCTATACCTTCCACTATCTTCAAATCATCTTCTTTTACTTTTTTTCCTAGCGCTTTTTTTGCAACATCTTTATCAAAACCCAATGTAATGGGTTCAGAAATAGCTGGGGCAGAATCAGCTTGTTTTTTAGGGGTTTTTGAGATATTAAGCCTTTTTGTGCAAATTTCTAGGTCTGCCTTCAACTTTGCATTTTGAACCTCTAAGGCATTGATGTCTGAAGAATAATCTACAGAAGGGACGTTTTTCCCTTTCCCAATAAGATATCCTAGAATACCAGCGAAAATTCCAACCAATATTGGGATGATCCAAAGCCAAATATCAAAATCTTCAAAATTCATTTTTTTAGTGTTTTGGTTAAACTTTTAGTTGAGAATTGTATTAGCCATTATTTTGTTTATTGATGCCTTGATCGTTTTTAAAAGCAGTACCCTCGATAACCGAGGGCAATCCTTTCAGAACACCAAAGTATTAAAAAAATGTTAAAAAAAGAATTTAAAGCGAAGAATACAAGGTTATTAAGGGATTATAACTTGAAAGATGAAGATTTCTCAAAACTGAAGATGTGCATAAAAATACCAACCATACACTTTTTAAGACCAATGATACTAGAGTGTCTAAATTCTTGTAGAAATATGCTGAAATTTGAAATAAATATTAGGTAAAAAACCCTATTTCTCCCGACAAAGATCCGGCATTGAAATAGGGTTTGATTTAAGTTTGAGTTAGTTAGTTAAATTGTTTGAAAGGCTGTCTATTTTGTGTTCATCCAGAATAGCGGCCTTTTCTCTTACAAATCAAATTTAATGCCTTGTGCCAAGGGCAGCTCTGTGGTGTAATTTATAGTGTTTGTTTGCCTTCTCATATAAACTTTCCAAGCATCAGAACCACTTTCTCGCCCGCCACCTGTCTCTTTTTCACCGCCAAAGGCTCCACCAATCTCCGCTCCCGAAGTACCGATATTTACATTTGCAATACCGCAATCACTCCCAGATGCGGATAGAAAGCGTTCGGCTTCACGCAGGTTATTGGTCATGATTGCCGAAGAAAGCCCTTGTACTACTCCATTTTGCTGTGCAATGGCATTTTCTATTCCACCAGAATATTTCAAAACATACAAAATAGGCGCAAAGGTTTCTTCTTGGACTATTTTAAACGAATTGTCGGCTTCAACAATAGCAGGTTTTACGTAACATCCACTTTCATAACCGTCACCAACCAAAACGCCTCCTTCAATTAAAACACTTCCGCCTTCTGCTTTAGCTTTTTCTAAAGCACTGTTGTACATTTTTACAGCTTCAGTATCTATTAGTGGACCTACATGGTTGTTTTCATCCAAAGGATTCCCAATTCTAAGTTGTTTATAAGCATCGGTTACAGCATTTTTCACTTGATCATAAACAGATTCATGAACGATCAAGCGTCTTGTTGATGTACAACGTTGTCCTGCGGTTCCCACGGCTCCAAAAACCGCTCCTATTACGGTCATTTTAATATCTGCATCTGGGGTAACAATAATAGCATTGTTGCCCCCTAGTTCCAATAAAGATTTTCCTAACCTTGCAGCGACTGCTTTTGCTACAATTTTTCCCATACGTATGGAGCCAGTTGCTGAGACCAACGGAATTCTATTATCGCTGGTCATCAACTCACCTACTTTGTAATCGCCATTAATTAGACAAGAAATGCCTTCGGGAAGGTTATTTTCTTTTAAGACTTGCGTTATTATATTTTGGCAAGCGACACCACATAAAGGTGTTTTTTCTGATGGTTTCCAAATACATACATCGCCACAAACCCAAGCTAGTGCCGTATTCCATGCCCAAACTGCCACTGGAAAATTAAAAGCGGAAATAATCCCTACCACGCCCAGGGGATGGTACTGTTCGTACATTCTATGGCCTGGTCTTTCAGAATGCATGGTCAATCCGTGCAATTGTCTTGAAAGTCCTACAGCAAAATCACAGATATCTATCATTTCCTGAACTTCGCCCAATCCTTCCTGATACGATTTCCCCATTTCATAGGAAACCAATTTTCCAAGAGGTTCTTTAAGTTCACGAAGCTTTTCCCCAAATTGTCTTACAATTTCACCTCGTAGTGGAGCGGGTTTTAAACGCCAATCTTTAAAAGCAGAAGTAGCGGCATCCATTACTTTACCATAATCGGCTTCGGTCGTAGTTTTTACTTTCCCAATGAGTGTCCCATCTACAGGGGAATAGGAAGAGATTGTTTCACCAGACCCAAAATTCTTGGTACCTGTGGATGTACCTTCGTTTATTTCACTTAGCCCTAATTGTTTTAGTGCTTCGTGTATTCCAAAAGCTGTTGCAATATTTGACATTTATAACTTTTTATGCGTGAATTGTTATATTTTTTCAAAACTACGAATAATCCTGATGTACCGAGTAGGGATTTTTCAAATGAAATAATGAAACAAAAGCGAGAGAATACCAAAAATTGCCGGAACTGCCTGTACCATAAATATTTTTTTGGAAACGGAATATGCACCATAAACCCCAGCGACTACAACACAACCAAGAAAAAATAAGGCTACATAGATTTGCCAATCTGGATTTTGGATAAATAAGGACCATAACAACCCGGCCGCTAAAAAGCCATTGTACAACCCTTGGTTGGCTGCCATGGCCTTGGTTGGCTCAAACAAATCTTGTGGAAACTTGCGAAATACTTTTCTCCCTTTCGTGGTCCACGCGAACATCTCTAGCCATAAAAAGTAAAAATGTAGAACGGCTACGAGGACGATAAAAACTTTTGCAACGTAAATCATAGTGATTATTCTTTAGCTATAAATCGTTCATCAACTGGCATTACGGTTCCACAATTATCACATGTACGTAGTGCTTCAGAATTGTAAAAATGCTTAAAGTGACTCAGAAAATCTTTTTCAATATCATGCAGTGTAAAATAGGCTTCATAGAGTTTGTTATTGCAATTATCACAAAACCACAATAGACCGTCGTCCACATTCATATGATTGCGCTTTCTTTCAACAACAAGTCCGATGGAACCCTCATAACGCACAGGGGAATGTGGAACCTTAGCAGGATGGAGATACATATCTCCCGGGCCCAATTTCATGGTTTTTTTCTGCCCGTCTTCCTGAATGTGGACTTCTATATTTCCTTCCAACTGATAAAATAGCTCTTCGGTTTCGTTATAATGATAATCTTTACGCGCATTAGGACCGGCAACAATCATCACAATATAGTCTCCAGCATCTTTATAAAGATTTTTATTGCCTACAGGGGGTTTAAGCGTATCACGGTTTTCCGCTACCCATTTGTTAAGATTGAAAGGAGCTTTTATGGCCATATTCAAAGAATTTAAGGAAAGGTATAAAAAACCTTTGGTGCTGCATAGGGCATTTAATAAAAAAGCCCTTGCAGGGCAAGAGCTTCAATCATTTGGGCACTATATTTCTTCCTATAACGTTATTTCACCTTCATAAAAATCTGGGTAAAATAAGGTCTACCTTCTTTATCAAGCTGCACACTTAAAACGGTATGGGTATAATCTCCTTCAATAGTTGTTTTGTGCGAAGAACTTTTCAACCAGCCATCCAATGTAGATTGTGCAGTAGCATAATGTCTTGCTACATTTTCGCCAATATCCACAGCATTTATTTCACTTGCTATTTTGGAAGCTCTGGAATCAAAATTATCATGGCTCAATTTGTTTTGACCGATCATGTAAACGTTATGATCCTTTGCATACTTATAGGAAGATGTACTGGACTGTAGTTTGGTAGCTCCTGTTTCTGCTCTGTATTGATTGATCAAATCAAGAAGATCTTTTTCCATTTTCGTGGCATCTACAACGACTTTTTCGCTTTCGCCCAAACCTTCGGTTAAAATGCCTTCCTCTTCAACTGATGCACTTTTACTGCACGTGGTGAGTGCTATGGCTAGCGCCACGACACACATAGTGTAATATCTTTTTTTCATTTTCAGGGGTACTGGTAGAAATCTGTTCTAAGGATTTCCTGTGTTCTGGAAACTAAACTATGGAGGGGCGATAGCTCGACCATAAAAGTTCTATAGGATTCAGAATAATCCGATAAGTGGCAAATTTGAATCCCTTGGATCGATGAATGGTAAATGCGACTTCCTTTTATCGATAAAAAGAATCCGTTTATAGGGACGATGAACCTTCTTGATTATCAAACTCATTGGACGTCTCTATTTTATCTTGGAGCACAAGTCCAAAAACGATAGCCCCAATTTCCTTTACGGGTTCGTAAAAGATGGATTCTTTCTTTGTGTCCTCATTGATAAAGTTGAAAGATGAATTGAGTCTTTCGAAAAAAACCAATAATGCACCTATTATAATAGCAACCTTTAAGGCTCCAAAAATACCGCCAGCGATTTTGTTCAAAAGGCCTAGCATGGCAAAATCGGCAATTTTGGTCAAGAACTTACCAGCAAAATGAACCAATAGAACAATGGCAAAGAAAGTAATGAGAAAAGCGGCAATTTTTAGATAGCGCTCACTCCAGTTCATGTTTTCTGCAAGATAATCCCCAGCAATGTAGGAGAAATGTATTGCTCCATAAATACCTGCTATAAGTGCCACTAGAGAAGCTATCTCAACAAAAAGTCCATTTTTAAGACCTTTGTAAAGACCCCATACTAAAAGTATACCTATAACAATATCCAAAAAGCTCATATACAGGTTTTCAACAAATATAGGATATTGATTTGTACCTTTGAAGCTTCTAAAAAAGCACATGTCTAGAGACGAAAAACTCAAGGAAAGATGGGATTTGTTAGTGGATAAACTGTCGAATCAGTTCTCTGATGGCGACCCCTTGGAGATTGACGGGATCATCTACTTGGTAGGGGTGCAGGAATTGGGTAATTTTCATAGAAGCTTTAAAAAAGATGAGAAAGTTAACCTGATGCATATTGCCATTTGTAGATTGCTGGAACCTTATGGATATTATGATTTTGATTTCTTTGATGAGGACGGTTGGCCACATTACAAAGTCAAAGAGCAGTTACCACCTTTAAAAGCAGGAGAGCAATCTGTTTTAATGAAAGAAGCCTTGGTTCAATACTTTCTTGAAAAAAAATACATAAGCTAAATGGAGCTGCAAAAACCATACTATGCGGTAATTTTCACAAGCAAACGAACGGAAGGTGATGATGGGTATGCAGAAATGGCATCAAAGATGGAAGCGCTAGCTCGTCAACAGCCGGGTTTTTTAGATTTTGAAAGTGCCAGAGATGGCTTGGGCATAACCATAAGTTATTGGGAGAGTTTGAGGGCCATTGCTGACTGGAAATCAAATATAGAGCATCAGTTTGCACAGCAAAAAGGGATAAAAGATTGGTATTCTTGGTATAAGGTCAGAGTTTGTTTGGTAGAGCGAGAGTACGATTTTTCCAAACAGATTTAATGCAAACTTAATTCAACAGCACTGTAAACGTTTACATTTTGTGTAATTTTGACAATTACGTTTTACAAATTGCTATACATATGAAAGAGAATATGCGATTTTCCAATCTGGATAGAACAGCGACCATCCAAAGAATTTCCAAAGAACAGTTTGACCTTGTTGTCATAGGAGGTGGAATTACCGGAGGTGGAATTGCGCTGGATGCGGCTTCAAGAGGAATGAAGGTGGCCTTATTGGAGAAAGGCGATTTTGCTTCTGGAACAAGCAGTAAATCTACCAAACTTATTCATGGTGGTCTAAGATATTTAAAGCAGTTCGATTTTTGGTTGGTTAAGGAAGTTGGTTCCGAAAGGGCCATTGTGCACAAGTTAGCGCCGCATTTAGTACTTCCGGAGAAAATGCTCTTGCCACTTATTGAAGGAGGCTCTTATGGAAAATGGCTGACATCCATTGGTCTAAAAGTGTATGATATTCTTGCACAGGTTACAGGGGATGACAAAAGACAGATGTTGGAGAAAAAAGAGGCTCTAAAACTAGAACCATTGCTTCCAAAGAAAATATTAAATGGTGCGGGGTATTATGCAGAATACAGAACGGATGATTCACGACTGACCATTGAAAATATAAAGACAAGCCTTAAACACGGCGCCGAAGCGTTGAACTATGCAAAAGTGACAGGCTTCCTTTACGAAGACGATAAGGTGGCCGGGGTCACTGTAAACGATGAAGCCACAGGGGAAGCGTTTACAATTAAATCAAAATATGTCATTAGCGCAGCAGGGCCTTGGGTAGATGAACTCAGGAGCGTAAATAACTCAAAAAAAGGGAAACGTTTACACTTGACAAAGGGGGTTCATCTGGTTTTTCCTAGAGAGAAGCTCCCTGTAAGACAGTCGGTGTATTTTGATATTCCGGATGGTAGGATGATGTTTGCCATTCCAAGGGGTAAAATCACCTACGTAGGTACAACGGATACCAATTTTAATTTGGATAAGGACAATATTAAAACCGATTTAGCGGATGCCATTTATTTGATTTCTGCTGTCAATAATATGTTTCCGGATATTAATTTGGAGATGGAAGATATCATCTCATCTTGGGCAGGTCTACGACCGTTGATTCATGAAGAAGGAAAATCAGCCTCCGAACTTTCCAGAAAAGACGAAATTTTCACATCGGATACCGGACTGGTAAGTATTGCCGGGGGTAAACTTACAGGTTATCGTAAGATGGCGGAACGCGTAGTGAACAGGATAACCAAAAAAATGGAAGAAGAAGAGAAATTGACCTTCAAACCTTGCACCACAGATAAGATTGCACTTTGCGGAAGTGATTTCAAAAAATTCAAACATGTAAAAAAATATATTGATGAGGTTTTTGAGCGTATTAAGACCGATAGATTTACAGCTTACGATGCTTGGTATTTGGTAACCAACTATGGAAAACAAACTGAAGCTATCTTAGAAAACTATGCTGAGTTAAAGCAAGAAGATGTTTCCTTAAAAATGCTTCTTGCCGAAGTGCGGTTTTCTATTGCCCATGAAATGGCGTTAAACCCGATGGATTTCTTTATTAGAAGAACGGGAAGGCTATATTTCGATATTGAAAGTGTTCGTAAATACATGCAACCTGTTCTCGATGAATTCAAAAACGCATACAATTACGACGATGCTCAAATACTTTTTTTTAAGGAAAAGCTGGAAGAAGAATTGGATTCCCATTCCAACTTTTCTCTTGAAAGGGTTTAAACGGTCGATTCAACAATTTCCTGTGCCCATTTTATAATAAGGTTTATGGTGCCCTCATCCCATTTGCCAGGTTTTCCTTCAAAAGAATCCTTTGGACTTTTGTGTATGGTATTCCAATGGTCTAAATCAGGATACTCGTAGAGAATATGGTCTTTATGTCCATTGCGTTCCAATACTTCAATAATCATTTTATTATCAAACTCGGACATGATCCAATCGTTGGTGCCCCTTAAAATTCGAACAGGAACTGTTACTTTTTCCCATTCTCCGGCAAGGTCAAAATCTTGTAGCTGCTGGTAATATGCCATTGAGCGTCCATACATATGCTCTGGGGAATGATAGTTATAATCGGCAAGAGCTGGATAATCATCGATTACTTCCTGATAGCTCTGCTTTTTTATGAGCATGCCATGATACAATGGAATATAGTACTTGTTCATTTTTTCAACAATTTGGGATTCGGTATTACCTTTAAAACTTAAAATGCGGCGTTCAATCTCCAGCATATGCTCGTACCATGTTTTAAAGAAGGTTCCATCAGAAATAATCCCGGCCAGATTAAATTCATTGGCGAGTAACGGCGCCAATGCGCTTCCCATGCTGGAGCCGTAGACAACAATTCTTGAAGGGTCCACGTAGGATTTTGATTTTAAGTTTTTGATTGCCGCCCTATAACCTTCCAAATCCATTAAAAAATCTGAAGTACTGCAATCACCTTCGCTATCACCAACGCCCGGTTTTTCAACACGCATGACCACCATACCGGATTTTTCCACCAAATCCTTGATGGTCTGCCCCCAATTATTGCCCCTACGACCGCTATACGTTTCAATACTGGAACAGCTTAGACCTCCGATTAAGACCACGGCGGGCTGTTTTCCTGTTTTTTTAGGTTTGGTTATGATCGTTCTTTGTGTAATACCATAGGTACTTGTCACCTCTTCATAAAAAGTATCGATTCCTTTATGCTCTTCCTTACCCAATGGATTGAACGTTACATTGGCTTCAACAATTTGGGTGTCCCGTATAACTTTGATTTTTGTATCTACGGCGCCCCTTAGGCCGTAAGAAACATCGCTCCAGACATCCGCATCTTTCAATGGAACATCATTGACTTCAACAAGGATGTCATTAGGTAAGAAGCCAGCTTTTGCAAGAGGGCTATTCTCATCAATGTCAATAATGGTAGCTCCGGGCACACCGTTTGCAGGACTATTTATTTTAGCCCCCCAAGAGGTCCTTCTTCCCAATTGTTGGGCATTGGTAGAAATTGATGACAAAATGACCACGATAAGAAAAGAGCATAAGCTACATGTAAGTTTCATACAAAGAATTTAAATTTTCTTTAAAATTAGATTGCCTATTTTTAGCTATCTGGTAATTTATACGTATGAACCTGTTTATTATACGAACTTACCGTGTAGAATGATTTGAATTTTTGGTTATCATGAAATCCGCCAACAGATTTTATCTCTTTAATTCAAGAATTGCCACCCATGGTATTTTTTGGAGTCTCTATTATGTTCTTTTTGGACTGATTTGGGTAAACGACAAAGGATATCTGGCATCCTTTTATTTGGAATTTATACTGCTGCCCATTCGAATCTTTGCTGTTTACACAACCATCTATTTTTTATTGCCCCGTTATTTGTTGAAGCGAAATTTTGTAGCTTTTTTTACTGGCTATGCCATAACCTTGCTATTGGGAGGAATACTACAAAGGATTTTCATCCATCTGTTTTATGAGAAATTACTTTTAAATGACTCCAGTACGGGATTATTTCATGTTATGTCATTGGTAAGGGCAATTATATTGATCAATACGACAGTCCTATTTATTCTTAGTGTTAAGTTGTTTCAATTGTGGGCGGTTGAGAATGAAAAAAACAAAGGATTGGAAAACGAGATTTTAGAAATACGATCTAACCGTAGAACGCATCGCATACCCACTAAAAACATCCTTTTCGTAGAAGGCCTCGGAAATTATGTAACCTATCATTTGGAGGATAAATCGAGAATAACAAGTTATGGTAGCATAAAGGGAGCGCTGCAACTTTTGCCAAAAAATTTTAGAAGGGTTCATAAGTCTTACATCGTCAACAAAGCTCATATAAAATCTTATGATGCCATGACGATAGACATACAGGACAATTCCATTCCCAGAGGCAAAAGCATATCCGATGAGGTACTTCTCAATTAGTCTTAATCCAATTTTTCGGTTAATTTATTAAAGACTTTTTTCGGATTTTTCTCTTCGTAAAGTACTTTGTACACTGCGCTGATGATTGGTGTTCTTGATTTTTTCGCGCGCTTCTCGTTTAAAAAATAGGCACTCTTGGTGGCGTAGTACCCCTCAGCGACCATATTCATTTCCATCATGGCACTCTTCACCGTATACCCTTTGCCGATCATATTCCCGAACATTCGGTTTCGGCTAAAGGTGGAATATCCTGTAACCAACAAATCACCCAAATATGCTGAATTATTGATATTGCGCTTCATTTTATAAACACCATCAATAAAACCTTTCATTTCCCTGATAGCGTTGCTCATTAGAACACTTTGAAAGTTATCTCCATATCCTAATCCGTGTGCAATTCCAGCAGCAATGGCATAGATGTTCTTTAACATGGCGGCATACTCGGTGCCTATGATATCATCGGAGATTTTTGTGCGTATGTAATGGCTTTTCAGTTGGTCGGCGACTAATTCAGCTTTATCAGAATCGGCACAAGCTATAGTGAGATAGGATAAACGTTCCATGGCCACTTCCTCAGCATGGCAAGGCCCGGTGATAACCCCTATATTTTTAAAAGGGATTTGATACATATCGTGAAAATGCTCGCCTACGATCAAACCACTTTCGGGTACAATGCCCTTTATAGCGGAAAAAACTATTTTATCTTCCAAGGAGGCCGTTAATTTTTTGAGTTCACTCTCCAAAAAAGCAGAGGGAATCGCAAATATCAAGATATCGGAAGCTTCAATAATTGTATTCATATCATTGCTGAGTTGCAATCTTGAAACATCGAATTCTGCAGAACTTATGTAATTTGGATTGTGCCCTTCTCTCTCTAAATGTTCAATGGCAGATACACTTCGCATATACCATGCAACATTCTCCAAGTTTTCAGAAAGCATTTTTACAATAGCTGTTCCCCAACTACCGCCGCCCAAAACTCCAAACCTAAGTTTTCTTTCCATTCGTCAAATTTAGCTGGCAAAGCTAAACAATATATCAATTTTAATATTAAATACTGATTATCAAAAAGTTATAATTTTTGGCATGGTGCTTGGTTTTAATTGATCGAACCCAAAAACCAAAGCGTATGAAAAATGCAAAACTACTATTCGGAATTTTATTCATTGGGCTTTTAGCAAGTTCATGTTATACAGAAGTTATAATTGAAGATGACTTTATCGAAGAGTCGCCTTTGAACACAGCATTGGTATTGGAATCGTACGACTTATGGTATGTGGATATCAACGCAACGGGAGGGAATGGGGAGGTGCCTTTTTTACAACGCGCTTTCACGGTTTCTTTTAACAGAGGTATTCTGTACGCCAATAACAACATCGTGGGTATTGGAAAAACAGGGAATGGATTGGGAATAGATGTTGGTTCTTATGGAACATTGAACGGTGTTGTCGAAATCGATCATGATATTGACCGACTTTGGCTATTAGACGTTTTTGCAGTAAATAACAATACATTGGAGCTGTACGATTCACGCTCGGATACGTCATATATTCTAAGAGGATTTCAACGAAACAATTTTGATTATGATATGGTGTTTTATGATAATATCAATTATTTCCTTCAAGAATATAGTGCATGGGAAAAAACATTCACCAGTGAATTAGGAGTGTTGAACGAGTTCGATAATGAAAATTATCTTCAGTTCCTATCCGATGCAAATGATGGATTCTTTAGGTCTTCTGTGGATAATATAGGAATCCCTTTGGCGAATTTGCAATGGGACTATGAAGGTGACTATAGGGTGTTCGATGTAGCCAATGACACAACACTCAAAACTTTAACACTGGATTATGACTTCTTGGGCAATGATTATTTTGAGCTTTACGTTATTGATGATAGTACAATTGAATTGTACCATGTTGCAAGTGGAACGACGTATGAGTTTACAGGAAGAGGATATACGCAATATTTAAAATCGAGTTCTGCTGTTGGTAAGAAACGTTCAAAGGTTAAAAACTCCATAATGAACGTAACTCGACAGAAAAAATAGTAAGGAATAAGAATAGTGTTCGACTATTTAAACAAGTTTTTTGGTTGGTTATTTAGTTAAGAATCGCCTCGAGTAGTTTACTTGGGGCGGTTCTTTTTTAATACTATGCCCATATTCATTGAGTTGACAAGCCCTTCAGATAAATTATTATTGGATTACCAGTGTTTCGCTCTTAAATTGCCAAATTCTTAATTCTCTTCGCATTTCAGGCTAAACCAATGATTAATAGTATTTTTGCCCGCTTTAAATTAAGAGATGAAAAAGTACCTTAATCTTTTTGACTTTTCCCAAAAGGTAAATTACCGAACCGAGATACTATCAGGTCTGACCGTAGCTTTGGCATTAGTACCAGAAGCTATTGCCTTTGCGTTGATTCCTGGATTTTCACCATTAACTGGACTATATGCTGCTTTTGTGCTGGCATTGGTAACCTCAATTTTGGGAGGTCGCCCGGGAATGATTTCTGGAGCAACGGGTGCAGTTGCCGTTATTTTTGTTGGACTGATTCTGGAACTCAAAAAAACTTTTCCCGGAATAGAGCCTACGACTATATTGAACTATGTTTTTGCTACGGTCATTATTGCTGGAATACTTCAGATTTTGGCCGGAGTACTTCGATTGGGAAAATTTATCCGTCTTGTTCCGCATCCCGTAATGTTCGGTTTTGTAAATGGACTGGCGATTATCATTTTTATGGCGCAGTTTCCTAATTTTTATGAGAAAGGAACAGAAGAATTACTGTCTGGTGCTTCACTGTACACCATGCTGGGTTTAACTTTATTGACCATGTTGATTATTTGGGGCTTTCCAAAATTGACAAGAGCGATTCCTTCATCCCTTTTGGCAATTTTGGTAGTATCTGCAATAGTGATCGGATTTGGAGTAGATACGCTGACCGTAGCGGATACTATGAAAGAAGGAGAAAGCATTAAAGGCGGTTTTCCTCCTATTTCCATTCCAAGAATCCCGATTACATGGGAAACATTTTTAATTATTATTCCTTATGCAGGAATTGTAGCTGGGGTCGGGCTTATTGAAAGTCTATTGACCCTAAATATCATTGACGAAATTACCGAAACCCGTGGTAGCGGAAACAAGGAATGTGTGGCGCAGGGTGCAGCCAACATTTTATCTGGATTTCTTTCGGGGATGGGCGGTTGTGCCATGATAGGGCAAAGTTTGATCAATACTTCTTCCGGTGCAAGAGCTAGGCTATCTGGTATTACGGCGGCAGTGATGCTTTTGGTCTTTATCATGTTCGGTAGCAGCTTGATAGAGCAATTGCCCATGGCCGCATTAGTAGGATTAATGTTCATGGTTGCCATCGGTACTTTTGAGTGGGCGAGCTTTAAAACCTTTAGAAAAATGCCAAATTCAGATGTAATCGTCATGGTGTTGGTTACCTTGATTACTGCCATTACTCATAATTTGGCTATTGCTGTTCTGTTTGGAGTTATTATTTCTGCTTTAGCTTACTCTTGGGAAAACGCTAAACGAATTCGCGCAAGAAAATATGTGGATGACAATGGTGTCAAACATTATGAAATTTATGGCCCCTTATTCTTTGGTTCGACTACGCTGTTTACTGAAAAGTTTGATATTCAAAATGACCCAACCGAAGTAATCATCGATTTTCAGGAAAGCCGTGTAGCAGATATGTCGGGTATAGAAGCCTTGAACAAATTAACTGAGCGTTACGCAAAGGCAGGAAAAAAAGTACATCTAAGACATTTAAGCAAAGACTGTATTCGGCTTTTGGACAATGCCAAGGATATCATTGAGGTCAATGTTCTTGAAGACCCTACCTATAAGGTTGTTGTGGATGATGCTTTAATATAGGCTTACTTCCTCACTTTACCTGTAAAAACACTAATGTTAGGATTAATGGGATTACCGGAAATCCTACGCATCATGGTTATCTGGCCTGTATGGTAAATACAATCGGAGAGCATTCCGTTGATCAAGTTCCAATAGGGAAAAGGCGTTTGTTTGTCTCCCTGTTGAAAGATTACCTGAAAATCCTCAAAGTCCTTAGCTTGTTTGCCTGCCACTAAATCGCTTGCCCCTTTAAGATTTTCCAAGGTCTTTTGACGCAATTCTTCATAGGAATAGATCGTAAAATCCTTGGGCCGAACATTTGGTTTTGCTTTGGGAGCATTCAATATCATTTCGGACATACCATAAATATGTTGCATGGTCTCCAGGACACTTCTGCTTTCTTTCGAAGGGCTATAGTCCAGGTCTTTTTGTGTCAATCCTTCCGTTGCCCAATAAAAGCGAAAACCGAGACCATCTATCATTCTGGTCATGATATTCCCTGAATCATAATTTTCAGGATATTCTGGAATCTCGTCATAGGGGAGTTTCATATTTTGGGCTTGAATGCAAAATGTTACAAAAAGTAAAGTGTAAAGAAAAAGTCTTTTCATGATTGTGTATTATTCAACGCATCCTTTATAAAATGGATTAAAGGGATGTATGATCAGATTAAACAGTTTATTTTGGATTGCAATATCTTGGTTTAATAGTTTTTTTACGGTTTCTAAGTCTTTTGCTTTTAAAACTAACATACCTGTATCACTGTAACGGGCACCGATTACAATATTTTTTTCTTTTCGCAATTGGGATAGAAACGCTGAATGTTCTTTAAAGTAAGGTTGTTCAGCAGGCTGTTTTTCCATATCCCAACCTTCACCAACAGTATATAAAGCGATAAAATGTTTTTCTGTCGCGGTATCCTGTGCATAAATCCAAGTTGAAAGACAACAGAAAGCAATGAAGATTAAAAAGTTTTTCATGGCGTTAGGTTTTGATTACCAGTAAAGATAGCCATTATGGATTCCTCCTGCTCCAAACCTCATAAAGCGGGTCACCTTTGCTACTAAACCCAGAGTGATGCCAATCCTCATCTTTTATACTGTAATCAAATTGAAGACTTGCACCCACTCTTGAATCATCTCGTGAAAAGAACTCGATATTTTCGGTATACTTTCCATTAACCGTGGTGTATGAGCCACCGCCCGTACCCATAAACTCTTTGGTTTCCGTGTTGTACGCAATCCATTGAAAACGGGTTCCCGAAAGTATTTTCATGGTTTTACGCGGTCGGTCGGTATCCCTGGTTTGGAATTCCCCATTGCGTTTACGACCGGACATTAACCAAGCTCCTGCCAAGATACCTGGACTACCATCATCAATTCGAGTCCATGCGCTATCATTTCCCTTAATCTTCAATTTGTCTTGGGACAGCTCAATCCTAAAAGATACTATGGCACCAATATGTTCTGAATCACCAGAGTCAAATTCAATAGTATGTGTGATTTCATCGCCTTTCAAAGCCCATTGCCCTCCATCTGTGCTCACAAAGGTCCCTGTTTTGGTATTGAACCACGTTGATGCGTAATACGCTTCAGAAATGATAAGGATATTTTTCAAGGAGTTTCCTTCAGAAGAAAAACTTGTGTTTTCCCAAGCACCTATCAAGGTCTGTGCATTTGCGGATACCCCAAGAATTCCAATAAGTAATAATAAAAAGTATTTTCCCATGGCTTTATAATTAGTTGTCGAATCCTTCCGTATAGACTACTTCACCTTCTCCATTTTTTAAGCGTACAAAATCTACTGCGCCTTTCCCCGTAAATGTAAGGATAAGCCCCATGACCTTTCCTCGGTCATCTTCAAAAGGTTCATCTATGGCAAGAGCATCGTTCAAAAAGTATTTAAAACGTCCATTGGAACTCTCCAATCGTATATCTTGCCATTCGGATAAATCTGTGCCCAAGGTGGAAAAATCGTTTTCGGTTCCAGCTAAAATGGTATCGCCCACTTTTACATTTAAGTTGCTTACACAGCCTTTATCCGTTATGCCCAACCAGCAAGAGGATTTTTCATCAATAACTTTCACTTCCATGTACGGGCAAACTATACCGGCAATAGCATCAAACTTGACTCTTGTTTCCAAGATATATTCTCCAGATAATAAGCCACTAAACTCCCGTATATTAAAATAGGAAACAATTAAGCCTTTATTAATATCTATTTTTGAGTTTTCAAATATGTTGTCGCCCACCCTAAAACTGCCATCATTTATTAATTGCGATTGGTCAGGATAAAACGGAATGGAATCCAATCTATTCGTCTTGGCAGTTGCAAACCAGCCATCTGTTTTTACATTGATTCTTATTTTTTTAATGACTTCATCATCGGCAATTAGCCTGGCCCAATGAAAACCAGGATAGTAGTACATCTCAGAAAAAGTTTTTTTGCTGGGGTCGATGCTCTTTTTATGAGTAGGATTCCAAGAACGCTGTATAAAAAAGCTATCAGCTTCAATACCCTTTAGGTCGTATGAGAAAATAACTGAATTTGGAACATTGTGAGCTACCGTTTTATTGGCTGAAAATATAATATTATCAGGGACTGATATCGGCTTGTTTCGATTGGAAATAAATATAAAGGCTGAGATAAATACCAGTACGCCCAACAACGAAAAAAGTGCGTATTTTTTAATAGGTACACTTCTTGTACTTGGTTTTTGCAGTAATGTTTTAACTACCTTGTTTTCATCTTGCCGAAAAGAATTCCAACTATCATGATCAATTAACGAAGCTAGGGCATTTAGGGTATTTAAATGTGGAATTTGATTGAACTCATTTTTCCAAAGCCGTTTCATTGTAGAAAGACTTATTCGAATATTTGATTTTTCCTCCATCAACTCTATTAAATATTCCAGATCACGCTGTCTAGGTTTTTCTCCCAATGCAAATTGCTCAGGAAAAAAGCGCTGCTCAATTAATGTGATACAACGTATTATCGAATTTCTTTCGGTTGCTTGCATGGAATAATCTATAAAATGAACGAAAAATGACCCATAGATAAACGGTTTTTGATGGCTTAAATACCGGTTGAAGGTTCAATATTGCATAAAAATAAAACTTTCAATTTTTAAGTTATGCATTATAAAGAATCCATTCAAGTTAAAATTTTTATTGTAGTAATCTATTCAATTTTTGTCCAAACGCTCAGTGCCCAAAATATACCATTAACATCGGAACATTGGATGGTTGTGGATAATGAAAATAATCAAGAGTTGGATTTAAAGGTAATAAAGTATAAAAGTAAAGATGCCATTTATTTGGGTAGACATGAAATTGCAAAACTAAAAAACAGCGCCCATACTAATTTTGTACTGGATATGGATATTGCAGGAAAAGCAATGCCCGGATTTGGGTTTAGGGCCAAAGACCTATGGGGCTATGAATTTTTATATTTTCGCGTATTTTCCGGTGGCCAAAACAATGCCATTCAGTACATACCTGTGTTCAATGGTTCACACCCGTGGCAATTGTACAATCAACCGGTTTATGAGACGGCAGGAGAGTTTCAACCAAAAGAATGGTTCCATATAAGAATTGAAGTTTTTGGAGAAAACATGCGAGTATTAATAGGGGATGAAAAAAAACCAAATATGGAAGTTGAACTTTTACAAACTGAATTGGACGAAGGCTCTATTTTTCTGAAAACCAGTTTTGCAGAGGCCTATTTTAGCAATATTGAAGTATCACCTTTAGAGAAACCATTTCAAATAGAAAAGCCAGAATTGGACAGTGGCTATTTAAAAAAATGGAGTGTTTCTGAACAAATGGATGGAAATATTCATTCGCAAAGTCAATATTTTAAGTTGTTTGAAAAGGCAGAAAAAAACCACAAATGGAAAGCCATCGAAGCAGATAATACCGGAATTATAAATTTGGCCCGTTATTATGACCATCCTGAAAAAGCTGTTTTTGCCAAAACCACAATATCATCAGATGCAGCTAAGAAAGTTACTTTGGCTTACGATTATACCCAGGTGTTGCTTATCTCCCTAAATGATAAGATAATTTTTCATGGCCGTGAACTGGATATGCATAATTTTATGCGGGTAATCGATGGGGAGGAAACTTTAGAACTCAATCTGAATAAAGGTGAAAACAAATTGGTCTTTTGGATTCGTTCTGATGATGAATGGCAAGAAGCAGTCGGTAATCCTCCCTACTTGGGGCGAGAACAGGCAATGAACTGGGGGTTTATCGCAAGGTTAATAGAAGAATGATGATTCAATATTTACGTAAAAAATGCCGCTACCCTTGTATGATAGGTAACGGCATTTTTTAAGCATGTATTTTTTTATAAAGTTCTAAGGTATTCCAAAAGTTCTCTAGCCTCCTCTTCTGAAAGGTTTTGGTTAAGCATTATAGCATTATTATACTCTTTCAGTAAGGCTTTTGCTATAGGGTCTTCGCGTAGCATACCATCTGGGTTCAATATCATGTTCATGACCCATTCTGGGCTACGGCGTTCTAAAACCCCTTCCATTGCAGGGCCGATCATACGTTGGTCTACCATATGGCAGGCCACACAAATAGCATTGAACTTAGCCTCTCCAAGAGAAGCCATTTCGGTATCGATTTCATCTGGTAAGGCGACATTTTTAATAGGCCCAACCCCTTTGTTGTCCAAATCTATTGGTATTGCTTCACTGGCTTGCGCTTTCTTGTCTTCGGATTTGGTTCGGCTTACCTCAAAACCATCTTTTTTTTCTTCTTTTTTTCCGCCACAACTGGCAACAAAAACTCCCAATGTAAGGAGTAGGATTACTTTTTTCATTGTATCAAATTGAATAGAACTAGCTACTAAATTAATTAATAAAGAGGTACTATGTTTCTGATTTCTTGAAAGGTTCATTATTTAGAGTCAATACACATAGAAAAACCTGTAAAAGGATAGGCTGTGAATTTTTTATGTTGAATTAAAAAATTCAAGCGCCCTTTTTTCTGTATATGTGATATTTTTTTCGCCCCAAAACCCTACATGCCCTCCGTATTTGGGGACTTCCAAATACAGGTTTTTGTTTTTGTCCGCTTCCTGAAAAGGATAACAAGCTTCACCCAAAAAAGAATCGTCTTTGGCATTGATGATCAAACTTGGAACAGTAATGTTTTTTAAAAATTGAAGACTGCTACATTTTGTATAATAATCCAATCCATTATGGAAACCATGTGCCTGGCTTGTGTAAAAATCATCAAAATCCAACAATGTTTTAATGGTAACTAGATCAGAATCGTTCACTAATTCAGGAAATAGAATTTGTTTTTGCCTGAGCTTAGCCAATAGGTTCTTTTTAAATCGTGCCGCATACAGTACATTTTTTGGTTTCATGATTTCTTTAGCCGATTCCTCCAAATCGCAAGGAACGGAAACCGCAACGGCAGCTTTTAGCTCTTTTGGAACCAAGGTTCTTTCACCTAGATATTTGAGGAGTAGATTTCCACCAAGACTAAATCCTTTTAAATAGATATGTGAATAGTTTTTTGAGCTCAGTACATGCTGAATGACCTCTGCTAGATCTTCTGTTGCTCCAGAATGATAAGAGCGATAGCGTGTATTTGGCTCGCCACTGCACCCTCGAAGATTTACTGCACAAACGTCAAATCCGTTCTGGTTGAATAATCTGGCACTTCCAGTTATGTACGGACGTTGGGCATTCCCTTCAAGACCATGCAATAGAATTACTAGCTGTTCTGTTGTGGTCGAACTATAACTCCAGTCCAAATCCAGAAAATCTCCATCAGATAAAAAAATACGCTCCCTTTTTTGGATAACATCGTTGACTTTTCTAACAAGACCCGCATAAATTGTGGCAAGATGCCCGTTTCTCAAGAAAAATGATGGATGATAAGAGCTAGGAATACGGGGCATTAATACAGTATATTGTCTTTAGCTTTTACAGGTTCTGGAAGTTCCGCTTCATCAAGCATATCGCGTAAATCAATCTCTATAGTGCGGCACAAGGCGGTCATTGGTACATCGTTCACCCTCCCTTCAAAGGGATCTTCGCTGTTATCCCCAACAATTTCCATGGTGGTAAAAATCCAAGAAATCAAAACGGAAAAAGGAATTTGCAGAAAAATCAACCAGTCCATACCATCGACACCATAATCTTGGTTGTGTGCCTCAAAAACATTCAGCAAACCAAAAGGCACCAGTAGAACAAAAATCCATGTGAATACTTTTGAGAAAAAAGCGTACTGCCTGGGAAATGGAGTATTTTTTATGCGCTCACACTTTCCTTGTAAATTGTAGAATTCCTCCAAAACTTTTTGCAACTGGAGTTCTTGAAAACCATCGATCAGCCCATCTTCCTTTAGCTTAGTTACGTCTAGTGCTTGATTTTTTACCAAATGTGTTGCAGGATTCACCCGCTTTCTCAAGTCACTAAACTCTCGCATGCTTACAAAGTTGTAGGCTTCGTTGCAAGAGATATTTCGTTCGCCGTGCTTATCAAAGACTTTTTCCACGGTTTTATTTTCCCTAATACTCCATGATCTGGGCTGCCGCAGCTGAACACGCAGGGCATTTAACCAAGCGACATGGCGAAGAATCAGTTGCTTATGTATTTCTTTGTCTTTCTCTAGGTCATTGGATTTTATGAATGAAAGCACACGTATACCCCATGTTCTGCTGTAATTGACGATTCCGCCCCAGATTTTTCGTCCTTCCCAAAATCGATCATAACTTTGACTGTTTTTAAAGCCGATATAAAAGGAAACCGCAATACCGATTACCGTAAGGGGTTGAAAGGGAAGGTCAATAAAAGTCCAATCCAAACCATAATAAACGCCAAAGATAATAAGGGCGTATACAGTAAAAAAGATAAGGTTCTTCCAACCATATCTTAAAACAATGCTCCAACTGATATTGCGCTTGATGTACATTTGGACAGATTATGAACTAAAAATACTTAAATCTTTCAAATTTGACTTTAACTTAAATTCCGAAAGTAAAGTTTATTGTATTTTTAAGTAATGGGCTTACGTGTAAAAAAATGTGAACATCTCGCGGCAATTTCCGATGTAAAGAGAGCAAGAGCATATGAATGTGAGGAATGTGTAAAGATCGGTGATAGCTGGTTGCATTTGCGAACTTGTCAGGAATGTGGAGTAACATTATGCTGCGATAGTTCCCCAAATAAACATGCAAGTAAGCATTCAGCTTCACAAAAGCATCCCGTTGCAAGCTCTGCAGAACCCAATGAAAATTGGATGTGGTGTTACATCCATAAAACAATATCAAAATATTAAAAAATGAAAGACCCACGTTTTCCTGAACTTACCCAAAGACAGATCAATACATTAAAAACCTATGGTGAAGTAGAAAGCCACCCTTCTGGAACAAAGATTTTTGCTCTGGGCGATTTACAGTATGATTTTTTTGTGGTGCTAGAAGGAGAGGTTTCCATAGAAGACCCCTATAACGAAAACGGAGTTATAGTTGCGCACCAAAAGAATGAGTTTACGGGAGACAGTGGTATGCTTTCCAATCGTGGAGCGCAATTTCATGCAATTACAAAAGAGAACACTACTGTTTTACGAATAACCCCAAAAAGATTAAAAGAAGCCATTGCAAGGCATAGCGATATTAGCGATGTATTATTGAACGCATTCCTGCTGCGCCAAGAAACCGTGCTTACCGAATTTACGGGAGGTATTAAACTTGTAGGTTCTGGAAACTCTAAAGAAACGTACGCCATTCGTGATTTTATGGATAAAAATCATATCTGGTATAATTTTTTGGATGTGGATACTTCAGATTCGGCACTTGAGCTTTTAGAGAATTTTAATCTATCCAAAGAAGAACTTCCTATTTTGATCAATAGTGAAGCAAAGGTATGCCAGAATCCTTCACTGGAAGAATTGGCACGTTATTCCGGGGTGCTCATGGATTTTGAGGATAAGGTCTTTGATCTTCTTGTAATTGGGGCCGGACCTGCTGGATTGGCCGGTAGTGTGTATGCCGCTTCCGAAGGTTTAAGTGTAGTGACCATAGATAGCAAGGCACCTGGAGGACAGGCAGGAAAGAGTTCAAAAATTGAAAATTATTTAGGTTTTCCTACGGGAATATCTGGGAATGACTTAGCGAACAGAGCCTATGTGCAAGCCCAAAAGTTTGGGTGTAATATTTCAATTCCCCATAAGGCAGAGAAAATAGAGCATACCGGAAGCCATTTTATATTGCATGCAACCAATGACAAACAAATAAGAACAAAGGCGATAATGGCTGCGACAGGCGCAAATTATCGTAGTCTGCCCATTGAGAATATTGAAAAGTATGAAGGTAGTGGTGTATATTATTCTGCAACGGGCATGAATGCTGCATCTTGCACCAACGAATTGGTTGGGGTAGTAGGAGGTGGAAATTCGGCTGGTCAAGCCGCACTTTTTTTGGCGGATCATGCTAGAGAAGTACATGTTGTACTGCGTGGTGGAGATTTAGGTGCTAAAATGAGCGATTATCTGGTACAACGCATAGAGGCTGCAGAAAATATATATGTACACCTACATACACAAGTTACCGAATTACATGGAGAGCATCACTTAGAGTCGTTAATTCTGGAAAGTAAGACAGGAGAAAAAACAAAAAAGAACATCACCAATCTATTTACTTTTATTGGAGCTAAACCCTGTACGGAATGGTTACAAGGTCTCGTTGTAACCGATGAAAGAGGATTTATTTGCACTGGACCTGGAATAAAACAGAAACAACTGCATAAGTGTGCAATTTATTCCGAAAGGGAGCCACAATCCTTAGAAACCAGTATTCCTGGATTTTTTGCTGTGGGCGATGTTAGAAAAGGCTCGGTAAAACGGGTCGCTTCCGCCGTGGGAGAAGGTTCCATGTGCGTGAGCCAAGTCCATCAATTTTTAGCGGATTTAAAAGATGTAGAAACTGTTGAAGCGTAGCAATTGATTATTTTGGATATATTTCCAACAAGTTTGATTGCTCCTCTATTGCCGATTTAAACTCGGATTTTAGAATATCCACCAATTCAGCAACCAGCATTGTATTTTCAATAGTGGTTACACCCTGTCCTGCGGACCAAATGGTCTTCCAGGCTTTGGCTTCTGTGTCCAATTCTTTTCCAAAGTCTATTTTGTGGTTTTTCTTTAGGTCTTCTTCACTAATACCTGCTGCCTGTAAACTTGCTGCCAAAAAGTTGGCATGTACTCCAGAGATGGCCGCAGTGTAGACTACATCGCTTGCTCCTGCATCAATGATCATCTTTCTGTATTCTTCTGGAGCTTTGCTCTCTTCAGAATTTATAAACCGGGTTCCCATATATGCCAAATCTGCACCCATCTGCATGGCAGAGGCAATGTCCCTGCCCGTACTGATGCATCCTGAAAGCAATATGGTCTTATCAAAGAATTTCTTTACTTCAGCTACCAAACTCATAGGGTTTATGCTGCCCGCATGTCCACCTGCCCCAGCAGCTACGAGAATCAATCCATCCACACCGGCCCCAGCTGCTTTTTCGGCATGTCTTTTTTTAATGACATCATGGAACACCAAGCCACCATAGCTATGAATGGCATCCACAACTTGACTAACTGCTCCCAAGGAGGTAATGACCAACGGCACTTGATGTTTTACACAGAGCTTAACATCGGCTTCCAATCTAGGATTCGTGGGGTGTACAATGAGATTTACACCAAAAGGGGCCGGTTTTTTTCCAGTCTCCTTTTCAAATTGTTGCAACTCTGATTTGATTTGGATGAGCCATTCTTCAAACCCTTCACTTGTTCTTTGGTTCAATGCAGGAAAGGTACCAACAATCCCATTTTTACAACATTCTATGACCAATTTTGGGCCAGAGATAAGAAACATTGGGGCTGCTACGGCTGGTAATGAAAGGTCTTTGATGAATTCGGCTTTATGGCTCATGTGCTTTGTGTTAAAGTATCTTTAAAAATAAGATTAATTCCCCTCTTGGATTGGATAAGATTTTCAAAACTATGGTAATTTTACAATTATTATGCATGCATAACAAAATAATCAACTATGTTTTTTAAAGAATTTGAAATAAGATGGAGCGATTTGGATGCCAATCGCCATTTAGCCAACTCGGCATATATCAATTTTATGAGCCATACACGAATGGCATATTTAGGGCAGTTGGGGTTCGACCAAAAGTCCATGGCCAAGTATAATATAGGCCCGGTAGTCTTCTTTGAGCACATGTACTACTTTAAAGAAGTATTTGCAGGAAAACCAATTAAAGTTTCCTTAGGTTTTAAGGGGATGAGCGAAAACGGGATGTTCTTTGAATTCCAGCACGATTTTTATGATGCAAATGGCAAAAACTTTGCCCGTTGCGAAATGATGGGTGCCTGGATGGATTTAAAGGAACGTCGTTTAACGGATTTGCCCCAAGTATTTTTGGATGCTTTTGCTACAATGGAAAAATCGGATGATTTTAAGACCTTAACGAAAGAAGACACAAGAAAGTTTTTTAGGGTACCGAAGGATTTGTGAAATTTATACAAGGATTAAGATGCTTCAAGAATTCAATAGGGATAGGATGTTTAGTTCAACCTAAAATGGCTTATTTACCTTCCCAAAAAACTCATCCCACTGGCTTTTAGTGAAGCTGTTCAGTTTTTGTAAAATTTGTTTTACCCTACCCAAAGTCCCTTCACTGAAAAACAAAGACCCGACGATGACCGTTATCTTTCCTTCCTCGTAACGGCCAATGTTCGTTTGCTGCGCTAGCTGTCCCCAATAGTGTAAGTAAAGGATAAAATGATGCTTTAGAAGCGCTACAAAAAGTAAATCCTGCCCACAAAGACAGGATTTATATATGCTCGATCTAATGCTTAAAGACACACAGAATAATTCTCTACGAGAAAAATTAGCTTAAAAAGTTTGCGAAGGGAACTTCTTAACAAATTCCACAACAGACTCTGAATCATATCCCTTTAGATTTTCCTTTAATAGCTTAAAAGCAGATTCACCTTCAAAACGCACATAAGACACTTTCCATTCGTCTAAATGCTCTATATACATTAAATCTATTGAAATAGAATTACCTGCTTTAAAAAGATAACCATAACCCAAACAATTCTTATCTATTCCCTTTAATGCTGGTTTATATCGATGAGAAAAACCTACACTAGTCAACTCTTCTTTTCTCATATTTAATGTGTAATTAATCCTTCTATTGAAGTATAAACTCCTTTACTATCTTTAACACGATTTAT
Organism: Flagellimonas sp. 389; assembly: GCF_018449435.1. Taxonomy (GTDB): domain Bacteria; phylum Bacteroidota; class Bacteroidia; order Flavobacteriales; family Flavobacteriaceae; genus Flagellimonas. Next base: position 16,357 of record NZ_JAHCMU010000014.1, on the reverse strand, counting down.
ATAATGCACCTTCGTAAAACCTCAAAAAGTTCCGTTTTATTTCTTTCTTCCATTATCTTGTAAATTCAACTATAACCAAATCAGTACTTATTTCTGTTACGTTGGCATTGACAAACTATTTTCCAAAGCCATTTTTCCTGAAAAAAAGCTTTCCTTTTTGATACATCTTCATCTGCATTCACCTTTGTCGTTGCCAGTGGGGAACACAATTTCTTACTTTCTTTTTTAAAAATGTTCCTGTCTTTAAGAGTGCTTATTTAGAATTATTGGAAAAGCTCTTTTTGACATATTCACATAGTTTTATTGTATCCTTTCGGGATAAATCTACGATTTTTAGATGTTCATCTTTCGATAAAATATTGAAATATTCTACTCCATACTTTCTTTTTAAACAATATGTTTCTAAAGGTTCAATTGTATAATTTCTTTTACTACCGTAACCGTGCATTATCCATGATAAATCACCAGAAAAGTTTTCCGTCAGTCTAATGAGGTTAAAGTATATGCTATCGCCTAAATCCAAGTCTTTATAATGAAAACTAAAAGTAGATATGCTTAGTTTGTCCAATGGGTCAAAAGAATTTATTTGAGGTGAGCCAAGTTCATTATAAAATTTTAGTGTATCATAAAATTTTTTTTTCAGGTTTCGGCATCATTGACGTATTATGGTTGTTGTTATATCAATTGAGTTGACTTCATGAACATGTTACATAAAGTTATCATAACTAACAGGGGGTATCATCGAATCTTACATCATAAACCTTGTCTTTGTAAATATAGATTTCATGATATTGAAAATCATCGATAACACCTTCTTGTTTTACTTTTATCCAATTTCCATTTTCTCCTTCAATCCTTAAAATCTTGCCTTCACCAACAGTGTTAAAAATATCTTCGGCAATTTCACTACAATCATAGCCAGACCAAACCCTAGATTGGTTTTTAGCTTGCTGGAATGCGCCATCTGCTTTTTTAAGTAAATCAACAAACCCAACCTCATCCCCGTTCTTAAAAACGGTTAAATCACCAACGACCTCCTTTCCAAAGTTATCGATATATCTGGTTTCTGTAAGGATCTCCAAAACAGTTCCCTCATCCAACCATTTCAATTCCCTGTAAACCCCTTCGGCATCAACCTTTGTAACAACGTTTCCAAGATCGTCTCCCATATGAAGCACCATTTCACTGCCCGCTTTCGTGGTATTTGCACCAGACCGTGCAGCCAGTTTATACACTCCAAAGGCATTTTGCAAGTGGTCGGCCAGTTTGGTGATATTAGCCACCTTTCTTGCTTTGGTTAGCTCCCCGAAGGATACGAACATCGTGGCCAGGACCACCACATCCTTTCCAAAATGATGGACTAAAATTTCTGCGACATTGGTGTTTAAAAACAGTCCCTTAGCCTGAATGTGAAGAATAACATTTCACAAATAAAATTATACTTCCATATCTTCTAAATTCGTATCGTTTAATTCTCCTTGCTTATTTGCCAAAAAAATATAATACGGTTTTTCATCCTTTTTGGCACTATCATAAAGATCAATCAAAAAAATGATATTGCTATCAAAACCTGTGTTACAAAGTTTTAACTCTTCGCCTTTATATAGCTTCCACTCAAAAACTTCTTCATCTCTAAACCTTCCTTTATAATCTGGAATATCCAGTGGCTTTGAGTTTCTTTCCATCAATAATTCGCCAATCTTATTTTCAATCGTAATTTCATTTAAATAAATCTTATTCAGTTTTTTTGAAGAAAAATTTGCATCAAAGAATTTCACATTAACCAATGATTCAAATAATAGCCCTCTTTGACTAATTATTTTCCCACCAGTTATCATCTTCTTTTTGTTGTTTAGAATATAAAATATTTTCATTAGTTCGAAGGATTAAAGTGAATAATGACCTCTTCTGGCGTATTACTAATGATTTCAGGTATTCCACCAAAACCATTGTTTTTAAAAATTTTCCCAGATGGAGTTTCAAATGCAGCTTCTATTGGAGACAATCCCTCATCAAGCTTTTGCTTAAAAATAGTCAAGTTGATTGATTCACCCCCCGAGTAGATATCACTTTCTTTCCACCAACCTTTTACCTTCATTGGCGAATATTCATCGACGGCTTTCTTAAAAATCTCTGTCCCGACTCCCTGACCTTGTAATTGTTCTGGAATATTCAAATGAAGTTCCAAGATATTGTCTCGCTTAAAGGCAACCCCTGCCCTTGGTCTATTTGATTGATAGGTTACAATTACATCATAATATGTTGCATTTGGATTACCATAAAAATTAACTGGAAATAATTCATCAATAGAAGACCACAAAATATCATCTGAAGCAGTCGTTAGCTTGAAACCAACCTCATCTCCTTTTCTTAGAACGATTAAATCACTCGTGACCTCTTCTCCAAAGTTATCTATATATCTGGTTTCTCAGAGGGTTTCTACAATGGCCCTAATTGAGCAAGTATTTTTCGGTTAGAAGGTTTGATTTGGAAATTTTTCAACAAACTCAACAACAGATTTCAAGTCATAGCTATTTAAATTGTTTTTAATTAATCTCAAAGCTTCTTTTCCCTCGAAACGTATATAATCGATTTTCCATTCGTTTAAATGTTCTAGGTAGATTAAGTCTATCAAAATAGAATTGCCAGGTTTAATGAGAAGACTATATCCTAAGCAATGTTGGTCTATCTTCTTTAGCGTAGGTTTGTAGCGATGGGTAAATCCAGCTTTCTTTAACTTTTCTTTTTCCATTATTAATATGTTACTAAACCTTCAATTGAAGTGAAAATTCCATTTTCATTTTTGACACCGTTTATATACTGTATCTTATAAAACCCGTTTTCCAAAGCCATTTTTCCTGAAAATGTATCAAAATAAGCTTTGCTTTTTGATACATCTTCACCAAGACCCTCTAATATATATTTTTCGTTGAATGCATCAATATTATCTGACAACCCATCGACTTTTTTCCAATTTACCAAGAAACCCTCTACAGGCTGCTCCCAGACATCATTCATATATTTAATAGTCTGAGTTACTGATTGTCTTCCTGTTACAGTTGTTCCTTTCGTTTTAATAGTCATTTGTAGCACATCAAATCCCATAATATTGTCAATATTACCTCTTGCTACTTCCACTCCATTTGAGGTTCTTATAATAACAAAACCATCAACTTCATCAACCAACCCAGTAAAAAAAGAGCCTGATTTACCAAATCCAACCTCATCACCTTTTCTTAGAACTGTTAAATCACCAACGACCTCTTCCCCAAAGTTATCTATATATCTTGTTTCTTCGAGGGTTTCCAAAACAGTCCCCTCATCCAACCATTTCAATTCCTTGTAAACCCCTTCGGCATCAACCTTTGCCACAACGTTTCCAAGGTCATCCCCTATGTGTAGCACCATTTCACTGCCCACTCTCGTGGTATTTGCACCAGACCGTGCAGCCAGTTTATACACTCCAAAGGCATTTTGCAAGGGGTCGGCCAGTTTGGTGAGGTTCGCCACTTTTCCCGCTTTGGTAAGCTCCCCAAACGAAACGAACATCGTGGCTAGGGCCACCACATCTTTTCCAAACTGGTAGGCCACCATTTCAGTACCATTGGTATTTAGGTCATAATTGTTGACCAAGCCTTGTACCATGGTTTGGAGAATGCCCTTTTCCAGTATTAGGTCTATTTCCTCTTGCAGCTTGGCTTGGTTTTCTTCGGAAGCGGATATTTTGATAAGGAGCGATGCCAACTCTGGTAATGCTTTTGCTTCCTGTATCAATCCGTTATATAGACCACACACAAAGGCATTTTGTACTGCATCTCCACCCAATAAGGGAGAATACCCACTTGCAGATGAGTCGTAATACCTACTGGGTAACTCAAAATTTTCTATGCCCTGTACGCCCCAATCCAATAGTTTTATGGCAATCAGTGCTGCAACATTACCATCGTAGGCCTCAGCTTCCGTGACCAAGGCGTATCCTGTCATGTTGCGTTTTATCTCTTTAAAGAGTACCGATGTTCTCAACGAGGAGATTGAGGATTCCTGTATTATGCCTACCAGTTCTTCCTTGGTGATGCTCTTGCTTAATAGATCGCTGTTCACCTCCGCTCCCAAGATCAGCTTCACCAAAACCTTGTCCGTTCTCTTTTGCATCAGAATGATGACCTCATCGCTCTTCGGTACTATGGAATGTATCGCCGCTAAAATTTCCGATTGCGAGTCGTAGGTGTAGATCTTGATCTTATATTTCCCTCCAACCGAAAGGTTTGACAAAAAAGTTTCAAACTGTGAACTGAATATCCCTTCGTAGTCGAATACGCTTTGTCCCGTTGTATTTGGGACAACACTTGAGGAGAGCTTTTCCTCAGTATAAATTCCCTCTAAAGACTGTGCTATTTCAAAATCAAATGTGTCACTTGACAAATAATTTTCCGCAATCGACTTGATCTCCTTAATTCGCTCTCTTCGTTCGGCATCCGCGGTGGAAATATCCGCTATTTCTTGTGGGGTCAAGGTATTATTCGTTACTATGCTGCCTTCCTGTTTTAGCTCCTCTAATTCATCCTGTAACTCCTGCGGTAGACTTTCCCTATTTGGTATTTGGTCTATTTGTTGGTCTATGGTAACCTCTAAATCATTGATCTGGGAGATAAAATTTTGTTGTTCTTCAAAGCTTTCTGCTTCTGCTAGTTGGTTCAACAATTCTTCTTTTTGGGAGAAAAGTTCTTCCAATAAATCTCCAACGGCATCAAACAGTTCCCCAACCGTCTCAGCCACATCCTTTGTGTCCAAAATATTTCGCATAGTGGGGTCGTACTCGGTAATCACCGTGCCCTGTAACAGTTGGCGGTCGGTGTTCAGAAGAATGTTGTCAAAGTATACTGCCAGTTTTATATTGCCCAGATAGGGAATGCGCACCAAGCTATTTCCGCTGTAGTACCACTTAAATTATGTCAAAGAACTTTTAACTACTATTCATGAGCAGGACCTCACGTCAGAGGGGGAGGTAAAAAGCCCATTCTAAACAATTAGGCTTTCAATGTCAAAATATCATTTAATAGGGCATAATATTCTGGTTCTTTCTTGATGTAATCCACAAACAATCTCTTTTCCTCCTGATTCCAAACCTTTGCTAAAACAGATTTCAGTTCGTTTTTGATTTCGAGATTGCTATTCTGCAGAATATGCAGTGCAGGCAACCATGAATGCATAATTGCTCCAAAAACGAACTCCTTCCTCCTTTCCTCATTCTTTATCACTGCGAACAAATACTCTTTCAATATAGAGTTATCATTTGCTCGTTTTGCCATTATCGCATAAAGTCGTGCTTTGCTATACTTTTTGGGAGAATTAAATTCTTGAATTAATTCTTCATCACTCAATTCTTCCTTACTCAAATTCGGTTCTACCATCATAAGATAATCTTTTAAAGTCCCATCAAATCATCAACTAAACTTTGAAGTTCAGGTGTAATAGGTAAATTAAGGTGATTTATAATCGAAGTTACTTCGTCTATAAAATTCTGCTTTAATTGATTAGTTGCTGCACTTTCTCCAAGATTTAGCATTTCTTGAACTTCTAATTTATAAGCATTGTACTCTGTAGTAACCCTGAAGTTAATGTCGTAGACACCTTCAAACCCTAAATATCCTGCTGCTTGATCATCAATAAAATGACGGTGTTCATGTCGTAATGCAGTAATAGAAGCATCTTGATCAATAATTAATTGTCCTGGAGAGCCTTTGGTAACACCTGGAGAATATGCTATTCTTCCTGGACTAAATTTCACTTCTCCTCCAGCATCTTCAATCTCCTTAATTAACTTATTCCATTCATCAGTATGAGACAACCTTCCTGAACCTAAAATATCTTTCACTGGATCTCCCAATGATCGATAAGTTGCTTCCCAATTTTTCCAAGCATCAAAGTGTTGAGGATTGTTTTTAATCCAAGTTTCAAAAGATGGTTCTAATGCTATATCATCAAATAGCTTTTGAAGTGTCGCTACTTCTGTGGCATCTGAAGGAGATATATCGCCAACAATCTTCCACGAGTCTACCAAGTCAGCCCCTCTTACCTCTTTTTCAAGGGCAAAATTCTGTCCTAGCCCTAAGAACAGGAAGGCAAAAAATATCGGATAGAACCATTTTTTCAGCATACCGCAAGATATGGGTTTCACCTTTTTATTTCAATTGAAAAAAATGACCCGAAGGCCCTCGCGGGGGCGGTCCAGATTTTTACTCCCGTAAAAAGCCCCTGTACCGCCCCCGCTCCCTTCCCCCGTATGTTACATAATTTGCATTATGGTACGGATGGGGCATTTAGGTGTTCCCTTCATCTTTTCGGGCCGTAGCCATAATGCAAATTATGTAAAATACCCCTTCGTCCAACGCTGCCGGCGCGCGGTCTTTAGGTCGGTACGGCCTCTTGCCCGCATTTCATAGTATTAGTTTTTGTAAGGATTTGGGACTGGCCCGTGCTCGGGAGGTCTGAAGAGGGCAAGCGCACTTTTATCTTCGATGGGGGCCTGTCATCTTAGGGGATGGTAGCGGTCCACCTGCTTCTTCAGGTCCGACAGGTCCGCTCTTTGGTAACGCTCCGCACTGGATACGTTCCTAAAGCCCGCTAGGTACTGGGCCTTTCTCAATCCCTCTTCCCGCACCCAGATCGCTATCCTGCTCTGGCGCAACTGGCCCAGCTTATGGATGTGGATATCCATTTCTTCCTTGCCATGGGCCTTTACTTTTTTGGATAGTTGCTTGAACTGCCAGTGCAACAGATTGTAATTGTCCGCTTGTGGCGAGAACAGCCTGTCACTTGTTCGATCGGCCGATTTGGGACTGGCCTCTCGGATGTATCTATCCAAACTCAATACCTGATTGGCCTTTAATGGGATGTACCTTTCCTTTTTCTGTCTGCCCGATCTGATGTAGATCGTGCCTTTTTCCAGTTGTACATCCTGCAGCTCTATTTTCATAAACTCGCTCATGTCCAATGCTTGGTAAATGAGCAGTCCCAAGATCAGTTTATCAGTGTAGTGATAGTTGTTCTTGTGGGGTTCTGGAAAATAGCTTTCGTAAAGTTCCTGCAGGTCTTCTTCGCTCAACAGTCCTTGGGGCTGGGTTCTCGGCACACCTCGCATTCTAGTAGTTTGGGCAATGTTTTCCCACCCTTTAAACTCGTAATGGTGACTGATACTTCTTAAAGCGTGGTTCACTCGGTGGATGCCTTTTCCTTGTTTTTGCAAGTAGCCTACATGATCCATCAGGTCTTTGTATGTGGCTGTTTGGATGTCCAGACCTCTGTGTTTTAGCCATTCGGCATAGGTGTTTACATGGTTGCTCATAGTAACTTGGTTCCTTCCATTGTGTCCGGAACTCAGACCGATCTGGTGCAAGTAGTTTTTATAATCTTCTAGCTCACTGGTTTTCAGCGGTGAGCCACCGCAGGCATTTGGATTTGTGTTACCTGTTTTCATAAAGGATATGCGTGTAACGTTGGGTAACCTCCATGCTTCCGTGTCCCAAGAACTGCCGTATCTGTTCCAGTGGCATTCCATTTTCCAATAAATGGGTAGCTATACTATGCCGTAGACTATGAAGGCTTATTTTCTTTTCTATTCCTGCCAGTTCCGTTAATTTTTTTAGTCTATCGTTAAAGCCTGCCGCTTCTTTGTACCGCCCCTTACTATGGACTAAAACCACATCACTTTTCACTTTCAGGATTTGCGGTCTTGCCCCATAGAGGTAATCTTTCAGGTCTTCCATTACTGCAGCACTCATAGGAACATATCTGGGCGTTCTGGTTTTCGTCTTCCCTACCTGCAGTAAGCCATTTCTAAAGTCCAGGTCTTTCACTTGAAGATTTAATCCTTCACTGGCTCTCAGCCCACATCCGTAGTAAATGGCTAGTATCGCCCTGTCCTTGTAGCCTAACTTGCTGTTATCCGTTACCTCATAGAGTTGCTTGATTTCTTGCTGTGTGAGTATGGTTTTAGGCGTTTCAAAGTGTGGGATCACTTTTAGTTTGACAGTGATAATCGGTTGGTGTCCGTAGCTCTCCAGATATTGATCAAAGAGTCTTAGACTCCCTAATCGAGATTGGAAGGTCTGGGCTGCTATGGGTTGTTTTTCCAATTCCGCTTGGAACTGCAGTATGGTTTCTCCTGTGATGTCTTCCAGTTTGTTGATGCCCTTTTCTCTGGTCAGTTGAAAAAATAAAGCCATTGATTTACTGTGGTGCTTAATGGTGTATTTGGCATAGCCTAATCGTTCTAACCACAGCTTAAAGCTGTTTTGTAAGTCTGTAAAGTGTGTTTCTTTTTGGATTGCCCTGCCTTGCATTTTTGGAGTTTAATTATCAACCTTAGTCTACTCATTGTTTTTCAGCGGGTTAAGATGATAATTGAGCCAGTTATCACCCTGCTATCACCTTATTATCAGCTATCAGGCTCACGGAGTCTTTTTATATCTTCCAATGCTTTGTCCAGTACACTGCTTAATGTGCCGTTCAAGTCCTGATATTCGGATAGTTTGCTGATCTCGTATTCATGCCCGTTGTGTTTGTGCCTGCCGATGATATTCAGGTAGCCGTACTGTACCAGTTGTTTGAGGTAATAGCGTAGGTTATTGGGATTGATCCGTTTCCATTCCCTCACTTCATTTCGGTAAAAGGATGTTTTCTGTTCTCGTTGCAGATCAGCTTTTAAGCCTTCGTAGAAGCCCCTGCATGCTTTGGTCAGTTCGTCACTTTTGGACAGCAGCACTTCTTTCATCAGCTCATTGGCCAGTTCAATATCTTCTATCTCTGTATTGATGTACCATTCATTGGTTTCAGGGTCTTGGTGCTTTTTTCGCTGGAACTGCATACAAAAGGTAATGCCTTCAATAAAAGCTAAGTAATGGCTGTTTGTCCTTAATGGCTTAAAGACGGTTTCGGGGATTTTAAGCTGCTCTGCGTAGGGGTTTCTAATGGTAATTGGCTCGTAAAGAGCTTGCATATCTCTGAGTAATTCTCTGGTTGTTGACCGCTCTTTTTTGTTGAGTTTTCCTGCTGACCGTTTGCGTTGATCGTCCATAATAGCTTCCTGTTGTTGTTTTGAGCCATCCAGATAAATGAGTAAACATCTATTCGCATTATCTTCATACAACCTTTCTTTGGTGGTGGTAGCTGTTAAACAGATCGGGCCATGTACGGTTACGATCTCGGTTTTCATGTTCCCTTTACTGTCTTTTTGGGTCACCATCTTGCTAATACTTTTCTTGGTCTGCAGTTCTCTGAGGGCATACAGGATGTTACTTGCTCCGTCCAGATCCTCGATAATAAAAAGTTTGTTTCTAAGGTTCAGATCCTGCGCATAATACAGGGCATTTTCACTGATGGCCGTACCGCTTACTTTATCTTCTTCGGGAACCAGATCGGTGATTCTTTCTTGTAAAAAGGTCTTTCCTGTGCCTGATGCTCCCAAGCAGATCACATGTAAAGGATCATGTTGTTTTCTGGTCGCATAGGTATTCCAAAGGATAATACTGTTTTTTCTTTCACCTACTACGCCTGTCTTTTCCAGGAGCTCAGGGAGCTCTTTTGTTAAATAGCCTTTACGTTTCATCAAGCTTATCGCTACTTTTTCCCGTTCTGGTGGAATGATTCGTGCTGCTGGTTTCTTGGGCTTGTTTTGTTCGAGTAGATGGTTTCGGTAATCTTCTAGGCTCTGGATTAATTCTGCTGTGGTCAGCTGTACTTCTCGTGACCCTAACTCTAACCGCTCCGCTGCTTTTCGGTTCAGCTTCTCTACTTGGTCATCATAATACAGATCTAAACTATGTCTGATTTGATGTAATGGGCTATTGCTATCTGTACGTTCGATTTTTAATGTGACACGCATTTTGTCTATTGGATGCAGACCTATTCCACCAAGTACACTGATTAATAAAGGCTGCTTTTCAAAGACTAAGTATTCGCTGTTGGATGTATCTAATTTTCCTTTGGTGGTATTAGTATGCTGCTGTTTAGCTACTTCCTTTGGTGAGAACTGCGGTTTTTCAGGTGTTGGGATTGATTGCGTGTCGAGGCTCTCGACTTCATTTGAAGAAGAAAGAACCTTTCTTTCACTGATTAAGTGGTTGAGTATTTCTGGTTCGTGGCTTATCGTCAAGCTGTTCGGATCTTCTCCTTGTGGGGTTTCTACTTTACTAATGGTTAGGTTTGGCAATAACTTGGATAGTTTTCTGGTGTATTTCGCTACTGCTGTATTGCCCGCTTCGTCTCCATCTAAAAAGAAGATGATTTCTTCTAACGCTGCACATGATTGGATTGCCTCGATGTGTTCAGGAGTTAAGCCATTTGTGCCATAAAGTGCCAATACTTCATAGTTTGTGTATTGCTTGACTGTTGCTGCATCTATCACACTTTCAGTTAAAACAAGCTGCTTTACTTCTGGACTTGGATGTTTTGGATAAAGCCCTGTTCGATTGGTTAAATAATAGTGAGCATCTCTGGTAATGTGTCTGCCGTAAAAGCTTACGATTTTTCCTTTTGTATCTTTCAGAGGAAAGATGACGCATTGCACCATCTTGTTAAAGGTGTTCTTGGTATTGAAGCCGATTGCTGCAGTAGGGAGATTTCTTTCCTGCAGATAGTTTTGAGCGGATTTACTTCTTTTTAAGCCTTCCTGCAGCTTGATGAAGGTTTCTGATAGGTTGGCTTTGGTTTCATATTTTTGGTTGACCTTTTCTATTATTTCTACACCGATCAACTTCTTAGCCTTTGTAATTGCTTCATGCTTGGTGCATTTCTCATGATGCATGATAAAATCTATCTGGTCTATGGCTTTCCCTGTTTGCTCGCAGTTGCCACTAAAACAATGAACCGTATTTGTCTCTGGATAGACTTGCATGCTTGGGTTCTTGTCGTCATGGAACGGACAATTGACCATCTTGTTTTTATTGACCTTGATACCGTAGTGGTCTAGGACTTGAAGGATGGTAAGCTTTTCTTTGATCTCGGCAATGGTCATTTGGATAGCTTTTTCAAAGTTTGTTTTACTTCTTGCAGGGCAGCTTTGTAATTCACTTCCTCTTTGGCTTCTTCTTCCAATAGCTCAATGATTAACAGCCTGTCTCTAGTGGTGATCTGGACACGCTCACCGATGTTAAAACCTAATTGCTCCATCCATACTCCGATCAACCGTAGTTCTGGAACTTGCTTATTGTCCCTTTGGTAGCTGTGTATTTTCAAACTCCTGTTGTCCTTTTTTGCCATGCTGCAAAAAACGGGCATAGTATACCACCTCGGGCGGGTTAAAGTGAGCATAGCGCAGCGGGTCAAAGTGAACCACCTGCGGCGGATGAAAGTGAACCATTAAAAATCGGTTCTATTTGTGGGTTTCCATCGGTTCCTTTGTAAAAAAAGGAACATGGCGAACAAACAGATAGATATGCGCAAGGCAAAACAGATTTTCAAGTTATATGGAGAGGGCACGAGCAAACGGCGGATCAGTTCCCAGTTGGGCATCTCCCGTAATACCGTCACCAAGTACATCGACTTCTTCAAGCGGTACAGGCTGACCCCCTATGAGGTGTCGGCAATGACCCTGGAGGAGATCCACCGGCTCTTCAAGAGCGACGGAAAGCCCAAGAGCGAGAAGTTGAAGACCCTCGAGGGGTACTTCCCCCAGTTTGACAGGGAACTCCGCAGGTCGGGCGTTACCAAGAGCAGCCGCTACGAGCCCAAGGTGAACGAGACCTTTGCCGATTTCGCCGAGCACTACGAAACGGCGGTGCTCCCCACAAGGGCGTACAGGCCCAGGGACAAGGCCATCGTCGAGAATGCCGTCCGGATCATCTACACCAGGGTGTTCGCGCCCTTGCGCAACAGCACCTTCCACAGCAAGGCCGACATCAACGATGCCATACTGGAGCTGCTGAGAGTACACAACGGTGTATCCTTCAGGGGAAGGGAATACTCCCGCCGTTCGATGTTCGAGGAAGTGGAACGCCGAGAACTGGCCCCGTTGCCGGTAAAACGGTACGAGATAAGATCGTACGCCAAGGGAACCGTCCACAAGAACAGCCACATCTACCTTGGCAAGGACAAGCACTATTACAGTGTGCCCTACCGGCACATAGGCAAACAGGTCAGGATCGTCTATACCGACAGCTTCGTCGAGGTATACCACAGGAACGAGCGCCTGGCCGCCCATGAAAGACAAAGGCAAAGGTACGGGTACACCACCGTGGCGGAGCACATGCCATCCCACCATAGGTTCGTCAGCGAATGGAGCAGCGGGAAGTTCATCGCCTGGGCGGTACAGATCGGCCCGCACTGCAAAACGTACATCATCGGGATATTGGACAAGAAGCAGCACCCCGAGCAATCCTACAAGTCATGCCTTGGGATACTCCATCTGGCCAAAAAGGTCGGCGACCGGAGGTTGGAAAACGCTTGCAAGCGGGCACTGGACTATGGGGCATATAATTACAATATGGTGGAGCGTATCCTAAGGAACGGATGGGACGACATCGAGGAAGACCCGGGGGAGCACATCGAAGTTCCCGACCACGACAACATCAGGGGCGAGGATTATTATAAATAAAACCATAAAATCAATGATCATGAACACAAAGACACTTGAACAGATGAAACAACTAAGGTTCTACGGAATGGTAAGGGCCTTCAACACCAGCCTCTCCTCCGGGAGCGTCGATTACACCAACGACGAACTAGTGGCCTACCTTATGCAGTCCGAATGGGACGATAGGCACAACCGCAAGATCGAACGCCTGACCAAGGCCGCAAGGTTCAGGTATGGTGCAGTGATGGAGGCGATCGACTACGCCCCCGAGAGGAACATCGACAAAAACCAGGTACAGCGTTTTGCATCCTGCGAGTTCATCCGTAAGAAGGAAAACGTCCTCATTACCGGAAGTACCGGTGTGGGCAAAAGCTATATGGCATCCGCCATAGGCCATCAGGCATGCTCGATGGGCCGTAGGGTCATGTACTTCAACACCGCAAAGCTGTTCACCATGCTCAAGACATCGAAAGCGGACGGGTCATATCTAAAACAGATAGGCAAGCTTGAAAAGCAGGACCTGCTCATACTGGACGACTTCGGCCTCAAACCATTGGACAACATCAACAGGCACTCGTTCATGGAAATAATAGAGGACAGGTACGGCAAGCGCTCTACAATAATAGCTTCACAACTGCCCATCGAGGCATGGCACCGATAATCGGGGAAAAGACCATTGCCGACGCAATACTCGACCGTCTGGTGCACACCGCCCACAGGATAGATATCAAAGGAGAATCAATGAGAAAAAAATTGAGAAATAATCGCTAATTTTAATCCACGAATGAATCGATTTTAAGCACTTCGTTTACCCTGCTCACTTTTATCCGCTGTGAGTGGTATACTTTAGCCGCCCTATCCACCATGCCTTGATTTTTTGTAAAATTTATTTTTGTCACGTTTCAGTAACAAAAGTAAATCATACGTTCCATTTAAGCAACACCTTTCCTAATTGCTTGTTACGTTTTATTGCTCTATTTTTGAAAAATCAGTACACTAAACAGCTTTTTAGGCACGTATGAGTGAAAAATTTGGCGATAGGATAATGCAGGCCCGGAAGGAAAAAGGGCTTTCTCGTGAGGAACTGGCAAAGATGATCGGCACGTCCGGGCCGATCGTTGGACGTTACGAACGTGGGGATATGATGCCCTCTGTTGAGATTGCTACTAAAATTGCTGACGCACTGGAAATTTCTGTTGATTACCTACTTGGTAAAACTTCCCTAATTATTGACAAAGATGCCATCAGAAGATTAGAGGACATCTCTAAACTCAATGAAGAAAACAAAGCCTTTATCCTAAATCTGATTGATATGGCTCTTAGAGATATGAAGGCTAAAAATGCTTACGCTTGAACTATGGAAGCTATTGATAAGGAAATTTTAAGCATCATACATACTCGCAATAATGGTAAACCCGTTGGTATACCAACCATAGATAGAACACTTCTAAAGCATCACGAAGATTTCATCCTAAATGGACTACTGGGGCAAAAACTTACTGAACTTGAAGAGAATCAGCTAATACAGTCTCCTCCTGAACAGATAGGATATACTCTTACAATAAAAGGGATTCAGCTTCTTACTTCAATATCGCAGAGTTAATTTTGGACAGAAGGGTGATATAAAGAAAATACTGACTCACCTTCAAAATCTATCTTTTCAAACAACTGATAATCTTCTAAAGTCGCACTATGAAGATTATTCCATTCATCATAAGATATTTTATGGGTATCACCTAAACCTAAAGAACGAGCCCTTTCCAGTTCCCTAAGTTCGTGAGTATAGAAACGCTTATCAAAATCCGTAGCCTGTATCTTACCAGCTTCAATATCTTCAAGCCTTTTAATCATTGCAGGATTCCAATCATCTGGATCAAGTCTACTAAGATGTATTTTTATGTCTGCTATGCCACTTTTGGAAACAACTGCATTTTTGTAGCTAAGCCTTAAAATATCACCTCCAACTTCAGATGGGTCAAACGGTCTTTTAGAATATTTACCTTTTACCAGTCCGTTATCCAATAGATCTCCAATCTCATCTCCGTTTTTAGTTAGAGCTTTGATTTGATCGTCTTGTTTAACAATATCAATTTGATTATCAAGGTAGTTTTTGACTTTTCCAAGTGCTTCTGGGTTTCTTCTTAACGCATCTCCTGCACCAATTCCATCTAAGTGTTTCCAACTATCCACCAACTCGGGATTCTCAGCAATCGCCTCTACAAACTCTTTATCCACTAGGTCATCGCCCAGCTTTTTAAGCTGTGCGGCATCCAAATTCAATCTCTTAAGAACGTTCACCAACTGCTGTGTAGTCCCTTCGGAAAACTTCACCACAACAGTAGTACCGTCAGCTAATTTAGCCAATTTCCCAACATTTTTTACTGTCGAGGCAAAAACCAAGGGGATGGTCGAGGCAAATGAGATTGTAGCATTTTCCGTATCACCCTCTATGGTGTAACATGCCCCGTTGAGGGCGTCAAAGACCTCCCCTGCTATGGGGGCCATACCGGCCATGTCCAACACCAGATGGCCTGCAGCGGAACTAAACACCTGCCCAAACAGATAGTTGAGTGACCCAGCGGTATCCACATCGTAGGTGGGGACTTTCACCTGTTGCCAAAGTCCGTTGCCCGTGTTGTACTGGTAGTGGCGCAATATCCCCTCATCGTCCAGCACACTGTGCAGATAGGCGGTCGTTCCATCGTTGGCCATTGTTTTCCGGGTAAATCCACCCTGCCCAAAATAGTTGTAGATGCCCACCACATAATCCGTGAAACGCTCATAATCAATTGTTGGCAGGCAATCGGAATAGCCCTGTTCGTCAATGGTCAGCAAATCTAGATTACCTGTAAAATTGAAACTGGTCGCCAAAGTACCTGTACCCGTACTGTTTATATTGTTCGTGTAATAGTCACCTTCATAAAATAGATGGCTACAAGTAGGTACAAGACCTTTATCAATAATTCGTGCCCTGATGGATTGCCCGACCGGAAGTGTTCCAAATTCATACGCCGTAGAGTCTTTTGCTATTTTATAACCCGTGAACTGTGTTCCCTTTTTGTGTCCATAATAGGTTGTTGATTCACTACCATCGTTCATGGTGAAACTTGCAAGGGCACCGTATGCGGTTATAACGTTGGTCCGCACCTTATAAAAGGCAGGAGTGGCGCCATCAGGTAAAACTACTGGAATACCGGCAGGGGACAAAAATATCTTTTGGGTTGGGACGGTAACCCCCAGTTCTAAAAGATCATTGTCAGAAAAACTTACTTCCAATCCAAACTCATCCTCAGCGTTTGTTCCGGATTTATAACTTTCTGCTTTTTTAATACTGTTCTCAAGAGCGTTATATGCCTGTATTTGATTTGCGGTATCGTAACCATCTGGGTTGGGTCCACCCTGTGTGGCTTCTGTTATCAGGTTTTGACTGGAGGCGTTATAAGCATTGTAATTTGCTTCAAGTTCGTTCCTCACATTTTGTGGGATGGATTCGTCCGCAAGGAGTTCTTCTACATAGTTTCCTTGCTCCTGGTTTTCCTCTTGCAATTGTTGGATTTGCTCTGGGGTACCTGTGAAACTTTCCAACAATTCCTTAATTGAATTTGCTATTTCCCCAACCGTCTCCACCACATCCTTTGTGTCCAAAATATTTCGCATCGTGGGGTCGTACTCGGTAACCACCGTGCCCTGTAACAGTTGGCGGTCGGTGTTCAAAAGGATATTGTCGTAATGTACCGCCAGTTTTATATTGCCCAGATAAGGAATGCGCACAAAGCCCTTGCCGCT
>NZ_JAHCMU010000013.1 GCF_018449435.1 Flagellimonas sp. 389 | reverse complement strand
TTGTTGACGTATGTGCTCAAGTCAATGGGTACTGCGGTTGGGTCGTCGCTCAGGCTCAGGATGTTCCCTGTAATGCTCAAATCCTGTAGTTCGTTAGTTATATCGCCGTCTACTTCTGTTACAATCAGACTAGATTGTTCAATGAGATTCCATGTAAGTCCATCCCATCGTAAAAGCTGTCCAGAAGAGGTTACATTTCCGTCTGCTAGCTTACTTAAAGTAACCGCGCCATCTTGTAACTGTTGGTCCGTAATCGTGCTAAATGCAAGATCATTACCGAAAATCGTATTATCTATTATGTTATCCCCAGTGATTAGGTTTACCTCAAAATTATAGTTGTCATCAACTTGAGTTACCACAACTGTATTGTCCATGGAAGCGGTATTAAAGATTGCTTCGGTAGTTGTGGTGAAGGAATTGTCCAACGCTTCGCAGATATTCACCCATTGTATCCCATCATAATAATGGATACATTCCTCGTCCGTATTGTATACCAGCGCTCCACGCAAGGGCGTAATGTTGTTCATCTGTGTGTCGGTCAACCGCGTTATCACAAGTACTCTAGAGGTACTTTCCAATTCCAAGACCGAAGCAGGGTCCAACGTTTGGGGGTTTTCACCGATTTTGATCTGTCCTTGAAGATTAACCGCCATGAGAAGGCAAAACAGTAAGGAAGCAACGTAAGTTTTCACAGTGTTTGACATTTGGAGGATTTTCAAAACGTAAAACCAAAACTAACCTTATTGCTCCAGTATTCTAATTATTACCGTCAAAATGCCTTAGTTTTATGGTAAACGGACTTCCTTGTTCTTTGGTTGATTTAAGAGAATTAACAAAAGTTTAAAACAAGTTTATTTTTTTTATGCCGTTCAAAGGTTTTCTTTAACTCTGGCTAAAAAAGCGCTCACATGAAAAATACGTTTCTGGTTGTACTTTTTTTAACTTTTACAAGCATTATTGTTGCGCAAGACAATAGACAGGTTTTACGCGGTAAGGTGCTGTACAAGGGAGGTAATGTTCCCAATGAAAATGTTATCAATTCTACTTCGGAAACCGCCACCATCACCAACGATGATGGAGAGTTCGCTATTCTGGTCAAAGAGGGTGATCAACTTGTTTTTACTGCGGTAAACTTTCAATTGGAAGTCATCACCATAACTCCCGAAATTCTAAATAATAACAGACTGGTCGTAGAGGTCTCTGAAAAGGTGACAAAATTGGACGAGGTTGTTGTTTC
The DNA here is from genome assembly GCF_018449435.1 of Flagellimonas sp. 389. Taxonomy (GTDB): domain Bacteria; phylum Bacteroidota; class Bacteroidia; order Flavobacteriales; family Flavobacteriaceae; genus Flagellimonas. The sequence continues at coordinate 135,940 of NZ_JAHCMU010000013.1, read as the reverse complement.
TCCCGAAAATCAAAAGCGGTTTCTGGAGGTGAAAAATGAGGATTTTAAGCGATTTGATTATGAGATCGATAGGGGAACAGAGGTGGAAAATATAGCGGAATCCCAGACCACACGGGGTATGCGGGACGGACTTAATTTTGTGAATCTTTTTAAGGCGATGTTTATGGCCAAGAAAGAGGATGGAAGCGATAGAGAACCCCTAAAGGTTAGTGAAGTATTGCGACAAGTGTATGATGACGAGTTTTTCGTAGTGGACTTAAAATTGCCTCAAGATAAAATAGATGCGTTTTTAATCTATTGCGACGATAAAGTTCCTTCACAGTCATTACTGCGAAAGGAAAATGAATTCCAGTTAATCGATTTTCTGGTTACCCATAGCAAAACTTTTTTAGCGGAATTGAATGAGGAATAAGCTCTTTTTCTTGTTGTTGGTTGCAGCTATGTTTTCGACCAATGCTCAAAAAAGTGATGTAAAACAATTAAAGGGAAAAGTATACAGTAAAGGTAAAGATGTTGTTGGGGTAGTGGTCCAGAACATAACCACCAAGAATGCGGTAATCACCGATATGGATGGCAACTTTTCCATCGCAGTACAACGTAACGATACCTTGGTTTTTTCTGCTGTGCAGTTTAGGAGAAAAGTACTGCCTGTTACCGAGGACATTTTAAATACAAATTTTGTGACCGTTCCTTTGGAAGAATTTGTGAACGAACTGAAGGAGGTCGTTGTAAAGCCTTTTGATCTATCAGGAGATTTAGGGAAAGATATAGGTGGCTTACAACTTGAAAAAGATGTTAGTGCAGAAGCTTTGGGACTGCCCAATGCCCATAGCAAAATACCGACCCAAAGCGAACGTAAGTTACAACAGGCAACTTTTGGAAAGTTTAATGTCGCTATGATACTTAGCCCTCCTTTGGACCCTATAATCAATGCCATTACAGGACGAACCAAAATGCTCAAGAACAGGGTCAAAGTAGACGAGACCTATGCACGGACCCAACGGGTTCAGGATTTTTATATAGATTCTCTTTTTATAAGCACCTTAAAAATCCCTGTAGGGAGCATAGATGATTTTATGTATTTCTGTGAAGTGGACGAACAATTTCAAAAAGCTGTCGATTCCAAAGACCGTTTGAGAATATTGGACTATCTGATTCTAAAAAGCAGGGCGTATCGGGAAAACAACGACTTGGACTGATATTTTTATCATACATTCCAAAATAGGTTGGCATAGCGTTTGTTTACATTTGACCAGAAAAATAAAAGAATGAAAAAGATTTTTATTGCAATTTTAGTAATTGTAATACCGCTTCTAAGCTTCACTTCGCATAAATTTTATGTAAGCATAACCAATATCAATTATTCTGAAAAAGATGCCTCCTTTCAGATTACCAGTAGAATTTTTATAGATGATTTGGAGACTGTTTTGGAAGAACGTTATGGCATAAACCCAAAACTTGCCACCCAAAATGAAGCAAAGATCGCAGACGAATACATAGAAAAATATTTTAGGGCAAAATTTACCGTAGCATTGAATGGTGAAGTCGCTGCCTATTCTTTTTTGGGTAAAAAATATGACAACGATGTCATCATTTGTTATTTGGAACTGGCAGATATTGATCTTTCTACCTTAAAATCGATTTCTGTACAAAATGAGATTTTAACCGATATGTTCGAGGAACAAAAAAACATAGTCCATTTAAAATGGAAAGATCAAAAGAAAAGTTTTGTGTTGATCAGGGAGAATAATAAAGGAATGTTAAACTTCTAAGCTATTCTTAAATATTGGTTAAAAAAAGTTATTTTCCGCTGTTTTAAAATCAAAAAGAAAATGAACAAGATTACGTATTGTTTTGCTTCCCTCTTATTTCTATTTGGAGCTACGGCCATAGCACAAGAAGAAGGAAATGAGAAAGATGACAGGAAGCCAGGTCATTATAACCAAAGTAGGTTTAAACAGTTGTACGAGGAATTTTCGACTCCAAACACCTATCGCTCTGCTTCTGGTGCACCAGGACCTGATTACTACCAGCAACAGGCAGATTATGTCATGGACATTGAACTAGATGATAAAAATGCCAAAATTTATGGTGAAGAAACCATTACCTATTATAACAATTCGCCTGACGATTTGGAATTTCTTTGGGTACAATTGGACCAGAATGTACGTGCCAAGGATTCAAAATCCCCTTTACGAAATGGCGATGGTGTAAATTTCGCCTACACCACAGGTAATTTTGCGAAGACTTTTGTAACCGAACCTTTTGATGGAGGGTTTAACATTGATTTTGTAAAAGATGCCAATGGCAAACCACTTTCCTATACCATTAATCAAACCATGATGCGTTTGAATATAGCTCAACCTCTTAAGAGTGGAGAGAAAATGTCATTTTCCATCAAATGGTGGTATAATATTCCAGACCATACCGTAGATAGGGCCCGTTCTGGATATGAGTACTTTGCCAAAGATGGCAACCGTGCCTACGTGATTGCCCAGTTCTTTCCTAGGATGGCCGTGTACAGTGATGTTGAAGGCTGGCAAAACCACCAATTCTGGGGGAGTGGAGAATTTGCACTTCCTTTTGGTGACTACGATGTGAATATTACCGTCCCAGCTGATCATATTTTAGATGCGACAGGTGTATTGCAGAACAGGGACGAGGTTTTTTCCAAAGATATGATGAAGCGTTACAAGCAAGCTTCAAAATCATATGACAAGCCTGTCCTTATTGTAACACAAGCAGAAGCAGAAGCTGCTGAAAAAGGTTTTTCAGAAAAGAAAAAAACTTGGAAATTTAAAGCTACCAATGTACGTGACTATGGTTTTGCAACATCCAGAAAATTTATATGGGACATGCAGGCCGTTAAAATTGGCGGTAAGGATGTTATGGCCGTTTCTATGTATCCAAAGGAAGGTAATCCACTTTGGGAAGAACAATCTACCAAGGCCGTCGTTCAAACATTAGAGACGTACTCAAAATTCACTTTTGACTATCCATACCATAAGGCCATCTCAGTTCATGCAAAAAACCAAGGGATGGAATATCCTATGATATGCTGGAACTATGGACGTCCAAATGAGGATGGTACCTATTCCGATAGAACCAAATATGGAATGATAAGTGTAATCATCCATGAAGTAGGTCATAACTTCTTCCCAATGATCGTAAACTCAGACGAGCGTCAGTGGGGATGGATGGATGAAGGTCTGGATACCTTTATGCAGTATTTGACCGAGCAGGAATTTGGTGAAAAATATCCAGATGTAATAGCACCGAACAGTGCTTATCCTTCTCGAAGGGGAGCGCCCGCAAAGATTGTTCCCTACATGAGCGGAGACCAAGACTATATGTCACCAATAATGTCGAACCCAGAGAACGTATACAGCTTAGGTCCTAATGCCTACGGTAAACCTGCAACGGGATTGAATATTCTTAGGGAGACTGTTATGGGCAAAGAGTTGTTTGATCATGCGTTCAAAACGTATGCGCAACGTTGGATGTTTAAGCACCCTACACCGGAAGATTTCTTCCGTACCATGGAAGATGCTTCTGCAGTAGACCTTGATTGGTTTTGGAGAGGATGGTTCTACACTACAAATTATGTGGATATAGGTGTTAAGGGTGTCAAAAAATACTATGTTTCCAATAAGCCTACAAAAGAAATGGAAAAGTATATGGCAGATAGAAATTTAACGGAAGCTGATATGCCACCTTTGGTTTATTTGGCAGAAGAAGATAGTGAAGACTTTGTTCCAGAACTTAAGGGAAAAGCCCCAACGGAAACTTCTAAAAGCTTAAAAGAGTTTATGATGGATAATATGACCGAAGCGGAAAGAGCTCAGGTTAAAGAGCCAAAATATTTTTATGAGGTAACCTTCGATAAGCCAGGAGGTATGCCTATGCCTTTGATCGTTGAATATACTTATGCGGATGGAACCAAAGAAAATATTACTTATCCCGCTGAAATATGGAGGATGAACGACGCTGAAGTAAGTAGAGTATTTTCATCCCAAAAGGAGTTGGTGGGAATTGTTATAGATCCTAAACTGGAGACTGCCGATATTGATACAGCCAATAATTCTTGGCCTATAAAAGAAGAAAAATCGGACTTTGATAAGTTTAAGCAAAATATCAAAGGAGAATAGAAAGCAATACTAAATTAGTAGAAGCCCTGTGATTTCACAGGGCTTTTTTTATTTGCAAACAACTTCTCATTATATTTGTCCTATGCATTTTCTATTTATAAGCGGCGCAGAGATTTTTTTTATCCTCTTTATAGTGGTTATGGTATTTGGTGCGGATAAAATTCCGGGTATCGCCAAAGGACTGGGTAAAGGAATGCGACAATTACGGGATGCTACGGATGATATAAAGCGTGAAATCCAAAAAAGCGCAGATAAACAAGGTATCGATACCGATTTTACCAAAGACATTAGAAAAGAGTTGGAAGAGGTCAAAAAAAATGTTGACGAAGTGACCGGGTCAGTAAAGAGAAGCACCAAATAATGTATGCTGAAAAGAATTCTTGAATGGGATCGTGATACTTTCATCTATCTCAATAACCTTGGTGTTGAGAATTACGATGTTTTTTGGTCTACGGTCACAAATATCAGTACATGGATACCACTCTTTTTATTTTTCATAGTGCTTCTTTTTATTAAATTTTCCACGTTGGAAGCATTTTATAAATTGGCTACTGCATTGTGCCTTGTAGTTTTCATCATTTTGATAACAAATTTGACAAAGGTTACAGTCGCAAGGTTGAGACCTAACAATACTGAGGAAATCAATACGCTTATACGCATTCTAAAAACCCCTATGGACTTCAGTTTTTTCTCCGGTCATGCCGCTAGCTCTTTTTCCATAACCGTTCTGTTCTTTCTTTTCGTACGAACAAAGTTGAAATGGGCATTTTTATTCTTTATCTGGCCCATTCTATTTGCAACGAGCCGAATTTTTGTTGGCGTACATTATCCCTTGGATATTTTAGTAGGTGCTTTAGTTGGTATTTTATCGGCAGTATTGTTTTATAGACTATATAATCGCTTTATAGCACCCTGCTCAAAGTCAACCCGTCTCTCACAGGAAGGATAACAGTTTCTACCCTAGAATCGTTTTTTAGTTTTTGGTTGTAAGCAACCAAAGCGGCTGTAGCTTTATCGGATTTCAAAACAGGTTCGACCACTTTTCCCGACCACAGCACATTATCGGTAAGGATAACACTGCCAGATTTTGTTTTTTGGATAGCCGCTTCAAAATAGGCATCGTAATTGACTTTCTGTGCATCAATAAATACTAAATCAAAATAGATATCAAGCTTTGGAATAATATCCAGCGCATCCCCAATATGTTGTTTAATTTGAACTCCACGCTCGCTTTTATCAAAATAGGTGCGCTGTAGCTTATAAAGTTCTTCATTGATTTCGATAGTGTGCAATTTCCCATCATTTTGAAGCCCTTCCGCCAAGCAAAGTGCGGAGTATCCTGTATAGGTCCCAATTTCAAGAATATTGTTAGGAGCTATGATCTTTGAAAGCAAACTCAGTACCCTTCCTTGAAAATGCCCCGTGATCATTCTAGGCTGTATTACTTTTAAATGCGTTTCCCGGGTGAGTTCTGTCAAAATTTCTGGTTCAGCTTCAGAATTTTCAGCGATATAATTTTCCAATAAGGAAGATAGAAAGTGCATACGTAAATTTTCGTAAAAATATAGAAAAGAACTACATTGGTATTTTCGTTTTTTCAATTACATATGCTTATGGATTCACCCGAACCAATACTTAGAGATGCAACCTTAGCGGATTTGCCTATCCTCCTGGATTTTGAACAAGAGCTCATAAAGGCAGAGCGACCTTTTGATAGCACTTTGGGAGAAGACCCTATTAGTTACTACGATATAAAACAAATGATATTGGATGATGATGCCAGTGTTGTCGTTGCTGAGTTAGATGGAGAGATAATTGCGTCAGGATATGCCATTCCAAAGAAGGCCAGGCACTACCTGGCACATGAGCAATATGCATATTTAGGGTTTATGTATACCCACACAGATTATAGAGGAATGGGTATTAATTCAAAAATAGTAGATGAACTGAAGCATTGGTCGTTGGCGAGGGGCTTAAAAGAAATACGTTTAACGGTCTACAGTGATAACGTTCCAGCCATACGTGCTTATGAAAAAGTAGGTTTTAAAGGACATATAATAGAAATGCGTTTGGAATAATGCATGGATAACGATTAGCTTTACAAATAATACTTTGAAGTAAAAAAAGCTATGATTTTTCAAAATTCGCTGAAATTTGCGAAGCAACTAGACGCTGAGGACAAATTATCCAAATACAGACAAGAATTTCATTATCCACAAGTCAACAGAAAAGATGTCATCTATTTTACAGGCAATTCGCTGGGGCTGCAACCAAAACGGACCCAGAAGTTTGTTGATGAGGTGATGAAAGATTGGCGGGAGTTGGCCGTAGAAGGACATTTTTATGCAGAAAAGCCTTGGTGGGAATATCATGAGCTTTTGGCAGAGGGTCTGGGCAAAGTTGTAGGGGCAAATGCCAAAGAGATTTCTGTCATGAACACGCTGACGGTAAATCTTCATTTATTGATGATTTCTTTTTACAGGCCAGATCAGAAACGGTATAAAATTATTTGTGAGGAAAAAGCATTTCCGTCCGATCAGTATATGTTGCAAAGTCAGGTAAAATTTCATGGTTTTGACCCTAGCGATGCTATTGTTGAAGTCAAAAAAAGAGAGGGAGAGCATGCGTGGAGAACAGAAGATATTATTGAAAAAATTGAGGAGATAGGAGAGGAGCTGGCTTTGGTACTTTTAGGAGGAGTCAATTATTATAACGGTCAGGTATTGGACATGAAAGCCATAACAAGCGCGGGAAAGTCTGTAGGTGCTTTTGTGGGTTGGGATTTGGCACATGCCGTTGGTAACGTGTCATTAAAATTACACGATTGGGATGCGGATTTTGCTGCTTGGTGCAGTTACAAGTATATGAACAGCGGACCTGGTAATGCTTCGGGCATTTTTGTGCATGAAAGACATTTGGATAAAAAGGATATTCCCCGTTTTGAAGGCTGGTGGGGCACAAAAAAAGAGACCCGTTTTTTAATGCAGCCCGAGTTTGACCCTATAGAAACGGCCGATGCCTGGCAATTGAGCAATCCTCCAATACTTTCTATTGCACCATATCTTGCATCTTTGGAACTATTTGATGAAGTGGGCATGGACACCTTGATTGAAAAGCAACGCAAGATTGTGAGTTATCTTGAATTCGTTTTGCATGAAATTGACAAAGAAGTAGATAGCTCTTTTGAAATCATTACGCCAAAGGAACGCGGTTGCCAACTCTCTGTTTTTTTACATGGAGAAGGAAAATCGTTATTTGATTATTTGATGAAAAATGGTGTAATTACTGATTGGAGAGAGCCTAATGTAATCCGATTGGCTCCGGCACCTTTTTATTGCTCGTTTGAGGATATGTATAATTTTGGTCAGCTTTTAAAAAAGGGTATTCTTTTGAATCAGAATGGATAATAAGATAAATTAGCGTTTTGAGTCAAACTTTTAACAAGTCTGTAACGCCAAAATCCATAAATATTTATTCGCCGTTCATCGAAAAAACGACGTAGCCACTTACTATTCTTGTCTTTCTTACGTACATATTTAAGTTTTAACCCCAAAAACTTATATGAACATGAAATTTAAAAATGAAAAAAGAAGGCTTAAAGTCGGCTTAGATGCTATGCTGACTTTAGCCGTAATTATGGTATTGTCCATTACTTCTTGCGAAAAGAATGATGCAGACGAAGACCAAAATGCTAAGACCCCAAATGAAGAAGTATCCACCACGGAACAGGATACGGATTTTATCACTAAATACTTTTTGGGAAGTGAAGTAAAAGTAAAGCTCGAAGAAGACGGAACCTACAGTCTTGCTGGAAGCGACTTAAGATTGTTTGAAGACCAATTATCGGATTCTGCGGAAGCCTTTGACGAAAATCCAACACCAGATGCCGGAACAACCAGTCTAGCATTGGGCGGAGGTGTTCAAAAATGGACGGATGGTGTTGTCTATTACGTTATCAATGGATTGAGTTCTTCCGTTCGTTCGGAGCTTCAAGCGTCTTTTGATGAGTGGACCAGTAAAACCAATGTTACTTTTAAAGAGCGTACGAATCAGTCCAATTATATAACTATTTCCTCTTCGGGGTCAAATAGTAATTCTGGTGTGGCTACACTGGGTATGAATGGCTCAAGAGGTTTTATCCGTTTGGGAACAAGGGCCACGGCTGTGGTGATTATTCACGAACTTGGTCATACGCTGGGCTACATCCATGAGCAAAATCGTTCGGATCGGGATGATTTCGTCATTATTAATTTTAATAATATTGTGCCCGATGCACAAGACCAGTTCTTCAAAAGCAATTCCGCTATCTTTTTAACAGGTCAGTTTGATATCAATTCAACCATGATGTACGGTAGTTTTACGTTTAGTAGGAACGGACAACCGACCATTACCGATTTGAACGGAAATCTATTGCCACCAAGACAGGCGAGTATTTCTGCTTTGGACGTTCAAGGTACAAATGCATTGTATCCCGCTACGGGTACCAATCCGGCAGGTCCTTGTGATGGTGTGGCGGAATGGTCGCCATCAACGCAATACTTCGTTGGGGATAGGGTTACCTATTTTGGAGGTTTGTACGAGAGGGATTTTACCCGATGGAATTTTATAACAAGATGTAACTAATAAAAATCGGGGTTAATGCTAAGACATATTGTCTAGTTATAAAATAAAGAGGGTGTTTAGAAAGCTTTCTACCATGTCATATTGAGCCTGTCGAAATAGCTGCTTAATTAATAAGTATCAATTAGTTTTTACTTGCTCAATCCAACGTGTGGAGAGAAATTACTTTTTAAACATCCTCTTTTTATTTTTAAATACATTTGAATAGCGAATCACTTTGAAGCTATAGACCGTATTTTACTTTTAAATAGTCAGAAGGTGTAGTTCCTTTATATTTTTTAAATTGTCTTGTAAAGTAAGACGGGTCATTAAACCCAGATTTATACATTACTTCGGCAATGTTCGTGTTGTTCACATTAAAATGTTCAATTGCCTTTTCAATCCTAAATTCGTTTACAAAACTGATGAATTTTCGATGTGTCATCTTCCTAAAAAATCTACAAAAAGAATTTGGGGTAAATCCCAATTGTGAGGCTATTTCAGCAACCGATATTTTTTTGTCATAATTGGTGTTCACATACTCAAAAGCCTGTTCCAATCTTCTTATTTCATCTTTTTTGAATTTGCTCAAGGGGATATTTTCAAACAACTGTTTTGGAGTACTCTTTTTGGAAAGATAATCCAAAATGGAAAGTAAGTTGATCAACTTTCCTTGACTGTCCAGTACCTCAAATTTTTCAAATTTGTTTGATAATGCTTCTTTAGTTGCCCTATCAAAAATCAATATTTGTCCAGATGCTTCAATTAATCGCTTAATTCCGTTAAACTCGGGGAAGATGTTTAGTCTATCGTTTAAAGACTCTTTTTTAAATTGAATTACCACTTCAATATTGTTATCATGATCCTTGTTCCCAAAATCTGCATGTGGAATGTTTCCGCCCAAAAAAATAATGACCCCATCACTATACTGTTCTTTTTGGGAACCCACATGGAGCATACCAGAACCATTTTTCACATAGACCAATTCAAACTCTGGATGAATATGCCAACCTGTAGACTCACAATAATCGGTTGCACGGTACGTCTCAATTTTTAAGGACGTATTTGTAGCAACATTGATGGCTTCTAACATAGGTTTCATGCAGTAAAACTATCTAAATGGACTCAAAAAACAGTATGATAAGAATAAAATGTCTTATGGAAAGAATGATTTATGCTAAAAAGTATAGCGGAGTCTTTAGTTATTTTGTGTGGATAACAGTTTAAATGAAATCACTTCAGCTTATTTTTTCCAATCCTAGATACTTTGCTCCGGCATGGGTATTTGCCAGCTTAAATATTTGGTTTGGTACTTGGGCCATATATATTCCATCAGTAAAGGACAAATTGAATATTGATAAAGCAGATTTAGGGATTGCCATATTTTGCCTCTCTTTGGGGGTCTTTACTATCTTCCCATTGGCTTCTAAGATTATAAACAAGCTTGGGGTGGGAAAAGCTACATGGGCGGGTGTGGTTCTAAGTAGCATCTTTGCCCTCTTTCCGCTTTTAGCCCCAAATTATTACTTGTTGATGATATCCTTATTTCTTTTTGGTGCTTCTAACGGACTTACGGATATTTCCATGAATACACTGGTTACCGAAATTGAGAAAGAAGATAAACAGAATTTCATGTCGGCCGCGCACGGATTTTTTAGTTTGGGAGGTGTAATCGTAGGACTTGGGAGTTTTCTAATCCCGATTATCGGAAATCCGGTATTGCATATGGGTATTACGGTTGTACTTGTTTTTATCATAAATCTACTGTTTTATAAAAACTACAAAAATGTTGTAGCTGCCCCCGTAGATAAAGAGCCATTTAGTCTAAAACTGTTCAAACCTCTGTTTTTATTGGGAATAATAGGATTTGTAGCTATGGGCAGTGAAGGAGCTATCGTAGACTGGAGTGGGCTTTATCTTAAAGAGGTCACATTGGCACCAAGTGTACTAATAGGTTCAGGCTTTTTAGCGTTTTCGGCTGCAATGACCTTGGGTAGATTTTTAGGGGACGGGATAAGCGCAAAGATTGGCTCTGTGAGAATAGTGGCTTTAGGCGCATTAATAGCAATTTTAGGATACGTATTGGTGCTTTCAGAGCATACAGTTCTGGCAGTCATAGGTTTTGCCCTTAACGGACTTGGTTTTTCCGTAATAGTTCCAGAACTATTTAGAATTGGAGGGAACGTAAAGGGTGTAGATTCTGCCCAAGGTGTTTCCTTTATTGCAGGAACCGGATATTCAGGTTTTTTATTGGGTCCTGTAATCCTTGGGTTTTTAGCAGAAAGCGCATCTTTAAAACACAGTTTTTATGCACTTCTGGGGTGTGTTTTACTTGTTTTGATGACAACTATGCTATTGAAAAGAAATAAGGCCTAGCCTTTATTCTTTTTGAACATCTAAATTAGTAAGGTTAATACTAAAGTTGCCATCGGCCTTTTTATGATCGCGCACTAATTTTAACCCACCCATATCAACATAATCTTCCCAAGTGGTTGCCATGGAAGGCTCTTCTTGGTTTCCTTTTCTAAAAACCCACTCACGAACTACAAAATCATCCTTAAAGTAAAAGTCGTACGCATCTCCGGGTGTGTAACCTCCTTCATTGCCATAGACCACGGTCAATTTTTGCATGGATTCCCCAGCTATAGGTGACTTTTCATTTTCAATATGTTCATACGTGAAATTGTTCGCATCCCACATCAGATTAAATGGTGCCAAAATCCAATACCTGTCATTTATAAAACCACCATTGATCTTTACGGCGGTGCTATCCATGGATTTTCTATTGTAAGTCAAGGTATCTTTTGAAGTAATGGAAGTAACTGTATTTGATTTTGGTTGCCATACCCAAGTTCTTTCAAAATGGGTGCTGTCCCTATCCACATTGAATGTAAAGGTAAATTCTTTTACAGCTTTCCAATGTCCATACCCATGTGCAGCGGCAATTTTTTCTAGAATAGTTTTTTGCTGTTTTTCTTTGGACACTTTCTTTTTTTGTTCTGTTTTGCAGGACAAAAGCATCAGAAAAGATAGAAATGTTAAAATTGGAATGCGTTTCATAATGAGTTTTGCTTCAAATATAATGTCATTTTGATTTATCTTGTAGTACATTTCCGTAAAAAGTAATACTAACCGAATCATAACCCAGTATTTAAGTGACCTTTTTAAAGAAGCTGTTTCTTATTCTTATAAATAACCTCGATAAGGAATCGTCGCAGGCAGACGACCCGTATGCGAATGTTTCAGATGAGGAGCTGGTTAAATTGATAGTTGCCAATAACAATCCGTTGTTGTTCGGGAAACTATACGACCGGTATGCTAAAATGGTTTATAACAAATGCTATGGATTTGCAAGATCACAAGATGAAGCCGAGGATTTGACCCAAGATGTCTTTCTGCAACTGTTCATTAAGTTGAAGCTTTTTAAGGGTAAGTCTAAGTTTTCGACCTGGTTGTATTCGTTTACCTATAATTTTTGTGTGAACTATGTCAATCGAAACAAACAGCGAAAGATGAGTGATAAATCTTCTCCCGTAGAAGATTCTGAATATAAATTGGCAGAAGAGGTGCCCGAGGAAAGTCTCTATGAGATGAAGGCAAGCAAGTTAAGAGAGGCTTTGGAATTGGTCTCTGCAGAAGAAAAATCCATTTTATTGTTGAAATACCAGGATGGAGCATCGATAAAAGAGTTGGTCGAGTTGATGGAGCTTGGCGAGAGCGCAGTAAAAATGCGATTGAAAAGAGCAAAAGAACGATTGGTGGAAACCTATAACACGTTACCATAGATGGCAAAGCAAAGAAGAAATCCATTTAGGGAATTAGAAGCTTCATTACGGGAAGTTCCCCCGGGAATGAAGAAAAAGGTCATGAACGACATAGCTGCTGCTAAGTTGTTAATGGATTTAGCCTCGCTTTTCTCTTTTAATATTGGTTCCGCTTTGCGCAAACTTTTTAGAACAACAAAAGACAATTAAAACAACACGATAAAACAATACACATGGAAACAATTAATGAATGGAAGAACTTGACTTTTGATTCCCTCGCTGCAATGGGCAGAGATATTGCGTTGGCACTGCCCAAGATTATTGGCGCACTCATTATACTGTTGGTGGGATGGCTGGTAACTAAAATTATACTTTTTGTACTAGGAAAGATTTTGAAGCTTGCCAAAATCAATACATTGAGCGATAAGATAAATGAGATGAACCTTTTTGGTAAAGGAGATTTTAAAATCGATATCATTAAAGTGATTCTTGGTTTTGTAAAATGGTTATTGCTCTTGGTATTCTTGATCGTTGCAGCTGATATATTAAGCTGGGAAATTATTTCTACGGAAATAGGCAATTTGTTGCGTTACCTGCCCAGATTGTTCAGTGCTTTGGCATTGATGATGATCGGGCTTTACATTGGTAATTTCATCAAAACCACGGTAAAGAAATTATTCGATTCACTAGAGTTTAGCGGGTCTAACCTCGTAAGTAATCTCCTTTTTTACATCATCGTAATCTTTATTTCCATAACCGCATTGAACCAAGCCGGAATCGATACTACAATTATCACCAATAATATTACCCTTATTCTTGGTGCGTTTTTGTTGGCCTTTGCCATAGGACTTGGACTTGGCTCTAAGGATATCATTACCGATATTCTTAGGTCTTTCTACACAAGAAGAACATATGCCGTTGGTGATAAGTTGGTAATAGGGGAAAACTCGGGAACAGTAGAAGCCATTGAAAACAATACATTGACCTTGGTGACAAAAAAAGGAAAATTTGTCATCCCAATTAAAGATGTTGTATCGGAAAAGGTAGAGATAAAGTCATAATTACCTTTATTTGGAGAATGAGGTATGTTTGAAGCAATAACTTCTTTGGAATTTGATTAATTTTGAAACTTTCAAGAAATAAAAAATGAGTTCAAAAAAAGGAAAAGTTCAAGAATTGGTCCAAGAAAAATTATTGGAAGAGCGCAAGGTGTTTTTATGGGGTATGGTAGATGATGATTCCGCAAAACATGTTATTGATCGTTTACTGTATTTAGATTTACAGAACAATAAGGAAATCCAACTTATTATCAATAGCCCGGGCGGTTATGTTACTTCTGGTTTTGCTATTTATGATACCATCAAGCAAATAAAAAGTCCGGTTTCTACAGTTTGTTCAGGTTTAGCTGCTTCAATGGGTTCAATTTTATTGTCCGTTGGTGAGAAAGGAAGAAGATTTATACAGCCACATGCGCGAGTAATGATTCATCAGCCAAGTGGTGGTGCCCAAGGGCAGGCTTCCAATATTGAGATTCAAGCCAAGGAAATTATAAAGACCAAAGAGCTTGGAGCAAAAATACTGGCAGATAATTGTGGACAGGATTTTGATAAGGTGATGAAAGATTTTGACCGTGATTATTGGATGGGTGCAGAAGAGTCTGTGAAATACGGTATCGTAGACGGTATATTGGAGTAGGTAATTGTTTACTACCTTACTTAAAAGGGAAAAAGTCCTTCGCAAATCTTGTGAAGGACTTTTTTCATATAGTGGCGCCGAAGCGGAATATTTAGACTATATACGTCAACTTTTGCACCAAAAGCCTACGACCGTTCGTTAAATAAATGTCAAAATTCAAAAATCAACATAAGTACGTCTTGTTTCCTTGCTCTTCAAGCGCAGCGGTCTTTATTCCAATTGATTTTTGATATTTCAATTTTCCGTATTTTTAAAGTTTAATACGAATTCGCCTATTGGCATTTATGATACAGATCTCTAAAAATATTGCCATCATCGGTTCTGGATTGGTGGGCTCTCTTTTAGCTATTTATTTAAGGAAAAAAGGACATTCGGTTACAGTTTTTGATAGAAGGCCAGATATACGGACAATAGAATTCTCTGGCCGCTCCATTAACTTGGCCATGAGCAACCGAGGATGGAAATCCCTTCGTAAAGTAGGACTGGAAGAAACTATCAAAGAAATTGCGATTCCTTTGGATAAACGAGCCATGCACGTAAACGATAAACCAGTTTATTTTCAGAAATATGGCAAAGAAGGCGAGGCAATATGGTCAATTTCCCGTGGAATCCTAAACAGAAAAATGATCGACTTGGCAGAAGAGGCAGGGGTTCTTTTTAGATTTAATGAAAAGGTTTGGGACGTTGATTTACCAGAAGCCAAGATATTTACGGGAGAATCCGAGAAAAGTGAGTGGAAGGAATACCAATACGATACTATATTTGGTTGTGACGGCGCTTTCTCTCGTGTAAGACATAAAATGCAACGTCGTAGCAGGTTTGATTATTCCCAGGATTTTATAGACGTAGGGTATAAGGAATTGACGATTCCACCCAACGAGGATGGTACGCACAAATTGAATAAAAACTCCTTTCATATTTGGCCAAGGGGAAAATTCATGCTCATTGCCATGCCAAATCTAGATGGAAGTTTTACCTGTACCCTGTTTTTACCTTTTGAAGGAGAAGTTTCTTTTGAAAATATCACCAATAAAAAAGAGGCCAAGGCGTTTTTCAAGACCTATTTCCCCAATGTAAGCAAGGAAATAGAAAATCTGACGAGGGATTTTTTTAAAAACCCTACCAGTGCCATGGTAACGATGAAATGCTATCCATGGACCTATTGGAACAAGGTTGCGTTGGTTGGTGATTCTGCCCATGCTATCGTGCCATTTTATGGTCAAGGAATGAATGCAGGTTTTGAGGATATTTATGAATTGGATAAACTTATGGAAGCTCATGGAGACGACTGGGAAACTATTTTTAGCGAATATCAAAAAAGTCGTAAACCCAATGCGGATGCCATTGCTGAACTCAGTTATCGGAATTTTATGGAAATGAGCCATAAAACCGCTGACCCAAAATTCCTGTTACAAAAGAAAATTGAAAAACGATTTGCTGAAAATCATCCTGAGAAGTGGATTCCTGTATATAGTCGTGTTACTTTTTCCGAACGGTCTTATGCAGAAGCCCTGGCAGTAGGGGATAAGCAAGAGGAAATCATGCAAGAAGTAATGTCAATGCCAAATATTGAAGCGCATTGGGATTCCAAGACTATTGAAAATAAGATTTTGAGTCTGTTGGGTGATATGACAATCTCTTAATTCAATAAAGTTATTATCGTTGATGACCTTTATTGATTCGCATTTCTGGTCATTTATTTTTTTTCGTATCACATTTTAAATTATACAAGTGGTATAGGTTAAAAACTTTTTATAATCGCTCTACTTATTGAAATCAGCAAATACATAGACGAAATAGAAAGTAGATATGAATAAGATGAAAAATGTATTACTTTAGTAAACGTGAAAAATAAAATCCAAATAGTGGCGGGTATTCTGGCAATGTATGTTTTGTCATTACCCGTTGTTTTGATTTTTCACTCACATACGCATGCAGAACATACTGTAAATACCGTTAACAACGATTTTACAGATATAGTTACTGCGGAAAATTCAGACTGTCATATCTGTAGTTTTTATTTTGATCAGCAACTACATGTTCAAGATCTCTTTGTTTACGAATTAGCTACTTTTTCCTACTATTTTCATCAAAGTATAGTGGGAACCATCAATATTGTTTCCCAAGAACAATATTACCTGCGAGGACCGCCGGTAGCCTAAATATCTTTCTTTTTACTTAATTGAATATGGCGACCTTCATACAAGGTTTCCAATAATTCATTTTACGCTGTATCATCCAATGGCGTACCATAGCTTAATCAATCACATTTACATAGTATAATATGCTAGAAGCAATCAATCTTACCAAAAGATATGGTGGACATGAAGCATTGAGCGACTTGAATCTTTCTGTTGCTCAAGGTGAAATTTTCTGTTTGCTGGGCCAAAATGGTGCCGGTAAAACCACCACGATAAATTTATTTCTTGGTTTACTAACAGCTACAAGCGGTAAGGCTTTAATTAATGGCGTCGAAGTAAAGCCAAACAGTAATGCCACTTCAAAAATGATAGCCTATATACCTGAAGTAGTACAACTTTACGGTAACCTATCAGGTATGGAAAATCTTGACTTTTTTAGCCGAATTGCAGGGTTTCGGTATTCAAAGGAGGAATTGGCGTCCTACTTATTAAAAGCTGGGCTTCAGGAAACCGCCCACCTTAATAAGCTGGCCTCTTATTCTAAGGGAATGCGACAGAAAGTAGGTATCGCCATTGCACTATCCAAAAATGCAGGCTTCATATTTATGGATGAGCCGATCTCTGGCCTTGATCCTAAGGCTGCGGTAGAGTTTACTGCGATTTGCAAGGAATTGAGCCAAATGGGAAAATCTATTTTTATGGCGACACATGATATTTTCAATGCTGTTAATGTCGGTACCAGGATTGGTATTATGAAAGAAGGCCGTTTGGTGTACGAGTCGGAAACAACGGATATAAATGCCAACGAATTACAAAATCTATACTTAAAAACAATCTAAAATCTTAAATCAAAATGATCAGAGTAGTGATTTCGCCTTAGGTGCGGAGTTACTTTTTGATTGTGCAGATAACAGATTACCCCGAAAATAAAACGAACACAAATGAGAATCATAAAAAACCTATTTATATTATTACTTTTTAGTTTTGTTGTGAATATCCACGCTCAAGAGGTAACGGGTTCGGTTACCGATGAGCAAGGAAGTCCAATTTTTGGTGCTACGGTTTCCATTGGTAATACAGACAACATGTTCGGAGTGTTGACAGATAGGAACGGAGCATTTCAACTAAATGTACCCGAAGGAGTTTACGAGTTCGAAGTACGCTTTTTGGGATATGCTTCCCACCAAAAATCCATCGATGTAAGTTCTTCTACTGTACTTGATTTGGGAACTGTTGTATTAACAGAAACTACAGAGAGCTTACAAAATGTTGAGGTCATAGGTCGTGCTAGGACCGACTACAATAGCGATTATTCCTTTTCTTCGACTAAGGTGGCCATCAAAAACAAGGAGTTACCACAAGCGGTATCAACAATTACCAAAGAATTGATGAACGACCGTCAAGCGTTTCAATTGGCAGATGCAGTAAAAGCTGCCAGTAGTGTTACTTCCACGGCATTTTACAATCATTTCAACATACGGGGTGTCACACAAGCAGAAGAGGGACAGGTCATCAATGGAATGCGAACACGTCAGTATTATTTTCTACAGCCCATAACCTCTCACATAGAACGGGTAGAAGTTGTCAAAGGACCCTCTTCGGTAACTTTTTCCAGTGTTGACCCAGGCGGGACCATAAATATGGTAACCAAAAAACCTTTAAGGGAAAAGCGAAACGAGGTAAGTGCTACCGTGGGCAGTTTTGGAACGCTTAGGGCAACAGTAGATTTTACAGGGCCATTGAATGAATCTAAAACCCTTTTATACCGTTTTAATGCAGCAGTACAGGAAGCTAGGTCTTTTCGGGATGTGGTACAGAACAACGCTTTTTTGATTACACCGTCTATTTCATACATACCTAATAATACTACAGCATTAAATGTAGAAATGATATATAGTAATGGTGTTGGCAACCTCGATAGGGGGCAGCCCATTTTTGGTGCCATCAATGGGGAATTTGATTTGAACAGTACGCCGACTTCCCTTAACGTAGGGGCTTCAAACGACTTTTTTAAGTCAAAGGAGTTTTTGGTGATGGGCAACTTCACCAAGCAGATTACAGATAACATTGGCTTCAATGTCTCGTATATGAAACAAACTTGGGAAGAAGACCTTGCCGAGCACAGAACTGTGAACGCCGCCGCTGTGGATATCGAAGGAAATCCTATCAATACCCTAGCTGAAATGCGTTATGTGGAACGAAAGCAGTTCTGGGTCACCGATAATTTCAATGCTTTTGTAAATTTTGATTTTGAAAGTGATAAAATCACTAATAAAGCTCTTATAGGATACGATGGAAGTTGGTGGGAGCGTACCAAGGGTGGTGGACAAAATGGAGCGCGAAGGTATTTAAGAAATGACGGGAGCGTAAGTAATTTTGATCCGGCCGATGCCGCAGATTTTCAAACTATTGAAATCGATGGTGTACTGGCACCGAGACCTAATGTTCCCCATTTTGATTTGACCGACCCTCAAAACAACATGAGGATTATCAACGACTATACCATGTCAGAATTCGCAATTCCGGCAAACCTAACTACCTCCAGTGGGGTCTACATTCAAAACCAATTTAAGATATGGAAGCTTTCTGCCTTGGTCAACCTTCGTTACGAGTGGTATGAGGATAAGTTCAATTATGAATCCAACGATGAAGAAAGTTTTAAAAACGAAGCTTTTATACCACGTCTAGGGATTACGTACGAGGCAACGGACAATATAAATGTCTATGGAACCTATATTGAGGGCTTTCAACCGCAATCAAATACCGTTACTTTATCACCGGCTACAGAAAACTTTTTCTGGGCAAGTTCTCCAGCAGAATTTGACCCCTTGGAAAGTGATTTGATCGAGTTTGGAGCAAAAGGAGAGTTCTTTAGAGGACGATTGGCAATGAACATGGCCGTTTATGAAATCAATCAAAAAAACCTTTTGCAACCCGATCCCAACGATGAGGATTTGTTGATTGAGGGTGGCGCACGAAGAAGTAGAGGTTTTGAGTGGGACCTATCGGGCTACATCTTACCAAATTTTCAGGTAAATGCTTCCTATGCCTATATCGATGCTGAAATAATCGCGGATGATGATCCTACTTTGATTGGTGAACGAGCGGGTGGAACACCGGAGCATAGTGCTAACCTTTGGGCCAGATATGATTTTAGGGATAATACCTTGAGAGACGTCGGAATTGGTTTTGGAACAGAATATCGTGGAGATCGATTCTCATGGTACAGCGATCGTGTGCTGCTTCCGGCGTATACGGTATTTGATGCCGCAGTTTATTATCGCCCCTCAGGAGGAAATATACAATTGGCGCTTAAGGTGAACAACTTGTTCGATGAAACATATTGGGGAGGTGCATTGTTTGCATCACGACTTTTTCCTGGAGCACCACGAAATGTGTTGCTGACAACCTCCTATAAATTTTAAGGATTATGAAAAGAGCTAACATCGGTCTGTTTATGGGGCATTTCCTCAAAAATGCCCTCAAGACCAAAGTAATCTACATCATGTTTGGCATATTTTTGCTGCTGACCGCCTACGCTGCGGTCAGTGGTATAAATAACTACTCCAAACAGAATGCCATTAGACTGGAACACCAACAAAAAGCACGACAGAGTTGGGAGGGCAATCCAGATAAACATCCACATCGCATGGCACACTTTGGCACGTTTGCTTTCCGTATGAAACAGCCTTTGAGCATGTTCGATTACGGAATTGAAAGCTTTACGGGAAATGCGATCTTTTTGGAAGCTCATAGGCAGAACAGCGTTAACTTTTCAGATGCAGGGTTTTCCACCGGGACTCTGCGCTTTGGTGAATTGAGCATGGCAATGCTTTTACAGCTTGTGCTCCCCTTGATTTTATTTTTTTTGGGATTTTCAGTTGTGGTCTCCGAGAGAGAGAACGGAACCTTGAAAATACTACTGTCCCAAGGGGCAGATTGGAAGGAAATACTGCTGGGCAAATCTTTGGGACTATTTATACTGGCACTTTTATTCTTTGTTCCTATTATTCTGGTTACTATGTTTTTTTTGATTTTTGGGGAGACCATGGCGGATTCAGCCAATTCGTGGCAACGTTTTTTATTGCTATTGTTGGGGTACGCACTGTTTTTACTTATTCTATCCTTTATAAGCATAATGGTGTCCACTACGGCGCACTCGTCTAAAAATGCTCTGCTTACGTTACTAGGTATTTGGTTGTTGATGGTGGTGTTGGTTCCCAAAACCTCACAGGCAGTTGGAAATGCTATCTATCCCACACCCTCTAAGTTGAGTTTTCAATCGGGCGTTGAGCGGGATGTCATTAAAAAAGGAGATAGCCACAACCCAGATGACCCCTATTTCAATAGGTTGAGGGATTCGGTTTTGGCCGTTCATGGCGTTGATTCCATCACCCAGTTACCTTTTAATTATGGAGGTTTTGTAATGCGGGAAGGAGAGAAGACAAGTGCAAATCTTTACAAAAAACACCATGATAGTTTATTGCACATCTATGAAAAACAGAACAACGTTAGCCGTTTTACTGCCGTACTCAATCCTTTTGTGGCCATTAAAACGATATCTATGGCATTTACAGGAACCGATTTCAAGGGATACGTGGATTTTCAAGAGCAGGCCGAAGTCTATCGCTATCAATTGGCACAGGAAATGAACGAACTCCAGATGGAATACATCAGCACAAAAAAAGTAAGTGGTTCCGAAGGGAAAAAACATGTAGTGGAACATGAACATTGGGAGGAATTCCCCGATTTTCAACACCAGATGCAGCCTTTACAAAGTTCTTTGAACGAGGCATCGTTAGGTATTTTTTCTTTATTGGGCTGGGTTTTGTTATCCTTTTTGGGCTTAGGATATCTTTCAAAAAAAGCAAAAGCAATATAGCTATGTACAAACTTCTACTTTTACAATTTTTAAGGTCAAGGGCTGTTGTAGCTAGCTTGGTTCTTATACTCGTGTTGGGCGCAATAAGTATTGGTATAGGGCATCAATTTGTATCTCAAAAAAAGGCGGCAATCGACCAAGTTGAAAATTATCAACAGAATCACATCGACAGAAATGTGACGTTGCACAAAGATGATTTAGGGCTTCTTATGTACTATGTGAAGTTCGCATTCATAAACAGTCCAACCCACCTTTCGGGGCTTTCCATAGGACAAAGTGATATAAACACAAATCTGCAGCGAATCACTATCAAAAATCTGGAGGGACAACGATATGATACAGATTTGGTAAACCCTATGAATCTTCAGTCGGGAAACCTGGACTTATCGTTCGTGTTACTATACCTATTTCCACTGTTGATCATTGTTTTTACCTTCAATTTGTTATCCGAAGAAACCGAGACGGGCACATGGCGATTGGTATCGGTACAAACTCCATCAAAACAGAAGTACCTATTAACGAAATTATCTATAAGGGTACTGCTTATATATGTAGTCTTGGGAATACTTTTTACTATTGCTAAATCGGTGTTGTCCATTCCTTTGGATATGAATTTTATGATGATGATTTTCCTGTCGTTGTTATATGTTGCATTTTGGTTCGCGTTATGCTTTTTTGTCATCAACTTTAAAAAGAGTTCAGGGTTCAATGCGTTGCTACTACTATCCATTTGGTTGGTATTGCTTATACTATTGCCGGCGGGAATGAATGCGTATTTGGCCAACAAGTATCCGGTTCCCGAAGCTTTGAGTGCGATGATAAGTCAGCGGGATGGGTATCATACCAAATGGGATACTGATAAAACGGAAACTTTGCAAAAGTTCTATGATCATTATCCACAGTTCCAAAAGTTTGGATATCCAATTGAAGGGTTCAACTGGACATGGTATTATGCCATGCAACAGATGGGAGATGACGATTCTGTTACAGATACCAAGGCGTTACGGGAAAAGATTAGCGAACGTGAAAGTGTTAGTAAACAACTGTCCGCATTTTTGCCAAATATGCATTTGCAATTAGTATTCAATGAACTTGCAGGAACCAGTTTAGATCAGCACCTTAATTTTTTGGATGCAACAGCCAATTATCATGAAGAACTACGGTTGTTTTTTTATCCTAAAATATTTGAAGAGAAATCTGCAGATGCGGTGGACTGGACAAGATTTACGCCAAAATATGCAGATGATGGGAAGAGTGATCAAAAACTCATGCGTATTGTTTGGCCTTTGTTTATAGCTACTCTTCTTATGTTTTTCTGTTGTGCCATAATCGGCCGAAAGCTGTAGTGAAAGGAGTATTTTTATATGTGATTTTATGTGTAAATGATGCGTATGTATTTGTGGGAAAGAGGTTAAGAATTTAACCTAAGGTGATTTTGAAACTATCCTCTTTTGAGTAAAGTTTTCTTTTAAGCAATGTAGTTGATTCCATGCAACCATTGAGACAGTCCATTAGTAAGATTACTTTTTGAAGTAGCAACATTAATCTAAAAGTCCGGCAAATAGATTAGTAAAACATTCCATTTTTTGATCAATCTAAAACTTTAATCTACCTATTCATTTTTTAGCGGTTAACCGCGTATTTATCTGTTCAACAGAAGAATGGCAACACGGAACTTACTCATTTAGGTATTTAAGATAAAGTGCCCCTTGAAACGTACTTCGTTTTTTTATTGAATGGTGCAACCCTTTACTTTTTGAGTTGTCTTTCTTTACAAAGAAAGTCTTTTTAAAAGAATTGATTTTTTGACAAATACGAACGTACTATTTGAATTTAATTTTACTGTTAAATATTAATATTTAACAATCTCAAAAAATAGTCAAATAGAAATGTTATGACAAAACTCAACTAAATGAATATTCAGCCTATCAGGTTATCTCTCCTAGCTTTAATTTGTTGTATTTCGGTCCATGCGCAAGATGACAGTGAGGATGAATACATAACATTCAATGATAGAAAAAACAATGTTCATGGTGTTTATGTAGGACTTCATGGTCACTATGGAGAACTTAGGGGTGAACCGGTCTATGGGGCAAGTTTTAAGATTGCCTATGTTGCCAATCAACGATTTGAGATAGGTCTGTCAATAACCGGTTTTGAGTCTGATCAACCTTTGATACCAGATACAGATATTGATAATGTAGTAGGGGGAGGAACCCTTGGTATTCATTTAGAACCCATTATGTTTAGTGAGAAAAGAGTCAGTCTTTCCTTTCCCTTGCATGTTGGAGTTGGTGTTTTTACGAATAGAATATTATCAGGTCCAGACTTTGACGAAGATTTTAAGGATAGGGAATTTGAGGATTTAGATCCTGTTTTGGTCATTGAACCGGGTGTAAGCACCCTCTTCAATGTATCAAGATACTTGCAACTAGAAGCTGGTATAAAGTATAGGTTTAGCGGTAAATTAAATTTAGCTACGAGCCCAATTAAAAGGTTGAACGGTTTTACCGCCGGTTTTGGTTTAAAAGTAGGTGTCTTTAATATGGGCAGGAATCGTTACAAGAAAAAACTTGACTAACAGTGTAAAGCAGCATGGAAGCCAAAAAAGAAAATATTCAATTGCCAAGTATCCTATTAATATAGTTTCCGCGGTAAGTCAATGTATGTGGAACATATTTCTCTAATAATGAATCGTTAAAAATTTGAAATCATGAAGCGTTTTTTTTTACTAATTTTTATTCTAGTTGTTGGACTGACAAATGTTAATTCTCAAGAATTGGGATTAGGGGTCGAGAGAGGTTTTGACTTTTCGGATATTTCAGGAGATATTGCCGGAGACACGGGTCCTCTTACGAGGTATCATTTTGGTGCTGTGGCAGAGGTGCCTATTTCTGATAAATTTTCACTTCAACCAGAAGTACTGTACTCCGGACAAGGTTATACTTTAAATGACGACCGTGTAGATCTAGATTATTTAAGTGTACCGTTACTTGGAAAATATTACGTGGCAAAAGGGTTGAGCCTTGAAGCTGGCCCACAAATTGGCCTGTTACTTTAAGCCGAAGAAGAAGATAATACAGATGTTAAAGATTTTTTTGGTAGTGTTGATTTAGGATTAAATCTAGGTTTAGGTTATAAATTTGAGAATGGACTCAATTTTAATGTTCGGTATATCGTAGGATTATCCGATATTAATGATAGAGACGGTCTTGATGCTAAAATTAGAAATGGTGTAGCCCAACTTTCTATTGGTTACTTCTTTTTCTAGGTTTATAGCAGGGCTTATTTGCTTTAACTGGTATGAAACAGTTGCTACTTTCTGGTTTAGGTATTTTGATGTGCACTACTATGCTTGCACAGAAGGAGGGCGTTGAAAAACCTACGGCCCCAGATAGAAATTATAACAACCAGATTTTACAATACAATATGGACTTTCCAATAGGTGTCAATGCGGAACAATTTGCTCATGGTCTTGTAGATATTCCAATGACCAAGGATATGGCGGTGCGTGTAGAACGTTTTTACACCAAGTTTGGAGACCAAGAGCAGTTGAGTGCCGGTTTTGCGATCAAATACTTTTTAAACAAAGAGCTCTATCTGATTACGGGAAGTGAAATACAATACGATATTAATACGAATAACGCTGGCTTTCCACAAAGAGAATTGATGCGTACGAATTTTGGTATGGGCTATAAGTCAGAAGGCAATTTAAGAATAGAGTTGGGGTATAAACCAATGATCGGTACACCCAACTCTGATGTATTGGAAAATATAATCAGCAATAGAGAAAGCACCTTTTTTTTAAAAGCACGGTTCTAAGAACTGTTTTAAACGTGCCACATAAAATTTGAAAGGCCCCATAACTTTATAATAGGGGTAAACAATTAGATTTTATAAGTTATATAAAATCTATTCTGTGTAAAAAAAATCCGCTTTAAGCGGATTTTTTTATGCCGATATCCTTGCTACAACGTTTTCTTTGAATTCACTTGGACTAATATCGTATTTATCCTTAAATATTT
This sequence comes from Flagellimonas sp. 389, assembly GCF_018449435.1. Taxonomy (GTDB): domain Bacteria; phylum Bacteroidota; class Bacteroidia; order Flavobacteriales; family Flavobacteriaceae; genus Flagellimonas. Next base: position 110,686 of record NZ_JAHCMU010000013.1, on the reverse strand, counting down.
TTGAAAAATAACTTCTACTACTGAAACCAATGGTGTAAACAATTTCAGAAATACTCATTTCTGTGGTATTTATATAATCTCTAGCATGCTCCAAACGAGCATGCCTTATATATTCTGTAACGGTCTTTGTATACAGTAATTTAAAACCCTCTTGTAACTTAGCTTGCGAAAGCCCCGAATCTCTGGACAACTGTTCCAAAGAGTAATTTTTTGATACGTCTTTGACAATTTTGTTAGCAATCTCGCGTACTATTTTTAATTCTCGTCTTAGTAAAGTGGTTGGAGGTTTCTTATGTTTCAACACTTTGTCGTGCCCAAGTATGTGCATGGATAAAATCTGATATACAAGTCCTTGTATTTGCATGATCCGAATCATCCCTTTGCTCTTCACTTTTCTTAGGACACCTATTTTATCAGCAATTTTCAAGTTATAACTTCCATAAAAAGCAAAGGTGTTTTCATGGTCTGTATCTAAAAAAACTTCATAAAGTTTTCGATTGAGTTCTTCTACATTATTGAGTCGTTGTTTTAGAAATTGTCTCCTTATTATTTGTGTCTTCATCATTACTCTTTTTAAAGCACAATACTAATATGGACATTTAGTATCACAAGCAATATATGTAACCGTTAAACGCATTGAAAAGTCTTAGGGAACATCTATGTAAGTTTTTATTAAAAACATTTTTCAATACTTGTATTAACGCAAAAACCCCTCATAAGAGGGGCTCAACCAAACAATCAAAAAATGATATAATTATTGAATCATATCAAATTCTTCAACAAAGAAAAAATCGCCATCTTGTGTCGGAGCATAGTAGATGCCTTCTCCCATTATATATTCCATGGTATTGTTGTCAACATTTACTGCAAATCCCTTACCAGTAGATACTAATTCAAATGAATCATGAGGCTCTTTTCTATAGCTCAAGACTATAAATCTATTGTAAGTGCTGTCTATATCACTTTTAACGGTTATTAGTTTTGTGACCATGGCCGGTGCATCTTTTCTATTCTGGTCTATTTTTCCTTTGTCAGCTTCATCAAATTTCATTAGGTACTCTCGTCTTTCCTGTATGGTTACATCATACCCTATCTTTGCTCCATTCTTATCAAATGTGAACGTTTTCTTTGTCACTTTACTTAGCTTTCCATCAAGATTCTCTTTTGTTTGGGCCTGACTTGTAAAAACTCCCAAGAGTAAGAGTGATGTAACTATTGTTTTTAAATTTTTCATTTTTATGTTTTTAATTAATAATTCTTTTGAACTCCATATCCTTTTCTTAGGACACTTTTTCCATTTCTACAGACTTTAATTGGTCTTTTGTATTTTTCGACCATGCATCTAACATCCAGCTCGATTTTTCCAATTGGGCAATGTAAGAACCCATCATATCTACAGTTCCTTCGTCCCCAACTTTTTCTGCTGTACTTATAACACTTTTCATTTGCAACAATAGCTTTTTATGGTCCTTTAGTATTTCCAAAACCATTTCCCCGTCTGTAATCATGGCAGATACCTCATCCACATTGGCCAATTTTAAGTACTCGCTCATTTTACTTATAGGATGAAAACGCAATGTTAGAATACGTTCTGCGATTTCATCAATTTTAATTCTGGCATCATTGTACAGTTCCTCAAACTTTTCATGAAGGTCGAAGAAGCTTTTTCCCAATACGTTCCAATGGAAACTTCTTAATTTTTGGTAGTAAACACTATAATCTGCCAATAGTTGGTTTAAATCCTTATTTACAAGCAGTAAATTCTTGTCGTTTATATTCAGATAATTCATTATGAATTGTTTTATAATTACTAATGTGGCTTTCACATTTTTTTAAGGTCTATCACAAAACTAGTTCGGTTAGCTAGTTCGGATTTGCTCATATGGAAAACATCTTAACGTTATCTCTAAAAAAATCTATGCACCGAGAAATAGAAAGAATGCTTCTCGCTGAAAACTAATTATTTAGGTATTGAGTTAATCTCTGAATGGATATCGTTAACCAAAAGAATAGCTTTAATCGACTTTTGTAGTGTTAGCAAATAGAAGCTAATTAAACAAATTATTAACCTTATAAACAAAATACTATGTTACGTTGGACAATTACATTTATAATACTTGCCATTATTGCCGGAATATTTGGATTTGGCGGCATCGCGGCTGGAGCTGCTAGTATTGCAAAAATTCTATTCTTTTTATTTATCGTTCTATTTATTATTTCATTGATAACAGGAAGAAAAAAAATATAACTTAAAAACACATTATGAAAAAGTCATTAATATCATTTATTATAGTTCTAGGGTTGATCTTTACCACCTTAAGCTGCAGAGAAACCAAATCTGACAAGGAAAAAGCTGAAGATGCAATTGAAAACACGGCAGAAGAAATCGAAGACGCTGCTGAAGATGTGGGAGATGAAATTGAAGATGCCGCTGACGATGTAAAGGAAGAACTGGATGGGAACAGCGATGATAACTAACTACATCTAATAGTTAACAAAAAACGGATGCTCATAGGGCATCCGTTTTTTGTTATAATACCTTTACATTGCAAAACAATAAATAATCATTGTTTTTTATTCCATGCGATTAAACACAATTTTAATAATAATATACGCGCTAACATGTCTTTGGGCCATTGCCAGCATTTTATTACATGGTAACAGACCTACTAAATCCATAAGTTGGGTGTTCACGGTATTGATCTTTCCATTTGCCGGTGTTTTGCTGTACTACCTTTTTGGGGTCAACCGGCGAAAGTTTAAGCCTTTTTACTTTAAAACAGGTTAAAAAAAGAAGATTATATGACACCAGGTATCATGAATTGACAGATTCAAAGTTGATTGAAAAATCTTTGTCAAGTAACTATAAAAGATTATCGCAACTTATTGCCAATAGCGGACATACTCTTCCATATAGCGGAAATCTAGTCAAAGTATTGGATGACGGCGATGAGACCTTTGATACTATATTTGAGGTTTTAGATAAAGCAAAAAAGTTTATACACATACAGTACTATGCTTTTGAGCAAGGTGAGCTTCAAGAAAAATTTTATGAAATATTAAAAAGAAAAACAAAAGAAGGGTTTGAGGTTAGATTGATTTATGATAAGCTATTTCAAGATTTTTTTTACAAAAAGCATCAGTCCGTATTTACTTATAATTTTGGAAACATAACGTATCCAGTTTAATGGTTGAAGCGAAGACTCAATATCATATTTCACGGCCTTAAGTTGCTCTAAAGCAATTTGACGTTCTAGGTTATAAACCTTTAAATCGTGATCGATTTCTTTTAGTGTTCTATAGGTCTTCATTTAATCAAAGAATGTTTTAGATAATTTTTGGATAATCACTTGCTCTAACCGATTTCTAAGTATAAAACTGCCAATAGCGATAAGTACATAAGAGCCTCCTACAGCCAAGAAACCTAAATTGGTGCTGTTCCAATATTCCCCCAAAGCAAAAGCAGCGGAAAAAGATAAAAAAATCAACCCAAGTCCCATTAGACTTCCAATTACTATAATCTTGCTAAACGAAGTAGTGGCAACGGCAATCTGTTGAAATATCTTTAACTCATAGTACTTTTTATTCGCAGTTAAAAAGCGTTCACTGGTCTGTGCAACGTATTTACTACTTTCTTTCAGGGAATCCATAAGATTTATGATGTTTTTTGTAAGCTTCTATTTTTAGCTTTAAGCTGCTTTAGCTTGGTTTCCAACGTTGTGATAACATCTTCGGTTTTGTAGCTAACATCAGAAAGAATGTTTTCTACTCTATTGTCCAATGTTTCTTTTTCTGACGCTATGGTATTTGCCACTTTATCTTTTAACTCCAATGCATTCTGTGCCAAAGTGTCTTTAGTGGCCGAGGCTTTTTCAGAAATTTTGTTTCTTGTGTTCTCTCCTTTATCTGGTGCGTATAAAATACCTAAAGCTGCTCCGACCGCTGTACCTGCAAGCACCCCTAAAATTATGTTTGAACTATTGCTCATAATAAATGTTTTTAGATTAATATTTCTTTTAAGTATTCAAAGGAATACCATACAAATTTCATGATATTCAGGGTTTTACCTTGACTCAAATGCTTAAAACCTTAGCCGAAATGCTAAATTGAAATGACATTTGTATGGTACAGATTAGTCAATACCGAGAGTGAGCTAGGACCTATTTTATGACATCGCTTATTGTAGCGCTCATTGAAGCAGGAAAGGAGACAATTACTATGCGCTTTATCGCCAATAAAGAATCTTCTTGCCAAGGACACCTTTGGATTATGGTAAGAAGTACCGCTACAACCAATATGGAAATAAGATATGTTGCCAATACTCTTTTAATATAGTTGAACAAATGTCCTTTGATATTGAACCTGTAGAAATTGAAGTAGACAAAGAGAGCAATAAAGGTTAATGATATCAGGGAAAGTAACCCTACGTTCAACAATGGTAGTTCTTCACCGAGCTTCCAAGCTTCTTCGGTATAGGTAACCGGAAGTGCCAAGATGGTGGAGCCTATTATTATTTGCATAATATCCCTGGGCTTAAGCTCTACCATCAAAGGTTTTGTAACATAGTGGAGCAATTTTCCACTTGCATCGGTAATGGGAACCATCTTGTGCAGATAGCCCCCAATTCGTTTTGTAAAGATCTTTTGATCTTCCATAGTACTTAAAGATAATATACCTTGATTAAAAAAGTATGAGACCCAAGACAGTTCTTAAGAACTGCCTCAGAACACAAAAGTTTTCTGTTACTTTACATGATTTTGATTATTAACTGCAATATTTCCTCAAACTAGATTGGTTAATCATTTTTACTCCGTATTTCTGCCCTACGCATTGGCATACTATCCACTAATTCAAAAACAATGGAAGGAGCAACTAAAAAATCATGCTTTGCTTTTAGCCCACCATCTTCGCCTATAAGCAAAACTCCCTCATAATTCTGTGATATGTTATATGCTTTCAGTGCCTCAGATTTTGGAGATAGTCGTAGTACTAACATTTCCCGCTCTTTTATTGCTTTTTTGGCATCATGGAATTGCTTTCCCTGTTTTTTCACAGATTCGGATTCTAAATCCAAGCTAACGAGAATGACCAACCTATTTTGCCACTTGTATTCAGCAAGTTTTTGGGATGACATGTTGGATAATGTAAAGATTAGTATGAGCGTTACTAAAAGTTTCATCCTTAAAATTACAGAATAAAAAAAGACCATCTTTAAGATGGTCTTTTTTTATGGAAATAGTATCCGTTTAAATCTTTGCGAACATCGCTTGCATACGCACCTGTTCTTCCTCTGCCAATAGTGGGTCTACTAAAATTCTACCACTATGTTCATCGGTAATGATTTTTTTCCTTGAAGCGATTTCAACTTGAACCTGAGGTGGAATTGTAAAGAAAGAACCACCAGAAGCACCTCTTTCCACAGCTACAACAGCTAAACCATTTTTTACATTATGGCGTATTCTTTTATAAGCCTGAATCAATCGGTCTTCGATTTTTTCTTCGAATTCTTCTGATTTTTTCAAAAGTGCCTTTTCTTCTTTTTCAGTTTCAGCCAGAATAGCATCCAATTCACCCTTTTTGTGCTTCAAATGTCCTTCTCTCTCTGAAAGTTTTTCTTTGGTCGAGGCAATTACCTCTTTTTTCTGTTCTATCTGCGCCTTGAATTCCTTAATGTTCTTCTCGGCCAATTGAATTTCCAATTCCTGGAATTCAACTTCTTTGCTCAACGAATTGAACTCACGACTATTTCTTACGTTCTTTTGCTGATCGGCATATTTTTTGATCAGCACCTTGGATTCTTCAATGAGATTTTTCTTGGCGGCAATTTCAAAATTAACCGTCTCAACATCTGTCTTCAGTTTATCCATACGTGTTTTAAGACCTAGTACATCATCTTCCAAGTCCTGTACTTCTAAAGGTAATTCACCTCTAACATTACGTATTTCATCAACCCTGGAATCGATTAACTGTAAATCGTACAGTGCTCTCAATTTTTCTTCCACGGTGTTTTCTTTTTTGTTCGCCATAAATTATAAATACTTGATGGGATTTGTTATGCTCTCCGATAAAGAGATTGCAAAATTAGGAATTTTTTTGATAAGATAATCAACCAATAAATCTTTTGTAAACTGCTCAGTTTCAAAGTGCCCAATATCAGCTAAAACAAGTTGTTCTTCGGCCTCGTAAAACTGGTGATATTTTAAGTCAGAAGTAATAAAAACATCAGCTTTTACTCTTTTTGCGGCCGAAATAGCAAAAGCACCACTACCACCCAATACAGCAACTTTTTTGACCTTTTTTCCTAATAATTTTGAATGTCGAACCAGAGATACTCTCATTTTTTCCTTAATCATGGTTAAGAACAGTGTTTCATCCATTTCAGTTTCAAGGGTACCTACCATGCCCATGCCAATACCTTGATTGGTGTTTTCCAATGAAACTATTTCATAAGCTACCTCTTCATAAGAGTGGGCTTTGAATAAAGCATCCAAAATTTGCTTTTCTTTTTCAAAGGAATAAATGACATTGATTTGTTCTTCTTTTTCAAAGTGAGTTTTACCAACCGCTCCTTGTTTAGGGTTAGAGCCTTTACCTGGCTTAAAACTGCCAACACCTTCGGTAACAAAGCTACAATTACTATAATTACCAATTTCCCCTGCACCAGCTTCAAATAAAGCGCGTTTTATGACATCTGTATCTGAAAAAGGGGCATATACTGTCAACTTTTTAATTGTATGACTTTTGGGAATCAGGATTTTTGGATTTTGGATACCTAGCACTTCACAGATTTTAGCATTCACTCCCATATTACTATTATCCAATGCAGTGTGCATGCTATAAATTGCTATGTTGTGCGTAATGGCTTTAAGCACGACCCGTTCAACATAATTAGCTCCCGTAAGTTTTTTTAGGCCCTTAAAAATGATGGGGTGAAAGCTGACGATTAGATTGTATTTTTTCTCAATAGCTTCGTCAACAACGTTTTCCATGGTATCGAGTGTAACCAAAACACCAGTAACGGTACTATTGTTATCTCCCACCAATAGCCCAACATTATCAAATTCCTCTGCATGGGCAAGTGGTGCAAGTTCTTCCAGTATGTTTGTAACGTCCTTTACGGTCATCATGCTATTTATCTATAGTTATGTAAGGCTAAAGATAAAATATTATATTTTCGTTCCATGTTGCAATTGCTCCGTAAAATAGTATTCCCAATTTCTTTGATCTATGCGATTGTAGTATATGTTCGTAATTTTTTATTCGATAAAGGAATTTTCACCTCTGTATCTTACGAAACACCTACACTATGCATTGGTAACCTCAGTGTTGGTGGTACTGGAAAGACCCCGATGATCGAGTATTTGGTTCGTTTGCTCGACGAACATAAGGTTGCGGTTTTGAGTAGGGGATACAAACGAAAGTCCAAAGGTTTTTTGCTTGCAGGGCCTGAATCATCAGTAGAGGATTTAGGAGACGAGCCTTTTCAACTTCATAAAAAATTTACGCATGTAACCGTAGCCGTAGATGCAGATAGAAGAAATGGCATCAGCAAACTTGAAGGCTTGGTGCAACCGGATCTTATTCTTTTGGATGATGCATTTCAGCACAGAAGGGTAAAACCAAAGTCTTCTATTTTATTGACAGCTTACACCAACTTGTTTGTAGATGATTGGTACTTGCCAACAGGTGGTTTAAGGGACAGTAAGCGGGAAGCTAAACGTGCCGATATGATCATTGTCACCAAATGCCCAGAAACGATATCGCTTGAAGAAAAGCAAATGATTTCTGAAAAGCTTAAGCAGTTTTCCAATCAGAAAATACTTTTTAGCAGCCTGAAGTATGGTGCTAATCTAAGCAGTAATGCAGGCAGCCTTGAGTTTTCTGAATTAGAAGGAAAAAACATTGCATTGGTTACGGGAATAGCTTCTCCCATGCCTCTGGTCAATCATTTAAAAAAGATAGGTCTTCAATTCAAGCATTTTGAGTATTCGGATCATCACTACTTTACCAAACTGGAAATTGAAAAATTTGAGGACTTTGACGTTGTACTGACCACTGAAAAAGATTACGTTAGACTGGACGGACAATTACCACAATTGTTTTATCTGGAAGTGGCTCATCATTTTAATGGAAATGATAGCATGGTTTTAGAACAAGTGTTAAAAGGACTTATTTAGACCGTTCCTTCCATTTTCTTTTTGAAGATATTTTCACCTATTTTTTGGTAAAAGACCTCAGGTTTAAATGGTTTTGTCACCACATCGTTACAACCAGCTTCGTAGAAGCTCTCCAAGCTATCGTCAAGTGAGATGGCCGTTAATGCTATGATTGGAATATCCTGATCAAATTTTCGTATTTGGCGTGTAGCTTCTTCGCCACTTATTCCAGGCATATGAATATCCATCAAAATAGCATCGTAAGTGTTAGCTTTTGCATGGTCTATTGCTTCGTTGCCATTATTGGCAATGTCACAGGTAATTTTCTTTTTATCCAACATCTTTTTGGTGATGACTTGGTTGATTTTATTATCCTCAACTACAAGTACATGTAATCCTTCGAATTGGAATTCTTCAACATCAAGCTCAAAAGCGACTTCGTCTAAAGTGTTGGTATCATATTTTAGTTCAAGTTCAAAGAAGAAGGAACTTCCGTGGCCCAGTTCACTTTCCAGATGTATTTTACTGTCAAAGAGGCCCAACAAGCTTTTTACAATGGTCAATCCTAACCCTGTGCCGCCGTACTCCCTGTTAATTTGTACGGAACCCTGTTCGAAACTGTCAAAGATATTTTTTTGTTGGTCTTCAGAAATACCGATACCATTATCTTTTACCTCAAAATATAATTGTACGTTTTCTGTGTCCTTTTTCAATAACTTGGCGATTACCTCGACCTTACCTTCTTTGGTGAATTTGAGGGCGTTCCCCACCAGATTCATAAATATTTGCGATATCTTGATCGGGTCCCCAAGAAGTTGTATGGGAATATTTGGGTCATAGTCCAAAACTAAGGTCGTACCCTTTTCATGGGCGTTTTGTTGGAGCGAATCCACTACGTCCGCAAGAACTTTGTGCAGTTTAAATTCAATGTTCAATGGTTCCAGTTTATCCGCATCAATTTTGTTGATCTGAAGAATATCATTGATAAAGTTGAGCAGATAATCACCAGAGAACTTTAAGGACCTTAGATGTTCCTTTTGGTGTTCTTCTGGATTTTCCTCCAGCAATAAATGGGTGAGTCCCGTAACAGCATACAAGGGTGTGCGCAGCTCATGGGTCACCGTTGAAAGAAAATTGGTTTTAGCTTCCATTGCGGATACCGCGGAGTCTCTTGCTAGCTCCAATTCTTTGTTCTTTGTATATAAAAGATCGTTCGTTTTAAGTTTGATTTGATTGTTTCTAAAAAGAGATACCGCCAATAATGAAATTATGGTTAAAAAGGCTGAGGTCAATATTGCGGTGATTTCCGAGCGATTTTTAGATTCGCTCAATTCTTCATTTTTAGCCGTAAGTTTATTGATTTCGTTCATTTGATGCTCAAACCGTATCCGATCTGCCGTCTTTGCCTCAAGTTTTACTTTTTCAATATTAAAAATAGAGTCTTTTATTTGCTCTAGGTTCTTTTTGTAATATAGAGACTCATCAAAGCTTTCGTTCTTTTCATAAATAAGGGAAAGTCTTTGGTAAGCTATTTGTACTTCTTTGGAAAAACCGTGCTTTTCTGCTAGTTCCAATGCAGCTTTTGAATGGATGATTCCTTCTTCCAAATCTTCCAAATCGATACTGATTTTCGCCAAATGAAGATTAGCCTTAGTTGCTAAATAAGCTCGTTCCTTATCATCTGAATTAACAATAAGGGCATGTAGGTTTTTAATGGCATCATCGTAATTGGTAATATTCGTGAAGATGTACCCTTCAAGTAAAAGAATATTGTTTCCTAAATTTCTGTTGTTACTTAATTTCCTAGACTCTTCCAACAATTTTAATGCTTGAAAATTGTTGCCTTCATCAAAACGAATCGCAGCTTCCAGATAGTCATGAAAGGCCTGTCCATAGGGATAAGAGAGGTCTTTAAGAAGAATACTCGCCCTGTCCCAATAGAAAATAGTGGTTTCACGATTTCCTTCTTCCAAAAATAATCTTGCGTATTGGTGATAGGTATCTAATAAGAGTTTGGCATCTTCGTTATTTTCAGCAATTTCTGCGGCTTCATCTAAAGTTTCCAAAGCTTTGTCAACTTTGTTCTGATGCCTATACTGCATAAACCTGTCAAAAATTGACTGTACTTTAGAAGTGGAGCTAACGTCTTTTTGTCCAAAGGAAATCTTGGTGCATAGGAATACGCACAACACCGCCAGTTTCAAGCAGCTGATATTTTTGTATTTGGAGCTATATGTCAAACGTAATTTTTCTTTATAAAAATACCTATTAAATCCACAATTCTGGAACTATATCCAGCTTCGTTGTCATACCATCCAATAATTTTGACCATTTTACCTATAACAGAGGTCATTAAAGAATCAAACGTACAAGAATAACAACTATTGTTTATATCAATTGAAACAATAGGCTCATTTGTGTAAAAGAGCACATTTTTCATTTGATTATCAGCATGATATCTAAAAGTATGGTTTATTTCTTCAATTGAAGTTTCTTTTTTAACATTAAAGGTAATATCTGTTAAAGAACCGTTTGGAACTGGCACGCGTATACCGCATCCGCCAATTACGTTGGATAAATGAGGGAAAATTTTGGTCAAGGCCTTGGCTGCCCCTGTTGTTGTTGGGATAATCGATTGCCCAGCTGCCCTGGACCTTCTTAAATCGCGATGAGGTCTATCGTGTAAACTTTGATCAGAGGTGTAGGAGTGTATTGTAGTAATATATGCTTGTTCTATACCGCATAGTTCGTCGATGATTTTTATCATTGGTGCGGCATTGTTGGTAGTACAGGATGCATTGGAGATAATATGGTCATTAGCATTTACTATATCTTCATTTACCCCGATAACAACCATTTTAATATCGTCCTCGGCGGGAGGAACGGTTAAAATCACTTTTTTTGCCCCATTCTTGATATGATGCTCTAAAGATTCCTTTTTCTTAAACTTTCCTGATGCTTCGATTACAATATCCACATCATGGGCTTTCCAATTTATTTCTTGTGGAGTTCCATGATTAAGGACATGGACGGTTTCTTCATTTATTCTGATTTCATTGTCGTTGGAACTAATGTCAGTATTGAAAATTCCATGAATGCTATCGTACTTTAATAAATGTGCCAGTGTACGGGCATCACTTAAATCGTTAATGGCCACAACTGTGATGTTGGGATGGTCTTGGAGCAACCTAAACAGTGTTCTTCCAATACGTCCGAAACCATTTATGCCAATACGAACATTTTTCATGTAATCAAGAATAAGGATTTATGCCACTAGTGTATATGCTTGTGAGCCTTATAGGAAGATCGGACCAATGCTCCGCTCTCGACGTGCCTAAAGCCCATTTCCAATCCTATTTCCTCATACTTTTTGAACTGCTCCGGTAAGATAAACGATTTAACAGGTAAATGTTTTTTGGATGGCTGCAAATACTGACCAATGGTGACTACGTCTACACCTGCTTTTCTAAGGTCCCCCATGGTCTGTATCACTTCTTCCTCCAATTCGCCCAATCCTAACATGATACCAGATTTTGTACGGTTGGCTCCATTCTTTTTAAGGTATTCCAACACACCAAGACTTCTTTCGTATTTTGCCTGTATACGAACCTCTCTAGTCAGTCGCTTTACGGTTTCCATGTTATGGGAAATAACTTCCGGAGCAACAGTGAGTATTCGGTCCAGGTGGTTTTCAATTCCTTGAAAATCGGGAATGAGCGTTTCCAGTGTCGTTTCTGGATTCATTCTGCGAATGGCTTTTACAGTTTCTGCCCAGATAATAGATCCCATATCCTTAAGGTCATCCCTATCTACTGATGTGACCACGGCATGTTTTATTTCCATAATCTTAATGGAACGTGCTACTTTTTCGGGCTCGGCCCAATCCACGCTTTCTGGTCTTCCGGTTTTTACGCCACAAAATCCACAGGAACGGGTACAAACGTTTCCTAAAATCATAAATGTCGCAGTTCCTTCGCCCCAACATTCGCCCATATTTGGGCAACTGCCAGAGGTGCAAATGGTATGTAGGTCATATTTGTCAACAAGACCTCTTAACTGGGTATATTTTTTTCCTGTTGGGAGTTTTACCCTAAGCCATTTTGGTTTTCCCTTGGGAGGTAGAACGTTATCAGCAACAGCTGTACTCATAGATTTTTTTTTGGTTTACAAAGATACAAAACGCCTAAGGAAAATAAGATTTTGGGGACTAACTCACTTTTTTTTGATAATCTCTGAAAGCAGTTTTTTTGCTCGTAACAACTTTACCTTGATGTTGTTCAAAGGCTCGTTGAGTTCTTTGGCGATTTCTGCATAGCTTAATTCGTTGAAATACCGCAAATTGATGACTTTCTGGTAATGGGGCTTTAGTTTTTTAATGTCTTGTAAAAGGTTGGCCAGATTTTGTTCAATGATCAACTGATCTTCAACCGAAGGAGTTTCATCCAGTATTTTCTTTGCATCGTCCCCATGGCTTGACATGCCATCCAAAAGACTCCGCTTTCTTTTTCGGATAAGGTCTACATGAAGATTTTTGGATATGGTAATGAGCCATGTTTTGAACTCATAAGCATCATCGTACGTGTCTATTTTATCAAAGGCCTTGGAAAAAGTTCTGATGGTGATATCCTCGGCGTCATTTTCATTTTTGGTACGGACAAGTTGAAAACTATAAACATCGTTCCAAAAAGTGTCCAAGAGATTACTAAAGGCGATTTGACTTCCACCTTTTGCCTTTTTGATATTTTCCTTGATGACTTCCTCCGTTTTATCCAAAAACTTTTTTTCTAGGTAGTGGATTTCAGAAATAGGTTAGCGTAATTTGAGAATGGTCTATTTGCAATCTTGATCGGCAGGGAGCTTTCCACAAAACCCACAGGCTTCTCCATCTTGATTTAAATAAGGGTTTTGACTAGCACAGGTACCGGCAAACTTACCATCTCTTTTGGACCATATTTTTATAGCGATTCCAGCAAATGCGATTGCTAGGATACCAATGGTCAACAATACTAACTTCATATCCTAAATTTTGGACAAAGTTACAAATTACTTGCCTAAGAACGGAAGTGTTTAAGGATACTTTAGCGGTGTTTGTTAATAGGTAATATTGGCCACAATATTCTGTACGGTGGGAGAAGTATTTCCGCCTTCTGGTTCAATAGTGATATAACCTATTGCTTTTTCGGCATAAGGCAAGGCCAGAAGATTGTCTTTATCTTCCAATTGTTTGATTACTCCAAGATTGACCAACTCACCATTAACCTCTGCCCACATTTGAAAACACTTGTTTTCTGGAAGCTCGGGAAGATTGCTCACATTTATGTAAGAAAGCTTTTTTACAGGGTTGATGTAAGCAACTGCCTTAAGTTCTTTTGCTTCTTTTTTACCCTTTACCGTATATCTCTTTGTATCTGGATTGTTAAGTACGATAAACTGATTTCTTACATCTTCCAATTGGTTTCTCATATTCTCCTCAAGATTTTTCATCTTGTTGGAAACCAATGTATTTTCCTGCTGAAGGTTCTGGTTCTGGTTCCAGAAGAAAACTGCGGAACCTGCAAAAATAAGTATAGCTACACTAGCTGCAATTGCATAACGAAACAGTTTTCTGGTTGCAACTCTTTCTTTTTTGGCACTGTGTAGAATGATTTGCTTAAGACCTTCAGGGGTTTTTCTTGCGTACAACTTGGCAAATGCCTCCAAGTTTTCCTGAAGCTCCATGTACGTATCCCTTACTTGTGGGTACATGGTAATATATCTTTCGGCCTTTAGAGATTCTTCCTTAGAAGCGTCTCCCAAAAGGTATTTTTCCAATATGTCCGAATCCAAGAATAATCGTACTTTTTCTTTCATAACAGTAAGTTTATAAGAAGGAGCAAGGTCATTGATGTGCCGTAAATTTTGCCTAGTTCCCGCAAACCAATCTTTAATCTTGATTTGATGGTTCCTAAGGGAATGTCCAATTCATCACTAGCTTCTTGCTGAGTCATCCCCTGAAAAAATAAAGCTTCTAAAACAACTTGGTATTTAGGTTCTATTTTTCCCAGGTTTTCCTGGACATCCATAAATTCGGGTCGTATTCCGTTAACTCCTAAATTATATACGTCCGAAACATCTATTTGGACTTCTTTATCTGATTTATTGTTTACGCTTCTTAATTTGTCAATCGCGGTATTTCTGATAATCCGAAACAACCAAGTAAAAAGTTTTGCTTTGGATGCATCATAAGTGTCCGCTTTCTTCCAAATTTTAATGAAGCTTTCTTGTAGAACGTCTTGCGCCAGATCATCATCCCTTAAGACTTTATATGCGACACCGTAAAGTGTGTCACCATAGTGATCATAGAGCAACGAAATTGCTTTATCATCTTTTTCAGCAAGTAATGAAACTATATGTTTTTCAATTAAAGTACTCATTCATGGGGCTATTTAAAATAAGATTTTATGGGGGGTAAAATCTAAAATAACTTTTACGCCGTATATACTACAGAACGCTAAGTTAGAAAAAGGATTATGTGTTAGCGTTAAATATAACATTTAAGAGATAATACACATTTAAGAATATAAATTTTTTGGTTAGTTTGGTTTGGTATAACCCCTGTTATCATTATGGTGCAGGGGTTATTTTATAATATTTACTTCTGGTTGAATACTAATATTGAACTTATCCTTTACTTCTTTTTGTATTTGCTCCGCTAAGGTAAGAACTTCTTTTCCAGTGGCATTTCCGTAGTTGACCAATACCAAAGCCTGCTTTTCGTGAACTCCGGTTTCCCCAATTCGCTTTCCTTTAAACCCACATTGTTCAATAAGCCAACCTGCAGGTATTTTATAGGATTCATCAGAAACTTTGTAAGATGGTGCTCCTGGGTGGTTTTTTTGAAACTTTTCAAAAGTCTTTTTTGAAACAATTGGGTTCTTAAAGAAACTACCGCTATTTCCAATCTCCTTAGGGTCAGGAAGTTTGCTTTGGCGAATTGAAATCACCGCATCGGATACATCGTGAATGGTGGGATAAATAATTCCTTGATTTTCCAATTCTTCTTCTATTGCCCCGTAACCAGTGTTCAAACTATGGTTACGTTTTGTCAATTTTAAAGTTACCGAAGTAATAATATATTTTCCTTTTGCCTCATTTTTGAAAATGGAATCCCTATAACCAAACTTACAGGCATCTTTGTCGAACGCAATCAATTCTCCGCTAGCTATTTCCATAGCTGTACATTGTACAAACATATCTTTGAGTTCGACCCCATAAGCACCAATGTTCTGTATTGGGGCAGTACCCGTATTACCCGGGATAAGCGATAGGTTTTCCAATCCCCCATACCCATTTTCTAAGCTCCATAGTACAAGCTCATGCCAGTTTTCACCTGCCATCACCTTTACAACAACCTCATCATCATTTTCCTCCGTAATGGTTATGCCTTTTAAATTAATATGAAGTACAAGTGCTTCAATATCTTTGGTAAGTAACATATTGCTACCACCACTGATGATAAATTTTTCTGGGTATGCTTCAAGCTCAAGGACTTTTTGGAGTTGGGCAAGTCCATTGATTTCTATGAAAAACCGTGCTTTGGCATCAATGTCAAATGTGTTGTATTCTTTTAATGATATGTTCTCCTGTATGTTCACTAAGCGTTGTAGGTTTTCAGAGCGGTTCCCAATAATTGTACAGCTGTAACGAGTTGTTCTTTTTCAAGAACATAAGCGATTCTGATTTGATTTTCCCCCAATCCTTTCGTGGCATAAAAACCTGCTGCTGGAGCTACCATGACAGTCTTTCCATCCAATTCAAATTTTTCAAGGAGCCATTGTGCAAAATCATCGGCATTTGCAACGGGCAGTTCAACTACACAATAAAATGCTCCCTGCGGAACTGCGACTTTAACGCCTTCCAGTTTCTGTAATTCAGCAACTAAAACATTTCTTCTGTCCACATATTCCATAACGACAGCATCAAAGTATTCTTGAGGTGTTTCAAGAGCGGCTTCACTGGCCATTTGGGCAAATGTTGGAGGGGACAATCTAGCTTGTGCGAATTTTAAAGCAGTTTCTATTACATCTTTATTTTTAGATACCAAACAACCAATACGCGCGCCGCACATGCTATATCTTTTGGATACGGAATCAACAATAATGGCATGTTCTTCTAATCCAGGTTCTTGTAAAATAGAATAATGTTCACGACCGTCGTAGGCAAACTCACGGTATACTTCATCTGCCACCAAAAAGAGGTTGTGCTTTTTAGCCAACTCCGCTAATTGTTTTATTTCAGCTTTGCTGTAGAGGTAACCGGTTGGGTTCCCTGGGTTACAAATTAAAATAGCCTTGGTTTTTGATGTAATCCGTTTTTCAAAATCAGCAATTGGGGGCAGGGCAAAATTGTTTTCAATGGTAGATGCAATTGGAACAACATTTACACCCGAAGCAGTTGCAAAACCGTTGTAATTGGCATAAAAAGGTTCTGGAATGATAATCTCATCATCGGTATCCATAATAGTACCCATGACAAAGGAAAGTGCTTCCGACCCACCTGTCGTAACGATAATATCCGAAGAAGAAACATGAATATCGTTTTTACTGTAATAGTGGGCTATCTTGCCTCTGTACATTTCCGAGCCTTCGGTCATACTATATGCAAGTACCTCAATGGTATGGTTTCTTACCGCATCCAAAGCTACTTTAGGTGTCTTTATATCTGGCTGTCCAATATTTAAATGAATTACATGGGTTCCTCTTTTTTTGGCCTCTTCGGCATAAGGAACCAATTTTCGTATTGGTGAAGCAGGCATTTGCTTCCCTTTTGTAGATATACCTGGCATGCTTTAAAATTTACGCAAAAATGATAAAACCAATACTTGAAAACAACAGATTATGTCATTATTTCTGTAGTGCTGGGAATGTTAAATTAAAGTATAGGTTTGTTATTATTTTGTATATTGAATAGGTATAAACGTTTAGAAGTAAGCAAATTGAAAAAAAACCTACACCTTTTTATCCTTTTTTTGATGCTGTTTCCATTTCTGGTTTCGGCCCAAGGCTTCAAATTGCCCAAGAGTCAAAAATTCCAGAAAGTAAAGTTTCAATTGATTAATAATCTTATTATTGTTCCTCTAGAGGTAAATGGTGTAGCACTTACGTTTGTGCTGGACTCAGGCGTTAGCAAACCCATACTTTTTAATCTAACGGACAAGGATTCTGTACCTATAAACAATGTTTCGGAAGTGACCATAAGAGGTTTAGGGGATGGAGAGCCCATGAAAGCGCTTAGCTCCAAAGGAAACACATTTAAATTAGGAAAAGCTAAAAATTACAACCAAGACTTATACGTAGTTCTGGATAAAGGAATCAACTTTTCCACATCTTTAGGTATACCGGTGCATGGTATTTTGGGCTACGACCTGTTCAGGGATTTTGTGGTTGAGGTTAATTACCAAGCTAATAATATTAAACTGTACGACCCTAGTCGTTACAATCCCAGTGATAAGGCAAAATCGAAATCACAAACACTTCCAATGTCCATAGAAAAAAGGAAAGCCTATGTTGAGGGAAAAGTTTTGATGAATAATGCAGAGGATGTACCTGTTAAATTATTGGTAGATACAGGAAGCAGCGATGCACTCTGGCTTTTTCATGCACCGGAAAAAGGATTGGATATTCCCGAAAAACACTACGAAGATTATTTAGGAAGAGGACTGAGTGGCGACATTTTTGGAAAACGGACCAAAGTCAATGGGATAAAAATTGGGAATTTTGAACTTAAAGATGCCAAAGCGGCTTTTCCTTATCGGGAGTCTTTTGGATTTATCAAGAATTTTGGTGATCGCAATGGTAGTGTTGGCGGCGAAATCTTAAAACGCTTCAATATTATTTTTGATTATTCCAGAAATCAAGTCACCTTCAAAAAGAA
Source organism: Flagellimonas sp. 389 (assembly GCF_018449435.1). Lineage (GTDB taxonomy): Bacteria > Bacteroidota > Bacteroidia > Flavobacteriales > Flavobacteriaceae > Flagellimonas. The sequence goes on along the minus strand of NZ_JAHCMU010000013.1, from coordinate 92,618 downwards.
CGGATATTTTAAAACTCCCTTTCAATATAATTTGGCTGGTATCGAATTGCAGCACAACGGACTTCGATATATTGCTGAGAGTCTTGCAGATGCAAACGGTGTAGTTAGAAATGATGACGCATCCTTTGGTAACGTACAAATTTTACTCGAGAACAAGACAAGATTGAGTTTGGTGCCCGAAATCATTGTTTCCAGTATAAGGGCGGGCAGTCCTGCCGAAGAAGCTGGGTTGCGAGAGGGTGATGTAATTTTGGCGGTTAATGGGAAACGTATCTATAAGTATAAGTTGCAGGAAGTGCTAAAAATGCTCAATGATAAAGAAGGAAAACGCATTAAGGTTTTAATAGAGCGCTACAACAAAGATTTATTGTTCTCTTTTGTGCTTAAAAAAGTGTTTTAACTAAAAAAGCCTTTTCTAACATGTTAGAAAAGGCTTTCCACTTTTAATTACTATGTTTTATTTAGCTCCTTCACCTTTAACGGTTCCTTTAATTTTTAGAACCTTCGTAGGAGTGTCAGCGTTAGATGTTACCGTAATGGCTTTTCTAATTGGGCCAACTCTTTTAGTATCATACTTCACTTGAATCTCACCTGTTTTACCTGGTAAAATAGGTCCTTCTGGTTTTTTTGGAATCGTGCATCCACAGCTGGACTTCACATCACTGATAACCAATGGAGCGCTTCCTGTGTTGGTAAATTCGAAAACTCGAACACCATCACTGCCTTTTTCAATCTCACCGTAATCAACGGTTTCACTTTTAAATTCGATTTTAGCTGTTTCTTGTGCATAGACCCCTAAGGAAAGAAATCCAACAAACAACATGAGTACAGTTTTTTTCATCATTTCTAGTTTTGGGTGAACTTCAAAAGTAAATGTTTTCACACCTGCATCCAAAATTCTTTTGTTATGTAATAACGTTACTTATTTTTGTTTCGTATTTCAGCATTGGTTTTCGAAGAAAGTATAGCATTAATTTTACATACTATGCATCTGCCAGAGCGCCAATCCGAGATGCTAATTGACAAAAACTATACCGAAAAATGGAAATTCCATCAAAATATGACCCCAATAGGGTAGAGGAGCACTGGTATTCTTACTGGATGAAGCATGACTTTTTTAGCTCAAAACCAGACGATAGAGAACCTTATAGCATCGTAATACCCCCACCAAATGTCACAGGAGTGCTGCATATGGGGCATATGCTCAACAATACGATACAGGATGTGCTTATCCGAAGGGCCAGGCTCTTAGGAAAGAATGCCTGTTGGGTTCCCGGAATGGACCATGCATCAATAGCTACCGAAGCAAAAGTTGTGGCCAAGCTCAAAGATGAAGGTATTGCAAAGGCAGATTTGTCCAGAGCGGAATTTTTAGAGCATGCTTGGAATTGGACAGATGAATACGGGGGCGTAATTCTTCAACAATTAAAAAAATTGGGCTGTTCTTGCGATTGGGACAGAACCAAGTTTACTATGGATGACGATATGTCAGCTTCCGTCATCAAGGTTTTTGTCGATTTATACAAAAAAGGAAAGATTTATAGGGGATTCCGAATGGTGAATTGGGACCCAGAGGCCAAAACAACATTGTCAGATGAAGAGGTTATTTATGAAGAAAGGCAAGGAACACTCTATTACTTAGCGTACCAAATCGAAGGGTCTGACGAAAAAGTGACCATAGCAACCACCAGACCTGAAACAATTTTAGGAGATACCGCTATTTGTATCAATCCAAATGATGAGCGGTATCGGCATTTGAAAGGAAAAAAAGCTATTGTTCCTATTTGTAATCGGGTTATCCCGATTATCGAAGATGACTATGTTGACATTGAATTTGGTACAGGTTGCTTAAAAGTAACTCCTGCCCATGATGAAAATGATAAGAACTTAGGAGAAAAGCATAGTTTGGAGGTTGTAGATATCTTTAATGAAGATGCAACCCTTAATTCCTATGGTCTTCATTACCAAGGAAAGGACCGTTTTGTAGTTCGTAAGGAAATCTCAAAAGAACTTGAAGAGAACGGTTTTTTGGTAAAAACAGAACAACACCTCAATAAAGTAGGTACCTCGGAACGGACAAAGGCGGTTATTGAACCACGGTTATCAGATCAGTGGTTCCTTAAAATGGAAGATTTGGCAAAACCGGCACTTGAAAGTGTACTAAAAACTGGTGATGTTAAACTATATCCTAAAAAGTTCGAAAATACCTATCGTCATTGGATGGAGAACATTAGGGATTGGAACATTTCCCGTCAGTTATGGTGGGGCCAACAGATTCCTGCATACTATTACGGTGATGACAAGGAAGATTTTGTGGTTGCCGAAACCAAGGACGAAGCCCTTGAAATGGCAAGGGCAAAGAATCCAGACATCCAAGCATCCGATTTACGCCAAGACCCAGATGTTTTGGATACCTGGTTTTCATCCTGGTTATGGCCAATTAGTGTTTTTGGAGGTATTTTAGAACCCGAAAATGAAGAGGTAAACTACTATTATCCAACAAGCGATTTGGTGACCGGCCCAGATATTTTGTTCTTTTGGGTAGCACGAATGATAGTTGCCGGATACGAATATCGAGGAAAGCAACCTTTTGAAAATGTTTACCTAACAGGATTGGTTAGGGATAAGCAACGTCGAAAAATGTCCAAGCAGTTGGGAAATTCTCCAGATGCACTAAAATTGATCAAGGATTTTGGAGCTGATGGAGTTCGTGTTGGACTTTTATTGAGTTCCGCAGCGGGCAACGATTTAATGTTCGATGAGGTACTTTGTCAACAAGGAAAAAACTTCTCCAATAAAATATGGAACGCCTTTAGGTTGGTAAAAGGATGGGAAGTTGCCGATTTGCCACAACCCGAAGCTGCTAAAATTGGAATTGACTGGTATTTTGCTAAGCTTAATCAGACCCTAGCGGAGATTGAAGACCACTTTTCAAAATACCGCATTTCGGATGCACTGATGGTGATATACAAATTGGTATGGGATGATTTCTGTTCCTGGTTATTGGAAATTGTTAAACCGGCGTATCAGCAACCAATTGATAAAGTCACTTATGATGCTATAATCCATTTGTTTGAAGAAAACTTGAAATTACTTCATCCATTTATGCCATTTTTAACGGAAGAAGTATGGCAACATATCGACCAGAGAACACCAGAGCAAGCATTGATTGTTTCAAACTGGCCAAAGGTTGGGGATGTAGATGCTACGTTAATTAAAGATTTTGATTTTGCTGCAGACGTGATTTCTGGTATTCGTACTATTCGCAAAGAGAAGAATATTCCACAAAAGGATGCTTTAGAACTATCTATTCTCAATAGTGAGGGCAAAAATGATAAGATGGATGCAATCATTTCAAAATTGGGCAACCTTTCTTCAATAGAGATAGTAGATAAGGGTTTGGATGGGGCGTTGAGTTTTAGGGTAAAGAGCAACGAATATTTTATTCCCATTGGAGGAACAATCGATATTGATGCAGAGATTAAGAAAATTACAGAAGAGCTTAAATACACCAAGGGCTTTTTACAATCCGTACAAAAGAAACTTAGCAATGAGCGGTTTGTCAATAATGCACCGGAAAAGGTAGTGACCATGGAAAAAAAGAAGGTAGCCGATGCTGAAGCTAAAATCGAAACTTTGGAAAAGAGTTTGGCAAGTTTATCTTGATTTGGTCGAGAATCAATATTGATATCACTCTTTATCCTTTACCCAGCCAAAAACAAAGAGTGATGGATGTAGAGCGTTAATCTTGTGCATTTAGTTTCAATTTTTTTTTCTGAATACATCAAAATGTTGGAAATTGCGTGCTTTTAAAATCATTCTAAATAATGTCCAAGCAACGCGATTTTTCAAATAGAATACGAACCTATCATAGGTATTTGGGTTTTTTCCTGGCCGGTATTATGGCTGTCTATGCAATAAGTGGTATTGTACTTCTCTTTAGGGATACCGATTTTCTTAAAAAAGAATACCATTATGAAAAGCAACTCAAAGTAGGATTGAATGCTGCTCAAGTAGGTTCTGAAACTAAGATTAAAAATTTGAAGTTTACGACCACAACTGGAGACATTGGGATTTTTAAGCACGGTACCTATAATTTAAAAACTGGGGAAGTAGAGTACACTTTAAAAAAATTACCCTTTGTACTTGATAAAATGGCACGTTTGCACATAGCAAAATCGTCTGATCCGCTATACTTTTTGAATATCTTTTTTGGACTAGCGCTGCTATTTTTTGTCGTTTCTTCTTTCTGGATGTTTTTGCCTAAAACCACAATTTTTAAAAAGGGATTGCTCTTTACCGCTGCTGGTCTTATTCTTACATTGGTTTTACTATTTGTGTAAGGTTTTTGTTTGAAAACTTCGCTGAATTAGAGAAATACGTGGTAAAAGCAAAAGCTAAGGGTAATTCGCTAGAACAGGTCCAAAAAATGAATTTATCCAAAGAATGGGATGAGACCCACGGGCAAGGTTTTATAAATGCTGACCGGGTCGTTGAGTTTATCTACAAATCCGCAGATTAAAATAAATTTCCCGATGCTATAGATTTTTCTGGTTTCAAGCCTTAACTTGTAGTTGGATACACGAGAATTTAGCTACACTATGGGAAGCCCAAAAAAAAGAAACATCTCCGTTACGGGAACTATTGAATTCTCAAACCTAAAAGTTACCGAACCTAAGGACTACGCTGCTGGTGTGCCGGGAATAAAAGCCGCCTTGGAACATGTGAGTAAAGAGTCCGGGTTGTTCAGGTCGTTGAAGACGCTTTCCCATATGAATCAAAAAGAAGGCTTTGACTGCCCTGGATGTGCTTGGCCCGACCCTGAAACGCCATCAAAACTTGGAGAATATTGTGAAAATGGGGCCAAAGCAATAGCGGAAGAAACCACTTTTGAACGCGTTGACAGGGATTTTTTCAAGAAGTTTTCCGTGGAAGAAATCTCAACTTGGAGCGATTATCAAATCGGGAAAAGTGGACGCATTACTGAACCTTTCATCCTAAAACCCGGTGCTGTTCATTACGAACAAATTTCTTGGTCGGATGCATTTCAGGTTATTTCACAGCATTTACATCGCTTAAACTCTCCAGACGAAGCTATTTTTTACACTTCTGGGCGTTCTAGCAACGAAGCGGCATTTCTATATGGCCTATTTTCACGTGCTTTTGGTACCAATAATATGCCCGATTGTTCCAATATGTGCCATGAATCCAGTGGAGTGGCACTTTCAGAAACTTTAGGTATTGGAAAAGGCTCTGTATTGCTAGAGGATTTTTACAGTGCAGAAGTAGTAATGATCATGGGGCAAAACCCTGGCACCAACCATCCCAGAATGCTGACCGCATTGCAAAAATGTAAAGAAAATGGTGGGAAGATCATTACGGTTAACCCACTCATGGAAAGTGGGCTAAGCCGCTTTAAGAATCCACAAGAGGTCAACGGAATCTTAGGAGCCGGAACCCAATTGACCGATGTATTCTTACAGGTAAAAATCAATCAAGATGTTTCGTTGCTCAAGCTCATTATGAAACGCTTGATAGTATTAGAAGAAAAGGGTGAAAAAGTTTTTGACCACGAATTTATAAATGAAAAGACTAATGGTTATCAATCATTTTTAGATGATTTACAACAGTACAGTGAAGATGAATTGTTGGATTTATGTGGAGTTGATTCTAATTATGTTGACGAAACTGTGGCACTTTTAGCTAAAAAATCAAAGATCATTATTTGTTGGGCCATGGGATTGACACAGCATAAAAACGGTGTGGAGAACATTAAGGAGTGCGTAAACCTCTTGCTATTAAAAGGGAGTCTTGGCAAAGAAGGAGCAGGGACCTGTCCCGTAAGAGGGCATAGTAATGTACAGGGTGACCGTAGTGTGGGTATTATGCATTATGTTTCAAAATCTTTGAATAAATCCCTTAAAGAAGCTTTCGATTTTGACCCTCCAGAAAAAGAAGGTTTCGATACGGTTAAGGGCATAAAAGCAATGTATGAGGGCAAGGCCAAGGTATTTATTGCTTTAGGAGGAAATCTTGTTTCAGCAGCTTCGGATACCGAGTATACCGCGACAGCATTTCAGAATTGTGATTTAACGGTTTCAGTGAGTACAAAACTCAATCGTACGCATCTTACTGCAGGTAAAACCGCATTAATTTTGCCTACGCTGGGAAGATCGGAAATGGACAAAGAACGTTTTGTGACTGTTGAAAATAGTATGGGCAAGGTGCATCAAAGTCAAGGCAGGTTAAAACCTGCCAGTGAACACCTAATGAGCGAACCAGAAATTGTAGCAAATATTGCCAGTGCCTATTTTGGTGCTGATACTTCTGTTGATTGGAAAACCCTTGGCGAAGATTATAATGTATTACGGCAAAAAATGTCAGAAGTATTGATCGGCTATCACAATTACTCCAAAAAATCTAAAGGGTCTGGATTTTACCTGCCAAACAATGTGAGAGAAACGGACTTTTCAAAATTACCCGGTGAAAAAGCACAATTTTCTGTTTGTAAACTTCCTCAACATGATTTGAAAACAAATGAATTTATCTTAATGACAGTTCGTAGTCATGATCAGTTCAATACGACCATTTATGGCATGAACGATAGGTATAGAGGTATTTACGGAGAGCGGAGGGTAATATTTATGAACCCAAAAGATATGGAAAGTTTACAGCTGAAAGCTAAACAAGTAGTGGATTTGATCAGTAATTATTCCAATAAAGAAAGAAGAGCGGAGCAGTTTAAGATTATCCCGTATGATATTCCTTCCGGTAATCTTTGTGCCTATTTTCCAGAGACCAATGTTTTGATTCCAAATGATCTTTATGCGGACAAGAGTTATACCCCAGTGAGCAAATCCTTAATCGTAAAAATAGATGCAAGCAATTATGTATGATTAATTGTTTGCGACTAAAAAAACAACTGACCAGACCAAAATGAAAAACCTAAATAGACGTAATTTCTTAAAGAAAACTTCACTATCAGCGGCGGCAGTATCCATAACGCCCGGTTATTTAAGAGCTAATAGCGACCGACCTTTTCAATCAAAATATATGGGTGGGTATGCTGCTCCAAAATTAGAAAATGTGAGGGCTGCTTTTATTGGTGTAGGCGCACGAGGAGGGGATCATTTAAAATTTTTGGCGGCATTGCCAAATACTGAAGTAGTTGCTATTTGTGATGTTTATCAGGATTTGGTCAAGCAAAAAGTAGGTTGGGTCAGAGAAGTATCGACATCCGATAGGCATAAAAACATCAAACAATACTCTGGAGACGAAGAGGTTTGGAAGCAAATGTTATCAGAAGTAAAACCAGATGCGGTTTTTATTGCTACAAATTGGAAAAATCATGCACCTATGGCCATTGAATCGATGAACCAAGGAGCACATGCCTTTGTTGAAGTGCCCATTGCCGTAACGATAGAAGAAATGTGGGCTATTGTTGATGCCAGTGAACGAACCCAAAAGCATTGTATGATGCTCGAAAATGTAAACTACAGTAGGGATGAGCTCATGTTTCTGAATATGTGCCGACAAGGTGTTGTGGGCGAAATTTTGCATGGTGAAGCCGCGTATATCCATGAATTGCGCTGGCAAATGGAAGAGCAGGAGCGGGGCACTGGTTCTTGGCGAACCCATCATTATGCAAACCGTAACGGGAACTTGTATCCGACTCATGGTCTAGGCCCTGTTGCGCAGTATATGAATCTGGCAAGAAGTGAGGATACCTTTAAAAGTTTGGTCTCTTTTTCGACACCTTCACTAGGTAGGGCTGCTTATGCACAGAAAAATTACGCCAAAGATCATAAATGGAATCAGCTCGATTTTCAAGGAGGCGATTTAAATACTTCAATCATCAAAACCAACTTGGGGAGAACCATTATGGTGCAATGGGATGAGACAAGCCCACGACCTTATTCACGTCTAAACCTTCTTCAGGGTACAAAGGGTACACTTGCAGGATATCCAACTAGAGTAGCACTGGAGGGTGGAGTAGAAGGGATAACGAAAGACCATCATTCGTGGGTGCAGGGCGAACAACTACAAGTACTTTACGAAAAGTATGATCATCCGCTCTACACTCGACTCAATAAGGCTGCAAAGGGAAGTGGGCATGGCGGTATGGATGGTATCATGGTCTACCGCATCGTTGAGTGCCTGCAAAAAGGACTTCCACTAGATCAAAATGTTTACGAAGGTTGTTTTTGGAGTTCTGTAGCCCCCTTAAGTGAGCGTTCTGTGGCAAATGATGGAAAACCACAAAAGTTCCCTGATTTTACAAGGGGAAATTGGAAGACAACAGCCCCTTTGGCTATCATAAGTTAAACGTTGTATGGTTCATGTAAAAGTTCCCGCACGTATCTGTTTTTTTGGTGACCATCAAGATTATTTAGGGCTTCCGGTGATAGCCGGAACCATTAACCGATTTATCCATTTAAGCGCAGTACCGAATTCGCAAAGAATGTTCCATATAAAGTTGTTGGATTTAAAATCAACAATTTCTATTTCTTTGGATGATGATTTAACTGCAATTAAAAAGAACGACTATTACAGGTCGTCAATGGCTATTCTAAAAGAAGAAGGGTTTGATCTCATTCAAGGATATGATATTGAGATTTCGGGTAATATTCCAATTAATGCAGGATTATCCAGTTCTTCGGCTATTGTAGTGGCTTGGATACGCTTTTTGAGTAAAACCCAAGAATATGTTGGTGAAATTGATGATATCCAAGTAGGAAAATGGGCCTATAAAGCCGAAGTGCAATTCTTTGGACAACCTGGTGGTTTGATGGATATGTTTACTATTGCACAAGGTGGACTACTCCATATAGATACGAAAATAGGAAAGACGGAACGACTTGTTGGAGGTTTAGGTAAGCTCATCGTTGCGGAATCGGGCATATCGAAAAAAACACTAAGTGTTCTTAAAAATGCTAGGTCATATGCGGAAAAAGCTGTTGCTGCTGTAAAGAATGTAAATCCAAAATTTAGTATGGAAAAAGCTACTTTAGATGATTATCAAAATTATAAAACTGTTGTACCCAATAAATATCGAGAACATTGGTTTGCAGCTATCCATAACTATGACATTACATTACAAGCGAAAAGAATACTACAAAACACTAAGCCTGATTTAAAACAGCTCGGTGAACTAATGAACAATCATCAAGCGATACTCCAAAATCAAATACAGAACACACCTTTAGAAATGATAAAAATGATGGATGCAGCAAGGAAATCTGGAGCATTTGGCGCAAAAATTATTGGTTCCGGTGGCGGTGGCTGCATGGTTGCAATAGTCGATGATGCTAGTAAAAATCTTGTGAAGCAAGCGTTTTTAGATGCTGGTGCTGTAGCAGCTTATGAAGTCAAACTTATAACCATATAAACATGAAAAATGAAAGTCTGATCATTATGGTAGGAGGAGCTTCTTCCCGAATGAAAAGAAGTCTTGAAAGCACAACGCTAGATGAGAGCACAAAAAAAATTGCTACTGCCCATCATAAAAGCCTTATCCCTGTAGGTAAAAATAATAGACCATTTTTATACTATTTGATAGAAAATGCCGTCAATGCCGGATACAAAAAAATATTCCTTATTACTTCACCAGAGAATAAAGCTTTCCATGATTTGGTAAATGCAGATTATTTCTCATTTGATTTGAGTGTTCGCTTTGCAATTCAGCACATTCCCCACGGAAGAGAAAAACCTTTGGGTACAGCAGATGCACTTCAACAATGTTTGGACCAATATCCTGAACTTAAAGAGGGTTATTTTACGGTCTGCAATGGTGATAACCTATATTCCGTTGGTGCTCTAAAAGATTTAAAGGCAGATAGAAATGCGCCCAATGCCTTGATCAGTTATGGTAGTTCCGGATTCGAATTTACCGATGAGCGCATATTGAAATTTGCCGTAATGGATATTTCTTCGGATGGCTTTTTACAAGGAATCATTGAAAAGCCAGAGTCAGGTGAAGTTGAAAAATATAAGGATGAAACTAATGAGCTTCGGGTAAGCATGAACATTTTTAGTTTTTCTGGAGAACAGGTGTATCCATTTCTCGAAAATTGCCCTTTAGATAAGGTTAGGAGCGAAAAAGAACTTCCAAAAGCAGTAGCGAATCTTATTAAGGAACTTCCAAAAAGTATGGTCTGTATCCCTCGTTCTGAGCACATTCCAGATTTAACCGCGGCGGGCGATATTAGGTTATTCAAAAATTTGGAGTAAATTGGGAACAGATTTTTAACCCCATAAACGTATTAATTAATTCTATGAGCTATGGAGACATACGCTACGGCATTGTTGTATGCTACGCCGTTTTTTATTGGATTGGTACTTTTTGAGGTTCTGTACGGACATTTTGTGAAAAAGCAGATGCACAATGTTATGGATACCGTAAGCAGTTTAAGTTCGGGTCTTACCAATGTTGTGAAAGATTCCCTTGGTATTGGAATCATAATTGTCTCGTACCCTTTTTTATTGGAGCATTTGGCACTTACGGAAATAAAAGCCAATTGGTTGGTGTGGGTAATCGCATTCTTGACCTTGGATTTTGCAGGTTATTGGAACCATCGTTTAAGCCATCATATCAATTTTTTTTGGAATCAACATGTCATACACCATAGTAGTGAAGAATTTAACTTGGCCTGCGCGCTGCGCCAATCCATTTCCAACTTGTTAGGATATTTTTCCTTACTTCTTATTCCAGCTGCTTTATTGGGCGTACCACACAAGGTTATTGCTATTTTGGCGCCTATCCATTTGTTTGCGCAGTTCTGGTACCATACAAGGCACATAGGTAAATTAGGATGGTTGGAGTATGTGATGATCACACCTTCCCAGCATAGGGTACACCATGCCATCAATCCAGAATATGTGGATAAGAACCTTGGGCAGATATTTAGTTTTTGGGATAGAATTTTCGGTACGTTTCAAGAGGAGTTGGATGAGGTTCCGCCTCAATATGGCGTATTAAAGCCAGCAAGTACTTGGAACCCTATTTTGATAAACTTTCAACACCTATGGCGATTAATGAAGGATGCATGGCGAACCAAAAGTTATTGGGATAAACTCCGAATATGGTTTATGCCCACCGGTTGGAGACCGGCGGATGTTAAAAGCAAATACCCTATCAAAGTTATTGAAGATGTGTATAATTTCGAGAAGTATCGGCCAGAAGTTTCAAACGCATTAAAGGGATATTCCATTTTTCAATTAGTGGCGAATATCAGTTTAATGTTGTTTATGTTCTTCAATTATTCTGAAATTGGGTTTAACGGTTTGCTCTTATTTGGAGCCTATATTTTTATTGGGATCTATGGGTATACCACTTTAATGGATAAAGCACCATATGCAGTTTGGATAGAACTTTTTAGATCGGTTGCAGGACTACTCTTGATTTATGCAACTGGGGATTGGTTTGGTCTTGATGCCTATTGGTCCATTGGAAGTTATTTGGTCGGTCTTTATTTTTTGGTCACTATCGTTGGAGCTCTTTACTTTACGTATGTTGAAAAGAATTACGTTGCACCGGATTTAGCTTCGTGAGGTTTGGCTTATTTTTTTGAAGAGCAACAGGATAGGATTCTCATATCTGGATAAGTGAACAAAGCACCACGTTGAGGGGATTAAGATTTCTTCTTTAGTGTGTTCGCCAACTCAATATAGCTTTGCATGGCTTCCTCTCTACCTATATTTTGTGCTTGGATGAGTGCATTTGCTTTAAAAGCGTTTATTAATGGGGTTTTACTACCAGGGTTTCCAAAATTTCTATTGGCAATTTTAAAATAGGCATACAACTTCAATAAAAAATCTGCAGGCAAGGGTTCCTCATAGCTATTTACATAAGCTACAGCTTCCTCAAATTTTTTATGTAGGGTTTCATCTGTCATCTTTGCTTCTAATGGCAGCAATACAGGTTTTGGCCCCAACCACTTTTTGACCAAGTTTTACCGTGATATCACAATCCAATGGCAATAACAAATCGACCCTTGAACCAAATTTAATAAAACCGGCATCTTCTCCTTGGGCAACTTGTTCCCCTTCTTCGGCGTAGTTGACAATACGGCGTGCAAGTGCCCCTGCTATTTGTCTATAACCGATCTCACCAAATTTTGGCGTATGTATCACTACTGTGGTACGTTCGTTCTCGGTACTTGACTTTGGGTGCCAAGCTACTAAATATTTCCCTGGGTGGTATTTAGAATAGGTTATTGTTCCACTAGCGGCATAACGCGTGACATGCACATTTAAAGGGGACATAAATATGGAAACTTGTCTTCGTTTACCTTTAAAATATTCTGGTTCTTCCACTTCTTCAATAACTACGACTTTTCCATCTACAGGGGCTAAAACTTCATCAAAGTTTGGGCTTACATATCTTTTTGGGTTTCTAAAGAATTGAAGAATCAAAATCAATAAAATCAACGCCAAAACTTGTAGCGGTAACCGTAACCATTCAATGGGGATAAAAAAGTGTGCAACAAGTATAATGGCGACCACGATAAAAAACGTGATAATGATTATTTTTTGGCCTTCTTTATGAAACATAAGAAAATAGATTAAGTATCAAATATGCAAAAGGGGCAGCGAATACAAGACTGTCCAATCTATCCCAGATTCCACCATGTCCCGGTAATATTGCGCCACTATCCTTTATTCCGGCAGCACGCTTAAATTTCGATTCCAACAAATCCCCGAGACTTCCTGCCACTACGATGACCGTAGCAAGAATAAACCATTGGTAAATGGTCAATGAGGTTTCATATTTTGCCAAAATAGATGCGGCTACCAATGCAAAAATAAGACCTCCCAAAGAACCTTCAATAGTTTTTTTGGGAGAAACGGCAGAATATAATTTTGTACGCCCTAAAGTTCTTCCCACTAAATAGGCAAAAGTGTCGTTTATCCATATCAAAATAAAAATGCCCATAATCAAAAATTTGGCAAAGTCATTCTGTTTATAAGGAATCATGGTCAAAAAAATACAGCCCGCTCCAATATAGAATACGGCAATGATAGATTTTTGTAAAACAGTAAATGTTTTTGGCTTTTTTGAAAACAGAAAGAAAAGTAGTGCCACATCGACCGTTATGGTCAAAAACATTAGTATCGTAATCAAGGTGTTATCGTGGATAAGATAGATGAAGGCCCACCAAAGCCCCAAATATGCAATAAAAATATAATACCCCTTCAATTGCACGGTACGTTTATATTCATGCAGGCATGCCAGTCCAAATATCATGAAAAGGAAATCAAAAGCGTCCGAATTTAAAAAAACCGTTCCTAAGAGGAGTACCACGTAGATAACCCCCGTAATAGAGCGCCTAAGAATTTCTTTCATGTAATCAGTAGTCTTCTAGCAATAAAAGATATACATTTTTTGAAGCACTACCGTAGGATAAGAAATCATTTTTGTTTTCTGCGGTGGATTCAAAATGCTTTAGGGTAGTAATATTGTCCGGGATATTGTTTTTATACTTTTCCTTAATGACTTTTAAGGCTTCACTGATCGAGTCGACCAATTGACTGGTCGTTGCATATACAATAAGGTTTGAAGGAAGCTCGTTTAGCTTTTTTCCTTGGATTTGATTGGAACATACTAAAATTGAACCGTCATGTGCAATAAGATGTTCACAGGTGGTAAATAAAATATCACTTTGTTTACGGTCTTGGGTAAATTTTATTTTTTTTGAGGAAAAACGGTTTTCTAAACGATCGTCAAGTGTATGAAAAAGATGGTTTTGCCAATTGTTTTCTGAGATGATGTTTTTTAGTGCATCTGAAATTTCCACTTCGTTTTCACAGTAGATAAACTTCCCTCCGTTTTTTTTGAAATAAATGGTAAATTTTTCGTCTACGGGAATTTTTAAATCAGGCATATGATCCCCTCTGGTTTCCATAGTTTCCTTGGAAACCTTTTTTCCTCCTCCAAAAAGTTTATCAAAAACTCCCATCTATACTATAAAGAACGCTAATCCTGTTGAAATGTTACCTGAAAACGTATTGAATTACTTTGTTGGCTCCAATTCCTCTTTTTCAAAAGGTCTTTTTCCAAAAATCTTTTCTAAATCGTCCTTAAAAATAACTTCTTTTTCCAACAGTCTATCCGCCAATTCTGTAAGTTTATCCTTGTTGTCCGCCAATAATTTTATGGCGCGTTGGTATTGTTCTTCAATAATCTTGGATATCTCTTCATCAATCTTTTGAGCTGTTTCCTCACTATACGGTTTAGTAAAACCATATTCGTTGTTGCCTGACGAATCGTAATACGTAATGTTGCCCAGTTCCTCATTAAGGCCATAAATGGTAACCATAGCTCTTGCTTGTTTGGTAACTTTCTCCAAATCGCTAAGTGCTCCAGTGGATATTTTATTGAAAATTACACGCTCGGCCGCTCTACCACCCATTGTGGCACACATTTCATCTAACATTTGTTCTGGACGGACAATAAGCCTCTCTTCGGGTAAGTACCAAGCTGCTCCAAGTGATTGCCCTCTAGGAACTATGGTAACTTTTACCAAAGGAGCTGCATGCTCCAACATCCAACTGACCGTAGCGTGACCCGCTTCGTGATAGGCGATGGTTTTCTTTTCCTCTACGGTTATGATTTTATTCTTCTTCTCTAGACCACCTACAATTCTATCAACGGCATCTAAGAAATCTTGTTTGTTGACCGCTTTCTTTTCTTTACGGGCAGCGATAAGTGCAGCTTCGTTACATACGTTGGCGATATCGGCTCCTGAAAAACCTGGCGTTTGCTTTGCCAAAAATTCCAAGTCAAGAGTTTCTGCAGTTTTTATTGGGCGTAGATGCACCTCAAAAATTTCTTTTCTTTCCCGAATATCTGGAAGGTCCACATAAATCTGACGGTCAAAACGCCCTGCACGCATCAAAGCTTTGTCCAAGACATCGGCCCTGTTGGTCGCTGCAAGTACAATAACGTTCGTGTTGGTACCAAAACCATCCATCTCGGTCAATAATTGGTTCAATGTATTTTCACGCTCATCATTGGAACCTGTGAAATTATTTTTCCCCCTTGCACGTCCTATTGCATCGATTTCATCAATGAATATAATTGCCGGAGATTTGTCCTTGGCCTGTTTAAATAAATCGCGCACTCTTGATGCTCCTACACCGACAAACATCTCTACAAAGTCCGAACCGGACAATGAGAAAAATGGAACTTTTGCTTCACCGGCAACAGCTTTTGCCAAGAGTGTTTTACCAGTTCCCGGAGGTCCCACCAATAGTGCTCCTTTAGGTATTTTTCCTCCTAAGGAAGTGTATTTATCTGGATTTTTCAGGAATTCAACAATTTCTTCTACTTCTTCCTTTGCACCTTCAAGTCCGGCCACATCTTTAAAAGAGGTTCTAGTATCTGTTTTCTCATCAAAGAGTTTTGCCTTTGATTTTCCGATATTAAAAATCTGCCCACCAGCACCACCACCGGCGCCACCGGACATTCTTCGCATTAAATAAATCCATATCCCTATGATCAAAGCGAAGGGAAGCAGAGAAAGTAATAAATCTCCCAATACGTTAGACTCTGTATCAAAATCAACTATGGTATCAAGATTGTTCTCTTTCTTTATGCTTTTTATTTCGTCTTCAAAATTTTGAAGATCACCATAATCCAAACTGTACTGAGGAATCTTACCTGCAGAGAAACTGAAGGGCTTATCCGCGACATTTCTGTGCACATCTTTCTGCAGTGCTTCTTCAGTTAAAAATACTTTCGCCTGTCTGGTATTGGTGATAATCAGAATTTCGGAAATATCTCCGTTTCGCAGGTATTCTTGCAATTCTGATGTTGTTGTTTTCTCCGTGCTGGAGAAACTATTTCCTCCAAAAAATTGGAAACCTATTATTAGGGCGATTACTACGCCATAAATCCACCAGGAACTAAAACGAGGTTTTTTTGGGGTACTGGAATTGTTTTCTTTTGCCATTTTTTTTAAGAATTGTAACTACTCTCCACCATGGTAACTTTGGCATCACCCCAAAGTCCTTCTATATCGTAGAATTCCCTAATGTGTTTTTGAAATACATGTACTACTATATTAACATAATCCATTAAAATCCATTCCGCATTTTCAGAGCCTTCTACATGCCAAGGTTTGTCTTTAATGGCTTTGCTAACGGTTTTCTGAATAGAGGAAACAATAGCGTTTACATGCGTATTGGAAGTACCATTGCAGATAATAAAATAGTCGCAAACTGTATTTTCAATTTCCCTAAGGTCTAGTAGATTTATATCAACTCCTTTGACTTCTTCTATCCCGTGTAATATTAAGGCAATCAATTCATCTGCGCTAGCTTTCGTTTTCTGCATTCAAAAATTTTAGATTCTACAAAGTTATATTTTTTTTGTTTTCTTAGCCCTAGAATTTAACATATCATTGGACATACCACTTTGGGAGAACAAATACAAATACTCAAACTTGATGCCACGGATTCTACAAATCTTCATTTAAAGCGTTTGTTGCTTTCTGAGGATTTGGAGGATTACACAACAATTGTTGCCAAAAAACAATTAAAGGGGAGGGGGCAAATGGGCACCGTTTGGCAGTCTGAAGAAGGTAAGAACTTGACTTTTAGCGTATTGAAAAATCATGGATTTCTTGATGTCAATGACCAGTTTATTTTGAACATATGTGTTTCGCTGTCAATTTATGATGTTGTACAAGGGTTGTCCTTACCAGATTTGAAGGTGAAATGGCCCAACGACATTATGTCAGGTTCTTCTAAAATCTGCGGTATTTTAATAGAAAATGTTTTAAAAGGACTAGCAATTAAAAATTCAATCATTGGAGTAGGACTGAATGTGAATCAAACTTCGTTTGAAAATCTTGATAAGGTTGCCTCTTTAAAATCGATTAGCGGAAAGCTTTTTGATTTGGACGAGTTGCTAAATAAAATATTGGAAAGCTTCAAGTTTTACTTTTTGGAGCTGGAAAAAGAAAAAAATACAGAAATGATTTCTCAATACGAGCAACTATTGTTTAGAAAGGACAAGCCTTCTACGTTCCGAGATACTACGAATACCATGTTTATGGGTTTTATCCGTGGGGTTTCTACTGATGGAAAACTTGTTGTTGAATTGGAAGATAATATTCTTAAGACGTTTGGCTTAAAAGAAATAACCTTGTTGTACTAGCTTATTTTATCCAAATTTGATGAGAGTGTTTGCATAAAATTAGTGATGGGCGTTTTTATCATCATCGCCATCATGGCATTAAATTCTCCTTCAAAACTTAGTCCAACTTCACTTTCGGATTCTCCCATAGATTCAATGTTGCCTGTCAAAGTAAATGGTAATTTATCACTTGCTGCACCAAGAATCACTTTTTCGTTTGGGAATTGCTCTTTAAGTCTTAAAATGATTTCGGGCATTCCTTTTAACGCAAATTTGAAGGTTTTTTCATCTAAAACCTCAAACTTATCTATGTTATCCGGCATAAGTATTTCAAAATTTTTGATTTCTGTTAAAAACTCAAAAACTTCTTTTGAACTTTTAGATACTTTCTTTTTTGGAACTTCTATGTGCATATTGGGATTATTTCCATTGCTGTGGATTCGATTTCCACTGCAATAAGGTTTGTAGCTGAGATTCTTTTATATAATTGGTTTCTGAAGCCTGCTCAATTAGATGGTCATAATCCGAGAGCGTATGCAAGGCAACATGTTCTTTTTCAAAATTGGTTGTGGCCACGGGAAATCCATACGTAAATATTGCTATCATTCCCTTGACATTGGCTTGTTGTTCTTTTAAAGCCTTGACAGCATTCAGGCTACTTTTGCCCGTGCTTATCAAATCTTCTATAACAACTACATTCTGATTGGCCTCCAAATACCCTTCAATCTGATTTTGCCGTCCGTGGGATTTTGGTTCTGGCCTAACATAAATAAACGGAAGGCCCAGCGCTTCTGCAACCAGTACGCCAACTCCGATAGCTCCTGTTGCCACCCCTGCAATAACATCTGGTTTGCCATAAAGTATTTCAACTTGTCTTGCCATTTCCTCACGCACATAGTTTCTTATATCAGGATAAGAAAGTAGTACTCTGTTATCACAATAAATAGGAGATTTCCAACCAGAAGCCCAAGTAAAAGGATTTTCTGGTTCCAACTTAATTGCATTAATTTGCAGCAACAGTTCGGCAGTTTTTTTTGCAGTATCCTTGTTTAAAACCATTGCGCAAATGTATAAAGTTTTTGTTAATGAGTCCCCACTGATTTTAACAAATGAGCGACAAGATAATTCCAATGGAAATTTATTTTCGCTGGATGGTGATTCCATGATGATGGCCATTGACTCTTTAGCAAAAGGTAGACTTCAAGAAGCCTATATCTATCATCCCGATGAGGAAAAAATTCTTGATGTTTTTATGCATAAAATACCTGTGGTGGTAGCTGGTGGCGGATTCGTCACCAACCCCAAGGGCAAAGTGCTGTTTATCTACAGGAATGACAAATGGGACTTGCCTAAAGGAAAGGTAGACAAAGGAGAGTCCATTGAAAAAGCAGCTATACGAGAGGTAGAAGAGGAAACTGGTGTTCGGGATTTGATAATCGATAAGTTTTTGAAGACTACGTACCACGTTTTCAGAAGAAATGGCGAGTACAGATTAAAACAGGTACATTGGTTTGCAATGTCCACTACGTATAGCGGAAAATTGACCGGGCAAAAAGAAGAGGGAATCTTAGAAGTAAAATGGAAAGGTCCAAAGAAAGTGAAAAAGGCTTTGAAAAACTCCTACTTTAATATCAAGATTCTATTTGAAAATTGGCCAACTGAAGCAAAGCCTTAACTGATTCCCAACTATTTTTCAATACGGTACACGGGATAGTTCATGTAGGATTCTTCCTTGTGTTCTGACCTTTGGTACAGCCAGTCTAATTGAGCGTACCAATTTTCTGCGAATTCTTTGTCCAGTTTCTTTTTTGTGGTAAACATATTCCGCAATGTGGAGTCCTTTTGTAGCATTTGTAGTGCCACATCCTCAAAAACATAAGGTGAAAACCCTTCTTTTTGTTGGAGAACGGTATCAAAAAAATTCCAATTGAAAAAAGAATCAGCTGCCTGTGGTTCTAAAGTCTCCAAAATATATCTGATACCGGGTTGATCGGTGGGTATTAGGAAGTCACCAGCCCTAAAGGCAACTCTGCCTTGACTTTTTTTGACTTTTGTATTGGAATGCAGATAATGCCCTTCGTAAGGTGATTTTCGTGTTTCAAAATCAATAATTTTATATGCGCCAACAGTCATCGTTGTATCTTCTTCAATTTCAGAAAATTGGATGTTGTTTGCTTTTAACTTGTCCATCACCTTATGCCAACCTTTTTTGATGATATAAGCAGATGGAACTTTAATGGTATCCTTTGGGAAAAAGTAATTATAATAAACGGTTTTCTTGGTGAAAGGTCTATTCTTATTATATCTTAATCTTGTGAGCCCAGTTACTTCGCTATCAACAATTTCGGCTTCGAACCCTTTAAAGTTGAGTGTGGTGTTTTGAGTAGTGTCCACTTGCCAATTGAAATAGTACTTTGAAAGTTCCAAGTTTTTTTCCAATGAACTTTTCCGTACGGATTTTATTTTGTCATGGTTTTTTTCTGTGACTGAAATCACACTTTGCATCAATTGATACGTACCCTCAACCCTTTCATTATAGGGTTTGAGCATATGGGTTTCTACCATAAGGCCCAAAGTGTTCCATAAGGTTGTGTAGCCTGTTGAATATCTGGGATGGTCCATAAATTGGTCAAAGCCCATCTCTGGAGGCTTGTTAAAGACATTGACATATGGGGTAATATCCCACTTTTTTTTGCGTAACGATTCTTCTACATTGGGCATAAATTCCGTATGAAGATATTTACCCATTTCTCCACCTAGTTTGTTATGTTGCGTAAATAAATGGGTAAGGGTATATTGATAATCAGCTCCGTTGCTCACATGGTTGTCAATAAAAATATCTGGTTTTACCAAATGGAATATTTTGGAAAAAGTCTGGGCGTTTTTTGTATCCATTTTAATAAAGTCCCTGTTAAGGTCATAGTTTTGTGCATTTCCACGAAAACCGTATTCCAATGGACCATTTTGGTTTGCCCTGGTCGTTGAATTCCTCTGTAAAGCACCACCAACATTGTATATGGGTATCGTAACCAGAATTGTTTGTTTTGGGTGATCCAATTTTTTTAGTGCTAAATCGCGATAAAGAAGCATAGTGGCATCAATACCATCACTTTCTCCGGGATGTATACCATTGTTGATAAGAATGACAGTGTTTTCTTCCCTTACATTTTCAAAATTGAAATCTCCATTGGTATTAAAAGTGACTATGTGGAGAGGGAAACCACTGTCCGTGACACCAATGGTCTGTATATTTATTTCTGGAAAGTCTTTAGCAAGTTTTATGTAAAAAGCAATGGTCTCTTCGTAAGTAGGAGTTTCTGTTTGGTTGGATATTTCATAACAGGTCTGGTAAGAATCTACCGTATCTTCTGTTTTGGTTTCACATGAAGTGAAAAAAAGAAAAGCACATATAATAATAATGAGGTATTTCAATAGGAATGAATTTAAGGAACATTAGACAGTTAGAAAACCTTCGGCAGTGTAAAAATAAGTAATAAAATGATTTAGGATACCATATCGAGCCTATTCAGATCGGTAGGCTCGATTTTATAGATAGGCTTATTCTTGAAGTTTAAGTAATGTTGGCAGTTTAGTCTAAAGTCATTCCATTTTTGATAATCATATTGATCTATGGAAGAAGTAATGACATTGATAATAACCTTTTCTTTTAGTTCCAAAGCGATAAATTCGTCCAAAAATTCCCATCCATCCATAATGGGCATATTAATATCCAAAAAGATTACTTCTGGTAAGCGTGTGCCTTCCCGTATTCTTTTTCTTAAATCGTCTATGGCAACTTTCCCATTCTCAAAAGCCTGAATATCATTGCATACAGCTGTTGTTTTTAGCATTTTTTTAATGCCAAAAATAGTTATGGGGTCATCATCTATGATGTATATGCTGTTAACTTTATTCATTGAAAAAAATATTGAAAGTAGTGCCCTTGCCAACTTCACTTTTTAAGGATATATGCCCCCCCATGGCTTCAATTTGATTCTTTATGATATAAAGGCCCAGTCCTCGGGCATCTTTATTGTTATGGAAAGTTTTGTACATTCCAAATATTTTACCTCCATATCTTATTAAGTCTATTCCCAAACCATTATCAGAAATACGGAACAATACACCCTTATCCTGTTTTTCTGCACGTAATTCAATTTTTGGTTTTCTATTGGGGTCTTTGTATTTGACCGCATTGGTAAGTAGATTTAGAATAATACTTTCCAAATATGCGGGAACACACATTACAAATATACCCTTGGGAACAGCGTTGAGAACTTCTACCTTATTATTTTGTAGAAGTGCGGAAAGATTCTGTTGGACTTTAATGACACTTTCGTTGAGGTTTAAAGATTTTTTGTCCAGGTTAATATTAGTACTTATTTCCACTACTTCATTTAGGTTTTCGAGTGTCTCCAATAAGTTGTCGGAAGCATGTAACAACATTTCCATAATCCGCTCTTTCTCTTTTTCATCGATTTCTTTGACAAGAAAGTCTAAAAGCATTGAAAAGTTTGCGGTATGGGATCTAAGGTTATGGGAAACAATATGGGCGAAATTGACAAGTTTTTTATTTTGTACGGCAGTTATGTTTATCAAGTTTCTTAATTCATCCTCCTTTTGCTTTATATGGGTAATGTCCATGCTCATCCCAATAATACCATAAGCCTGTCCTTCTAAATTGATAAGTGGGATTTTAGAGGTTAGAAAGTTTGTGGTAGTACCATCCTTCTTAACGCATATAGTCTCTTTGCCTAAAATGGATTTAAAGGTTCGCATTACTTCAAGGTCTTCATCCCTTGAAATTTGGGCGACTTTCTCATCGTAAAAATCAAAGTCCGTTTTTCCTAATATCTCATTTGCACTTGCTCCTATGTATTCACATTCTGAACGGTTTACAAGAATTTTTCTAGATTCCTTGTCTTTTAAAAAGACATTTATCGGAAGATTTTCAATCAGTGTGGTGAGCAGTTGTTTACTCTCTTTGATTTTTGTTTCCGCAATCACTTGATCATGAATATCCTGAAAAGTTCCAAGCAATTTGGTTATTTTTCCATGTTCATAGATGGGTTTTCCACCTGCCATGACCCATCTTTCTTCTCCCGTTGCCGTTTGAATGATAAGCCTTTCGTTGAAAGCAATTCCATTTTGAAGTGCATTATGAAATAACATGGAAATCTTATTCCTGCTGTAACCTTGTTTGTAAAATTCAATACCTTCATTTACAGAAGGTTCAAAATCTTCATCAACATGGTGCATCCTTTTGGTAACATCGCACCAAACAAGTTTCTCTGTTTCAAGTGTATACTCCCAGCTACCAACTTTTGCTATTTCAGATTTAGCTTGGAGCATGGTCTTTATTCTTTCAAGCTCCAGTTCCTTTTCAACCTCCCCACTTATATCAGTTGTCTGTATTATGGTTCCAAGAATGTTTTCCTTTTCATCGAACCATGGGGCAAATGCACTTTCCAGCCACTGTGTATTTTCTTTTTTGTGCCGTAGCGTAGTTGTTCTATTTTTTAACAGACAATCCTTTAATTGCTCATGAGATTCGGTATTGTCGTCAAGAATAAGTTGAAAAATAGAAGCTCCCACAGCATCTTTGGCTTTCAAGTTGAAAATGGCCAACCAAGAATCTGAAAAATCAATGACCTCATGGTTTTTACCCACTAAAACAGTAGCTTTTGGCAATTGCTTTAAAAGATATTGTGTATGGGTCTTTTCGATTGTTTTCAATGCGCGGGGTTAGGTTAAGATGTTGGGGCGTATAAGAAATTTCACACTAAAATATAAGTATTCGCTCTTTTGAATTATTTATTGTTGTGAATACGCTAAAATCTGTTGTTTCTAGAGGGAAAGCATGTATCTACTATGCGTTCACCAAGGTAGAAATCAAGGATTTTTTAAGAAATTAGTTGTGTTGGAGTAGGTGATTTACGGTTTTACTACAACAGTATCTGGAACCAAACTGGTGTAATCACCGCCATTTCTAATGACTTCTCTCACTATAGAAGAACTGATGTATGATTTTCCCGAAGATGTCAATAAGAAAACAGTTTCAATTTCTGAAAGTTTTCTATTGGTATGGGCAATAGCCTTTTCAAATTCAAAATCCGCTGGGTTTCTCAGTCCTCTTAAAATGAAATCAGCATTTACCTTTTTACAAAAGTCGACCGTTAAGCCTTCATAGGTAACCACTTTTATTTTTGGTTCATCCTTGAAAGCTTCTTTTATGAATTGGGTTCGTTCCTCTAGGGAAAACATATATTTTTTATCGGCATTTATGCCAATTGAAATGATCAGTTCATCAAATAGCGTTATCCCTCTTTTTATGATATCAGAATGTCCAAGTGTTAATGGGTCAAAAGAACCTGGAAAAATAGCACGTCTCATAAAGCTGGAATTTATCTAAAAATAAGGGTTTTCTATCGTAATGCGTTTTCTATGGCACTGCCAAACAAATCTTTTAATGGTATTCCTGCCTTTTTCGCCTGTTGGGGCAGAATACTTTCTTCCGTTAGTCCAGGTGTGGTATTTACTTCCAAGAGATAAGGCTCGTCCCCAATAAATATAAATTCACTGCGTGTATAGCCTTTCAATCCTAGAGCGGTGTAGATGTATTTTGCTCTTTTGTCCACGTTATTTTTCTGGGTTTCAGAGATACGAGCTGGAGTAATTTCATTTGACTTTCCTTCGTATTTGGCTTCATAATCAAAAAAATCATTTTCTGTGACTATTTCTGTAATGGGCAGAACGATTACTTCGCCATTATAGGTAATTACTCCAACAGATACTTCGGTTCCATCTAAAAAAGATTCTATGATAACTTCATTGTCTTCGGCAAAGGCTTTTTCAATAGCTATATTTAAATCTTCTTTTTTGTGGACCTTGGATATGCCATAACTACTCCCGGCCCTATTGGCTTTTACAAAACAGGGAAGTCCCACTTTTTTTATGATTTTTTCTTCGTCTATGGTATCGCCAAGATTCAAGTAATACGATTCAGCACAAAGGATTCCATACGGTTTGAGCGTACTTAATAGATCTCTTTTGTTAAACGTGAGCGCCGCTTGGTAATGCTCACATGCCGTTTGAGGTATGTGCAACAATTCAAAATACGCCTGCATTAAACCGTCCTCTCCTGGAGTGCCGTGAATCGCATTGAAAACACAATCAAAATTGATTTTTTTACCAGAAATAAATACACTGAAATCTGACCTGTCAACGGGAAATCGTTCATCATTGTCACCCAGACATATCCATTCATCATTGGAGATAAGAATCCGGTAAGGGTTATAAAGATTTCTGTCCAAATATGAATGGACCACGGTACCGCTCTTTATTGAAATATCACGTTCACTTGAATAGCCACCCATGATGATGGCGATATTTTTTTTCATCAGCTTGTCGAATATCAAAGTGTCAAAGTAAAGAAAAAAGGACTGTCTTTCCTATATTTGCTTGGATAAGGAAATAAGCATGAAACATTTTTTAAGCTTTTTAAAGAGTAAAGTTTTCTTGATTCAGTTGGGATTGGCGTTGGTTGCTGTGGTAGTGCTCTGTTTTTTGGCATTGAAATGGCTCAAGGGTTCTACCAATCATGGAGAATTTGTTGAAGTTCCAGATTTTTCAAAGATGTCGGTTATGGAAATGCGCAAAGTAGTGGAACAAGAAGGGCTGCGCTATCAGGTGTTGGATTCTTCCAATTACAATCCGGAATATCCGAGATTTTCGATTCTTGAACAGAACCCTCCGGCCGGTAACAAGGTAAAATCCAATCGAAAAATATATTTTACCGTAAATCCATCGGGCTATAAAAAAGTTACCGTTCCAGATATCATTCAAGTTACCCAAAGAAATGCTACTTCAATGCTTAGGGCCGTAGGTTTGGATGTACAGCGCGTAACCTATATAGACGAGTTGGGAAAAGATATGGTTTACCGTATGAAGCATAAAGGTAAATATCTTAAACCAGGCGATAAATTGCCCAAGACCTCAAAAATAGAGTTGGTATGCGGTAATGGGACCATTACGGGAAGTGCACGTGTACAGGCAGATTCCAATTAGGCATGGATACTTCGGAAAACCAAGCACTTTCTCAGGACGAACTTTTTGAACATCACAGATTTACAGCTTCTAAAGGCCAAGAGCCCCTTAGGGTAGATAAGTTCTTGATGAACTTTATAGAAAATGCTACCCGAAATAAGATTCAACAAGCGGCAAAACAAGGTCATATCTGGGTAAATGACAAAATAGTCAAGCAGAATTATAAAGTAAAGGCTGGGGACGATGTAAAAGTCATGTTCGAACATCCTCCTTACGAATTTCTATTGACGCCTGAAGCGATTCCGTTGGATATCGTGCACGAAGACGAAGCTCTTTTGGTGGTCAATAAACCTGCTGGTATGGTGGTACATCCCGGACATGGAAATTATTCGGGAACATTGATCAATGCTCTGGTCCATCATTTTGATAATCTACCGAATAATAGCTCTGAACGACCTGGATTGGTACACCGAATCGATAAGGATACGTCTGGACTTTTGGTTATAGCCAAAACTGAAGCGGCAATGACCCATTTGGCAAAACAGTTTTTTGACAAGAGCAGCGAGCGGGAATATCTGGCATTGGTCTGGGGCAATGTTGCCGATGATGAGGGAACTGTGGAAGGACATCTTGCCAGAAACCCAAAGAACCGTTTGCAAATGATGGTCTTTCCGGAAGGTGACCAGGGGAAAGAAGCGATAACGCATTATAAGGTTGTGGAACGCCTAGGGTATGTTACATTGGTATCCTGCAAATTGGAAACGGGAAGAACCCACCAGATTCGAGTGCACATGAAGTATATAGGGCACACGCTTTTCAACGACGAACGCTATGGGGGCGATAAGATTTTGAAGGGAACGACTTTTACCAAGTACAAACAGTTTGTAGAAAATGCATTTAAAATCTTACCTAGACAGGCATTGCATGCCAAGACTTTGGGTTTTGAACATCCAAATACGGGAAAGTTTATGCGATTTGATTCCGAGTTGCCCCAAGATATGGCCGATTGCATAGAAAAATGGCGGGGTTACGCAAAGCATAACGAGCCATAGTTTTTAGCAATCCAAATATTGAGAACACCTTTTGTTGGATGGTGGAAAAAACCAAATTCCTAGTTATTTTTACGTAAAAGTAATTTTTATGAAAATTGTAATCTCTCCAGCAAAGTCGTTAGATTATGAAACGGCTATGCCAACATCTAAATTCAGTCAGCCGCAATTTTTGGAACAATCCAAAAAACTGAATACGATATTGGCGAAGAAAAAACCAAAGGCACTATCAGAGCTAATGTCCATTTCGGATAATTTAGCTCAACTTAATTGGGAGCGAAATCAACAATTTTCAACACCGTTTACCGTAGATAATGCAAGACCTGCGGTTTATGCATTCAATGGCGATGTCTATCAGGGGCTTGATGCGTATACCATTCCCGAAGAAAAGCTGGAAAAACTTCAAAATACACTTCGTATATTATCGGGCCTATATGGGATTTTGAAGCCTTTGGATTTGATGCAACCCTACCGGTTGGAAATGGGAACACAGCTAAAAGTTGGGCGCAAAAAAAACCTCTATGAATTCTGGAAAGACCAATTGACAGCGCACTTGAACTCTGAACTTGAAGATGGCGAACTGTTCATAAATTTAGCAAGCAACGAGTATTTTGGTGCTATAGATGAAAAAAAGTTAAAAGTTCCGGTGATTGCCCCAATTTTTAAAGATTGGAAAAACGACAAATTAAAAGTGATCAGTTTCTTTGCAAAAAAGGCCAGAGGCTCCATGGTACGCTACATTTTGGATACAAAGGCAAAAACGCTTGATGATGTAAAGGGTTTTGACCGTGATGATTATGTTTTTAGTGCAGAACATACCCTTAAGGAAAATCAGCCCGTATTTATTAGATAGGTTTAGGTTATAAATGTTAAGTTTGGGTTGATTGCATTGAATAGTAGTCTCGACTTTGAACCAAAAACGCTTTGACCATACGCATCCTTACGAGCCTTTTCTCTTTCCAGAGGCTACAAAGCTTATTGTAGGTACATTGCCACCACCTAGATTCACTACAAAAACGTTGAAAGAAGGTGATGTTGATTTTTGTTACGGCAGTAGAGACGGTCAGCTTTGGCCAATTTTAGATACGATTTTTGGATTGGGACTCAAGTTTGAAACTACCCATGAAGCCGTTGAACAGCGAAAAAACTTTTTGCGTAAGCGTAAAATAGGCATCTGTGATATTGTAGCGCGTGCCGAACGGGAAAAAGTAGATGCCTCTGATTTGGGAATGCAAAATGTTCAGCTTCGGGATTTGTTGGGATACCTAAAAAAATATCCGAATATAAAAACACTCTTGTTCACAGGTGGTAACAGTAAAAATGGACCGGAATATTTCTTTCGGAAGCAGTTAAAGGCAAATGGAATACCATTGGAAGTGGTATCAGCAGTGGTACCTCGAATACATCGGTTTGACTTATCTATTACTTCTGAAAAATCAAATAGCCAACGAGTCATAAAAACAATATCCTTGACTGCGCCATCCGGGGCAGCCAACCGAGCAGTTGGGAGTTTAGAAGATTATAAAGCCTTAAAAAAAAGCAATCCAAGTTTTACTACGTTTGATTATAGAGTACTGCAATACAAGGATTTTTTCTAAACATGTTTTGTTATGATTCGGTTAACACTTCTTCAAATTGTGAGGAAGTTAAAATAGCATAGGATATTAAGGTTTTATCACGATCTTTGATGCTTTGAGCTAAACCATTAAAACCCTTTCCAATGAGTAACTCTTTACTGCAAGAAAAACGACTGGATGAGTTTAAAAAGTCTATAACCAACAAATTCAATATCTATAACAGTCTATTCCTTTCGTTGCCCTATCGCAATATTCAGAATGTTGCCATGTTGGTGCCGCTGCTTCTTGAACAGTGCGAAAAAGGGCTGAAAGCTGGTAAAACCCCTCAAGATATTTTAGAAAAGTTTTTTGAAAACTACACTGATTTTGAAAGCGAACGGGAGCGTTTGGATTTCATGTTCAAGATAATTCAATATGTCGAAAGACAGGTGGTACTCTATGATAGTGTGGAGGATGCAGCATTTTCAAGATTACAGCAATATAGTAACTCCCTTTCCATAAAAGATTATTTTGATATGGTAGGGCAAGACAAGAATTGGGATAAAATAGCGAAAAAGTTGTCTACGTTCAGTGCACGAATAGTACTAACGGCACACCCAACACAGTTCTACACTCCCGCAATATTGAACATTATTTCGGAACTACAGTTGTTGATCAATGACAATAAGGTCAATGCTATTGATACCACGATGCAACAACTGGGTCTTACCTCATTGATAAACTTTAAAAAACCAACACCTTTAGACGAAGCAAAAAATATCATCTACATTC
Source organism: Flagellimonas sp. 389 (assembly GCF_018449435.1). Taxonomy (GTDB): domain Bacteria; phylum Bacteroidota; class Bacteroidia; order Flavobacteriales; family Flavobacteriaceae; genus Flagellimonas. The sequence continues at coordinate 64,035 of NZ_JAHCMU010000013.1, read as the reverse complement.
TTAGGCATAAATATTATGATGCCATTGGTGAACTTTTTCAGTACATAAAGACCAACATTGGCAATGAGGATTTCTCAAACTACGATATTATGAAACTTGGTTTTTGGCCGGGAGGGGATCGAGATGGAAACCCTTTTGTAACGGCCAAAATCACAAAGCAGGTAGCAGACGAACTACGGCTCACTTTAATGAAATGCTATTACAATGAGTTGAAAGAACTACGAAAAAAGATGACTTTTAAAGGACTTCAAGTAGTCTTGAACGATTTGAGCGATAAGTTGTACCGCGCCATGTTCGATGTAAACTTTACTGTCAGTTATTCGGAGATAATTACGGTTCTAAATAGTATCAAGGAGGATTTATTAACCAATTATCATGGATTGTATCTAAATGACTTGAACAAACTGATGGATAAGGTGCATATTTTTAAAACGCACTTTGCGACATTGGATATAAGACAGGATCATAGCAAACATTACCAAGTTGTAGAATCTGTACTTAAAAAACACGGGGCTATAAAGAATGGCCTGGATGAGTTGTCGGAAGATGAATTAATAAATTGGTTGCTTAAAAAAGAGGTATCGCTGAATCCAAACGATTTTGAGGAGGATATCGTTAAAGAGACCATTACTAATATCAAACAATTAAAAGGTATTCAAGATACCAATGGGGAAGACGGTTGCAATCGTTACATTATCAGTAATTCAGAGGACATTTTTTCTGTATTGTTCGTTTTTGGATTGTTTAGATGGTGCGGTTGGAACCAAGATGAGATTACTTTCGACATTGTACCACTTTTTGAAACAATGAAAGGTATGGATGCTGCGGAAGAAGTGATGCAAACGTTATTCGATAATCCTACATATCAAAAGCATTTGGAGTATAGAGGAAATGCACACACGATAATGCTCGGTTTTTCGGATGGTACAAAAGACGGTGGATACCTTAAAGCCAACTGGTCGATTTTAAAGACCAAAGAAGTTTTGAGCAAAGTCTGTAAAAGAAATGGCATAAAGGCCATCTTTTTTGATGGCAGGGGAGGGCCACCAGCAAGAGGTGGTGGAAAAACACACCGTTTCTATGCAGCACAGACCAAAGATGTTGCCAATCATGAAATACAACTTACCATTCAGGGCCAGACCATAACGAGTACCTATGGTACGAAGGTACAGTTCATACATAATTCGGAACAATTGCTTACAGCTGGTTTGAGTAATAATCTATACGGAAAAGAGCATGTGATTTCTGCTTCACAACGCAAGTTGATAGAAGAATTGTCCGAATTAAGTTTTACCAAGTACGACGCTTTAAAAAAGCATGAAAAATTCATTCCCTATTTGGAACATCGTAGTACATTAAAGTATTATACCAAAGCAAATATTGGGAGTAGACCTGGTAAACGGGGTAGTAAGAAACAATTGGAACTATCAGATCTAAGGGCAATTTCTTTTGTGGGTTCATGGAGCCAGTTAAAACAAAACGTACCAGGTTATTTTGGATTGGGAACTGCTATTTCCACGCTTAAGGAACAGGGTCGACTAAAAGAGGTAAAAAAGCTTTACAAAGATGTTCCTTTTTTTAGGGCATTAATGCACAACAGTATGATGTCATTGGCAAAGACCAACTTTGAGCTGACCAGCTACATGAAGCATGATAAGGAATATGGTGATTTCTGGACTATTTTGCATGATGAATATCAATTATCCAAAAGATTACTTTTGGAAATTTCTGGGCATAAAATCCTGATGGAAGACGAGGCGGTATCGCGAGAATCCGTTAAGATTCGTGAGAAGATAGTCTTACCCTTATTGGTGATTCAGCAAAATGCCTTGTACCATATCACACAAAATTCCGAATATAAAGCGCTTTATGAAAAAATTGTCACAAGATCTTTATACGGTAACATTAATGCGAGTAGGAATTCTGCCTGATTTTTTACGTTAAATTGGATAAAGTTTCAGAAAAAAAATATGTTTCAATTTTTTTCTCAAAGGCTTTTTTTGATTCTATCTGTTGGATGACCTTTTCAACCGATTTGTAAAACTTTGCTTTGGGTAAGGGCTTTATCAAAAAATCATTTACACCATATTCAAATGCTTTTACGGCAAAACGGCTCCATGTAGAATTTAAAATTATTGCTGAGTTAATCTCAACGTTGTCCATTAGTTCAAAGGCATCAACTTTTTCCATTAAAACATCTAAAAAGACAATGTCTATTTTATTGTCATAAATGGTCTTTATACCCTCATAAGGATCATTGTAACAACCTGCAAATTCTAACTGGGGATGATTTTTTACTAATACGCTTGTAGCTAAACATTGAATTGTTGAGTCGTCGATGACGATGGCCTTATATTTCATAGATAATAAGTAGTAGGTTAGTTTGGGCCAAAAATAGTTTGCCTACATAGTTATTTCATTATAAGTAAGTTGAGTAACCGATTTTTTAGATTAAAATGTAGTTTTTGAAATTTGGTCAGCTAAACCGTTTAGTTTGTCGATGTTAATTGCAGTTTAAAGAGCATCAATATGCTATGCTCATAATTAGTAAGGAGTACTTAAAATATTGAAAAACACTTTTATCCCATATGCCAACTGTCCAATTTTTAAATTCTCATTAGGACTATGTTGGTTGTTATCCGAATTTACCATTGGAACAATAAAAGCTGGCATTTGCAATTCATTGATAAAAGGAGCAATAGGTACGGTACCACCCATAATTCGAATGCGGACTACATCTTTTTTAAAAGTGTCTTGCAGGGTTTTGGTTAAAAAATCACCGTAAGGATTGTTGAGGTCTGTTCGAAACGCATCCGTAACACTTCCTTCGGTTACGGTAATGATATTATCTTGTGCCATACGCTCTTCTTTAGACGGAGTGTGGTCTAAAACAACATATCCCTGTTTTTTTATGTGGTCCTTGACCAGTTTTTTCAACCGTATTCCATCACTTTCGGGAACCAATCGTAAGTCGAGTTCTGCCGTAGCACTTTCAGGAATAATGGTACGTGCTTTTTTACCAATCCAACCAGAACCCAAACCTCTAATATTTAAAGAAGGATACTGCAGCGCTTCTTGATAAAAACCCCCTACCTTTTCTGCTGTTCTGAACTGTAATTTTTCAGATATGGCAGTGTCATTGTCCGGTACACTCTTAAGAACTTCCATTACTGTATCGTCTATAGCAATACCATCGTAATACCCGGGAATAAGCACCCGACCATCCTTATCCTTCATGGTTGCAAGCAATTGGGCCAATTGGAAACCAGGGTTTGGTGCGTAATTGCCATAGTGCCCACTGTGCTGTGGTTTTGCTGGGCCATGGGTTGTTAAGGTCATGGAAGTAATGCCACGGCAGCCATAAATCACGGTTGGATTACCCGATGAATGAACCGGACCATCATTTATGACCAGAAAATCAGCTTTTAAAAGTTCCCTGTATTGTTTTACCGCATCGGGCAAGGGTTTGCTTCCTTTTTCTTCTTCTCCATCTAAAATTACTTTAAGGTTAAATGGAATTTCCTTTCCATCTTCTTTAAGCAAATCAATTGCATTTAAGAGCATGACAATTGGTCCTTTGTCATCGGAAGTTGACCGACCAAAAAGGCGCCAATCGTAGTTAATATCGTCATCTAGGGCATCAAAGGATATAGCTTCAAAACCATTTTCAATTGGCTTTTTCAAAACAGTTTCGTACGGATCGGGTTGGTCCCATTTGGATGCATCTACGGACTGTCCATCAAAATGCATATAAATAAGCATGGTCGGTTTAGAATCCTCCATAGGTAAAGCAGCAAAAAACAGGGGCAGATTATCGGTTTCCAGTTCTGCTGTATTGAAGCCTCGCTCTCCAAACTTCTTTTTTAACCAAAGGATGTTGTCATCTATATCATCGGCATTTAAAGCATCGTTAGGGATGGCAACAAAATCTTTAAGTTCATTTATTGCATGCGCCACATGAGATTTAATGGCAGTGGAATCTTGAGAAAAAATCGAAAAACAGGAAATTGAAAAAAGTAAAAAGAATGACTTCTTCATGAAAGGGAGTTAGGTTTGTTTTGAAGTCTAATTTAGCGAATTCCCTTCACAAAACCACCAATGTTTTCAACTCCATTTTTAGTCAGGTGTTTTATAAATGCCGAACCGATTATAGCACCTTTGGCTCTTTTGGTAGCTTGGTCAAAAGTTTCTGAATTGCTAATACCAAAACCAACAATCTGGGGATTGTTCAAGTTCATTTCGGAGATTCTTTCAAAGTATTGTTCGGTATCGTCTGAAAATCCTTGCTTTGCTCCAGTTGTGCTGGCTGAACTCACCATATAAATAAAACCATCGGACGCAGCATCAATGGCCCTTATACGTTCATCACTCGTTTGTGGCGTTATTAAAAAGACATTGATCAAGCCATATTTTTTATAGATTTCCTCATATTCATTTTTATAGACATCTAAGGGAAGGTCTGGCATAATAAGCCCATCTATGCCTATTTCATGACATTTTTTGCAAAACGCCTCTACACCATATTGAAACATAGGATTAAAATAGCCCATTACAATCAATGGGATGGAGACGCTTTTTCGAATATCTTTTAACTGCTCAAAGAGTAGTTCGGTATGCATGCCGTTTTTAAGTGCTGCGGTAGAACTTTCCTGTATGGTAGGACCATCTGCCAAAGGGTCACTAAATGGGAGACCAATTTCAATCATATCCACCCCATGTTTTTCCAAATCCTGAATTACCTGTACAGTATCGCTTAGATCAGGATAACCTGCAGTGAAATATATGGACAGCAATTTTTTGTCTTCCTGTAGTTTGGTTTTTATTCTATTCATGTATCTAGTATTGAGATATTAGATGTTAGTATTAAGATGTGTAGAATTTGTTTTCATTTTAAAGCTATTTGTTAAAAATTCAAACGTTAATGTAAGTCTTTAGGTTTTGTTGTTTCATTTTATAAAAAAGATATAGGGTTAGTAGCTAAACCGACTACTCAATACTTACATCTCAGTACTAACTACTGCCATTTACAGTTTAAAATAATCAATATAGGTCTGTAAATCCTTGTCGCCCCTACCCGAAAGATTGAAGACTACGATATCATCTTTTTCAAATTTTTTATAATCAAAAATGGCGAAAGCATGTGAGGTTTCTATGGCAGGGATTATTCCTTCAAGTTGCGAAACTTCCAATCCTGCTGTCATAGCTTCATCATCGGTAATGGAAATGAATTCCCCACGTCCCGATTTAAATAAATGAGCATGCATAGGGCCGACTCCGGGGTAATCCAACCCTGCCGAAATGGAATAAGGTTCTGTGATTTGTCCATCATCGGTTTGCATGAGCAAGGTTTTGCTTCCGTGTATAATGCCCACTTTGCCCAAAGCTGAGGTGGCGGCACTTTCACCCGAATTTACTCCTTTCCCTGCTGCTTCTACGGCTATGATTCCTACTTCTGGAGTATCCAAATAATGATAGTAAGCTCCTGCGGCATTACTACCACCACCGACACATGCTACCACATAATCTGGATTTTCTTTTCCTTCTTTTTCCAATAACTGCATCTTGATTTCTTCGGAAATTACGGATTGGAACCGCGCTACCATATCTGGATATGGGTGGGGTCCAACAACCGAACCTATAATATAATGTGTATCGACCGGATTATTTATCCAATCTCGAATAGCTTCGTTGGTGGCATCTTTTAAGGTTCTACTGCCAGACAGTGCAGGCCTTACTTCTGCACCTAACATTTTCATTCGTGCTACGTTTGGAGCTTGGCGTGCAATATCGATTTCCCCCATGTACACCACGCATTCAATGCCCATTAAGGCGCAAACGGTAGCAGTGGCTACACCATGCTGCCCTGCTCCTGTTTCAGCAATGATTCTGTTTTTGCCCAACCTCTTTGCCATTAAAATCTGACCAATGGTATTATTGACTTTATGCGCACCGGTATGGCATAAGTCCTCTCGTTTCAGATAAATTTTGGTTTTGTATTTGGCGGATAGTCTTTCTGCAAAATAGAGCGGTGTAGGGCGACCTACATAATCTTTGAGCAATTGGTGGAATTCTTCTTTAAAAGAAGTTTCTTCCATGATACGAACGTAATTTTGACGAAGCTCTTCTGTATTGGGATAGAGCATTTCTGGAATGAACGCTCCTCCAAATTCTCCGTAATAGCCTTTTTCATTAGCATTGTAACTCATGAGTTGTTAGATTTAAGTTGAAAGTTATTGGATAACAACTTTTTGAATTTGTTTAGTCCTTGAATTTTTTTTAAGCCGGGTTTGGACTCAAATTTACTGTTTACATCAATGGCATAGCACATTTTGGATGCTGGACTATCTAGAAATAATCGAAGGGAATCCACTTGATCCAATCCAATACCTCCGCTTAAAAAGTAAGGTTTGGTGGATGGATATGCTGTTAGAATATTCCAGTTAAACGCATACCCGTTGCCTCCGGGCAGTTTTCCCTTGGTATCGAAAAGAAAATAATCACAGGTTTCCTCATACTCTGATAAAATCGAGAAATCGAAATCATTTTTGATGGAAAACACTTTGATTATTTCTAACTTGTTATTCCTAAATTGTTTTTGAATTTCATTGGGGTGAGATGCTGAATCGAGTTGAGCATGACGAAGCAATTTACAGAACTCTGGGGACTCATTGCCGTGTAATTGCACTCCATCCAGTTTATAGGTTTTTACTTTTTGAAGTACTTCTTCAATCGAAGCATCTACAAAAACTCCAATTCTTTTTATATTTTTTGGTATATCAGCTATGCCGCCACTATCATAAAAACGCGAAGAAGGTGACCAGAATATAAAGCCCAAATAATCCGGTTGCAACTTTGCAACTTCTTCTGGGTTGTATTTCATGCCACAAACTTTGAACTTCATGATTCCAATATTTTTATAAATTCAGTTGCATGTTGTCCAGGATTGTCCGTCTTCATAAAATTCTCACCAATTAAAAAGCCTTGATAACCATATTGTTTTAATTCTTGAATAGACTCGATTGAGCTAATACCGCTTTCCGATACTTTTACAAATTCATCTGGTATCAATTTTGAAAGATTTTTACTGGTCTCCAAGCTAACTTCGAAGGTTTTTAGGTTTCGGTTGTTTACCCCGAGCATGTCCAAACTTGGCATTATGGATTTGTGAAGTTCTTCTTCGTTATGTACTTCCAAAAGCACATCTAAATCTAATTTTTTAGCGGCTTCGGAGAGACTTTTGATTTCTGCTCTGGAAAGTACTGCAGCAATCAATAAAATTACATCGGCTCCATAGGCTTTGGCTTCCAAAATTTGGTATTCATCTATAATAAATTCTTTGCGCAATAATGGCATGGTAACTGCAGCTCTTGCGAGCACTAAATCATCCAAGGAGCCACCAAAATATTTGCCATCCGTCAATACGGACATTCCGCACACACCGCCATTTTCATATCCCGTAGCCACATCTTGAACATTCAGGTTTTGATTGATTACCAGTTTTGAAGGTGAACGCCTTTTGTGTTCAGCAATGATTCCTGAATTACTATTTCTCAACTTACTGGCTAAAGCAATGGTTTTTTGTTCTACAAGCACCGATTTTTCCAATTGGGAAACGGGAATCAAGGATTTTTTTAAATCTACCTCTTTGCGCTTATCGGCTATTATTTTATCTAGAATGTTCATTTTTTTGTCAGTTATAAGTTGTCAGTTATAAGTTGTCAGTTGTCAGTTGTCAGTTATCAGTTCTCGGTTGTTAGGTTTTGATTATTCGTCTTCGGTAAAGGGTTAGGTTTTTTTTGATTTTTAAATCTTTCGCTTTTACTTTCTGACCTCTGACCTCTGACCTCTGACCTCTGACCTCTGATTTCTAACGCTAAATTCAAATACAGGTACAAGTTCCAGTTCAATTTCTTTTGTTTCTTTTTTTTTAACTCCTAACTCCTAACTCCTAACTCCTAACTCCTACTGCTAATCTCTTGCAATTTCATCAATGCTTCCAATCCTTTTCTACCCAATAAAGATTCCTTTGCTTTTTCAAAACCTTCTTTTGGGGTTATGCCTTCAACCGTCGAAATAGCAACTCCAGCATTGGCACAGACTACATTGTTCTGGGCTTCTGTTCCCCTTCCGTTCAATATATTTAAAAATATCTGGGCCGATTCGGAAACGTCTTCGCCACCAGTTATTTCTTCTTTTAAAATAGATGTAACTCCAAAATCTGTAGGTGTCAACATGGCCTCCGATTCGTTGGAAATTGTTTTTGTAGCACCGGTTAACGAAATTTCATCATAACCATCCAAGGCATGGAGTACGGTAAAATTTTTATCCGTGTTTTGATATAGGTATCCGTACATTCTTGCTAGTTCCAAGTTAAAGACCCCGACCATTTGATTTTTAGGAAATGCTGGGTTTACCATAGGGCCAAGCATGTTAAAAAATGTTTTTACGGCAAGTTCCCTACGAATGGGCGCCACATTTTTCATTGCTGGATGGAACAATGGAGCATGCAATACGCAGATTCCCGCTTCATCGATTGATCTTTTCAGAAAATCTGCTTCATTGCTGAACTTGATACCAAGGAATTCCATAACATTACTGCTTCCACATTTTGACGAAACCCCATAATTACCATGCTTGGTCACCTTTATACCAGCTCCCGCCGTAACAAATGACGCCAATGTGGAAATATTGAAAGTATCTTTTCCATCGCCCCCTGTACCACAAAGATCTATAGGATTGTATTCCGATAAATCTATGGCCAAGCACAATTCTAAAAGTGCATCCCTAAAACCTTCCAATTCCTCTATGGTAATACTTCGCATCATATACACCGTGAGAAAAGCGGCAATTTGCGAAGTGTTGTAATCCCCTTTGGCAATGTTGACCAAAATCTGCTTGGCATCGCCTTTAGAGAGAATTTCGTGATTTATAAGTCTATTTAGTGTTTCTTTCATGTCTGACTAGATATGAGATTTGAGATATGAGTATTGAGATATGGATTTCGAAACTTTGCTTCTTGATACTTTTTTATATTTCATTGTTTTTATATTCTTTAAGCTATACTAACTGCTAACTGCTAACTGCTAACTGCTAACTGCTAACTGCTAACTGCTAACTGCTAACTACTGATTACTTATTTCCAAGCCAATTTTTAAGCATTTGTTTTCCTTCAGGGGTTAAAACAGACTCAGGGTGGAATTGTACTGCTGTTACGTCATAGCTTTTATGCCGTAGCGACATTACCTGTCCATTTTCATCGAATGAAGTAGCTTCCAAACTATCGGGTAAATCAGGGTGAACAACCCAAGAATGATAACGGCCTACCTCAATCTGGTCTGGCATACCTTCAAAAATGATATCTTTTTTAGTGATATTGATTTTTGTTGCGATTCCGTGATATACCTGTTCAAGATTTACCAATTTCCCTCCAAAGACTTCGCCTATGGCCTGTTGCCCTAGACAGACTCCAAAAATTCGCTTTGTAGGCGCATATTTTTTAATGATGCCCTTGAGCAATCCTGCCTCATCCGGAATTCCAGGTCCTGGTGACAAAATGATTTCTTCAAAATTGTCTACTTCGTCCAACGTCAATTGGTCGTTACGTTTTACGGTTACGTCACAATCCAAATCTTCTAAATAATGAACCAGATTGTAGGTGAAACTATCGTAATTATCTATCATTAATATTTTTCTTCCCATGCCTAGATAGTTTCTGCAATTTCGAGTGCTTTGGTCAAAGCACCTAGTTTATTGTAGGTTTCCTGTAATTCCATTTCTGGGTCTGATGCAGCTACTAGACCGGCTCCGGCTTGGTAATGCAATTGATGGTTTTTACTAAGAAACGTCCGGATCATAATGGCATGATTAAAGTTGCCCTCAAAATCCATAAAACCGATAGCGCCTCCGTAGTAAGCCCGACTTGTCTTCTCGTATTTCTCAATCAATTGCATGGCCATGTGTTTGGGTGCGCCACTTAAAGTTCCTGCGGGAAAAGTATCGGCCACAACCTTCATGGTCGTACTGTCTTCTTTTTTTCGTCCGGTAACTTTAGATACTAAATGAATTACATGTGAGAAATACTGTACTTCGCGATAGGTTTCCACGTTTACCGTATTTCCATTTCTACTAAGGTCGTTTCTGGCCAAATCTACCAGCATTACGTGCTCACTGTTTTCCTTGTCGTCCTGTGCCAATTTTTTGGCGAGCTCGGCATCTTGCTCATCATTTCCTGTTCTTTTATAAGTGCCAGCAATGGGATGTATCTCCGCTTTTCCATCTTTGACAATCAATTGGGCCTCTGGTGAACTTCCAAATATTTTAAAATCCCCGTAATCAAAATAAAATAGGTAAGGGGAGGGATTTACGGAGCGCAATGCCCTATATACATTGAATTCGTCTCCCTTAAAATCTTGGGAAAACCTTCGCGATAAGACCAATTGAAATACATCTCCACGTTTGCAGTGTTTTTTTGCCAGTGCCACGTGCTCTTTAAACTCTTCGTCTTTTAGATTGGATTTTGGTTCTCCTTCTTTGATGAAATTGTAGGAGGCAAAGTTCCTCACATTGAACAACTGTGCTATTTCATCTACGTTACTTTCACTTTCAAAACAGTGCGCAAAAAGATAGGCTTCATTTTTAAAGTGATTAATGGCTATAATGTTTTTGTATACGGCATAGTAAATATCCGGAATACTGATGGAATCTTCTTTTTTAGCAATGGCAACATCTTCAAAATAACGGACGGCATCATAAGACATATAACCAAACAATCCATTGTTTATAAACTTGAAGCCATTGTTCGAAGCTGAAAATTTTTGACCAAATTCGTGGATGATTTCAGTCACATCGGTATCTGATGAAATAGGGAATTCTTCTTTGTTACCGTCCGGAAATATTTGTGTAACCATTTCGTGCTCAACCTTGATTGAAGCTATGGGGTTGCAACAGATGTAGGAGAAACTATTATCGTTGGCGTGGTAGTCACTACTTTCCAAAAGAATACTATTTGGGAATTTATCCCTAATCTTTAGGTATACACTTACCGGAGTGATCGTATCGGCAAGTATTTTTTTGTAGTGTGTTTGAAGTTTATAGTTCATTTTTTTATTTCTATTTCCGTGTAGACGGAAATCTATTTTAGTTATTCAAAGAAATAAGTTAAATCTTCCCAATTAGGATTAAAGTCATTGATCAAGTTGATTTTCCAATTTCTATTCCATTTTTTGAGTTGTTTTTCTCTTCTAATAGCAGTCATTGGGAATGTGAATTTTTCATAGTAAACCAAAGTTTTTAAATTATACCTTCTGGCAAACTTACTTCCCATACCTCTTTTGTGTCTATACATACGTTTTTTCAAATCATTGGTATATCCTATATAAATAGTTCCCAGTTTTTTATTTGAAATTATGTAGATATAAAAACTCATTTTATTTAAAAGAATCTGATCTAAGGATTTCCACCTTCGTGGAAACGAAGGTAAAAAGCATTAAAACTAAAAAAGGCCTGTCGTGATGACAAGCCTCTATATGATTACAATGGGGACAGGTTCACGACATTCGACGTAAATTAATCCACCACCATGTATTTGTTGTTCTTATATTCATTAGGTCAAAGATAGAAAGGAAATTGAAACTTGCAAATTTGTTTTTTAAAAATCAATAAAATCAAAATCCCTTCTAAAAATGTTTGCAACGTATACACGTTATGTCATTCAACATGGACTGAATATGCCGTTGTATTTTTACTGCCATCACTAAGTTCATAAAGTTCTTCCCCATTTTTCCAAACTTTGGCAATTTCGACCCCTTCGCTGTTTTCTTCATAGCCAGCTGCATAAACATTCCCTTCTGAAGTATACACGGAATAGGCACGACCATTCCCGCTGGAAATGGTCAGATCATATAAGGATGCACCGTTCAACCAAATCTTGGCAACTCTTTCCCCTTGGTCATTATTGGCATAACCTGCAACATAGATGTCGTTTCCATTTGCAAAAAGTGTGTAGGCATTTGCACTGAACTGGTCATTGGAAAGGACATAGTGTTCCTCATCATTTCTCCACACTTTGGCAACGAGCGTATTGTCCTGATTTCTTTCGTATCCTGTTGCGTATACTTCGTTTCCTATGGCCGATACCGAGTATACTATGGAGTCAAAATCACCATTGGTCAAAATATAGAGTTCTACACCGTTTCGCCAGACTTTGCTTACCAGAACATCTTCTACGTTTTTTTCGTAGCCAACGGTGTACAAATCGCCAGAATCCATAAAAGAGGAATATGCCAATGCATCATTGCTGCCATCGGTCAATTGATAAAGGATATCCGCATTTCTCCAAACCTTGGCAATTTTTTTACCTTGGTCATTATCTTCATAACCAGTGGTGTACACGTCTGTTCCGTCCACAAAGACTGCTTTTGCCTTAGCATCTTTGGTGCCATCGGTAAAACTGTGTAAAACAGTTCCGTTTTTCCAAACTGTGGCGATTCGTTCCATACCGTTGTTGGTATAACCGGCAACATACGTGTCGTTATTGTCAACGTAAATAGAATTACCATTTGAGTCACTGTTATCAACCGTAAGATTTTCTCCTATTCCGTTTTTCCATAAGGATATAACATCGCCATCATCACCAACAACATAGACTTTTGGCCCTATGGTTACCAAACATTCTACGGACAGATTATCTATTGTCAAAGTAATTATTGCAGAACCATCCAGTCCATAAGATGTAAGGTTGCCTTGATGATCAACGGTTACTAAATCCTCATTACTGCTTTCCCATATTTGAGGGCCCATTTCTTCTGATTGGCTCTCTAGTGATGATACATTCAATTTTGCAGTATCGAATTTATCCATCTCCAATTCAGGTTGATCTAGTTCTAGCAGCGTAACTGGCCCTTCGATTACGGTTACGATACATATTGCACTGACATCGTTCACGGTAGCACTAATAATAGTTTCCCCAACTGATATGGGAATGATTTCACCATTCTCATCGACAGTGGCGACATTCTCATCACTACTTTCCCAAACAATGGTGTTCTCGCCGATATCCGAAATGACCTGAAGTGTTTCTTTGTAGGTTGGAAAAGAAAATAGGGTAAGACTTTGTTTGTTCAGTTCGAGCTCAAGTTTCTTTTCTGAAATTACTACAGTACAAACTGCTTTGGAATCCCTAACTTTTGAGGTCACTACGGCAGTTCCAATGGAAACACCCGTAACCATTCCGTTTGAATCCACCGAAGCAATCCCATTTTTGTTACTGGTCCATACGGCATTACTTTTATCGATGTTGGAAATAATGGTCAAGGTATCTGTTTCTCCAATGGAGATACCGATAACCGATTTGTTCAGTTTGATTTCTGGGATAATTTTTTCACTGTCTTCTTCACTACAAGACCCCAGTAGAAGTGTGAATGCCACAACAAAGTATGGCAAACAATTTTTTGCTATTCGTTTCATGGTAAAATTTTTAGTAGGATATTTTTGGGGCGGAAAATATTCTAGCATTAATAGGTGTTGTGAAGATACATATTTCACTAAAATAAACTAAGGAAATACCATGGAGTCAGAGAGATACGATTTTTTTAGGATAAGTAACTAGCCTCAAATTAAAAATCCCGCCTACATTGCTGCAAGACGGGATTTTCAAACACTAAACCAATGGTGATTACATCTGCAAATCGACCACTAAATCAAATTCATCATAAATGGTTTTGTCCCCTAAATTATCGAAGAAACTTCCGGAACCATATTTTACATCATAGTTTGTTCTGTCCACTTTTAACGTAGCGGTAGCCTTACTTCCATAAATGGAAACATCAAAAGTTACTGATTTGGTAATTCCTTTTATGGTCAAGTCACCAGTTACTTTGTATGCATTCTTCCCTGAAGCTTCAACAGTTGTAAATACCAATTTTGAGGTTGGATTGGAAGCCGTTGAGAAAAAATCATCGGAATGTAGGTGACCATCCAGTTTTTGCTTGTAATCTCCTTCTAGATCGGTCGTATTTATCGTGGTCATATCCACAACAAATTCACCACCGGTAAGCTTGTCACCATCAAATTCGAGAGCTCCGGATTTTAAATCAATAGTTCCGGTATGAGAACCGGTTACTTTGTAAGCTTTCCAAGTTACGGTGCTTTCGCTGGTTTTTACTTCTTTTTTCTCGCCATCAATTGGATTGGCAGTTGCAGTTACTCCAAAAACTGCTGTCAATGCTAAACTTAAAATTGTTTTTTTCATGATTGTGTTTAAATTTCTGTTTTAGTTCTTAATTGTTATATGTGTGTAAATAATTCTTCTTTCGATTTTCTAACCTTTGCATAGTTTTGTGTTTCATCCTCATTGGACCGGTAACCGATTGTCAATACCACTGCCGTATTCAGATTTTTTTCGGTAAGGCCAAGAATCTTGTTGTATGCATCGTTCTCAATACCTTCCATTGGGCAGGTATCGATTTTTAATTCTGCTGCAGCCTGCATCACGTTGCCTAAAGCAATATATGCTTGTCTTGCCGTCCATACAGATTTGGTCTCTGCAGATAGTTCCAATAATTTAGATTTCATGAAATCCCCATAGGCTTTTAAACCTTCTGCTGGAATATTTCTGGTCGTACTGACATTTTGCAAATATTCATCTACCAGCTCTTCTCCAAAATCTGTAGCATTTGCAAATACGATTACATGTGAGGCATCTGTTAGTTGGGATTGCCCCCAAGAAACTGGCTTTAGCTTTTCTTTTGTTTCCTGATCAGAAATCACAAATATGTGGTAGGGTTGCAGTCCGTACGATGATGCGCTCAAACGTGTTGCCTCTAATAACAATTCCAAATCCTCTTCAGATACTTTTTTGGTATTGTCAAATTTCTTAGTGGCATAGCGCCAAGTTCTGTTCTCTAAGATGTTGTTCATTTTAAAATTTATCTAATAATTGATTTAATTTATCCAGTTCCTTTTCAGAAAGGTTTTTTACAATTTTTTGTTCAGCTTCATATACAGCTTTGTCCATTTCGAGCAGTGCTTCTATACCACTTTCGGTAATGTAAATTTCCACTTTTCGTCTATTGGACTCACATACACATCTACTTACATATCCTTTGTTGATCAATTTATCCACTAATCGAGTGGTGTTGCTCATTTTCGTCACCATTCGCTCATTTAATGTCGAGAGATTGGCAGGTTGACCTTTTTGGCCTCTCAAAATTCGAAGTACGTTAAACTGTGGTAGAGAAACTTCAAAAGGTTTTAAGGCAGCAGCTATAACTTCCTTCATTTTGTTGCTGACCAATTCAATATGGATAATGGTCTTTGTTTCCAAGCTTAGTTTTTTTGCCCTTTTAATTACCTCTTCGACATTCATGTCTAAACAATATTTGTATATACAAATGTATATGAAACAGACTTGAATTTCCTAACATACCAGCAATAAAGTTTTGTTAAAAGAACAACAAATAACACTTTTTTTAGGCAAAAGGTTAAACTATCTGTTATTTTAAGTGTCTCACAATTAGGAGGTATACTGAATTATTTCATTTATGGAACTCGAAAAAATATTTCATTTATATAAGAGAGCCGGTTTTGGAACAACACTGGCACAAGCAGAAAAAGCAGCCTCAAAAACAAAAAAACAAGTAGTCGACGACCTCTTTCAATCCTCTACCAAGATCACGCCATTGAACGTGCCCATTGATGAGATTAAAACACTTCTTAAGAATAATCCGGGCAAAGTATCCAAAGATACTAGAATGCAGTTGCAGAAACTTAGCAGAAAAAAGTTGTTGGATTTCAATAAGAAATGGATTTACCGAATGGGTTCTACAAACGAACAATTACGGGAACGGATGACTCTGTTCTGGGCAAACCATTTTGTGGTTCGCGACCGAAACATCGTTTACTTCCAATCCTTTAATAATACCCTTCGGCAACATGCTTTGGGGAATTTTCGTGATTTTGTGATTGAAGTTGCCAAAGAGGCCGCTATGCTCAATTATCTTAACAACCAACAGAACCGAAAAAAGAAACCCAATGAGAATTTTGCACGGGAACTAATGGAACTGTTTACCTTGGGCGAGGGACAGTATTCCGAAAAAGATATCAAAGAAGCTGCAAGGGCCTTTACTGGGTGGCGGCATAATTTTAAAGGTGACTTTGCCTTTAGGGAAAAGATTCATGATTTTGAAAGCAAAACCTTTATGGGCAAAACCGGGAGTTTTGATGGAGAAGGTATTGTAGACATTATTTTGGAACAGCCCCAATGTGCCTATTTTATTTCAAAAAAAATATATACCTATTTTGTGAGTCAAGAAGTAAATGAAGATTATGTCAAAGAAATGGCAGACATCTTCCGAACAAAATATGATATTGCTGAAGTAATGCGCCATGTATTTACCTCCAAGTGGTTTTATGATAAAAGTATTATAGGGAACAAAATAAAATCACCCACGGATATGTTGGTCGGTATGATGCGAATTGTTCCCTATAAATTCAAGAAAAATAAAGAACTGGTCTATGTGCAAAAGCTTTTGGGGCAAGAACTATTGAATCCGCCCAATGTGGCCGGGTGGCCGGGTGGCAGAAAATGGATAGATTCCAATACCATGATGGTCCGCCTTAAGCTACCATCCGTTCTATTGAACAATGGTATTATTTCGTTTGATGTAAAAGGAGAATTTGAAGATAGCCTTACCGAATTCAATAAGAAGAAAAATGTGGGCAGAAAACTCGATGTGGAAAGCGATTGGGACTCTTTTGAAAATGAACATAAAAAAACATCGCAAGCTGAACTAAAAACGGTTGTCTTGGGGGGCAATTTACAGGAAGAGGCCAAACCTTTTATGGATAGCCTTGAAAAAGAGAGCAAAGCCGAATATTGTATACAGTTAATGTCAATACCAGAATTTCAACTGTGTTAAATTACACAACATGAAGAGAAGAACGTTTATAAAGAGAAGTGGTTTAGCGAGCAGTGTGCTCTTTGTTCCAAACTTTTTAAAGGCCCATAACGAACTATGGCCCGTTAGTTTAGGGAACAAGAAACTGGTCATTATTCAATTATCCGGAGGTAACGACGGTCTAAATACCATTGTGCCCTATACCAATGATGTATACTATAAAAATAGAGTTTCAATTGCACAGAAAAAACAGGACTTACTTTTGGTAGATGGTGAAGTCGGTTTTCATTCAGCGTTGTCCAACTTTAAAAACCTTTTTGATGACGGGTATGTTACCATTATGAACAATGTGGGGTATCCTAACCCAGTAAGATCACATTTTAGGTCTACGGATATTTGGCAGACCGCATCCGCTTCAAACGAAATCTTAAAGACAGGATGGGTTGGGCGTTACCTTGATGGTGTTGCCAAAGACCCCGTTGGTGCAATAGAAGTGGACGATATGCTTTCAACAATGATGAAAGGCGAAAAAATAAATGGTATTGCCACAAAAAATGCAAGATTGCTCTACAATACCACCAGAGAACCTTATTTTACAAAGGTTCTTGAAAACTCCAGGGACAAACATTTGAGCGAACACAATCTTGGATATCTTTACAAGACCGCCATAGATGCCAAGTCTTCCGCGTCCTATATTTTTGAAAAGACCAAAGTATACAAAAGCTCAAGGGAATATCCCAAAAATGCTTTTGGAAAACAGCTAAAAACAGTTTCTGAGTTTATAAATTCCGGGCTCAAAACACAGATTTATTATACTTCCCTTGGTGGATTCGATACGCATGCAAATCAGGTAAATGCTCAAAAACGATTGCTGGGCACTTATTCCAATGCCATAGCAGCGTTTGTAAACGATTTGAAAAATGCAGGAACATTCAAGGATACCATTATCCTTACGTTCTCGGAGTTTGGAAGACGGGTCAAACAAAATGCCGCTAATGGTACCGATCATGGTGCGGCCAATGCAGTCTTTTTAATGGGTGAAAACCTCAAAACCCCGGGGATGTACAATGCCCCATCATCACTTTTGGATTTGGATGGAAACGGGGATATTAAATATGAAATTGATTTTAGACAAATATATACTTCGCTATTAAAACAATGGCTGCGGACAGATACTGAAGCTATCATCTCTGGTACGTTTGAACCCTTGGACTTAGTATAACAACATAATCGGAAGTAAAGAGCAATAAATTTTTGTTAAAAACAAAAGTGAAAGTTTGTGCAATGATTACTTTAGTTGCAAACTATACAACATGCTACGCTCGTTCTTAATTGTCTCACTATCATTGGTTCTGTTGATGGGGTGTGGGTCAAAAGAAAAGAAACAAGAATCGGAAACTGCAAACGTCAATGAAGAAACTACTGAGACCGCAGATAACTCCGAAGACCAAGAAGTAAAGTTTCCCATATACAACTATGAAGGTCTTGAACCTTTATTGAACAAAGAAGATGATAAAACATATGTCATAAATTTTTGGGCAACTTGGTGCAAACCTTGTATTGAGGAGCTTCCCTATTTTGAACAGGTAAATGAAGAAATGAAAGACAAAAATGTAGAAGTCGTTTTGGTAAGTTTGGATATGCCCACCATGTGGAAGTCGAGATTGGAGCCTTATGTTGAAAAAAATGGTTTAAAATCGAAAGTTGTCATTTTGGATGATCCAAAACAAAACGATTGGATTCCCAAAATAGCGGAAGAGTGGGGTGGAGGTATACCAGCAACTTTGATTTACAATAAAGAAAAGCGAGGTTTTTATGAGCGTGGCTTTACTTACGAAGAATTGAACGAAGAACTGAATAAATTCATAAACTAAAACTATCATGAAAACAATTAAAATTGTAGGTCTATTTGTACTCTTGCTTTCATTAGGTGCATTTACGGACAAATCTGCTACTTTAGAAAAAGGATACGCCATTGGGGATATGGCTACCGATTTTTCATTGAAGAATATAGATGGAAATACGGTCTCTTTATCCGATTATAAGGATGCAAAAGGATTTCTGGTGATTTTCACCTGTAACACGTGTCCCTATGCAGTAGCTTATGAGGATAGAATTATTGAACTTGATGCAAAATACAAAGCTAAGGGGGTTCCCGTGATAGCCATAAACCCAAACAATCCTGAAACCAAACCAGGCGATAATTTTGAAGCAATGAAAAAGAGAGCTTCAGAAAAAGGATTTACCTTTCCTTATTTGTTGGATGAAGGACAGAAAATCTATCCACAGTATGGCGCAACGCGAACGCCACATGTATACTTGCTCGAAAAAACTTCCAAAGGAAATATCGTAAAATATATAGGTGCCATTGATGATAACTATCAAGATGCTTCAAAAGTTGAGGAAAAATTTGTTGAAAATGCCATTGATGCGATGCTTTCTGGTAAAAAAATAGCAGTTGAAACCACTAAGGCAATAGGTTGTACCATTAAGGTTTAAATTGAAAAAATAAATAGTCTTTAAATCCGAAGTGATGCTTCGGATTTTTATTTTTACAGAATATTAAAATTAGTTGCGATGGCAGATTTATCACAAGAAGAATGGGCAAGTCAGTTGGAAAAAGACGATAACGCCTTTATCCTGGATGTACGAACCCCAGAGGAAGTGGAAGAAGGTTATATTCCAAATTCCACCAATATAGATATTTACCTAGGACAGGATTTTTTGAACGAAATCGAAAAACTGGACAAGTCCAAAAACTACTATGTGTACTGTCGCTCTGGGAACAGAAGTGGTCAGGCGTGTGCTATCATGAACAGTGTTGGCATCGAAAATGCCTATAATCTGGAAGGTGGTTTTATGAATTGGGATGGTGAAGTAGTGGAACCCTAGTTGCCACAGGGTATACTGCTTAAGGTGAGTTCGATATATAAAAGGCAATAAGATGAACAAATGTCTTCTCGAACGCAGTCGAAAGGCCTGTCTTGAGCGTAGTCGAAAGGTCTTCAAAAACCTAATATTTCAAGGAGGTCTCGACTTTAGCCTATTTTGAGCAAAGTTGAAAGTTTCGACCTGACAAAGGTTTGTAAATTACTGAAAACAGGTGTTACTACATATACTCACATTAATTAAAAGCCGCTCTTAAGAGACATTTTTAAGAGCGGCTTTATATGAAAGCTTGTATCATAAATGCCTACAGGCATGAGTCTTTAGTGGTCAACCCGGGCAGTACCCAACCGAATCCATTATTAATATCAGTTAGAATAGTTGCTGCTAAAATAGGTGCAGGCCCACAGATAGTCATATTCTCCATACCACAGACAATATCGGATGGTCCGTTATTTTGCTGTACAAAATTGGCCCAATTGAACAACGTGTTGTTCATGTTCTCTTTGGACATTCCACTGTTATCGAACATGCTCACCATATTGGTTATGTTGCCAATGTTCCAACCCCCTATATCTTGATTGAAGGCAGAGGCTCCAGAGAACATAAATGACATGAAGGTGACGTTTGCCGTGTTCCATACACTAATATCCTGGTTGAACAAAGATGCACCTTCGAACATTCTGGCCATGAAGGTGACATTTGATGTATCCCAATCGCCAATATACTGATCAAAGGAAGAAGCATCCTTGAACATGCTGGTCATATTGGTGACGTTTTCCGTGTTCCACTCACCAATATTCTGGTTGAACATGGATGCACCTTGGAACATACCGCTCATATCCTCAATAGTGATTACCTCCCAATTGCCGATATCCCCGTTAAATTTTTCGGCATTCCGGAACATACCTGAAAGAAAAGAGACCTGTGACAGGTCGGGCACATCGGTTGCTTTATAGATCATGTTCCCGCAGCTCGCAAATGCCGATTTCAAGGTTTTCCATTCAATATTGCCCCATTGGTCCAAACTTATAAGTTTGGGCGCACTTGCGAGCCCAGACATTATTATACCGGGAAAATCTCCCAGGATCGCCACAACGTGGTCCCCGGCCGTTTCATACGAATGTTCTATATTTTCATTATTGGTAATATTCTCAATAGTGCCATCCCCCCAATCGATCGTAAAATTGTATTCAAGACTTTCTGATAAGCCTATCGTTATGCTTTCCCCATCTTCGGTGGTCTTCCAGGTGGTCACAAAACTGTTGAGATCTTCTGCCAAAGTGTCGCTCACATTTTGGACTTTGACCGTAACTTTCGCATTTGTCTCCAACTCCCCATCCTCAGCGCTCACAAAAAGGGTATGTTCCGTTTTGGTCTCAAAATCTAGGGATTTTCCTGCAGTTAGGCTAAGGACACCGTCACTGGTGATGTCAAAAAGCCCGTCATCGTCCATTTCTATGGAAAACGTAAGATTGTCCCCATTCGGGTCGGTCGCGGTTACCGTTCCAATGTTCTGGGCATCGGTGATATCCTCGGCAACGGTAAAGGACTGCTCCGCTATGACCGGGGCTTTGTTCTCTTCCTTAGGAGTCCCATTGGGCGGATTATCATCTGGAATGACATTGGGCGAATCGTCCTTGCCACAGGAAAGAGCAATCGAGCAAAGACATAGGAATAGACAAATGTTCTTCAATTTCATCTTTGATGTAATTTTAGTTTTACACAAATTGAGATTTCTTGGTGATAGTTAAGAAACAAAATGAACGGATACCCTCATTCGTTTGACGAATGCCCACTTTGAGTTGACGGAATTTTTTGGAACTGTCCCAAAAACGGAAAGGATGCCACAGCTAGATACTTCTTTGTTCAATACCGAGGGAGATGGAAAATTCACGTTCGCAGGTTTCCCCGATGCTAAAATTCTGGAAAACGAAACCTCATCCAAATAGATCCAACATTTAATCTTTGGGGATTACATTACCATAATGGATACAGAAATTGTGAATGACCGTGTTTAGGGTCTAAAAATCGAAGAAATAAAGATGTTTTTTTAAGGGACGTACTAGAATCTTTCAATCTTGTTTGGGAAGCTGTTTTTCCAATACTTTTCCGTTTAGTTTATTCGTGTACGTTCCATTTTCAATCGCTGGTTTTCCATTCACGAAGCTATATATCAACCCCTCTGACAACTGGAACGCATCGGTGTAATTCGCTTTGTCCTTAAAAGTCTTGGGGTCAAAAATTATGATATCCGCAAAGTATCCTTCTTCCAATCTTCCTCTTTTTTCAATTCTAAAGATTTCAGCGGTTTTGGCCGTACTTCTGTTGATGAACCCAGCAGTATCCAATACCTTTTCTTGGCTTACGTAGGTGTGGAATTTTCTAGGGAAAGAACCATATTTTCTGGGATGACCCGTATTGCCATCCGAACCAGTAACTACCCAATCTTGTTTCATGAAAGTAAGAATGTCTTCTTTGGTCATGTTGAAGGATGCTACGCGAACGTATCCGGACTTCAAGATTTCCATTATTGCAACTTCTGGTACCAGGTTCAGCATATTGTATATTTCCAATACATTCTTTCCCACATACTTTTCATCATCGGATTTTACGATCAATAATTTTTCAGCGCCACCCCTTCGTTTTATATTTTTTTTGATTCCAATCAAGATTTTCTCTTTCAATTTTTGGTCTTCATAACGAATAAATAAAGAATCCTTCCCACCACTTTCGGCCCAACGCGGTATGACTGCAGCTAAAAGTCCTGTAGCTGATGCATCGTAGGGGTATTGGTTTGCCGTAATTTCCACTCCTTCCTTTTGTGCTTTTTCAATCATGTTGACGATTGTTCTGCTCTCATTCCAAACATCGACACCTAAACATTTGATGTGCGAAATATGTATGGGAAGTTTTGCTTCCCTTCCAACCTGAATGGCTTCTTCAATGGAAGATAGCAGGCCAACGGTATAGGAACTTTCATCTCTTAAATGCGTATCATAAATTCCTTCATACGCTGCGGCAGTTTGTGCCAAAGCAATCACTTCGTCGGTATTGGAATAACTGCCAGGTGCGTAAAAAAGACCAGTGGAGATTCCAAATGCCCCAGCTTTCATTTCTTGCTGAACCAAGTTTTGCATTTCCTCAATTTCTTTAGGAGTTGCCTGTTTATCGCTTTTCCCCATGACCTGCTCCCTGACCGTTCCATGGCCCACCAAAGGAACGACGTTCGTGCCAATTCCTTGAGAGCTGTAAAGGGCTTTGTATTTAGTAAGCGGGAAAAAACTGCTACCATCATTACCAACCGCCACCGTCGTAACACCTTGATAGAGGAAAGGTTTGTTATGGGATGTTTCGGGTTTGTTTAAATCCCTATCCGCATGGGTGTGCGGATCAATAAAACCGGGAGAAACTATGAATCCAGAGGCATCTATAACTTTTGAGGCTATAATTTCGACATCCTCTTTATTGCCTAGGTAAACGATTTTATCACCTTTTACGGCAATACTGTTTTTTGATGGCTTGCTGGAAGTTCCATTGTAAACTATTCCATTTTCTATGAGGATATCAGCTTTTATTTGTTTTTGTTCGGCGCAGGATTGCATAAAAAGCGATAGAAAATAAATCACCGTACCAAACTCGCAGAAAATCTTAAATGGGTTCTTCATGTTTTAGTTATTCAAAACGAACTCAATGTATTGTTTTTTCTTGAATTGGATTTTGTCGCCACTATTCAAAAATGGGTATCGGGTCAAAAATTGATAGACCTGTAGGTGCGCTGGGATTGGAATTCAACTCGTTCTGCGAAATGATAAAACGTTGCGGATGGGAAACAATTTCAGACCTATTGAATGGTACAGGGACAACAATATCAGTTTCTGTGCGCAAGCGTCGTAAATCGTTCCAGGGAATAAACGTACCAAACCCTGTTACGTAGCGTTCTTCTATGATTTCACGGAGCAATGCCCTTGTCTTATCGATTCCATCCTCATTTTCCATTCCGCCGATTTCAAAGTCCTCTTCTGTATAGGGCTCGTATGTTTTGTCATCATCATCCGAAGAGAACCGCAGTTCAAATGAATTTTCGGACTGTAAAAACTCCCTAACAAGATTCAATTGAATAAGTCCCTGGTTAAAAGATAATGTTCTGGCAGCGCATTCGGCTAGAATCAATAAATTTTCTTGGTAGGTTACCAAATTCATGGGAGTAAGTTCTCCATTGATGATGTTTGCCCTGCCCGTTCCAGTGGATGCACCGGCATTTAAATGGTTTCGCCTTGCTTTTTCATCGGTCTTTGCATTGTTTCTGTTTCCTTCGTTGGTGCTCAAAAGATTTCTGCAAAAGGTATCATCTGCGCTCATATATCCTCTTCGGCTACCGACCATAAATCGATATAACAAATTTTCGGTACCGAGTATTCTGGTTTCCAAAGGGGTAAAGCGCATGCTTCCTTCATGTTCGGAAATACCTTTTAAAGCGGCATCATAGGCGTTCTGGTATTGCTTTGTTTGTAAATAGTATCTTGCCTTCAAGGTATATGCAGTTTGCAACCATCTTTCTTTATCACCTTCAAAGAAAATATCTTCGCTTAGACCAGTATCCGTATCCGGACTTTCCAATAAGATTATCGCTTCATCCAAAATCGTTTGAAGCGACTCGTAAATTTCGGTTTGTGAATCAAATTTTGGGTCTTCAATACCAGCGACATCAATTTCAGAATATGGGATATCACCCCATATTGTAGTTGCCGTACCCAAGGCATGTGCTTCTATTACCCGAGTGATTGCAGTTATCAAAATACCTTCGCTGTCAATACCGTTAAGGTCATAGTATCGTGCGATTTCTCTATTTTGCTTTAAGATACCATTATACAGATACCCCCATGCACTGTTAGATTCTTCGGATGAAATATCGTAATTGTAGAGCCCTAGGTACAAG
Source organism: Flagellimonas sp. 389 (assembly GCF_018449435.1). Classification (GTDB taxonomy): domain Bacteria; phylum Bacteroidota; class Bacteroidia; order Flavobacteriales; family Flavobacteriaceae; genus Flagellimonas. Next base: position 39,315 of record NZ_JAHCMU010000013.1, on the reverse strand, counting down.
GCGATTTCACCTCTGTATTGCCCTGACCACATGCCCGATATGCGTTGCAGGTGGCTCATATTTAAAGAGATGTCCGCCAACATGGTTCCTTTTATCAATAATTCCGGTGGAAGTACTTCATCCGTGGTAATGGCATTTGGGTTTCGGTTTAGCTCCTCAAAAGATTCGCTACACGATATTATTAGAAAAGTACAGAGTAGTGCTATATGGATTTTTGCTTTCATGATACTAATATTTGATTTCCAATGTAAGTGAATAGGTTTTTGATGCTGGGTTGGTAAAGTAGTCCACCCCAAACCCGTTATCCACCCCAGTTTGGTTGGTTTGTGGGTCTACACCCAGAATATCTGTCCAAAGGGCTAGATTCCGTCCCGTTAAGGTAAATGCAATGGACGCCAGTTTTGTCTTCTCCCTAAATCGCTCCGAGTTTAAGGTGTATCCGAGTGTCACTTCGCTCAGCCGGGTCCAAGTGGCATCTTGGTTAATGGCAAACTCGTTAATTACGGAAGAGCCAAATCCACCGCCAACCGTGGTGTAATAAGATTCGTTCAGTAATACAGGGCCACCTCCAAAATCTCGTATATTTCCTCTCACGGGAATCCCTGCAGGATACACATCACCTGCACGGTCTACAAGTTCCTGTGTAGGGACAACGGTATTCCCAACATCTCTATGCGTGCCAAAATTTCTCATGATAAAGCGGGTACGTTCTGCAAATACGCCACCTTGTGAATGTTCTAAAAGGGTATTAAAGAAAAAGCTTCGGTACCTTACACGTAGTCCAAGCCCCCCTCTCCACTCGGGGTTCGGGTCTCCCAATACGCCCTGTTCAGGGTCTAGCTGTGGAAAACCGTTTTCGTCCAAATCAAAAGATCCATCAGGGTTTCTCAATGCTTTTGACCCCCATAGGGTTCCCATAGGGTATCCGACAATTGCCCTAGAGCTGATAGAGTTGTTTGTAAGCGGTATCGTATTGGTTCCCAAAATAGATAGTACCTCATTTCTGTTATTATTGAAATTTCCATAAATAGTCGCTATCAGTCCTTTGTTGTTCTTGATGAAGTCGTATTCAAGGTCCAATTCCAGCCCCCTGTTTTCCAAACTTGCCCCATTGGCGTAAACATCGTCAGAACCTATACTTGGTGAGGTTGGCAAGGAAATTAAAATATCTTTTACGGTATTGTAATAATATGTTCCGCTCATGGAGAGCCTGTTGTCAAAGAATTTTAGGTCCATTCCTACCTCATATTCCGTTTTTATCTCTGGTTTTAGATTCGGATTCCCAAGATTATTGTTGAACCGAAAGCCCCCTCCAAAATTTTCTAATTGTAGCGGATCCGAATAATCTGAATAAGTTGGTGTCTCATAGGTCGTCTGGGCTCTATGTGCCCTCGGTTCAACGCCCACTTGACCAACTCCCATTCTTAATTTTCCATGACTGAGCGTTAAATTATCCTTTAAGAAACCCAATTCTGAAAACAACCAAGACGTATCGGCAGAAGGGTAGAAGAAAGCACCATTAATGGTTGAGGCCCGCTCCATGGCACCAGCCGTATTGAGATACAGTTGCTTTTTATAATTGATACTTGCCGTGTAATAAAGGCGGTACTTACGTCTTTGTGTAATAAAGTGTCTTGTAGTTTCTATTTCGGTGGAGTTTGAAAAAACTTGTGTATCTGTATCGGCAAGAAAGTTTGCTCCTTCATTATATACAGATTTTCTCAGCCTATCATTGAAATTATAACCCAATAAAAGATTGCCTCTAAAGTTTTTGTTGAGTTTTAATGTTTTGGTTCTAGCGATGAAATCGAAATTGGCAATCTTGTTGTTGATGTTGTCCAAATTGAATCTTCCAGTTCCTCTACCTGCCGTATGAACAGGAAAGAAATACCTTCGCTCATCAAAGTAGGTGTCATAACTTCCCCTTATCTTGAATCTTAACCAAGAATTGTATCGGTAATCAAAATCGGCCGAAGCAATTACCCTATCAACCTGGTTGGGACTTTGTTGTCTGTATAGGGTCCATAGTGGGTTGTTATATCCAGGATTTGTTAAGGCTCCTATGGGATTTCTATAGGAACGATGTCTATTAATTCTTTGGTCACCATCCGCTGTGGTATAGGTTCCGGTATAACCTGAAATATCAAAATCGGGAGCACCCCGCAATAGCCCGAGCAGTAGACCTGCCGTATTGGAATTTTGTTGAATCCTTAACGACTTTGTATTGGTATACCTGAACCGAGAACGGACACTTAGCTTATCATTGAACACGTACTTTCCACTGAAACCAACGTTGATTCTTCTGTAGTTACTTTCTCGGATAACACCCTCTTGGTTTAATGCCCCAACACTAAAACGATACCTTCCATGTTCGTTCGCATTGTTGATGCTCAAGTAGTGCTTTTGCGAAAAACCTTCTTGAAAAACCTTGTCAAAGTTACTTTCCGTAAAGGTTTGCCTAGAGTTTTTGGCTTGAATCAATAGCCATTCCCTACCATTTTGATCTGTAAAAAAACCTTCTTCGCTTTTTGGAAAAAATATGTTAGCAGTACCTGGACGAGACGATATTCTATCGCCCCATGCCTGACTGCTCTCAAGACTATTGCCATAAACACCATTGTTGCCCTGCCCATATCTGGTCTGAACAGGATGAAAGTTGTTTATTTTGTCCACATATATGGTTGTCTCATATTCCACGTTCAACTTGCCTGTGTCCCTACCTCTTTTGGTGGTGATTACGATTACGCCGTTTGCCGCTTCCGAACCCCAGATTGCGGCCGCGGAAGCACCTTTTAAAATATCGATAGATTCAACATCGTCTTCATTGATATCATTAAGGCGTGATTGTTGCGAGGTTCCACCATCTGGGTCACTGTTGCCCGAAAGGTTGTCGTTACTTATAGGTACACCATCCAAAATGATCAAGGGTTGCGTGCTACCGGATATGGTATTCGCCCCGCGGATTTGGATAATCGCCCCAGCTCCAGGATCCCCGTTGGAGCGCGCGATTCTAACCCCAGATGCTTTTGCCTGTAAAGCATTGATGATATTAACCTCTCCAGATGTCGCTAAATTATCTGCTTTGACACGGGAAACTGTTGCACCAAGTGTTTTTTTGTCAACTTCGATACCCAGTGCGTTAACGACAACTTCATCCAGGACCTGTGCATCTTCCTTTAATGTAACATTTATAAGAACTTTGTCGCCCACGGTTACTTCTTGATCAACATATCCCAAGAAACTGAATACCAATACCGCATCATTATTTGGTACTTCTATGGAATATTTACCGTCAAAATCGGAAACAACGCCGGTGGTCGTTCCTTTTATTAGGATTGTTGCTCCGGGTAACGTATCAAAGTCATCGGTTATGGTGCCGGTGACCGTTTTCTGTGCACTGATAATGCTCGATACCAATATTAATAGTAGAAAGGACAATTTTTTGATTAACATAATTATTATGTAGGTTTTGGTTAGATGTTGGAGTCATGGGTTTGTTGTTCAGTGGATATATATTGTAATTGATTGAAGATCCGTTATTCGATACGCTCTACTAAAAGTCGCATCATTTCTTTGGCAGAGACTGTTCCAACGAGTTCTATTTCTTCCTTAGGAGTGGAATCCCCTATTTCATACGTAATCCCAACAGCATCGTGACCATATAAAAACCAACCTTTGGAATTAGGTGTTCTACTGTCACTTCGTTTTTCGTTTACGATGTATTTGGGTATGTTTTTTTCCAAAGCACTGAACCAGTCCGCTACAAAATTTGGCATAGTGGTTTTGGCCCTTGTTTTATTCGTGTAGAAAACATCCTTGTATGTGGAGTGGAAATCCAATCCCAACATAATCTTTCCGTTACTTTCTTTTGCTGCTTTAGTAATAAAGGCCGCCACATTTCTGGTTTCTGGTTGGTTGTAAACGGACCAGTCCCTGTTGAGGTCGATACCACCACCATTATGCCTCCAATTACCCATGTCGACTCCATCAGGGTTTACAATAGGGAATGCCAATACCCTATAGTTTTCCAAGAATTTGTTCGAGAGTTCCGATTCATTCAATACGGTCTCCATAAAGAATTGATATGCGAAAAAGCCCGTTACTTCTGGCGGATGCTGTCGCGTCATGAGGACAACTATTGGTTTTTCCTCCTTTGTCCCTTTGTAGATGTCCAAAACAGGAATGTTTCTACGAAACTTGGATTTCCCTGCTGTTTCTAGCCTTGCATAGTCTTCCTTTCCAGCTATCAAATTATCGATCCAGTTTTCCGTATCTTTTGAAGTCGCCAATTCCTGTGCGGATATTAAAATAGGAGTTCTGTCGATATTAAGTTTTACTATGGCACCGTTACCGTCCTCTACAACGTTATTTTTGTTCAATTGCTGCCAACCTCCTTCTACGGTTTTTATTTTTGGAATGTATCGATGTTTGTATTCGGACGGATATTCAAACTTTAGATAGATTTCTCGCTTTTCTTTTGACCAAATCAAGAAAGAATAATATGCACTATTGTTGATTGGGGTATTTTCGGGGTCAATGGAAACGGTAACGGTACTATCGTTTAATTTTTCAAATCCATTTAAGCGTGCTCCCTGGAATTCGTTACTGGCGTACACACCTATATCACTCAACTTGAACATCTGTTTGTTTTGAAAAAATATGGTTCTAGAGGTGGTGTTTACGCTTTTTGGAAAATAGACTTCTTTTAATTCTGACTGTGCAACTATTTCCGATGGGCTGCATGAGACAAAAAACTGTAAAAAGAGTATAAAGAATATTCTTTTAACGTAATGAACGATTGGGAAATTCATTGTTCGGCTTTATTGGCTATTTGGTTATAAGCTGAGACTACATAATTGTTTGTAGCATCATTTTTTGAAGCTGAACATTAGGTGCATTTCTATATGAAGAGGTTGTAATCGAAATGCTAAAATGTTAGTATGGGAAGAACTAAACTACGAAAAAAAAGCTTTCTTTGGGCATATTAATTTATAACAGATACCTCAAAAAAATAAAATTTTAGATGATTAGTTATAATTTGCATATTTGATGTATGTGATTCAAATACTGCTTTTTAGCCTTTGTGAATTCCAAAAATAGATATTTCGGTTTTACTGGTTGTTCAAACCCCACTCTCAAGTAAAACCTAATGCCCAAATCAATGAGAGAAGACCTACTTTATTATATCTGGAGGAACAATAAACTCCAAAGTAAACAATTGTTGACCACCGATAACGAAATTTTAGAAATCAAGGATTCTGGTATGCTAAATCAGTTTTCGGGACCTGATTTCTTTAATGCTAAAGTCTGTATTGATGGACAATTATGGGCCGGTAATGTGGAAATGCATATTAAATCTTCAGATTGGTATGCACATCATCATGAGACCGATTCGAACTACCATAATGTAATACTTCATGTAGTTTGGGACGATGATATTGCTGTTTTTAGGAAAGATGGTTCCAAAATTCCAACGTTGGAATTGAAAAAATATGTTCCATCGCAACTTTTAGATAGGTATCGAAGTCTACTCGATAATTCCAAATCCAACTTTATAAACTGTGAGCATAATTTTGCGGAAATCGATACTTTTTTGGTCAACAACTGGCTGGACCGACTTTATTTTGAGCGCTTGGAACAGAAGTCAAGTTTGATAAATAATCTGCTCCATAAGACAAATAATGATTGGGAAGGAGTACTTTTTATCTTATTGATGAAGAATTTTGGAACTAAAGTAAATGGAGATTTGTTTTTGGAAAGAGCTTCAAAACTGGATTTTTCAATAATTCGAAAGACAAGTTCAAATCCAGAACAGTTGGAAAGCTTGTTGTTTGGACATTTGGGGTTGTTGCAGCATACCAATAATACTGATGCCTACTATCTTCGACTTAAAAAGGAATACCGCTATCTGGCACATAAGTATGAGCTTTCACCAGTTTTGGAAAAGCCCAACTTTTTTGGTCTTCGCCCCATTAATTTTCCTACAATCCGATTATCGCAATTGACTAATCTATATGCGCAACAGCAAAATCTATTTGCAGTAATAATGGAGTTAAATGAGCTTCAAGACATCTATGCTATTTTTCAAAGTACTGCAAGTGTTTATTGGGAAACTCATTTTACCTTTGGCAAGATTTCCAAAAAAAGTAAAAAGAGGTTGTCCAAAAATTTTATCGATTTGTTGATCATCAATACCATCGTTCCGCTTAAATTTTGCTATGCAAAATACCTCGGAAAAGATTGTAATGACGACTTATATGAACTTATTTCAAAAGTTAAAAGTGAACAAAATACCATCATCAAAGGCTTTCAGAATCTAGGCTCAAAAACCAAAAGTGCATTGGAAAGCCAATCCAAGATTCAGTTGTACACCGAGTATTGTTCAAAAAATAAATGCTTGCAATGTGCGTTGGGCGTAAATTTATTGAACAGAAATACATAAATTTAGGCATGAGTTTATTCTACGATACGCTCTACTACTTTCAAAAAAGAGGTTTTGAAGTTTGTCGACGTATAGCTGAGCGCCTTGGTATACGGGCAAGGGTAGTGCGAACTACATTTATATACTTGACGTTTGCAACGCTGGGTTTCGGTTTTGCACTGTACCTATTTATAGCATTTTGGTTACGGATCAAAGATTTGGTTTACACCAAAAGAACCTCGGTATTTGACCTTTGAGTATGATACGAAGACTATTGCGTTCCAAAATAGCGTTGGCCCTCTTTTTAATGTTGCTCGTACTGACATTTGGTATTGTTGGGTACAAATCGCTTTCCGACTTCACTTGGATAGAAGCTATTTACATGACCATTATTACGGTCACTACAGTAGGGTTTTCAGAGGTACGCCCTCTAGATCCAAGTGCCAAGATTTTTACCGTATTTTTAATAGTGACCAGTGTATTCATTTTTGGTTTTGCACTATCGGTCATCACAGAATATTTATTGGAACGGAATTCGCTTAAGGTTTTAAAAAAGAAAAAGGTGAAAAAACGAATAGACAATTTATCCGATCATATTGTAGTCTGCGGATATGGAAGAAATGGTATGCAAGCTGCCGAAAGATTGAAAGAATATAAAAGACCATTTGTTATTATCGAAAAGGACAAAGAAGTTATTGAGCATCATGAAGAAGAAGTGCTTTTTGTGGAAGGGGATGCAAACGAGGACGATGTCCTCATAAAGGCAGGTATTGAAAAAGCACGTTATCTCATAACGGCATTGCCAGATGATGCAGAGAATCTTTTCATTGTACTTTCTGCGCGACAATTGAACAAGAAGCTATTTATTATAAGCAGGGCTTCCCAAGTGACTACACAGTCCAAATTGGAGCTTGCCGGTGCCGACAAGGTAATTATGCCAGATAAAATAGGAGGGGACCACATGGCCTCATTGGTGGTGATGCCAGATTTGATCACATTTATGGACAAACTCTCCATGGAGGGTGAGCATACCACAAATTTGGAAGAGGTGGAGATAGAGGATTTTACCCAATTGGTGGATTGCAAATCTATACGTGATTTGGATTTGAGGAGACAAACAGGTTGTACCATAATAGGATACATTGAACCCAACGGCAACTACATCATTAACCCAGAAGCAGATTTGGAATTACAGCCCAAGGGTAAAGTCATTGTTTTGGGTAGACCAGAGCAAATTCGAAAACTGAATGAAATGTTTCAAATAGGGTAGTAAAAGTTCTTTTAATTTGATTGCGTTAAATTTTTTTAGGATATTGCTGCCCTTACATTCTTTTTTTATTTAACTAACTTCTCATAAATGAAAGTTTTCTTTTCGGTTTTTACATTTCTAATAGTTGTTTCAGGAATTTCGCAAGAGCTTACGGTAACGGGTAAAACCTTAAACCCTTCCAACGGTATAAATGATGGTGCAATATCCTTGAAGGTAGATGGTGGTAAAGCTCCCTATACTTTTAAGTGGAGTAATCAAAGTACTTCGTTAAGCGCTGAAAAAGCTACCGGTTTGGTAGAAGGTATCCCTTACACAGTAAAGGTCACCGATACAAACGGCGATACTGTAACCAAAGTCTTTAAAGTAGAAACCGAATCCATTACCGAGGTTTTCAATGGTTTTATGACGCCTGCGGTAAGCGCCCTTGGTTCTGTTCTGTTTTGGGATCCGTTTGCGGCAATAGGCATTTATGACCCGGTTGCATATGCCGATAAGGAGCGTATTGCAATTCCAAACTGGTCACCTGATGTAGAAAACAAGTACATCTTAAAAAAGTGGCTGAAATCTGAAGGTTCCAAAGTCAAAAAAGGAGATGAAATTGCGGTCATTTCTAAAGATAGCGGAGCAGATGAGACGGTCGTATCGATTGCAAACGGAACACTGAAACACCTTACTGAAGAAAGTGGTGTTATTTATAACTCCAACAATCAGGAACATGTCATAGAACAAGGCGCCCATTTTCTTGCAGAGGTTACTTATGACGAGCCAAGAGTAATTACACATCCAAATGGGGACCCCGTCACCAAAGGAATACCATTTATTGTTATTTGGCTGGTTTTAGGAGCTACGTTCTTTACCATACGGATGGGCTTTATCAATATTCGCGGGTTCAAGCATTCTCTCGACTTGGCAAAAGGCAAGTACGATGACCCTGATGCACCAGGACAAGTAACGCATTTTCAGGCGTTGGCAACGGCGGTATCCGGTACCGTTGGTCTAGGTAATATTGCCGGGGTTGCCGTAGCGGTTTCTTTGGGTGGTGCAGGCGCAACTTTTTGGATGATCGTTTGCGGTCTTTTGGGAATGTCATCAAAGTTTGTGGAATGTACGCTCGGTGTTAAATACCGGGATATTTTACCTGATGGTAGAGTATTTGGAGGTCCTATGAACTATTTACGTTATGGGCTTGAAAAAAGAAATATGAAAGGGTTTGGTAAAGTATTGGCGGGCTTGTTCGCCGTACTTGCCGTTGGTGCTTCCTTTGGCGGTGGAAACATGTTCCAGGCCAACCAATCCTTTGAACAACTTGCCGGGCAATTTCCTGTATTGGCAGGAAATGGCTTCTGGTTTGGAGTAGTGACCGCAATTTTGGTAGGTGTTGTTATTATTGGTGGTATAAACAGTATTGCCAAAGTAACAGGTAGGGTTGTGCCTATAATGGCGTCTATTTATATTGTTGCCGCCTTAGCAGTGATTATCATGAACATTCAAAATATTGGTCCCGCATTCGGTGCTATTATTGAAGGTGCCTTCAGTCCTTCTGCACTTAAAGGTGGTATTATTGGAGTATTGGTCATTGGTTTTCAACGAGCTGCATTCTCTAACGAAGCCGGGGTAGGTTCTGCAGCGATTGCGCATAGCACCGCTAAGACCAACCATCCGCCATCCGAAGGTTTTGTGGCCCTTTTGGAGCCATTCATAGATACTGTAGTAGTATGTACACTGACGGCTTTGGTTCTTATTTTTACAGGAATGCACGAGGTCGAAGGTATGGCAGGTGCGCAATTGACATCTGATGCTTTTGGAAGTCAAATATCTTGGTTTCCCTATGTTTTGGCATTGGCAGTATTCTTATTTGCATTTTCCACCATGATCTCTTGGTCATATTATGGAATGAGAGCGTGGACCTATTTGTTCGGAAAGAGCAGAAGGACCGAGCTTGTTTATAAAATGGTCTTTTTGATTTTCGTAGTCGTTGGTGCTTCCGTTAGTCTTGGGGCCGTATTGGATTTTTCCGATATGATGATACTGGCTATGTCTTTTCCTAACATTATAGGGCTTTACATAATGTCCGGTGAGGTTAAGAAAGACTTGAACGATTATTTTCAGAAACTGAAGACCAACAAGCTTTTCAAAAAACAACAACCTTCAGAAAAATAGAATAGCAAAGTATTGAAAAAGTTTAAGTCCCATTTCAAGTTCAATAAGCAAGAACGAAGTGGGGTTTTCTTTTTGCTCACTCTAATAATTATCCTTCAAGGCGTTTATTTCTATGTAAAGGCAAATCCATCGCAAAGGAAATCCAATGTGCTCGTGGATAATGCGATGGAATTCAAATTGGACAGTCTCAAAAAGATTTCGCTTCAAAAAGAAGCCAAGACCATTTATTCCTTCAATCCAAACTATATTACCGATTACAAAGGCTATACGTTGGGAATGTCAACCGAAGAAATAGATAGGCTGCATGCTTTTAGGAAGTCAAATCAGTTTATGAATTCTGCTGAGCAATTTCAACAAATTACTAAAGTATCCGATTCCATGTTGACTGTATTGTCGCCGTTATTCAAGTTCCCTAATTGGAAACAAAAAAGGATTGAATATTCTTCCAGAAAAAACGATACTCCTAAAACAACCAACGTATCCAAGGTTTTGGACATCAATAGTGCTACTGCCGAAGATTTGAGGAAAATCAATGGAATAGGGGATAAGCTTTCTGCGCGAATCGTAAAATTTAGGGATAGATTAGGAGGTTTTTTAATCGATGAACAGTTGTTCGATGTGTATGGTTTGGATAGCGAAGTGGTACATCGACTTTTGAATCATTATAAAGTATTGAATCCTCCGGTAATTCAAAAAATTAACATCAATACAGCCACCTCAAAACAAATATCAAGCTTGGTCTATATTCCCTATCAGGTAGCTAACAGCATAGTGGAATATCGAACCATGAACGGAAGAATTAATACCTTCGACGAACTAATCAATGTTGAGGGTTTTCCACCAGAAAAACTAGAGAGAATAGTTCTATATTTGTCACTTTAAAAAAAAGCTATGAACAGTATGTACTTCACTGAAGAACATCAATTATTTAGGGAAAGCCTAAAAGAATTTTTGCAAAAAGAAGTAGTTCCACATATTGAGAAGTGGGAAGAAACAGGAACCATTGACCGTTTCATCTGGAAAAAGTTTGCAGACATGGGTTATTTTGGTCTTGCTACCCCTGAATCTTCTGAGGGTCTGGGACTTGACCTCTTCTATACCGTGATATTATTGGAAGAGTTGCAGAAAATCAATTCTGGTGGCTTCGCTGCAGCTATCTGGGCACATGTGTACTTGGCCATGACCCATTTAAACAAAAATGGTAATGAAGCTCAAAAGAAAGCATATCTAATTCCCAGTGTAAATGGTGAGAAAATAGGTTGTTTGGGAGTCACTGAACCCTTTGGTGGAAGTGATGTTGCAGGTATGCGAACCACGGCAGTTCGCCAAGGTGACACATACATTATAAATGGTTCAAAAACTTTTATCACGAATGGTGTTTATGGCGATTATATCATCCTGGCGGCTAAGACCGACCCAGTAGCTGGCAATAAGGGCATAAGCATATTCATCGTGGATAGGAATAGCAAAGGCGTTTCCGCAAATAAATTGAATAAACTAGGATGGAGGGCATCGGATACCGCAGAGTTGGCTTTTGATAATGTAGAAGTGCCAGCTTCAAACCTTATGGGAGAAGAAGGCAAGGGGTTTACCTTTATTATGGAAGCTTTTGCATTGGAACGTTTGATCATGGGAATCAATGCCCATGCTAGAGCAGAATTTGCCCTGGATTATGCCATTCAATATATGTCGGAAAGAGAGGCATTTGGAAAATCCATAGATCAATACCAAGCATTGCGTCACCGCCTAGTGGATTTACATGCTGACATGGATTTGTGCAAACAGTACAATTATGCGGTCACGGCAAAAATGGAAAGAGGAGAATATGTAGTGCGTGAAGCGACCATATCAAAACTCAAGTCTACCAAAATGGCCGATGAAGTCATCTACAATTGCCTTCAATTTTTGGGTGGTTATGGATATATAGAAGATTACCCAATGGCAAGAATGCTGCGAGATAGCCGGTTGGGACCAATAGGAGGAGGTACCTCAGAGATATTGCGAGAAATTATTGCCAAGATAATTATTGATAAAAAAGAATATCGATCGCCTAGTATCTAAGAAATCCATAGTGGTTGAAAATATTTTGCGATAATACTTTTTTGGATAGATTACATTTGTATATTTGCAGCCCCGTTTGTTACGGGAAATAATTTTAAAGAAAGGAGGTTGTAGCCCATGTTAATAATACCAGTAAAAGAAGGAGAAAACATCGATAGAGCTTTAAAACGTTTCAAGCGCAAGTTTGATAAGACCGGCACCATGCGCCAGTTGAGGAAAAGGCAGCAGTTTACCAAACCTTCAGTAAAGCGCAGAGCTGAAATACAGAAAGCTGAATATATTCAAGGCTTAAGAGATCAAGAAGAAATATAAAGTTCTCTCTCACAATATAGTAATCCCGTTCTAATTCTTTAGAGCGGGATTTTTTTTGCCCACACATATTTTAATTTAGATACCTTTGAAATATGCACTTAACTGCTTTTGTATCATATTTAGGATTGGAGAAAAACTATTCCCAACATACCATAGGTGCTTATGAAAACGATGTAAAAACCTTTGCTGAATTTTGTGCGGCGGAGTACGAACTGGAATCTATAGATGAGGTTGACTATACCATAATAAGAACTTGGATCGTTTTTCTTGTTGATAAAGGAATCAATACCAGAAGCATCAATAGAAAAATTTCTTCGTTGCGAGCTTACTTCAAGTTTTTGCAAAAAATAGGGGAAATCAATGATTCACCGCTCGCAAAGCATAAAGCGCTCAAGACAAAGAAAAAAATTGAAGTTCCGTTTTCAGAAAATGAGATGGAAAAAATACTATCGGAGATACCATTTGAAAATGATTTTGAGGGACTTCGTGATAAATTGATTATAGAACTTTTGTATACTACCGGTATTCGCAGGACAGAATTGGTCAACCTGAAACTAGTTGATGTGAATAATGTAAAAGGAACCATAAAAGTGCTGGGAAAACGTAACAAAGAGCGTATTCTCCCCTTGTTGCCATCTACAGAATCAATACTTCAAGATTATTTAGAACTGAGGCAAGGACTGAAAATCATTAAGGACGTAGCTTATCTTTTTTTAACAAAAAGCGGTCTTAAAATTTATGAAACACTTGTTTATCGCACCATAAATAAGTATTTTAGTTTGGTGTCGACGAAGGTGAAAAAGAGTCCACATATATTACGGCACACTTTCGCTACACACATGCTCAATAGAGGCGCCGATTTAAATTCGGTCAAAGAGCTATTGGGGCATTCTAGTTTGGCTTCTACTCAAGTGTATACGCATAACAGTATTGCCGAACTTAAAAAGGTTCACCAAAGAGCACACCCCCGAAATGGGAAATAGCGGATTTCCCACATTGTTTAACCTAGCTGCCAAAGGCAGTACTAAAAACTACATTTTATGAAAGTTAATGCGCAATCAGTTAATTTTGTTGCAGATGGAAAGCTCATCGATTTTGTTCAAAAAAGAATGGATAAGCTAGAAACGTTTTATGACAGGGTCATTAGTTCAGATGTTTATTTAAAAGTTGAAAATACAAGTGCAAAGGAAAATAAGATCGTAGAAATAAAATTATTAGTACCCAGAGATAAGCTGATCGTGAAAAAACAATGTAAATCTTTTGAGGAAGCCGTTGATTCCGCATGCAACTCCCTAGAAAGAAAGCTGGTGAAAAAGAAAGAGAAACAAAGGGCAAAAGCTTGATTAAAATTTTTGCAAAATTATTTTGATTAAATAAATAAATATATACATTTGCAGTCCGTTAGAAATAGCGGGCTTTTTTTGTGTTAAAAAGGTGGTAAAATGCCGATGTAGCTCAGCTGGCTAGAGCAGCTGATTTGTAATCAGCAGGTCGTGGGTTCGAGTCCCTCCATCGGCTCGTAAGTTATTGAAAATAAGGCGGGGAGATACTCAAGCGGCCAACGAGGGCAGACTGTAAATCTGCTGACTATGTCTTCGCAGGTTCGAATCCTGCTCTCCCCACTAAAGAGTCTTCAATGAAAATTGAGGATTTAGAAGTTTTTTTGAAATATTGGATTGTTTTTGGATAAAACCAAAAAAATGCGGGAGTAGCTCAGTTGGTAGAGCGTCAGCCTTCCAAGCTGAATGTCGCCGGTTCGAACCCGGTCTCCCGCTCTAAAGTCATCCTTGCGAAAGCAAGAATCTCTTCCAAAATTTATGGGAGGACTATTTAAAGTAGTTGATTCAACACTTTACGCCGGTGTAGCTCAGGGGTAGAGCGTTTCCTTGGTAAGGAAGAGGTCACGAGTTCAAATCTCGTCATTGGCTCAAAACGATTTGTACACTAATATAAACTAAGATTAAAATTATTTAAAATGGCAAAGGAAACTTTTGATCGTTCCAAACCGCACTTAAATATTGGTACTATTGGACACGTGGATCATGGTAAAACAACATTGACTGCTGCTATTACTACCGTATTGGCAAATGCAGGGTTGTCAGAGCTAAGAAGCTTTGATTCTATTGATAATGCTCCTGAAGAAAAGGAAAGAGGTATTACAATTAACACATCACACGTAGAGTACCAAACTGAAAACCGTCACTACGCACACGTTGACTGTCCAGGTCACGCGGATTACGTGAAGAACATGGTTACTGGTGCTGCTCAAATGGACGGTGCAATTTTGGTTGTTGCTGCAACTGATGGGCCAATGCCACAAACACGTGAACACATCCTATTAGGACGTCAGGTTGGTATTCCAAGAATCGTTGTATTCTTGAACAAAGTTGACATGGTTGACGATGAAGAGCTATTGGAACTAGTTGAAATGGAAGTAAGGGAATTACTTTCTTTCTACGAGTACGATGGTGATAATGGACCTGTAATTTCCGGTTCTGCACTTGGAGCTTTGAACGGAGAGCAAAAATGGGTTGATACTGTAATGGAATTGATGGCAGCTGTAGATGACTGGATCGAGCTTCCTAAGAGAGATGTTGACAAGGATTTCTTAATGCCTGTTGAAGATGTGTTTACGATTACTGGTCGTGGAACCGTTGCTACAGGACGTATCGAAACTGGTGTTGCTAACACGGGTGATGCTGTTGATATCATCGGTATGGGTGCTGAGAAATTGGCTTCCACCATTACTGGTGTTGAGATGTTCCGTAAGATATTGGATAGAGGTGAAGCTGGTGATAACGTAGGTATTCTTTTAAGAGGTATTGAAAAGACCGATATTAAAAGAGGTATGGTAATCTGTAAGCCAGGTTCTGTTAAGCCACACGCTAAGTTCAAAGCTGAGGTCTATATCCTTAAGAAAGAAGAAGGTGGTCGTCACACGCCATTCCATAACAACTATCGTCCACAGTTCTATGTTAGAACTACTGATGTTACAGGAAACATTGGTTTGCCTGATGGTGTTGAAATGGTAATGCCAGGTGATAACTTGACTATCAATGTAGATTTGATTCAGCCAATCGCTTTGAGCGTAGGTCTGCGTTTCGCTATCCGTGAGGGTGGTAGAACAGTAGGTGCTGGTCAGGTTACTGAGATTTTAGATTAATCATTTTATATAAAGTATTGCACTAAAGGGTGTCCTGAATTTATCGGGATACCTTTCAGTGTAAATAGAAACGGGTGTAGCTCATCCCTCAAGTATGGGATGGTAAAACGCCATAATTACGGGCGTAGCTCAGTTGGTAGAGCACTGGTCTCCAAAACCAGGTGTCGGGAGTTCGAGCCTCTCCGCCCGTGCTGAATTAAAGAAGAAAGCAATAGGGAAAGAAGTTTATATATATCCTGAGTGTAGTCGCAGGAAGCTTCTCCGCCATTGCAATTTGAAATAATGAAGTCTATTGGGGCGAGGAGTTTGTGCCTATCGAAAGGCCTGCGCTCAGCACAGGCGAAGTAAAGGAAATCTCTTTGCCCGTGCATTGAAAAATAAATAATATGTTCACTTACATTAAGGAATCATTTGAGGAGTTAAAAAGCAACGTTACATGGTTGGATAGAGAAAAAGCATCCAACTTAATGGTAATCGTAGCAGTTTTCTCTATAGTATTTGCATTGGCTACATGGGGAGTGGATTCTTATTTTTCTGACGCAATAACAGGTAATTTATTTCAGGTTTCTACATACCAAGGCTATCTTGAAAAAGGAGTTTGGGGTATTTTGCAGTTGATATGGTACATTGCCTTGACAGTTGCTATACTTTTAGGTCTATCCTCTTTTATGAATAAGAAAAAATAATAATGATGTCTGAGGTTCTAGAAAAAAAGTGGTACGTAGTAAGAGCGGTAAGTGGTCAAGAGAACAAAATCAAGGGCTACATTGAAAGTGAGGTAGAACGTAACGGTTTTGGTGATTACTTGGAAGATGTTCTTGTGCCAACTGAAAAAGTAGTACAGATTCGTAACGGGAAGAAAATCAATAAAGAGCGCGTTTACTTTCCTGGCTATATAATGATCAAGGCCAATTTGGGTGGAGAAATGGTGCATATTATTCGTTCCATTACAAATGTTATAGGATTTCTTGGAGAAACCAAAGGGGGCGACCCAGTTCCTTTAAGAAAAACAGAGGTAAATAGAATGTTAGGGAAAGTTGATGAATTAGCTGTTAATACAGATAATGTGGCGATTCCTTTCATTTTAGGTGAAACAATCAAGGTTATTGATGGACCTTTCAACGGTTTCAATGGAACAGTTGAAAAAATCAATGAAGAAAAACGCAAGCTTGAGGTAATGGTGAAGATTTTCGGTAGAAAAACACCATTGGAATTAAGTTACATGCAAGTGGAAAAAGTATAATCAGAAATCTGACGTCAGATATCTGAAAACTGAAGAATAAATAGAGCTGTTACATATATAAAGTTGTGTTGCTTCCAATTAACACACTTTCATTTTAATTAAAAACAATGGCAAAAGAAGTAGATAAGGTAGTTAAATTACAAGTTAGGGGAGGTGCTGCGAATCCGTCGCCACCGGTTGGACCCGCCTTAGGTGCTGCTGGTGTTAACATCATGGAGTTCTGTAAGCAATTTAATGCACGTACGCAGGACAAACCAGGTAAAGTATTACCAGTTGTTATCACCGTTTACAAAGACAAATCTTTCGAGTTTGTTGTAAAAACACCACCGGCGGCAGTTCAATTGATGGAAGCAGCTAAGATTAAAAAAGGATCTGGCGAACCTAACAGGGTTAAAAACGGTTCAGTATCATGGGATCAGGTAAAGCAAATCGCCGAAGATAAGATGGTGGATTTGAATGCATTTACCGTTGAATCTGCAATGAGTATGGTTGCGGGTACGGCAAGATCTATGGGACTTAAAGTGGCTGGTAAAAGACCTTTTTAAAATCTTAAAGCACAATTATAATGGCAAGATTGACTAAAAAGCAAAAAGAAGCTCATTCCAAAATCGATAAGAATAAATTATATTCTTTGGATGAGGCATCAGCTTTGGTAAAAGAAATAACCAATGTAAAATTTGACGCTTCCGTAGACCTTGCGGTTCGTTTGGGTGTAGATCCACGAAAAGCAAATCAAATGGTGCGTGGCGTTGTTACCTTGCCCCACGGTACAGGTAAAGATGTAAAAGTTTTAGCATTGGTGACTCCAGATAAAGAAGCAGAAGCTAAGGAAGCTGGTGCTGACTTTGTAGGGTTAGATGAGTACTTGGATAAGATAAAAGGCGGTTGGACAGATGTTGATGTAATCATCACTATGCCAAGTGTTATGGGTAAATTAGGGCCCTTAGGTAGAGTTTTAGGACCAAGAGGTTTAATGCCCAATCCAAAAACCGGTACGGTTACTATGGATGTTGCAAAAGCAGTATCCGAAGTAAAGGCCGGTAAAATTGATTTTAAAGTGGACAAAACAGGAATTGTGCACGCTGCAATTGGAAAGACATCTTTCTCGGCAGACAAAATAGCTGGTAATGCCAAAGAGTTGTTAGATACTTTGGTGAAAATGAAACCAGCTGCGGCAAAAGGTATTTACATGAAAAGTATCTATTTGTCAAGCACTATGAGTCCTAGTGTTCAATTAGATCCAAAAGCAGTTTCGTAACTGGTAGTTCAATATTTATAACGATGACAAGAGAAGAAAAAGCAACCGTAATAGAAGATTTGACTGCACAGTTGGCTGATAGCGCTAATATTTACTTAGCGGATATATCGGGATTGGATGCCGTTGCCACTTCAAATTTAAGAAGGGCATGTTTTAAGGCTAACATTAAACTTGCAGTTGTTAAGAACACCTTGCTTGCAAAAGCAATGGAAGCTTCAGATAAGGAGTTTGGTGAATTGCCAGATGTTTTAAAGGGAAATACATCTTTGATGTTGTCCGAAACTGGTAATGCTCCGGCAAAACTTATCAAAAATTTCAGAAAAAAATCAGATAAGCCATTATTAAAAGGTGCTTTCATTGCGGAAGCCATTTATGTTGGTGATGAGAATCTTGACTCACTTGTAAACATCAAGTCTAAAGAAGAGGTAATAGGGGATATCATCGGATTGTTGCAATCACCGGCCAAAAACGTTATTTCTGGTCTTAAATCAGGTGGTGGTAAACTAGCCGGAATCCTTAAAACATTATCTGAAAAATAATTCGCGCACAATAAACTAAGTATATTTTTAAAAATTTGATTAAACGATAGAAAAATGGCAGATTTAAAAGATTTTGCAGAACAGTTGGTAAACCTTACAGTAAAAGAGGTAAATGAGTTGGCCGACATATTAAAAGAAGAATACGGTATCGAGCCTGCTGCTGCTGCAGTAGCTGTTGCTGCTGGTGGAGCCGGTGGTGGTGAAGCTGAAGCCGCTGAGGAGAAATCAGAATTTGATGTAATCCTTACAGCAGCCGGTGGATCTAAATTGGCAGTTGTAAAACTAGTTAAGGAATTGACTGGTCTTGGATTGAAAGATGCTAAGGACATTGTTGACAGCGCACCAAAAGCTGTTAAAGAAGGTGTTGCCAAAGATGAGGCAGAAGGTATCAAAAAATCATTGGAAGAAGCAGGAGCAGAAGTTGAGCTTAAATAGTAGTTTCTACCATACAAATTTGGTTAAGGTCTTTCCATAATAATGGTTGGGCCTTAGCCTATTTTAATAAGGAGTGTATAAAGCCATGCACAGACCCATAAAGTATTCACGATCAAAATTTGTCCATTGATGTTCACAAACAATACTGAAAGATTAAATTTCGCATCCGCTAAGAACATACCGGAATACCCGGATTTCTTGGACATTCAGATTAAATCTTTTCAAGACTTTTTTCAACTTGAAACAAAATCTGACGAAAGAGGAAATGAAGGCCTTTACAATACCTTCATGGAGAATTTTCCAATCACAGACACAAGAAACCAATTTGTTCTTGAGTTCATTGATTACTTCATAGACCCACCAAGATATTCCATTCAAGAATGTATTGAACGTGGTCTTACGTATAGTGTGCCTCTTAAAGCACGTTTAAAATTATATTGTACCGATCCAGAACACGAAGATTTTGAAACTATTGTTCAGGATGTTTATCTAGGTACCATACCTTACATGACTCCAAGTGGTACATTTGTTATCAATGGAGCTGAGCGAGTTGTGGTTTCTCAATTGCACAGGTCACCCGGTGTGTTCTTTGGACAATCCTTCCATGCAAACGGTACAAAATTATACTCTGCCAGGGTAATACCTTTCAAAGGTTCTTGGATTGAATTTGCAACTGATATCAATGGCGTTATGTATGCTTATATTGATAGAAAGAAAAAATTACCTGTAACCACACTTTTCCGGGCTATCGGATTTGAAAGAGATAAAGATATTCTTGAGATATTTGACCTTTCCGAAGAAGTTAAGGTTTCCAACGCTGGACTTAAAAAAGTTTTGGGCCGTAAGTTGGCAGCAAGGGTATTGAACACATGGCATGAGGATTTTGTTGATGAAGATACGGGAGAGGTAGTTTCTATTGAAAGAAATGAAATTATCCTTGACCGTGACACCATTCTTGAAAAAGACCATATCACAGAAATTATTGAAGCGGATGTAAAAACAATTTTGCTTCACAAAGAGAATAATGCGCAATCGGACTATGCCATTATCCACAATACATTGCAAAAGGACCCTACCAACTCCGAAAAAGAAGCGGTAGAGCACATTTATAGACAATTACGTAATGCCGAGCCGCCAGATGAAGAGACTGCTCGTGGTATTATAGATAAATTGTTTTTCTCTGATCAACGTTACAACTTGGGTGAAGTTGGACGTTATAGGATGAACAAAAAATTGCAGTTGGATATTGGAATGGACAAGCAGGTCTTGACCAAGGAAGATATCATCACTATCATTAAATATTTGATTGAGCTGATCAATTCAAAAGCAGAGATTGATGATATTGATCACCTTTCTAACCGTCGTGTAAGAACGGTAGGTGAGCAGTTGTCATCTCAATTTGGTGTTGGTTTGGCACGTATGGCACGTACCATTCGTGAGCGTATGAACGTTCGTGATAACGAGGTATTTACTCCTATTGATTTGATCAATGCAAAGACATTGTCTTCAGTAATCAATTCGTTTTTTGGAACGAACCAGTTGTCTCAGTTCATGGATCAAACAAATCCATTGGCAGAGATTACGCATAAAAGAAGATTGTCAGCACTAGGACCTGGTGGACTTTCAAGAGAAAGAGCAGGTTTCGAGGTGCGTGATGTTCACTACACGCATTACGGAAGGTTATGTCCCATTGAAACTCCTGAAGGACCGAATATTGGTTTGATTTCTTCCCTTTCGGTTTTTGCGAAAGTAAATCCAATGGGCTTCTTGGAAACACCATACCGTAAGGTTGAAAATGGTGTTGTGGACACCAACGACTTTAGATATCTGAGTGCAGAGGAAGAGGAAGGAATGAAAATTTCCCAAGCAAATATCCCAATGGATGAAAACGGGAAGATTAAAGATGACAAGGTTATTGCTCGTGAAGAAGGTGATTTCCCAGTGGTTGACCCAAGTGAGGTAAATTACACGGATGTTGCCCCAAACCAAATTGCTTCAATTTCTGCCTCTTTGATTCCGTTCTTGGAGCATGATGATGCAAACAGGGCTTTGATGGGATCAAACATGATGCGTCAGGCAGTTCCATTGTTAAAACCGCAATCCCCTATTGTTGGAACAGGTTTGGAAAGACAGGTTGCAACAGATTCAAGGGTATTGATCAATGCAGAAGGTGATGGTGTTGTAGAATATGTCGATGCTCAGAAAATAACAATTAAATACAATAGGTCAGAGGAAGAACGATTGGTAAGTTTTGAAGAAGATTCAAAAACATACAATTTGGTCAAATTTAGAAAGACCAATCAAGGTACCAGCATTAACCTGAAACCTATTGTTAAAAAAGGAGATAAAGTTAAAAAGGGCGAAGTACTTTGTGAAGGTTATGCGACCGAAAAGGGAGAACTTGCTCTTGGTAGAAACCTTCAAGTAGCGTTTATGCCATGGAAAGGGTACAACTTTGAGGATGCGATCGTAATCTCGGAAAAAGTGGTACGTGAAGATATCTTTACCTCCATTCATATCGATGAATATGCATTGGAAGTTAGGGATACCAAGTTAGGTGCTGAAGAACTTACGAACGATATACCAAATGTTTCTGAAGAAGCCACTAAGGACTTGGACGAATATGGTATGATTCGTATTGGTGCAGAAGTAAAACCTGGTGATATCCTTATTGGTAAGATTACACCAAAAGGAGAATCTGATCCAACACCGGAAGAAAAGTTGCTGCGTGCCATCTTTGGTGACAAAGCGGGGGACGTAAAAGATGCTTCCCTTAAAGCTTCACCATCCTTAAGAGGTGTTGTTATCGATAAGAAATTATTCTCACGTTCTATAAAAGATAAGAGGAAACGTTCTGAAGATAAAGAAGCTATTTCTAGGTTGGAGATGGACTACGAAGTAAAGTTTGAGCAACTTAAAGACGTTTTGATAGAAAAACTCTTTGCGTTGATCAATGGTAAAACTTCGCAAGGAGTAATGAACGATCTTGGTGAAGAAGTACTTCCAAAAGGAAAGAAATACACCATTAAGATGTTGAATTCTGTAGATGACTTTGCCCACTTGGTTGGTGGAAGTTGGACTACAGATGACAAAACCAATACTCAAGTTGCGGATTTGTTGCACAACTACAAGATTAAATTGAACGATATTCAAGGAAATCTTAGAAGAGATAAGTTTACGATTTCAGTAGGGGATGAACTCCCTGCGGGAATCATGAAATTGGCCAAGGTATACATCGCCAAAAAGCGTAAGTTAAAAGTTGGTGATAAAATGGCAGGGCGCCACGGTAACAAAGGTATTGTTGCTCGTATCGTTCGTCAAGAAGATATGCCGTTCTTGGAAGATGGAACTCCTGTGGATATCGTATTGAATCCACTTGGTGTACCATCTCGTATGAACATTGGTCAGATTTACGAAACTGTTCTTGGTTGGGCAGGTCTTAAATTGGGAAGAAAGTACGGAACCCCAATTTTTGATGGTGCTACCTTGGATCAAATCAATGCATTTACGGACGAAGCTGGAGTACCAAGATTTGGACACACATATCTTTACGATGGTGGAACAGGAAAACGTTTTGATCAGCCAGCAACAGTTGGTGTTATCTACATGTTGAAATTAGGACACATGGTAGATGATAAAATGCACGCTAGATCAATTGGGCCATACTCATTGATTACGCAGCAGCCATTGGGTGGTAAAGCCCAGTTTGGTGGTCAGCGTTTTGGTGAGATGGAGGTTTGGGCACTTGAAGCCTACGGAGCTTCATCCACGCTACGGGAAATATTGACTGTGAAATCGGATGATGTTGTCGGTAGGGCCAAAACCTATGAATCAATCGTAAAAGGTGAGACCATGCCAGAACCTGGATTGCCAGAATCTTTCAATGTATTGATGCACGAGCTTAAAGGATTGGGCTTGGATATCAGACTGGAAGAGTAGGACATAGTTAACACTATTGGAAAAAAGTTTTTTTAATTATATCATCACCATACTATTATGGCTAGAATAAAAGATAATAACGCACCAAAAAGGTTTGATAAAATTTCCATCGGATTGGCTTCTCCCGAGTCTATCTTGGCAGAATCCCGTGGGGAAGTTTTAAAACCTGAAACTATTAACTACAGAACGCACAAGCCTGAGCGTGATGGGTTGTTCTGCGAGCGTATTTTTGGTCCTGTAAAGGATTACGAATGTGCCTGTGGAAAGTACAAGCGTATCCGTTACCGAGGAATCGTTTGTGATCGTTGTGGTGTAGAGGTAACGGAGAAAAAAGTACGTAGAGACCGTGTAGGGCACATCAATTTGGTGGTTCCTGTTGCGCATATCTGGTATTTCCGTTCGCTTCCAAATAAAATAGGATACCTGTTGGGCCTACCGTCCAAAAAGTTGGATATGATTATCTATTACGAAAGATATGTCGTTATCCAGCCCGGTATCGCCAAAGGCCCTGAAGGTGAGGAAATCAATAAAATGGATTTCTTGACCGAAGAAGAGTACCTGAATATTTTGGAATCCATTCCAGTAGAAAATCAATACTTGGAAGATACGGACCCTAACAAGTTTGTGGCTAAAATGGGTGCAGAATGTTTGATTGATTTATTGTCAAGAATTGATTTGGAAGAACTTTCGTATCAATTACGACATAAAGCCAATACCGAAACGTCAAAGCAGCGTAAAACAGAAGCCTTAAAAAGACTTCAAGTTGTTGAAGCGTTGCGTGAATCCCAAGGCAATAGAGAGAACAATCCTGAGTGGATGATCATGAAGGTAGTTCCTGTGATTCCGCCAGAGTTACGTCCTTTGGTACCTTTGGATGGTGGTCGTTTCGCAACTTCGGATTTGAACGATTTATACCGCAGGGTAATTATCCGTAACAATCGTCTAAAGCGATTGATGGAAATAAAAGCTCCTGAAGTAATCTTGAGAAATGAGAAACGTATGCTTCAAGAAGCTGTGGATTCTCTTTTCGATAACACAAGAAAAGCTTCAGCGGTAAAAACGGAATCAAACAGACCATTAAAATCCCTTTCCGATTCATTGAAGGGTAAACAAGGTCGTTTCCGCCAAAACCTTTTGGGTAAACGTGTGGACTACTCCGCTCGTTCCGTCATCGTCGTTGGTCCAGAGATGAACCTTTACGAATGTGGGCTTCCAAAAGATATGGCTGCAGAACTTTACAAACCTTTCGTCATTAGAAAACTGATTGAAAGAGGAATTGTAAAAACTGTAAAATCCGCTAAAAAGATTATAGACAAAAAAGAGCCCGTAGTTTGGGATATTCTTGAAAATGTGCTTAAAGGACACCCAGTATTATTGAACCGTGCTCCTACATTGCACAGATTGGGTATTCAAGCATTCCAGCCAAAGCTTATAGAAGGTAAGGCAATCCGTTTGCACCCATTGGCATGTACTGCATTTAATGCGGATTTCGATGGGGATCAAATGGCGGTACACTTACCATTGGGGCCAGAAGCTATTTTAGAAGCACAACTGTTAATGTTGGCTTCCCAAAATATTTTGAACCCTGCAAATGGCTCGCCAATTACCGTTCCTTCACAGGATATGGTCTTGGGTCTTTACTACATGACGAAAGAGAGAAAATCAACCCCAGAACTTCCTATTCAAGGAGAAGGGTTGACGTTCTATTCTGCTGAAGAAGTAGAGATTGCTTTCAATGAAGGAAAAGTTGATTTGAATGCAGGAATCAAAGTAAGAGCCAAAGATTTCAATGAAGAGGGTGAGCTTGTAAGCCAAATCATTCCTACAACAGTTGGTAGAGTATTGTTCAATAGTGTAGTTCCTGAAGAAGCAGGATATATCAATGAAGTATTGAACAAAAAATCGCTTAGAAATATTATTGGTGATATTCTTGCCGTAACCGATGTACCTGCTACTGCTGCGTTTTTGGATAAGATAAAATCTATGGGTTATGATTTCGCCTTTAAAGGAGGTCTGTCCTTCAGCTTAGGGGATATTATCATTCCACCAGAGAAGCATGACATGATCAATGATGCCAATGATCAAGTTGACGGAATCATGGCAAACTATAACATGGGGCTTATCACCAACAATGAACGATATAACCAGGTTATTGATGTATGGACTTCTACAAATGCCATGTTGACCGAATTGGCCATGAAGCGAATTCGTGAAGACCAGCAAGGATTCAACTCTGTATATATGATGTTGGATTCAGGTGCAAGGGGTTCTAAAGAACAGATTCGTCAGTTGACCGGTATGCGTGGATTGATGGCCAAGCCTAAAAAATCTACAGCTGGTGGTGGTGAGATTATCGAAAACCCGATTCTTTCCAACTTTAAGGAAGGACTATCGATTTTGGAATACTTTATCTCAACGCATGGTGCTCGTAAAGGACTAGCGGATACCGCTTTAAAAACTGCCGATGCAGGATACTTGACAAGACGTTTGGTGGATGTATCTCAAGACGTAATCATTAATATTGAAGATTGTGGTACGTTAAGGGGGATTGAGGTCAAAGCCTTGAAAAAGAACGAAGAAATCGTTGAAACGCTAGGTGAAAGAATCCTCGGAAGGGTATCGCTTCATGATGTATACAATCCATTAACGGAGGAATTGGTATTGTCGGCAGGTCAGGAAATTTCCGAAGCTGATGTAAAAAGGGTTGAAGCTTCCCCTATAGAAAGTATAGAAGTACGTTCAGCATTAACTTGTGAAGCTCCAAAAGGTATCTGTGGAAAATGTTACGGAAGAAACTTAGCTACCAATAAAATGGTTCAGCGAGGTGAAGCCGTTGGTGTTGTTGCGGCACAATCCATTGGGGAGCCAGGAACACAATTAACGTTGCGTACATTCCACGTTGGAGGTATTGCAGGAAACATTTCCGAAGATAGCAAGTTAGAAGCCAAGTTTGATGGTGTTGCGGAAATAGAGGATTTAAGGACTGTTGTCGGAGAAAACAGTGAAGGTGAAAAAGCCAATATTGTTATCTCTAGAACTTCAGAAATTAAAGTTGTTGATGCGACGACAGGTATCACTTTGAGTACGAATAACATTCCTTATGGTTCGCAATTGTTCGTTAAGAACGGTGAAAAAATCAAAAAAGGAACTGTTGTTTGTCAATGGGATCCATATAATGGTGTAATTGTTTCTGAATTCACGGGTCAAATAGCCTACGAAAACATCGAACAAGGAATTACATATCAGGTTGAGATTGATGAGCAAACTGGTTTCCAAGAGAAAGTAATCTCTGAATCTAGAAACAAGAAACTTATTCCAACTTTATTAATTAAGGATGGAAAAGGAGAAACCATACGTTCTTACAACTTACCGGTTGGTTCCCACATTATGGTAGATGACGGTGATAAAATCAAAGAAGGTAAGATTTTGGTCAAGATTCCACGTAAATCTGCAAAAGCGGGTGATATTACGGGAGGTCTTCCAAGGGTAACAGAGCTTTTCGAAGCACGTAATCCATCTAACCCAGCTGTGGTTTCAGAAATTGATGGTGTTGTCTCGTTTGGTAAGATCAAAAGAGGTAACCGTGAAATCATTATCGAATCCAAATTAGGTGAAATCAAGAAATACTTGGTGAAACTTTCCAATCAGATATTGGTTCAGGAGAATGATTACGTTCGTGCTGGTATGCCTTTATCAGATGGTTCCATTACCCCGGAAGATATTTTGGCAATAAAAGGACCATCGGCCGTACAACAATACTTGGTGAACGAAGTACAGGAAGTATATCGTTTACAAGGTGTGAAAATCAACGATAAGCACTTTGAAGTTGTTGTAAGACAGATGATGCGTAAAGTACGTATTGAAGATTCAGGTGACACGACTTTCTTGGAAAATCAATTGGTACACAAAGATGACTTTATTCGTGAGAACGATGAAATCTTTGGAATGAAGGTAGTTGAGGATGCAGGAGATTCTGAAAACCTTAAAGCAGGACAGATTATTTCTGCCCGTGCCTTGAGAGATGAAAATTCAGTATTGAGAAGATCTGATAAAGCCTTGGTAAGTGCAAGAGATGCGGTAGCCGCTACTGCAACTCCAATATTACAAGGTATTACAAGAGCTTCATTGCAGACGAAATCGTTCATCTCGGCAGCATCTTTCCAAGAAACCACCAAAGTGTTGAACGAAGCTGCGGTAAGCGGTAAAGTGGATACATTGGAAGGATTGAAGGAAAATGTTATTGTAGGACATAAGATTCCTGCCGGTACAGGTATGAGGGATTATGATAGTATCATTGTAGGTTCCAAAGAGGAATACGATGAAATCATGGCCCGAAAGGAAGAATTCAAATTCTAATAAACAAACCCTGACGGCAACGTCAGGGTTTTCTTTTTTAAAATTATAGGAAAAATAATGGCTGATAAAAATCAAAACCAGAAACAGATAAATATAGAATTGGATGAAAAAACTGCAGAAGGAATATATTCCAACCTTGCAATCATCAACCATTCAGTATCGGAATTTGTAGTGGATTTTATAAGTATGATGCCCGGAGCCCCAAAGGCAAAGGTTAAAAGTAGAATTGTACTAACGCCACAGCATGCCAAGAAATTCTTGAAGGCATTAAACGATAATGTGACTAGATTTGAGAAAGCCCATGGCACCATAAAGGATTATGAGCAACCTCCTATTCCTTTAAATTTTGGACCTACGGGAGAAGCATAAACAAAAACCCTGACAAATACTGTCAGGGTTTTTTATTTTGGTTATCACTTTTAAGTAAGTAAAATTATGCTAACTTATTTTCGAGTGACTTTGTACTTACCGTAACCAGCCCTTGGTATGTCCTTTTTTTGAAAAAAAGATTAGGTAAATGCCAAACCCCAGAATTAGAACGGGAAATACGATTGCCTGGGTTCCCATGACCTCTATCATGTTCGTTAGAAAAGAATTGTAAATAAACTGTGCAATAGCCGCAAGTAAGGAAATCACAAATAAGGGCGTTGCCCATTTTTTACGAATCAAAAGTGCAATACTTCCAATTGCCCCTGCGAAAACGGCTGTTGCAAACGCTGCGGTTACCCATGCTGGTCTCATTTCAAATAGTTCGCGTTGTTCTTGGGTCATTTGCTCCAATTGTTCAACAGTGGTAAATGCATCACCTATATAAGCGGTTACACCCATCAAATTCCAGAGTAGAGCAATGACAGCGACCACCCAAAACCATATAGGCGGTTTGTTAGTTACTTCAGTTGTCATAATTTGTAAATTAATTGGTTATTAAACAGTAATTTACAAAAAAAAAGAGTTTCTTGCGCGTTCTTATATTTATGCAGTACCACGAAGAATGCTGTATTAATTGGAGCGATTACGCGAACTCCGAAGTAAAATGAAGCTTCACCGTAGGATATTTTTGTTGTGTCATCTGCAATGAAAATTGCGAGTCTGCCAAAAATACCAATTGGCCTTGTTTATCCGTGGCCAGAAACTTCTGTTTTACCCTTTTAAACTCTTTAAACTCATCATTTGAAGGGTCTTCAGCTTCTACCCAACAAGCTTTGTGTACAGGAAAATTTTCATAAGTGCATTTTGCACCGTACTCATGTTCCAACCGGTATTGAATAACTTCGTATTGTAGTGCACCAACAGTACCGATTACTTTTCTGCCATTCAACTCTAAAGTAAAAAGCTGGGCCACACCTTCGTCCATTAGTTGGTCGATTCCTTTGTACAACTGCTTGGCTTTCATGGGGTCCGCATTATTGATATATCTAAAATGCTCAGGGGAAAAACTGGGAATGCCCTTGTAGTTCAATTGTTCCCCACTGGTAAGCGTGTCACCAATTTTAAAATTTCCCGTATCGTGCAGGCCAACAATATCTCCAGGATAGGAAATATCTACGATTTCTTTCTTCTCTGCGAAAAATGCATTTGGACTGGAAAACTTTAATTTTTTGCCATGTCTCACATGCAAATAAGGTTTGTTGCGTTCAAAAGTACCAGATACTATTTTTACAAACGCCAGTCTATCACGATGCTTGGGGTCCATATTCGCATGGATTTTAAAAACAAAACCAGAAAAATCTTTCTCGTCTGCCTTTACCATGCGCTCTTCGGACATTTTTGGTCTGGGGTCAGGCGCAATTTCCACAAAGCAGTCAAGTAATTCCCTTACACCAAAATTATTGAGGGCAGATCCAAAAAAAACAGGTTGCTGTTCTCCTTTTAAATAGGAATCCTTATCAAATTTAGGATAAACGCCATCCACTAATTGCAGATTGTCTCTAAGTTCCTGAGCTGCCGATTCGCCAATAATATTTTCAAGTTCGGTACTTTCAATGTCGGTAAAAGCAATCGTTTCTTCTATATTTTTCTTGCTATTGCCACTGAACAAGTTGATGTTTTTTTCATAGATATTGTAGATGCCCTTAAAGTCATATCCCATACCGATAGGGAAGCTGAGTGGAGTTACGGATAGCCCTAATTTTTGCTCTACTTCGTCCAATAAATCAAAGGCATCTTTTCCTTCCCTATCCAACTTATTGATGAAAACTATCATTGGAATGTTTCGCATCCTACAGACCTCAACCAATTTTTCGGTCTGTTCCTCAACACCTTTGGCAACATCGATCACTACGATTACACTATCGACAGCGGTCAAGGTCCGAAAAGTATCTTCAGCAAAATCCTTATGCCCAGGAGTATCTAATATATTGATTTTCTTATCATTATAAATAAAGGCCAAAACAGATGTGGCCACGGAAATGCCCCTTTGGCGCTCTATCTCCATAAAATCACTGGTTGCTGATTTTTTTATTTTATTATTTTTTACAGCTCCAGCTTCTTGAATCGCACCACCGAACAAAAGTAGTTTTTCAGTTAGTGTTGTCTTACCCGCATCTGGGTGAGAAATAATGCCGAAAGTCCTACGTCTTGAAATTTCCTTTACAAAATCCATCTACAAAAATTTGGGCAAAAATAGTGTAATTATCTCTTTATAAATGGATTTACATCATCATAAGGAGTTGTTAATATCAGTAAGATAAAAAGAGTAAAAAAGAAGTAGTGAAATTGAAAAAGCGTTGTAATTTTCATTTCCGTTTAAAAATTAAATTTTGTTGTTGAATAATCTTTTTTTGGATTAGGAACGTATCATTATAAGTGGTAAATAATAACCAAGAATGAACCTTTTGTCGATTAAAATAGCTCAATCTTTGAAATTGTTTTAATTATGCCACCAAATGACGTTCGCAGGTTTTTTAAAACACGAACACAATAGAACAAGTAAGAAAAGCCCCATTTTCTTATACATTTACGAGAACTACAGGCCATGGTGAATAGTTGACCAAAACTTTCATTTATGGAAAAAATTACTTTCTTAAATCTTAAGAAAAAGGTTTTATACAGTCTTTTTTTAGTTACTGGACTTACACTTTACATAACAATCACTTCGTTTACTGGGATTCCAGACAATGTTAATGTCGAAGAATCTAAAAAGAAAGATACAGATGGCGATGGTGTTCCAGATGACAAGGACATCGATATCGATGGTGATGGAATTATCAACACTGTAGAAGATAAAAATGAAGATGGGGATAATTGTTATTGGACCAACCCAACGGACACGGATGGGGACGGGGTTCCAGATTATTTGGACATTGACTCCGATAATGATGGAATTTTAGATAATGTAGAAGCACAAACGACTTATGGTTACATTGCCAAGTCAGGAAAAGACATGGATGGTAATGGACTGGATGATGCTTATGAAGAAACCCCTGGCAGTTGTGGAGGATTGGTTCCAATTGATACTGATTATGACCATGTTCCAGATTATTTGGATATAGATTCTGATAATGACGGAATTCTGGATAATGTAGAAGCTCAAACTACCACAGATTATCTAGCACCTTGCGGAGTGGATAAGGATAAAAATGGTTTAGATGATCATTATGAGAGCTGCCCTGGTGGTGGAGAAGGGATAATTCCCATAGATACTGATGGTGACCATTATCCGGACTTCCGTGATATAGACTCTGATAATGATGGAATAATTGATAATGTGGAAGCACAAGACCCTGACCATTTTCAAGCACCTTGTGGAATGGACAAGGATAAAAACGGTTTAGATGATCATTACGAATCCCATCCAGGTGGTGGAGAAGGAATAACTCCAATCAATAGTGATAATGACCCTTTACCAAATTTCAGGGATATCGATAGCGATGATGATGGTATTCCAGATAATGTTGAAGGACAGTCTACTGCTGGTTACATTCCTCCAAGCGGAAAAGACGATGATAAAGATGGTTTGGATAACGCTTATGAAGGAAGCGGTGATGAAGGAATAAATCCCGAGAATACGGACGGTGAGGACAAGCCGGACTATCTGGACGATGACAGCGACAACGATCTGGTCCCCGACAACAATGAGGGTAACGACTTCAACTTTGATGGTATCCCTGATCAGACCTACACAGGGACAGACAGCGATAATGACGGGCTTGACGACGGTTACGAGGGGAGCAATGTGAACGACGGCTACGACGTTAACGACGAGATCGACGACCCTGCGAACGACCTTCCCGACACGGATGGTACGGAGGACGTGAACTACCGGGACTTTGACGATGACGGCGATGGTATCGATACGCCGGACGAGGACGTTGACGGCGATGGCGACCCTACGAACGACGATACCGATGGAGACGGAACGCCGGATTATCTTGACCCGAACGGCGATGGAACGGATACCGATGGTGATGGTGTTCCCGATGTGGTTGATCTTGACGACGACAACGACGGGATACTCGACAGTGTTGAGGACCCTAACCTGGATAACGACAACGACCCCTTGACGAACCCATTGGACAGTGACGGTGATGGCCGTCCCGACCACTTGGACATCGACAGCGACGATGACGGCATCCCGGACAATGTGGAGGCACAGCCGACCAACGGTTATATCCCGCCGAACGATGACGATGCAGCTACGTACGCTGCCAACCAGGGTGTGAATAGTGCCTACATCGGCGGTCTTACGCCCGAGAACACGGACGGTGATGATGAGCCGGACTACCTAGACGACGATAGCGATAATGATTTGGTGATGGACAACAATGAGGGGAACGACTTCAACTTCGACGGAATCCCTGACCAGACCTATACGGGAATTGACACGGATAACGACGGCCTTGACGATGGGTACGAGGGCAGCGATGTGAATGATAGCTACGATGTGAACGACGAGATCGACGACCCTGCGAACGACCTTCCCGACACGGATGGTACGGAGGACGTGAACTACCGGGACTTTGACGATGACGGCGATGGTATCGATACGCCGGACGAGGATGTTGACGGCGATGGCGACCCTACGAACGACGATACCGATGGAGACGGAACGCCGGATTATCTTGACCCGAACGGCGATGGAACGGATACCGATGGTGATGGTATTCCCGATGTGGTTGATCTTGACGACGACAACGACGGGATACTCGACAGTGTTGAGGACCCTAACCTGGATAACGACAACGACCCCTTGACGAACCCATTGGACAGTGACGGTGATGGCCGTCCCGACCACTTGGACATCGACAGCGACGATGACGGCATCCCGGACAATGTGGAGGCACAGCCGACCAACGGTTATATCCCGCCGAACGATGACGATGCAGCTACGTACGCTGCCAACCAGGGTGTGAATAGTGCCTATATCGACGGTCTTACGCCCGAGAACACGGACGGTGAGGACGAGCCGGATTATCTTGACGATGACAGCGACAACGATCTGGTCCCCGACAACAATGAGGGTAACGACTTCAACTTTGATGGTATCCCTGATCAGACCTACACAGGGACAGACAGCGATAATGACGGGCTTGACGACGGTTACGAGGGGAGCGATGTGAACGACGGCTACGACGTTAACGACGAGATCGACGACCCTGCGAACGACCTTCCCGACACGGACGGTACGGAGGACGTGAACTACCGCGACTTCGACGATGACGGTGACGGCATAGACACGCCGGACGAGGACGTTGACGGCGATGGCGACCCTACGAACGACGATACGGACGGTGACGGGACTCCCAACTACCTTGACCCGATTGAAGATCCAGAACCACCAGGAGATGAAGAAGTGGTTATAAACCAAATGTTGACACCAAACGGTGATCTAAAGAATGATTTCCTGTTTATACGCGGCGTAAGAAGTATTAAATCAAGCACACTTAGAATATTTAATCGTTGGGGCATAGCAGTTTACGAAGGAAATGATTATGATAATGTAAACAACGTTTTTGACGGTCGCTCAAGAGGAAGGTCCACCTTGAGTGTAAATGATTATCTCCCCGCAGGTATATATTTTTATATATTTGACTACGAAACGGATGAGGGAAGTTTTACAGATTCAGAGTATATATATATAAGCAGATAACATAGTAAAGAAGGATGATTAAAAAGCATTTTTTAATTTCGTTTGTATTTATTGGAATTGCATTTCAGAGTCTTACAGCTCAACAAGATGCTCAGTATACACAGTATATGTTCAACACATTAAGTGTTAATCCTGCTTATGCTGGATCTAGAGGACAACTGAGTTTTGCAGGCCTATATCGTTCCCAATGGGTGGGCTTGGATGGCGCACCTGAAACCTTTACGTTCAACCTGCATTCACCAATTCGTAATAGTAGATTGGGGTATGGCGTTTCCATTGTCAATGATAACATTGGTGATGGGGTAGTTCAAGAGACTTATTTGGATGCTGTGCTTTCATACACTATAGATGTTTCTTTAGATGCAAAATTGTCCTTTGGACTAAAAGCAGGAGGAAATATGCTTAATCTTGACTTTAATGGCCTTCGAAATTTTGATCAAGAAGTTGTAAATCAAGATAACATAGACAATCAATTTTCTCCCAATTTCGGATTAGGGATTTACTATCATAGCGATAAATTCTATGCGGGCGTATCTGCACCTAATGTTTTAGAAACGGAATATTTTGATAATGCGGAAAGTGATCCAGAGTCGGTTAGCTTTCTTGCAACGGAGCGAATCAACTTTTATTTTATAACAGGTTACGTTTTTGACTTGAACTCTGATTTAAAATTTAAACCTGCACTATTGACAAAAGCAGTTGGAGGAGCACCATTACAAGTAGACCTTTCGGCAAATTTTCTTTATGCTGAGAAATTTAGCTTCGGAGCAGCGTATAGATTTGATGCGGCTATAAGTGCGTTGGCCGGTTTTCAGGTCACTGACCAAGTAATGATAGGATTGGCCTATGACCGTGAAACTACCGAGCTTGGAGGAACTCAATTTAATGATGGTTCTTTTGAGATTTTTTTGAGACTGGAGTTATTAAAGGCATTTCAAAAAACTGTATCGCCTAGATTCTTTTAATTCAAGTATAATATGCTAAAAAGAATACTTCTATTACTTATTGTTTTTTCAGGATATACGGCAAATACATTATTTGCCCAAGAGGAACAGACTCCCGATAAACAGCAGGCAAGAATTAAAGCTCGTGCAGATGAGCGGTATAACGAATATTCGTTCAGTCCGGCCATAGACATTTATAAAAAAGTACTTGATAAAGGTTTTGTTTCAATTGATTTGTTAAAGCGATTGGGAAATTCATATTATTTCAATGCGAAGTACGAAGAAGCCTCCAACGTCTACAAAAAATTGATTGAAACATATCCCAAAAAAACGGAACCGGATTATTACTTCAGGTATGCCCAAAGTTTAAAGACTGTAGGTAAATATGAAGATGCTTCACAAATGATGCAGCAGTTCAAAGAAATGACATCAGATACGGAAGATGGAGATGTATTTGATGACGATTATCTCGCTACAATCGAAAAGAATTCAGGAAGATACAGTGTCAAACCATTTGAATATAATAGTAAATACTCTGACTTTGCAGCATCTTTCTATGAACAAGGACTTATTTTTTCATCAGATAGAGATACTGGAAACTTAGCTCGCTATAGACATACATGGAATTCCAAGGATTTCTTGGATTTGTACAAAGTGAATGCGGACAGTGTTTCCAACAATACAGTTGTGAAGTTAGAAGGGGATGTAAATACAAGGCTTCATGAGTCTACATCTGTAATTTCCAAAGATGGCACAACAATGTATTTTACAAGAAATAATTTCTTGGATGGAAAAAAATACAAAGACCAGAATGGAGTTATCCGTTTAAAAATTTATAGTGCCGAGTTGATTGATGGCGAATGGACAAATGTTTTGGAACTTCCGTTTAACAATGATTCATATTCAGTAGCTCATCCAGTATTGAGTCCAGATGAAAAAAGATTATATTTTGTTTCAGATATGCCAGGGGCATTGGGTGAATCGGATATTTTTATGACTGAGATTATTGGTGATGGTACCTATGGCCCAATAGTTAATTTAGGAAAGAATATAAATACCAGAGCTCGGGAGACTTTTCCATTCATCTCAAAAGATGGAATACTATACTTTTCGTCAGATGGACACCAGGGACTAGGGGGATTGGATGTTTTTGCTACCAAAATTACCTTTGGAAATTTTGATGAACCCGTAGTAAATGTAGGTAAATCTATAAATGGCCCGTATGACGATTTCGCCTTTATTATTGATGATCAAAGTAAAGAAGGGTATTTCTCATCCAACAGAGTAGGAGGTCTTGGAGAGGATGATATTTATCAATTTACAGAAAATGAACCGTTAGTACTTGACTGTTTGCAAGATGTAACCGGTACGGTAAGAGACCGAATATCTAATGAAATTCTCGTCGGAGCTACGGTAAAGATTATAGATGAGGAAAACAATGAAGTATCATCGACCATAACCGATTCAAAAGGAAACTATGTTTTGGGATTGGATTGTGCAAAAGGAAACTTTGTTAGAGCTTCTAGGGATGGTTATGTTCCAGCAGAAGAATTTTTGAATAAATCCTATGGTAAACCTAGGATTGTTGATTTTTACTTGGAGCGTGATATTGTAACAGGTGGTTTTGGAGATGATTTGGCCAAGTTATTGCAATTAAGTACTATTTATTTTGATTTAAATAAATATGCAATTCGCCCAGATGCAGAAATAGAGATTCAGAAAGTTATCGTGGCGATGGAAAAATATCCAAGCCTTAAAATAAAGGTTAACTCCCATACGGACAGCAGGGGGAATGATGCTTATAACCTTTGGTTGTCACAAAAAAGAGCGGAATCTACCGTGGCTTACATGATTTCAAAAGGAATTTCTGCAGACAGATTGGAAGGAGAAGGGTATGGTGAGACAAAGTTGGTCAATGAGTGCGCAAATGGAACGCCTTGCTCCAAAGAAAAACATCAGCTTAATCGTAGGTCAGAATTTATTATTTTCGAGTAGGATTCAAGTTCAATTTTAATCAATTTCACAATTTCTCGTAAGGGTTGATATATTTCTTGCCCTTTCGGAGAATTCTGTTTTAGAGCTCTTATCGATAAAAATGTCTTTTTTTTAACATTTTTTGGGATAAATCCGAAAACATACAGCATTATTCTCTAATTTCACTAGACCAAACGCAGTCTTAGACAACATTTTTTGGTTCTCCCAAACTATCCAACATACATTTATTGAGTTTTAGAAGACGTCGATTACATACGTCTATTTTCAAATTTGCCCCAATACATGGAAAACCTCAATAAGAAAAATGTATTTTTTTTCATTTTGTTCCTGGGATGGTTGATGGCCTCAGGACAAACTACAATATGGTCAGAAGACTTTGAAAGTTATACCAATGGAACCCAAACAGGGAATGGTACCGGAACTAGTACAGCCTCATGGTCGACTAACGATACGGATGTTAACGTTCAGACTTCTGGTGGATCTCAAGTTTTAAGAGGTCAAAATACTGACAATACTACTGCTTATTGGACTACAGGTACAATAAATATATCTGGTTTTATAAACGTGTCATTCAGTTTGGATGCAGGTTCTGGGGGAACATTGGATTCAGGACAGGATGTTTTTAGAATTCAGTATCGAATCGATGGAGGAAGCTATGTTGAAATTGAAAATACTTCAGGGGACACATCACCTTCAGAACCTATACAGCCTTCATATAGTGTTTCAGGTTTACCCGGAAATACTTTGGAATTTAGGATTACTATGTATAATACTGGGGGCAACGAGCTTTACGAGATTGACAATATTTTAGTACAGGGAACAGCACCTGGAGCAAGTAATGACCCTCCGGTCATTAATGCTACGGGAGATCAGGATTTTTGTCCAGGTACACCAATTTCTGTTGTGGAAACAATTAGTATTACCGATTCGGATGATACCACTGCAGACGAAGTTTCGGTGCAAATTTCTTCGGGATACATTAATGGGGAAGATTTATTGACACTTACCGGTACCCATCCCAGTATTATTGCATCATGGAGTACCGTTGAAGGCAAATTAACGCTTACCGGACCAGCAACGCTCACAGCTTTTGAATCAGCCGTAAGCGCAGTACAGTTTTCCACTAGCGGAACTAACCCTTCAGGAAGCAGAAGTTTTTCAATAACCGTCGGAGACACCAATTTTTTACCAGCAACAGGACATTATTATGAGTATGTGTCAGACGTAGGCATAAGATGGACCGATGCTAGGGATGCTGCTGCATTACGAACATACTATGGTCTACAAGGATACCTAGCTACATTGACCTCACAAGAAGAAGCGGATTTTTCTGGGTCTCAGGCCCAAGGCGTTGGATGGATTGGGGCGAGCGATGCGGCTACTGAAGGGGATTGGCGTTGGGTTACCGGACCAGAAGCTGGAACCCCATTTTGGAGTGGTACTGCATCAGGTAGCACAACACCACCATTTAACTTTGCATATTGGAATGGTGGGGAACCAAACCAATCAGGAAATGAAGATTATGCACACATAACAGACCCATCTGTAGTTAGAGGTACAGGAGGACCTGGTTCTTGGAACGATTTAAGAGATCAAGGCGGTGGTGGAGCCTACCGGCCACAAGGCTATGTTGTGGAATACGGAGGAACAACAGGGGACCCCGTAATTAATGTTACTGCGGTTACTACTATAGATATAGATAATATAGCGCCAACATGGACAACACCAGTAGGCTCATTGGATGTTTCTTACCAATGTGCCGATGATGTTCCTGAATTACCAAGCTGTACTGATTTATCTACCACATTTTTTAATGAAGCCCAGTTTTCCTGGGGTTTTGGAGTACAAAATAGTACTGGGTCGACTGTAGATTATTGGGAAGCGAGAATAACCAATGCAAACTACCAAATAGACGAAACACAACTAAGTAATCAATCTTTGTTTACCTATGTCGAAGAGGATAATGGTAATGGAACCTTTAATCATGTATTTCAAGGAACGAATTCTGTAGCACCATTTAGCGGTATAGGGGGTAGTATAGAGTGGTCTGGAGTGAATTTTGGTTTTGCTCCATCTTCTGATGGAATCCAACTATTCTGTGGAACACAACCTTTTCCTTTTCCAGTCGCTTCAGACAATTGTGGAGCAAATGTGACTATTGTGAATGATGTTACCACTTCTGGAGGAAACCCAAATGATTATACAAGGGTTATTTCATACCAAGCTACTGATGGAGCGGGAAATACTAGCACTATTTTTACAAGAACGATTACCGTAGCTGATACGACCGACCCAACGGCGAGTAATCCAACTGCGATTGTGGTTGAGTGTGCTGCGGACGTCCCTTCTCCGGACACTGATTTGGTTATGGATGAGGCGGACAACTGTACTTCGAGCCCGACAGTCACCTTCGTAAGCGATGTTAGCGACGGTAACAGCAACCCCGAGATCATAACACGTACCTACCGTGTTACCGACACTTCAGGCAACAGCATCGATGTTGAACAGACGATAACGGTTAATGACACGACCGACCCAACGGCAAGTAATCCAACTGCGATAACGGTTGAGTGTGCTGCGGACGTCCCTACCCCGGACACCGATCTTGTTACGGGCGAGTCCGATAACTGTACTGCAAGTCCTACTGTCGCCTTCATAAGCGATTCCACGGTGGGAAACGTGATCACACGTACCTACCGTGTAACGGATGCTGCTGGAAACAGCATCGATGTCGAACAGACAATAACAATTAATGACACACAGGACCCTACGGCGAGCGACCCATCGGACATCACCGTTGAATGTATCGGCGACGTACCGCTGCCCAACGTGAGCGTTGTAACGGACGGATCGGACAACTGCAGCGCGAGCGGCGACATAGTGGTTGCCTTCGTGAGCGACAGCGGACTTACGGGGAGCAACCCGGGAACGATTACAAGGACCTATAGCGTTACGGACGAGGCCGGGAACAGCATCACCGTGACCCAAAATATCATAGTCGACGACACGACGGACCCTACGGCGAGCGACCCATCGGACATCGTTGTGGAGTGCATCGGCGACGTACCGCTGCCCAACGTGAGCGTTGTAACGGACGGATCGGACAACTGCAGCGCGAGCGGCGACATAGT
>NZ_JAHCMU010000012.1 GCF_018449435.1 Flagellimonas sp. 389 | reverse complement strand
AGCGGCAAGGGCTTTGTGCGCATTCCTTATCTGGGCAATATAAAACTGGCGGTACATTACGACAATATCCTTTTGAATACTGACCGCCAATTGCTGCAGGGCACTGTGGTGACCGAGTATGACCCTACCCTACGGAACATTGTGGATACGGGGGATGTGGTGGAGACGGTAGGGGAAGTAGTTGATGCCATAGCCCAAACATTTGAAGAGTTGTTTGATCAGCTTTTGAATGCGGAGATAGATAGAACAACAAAACAGAATATTGAAAACCTTACCGAACTTCTTGTTGAACAGGCCAGAGCGGAACTTCCCGAACCACTTGCCAGTGCTATAGAAGATGCCTCGAATAGAATGTTGGAGGCTAAGAATTCATATGATGCAGCCATCCAAAATGGAAATCAAGCAATGGCATCGGAAGCTGAAAATGAGTTTGTTTCTGCACAAAATGATTTACGGGAAGCGGAAAATGAGCGAGATGATTTCATAGATGCCTACGCTTCAATTATTGAAGAGGCATTACGACAAATTGTAATTGAAAGCAACGATCGTTTGGAAAACGGATTGGAAGGCTACGGGGAGGAAAGCGTAGTAGAAAAAG
The DNA here is from genome assembly GCF_018449435.1 of Flagellimonas sp. 389. Lineage (GTDB taxonomy): Bacteria > Bacteroidota > Bacteroidia > Flavobacteriales > Flavobacteriaceae > Flagellimonas. The sequence continues at coordinate 155,996 of NZ_JAHCMU010000012.1, read as the reverse complement.
AAGCCAACGAAAGTTTACAGCTTTCCAGTAACAATCTTGACCAGATCTCAGAGGCTATGGAATTTGAGGAAATCCAAACATCGGAACAGGAACAGATTGACCATTTTGAATATGAACGTTGGACCGCTTTAAAATATATCGCGACCAATCTACAGACCGAAGAAGGGACTACAAAATTGGGGAATCTTCTCGAAAACGAAGGAGAGACCTTAGGGGTTTATATCTACACACGGCTCGATGATGGCGCATCAAATGAAGAACTTACCATCGAAGTAAAGGAATTGATCGTTCAAATTATCTCAGAAAAAATTGCCCTAACCTTAGAACTTTTTTAAAATGAAAAACTTGACCACTATTATTATGCTATGTACAGGGCTCTTATGCCATGCGTACCCAAAACCCAAGGATACCATTTATACCAATGTGGGAGCTTTGATGAAAGAAGTACGGGCCACCAAAAAGAAAACGGCCACCTACTATCTGGTGCTAAAGGAGGATGATAAAGAGGTAAAAGTTCGCATAGATTTAAAGCAAATTGATTGTGAAATTCCACTTTACAAATCAGAAGCTTTTGGCATAGGTAAACTGATGGCCTTAAAAGAAGAGAGCTTGAAAGAATCAAGACAAAAGCTGGAGGCTCTTGATGTCAAAGCAAAAGAATGGGCGCGGTTGACAAACGAAGTGAAAACCTTGACGAAAGAGCGTAATGCACTGAAAGCGGATACATTATCCATTGATTCTACAGCCATTGCCACGACTGAAGAAAATTTAAAAAACAAAAAGATGGAATTTGGCAAGGTCGATACGGAGGTTACCAACCTTTTTGACGAATACGAAGCTTTGATGGAAAGTCTTTTGGGGAATCTACGCTCCCAATATCAACAACGTTTGGTTGCCGCAATGGAAGAGGCTTATAACAAAATTGAAAACAAACAGACCACTTTTAAAAGTGTAAATGACAATGCAAATATATGGGACATCCGTTTGGACCTTTTGAAAATTGATGCCACACGGAAAATGCAAATACCACGGCGAGTGGATGGTGGGGGTGAAATGACTGAAAATATCACGGCGGGTAAGATGTTTTACTTGCTCCATTTCGCAGAGTTTGGTGCTTGGTATGAGGAAGATGAAGTGACGAAGGTATTCAATGCCATAAAATTAAGCGAGTTCCATAAAAACCCCTATTTGGTGGACAAGCAATTTGGCTTGGTCTGTGATAACCAAGATCGTACGCAGTATTATATTAATAGCGTAGTGGATTATAAGAGTTATGGAGGAAACTTGGTTAAAGAAGATGATTTTATCAATAACAATCCTTTAGCAGTCATGGAGTTGCGTAAGTTTTCGGGAGGGAATCTACAAGAACATGTAGGAAAGTTCGGTTGCGTAAGATATTTTGATGGGCGAACGTGTTCTCATAATAATCCCATATATGTTGTTCAGGGAAAAAACAAGGCACACATGGGAGTTGATTTGTTAGCTACAGAAAACACCGCAATTTATAGTGCTGTTAATGGAACTGTTTATGTATACTCTGGAATGATGTCAGGATATGGAAAAATAATTAGTGTAGAGGGTAAGCTAAAAAACCTTAAAACAGGAAAAGAAGAAGATGTGTATGTAATCTATGCTCATTTAAGCAGTGTAGATGTCAAAAATGGAGATCAAGTAAAAATTGGAGATTCTCTTGGAAGAACAGGAATTACTGGAAATGGAAAAAATCTTCCTGAGGGTGAATATCACTTACATTTAGAGATTTTGACACAAAAATGGCCCGATAAGAATAAAGGATTCAGTATTAGAAAACCGCCATTAGAATATTTTAAAGTAATCAATTTTTAAAAATCTACTCATGAAATATATTTTAGCATTAATAATTTTTTTTAGTATTTCTTGTTGCGCAGAAGGACAAGAAAAAGATAAGGATAATCCAAAAACTTTTGATACGACCTATAGATTGATAGGTGTTTATGGGGATTCTACGAAATTCAGACCACGCAAAAAGTCATATCAATCTTATCTGGTTATGAATCAAGACACAATTCTTTTATCTATACAGGATTATAAATATTTTGATTCAAAAAAAGACACAGTAATACAGAAGCACAAAAAGATTGAAAAAGAATTAGATATATCAACTTTGACATTTATTGTTAATTATAGTGGTGAATTCTTTTTAATAAAGAAAAGTGAAAAAGAATATGACTTTTTAGATAAAATAGGTATAGAGTATAAAACCTTCTATGATAAGTTTGGTGAAGGGCATGAAACATATTTCCCTGCTGGAATTATTGAAAATATTAAGAAAGATGAATATATAGTTGTTTATTACTCCGAAGGAGGATATAAAGTCGGAATTTTCGAAATAACTGAAGATGGTATTAAGCGAAAGTTTCTTTCGAAAGGATGTCTCTTTTATGAAGATTGGTATGAATGGCATAGTTTTTATGAAATAAAGAATGGAAGGATTTTTTTAAACTATCTTATTGATCCTAATAGAGATGAAATAGGTCAAGTTGAGCTAATATATGAGAATGGGGAGTATAGTCTTCATTTAAATCAATGTGAATAGTTTTCAAATAATGATTTCAAAAATACCGATTTTGAACATAGAAAATTTTCTTTAAAGAGTTTTTCAAAACCTATTCGCAATTTTGTACAATAGCTATATTTAAAGACATGAGCAATTAACAGTTTTTCACAGCAGATGGATTGCAAAAAACAATTTTAGACCCCATCCGTCAATTCAAAACAGCCATCTGTCAATTTACTCGGTTATTTTTTTTCCGTAATCCATTTATTACATAGGTTATTTCATTTCTTCCAAATAAAGACTGGAGTCTTTAAAGGAAGTAGAGTGATTTTTAAAACCAAAACAACCAGTGAGAAACCTATTACGATACAACGTATGTCAAACAAAGTTATTTTCCCTATTCTTCCTTTTTAGTACGGTCATCATACATGCTAAAATATGTGATAGGAAAATCCCAACAGATAGTCTTGCACTAAAAGATTCGGTTAACCAAAAAGAAATTGGAACAAGTTCCAATGTGGATGCTCAACACCTTCTAAAAAAATGGGAAGAACACAAGAACAATGGGGAACAACTCCAAAAAACAAGTACATCCAAACTATTCAGAACCTTTCCCGAGCTTGATGATGAAACCTCATCGTTCCATTATAATTTTTCCGATAATCTTGCGGAATTTACGGAAGACTACGTCCGGCAACAGTTTCAGAACAGTGCAGAGACAAACGAAATCTTGGCCGCAGCAGGAAATGTATTTGATATCATAGAGCGGGAACAACGGTTTATCAACATTATCGCTGGAAATACTCCAATAGAACTTCCCGTTGGAATTAAACAAAATTTATCGGCAGGATCTTTCATTACGCTGGGCATCATTCGTATGGAATATCATAAGGATTACACCGAAGTTGATCTTTTTGCAAAAGTACGATTGGCCGAACTCAATGTAGATTTAATGTTCGGGGCCAATCAGGTAAGGATATCGCGTCAGGGAGGCATATACGAGGAAGCCCGACTATCACTCTTGTCCAATGTACCGGTGGGGTTGAGCGGTGGACAATGGTTGGTGACCTTTTTAGGGGGAACGGACAATCAAGGTAAGGCTGACGAATCTACCTATGTCACTATAGATTGTGAAGGAAAAATCAAGGAACTGGGAATAGCAGCTGACGTACGTATCGCAAAAACGGTGGCGATACCTTTAAATGCAGATGGAACAAAAAAGTATCCCAATAAAACAACACCGGGCACTGGAGAAAAGGTAGTCAACAACGATAGTTATGTAGGAGCCAACTTTAGTATACGGACTAGGGGTATAAATGACTTGCTCATAGAGCTCGATCTACCCTATTTTGAGTTAAGGCCCCTGCCAAAATGGGGCTTTAATATAGCTAATGCAGTCTTGGATTTAAGTGATACGAAGAACGCACCAAGTGTCCAATTTCCAGATTTCTACACAACAAATCAATTATTGGTTCCGGGCAACGAAAATCTTTGGCGCGGGTTTTATGCAGATGCCGTTTCAATTACCCTACCGCCCGAATTTAAAAAAAGGAATTCTACGGAACGCCTTACTATAGGAGCAGAGCGGTTGTTCATTGATAATTTTGGGGTTTCTGGCGATTTTTATGCCACCAATGTCATGGACTTGGACGAAGGGGATGCCAGCAAATGGCAGTTCTCCTTGGATTCCATAGGTGTGGATTTAAAGGTCAACCGATTTATAAAAGCCGGATTTAACGGTGAGATAGTACTTCCAATAAGTGACGAAGACACCTTGGGCAGTAGATTGGGCTACAGGGGGTTGATCACCGCCGATCAATACTACTCCGTAACAGTTGACGTTGTTGAGGACGTTGATTTCAATATTTTCAGATCCAAGGCCAAACTCTTCAGGGAATCCTATATAAAACTTGAAGTCGAAAATGACCGCTTTTATCCAGAGGCGAACTTAACGGGCATTATGTCCTTTAACGCTAAGCAGGAAGCTTCGTTAAATCAAACCGCAAGTTCTAACATAGATTCTAATCAAGGGGTTACATCATTGGAATTTGAAGGGTTGTCCTTTCAGGATTTTAAAATCCAGACCCGTGAACGACCCTATCTCTCCATTGGATATGCGGGCTACCGTGATTCGATAACTACACCAAAACTGGCCGGATTTGAACTGGGTTTCTATGACATATCAATAAGAACCCAAGGAGAAAACCGAGCGTTGTTGGATTTCAATAGCTATATAAACCTCGACAAAACTGGCATTAAAGGCGATGTTGGCCTTAATGTAATTGGAGAGCTTCATGATGGGGATTATTTAAAATGGCGTTTTAAGGAAATAACAGTAAGTTCTGTTCAGGTTGATGTAAAGCGCAAAGGCTTTGAATTTTTTGGGGAATTGAATTTCTTTAAGGATAATCCCGTCTATGGCAAAGGCTTTTCTGGTGAACTGAACCTGTATTCCGAGAGTATAGGTATTGAAGTTGGGGCAAAAGGAATATTCGGTAATACGGATGGTTATCGCTATTGGCTCGTCGATGCCCATGGCAGGCCTACACAATCGGAAAACCCCAATTTCACCATTTATAACATTGGAGGTGGAGTGTACCATCATATGCGAAAGGCCGGTATTGATGAAAGGGCAAATACCATGTCCGGAATCTACTATGCACCTGATGAAAGCATATCCATGGGCTTTAAGGCCTTGGCAGCTTTTGAAGTAAAGCGAGGAGCTGCTTTCACAGGATTGGTAGCATTGGAAATGAGTTTCAATTCGCAGGCCAATGGTGGAGGAATAAGCCGCCTTGGGTTTTATGGCGCAGCTGTATTGATCCAAGGAGGTGGAACATCACGTGATCCTTTTGGTAGTGTGGATGATATGCAACGGACCGTTTCCGATAGCGAGCAGGCACTGGGTAATTTCCATGAACTTTCCATTGATAAGGAAGGAATAAAATTTTTCGCTGAAGAGGTATTTCCCAGTATCCTGACAGGGGATGAGCTTTTTGCGGCGCAAGTGGCCATAGATTTTGACTTTACCAATCGAACCTATTGGGGCATGTGCGATGTCTTTTTAAATGCTGGACCCATTAAAGGTGCTGGGGAAAAGAACCGTTTGGGCTATCTGGAATTTTATAACGCCCCCGATGACTGGTATATCTATGTGGGTACGCCAACCAAGCGTTTCGGATTACAGGGTATCCCCATAGGTCCACTCACGGCCAAAATCGATATGTACTTTCTGACAGGAACTATTCTACCAGATCCTGCAAGACCGCCCCATACCGTTATCGAAATACTCAATCTAAGTGAGGATGACCTATTGTTCAACCGAAATTTTAACCAAGAACTGGCAGAAGGGGCAGGGTATGCCTTTGGCGCTTCATTTGAAGTTGGAAAAGAAATTGATTGGGGTATCATCTACGCCAGCATCCGTGCAGGTGTTGGTTTTGATTTAATGATGCGGGACTTTGGTGATGCACACTGTCTTGGAAAATCTGGTCCATTGGGGATGGATGGATGGTACGCTACAGGGCAGCTATATGCATATCTTCAAGGGGATATAGGAGCACAGATAAAATTGTTCGGTATTCGAAAACGTGTCCGTATTCTAAAAGCGGGACTGGCGGTATTGGCGCAGGCGCAATTGCCCAATCCGTGGTACATGAAAGGCTATGCAGGAGTGGATGTTCGGGTTTTGGGAGTGGTACGCATACGCACCCGCCTAAAAGTTGTTATTGGGGAGGAATGTGAGATTGTCGGAAAAACGGAGCTACAGGATATTGTGATGATTTCGGATATTTCCCCAAGAGATGGATTCGAGGATGTGGACGTTTTTGAAGCGGTACAGGTTGCATTCAATGCTCCTGTGGGAAGTATCATGCAAATTGAGGACGAGACGGGTAGACAGAGCTATCGCATGAATTTAACGGAGTTTCTTGTAAAATTTGAGGGCAATTCCATAGCCGGGAAAATCGAATTCAATGAAACCAACGACCTCGCTACTTTTAAGTCATTTGAAATATTGCCCCCGGAACAGGAAATCCAGGTGACCGTAAAGGTATCTTTTGAAAGACGGTCGGGTGATAATTGGGTTCCCGTTACGGACAATGGAAAACCAGTTTATGAGAAAAAAGAAATTCGCTTTGTTACAGGCGATGCCCCACGGAAAATCCCTTATCATAATATCCAATACATGTATCCGGTAGTGGATCAGCAATACATGTTACCGCGCGAAAGCACAACGGGTTATGTACAGTTGAATAAGGGACAGGCTTATTTGTTCGGCAATGGATATCAGGACGAACTGTATTTCTTGGACGTAGCCGGTAATAAGATCAAAGCCGATTTTCAATATGTGGCCTCGCAAAAAAGATTGGAGTTCACGATTCCAAACCTGGAGAATCAGACTACCTATACCTATGCCTTGATTACCCTCAATCCCAGTGATGTAGATGAAAATCTGGTGATGACCACGACCCAGTTCAATGAAATAGCGGAAGATTTGGAAATATCCACAAACACCATCGTTGGCAGTGCCGAGAGCGGGGCGTTTATTTCCCGATTGGACTTTCCGTTTACCACAAGCCGCCACAATACATTCAAACAAAAGATAAATTCAATGCGCGTTAGCAATACCATTACATATTTGGATGGGTATCAAGATGCTGGGGCGATAGCCAACGTTGCCCGAATGTCCCTGATCATGGAAGAGTACGAACCCTTTAGTACCGTGGAACTTGCAGGTAGTGCCTTTACACAGGACAAACCATTGATTCAATTTAGTGCCGTACTGAACGATCAATACTATAAAAAGGATATTTATCCCTTGGTATACGAAGAATATCCTTTGGATGGTGATTTAACAGTACCAAGGGATGCGTCCATAGGGGTACCTCCTAGAAAATCAATTCAGCTGAGTTCCAATTATATAAATTATGCATCTGAAGGGATTGAGAATGATTTTGTTAAGACCTATTTTCCATACCGTTGGCATCTCCCTATCGCTTTTTATAATGATTTTAGAGATTTGCGATACCTCATAACCAACCGTTACATGAGAAACGGTATCACCGATCAAGAAAAATATGAAAAATACTCTTATATAATCTTGGGAAGATTTCCCTTTATAAGAAAGGAAAACTATCGGGTACGTTTTAGCTATGTATTGCCTAATAAGGAATCTGGAAACTCGGAGATCATCAGTTATAAAAATTCCCTTTAAAACGATGGACTTAAAAAAAACATGCAGTTTTTTGGTTTTTATCCTATTAGGGTTGTGGTGTTGCTCGCAACAAGATACCATCAATCCCACACAGATTCCCAAACTTTTTGTGAAGGGGTTTGCAAAAAAGGGTGCTATTTATCTGCGTTGGGGCGTTAATGACAAATGGGCTTGGAAGTATGGCAACCTATATGGCTATCTGGTGGAACGAGCAACGATATTCAGGGACGGGAAACCCCTGGAAAAATCGGAAAAAGTGATATTGACAGGAAGCCTCATCAAACCCAGGCCGCTATCACAGTGGGAATCTTTGATTCAGAACAATGATATGGCCGCCGTAGCGGCGCAGGCCATATATGGCGAAAGTTTTAGCGTAAACGACGAGAGCGAGAACTTATTTATAAAAGTGGTCAACGAGAGCAGCGAACTGGAACAGCGTTTTGGCTTTTCCATGTTTACTGTGGATCAGGACTTTACCGCTGCACAATATGCAGGATTGGGCTATGTGGACAAAGATGTAAAAGAAAACGAGGAGTACCTCTATAATGTAAAGTTGGCTGTTCCCCAAGAACTTATGCAGATGGAAGAAGCCGGAGTGCTCATGGCACCTTCGGAGAAATTGGCATTGCCAAAACCGTATGACTTTGCCGGGTATTTTTATAACAATGCCTTTGTCCTGATTTGGGAATACGATGGACTTCTCGATTTTTATACGGCATATGATCTTGAAAAATCAGAAGATGGGAAAAACTTTCACAAAGTGAATGATGCGCCCATTACCAAATTGGCCATAACCAAATCGTCTGGAATTTCATATACGGACAGCATCCCCGAGTACAACAAAAAATATTGGTACCGCATTAAAGGAAAAAGCCTTTTTGATGCAATGGGCCCGCCTTCGGATACCGTTTCAGTAATCGCATTTAAAGAACTATTGGCTGCACCTCAGTTTGAGACGAATACAATTGTATCCGACAAGGAAGTGCAACTGCGATGGGATTTCCCAACAGATGAGGCATGGAAATTAGTGGATTTTAAGATTTTGAGAGCATCCAAAGCCATAGGGCCTTATGAAATTGTAGGTGTGGAACTGGGAAAAGGGGAAAGGGAGTTTTCCTACCAAGGTTTGGACCGCATAAATTACTTTAAAGTACGCGCCAACGGTATCGCTGGGGATTATCAGGATTCATCGCCTACTATGGTACAGCCCGTGGATTCCATACCGCCAGAAAAACCTTTGGGGCTCAAGGGCACTGTGGATACACTGGGTGTGGTACGTTTATCCTGGGAACCCAATATGGAATTGGACTTAAAGGGCTATACGGTGTTACGGGCCAATCGTAAAAACCAAGAATTCACCCGACTGACCAAAGAGGAATTGCGAACAACTATTTTTCAAGATACCGTCAACGTAAAAACCTTTGCGAGCAAGGTGTATTATCAAATTATTGCTGCGGATCTACGCTATAACGAGTCCGTACCATCGGATACTTTGGTCTTGGAGCGTCCAATTCGAATACCTCCAACCAGTTCCGTTTTCAAGGCATATGAACTAATAGGGGATAACATACTGCTACATTGGATACCAAGCTCCTCGGATAACCTTACCAAACAAGTGCTTTACAGAAAACATATCGATACCAATAGGGAAACATTATGGGAGAACATTTTTGAAACAGATGATGTTTCTAGGGATACCTTTAAAGATACCGATTTGGAACCAAATACAACCTATAGTTACACCATCACGACCACAAATCAAACCGAACTGGAAAGTCCCCCATCTCCACCACTTTCCATAACTACCTTAAAACAACTGTTACGGCCCAAAGTAAAAGGATTGTTCGCAGAGGTGGATAGAGAAAACAAATACATTCAGTTAAGCTGGCGCTATAATGAACAAGATGTACTGGAAATACAACTATTCAGAAAGGGAGAAGAAGGTGTTTTTTTGCGCTATGCTACATTGTCTCCTGAATTACAAAGTTTTAGAGACGAAAAAGTGGTTCCTAATACTATTTACAGTTATGGTATACGCGGAGTTTTTAAAGATGGAGAATTAAGTGAATGGGACGAGACGATAATAAAATATTAATACAAGATGAAAAAGGTTATTATAGTTGTTTTTTTCAGTTTCTTCTATCAAATGAAAATTGTTGGACAGCATAAATATAGAATACACAGCGAAATGAATTTATATTCAGAAAACTCCGGCTTTTCACATTTTGATTTTGCAATAGCATTTTATAACGGTGATGTTAAAATGGCTGACTACGATCCAACTTGGTTTAATGTTGAAGTAAACGAAATATCTACTCAAATCGAATACTCCATTTTTGATTTACCTATGCCAGTTACAAGTTTAGTTTTTTATGTGCAAGATTACGAGTCAGGAGGCGATTATGATGCATGTCTTCAATATTCAGAAGATTTGACTCCAATAATATTGGATGTAATAAACCCAAATTGTGACCATCTTCTCATTCTTCAAGCATCAGAATATTGTAATGAAGCTTTTTCTGGTGCAGGAAAACTATATAAAATCGAAAGTTTATCAGAACTAAATCTAAATTTGACTGCAAAAATTTGTGAAGAAAAAACATTAGATATTTTTGAATCATGCAATAATGTAGAATACTCATTAGAAGCAATCATTGATGGAGATATCAATAACCCAGTATTACTTCTTCCTTACGAGTCTCATTCTGGGACATACGTGTTTACACCTTCAGATATTCCTAACGTCACAGATTCAAGTATAATCCAATTTCAAGTTTTCTATAATGAAGAGAAAACAGAATCCAATACTATTACCTATGATGTCTTCCCATGTGTCCCCGTGTTAGACCCAGACGTTCCAAACAATCTGATCGGACTGGATGTTAGCTGTAATGGTGACGCAGATGGTGGTATAACGGCAGTTTTTGACCGCGCGTTGACCGAGGAGGAGACAATGGTACTCACCTTCAAAATAGGCGATGACGCGGTGCACCAAACAAATCCACCACTTACCCAATCTGATTTTGAAGGAAACATGCTGACCTATGAAACCGAAGTAGGATTATCTGCTGGTGAATATATGATGCAGTGGGACGTAAAGATTGGTAACGATGTTATAGGTGGGGATGAAGCCCCAGTCACTATAACGGAACCACAGCCAATCACTTTCAACCTAAACAAAACCGACCTTACCTGTTCGGGAGTTTTTGATGGAGAGATCACCATTGCAGACCTTTCGGGTGGAAATGGTAATTATACCTTTGATTGGAAAAGAGATGGTGGGTCTTTCGAGCTTCCCGAAGGCTCTACCAATACCCATTTGGTCAACTTACCCGTTGGCAACTACTCCTTACTGGTTACCGATGTTCTAGGTTGTGAATCCGAAGTTCAAGAAATGGAGCTAATGGCCTTTGCCGAAAGCCCACAGTTGGATTCCTATCTGATTTTCCAGCCTGGGGAACCTCCCAACTTTCTTGCTACCGGGAGCATCGTATTGGAACAAATATCGGGCGGGGACGGTAACTACGTTTACAATTGGACCAAGGACGGAGAGGATTTTGCGCCTAACGATTCGATCGATCTGCAAGATCTCGAATCGGGGGAGTATACGCTTGTCATTACCGACGACGGTGGGCAAGGCTGCCCTTCGGAAGAATATATGTTCACTATCAATGAACTGGATCCATTGGAGGTTTCCATAGCCGAAGACGTATCCATAACCTGTGAAGGTGACATTGGTATCCTTGAGGCAGACACTGTCGGTGGAACCAACGGGGGGTACAAGTACCTGTGGTCTACTGGCGAGACCACAAAATCGATCAAAGTAGGGCAAGGGAGCTATTCCGTTACGGTGACCGACAATGCAAACAGTGTGGAAGAGGCCCTGCACGAATTCGACTACGTGAATCCTTTATTGACCGTTGAAGTGGCACAGAACAATAGCATCTGCAAGGGAGAGGATTTTGGGAGCATACAGTTGAACATATCCGGGGGCACGGGCGGTCCTTACGAAGTAAGTTGGTTGGACGACCCTGTGACCGAATCGTTTAGGGAAAACCTTTCCATTGGTGAATATGTATATTTTGTATCCGACGGAGAATGTATGGTCACTAATGAAGACAACCCCATAGTATTGACTGAGCCTAGTGTAGGAATAAAAGTCATTGAAATTTCCAAGACCAACATCAGTATCAACGGTGCCGAGGACGGTACACTTACTATCAAAGTTCAGAACGGGGTGCCGCCCTTTACGTATGAATGGACAAAAAATGGGGAACCGTTTTTACTTTCACCCGAATCTACGAACACTGAACTGGTCGGTTTGGGCGAAGGGAACTATCAGGTCGTAGTGATGGATGCCAACAGCTGTTCCGCCTCTTTGGAACAACCCGCCTTTATCTTTGAGCCCGAACCCTTGGAGATTGTAGCATTGGACCCGATACATATAAATTGTAAAGGAGAAGCTTCTGGCGCCATTACTGCAAATGTTACGGGCATACCGCCATTCAATTATGTTTGGGAAAAACAGGGCGAGGTCAATTTCTCGACGGCCAGCGAACCTACGATTACAGGACTTACTGCCGGTACCTACACCTTACGCCTTACAGATAATTCCATTGTATCCGAAGTGGTCGATTCCGTTGTTTTGACCGAACCTTCCGAAGTGCTTGTAGCGAATGTAGTGCCATTCTCAACGGTTTGCTTTATTGGCGAGGAAGGGACAATCGATATCAGTGCTTTTGGTGGAACCCCACCTTATATTTATTCCATCGATGGTGGGTCAAGTTTTCAAGGTGGTGATACATTTTCCAATCTTCAAGCAGACAATTATCAGGTTATAATAATGGATGATAACGGATGTGAACTGCTAATCAAAACAACAGTAGGATTGCCCGATCAAATAAAAGCGGAATTTGCCATGGCGAGCCAGTCTTTTGTAGATGAGAATATTATTGCTGTCGATCTTAGTTATCCGCTCCCGGACACGGTTGAGTGGTCCGTTCCCGAAGGTGCCATCGTAACAGAACGAAACAATGATGAACTTGGTATTACTTTTACTGAACCCGGAGAATATGAAATTGGGGTTACGGTGTATCGAGAGGATTGTTGGTCTACATCAACGAAAAGAATATTGGTTTTGGAAAACACGTTAACCGGCATTATAAATGAAAGCGAAGAAGTTTCACGTGAAGGAATTGAGCATTTTGTTGTATATCCTAATCCAACCACCGGACAGTTCTATGCAGATATAGGTCTTTCGGAAATTGGGAATATCAGTCTAAAGGTCTTTGGGTTCGCCAACAATAACCTTATGCTCCAAGAATTGGCGGGAGGTGAGCATAACTATAACATCCCCATGAATATCGAAGGCCTTCCTTCTGGAATATACGTGGTAGTTCTTGAGACACCAGTGGGCAATTCACTCCGCAAATTGATACTCAGATAACTAAACTTTCAAATAAAGGCTACTTCCCTCCCTAGGGAGGGATTGAGGGAGGGCCAAGATTACAGGAAGAAAGCTTTTTACTGAAAAACCAAAGATTTTAAATCTATGGTTTTTTATTTTTGCCAAATGAAATATACGCGATTGACACAGCAGCAATTGGAAGAGCTGCATCCAGAATTCATCAACTTTTTAGCTACTCAGTCCATCACTGCGGAGGAATGGACCAAGTTAAAACAGGAAAAACCAGAAGTTGCCGAAGAAGAACTTGATGTATTTAGTGATTTGATTTGGGAAGGTGTACTAAGCAAAGTCGAATATCTGGAGAATATTTCCGAACTGCATATGCATTTGTTTCATTTGACCGATAAAGAAATGAAGTTGTTTTCTGTTAAAGTGATGAATCCTAATATCGATTTACGGACCAAGGAAGGTTTTAGCTGGTTCAAACGTAATTTCCAATCTGATTTTGTGGAATACCTGACCGCATCTAAAGCCTATTCAGAGGATAAAAATCTGGATAAATTCAATTTAATTCAGCAAGGAGCGGTAATCACTAAAGGCGAATTGTACAAGTGGTTCGACCAGATTATTGATTGAGTAGTTCTATCGTTTCGAGCGCAGTCAATAAGTCTTAAGTAAATTCACCATACAACGTATATTTGCACAACAAATAAAACGCATGCCACAAAAACCATCCATACCCAAAGGAACCCGTGATTTTTCCCCAACTGAAGTTACCAAGCGCAACTACATCATGGAAACCATAAAAAGGCATTTTGAGGTTTATGGTTTCCGCCCTATAGAGACACCATCCTTTGAAAATTCGGAAACCTTACTGGGAAAATATGGCGAAGAAGGAGATCGCTTGATTTTTAAGATTTTAAACTCTGGGGATTATATCTCTAAGGTGGATGATGTAACCTACAGTTCAAAAGACTCATCCACATTAACTCCAAAGATTTCGGAAAAAGCACTTCGCTATGATTTGACCGTTCCTTTTGCGCGGTACGTGGTCATGCACCAAAATGAAATTGATTTTCCCTTTAAACGGTATCAAATTCAGCCTGTTTGGCGGGCGGATAGACCACAAAAAGGGCGTTTTCGTGAGTTTTATCAGTGTGATGCCGATGTGGTCGGTTCTAATTCTTTGCTGCAAGAAGTGGAATTGATACAGTTATACGATGCGGTCTTTACCGATTTAAAATTAGCGGATACCACCATAAAAATCAACAATAGAAAAGTATTGTCGGGTATTGCAGAAGTAATTGGGGCAAAGCACTTATTGATTGACTTTACCGTTGCATTGGACAAATTAGACAAAATAGGGGAGGAGGGCGTTAAAAAGGAGATGCTATCCAAGGGCATTTCAGAAACCGCCATTGAAAAAGCAGCTCCATTATTTGCTATGTCAGGCTCTAGCAAAGTACAATTGGAGCAATTGAAAACATTACTTGCTGAATCTGAGGTTGGAATGGACGGAGTAGCGGAATTGGAAGATATCGTGAAACATATTGAAGATCTTGGTTTGCAAACGGCCAAGCTGCAATTGGATGTTACCTTGGCCCGTGGACTCAACTATTACACTGGAGCTATTTTTGAAGTGAGTGCACCGGCAGGAGTAACCATGGGCTCGATTGGTGGTGGAGGTCGTTATGATGATCTGACTGGGATTTTTGGATTAAAGGATGTTAGTGGGGTAGGGATTTCTTTTGGATTAGATCGAATCTATTTGGTTCTGGAAGAGTTGAACCTATTTCCTGATGCGGTCTCGGTCTCTTTGGATGTTCTTTGCCTTAATTTTGGTGAAGCAGAAGCGAAAGCGGCCTTAAAGTTGATTTCCCAGCTACGAAGCAAAGGGGTTAGAGCCGATTTGTATCCTTCTTCCGCAAAAGTCCAGAAGCAATTTAAATACGCAGACCGCAGAAATGTACCGTATGTTATTTTATTGGGGGATAAAGAGCTCTCCGATGGCCATTTTGTGATCAAAAACATGTCCAGCGGTGAACAGAAAACCTACGAATTACAGCATCCTGAAATTTTTGTCAACGAATTAAATCCGTGATTCAATTTCAAGGATCACCTTTTCGTAACGTTCATTGCTATTGGGCACTAAATCCGGATTTTTTTGATGTACCCATTCTTTGAATTGTTCTATGGAAAACCATTTTAATTCTTCTACTTCGGATTCCTGTTTTTGGAGCTTTGTTGTAGCATCTAACTTGCATAGATAGGTATGGTTGTATTCATGGTCCAGAAATGTTTCACTGTGTTTATGCTTTGTTTTAAAAACAGCTATTTTTTCCAGCTCCAGTGTTGATATTTTAAGCCCTATTTCTTCTCGAACTTCTCTAACAGCTGCTTTTTCGAGGGATTCTCCAGCACCTACATGTCCAGCGACAGAGATATCCCATTTTAAGGGGAAGTTCTTTTTGGAACGCCCCCTACGTTGTAGCAAGACCAAGCCATCATTGGAATAACACCATACATGAACGGTTGGATGATACAATCCTTTACGATGTGCTTTCGATTTCAAGCAGGATTTTCCTGTAAACTTTCCATTTTCGTCAAGAATGTCTACTCGCTCATCGTGATCAAGTTTGTCAAGTATCATAATTCCATCAAAATTGGTGAATGATGTCTAAAATAATGAAAATATAAAATCATTTGTTGTGAACAGAAAGCGTATTTTTTAGAAAGGTAATTCTAACACTAAATAGAATTCAAAAGCGCAGCATAATTAAAAAAATAAAAAAACCTTGGTCAAAATTTTTAACTATGGAAGTACAGTGAATTTGTTTTCTGAAGAACCCGACCTGCCGTTTACTGTAACTATGATATTATCAGTGATAGTTTCAGTTAAGACGACTGTTTCAATTTTAGTATTTGAAGCACTTATAACTATTGTTTCTGTGCTACCTATATTTACAGATTGTCCAGAGCCATCAAAATTAAAACCTTCAATTGTGATAACCGTTCCCACTGGTCCGGAAATAGGACTGAAACTAGTTATGATAGGAGTTGTTCTAATATCAGAAACGAAAGGAGCTGGATTATCACCATTGCTACAAGCCAATATGGCCAATATAAAACAGAAAAAAATAAATCTATTCAAAACAAGTATTTTTAGGATTAATACCCGTTAAGTAAAGATGAAAAAAAGAATAATCAGACGCTAAATTGACCGATGCCCTCTTTGACTTGATAAATGATGGTTTTGGAGAAGCAAAGAATTAATATACTGTATTGTCTAATCAAAATAACTAAAGGTTTCCCCCTCTTTTATGGTCAGTAATGTTTCGTAAATCAATCGGATTACATTTTCCACATCATCTTTATGGACCATTTCCACTGTAGTATGCATATATCTGAGCGGTAAGGAAATCAGAGCCGATGCAACGCCACCATTGCTATAGGCAAAGGCGTCCGTATCCGTCCCCGTGTAACGTGATGCAGCTAAACGTTGAAAAGGTATTTCTTTTGCTTCCGCGGTTTCAATGATACGCTCTCTCAATTTGTTCTGTACGGCAGGGGCATAAGAGATTACAGGACCTGAACCCATCCCGGTTTCGCCTTCTTTCTTTTTATCGATCATTGGGGTAGTGGTGTCATGGCAAACGTCCGTTACGATGGCAATGTTGGGTTTTATGGTCTGGGTGATCATTTCGGCACCGCGCAACCCAATTTCTTCCTGTACGGAGTTGGTGATATACAAGCCAAATGGCAATTTCTTTTTGTTTTCATGCAATAGACGTGCAACTTCGGCAATCATAAAACCTCCAGCTCTGTTGTCAATGGCACGACAAACAAACTTGTCTTTGTTCAATACCTGAAATTCATCTGGGTAGGTTATGACACAACCTACATGTACACCCATCTTCTCGACCTCTTCTTTATCTTTTGCACCTATGTCAATAAAAATATTATCGATTTTTGGCGGTTCTTCTTTGCTTCTATTCCTTGTATGTATGGCCGGCCAACCAAAAACACCTTTCACGATACCATTTTTGGTATGGATATTCACCCATTTTGAAGGTGCAATCTGGTGATCGCTCCCTCCATTTCTAATAACATACAATAGGCCGTTATCAGTAATATAGTTAACATACCAGGAAATCTCATCGGAATGTCCTTCAATGACCACTTTAAATTTTGCATCTGGATTAATGACCCCAACAGCAGTACCATAGGTATCGGTAATAAAATCATCCACGTAGGGCTTTAAATAGTCCATCCAAATTTTTTGCCCTTCCCATTCATAACCAGTTGGAGAGGCATTGTTCAGATATTTTTCAAAGAATTTTAAGGATTTGGAAGTAATGATTTTTGATGCGGCCATTTCTATAGTTTAGTCCACAAACATAACAATATTCACTTTTATTTAATAGCCAAATACTGTGTTTATCCTTAATTTTGGCAGGACTTTTGTTAAATAGTACGAATGTTTCGTTACAGCTTTGTTATAATTTTTTCATTGTTTTTTTCACTTGGCTTTTCCCAAGAAGTTGAAAAAGATTCGGTTACTGATTATTATATAAGGTTTGAAGGTGATTCTATTCTTCGTAGCTCTATCGAAATAGGCGAAGTTTATTTGTTTGGTAAACTTGAATTCGCAGACCGAAAAGAGAAATTGCGTTACTACATTCTTAGACGCAAAACCCTAAAAGTATATCCATATGCTAAGCTGGCAGCAGAACGTTTAGTGGAATTGAACGACAGCTTAGGGAAAATCAAAAAGAAACGCCACCGCAAAAAGTATACGAAGACAGTACAAAAGTATATTGAGGGTGAGTTTTCGGAGAAACTGAAGAAGCTAACCCGTACCGAAGGCCAAATATTGATTAAATTGATTTATCGTCAAACAGGAAAGACCGCTTTCAACTTGGTAAAGGAATTACGCAACGGTTGGCGTGCATTTTGGTACAATACTACGGCAAAGGCCTTTAAAATCAGCATAAAAGAAGAATTCCACCCAGACCGTATCCATGAAGATTACTTGATCGAAGACATTTTGCAGCGTGCTTTTGCCGCTCAAAAACTGGAACGACAAGAATCTGTGCTGGATTATGATTATGCACAGTTGAGCAATAAATGGAAGAAAGATTCCAAAAAGAAAAATTAACTTTTCGATTTCTTCCCAAAGATTGCATCCATAAAAATCTTGATGGAATAAAACCCAAAACCGATTGCGACAATGGCCAATAAAAGTCCAATGACCAGTACAGGAACATATGCAGGGTGGTCTTGATTTTTAAAAGCTTGGGATATGACAAAAGGCGCCAAAAACATAAAAGCTACGGTGTAACCAAGAAATTTAAGCCCTTTGATCAGAAGTTCTTTATCCGTTCTCATACAGAACTAAAATAGGAATATTACCTTATATTTAGCAGGTATTTTACAAAAATTGAGCATGGAGATTCTTGTACTGGCCGTAGTTATTCTATTTATTATTCTCGCTACCGTCAGGTTTAAAATGCATCCTGTCTTTTCGTTGACAATAGCCGCAGTATCCACAGGATTTTTACTTGGACTTTCCCCCAAGGATATTATGGATACATTGGGCGAAGGTTTTGGAAAAACACTGTCGAGCATTGGTCTTGTTATTGCTTTTGGAACAGTTATCGGCATTTATCTGGAGCGAACCGGGAGTACAAAGGTATTGGCAAATTACGTTTTAAAATTGGTGGGATTGAAAAGGTCGCCGCTAGCCATTAATTTAGCGGGCTATTTGATTTCAATTCCAGTTTTTTGTGACTCTGGATTTATCATCCTCTCGTCTTTGAACAAAGCCATCAGCAAGAAAACAGGAATTCCCGTGCTGGTTTTTGCGATATCCCTTGCAACCGGATTGTACGCAGCACATGTGTTTGTTCCGCCAACGCCAGGTCCTTTGGCCGCAGCAGCAATTTTGGAAGCTGATTTGGGAATGGTCTTGATTTTTGGACTGTTGGTTTCGGTACCCGTGTCGTTGACAGGGTATTTTTGGGCACGGTTTATTGGAAAATCCCTAAAGGAAGAAGTTACCGACAAAGTCGTTGCCGCCGATGATGCTCAGAAGGATTTTGGCATTACACCTTTTCAGGCTTTTTTGCCGCTTATCGTACCCATTGTTCTTATAGCCATGAAGTCAATTGTAAGCTACCCCACATACCCATTGGGAAAGGAACTTGTTTTTGATGTTTTCAATTTTTTGGGCAATCCTATCATTGCACTTTTGGCAGGGGTTCTATTGGCTGTTTCGTTGGGGCGAAAAGTACCTGCAAAGCAAAAGAAGGGCTGGGTTACCGAAGCCTTTAAACAAGCGGGGCTCATTGTATTGATAACAGGTGCCGGGGGAGCTTTTGGAGCTATTTTACGGACAATTGATATTGCTTCGGTGATTAATTTCGAATCCAGCTCTGGGATTGGTGGTCTTTTGATAGCTTTCGTTATTGCCATGGTGCTCAAAACGGCGCAGGGATCTTCTACGGTAGCTATTATTACTACCTCGGCCATCATAGCGCCCTTATTGGAGACTTTTGGTTTGGTCGGAGCTACGGATAAGGCATTTGCGGTATTGGCCATAGGAGCTGGGGCCATGACCGTATCCCATATCAACGATAGTTATTTTTGGGTGGTTTCGCAGTTTTCCAATATTGATGTAAAGAACGCTTTGAAAGGACACACTTTGGGAACTCTTTTACAAGGAGTGGTAGGGATAACGTTGATTTTGTTGTTATATCAAGTTTTATAATAGCAAAATAGAAACTGATCAAAACCTAAAATTATAGGTCACCGCAGGAATAATCCCGAATATCGAAGTCCTGAGTGCTTCATTTCTACCACTGTCCTCATTTTCCCTGAAGTTGATAGAAGCCGCATTCATACGATTATAAGCATTGTAGATACTAAACACCCATTCCGATTGCACCTTTTTTCTTTTATTTCTTTTTGGAGTCAATGTTGCCGAAATGTCCAGTCTATGGTAGGCGGGTAAACGCTCTACATTACGTTCTCCAAAAAATGGAATGGTAATCCCTTGAAACTCAAATTGGCCTATGGGATAATTTGTAGGTTGGCCTGTTTGGTATACAAAGTTTGCATTAAAGTTCCATTTCTCGTTTATATCAAAACTACCGAATACCGAAATATCATGGGTTTTGTCATAAGGCGTATTGTACCATTTCCCTGAATTAATACCGGTTTCCAATGGTGATATTCCGTTCGTTTCTGTTGAGGTTCTTGCAGGTGTCCTCTGCTCTGATTTTGAAAGTGTGTAGGCCAACCACCCCTTAAAACGCCCTTCGTTCTTTCTAAATAAGATTTCCAACCCATAAGCGCGGGCTTCTCCATTTAAGATTACTTGTTCAATGGCATTATTTGCAATCAAGTTTGCACCATCTATATAATCGATTCTATTTTGGATATCCTTATAAAACAACTCGGTTTCCAAGGCGAATACGCCATCTTTTATATTCTGAAAATAGCCTATGGCATATTGGTCCAGTAATTGTGGCTCAACAAATGGACCACTGGGAGTCCATACATCTAAGGGAGTAGGGGAGTTGGTATTGGAAAGTAAATGTAAGTATTGTGCTAATCGCGTATAGCTTGCCTTTACGGAACTTTTTCCGTTAAAATTATAGGATAACGATATCCTTGGTTCAAAATTGGTAAACGTATCTAAGCTGTTGCCCCGGCTGGAACTTATGGTATCTGTGGGTGTTCCTTCTCTATATATCCCAATGGAAGGATCAAAAATGACGGCATTGTCATTTTCGTAAACAAAAAATTCATCTTGCCCCAATCGGTTAAAATGACTGACCCGAAGCCCATAGTTAAGGCTCAGCCTTTCTGAGACTTTGTGCTGCACATCAACATAGGCTGCAGCTTCATTTGCATATTTTTTTGTAAGCTGGTCTGCGACTATTCCCGAATCTTCCCTGTTCGGTTTTATTTCACCGGGATTGAATACATAGTATATATTGTTCAATCCATAATTCAACTGAAACTTATCGTTGATATAATGTTTGAGGTCATACTTTAGATTGAAATTTTGAATCCCCGAATCCCATTCAAAACCTACAAAATCGAGTTCTAGGCCATAGAAATAATCGGAATAGATTATGGACAGGTTCGAAAACAATTTGTCCGAGAACAAATGGTTCCATCTAAAGTTCCCTACGGCATTACCGTAGGTATTTACAAAGCTGTCATTGATGCTGAACAAATCACGCCCAAAATAACCCGATAAAAATATGTTGTTCCTATCGTTGATCTTATGGTTGATTTTGGTATTCAGGTCATAGAAGTAGGCTTTGTTGTCAATATCAAAAAACGGTAAAAACAAGTGTGCATATGAAGCCCTGCCACCTGCCAAGAAAGCCGTTCTATCCTTGATAATCGGGCCTTCCACGAGCAGTCTGCTGGCCACGGCACCAATTCCACCGTTTACCTTAAATTCCTTACTGTTGCCTTCCTTTTGAAATATTTCCAAAACAGACGAAAGTCTTCCGCCATACCTAGCGGGGATACCTCCTTTAAACAGTTTTACATCTTTTATGGCATCTGGGTTAAAAACCGAAAAGAACCCAAAAAGATGAGATGAGTTAAATACGATGGCTTCATCCAATAGAATAAGATTTTGGTCCGCTGCACCACCACGCACGTTAAATCCTGAAGAAGCTTCACCAGCATTGGAAACACCAGGTAATAAAAGTAGCGACTTGATGACATCCGCCTCGCCCAGTACCACGGGTATTTGTTTTATGGTCTGCACCGCAAGGGTATTTACGCTCATTTGAGGTTTTACAATATCCAAACGCTCTGGATTTTCAGAAACGATAACTTCGTCCAGTTGTTCCGCTTCTTCATTGAGCTCAAAGTCTTTTTTTATATTAAGGGATAGGTTTATAGTCTCACGAACCTCCTGAAAACCCAAATAGCTAACAATAACTTCATACTCACCTTGTGGCAGTGTGATGGAGTAAAACCCATACTCGTTGGTGGTTACACCTGTTTTTAACTCTGGAAACGCTATGGTTACTCCTATTAGGGTCTCATTACTGCTAGCTTCTGTAATGGTGCCACTTAACGTAAATCTATTTTGTGCCTGTAAAGAGATAGCGCTAATCAGCAAGGAAAGAAAAAGAAACAATTGCCTTTTGGACATTTTACGTTTTTTCGATGTTTTGAATGAAACAGGGCGATTTATAGAAAAAGAGATATCTAATTTCATTCAACGGTCAATAATTCAGTGTCAAACTCACTCAGGTTAAAATAGCCAAAAGGGAAATTTTCCGGGGTTGTCGTATTTAGGATATTACCTTTAACGGTAGCTGGAGGAGTTGCAAAAGGGCCACCGCCACTTTCTCCAGATTGTACCAAAGCTAGGTCAACGTAATCTGCAAAATTTTTATCAATCCCTAATAGTGTTATCGTGAGCAAATCGCCAGGTTCAACATCTTCATAGAAATATGAAAATGTAATATCACTACCTTCAAAAAATTCATCATCGACAACCAAAAAGTTGTCAAACCCAAAAGAGAACAAATAGTAGTTGCGTTCGTTTGGGGTATCTGTAAATGTGATGACCACTTCGGTCTCTTCTTCCTCATCGAACAAAAAACCGTCTCCTTGTACAGCGCTACTAATGACCGGGGCTGGTATCAACTGTTGTGTTGCTGTGTAGGTTTCTCCATCGTAATTCACAATAAGGGTATATTCCCTATCAAACTCCAAATCAGGAAACCCATTTTGAAAAACACCTGGGTCACTTTCTACTAGGGGAAAAGATTGTCCATTTTCTTCGTCTATAATGGTTACCGTTGCATTCTCTGCAGGCGGTATTTCATCTTGAAGAAAAGGTGCTGTAAGGGTAAGTTTTACCTGTCCAATAGTGATTGGGTCTCCATTGTTTTGGTTATAGCCTATTATGGCGTCTATGACCAATCTAGGTTCAGAAGTTGGCAACTCTATATCGATTACTTCTTCACAACTCGCTAGTAGAAATAATAATAGTAGGGGGTATATGCTGTTTTTCAAAGTGTTAAAGTTGCTTTTTGGGGTCTAAAATAGACAATCATACTATTAAACTATCTGGTTTAACAGTTTCTTAATCCTTAATTGTGAAAAATCAAGAAATAGCCTCTAAAATGGTATTGAACGTCTTACTTGGTCGCATTGCTTTTGATGCCAAATCCGAATCGGGAAGATAATATCCACCAATATCAACAGAAACACCTTGTGCATCTATTAATTCTGAAGTGATTTTATCTTGGTTAGCATCAAGGGACTCATACACCTTGGTAAAAGAGGATTTAAGCTCTTTATCTTCATTCTGGTTAGCCAGTTCTTCTGCCCAGTACAATGCCAGATAAAAATGACTTCCCCGTGTATCCAGTTCGTTCACTTTTCTTGAAGGAGATTTATCGTTGTCCAAGAATTTCTCTGTTGCATTGTCCAAAGCTTCTGCCAATACCAAAGCTTTTTTATTCTGATTTTTTTCGCCGTAGTGTTCCAAGGAAACACCAAGTGCCAAAAATTCACCTAGGGAATCCCATCTTAGGTGTCCTTCTTCCAAAAACTGCTGTACATGTTTTGGTGCAGATCCACCAGCACCTGTTTCAAACAGGCCACCACCGTTCATCAACGGAACTATGGATAGCATTTTTGCACTGGTACCAACTTCCAGAATTGGGAAGAGGTCAGTAAGGTAATCGCGTAGCACATTTCCAGAGACTGAGATAGTGTCTTTTCCATCCTTTATGCGTTCCAGAGTGAATTTGGTAGCATCAGTGGGGGATAGAATACGTAAATCCAATCCTTCTGTATCATGAAGCTTCAGATATTCGGTTACTTTACCAATTAATTCAGCGTCATGGGCTCTTTCTTCATCCAACCAAAATACAGCAGGTGTGTTGGTCGCTCGAGCTCTGGTAACAGCTAGTTTTACCCAATCTTGGATGGGAGCATCTTTAACTTGGCACATTCTCCAGATATCCCCTTGCTCAACGTTATGCTGTAGTAAAACTTCATTGGTCGTTGTACTGACCACGCGAACTGTTCCAGAATTTTGTATCTCGAAAGTTTTATCATGGGAGCCATATTCTTCCGCTTTTTGGGCCATTAGTCCTACATTGGGAACGGTTCCCATGGTTGTGGGGTCGAAAGCGCCATGTTCTTTGCAAAAGTCTATGGTAGCTTGATAAATTCCTGCGTAGCTACTATCAGGAATAATGGCTTTCGTATCTTGAGGTTGTCCATTTTTGTCCCACATCTTTCCAGAGTTTCTAATCATTGCTGGCATGGAAGCATCGATAATGATGTCACTGGGGACATGAAGATTGGTTACTCCTTTATCTGAATTCACCATGGCCAAAGCTGGACCATTTTCGATATTTTCAGCAACTACAGCTTCAATCTCTTTTCGTTTTGCTTCGGGCAACTTGTGCAATTTATCAAGCAGACTTTCTAAACCATTATTGGGATTTATTCCTAAATCTTCTAAAGCATCACCATATTTTTCAAAGAGATCAGCGAAATAAGCTTTTAATGCATGACCGAATATAATTGGATCGGACACCTTCATCATAGTGGCCTTAAAGTGTAGGGAAAGTAAAAGACCATCCTTTTTTGCGGCTGCCACTTCATGGGTTAAAAAATCAACAAGTGCGCGTTTGCTCATGACCGTAGCATCGATTATTTCCCCTTTTTGAAGCGGAGTGCTCTCTTTTAGTACAGTCGCTTCGCCATTGGCATTGACCAGTTCAATACGCACATCATCAACATTCTTTAAAGTCAAGGATTTTTCATTGTGTTTAAAATCTCCTTCTGACATTGTGGCCACATGGGTTTTGGATTGCGATGACCATTCGCCCATGCTGTGGGGATTCTTTTTTGCGTAATTTTTAATTGCTTTTGGCGCTCTTCTATCGGAGTTTCCTTCGCGCAACACAGGGTTTACGGCACTTCCCTTTATTTTATCATACCTGGACTTAACGGTCTTCTCGTTTTCGGTATTTGGCTCGTCTGGATAGTTGGGTACGTTGAATCCTTTTTGTTGAAGTTCCGCAATGGCTTCTTTTAGTTGTGGAATGGATGCACTTATGTTTGGTAATTTGATAATATTGGCTTCCGGGGTCTTTGCTAAACTGCCCAATTTGGCCAAATCATCCGATATTTTTTGGTTATCGTCCAAAAACTCGGGAAATACAGCTGCTATTCTACCTGCAAGCGAAATATTTTTGGTCTCTATGTCTATATTGGCGGTATTTGTAAATGCTTTTACTATTGGTAAAAAAGATAATGTTGCCAAGGCTGGCGCTTCGTCAGTTTTTGTGTAGAAAATTTTAGCCATTAAGGTGTTTTTATTTGAGCGGTGCAAATATACAATTTATGGCTGTTGGAAGTGTAAGGGATTTAACTTAAAGTGTGAATTTAGAAGAGCCCAAATAACAAAAGCCATATCTATGTGTGAACATTGATATGGCTTTCTGAAAAGAGCTAAAAGATTTTTATTTGCTTTTCAACAAATTCGCAACCATTGATTGCATCCGTTGCTCTTTTAACGTTTATTTCGCAAAATATCTTTAATTATTAAATCAAACTACATTTTACGAAACAGGTCTGTTATTTTCTAAATTTTATCAAAACAGAAAATTGCTCTTCTGTCCGCACATAAAATTTATTATCCCATAATTAGATTAACCTAAGTTTATCTAAATATGAAACTTCTTTTTCGATTAGTAGTGTTACCAACTAAAAAGGAAAATATCAGTTTTAAAGAACGTTAACTCTAAAAGAATAAGGAGTAGAAATACATCCCTTGCTTATTCTTTTACTAAATTAAAATAAAGTAGGAGGTATGCAAACTTTATAAGCGATTAAAAATCAACAGACTATGAACTTTGGTTATTAACAATTGTTCATAAAAAAAGCACCTGTTACAGGTGCTTTTTATTACGTATAGGATTATTGAGTTATCCTCTTATCTCTTTAATACGGGCTTTTTTACCTGTAAGCTCTCTAAAGTAGAAGATTCTAGATCTACGTACCTTACCTTTTTTGTTTACTTCAATTTTTTGAAGCGCTGGCATGTTTACTGGGAAAATTCTTTCCACACCAACAGTACCTGACATTTTTCTAATAGTGAATGTTTCTGTAGCTCCAGTCCCTCTTCGTTGTATTACAACTCCTTTAAAGAACTGTGTACGGGTTTTTTCACCTTCCTTAATTTCATAGTAAACAGTTATCGTGTCACCAGAAGAAAATTTTGGAAAATCTTTTTTTGGAACAAATTCGTCTTCAACAAATTTTATTAAGGATTCCATGGTATGTTTTTTTATCGTTTAACAAGATTAACTTTCACGGACATCGTCAGAGGTTAATTTTGAGATTGCAAAAATAGTGCAATATTTAGAATTGACAAGATGTTTTTAAATTTTTAAATGGTTATGCTACAGGTTTTGTTTTGTTGACATACATCACCCCGTAAGTTAATAGCCCGGCAGCAAACAGAACATAGGGGAGTGGTGTCAAAACTGCGGTCATTTTACTGAACAGCAAAATAGCATCTGTCCCATAATGTCCAGCAATCATGTTTCCTGCAAAGTTTCCTATCAAAAAGAGCAGGGAAAGAATGCTTGCGACCAACATGAGAATAGTGCCCGTGTTTTTCTGTTTGGTGACCAAAACAATACAACCTATAATAACAACCAGTTGTGCAAGTGCGTTCAGAATGCCTCCAATGGCATAAAATAGCGTGTGAGAATTTTCCATATCAGTTTAATAAATCTGGTCTTAGTTTTTCAGTTCGCTCCAAAGCTTTTTCTTCGCGCCATTTCTCTATTTTTGGGAAATCACCGCTTAGCAACACTTCAGGTACAGTTGTGCCTTTATAATTAGATGGTCTAGTATAAACAGGTGGCGCCAATAAATTATCTTGAAATGTGTCTGTTAATGCTGAGGTTTCATCATTGAGGACTCCTGGCAATAATCGTATAACAGCATCACAAAAGACTGCGGCCGCCAACTCCCCACCTGACAGTACGTAATCACCTATGGAAATTTCTCTTGTTATGAACATATCACGTACCCTTTGGTCAACTCCTTTGTAATGGCCGCATAGGATTATGATATTTTTTTTTAGGGATATCTCGTTGGAAACGGCTTGATTCAGTGTACTTCCGTCTGGTGTCATATAGATGATTTCATCGTACTCCCGTTCTTCCTTTAATCCAGTAATACACCTGTCTATGGGCTCTACCATTAAAACCATTCCCGCACCCCCACCAAATTGATAGTCGTCCACTTGCTTGTAATTGCCCGTTGAGTAATCCCTTAAATTATGGAAATGTACTTCGACCAGCCCCTTTTCTATAGCTCTTTTTAAGATTGAAGCTTCAAAAGGACTTTTTAATAGTTCTGGCAAAACCGTGATAATATCTATCCGCATGGCTATCTTAGAAATTCATCAAAAATAAGGGTTATTGTGCAATAGTATTTTTCCAAAAGTAATGAAAGCAGTCATTATCTTTTTTCCATTCTAAGCGTTCATATAATTTTTGTGCTGGATTATCTGTAGCGGTCTCCAGTGCCAAGCCTTTATAATTCTTTTTGGCACAATGGATTTTTGCATGGTTTAGTAGTGCTTCTCCCACTCCTTATTTTCTGTGCGCTTGTGCTACAAATAAATCATTCAAAATATAATAAGGTTGCAATGATACCGATGAAAAGGTTTTGTAGAGTTGGGTAAATCCAATCATCTCCCCTTCACTAATTGCTACAAAAATGATTGATTCGTTGTTGCGCAAACGCGCTTCAAGAAAAGCTCTGGAGGCACTTAAGTCTGTTTCTTGTTTGTAGAATATTCGGTATTCATTGAATAACGGAGCGATAAACGCTACATCTGATAGGGTTGCTCTTTTAACTTTCATCACATAAAATAGTTATAATCGTAAAGCTAAAGATTTCCTATTATATTTTTTTGATAAGGATATCAATGAAAAAACTCCCTAAAAAAGGGAGTTTTTGGTTTACTTTTTTTGCTTGTTCAGCTCGTCTTGTAATTGACGACTGATTTTTTGTTCACGTTCCAGTGCACGGCGTCTATGTTCTTCGTATTCTTTTTCTACATCGGCAAGTGCCGTTTTTGCCTGATGGGTTAAAAAGTTACTGTTTCTAAATCTGTAGATAAAAAACAACAAGAATAATAACAATGCGAAAATAATTGACCAAAGTATTAGGTTATACGTTCCCTTGCTCACCAAAGCCCCAAAAAACGACATGCTGTCTTTTTCTTCGGTAACGGTCTCTAAATTATTGGTAGTCTCTTGAAGCTGGGAATTTAACTCTTCTATTTTTGAGTTATTGCTTTCTATGGTAGCGGATAAGTTTTTTATTGATGTGTTGGCACTATTAATGGAATCGAAAATATTCTCCTTGATTCTGGCCAAGTCCCCTATGCGTACAACTTCGTAACGAACACCGTTTGCCCTGTAATTACCCGATTTTTTTTCAAGTTGTTGAAATTGTCCAACAAGCGTATTGTCAGAACTGGATTCCGATTCGTTGTCTTGGGCTAAAATTGGTAAAAAAGTGATTAGTAAGGTAAGGGTGAAAAATACTTGTAAACGTTTCATGATAAATATTGCGTATAAATTTAGATTGAGGGAACTGCGAAATTACACGAATAAAGTTAAGATTGAAAAGAAAAATCTTTTAATAAAAATTATATGCAAAGATTTAGGCTTTAATAATAGGTATAGCGCCTTACTTTGGCAATGTATTTTGCCAATCGGATTACTTGGTGTGAATAGCCATACTCATTGTCGTACCAAATATAAAGTACCAAACTTTTCCCGTCTGCGGACACTAGGGTAGCCTTACTGTCATAGATGGAAGGTGCAGAGGCGCCCACAATGTCCGATGATACCAATTCATTACTTAAAGAATACTGAATTTGTTCCACAAGGTCGCCCTCAAGGGCATACTTCTTTAAAATGGTATTGATACTTTCCTTGGAGGTCTTGTTCTTTACTTCAAGATTAAGGATTGCCAGTGAACCATTGGGGACCGGAACTCGAATGGCATTGGATGTTAATTTTCCTTTTAACGAAGGTAATGCTTTGGCAACTGCTGCTCCCGCACCGGTTTCGGTTATGACCATATTTAGCGCAGCGGCCCTACCTCTACGGTACTTGCTGTGCATGTTATCAACCAAATTTTGATCATTTGTATAGGCATGAATGGTCTCTAAATGTCCCTTTTTTATCCCAAGCGAATCTTCAATGACTTTTAATATTGGCGTTATGGCATTGGTGGTGCAGGATGCTGCCGAAAATATTTTTGTCTTATCCGGGTCAAAATCTTTTTGGTTTACGCCGTGCACTATATTTGGGACTTCTTTGCCCGGCGCAGTTAGCAATACCCTGCTTGCTCCTTTAGCTTCCAAATGTCTGGAAAGTGCTGCTTTATCTCTAAAAGCACCTGTATTGTCAATAATAAGTGCATTATAGATTCCAAATTGTGTATAATCCAAAGCTTCAGGTTTGTCTGCGCTAATGAACAGAACTGTTGTGCCATTTACGATCAAGGCATTTTTTTTCTCATCAACATCTACGGTACCCATAAACTGTCCGTGTACGGAATCGGTTTTTAACAACGCTGCTCTTTTTTCCAAGACCTCTTTGTTGATCAATCCCCTAACCACAACGGCCCTAAGTCTCAACTGGCTACCTCTTCCGGTTTTGGCAACTAACTCCCTGGCAACTAATCGGCCAATTCTACCAAACCCATAAAGCACAACATCTTTCGGTTTTATTTCTTTGGATGCTTGGGCATCTTTGAGTTTTTCCAAAACGAATGACTTAACATTCAGGTGATTGTTGTCGTCCGAATGGTATTCGTAGGTCAACTTGCCAATATCCAATTTTGAAGGAGGTAAGTTGATATCGTTAATGGCCCTAAGAATTTCAACTGAATCAAAGATTGAAATCGGTTTTTGTACAAATTCCCCGGCGTATTCATGGAGATTGATAATATCGCTTACATTTTTATCTATAATTTGATTTTTGAAGAGTACCACTTCAATTGCTTTGTCATACCAAAGGTCACTGATAATTTTTATGAATTCCGTAGTAGCTTTTCTTCTATCTGCTTGGAATGCAAGTTCTTTCTCGTAAGACTTAATATCACTCATATCTATCGGTTGGAGATGTTGTTTTTTTAAATGCTCGGCAAAATTAGATATTTCAAACGTTTTCGTAAAAGATTTTGCGCATAAAAATAGCACCCAATTTTGGGTGCTATTTTTCATTCATATTTATTTATACGTTTTATTGAAGTATAAGACGTTCTTTTTCACCTTTCTCGTTGATCATGGTAAAACTTGTTCTACCATATCTGGAAATTTCATCAAAAAGCTCCTTAGCATCTTCAATATTACTTATTGGTTTATCGTCCACTTCCGTAATTACCTTGTTCTTTAAATCGTAACGGTTATAACCTTCAGGTACATCAGTGATCTTGACTCCCTTGCTTACCCCGTAAGTCTTTTTATCTTTTTTGGATAAATTCTTTACCGTAAAACCAACAGTGGGCAATTGAACGGTCTGTTGTTTTTTAAGGGTTACCTTCTTTGTAATTCTTTTGCCATCTCTATCTACCACAACTTCAATAGTGTCATCCGGTCTTTTTGAAGACAGGTACCCGGTAAGCTCAGAAAATTTACGCACAAGCACATTATCAACTTTTTTGATAATATCACCTGATTGTAATCCAGCTGCTTCCGCTCCGGAGTCTTCTTCAATTTGAGAAATGTAGACTCCCTCAATTTCGTTCAATCCCATTTCAATAGCTTGTCTAGAATTTACGTTTGCAGCAGAGATGCCCAATAGTCCTCTTTGCACATTGCCAAACTCCATGATGTCTTCTACCACCTTTTTAGCGATATTGCTAGGTACTGCAAACGAGTATCCTACATAAGAACCTGTTTGTGAGGTGATGGCCGTATTTATACCAATTAGATCACCATTCGTATTGACCAATGCGCCACCGCTATTACCAGGGTTCACGGCTGCATCCGTTTGGATAAAGGATTGATTTCTGCCCAACGATCTTGCTTTGGCACTTACAATTCCTGCGGTTACCGTTGAAGTCAAGCTAAAGGGGTTTCCAACAGCAAGCACCCATTCACCGATCTTGGCATTGTCCGAATCACCAAAAGCTAGATAAGGCAGTGCTTTTTCCACATCAATTTTTAAAAGTGCTATGTCGGAGCTTGCATCAGCGCCAATGACCGTGGCATCGTACGTCTTGTTATTGTTCAGGGTTATTTCCAATTGACTGGCCTTAGCAATAACATGATTATTGGTGACGATATAGCCATCAGGTGAAATAATTACACCAGAACCCGTACCTACTTGTGGGGTTTGTTGACGTTCAAACCCATAAAAGAAATCGGCTATGCTATTGGAGCCTTTATTTAAGGTTACGTTTTTAACATGTACTACCGCATTTACAGTTTTTTCTGCTGCAATGGTAAAGTCAACTTCATTTATTCCCGCTCCTTTGGCAGATGCTGTTAGACCACTGGTACTTATAAAAGGTGTTTCTTGGTTTTCCGCAACCCATTTATACGTATCTTTTTCAAAAAATAATTTGTAAGCTCCCAATGTTATTGCACCTGCAAAAACGGATACCAAGAGTAAATTGGCAATTCTTTTCATAATTCTATAAAAATTTAACTTTTTCAATTAACAAAACTAATTCAATTCATTTTTGGCTTCATCAGTTTAACTCGCTTTTAACTACAAAAAATTCCTTAAAGAATACCCTATATTTGTTTCTTTGCAGGCAATTATGGCACTACAATTTTTTAAATATCAAGGTACGGGAAATGATTTTGTAATCATTGATAATCGTCTACAAACTTTTCCCAAAAACGATACCAAATTGATTGCCAAGCTTTGTGACAGAAAATTTGGCATTGGGGGAGATGGGCTCATTTTATTGGAAAATGACAAAATGTCGGATTTTAAAATGGTCTATTACAACGCTGACGGTGCAGAAAGTACTATGTGCGGGAACGGGGGCAGATGTTTGGTAGCTTTTGCCAACTATCTGGGTGTTATCAATGGTAAGACTTCGTTTAATGCTATTGACGGATTACACCATGCTACAATTGTGGAAGACATTGTAGAACTGAACATGACGGATGTGGACGAGGTCAAAATAAAACCTGCGTATAGTTTTTTGGATACAGGGTCGCCACATCATGTACAGCTCATAGAAAACCTATCAAAGTTGGATGTGCAAAAAGAAGGTGCCAAGTTGCGTTATGGGCTTTATGGACAGGTTGGAAGCAATATAAACTTTGTTGAACAGTTGGACAGCAACTCTTTTGGGGTGAGAACTTATGAAAGGGGTGTTGAGGATGAGACACTTTCATGCGGAACAGGGGTAACGGCAGTTGCCATTGCTATGCACAAACTGGGTAAAACATCTTTGAACAGTATTGAAGTGAGCACTCCCGGTGGAAATCTGACCATTAGCTTTGATCATCAAGAAGGTTCTTACAGGAATATTTATTTAAAAGGACCGGCAAAACAGGTCTATAAAGGTGAAATTAAATGGTAAACCTTAAAGGAAAACAAGTAAGTTTAAGGGCTTTGGAACCCAAAGATTTGGATTTTCTGTACCAATTGGAAAATGATACTTCAATTTGGGAGATAAGCGGCACATTAAAGCCATACTCTAAAAAAGTACTTCGATTATACTTGGATAACGCTCACAGGGATATTTTTGATGTGAAGCAATTACGCTTGTGCATTTGTGATAATGCTGATAAAAGTATTGGTTTAATAGATCTTTTCGATTTTGACCCGAAAAACAGAAGGGTAGGGATAGGTATCGTAATTGCAAGACCTGAAGATAGGAACAAGGGTTTGGGTGCGGAAGCACTTACCCTATTATGCAATTATGCCTTTTCAATTCTAGATGTTCACCAGCTCTATGCCAATATATTGGAAGAAAACACCGCTAGTATTTATCTATTTGAAAAAATGGGCTTTCAAAAAATAGGCGTGAAGAAAGAGTGGATCAGGACCAATAACGGTTTCAAAAATGAGATTATGTTCCAAAAAATAAATTCCCATGCTTAAAAAAGTACTTTGGGCAACAGCCATTCTAGGACTTTTGATATGTGGTTTCATAGCATATCAAATCTACAGTGCAATTTTTAGTCCTAATACCAACTTTAATAATGATGAAGCCTTTGTGTACATTCCATCCGATGCTACTTTTTCTGATGTAAGGAATAGTCTAGAACCACTGGTTAAGGACATGTCCACTTTTGAGGCCGTAGCGGAACGCAAAGGATATGTAACAAATATTAAAGGTGGAAAGTTTGCCGTAAAAAAGGGGATGAACAATAATGAGATGATCAATTCTCTTCGAAGTAAAAATATCCCTGTAAAAGTGTCGTTCAACAATCAAGAGTCCCTAAATGCCTTGGCAGGAAGGATAGCCCAACAGATAGAGGCAGATAGTACCGAGCTTGTTAAGAGTTTCAATGATCCTGAATTTTTGGAAAGTATAGGCTTGAACGAAGACTCCAAATTAGGAATGTACCTGCCCAATACCTATGAATTCTTCTGGAATACCAATGCAAAGAATTTTAGGGATAAGATGTATAAGGAATATGAACGGTTCTGGAATGCTGAACGATTGAAAAAAGCGGAAGAATTAAATCTTTCTCCATCACAAGTCATAGCGCTTGCCGCAATAGTACAAAAGGAAACCGTAAAAGTAGAGGAACGCCCTCGAGTGGCCGGAGTATATCTTAATAGAGTGCGGAAAGGCATATTACTGCAAGCTGACCCAACAGTTATTTATGCCATAAAAAAGGAAACGGGGAATTTTGATACCATTATCAAGCGGGTTTTATATCGAGATTTAGAAATGGATTCGCCCTACAACACGTATAAATATGCTGGCATTCCTCCAGGTCCGATTGCCATGCCCGACATCTCTTCGATCGATGCCGTTTTAAATCCTGAAAAACACGATTATTTATTTTTTGTAGCCGATGTTTCCAATTTTGGATACCACATGTTTGCCAAAACCTTGGCGCAACACAACCGAAATAAAGTACAATATACCCGATGGTTGGATTCCAAAAAAGTACGTCGATAATACCTTTTGTCGTTAATTTTCAGTGATTTAACGGATTTTAGGCCTCATTTAAGAAAATCTTATGAACATCATGCTTCAAATGAAAAACACTGCCCTTATATTTGCCGCCCTAATTTAGTTGTACCGTTTTTGGTACATCAGAACGCTAAATATGAAAGTTATGAAAAGATGGATAAGCTTTATTTTGCATCTGGCCATGATTGTAATTTTGACAAGTTTTGGTTCGTATACCGTGACGAAAAAAGTGGACTATAAAGTTCCTGATTCGTTAAAAGTAGAAGCCAATACTGAAATCTTGGTTCTTAAAGATTCTTTGGATTCTTCCAAAGATTTAAAAATTAAACCTCCTTTTTTGGGAAAAGCGTACAATGGATTTAAAGAAGCTTTGGCTTTTAAAGAATCCCAAGGAAGGTACTCTGTTATTAATACGTTCGGATATCTTGGAAAGTATCAATTTGGTTTGAGCACCCTTAGTTTAATGGGTGTGCACGATTCCAAGAATTTTTTGAACGATCCAGCGCTTCAAGAAAAGACATTTGAAACCAATATTGCAAGGAATAAATGGATTTTGCGCAGGGATATTAAACGTTTTAACGGGAAAAGGATAAGAGGAGTTGAAATTACTGAATCTGGTATTTTGGCCGCAGCGCATCTAGCTGGTGCCGGAAATGTGAAAAAGTACCTACGTTCTTATGGAAAGAACGATGTAGCAGATGCGTATGGAAGTAGTATTTCATATTACATTCGAAAATTTGCAGGGTATGACATTTCTAGAATAGCGCAAAAAAGAAATGCAAAAGTTTGAGAATTGACTCTTGATGAAACCTTAAGCCCAGAATACAATTCTGGGTTTTTTTATGCCTGAATAATAAATATTGTAGGTCTCTTATTAAGGTCAATATTTATTTCGCTCCACTCATGCGCAATTTTGGTCCTAATGAACTCTGTAGGCAATGTAATATCACAGGCAACACATAATCTTGTGGTTTTTTGAAGTATTTTCGTTAACTCCTTCAAAAGTTTATCATTTCGATAGGGTGTTTCCATGATGATTTGGGATTGGCCTTTTTCTCTCGAGATACGTTCCAGACTCTTAATTTTGGATTTACGTTCAAAAGCATCGATAGGCAGGTAACCATTAAATGCGAAATTTTGTCCGTTCATTCCGCTTGACATCATGGCCATGAGAATAGAAGAAGGCCCTACCAAAGGAACTACCTGTATTCTTTTTTCGTGTGCAACTCGAATTACCTCTGCACCTGGATCGGCAATTCCCGGGCAGCCCGCTTCGGATAGTATGCCTATATCAAAACCACTGATGCAAGGTTCCAAAAACTCCGGGATAACGGCTGGATCGGTAAATTTGTTCAATGTTTCAATATGCAGGGTGGGTTGAGCCTTACTTGGACTTATTTTTTTTATAAAATGCCTTGCGGTTTTTTCGTTCTCTACAATGTAATGATCAGTATTTTCAATAGTTCGCTTTATGGAAATCGGTAATACCTCAAGAGGTGCATTATCTCCAAGTGTAGTAGGAATCAAGTATATTTTGCCTACAATGAGGCT
The DNA here is from genome assembly GCF_018449435.1 of Flagellimonas sp. 389. Classification (GTDB taxonomy): domain Bacteria; phylum Bacteroidota; class Bacteroidia; order Flavobacteriales; family Flavobacteriaceae; genus Flagellimonas. The sequence goes on along the minus strand of NZ_JAHCMU010000012.1, from coordinate 120,062 downwards.
TGGTTTAGGGTCCTCCATACGCTAACTTACTTTTTTTGCAATTGCCTCACAAGCGATATCGATCATCTGATATACATTTTCAAAACCGTCCGTTCCCCCATAATAGGGGTCGGGTACTTCATTGATGTTTAAGTCGACTTCGTCCAAAAGTAATTTTACCTTTTTTTCTTCTAATTCGGAAGTTGCTAAAAGTATTACATCATCAAAGTTATTTTTATCCATGACATAGATAAAGTCGAAAATGTTAAAATCGTCTTTGGAAAATTGTCTGCACGTTTGAAGGCTTATATCGATTCCATGTTTTTTAGCTACCGATATAGATCTTCTGTCCGGCGGATTGCCAACATGATAACCAGCTGTTCCTGCTGAATCTACAACTATCTTGTCTTTATCAACTTTAGACCTTAAAATACCTTCGGCCAAGGGTGACCTGCATATATTTCCCAGGCAGACCATCAAGACTTTGGTTTTCATTAAGTATAAGTAATTATTAAGAGAATTTCTTGCTTAGGTCTTCGATGTATTTCCTAAACTGTTTATCCGTCTCGGCTAAGTTGTCCACTGTTTTGCAGGCGTGTAACACTGTGGCATGGTCTCTTTTTCCAATTTGCGACCCTATACTGGCCAGAGAGGCTTTCGTGAACTTTTTTGCAAAGAACATGGCCAATTGTCTTGCTTGCACAATATGGCGCTTTCTTGTTTTGGATTGTAAGGTAGCTACATCCATCTCAAAATAATCCGAAACTACTTTTTGGATATAGTCTATGGAAACTTCTCGCTTGGTATTTTTTACAAACTTTTCAACCACTTGTTGCGCGAGTTCCAACGTCACTTCTCTTTTGTTGAAGGAGGATTGTGCTATCAAAGAAATAATGGCGCCCTCCAATTCTCGAATATTGGTCTTTATGTTTTTGGCGACATGATCTATAATCTCATCTGGCATCTCAACACCATCACGATAGAGCTTGTTCTTTAAGATAGAGATTCTGGTCTCAAAATCTGGACTCTGTAATTCTGCGGAAAGTCCCCATTTGAATCGTGATAACAAACGTTGTTCTATATCCTGCATGTCCACTGGAGCCTTATCGGATGTTAAAATAACCTGCTTTCCGTTTTGGTGTAAGTGGTTGAATATATGGAAGAAAACATCTTGTGTGCCCGATTTACCGGATAGAAACTGTACATCATCAATGATAAGTACATCGATTAACTGGTAAAAATGGATAAAATCGTTTCTAGTATTCTTTTTAACAGATTCTATATACTGCTGCGTAAACTTTTCTGCAGAGATATATAATACGGTCTTTTCTGGATATTTATCCTTGATTTCAACACCAATGGCATGGGCCAAATGTGTCTTCCCTAGACCAACTCCCCCAAAAACCAACAGCGGGTTAAAGGAAGTGCCCCCAGGTTTATTGGCTACCGCCATACCCGCGGACCTTGCCAAGCGATTGGAATCACCTTCGAGAAAATTCTCAAAGTTATAATTTGGGTTTAGCTGTGACTCAATCTTTATATTTCGTATTCCGGGAATAACAAAAGGGTTTTTGAGCTCAGGACTTTTTGAAGTAATTGGCACATCTAATTCTTGTGGTCCAACGGCAGTTCTGTTGGAGCTTGGTATTTGTTCTGTGAACGGTTCTTTATTACCGTACTTATTTTCCATTTTAATGATGTAAATAAGTTTTGCATTATTTCCCAATTCCTTGGTGAGCGCAACTTTTAAAAGTTTCACGTAATGTTCCTCTAGCCACTCATAAAAAAATTTACTGGGCACCTGTATGCTAAGGGCTTTGTCTGTTAACTTGATAGGCTTTATAGGTTCAAACCAAGTTTTGAATGCCTGCGGTTGGATATTATCCTTGATAAAAGCCAAACAGTTGTTCCACACGGAATTTGCAGTCACACTCATAAAAGTTTTTCCTTAGTTTTGTTGGTTAGTTTAAAGCTATGTTAAAACATCTAAGGGGAAATTAGATGCTCTTTGGATGCGACAAATATGTGAACAAATCTTTGAAAAAAAAAATCATTTAGTGGTTGAATATTCTATTTTTTTTTCGCATGTTTCCTTAATGTTAACCAAGCCTTTAAATATATCATTTTTCATTTAATATATGCTAAAAAATTCATTTTCTTTTAGAGTTCGTTACGTAGAAACCGACCAAATGGGTGTCGTATACCACGGTAACTATGCGCAGTATTTGGAGCTTGGCAGGGTAGAGTGGCTAAGGTCCTTGGGCACCACTTATAGGAGCATGGAGGAAAATGGAATTATACTGCCCGTAATTTCCTTACAGATTAAATACAAAAAGTCGGCGCTTTATGATGATTTGATTACTGTAGAGACCGAAATCAAGAAACCACCTTTGGTGAAGATTGAGTTTGACTACAAAATTTATAACGAATCTCGGGAATTATTGGCAGAAGCCAATACTGTTTTGGCGTTCATGGATAAGAATACGAATAGACCAGTAAAATGTCCCGATCATATTCTGGAAAAGTTAACTTTTTAGTGAAGTGTTTTAATACGCACATGTTGCATTTCGTCGAAAAGTATTTTAGTTTCTTTGCCCTCGCTCTCCCTTACTGAAATAGTTAATATACAAGTCAGTTCCATTTTTTGCGAGACTATGGTTATTCCTTTTTGTTTGATGATTCGCATGACTTTGTCCATGATCGGATACTCAAAATGCAGTTTAAAGAATGAGGCTATGGTGTTTTCAACAATGGATGCATTTTCCAAAGCTATCTGGGCTGCAGTGCGGTATGCTTGAATAAGTCCGCCAACTCCAAGTTTGGTACCTCCAAAAATTCTTGCAACGGCTACCAATACATTGGTGATTTCAAAGGCTTGAATTTGCCCGTAAATTGGCATTCCAGCAGAATTATTGGGTTCTCCATCATCGTTTGCCCTATAATTGTATACTTTCTCGCCCAACTGCCATGCGTAGCAGACATGATTTGCGGTATGGTGTTTTTTACGTAGTTTTTCAATTATGGGTTTTACTTCATCTTCAGAAGTAATAGGGAAAGCATAGCCATAAAATTTGCTTTTTCTATCCTTAAAAAGAATTTCATCGGACGGCTCGGCAATGGTCTTGAAAATATCGTCCGCCTTCATCAAAATAGGGCTACTAAAACAATACTGATTACGGCCAAGAGAATACCAGCTCGGTTTTTTAAGCTCATTTTTTCCTTAAAAATCAAAATCCCAAGAATGGTTGAAAGCATAACGATGGCAACGTTGTTCAATGTGAAGATGACAGCACTGCTAAGCGCCTTGTTTTCCAAAGCCCTGATCAAAAAGAAAATGGAAAAATAGTTGGGAATTCCCAATGCGATGCCGCCCAATACATTTTTAAAATTAAGTGTGATGGGTTGTTTAATTGCTTTTGAACCAATAAATACAAAACCGGTAATCGCCGCAAAACCAAAAATCATGGCCGAAAAAATGGAAACTTCTTCAGGTTGTAGATGGTTTTCCTGAAAATATTTCATGCTGATGTCTATAATCCCGGAACCTAGAAATACGAGCAGTGGTAACACCAATATCTTTTTGGAGACTACGATGCCATTTTCTTTTAGAGAGGCAAAATAGACTGCTGCCAACGCAAGTAAAATGCCTATGATCTGAAGCAGGGAAAGAGACTCTTTATATTGAATGACCCCAAAGATGACTGGCATGACCAAAGACATTTTTGTTGCCACCGAAGCTACCGAAACACCAGCAACTTGTGATGTTTTTGCCATTAAATTAAAAATGAGAATAAAAAACATGCCGAGCGCTAAAGTGCCCAAAAACCAAGATTTATGTGTTATTTCATTAAAATCTATTGTGCCCTCATATAAAACCAGGCCTACCACACAAGCTACCACATAATTGGTGATAATGGCATAGAGGGTCTGTACTTTGTATACTGAAAAAAGTTTAAAGATGACGAAGATCAAACTTGAGCAAAGCACACTAAGGACCAGATATAGCATTACAAGTAAGATTTTAATTGTGTGATATCTTCTTTGCCTACTTTCAAATTCCAAATATGAATTCCCAGACTGGCCGCAGCATCTGTATTCTCTTTAGTGTCGTCTACAAAAAAGGTTTCACTTGTTATTAGCTTATTTTCTTCCAAAACAAATTCGAAGATTTCGGCATCAGGTTTGCGCATTCCCATTTCATAGGATAGATAAAATATCTCAAAAGACTCCCTAAATCTATTGAACCGCTCCATGCCCATTTGGTGTTTCACAAATTCAATATGAATGTCATTGGTATTGCTGAGCAGAAACAACCTGTATTGATCTTCCTTGGCCAATGCTTCTATAAATTCCAATCGTCTATCTGGAAAATCCAATAAAATAGCATTCCAAGCATTGATTAAATCTTGTCGGGTCGCTTTTGGAAAGTGGTGCGAAACATCATTCAAAAAAGCTATAGAACTTACAGTTCCTTTTTCATACTCCTTAAAAAGCGTATCTAAATCCGTAGTTAGGCCCGAAAAACCAAATTTTTCCATGGCTTTTGCCGTAGCGGATTTATCCAAATTGATGAAAATATCACCAAAGTCTAGAATTATATTTTTAATCATTTAAAAAGATTGATAAAGTGTCCGTCAGTATTGAAATGTTCTCTGAAAGTCGCCCAGGAATTTTTGGAGCTGTTATACCTTTTTGAAACAAGGTCACTCCCTTGAAAACCCTTGCTTCGTCCCATAATCCTGAATCAATGAAAGTTTGTAGTGTCTTCGCGCCTCCTTCAACCAATAGACTTGTGATTGAGTGATGATAGAGCACATCGCATATCTGCTGAGCGATGGGCAGCGAGAAATCAATCAATTCATAAATAACTCCATTCACATGGTTCGTTGAATTGCCAGTTTGCGTAAAAACGATGGTCTTTACACTTTTATCCAAAACATGAAAATCCGAAGGAATCTTTAAATCCCTATCCAAAATAACACGAGTGGGGTGGTTGCCTCCCCAATTTCTTGCAGTAAGCTTGGGGTTGTCTTCAAGTACGGTATTGGTGCCAACTAAAATTGCTTGTTCTTCTGTTCTCCATTTGTGCACCAGTTGCTTTGAATAGGTGTTCGAAATCCAAAAAGGCTCAGGTACGTTATTTCTTTGTTTCTTATCAGGAGCAATAAAGCCATCCTTTGTTTCTGCCCATTTTAAAACAATATAAGGGCGTTTTTTTTCTTGAAAACTCAAAAATCGTTTATGATGATTTCTGCACTCAGCTTCAATAACCCCAACGGTTACGTTACATCCAGAGGCCTTTAGTTTTTCAATACCTTTTCCCGCAACTTTATCATGGGGGTCTTGGAGTCCGATGACGACTTCGGGAATCGCATGTTTTAGTATTAAATCCGAACAAGGTGGAGTTTTTCCAAAATGGGAGCAAGGTTCCAAGGTGACGTAAAGTGTAGCTTTTGAAAGTAGTTTTTTTTCTTTTACTGAGTTAATCGCATTTACTTCGGCATGTGGACCGCCATAAGGACTTGTATAGCCTTCACCGATGATTTTTTGGTCATACACGATTACACAACCTACCATTGGATTTGGTGCCGTAGTCCCAAGTCCTCTTTCACCTAGCTCAATACATCGTAACATGTATTTTTCATGTATATTCACATCGCAAAAATAGCATAATTAAAACGCAATATGGGCGATGCCATAATCAGGGAAATTACACTAGCGGATAACGTTCAGGTTGCTAGGGTAATCCGTAAAGTTTTGGAAGACATGGGGGCGCCTAAAGTGGGCACGGCCTATGCAGATAAGGCTTTGGAAAATATGTACGAAGCTTATAATATGCCTAAGGCAGTTTACTATGTAATTGAGGATGACGGACAAATTATTGGCTGTGCTGGAGTTGCTCAATTGGAAAATCATGATGGGAACGTATGCGAACTACAGAAAATGTACTTTTTGGAAAAAGCCAGGGGCAGAGGTTTAGGTGCTCAAATGATTTCAAGGTGCTTGGATAGCGCTAAGGAATATGGTTTTGAGCAATGTTATCTAGAGACCATGCCCTATATGGAAGCAGCCCAAAAATTGTATAAAAAGAATGGTTTTGAGTATATAGATGCCCCTATGGGCAATACGGGACACTATTCTTGCCCAGTTTGGATGCTTAAAAAAATATAGCGTGCTCCTAAAAGAGATCAAGACCATTTTCCATAAAGAATTGGATAAGCTATATCCTAATGAGGAAGTAGATGCTTTTTTTTACCAACTCATTGAACATTATTTGCAGTTGGAGCGATTTGTTTTGGTGCTACAGCCTAACGTATCAATAACCAAAGAAGAAGAGCAGCCACTTTTTGAAGCTTTGGCACAGCTAAAACTGGAAAAGCCATTGCAATATATTTTAGGTACGGCGTACTTTATGGATATGGAGTTCAAGGTCAATGAGCATGTATTGATTCCGAGGCCCGAGACAGAGGAATTGGTAGAGTGGATAATCTCGGATAATAGTCAGGACGCTGAGCAGAGCAACCCGGACGCTGAGCGTAGTCGAAGTGTCATTTCGGCTGCGCTCAATGACCGCAAGTCGGATCTAATCAATGACGACCAAGGATTAAGAATTTTGGATATTGGTACAGGGAGCGGTTGTATTGCAATTGCCCTGGCAAAAAAGCTTCCAAACGCCAAAGTGTTTGCTATCGATATTTCGGAAAAAGCGTTGGAAGTTGCCCAAAAAAATGCTGAGCTAAACGAGGTCGAAGTAACATTTATAAAAGCCGATGTTCTAGATTTAGAACTTGAACCTGAACTTGAATTCGACATCATAGTTTCAAACCCGCCCTATGTGCGGGAACTGGAAAAATCTGAAATACAGAGAAATGTAAAAGATTATGAGCCTCATCTAGCGCTTTTTGTTCCAGATGAAGATGCATTATTATTTTACAGGGCCATTACCATGTTTGCACAAAAGAACCTTTCTAAAACGGGAAGCATATATTTAGAAATCAATCAATATTTAGGAGAAGAAACCAAGTTACTTTTAGAAGCGCATAATTTTTCAGAAATTGAACTGCGCAAAGATATCTTTGGAAACAATAGAATGCTCAAAGGAATAAAACCATGAATACCCAACAAAAAATTGCATCCCTAAGAAAGGAGCTTCGAGAACATAACTACAATTATTATGTTTTGGATAAGCCTACTGTTTCAGATTATGAGTTCGATGTAAAGCTCAAAGCGCTTCAGGAATTGGAACAGGCCCACCCTGAGTTTTATGATGCTACTTCTCCGACCTTGCGGGTCGGTGGAATGGTCACCAAAAATTTTGAGACCATTCAGCATGAACACCGTATGTATTCATTGGATAATTCGTATTCCAAGGAAGATCTGGAAGATTGGGAGAAACGAATTCAACGAATTTTAGGAGATGTTGAAGTAGAATTCACCTGTGAACTCAAATATGACGGGGCTTCAATAAGCCTGACCTATGAAGAAGGCAAATTAGTAAAAGCAGTTACCAGAGGTGATGGTTTTCAAGGTGACGATGTAACCACAAATATCAAGACTATTAAATCCGTTCCCTTACAATTGACAGGGGATTACCCACCAAAATTTGATATACGTGGCGAGATCATTTTAACCTTGGAAGGTTTTGCCAAAATGAACCAAGAGCGATTGGCCAATGGGGAAGAAGCGTATATGAATCCTAGGAATACAGCTTCGGGCAGTCTAAAATTGCAGGATAGCGCTTTGGTGGCAAAACGACCGTTAGAGTGTTTGTTGTACAGCATTACGGGTAAAAATTTGAATATAACTTCCCAATTTGAGGTGTTGGATAAAGCGCGCTCATGGGGTTTTAAAGTGCCTACAGTGGCCAAATTATGCAAAACAACGCAAGAGGTGATGGATTTTGTGGAGTATTGGGACATACATCGGCACGATTTACCGTACGAGACGGATGGAGTGGTCATCAAAGTGAACAGTCTGCGACATCAAGATGAGTTGGGCTATACCGCCAAAGCGCCACGTTGGGCAATGGCGTATAAATTTAAGGCAGAGCAAGTCTCTACCGTATTGAACGAAATCACGTATCAAGTAGGGAGAACAGGAGCCATTACTCCAGTTGCAAACCTAGAACCCGTATTATTGGCCGGAACAACTGTTAAACGCGCATCCTTGCACAACGCAGATCAGATTGAAAAGTTAGACATTCGAGAAGGAGACACGGTATTTGTGGAAAAAGGGGGCGAAATTATTCCAAAGATAATTGCTGTGGATTTTACAAAGCGACCTGAAGATTCAATGCCAACACAGTACATTACCCATTGCCCAGAGTGCGGCACGGAATTAATACGAAAAGAAGGGGAAGCACAGCACTTTTGTCCAAATGACGTAGGTTGTCCCCCTCAGATAACAGGTAGAATTCAGCATTTCATATCCAGAAAAGCTATGGATATCGAAGGATTGGGCGGCGAAACCGTCGAGTTGCTTTTTAAAGAGGGATTGATAGATAATTATGCCGATTTGTACACACTGACCAAAGAACAGGTAATGCCCCTGGAACGTATGGCGGAAAAGTCTGCAGAGAACTTGGTAAATGGCGTGGCCGCTTCTAAAAATATTCCTTTTGAACGTTTGTTGTTCGGTTTGGGTATACGTTACGTAGGAGAGACCGTCGCCAAAAAATTGGCAAAAGCGTATAAAAATATCGATGCCTTAATGGCAGCCACTATTGAAGAATTAGTAGCTGTGGATGAAATAGGAGGGCGTATCGCGGAAAGTGTGGTTCAGTTTTTTGGTGAGCTTACTAATATTGAGATTGTGGAACGGTTAAAATCCTATGGATTACAATTCTCTTTGTCCGAGGAACAACTGGAAAATCAATCTGAAAAACTTAAAGGACAAACCTTTGTGGTTTCCGGTGTTTTTGAATCTTTGGGTAGAACCGAACTTAAAAAACTCATTGAAGATAATGGGGGCAAAGTGGCTTCTTCCATCTCGTCCAAGACTTCTTTTTTGGTAGCTGGCGATAAAATGGGTCCAAGCAAAAAGACCAAAGCAGAAAATTTGGGAGTAGCTATTATTTCTGAACAGGAGTTTTTGGGAAAATTGGAATAGGTTTTATCCGAAATAAATCACGGGTGAGGTACGCCTTTATGACCAAAAACGGATGTACATGTAATTAACTTAGGATTTTTTACTTCCTAACAAACCGTTGTTCACCTTCATCAAAAGCGAACTTATACATATCGTACTTGCCCCAATGGGCATCCTTTTCCAGTTTTTGTGCCATGACCATTTGTTTACCATCGCTTCGTAAACTGATCATACCGTAACGGGTAAGATACGAGTTGATCTCTTTGTAAGCTTCTACCATGGTACCCTTAAGCTCTTCCAACACAGATCGGTTGGTGGGCGTATCCACAAAATCCTCCTTAAAATCGTCATAGGCTACTTTTGCTATTTCCCATAGCTGATACTTCTTGACCAGTTCTGGAATGGTCGTGGTATTGAAATCTTTGTTGGACCGCGCAAGTTCTGTGCTAAAGATCAAAGGTTTTTTACTGTACCCCGTTTTCCCAAGTGCGCCCAACGTATCTGCTCTTGGGTGACTGTAGTTCTCATCGTCCCCGCTAGAAATGACCGTTCCCAACGCATTGATGTTTTCCAGAAATTCATAACTGAACAAATGGCTTCCGTGATGGCAGGCCTTGGCAATATCCGCACGTAAGACCGCTTTTGCATTAGTGCCCAGTTTATTGTTAATGTATGTTCCCGCTTCTTCGTTGATATCGCCGCCCAGCATTACACGTAGTTTCTTGTATTGTAACATTAACAAAACCGAATGTCCGTTTTTGGTTTTTCCGTTGCTCCCCAAAAAAGGAACTACTTGTTTTCCATCTTTTTGATCAATGATCGGTGCAATGACCTCTAGCGAAAATTCAGTATCGCTACCGTTGCCCAATAAAAATCCCGTACCATTGTTTAGGGCTACATATGCTGGTTGGTCCGCTTGTTCAAGGGCGAGCGCCATGGTTTTTGGGTATTGCGACCCTGATCCGCTGGAATTTCCAGGGTCGTTCAAGATGGATTTCATGGCGGCATCGGTAAATTCCAAAGAAGATAGGTAATCTTCGCCGTCCGACAGTTCTTCCACTTTTCCAATTTGGGTATTCCATCCTTTGGTATTATCAATGGGTCGCTGTACTATGCCACTATGGTAAATAGTATCGAATTGTAGTGCTTCTTCTTCAAAAATTTCGGTGAATCCCAAATAATGGTCATTGTCGGGGTGACTTACAATGGCCTTGAACTTAAAGGGCAAGGTTTCATTTTTATCCAAGTTGAAACGCCAGTATAGATAGCGGTACATATTATCGCCTTTTCCAGCATCGATTAAATAATGCTCATCATCGGGAGTGACCATATGACAGCCATCGCCCTGGCCAATATCAATAAAATTGACTTCCAAAACCCTTTCTTTTTGAATGTTTTCAACAGGTATCCAACCGGTTTTGTTTCTGGAATTGACCAAAACCCGGTCATTGACAATTTCTGTATCCATTACGGTAATGTAATCCCCGAACAGCAAATGTTGTATCCATTTGGATGAGGTTTCGTTTTCCAGAATCTTGGCATCGGGGAAACCGGCGAACGTAAATTTTCTATTTCCCTCGGTATTGAACAAAGAAGTATCTAGTTGTGGCATCCTGTCTGTTTTTAAATGACATTGAAAGTTAAAAATGAATATAGGAAATTTCCTATGTAATGCTTTAAATCAATGTAAAGTGGGCATTAAATTTTGTATGGATGGTCTTAGTGTGGTGGTTATGGAAGATTTTGGTCCGGTCCAACTGTATAGCAATTTTTAGAACAGTTCCATAAAAATCCGTCAACCCATAATGGTCATCCGTCAAATGAACAGCTGTATCCGTTCATTTAACAGCTTAAGGATCAACAAGAAATGTCAATTTGTGTAAAATTTAAAATTATACCAAAAGATGAAAAAGAACTTGTATCTATTTTTTAAATCTTTCAATTATTATTTCTTACCGAAACGAATGATCCGTACCCCGTTTATTTTATTTCTTGCCATTGTAGCTATCTTTTTTACGAGCTGTAGCAAGAGTACCGAAACACCTCAACCACCCGAACCGCCCGAACCACCTATACCTGTAAATGAAACCGTAGCGATCAATGCCACTGCATCTAGTCTTTATACGACAAATGACTTTGAGCCGGGAGAAATGATAGAGATAAGTGTTTTTATGACTGCTCCTGAAGGTATCCAACAATTTGACATTGAAAAAATAGTGAATGGCGGTACTGCTACCTCTATTCGTGCGGCCATAGAAGACGCAGGAGGAACCATGCCAGATGCTGGTGCAACTGCTTTTGATGCCACGTATATGATTCCGGTAGACGGTGCCCTGGATGATGTTGTAAAGATAGTCTTTAAGGCTAAAGATGCAGACAGCGAATTTGAAAGTGCAAGCTACGACTATGATGTAGTAGCACAAGGCCAAGGCGGTGGCGGTGGTGTATTTCCACTACTAAGAGCGAAAGCTACTGTAGATCTAGGTTCGCAAATTGGTGCAAAAGGTGGCTACCTTGCTACAGACTTAGGAGAAAGCGGGGTATTTACAAAGGTAGAGGCTGGTGCTTTAAGTAGTGCAGAACAACAAGCCATTGACATTACTTTTGGCGTTACCAACGGTGATGGAGAAGTAGGCACTAGCACGCCCTCTTTATTGTCTCCCGATGCCCGTGCAGATGCCAATTTTAACAACCCTCTTGGCGACAATGCTAGCACAACTACCTTTAAGGTAGAGGAGCTGAAAGGTTTAGACAATGTTACCTCTACAGATGTAGAAAATAACATAGACCACACTTCAGAAAGTAATGCCATCCAAAACGTTCAGGAAGGAGAAGTATACAGCTATATCAATGCTACTGGAGCAAAAGGATATATCAAGATACTTACCATTACAGGGGCTAACGACAATCGTGTTGCCACCGTTGAGTTTTTGGTACAAATTGTCATGTAAGCCTAGCAAATACTTGTATGAAATGAATGTCTATCCATAGGCATATAAACCAAAAAGCCCTGAAAATTTTCAAGGCTTTTTGGTTATTTCCCTCGGTATTGGACAAAAAAGTATCTAGCCGTGGCATCCTGTCCGTTTTTAGGACAGTTCCAAAAAATTCCGTCAACCCAGAATGGCCATCCGTCAAACGAACAGCTGTATCCGTTCATTTAACAGCTTGACCATCACCAAGAAATCCCAAATTGTACAACTATTAATTTAAAATACAGTAAAGATGAAAAAGAACATGTACCTATTTTTTAGTCTTTCTCTTTTTATGTTCTCCTGCGGCAAAGATGATTCGCCCAGTGTGACCCCAGAGGAAGAGAACAAGGCCCCGGTCATAGCTGATCAGTCCTTTGAGTTTTACGAGACGTTTACAACAAAGAATATTGGAGCGGTAAAGGCGACCGATCCAGATGGGGACAGCCTTACGTTTTCTATAGAGACAAACGATAATGATCTATTTGTAATCACCAGTGAAGGTGTACTTGGTCTATCCGGTGAAAAAATCTTGGATTTTGAGACCAAAACGGAACATACGATTACCATAAGTGTTTCCGATGGTACCAATGAGGTCAGTGCGAAAGTTAAGATCATTGTGCTTAATATAATCGACAACCTGGTAGAGGATCTAGATAGTTTTGTGACCACCTGGAAGACCACTGAGGATGGAGAGAGCATAACGATAGGCTTAGTAGAAGGTTTGGCATATGATTTTATGATCGATTGGGGAGATGGCACCATTGCGAATATTAACAAAGATGAAGATATAGAACATTCGTATGCAACGGCCGGTGACCATGTTGTGGCAATTCAAGGAAATTTTCCCAGAATAAGAATGACATTACTTCCAAGTGCGCCCAAACTTATAAGTATAGATCAATGGGGCAATAACAAGTGGGAGAGCTTTTCATATGCATTCGAGAACTGTGAGAATATGGTCTACAAAGCGACCGATGTGCCCGACCTATCACAAGTCTCTTCTCTTAATAAAATGTTCTTTAAAGCTAAACAATTTAACGGGGATATAGGCAATTGGGATGTAGAGACTATTGTGGATATGAACGGTATGTTCGCAGGTGCTTCTTCCTTTGACCAGAAAATTGGTGGGTGGATAACGAACAATGTCACCGACATGTCCGACATGTTCTTAGGAGCATCCAATTTCAATCAGGATATAGGTGATTGGAATACGGAAAATGTCACCTACATGTCCAACATGTTCTTAGGGGCATCCAAGTTCAACCAGGATATTGGTGGGTGGAATGTGTCGAGCGTTACATTAATGCGTTCTATGTTTAATGGTGCATCTTTGTTCAACCAAGATATAGGTGATTGGAATACAGAAAACGTCACCAATATGGCCGGTATGTTTCAAAGTGCTTCTTCCTTTAACGGGAACATTGGTACATGGAACGTGTCAAGCGTTACAAAGATGTTTGATATGTTCAACGGAGCATCCAATTTCAACCAGGATATTGGTGGATGGAATACGGAAAATGTCACCAACATGGCCGGCATGTTCAATGAAGCTACCTTATTCGACCAAGATTTGGGCAGTTGGGACATTGGCAGTATAAACAAAATGGAAAACATGTTCGATAACAGTGGAATGTCCGAGGCAAGCATAAACAACACGGTGATCGGTTGGTCCTATTTTGTAGAAAATAATGGCGGAGAACCAGCGGGAATTACCTGTGGTATGGCAGGTATGGTGGCCTGTGATATTATTGATGAAGTATATGATGCAGCTGCTTATCTTGTCTTAAAAGGTTGGGAGCTAGAAGGATTAGCTACTGATGGGTGCCAATAAAACCTGATCGTTAAGATGTTATAAAACCGCCCTTAGAATTTTTAAGGGCGGTTTTTTTATGTGCTCATATCACAGGTGGTATTCAAGGTTGGTAATTCCTTGAAAAGACATTTTTTAGGACCTAAAAAACTAAACCTTAATGCTTATGCCTTTTGCAGCGGTGGTCAATATGTATGGTTTTAGCAGGGTTGTTATGGAAAATCTTGATCCGGCCCAACTGTACACCTATTTTTAGGACATTTCCATAAAATTTCGTCAACTCAAAGTGGGCATTTATCAAACGAACAGCTGTATCCGTTCATTTAACAGTTTAACTATCAACAAGAAATCTCAATTTGTGTAAAATTTAAAATTATACAAAGATGAAATTAAAGAACAGTTATCTATTCCTGTGTCTTTCTCTTTTTATGTTCTCCTGTGGCAAAGATAATTCGCCCAGTGTGACCCCAGAGGAAGAGAACAAGGCCCCGGTCATAGCGGAACAGTCCTTTACCGTTTCCGAAGATATAGCGGATACCCAAACTATTGGAACGGTAAAGGCGACCGATCCAGATGGGGACGGTCTTACATTTTCTATAACAACAAACGATGATGGGCTTTTTGAGATTACCGATGCCGGTGTTCTTAGCCTATCCACTGGAAAATCCCTGGATTTTGAGACCAAAACGGAGCATACCCTTACCGTAAGCGTTTCCGATGGTGCAGAAGAAGCCAATGCGAAAGTCAAGGTTATTGTCCAAGATGTGAACGAAACTTTTGTGACCACTTGGAAGACCGATATGGATGGAGAAAGTATAACGATAGGCTTAGTAGAAGGTTTGGCATATGATTTTATGATCGATTGGGGAGACGGTACCATTGAGAATATTACCAAAGATGAAAATATTGAGCATTCTTATGGAACGGCCGGAGACCATGTCGTGGCAATTCAAGGAAATTTTCCCGGCATAATAATGTTAGGGCTTCCAAGTGCGCCCAAACTTATAAGTATAGATCAATGGGGCAATATCGGTTGGGAGAGCTTGGCCGCAGCATTCGCGGACTGTGAGAATATGGTCTATAAAGCGACCGATGTGCCCGACCTATCACAAGTCTCTTCCCTTTTGGGTATGTTCTTAAACGCCAAACAATTTAACGGGGATATAGGCAATTGGGATGTAAGTACTATTGTGGATATGAATGCTATGTTTACCGATGCGTTGTCGTTTAATGGTGATATTGGCCAATGGAATACGGAAAAAGTCACCGACATGTCCAAAATGTTTTTTGGAGCTACCTCGTTCAACCAGGATATCGGTTCATGGAATGTGGCAAATGTTACCAAAATGGAATCAATGTTTGGAGGTGCTGCCCTATTTGATCAAGATATTGGTGAATGGAATGTTGGCAATGTTCAAGATATGGTTTCCATGTTCACCAGTGCTTCTTCCTTCAATCAAGATATCGGTTCATGGAATGTGTCGAGCGTTAAAGATATGTCAGCCATGTTTACCGGAGCAACTTTATTTGATCAAAATATCGGTTCATGGAATGTATCCAATGTAGAAAATATGTTCGCTATGTTCGCTGATGCTTCCTCGTTCGATCAAGATATAGGTGGTTGGAACATTGGCAGTGTAAATAACATGCTGGCAATGTTCGATAACAGTGGAATGACCTTTACAAGCATGAATGCCACAGTAATCGGTTGGGCCAGTTTTGTACAGGAAAACGATGGGCCGGCCGATATTATCTGTGGTATGCTGAATATCACTATCTGTGAAAATGTAGCTAGTATAGCAGCTGATTTTCTCATTGATGATAACGATTGGGACTTACCCGGGTTAAACATTCAAGAATTATGCCCATAGATATTTTATAGTTAAAATGTTAGTGCAATTACTGACCATAACCAACTAAAAACGAATAATTATGGAAGAAAACATTTTATTGGACGAAAAGGTCATGTGGTACAAGAAGAAACTACAGGCATTTCCTGGGCAGCTAGTGATAACCGATAAGAAGATTTCATTTGATCAAGATCAAATTAAAGTTCCCGGAACAGGATTACTGGGGGCATTTTTATCAAAAAAGAACAAAAATACCCGAGGTGGTGAACTATTGAACCAACCCTTGGGCAATGTGGCCTTTAAAAAGGGCAAAACGACGGGTAAAAAGACCTTTATCTTAGAAGTGAGTTCGGGAGAAGACGTATACAAGTTTTTGTTTGAAAATGATTGGGTCTTAAAAATAGAATCAGTGATCAGCATTAATTAAAAAAGCCACAATATTTGGTGTAGGCCATAGCCGCCTTTCAGGCAAGCAACGCCTCATACCGGAAGTGTTATAAGCCACTCAAAAATAATTCTTCGTTTTTGGGTGGTTTTTTGCGATACTATCACAGATGACACACAAGTTTAGTTACTTGGTGAAAAATGAAAAATATCCTTATTCTTTGATCTTTAGACCTAGCACAAACCCTAAACCTTAATGCTTATGCCCTTTGCAGCGGTATTTTGTTCAGTATCAAAATAAAAATCGATTCGCCCTACATTAATGCCATAGGCACCCACTTGGTTCACCAAAACAGAATTCCCATTTTTGTTGGTACGTACATCGGGTTTATCTAAAAAGGTATGGGTGTGTCCACCAATGATCAAGTTGGTATGGAGCGTACGTTCTGCAAGTTGCGTATCTGAAGGACGCTCTGGATTTTTATAGTCATAGCCCAAATGGGATAGACAGATAACAATGTCGCATTTTTCTTCTTCTTTTAATGTACGCTCATTGTCCAAAGCAATTTCAAAGGGGTCGAGGTACTTGGTCTCTTTGTACAATTTTTTTGTGACCAATCCATCAAGTTGAATGCCAATGCCGTATACGCCTATTTTTATACCATCCACCAAATAAATTTTATAGGGCTTTACAAAACTTTCCATGACGGTGTTGGTAAAGTCGTAGTTAGCGGAAAGTAAGTCAAACTTGGCATTGGGTACTTGGGCCAAAAGTCCATCTATACCATTATCAAAATCATGGTTGCCAATGGTGGCGGCATCATATTTTAATTTGCTCATTAATTTGAATTCCAACTCACCTCCATAAAAATTAAAGTAAGGAGTCCCTTGAAAGATATCCCCGGCATCAAAAAGCAGAGTGTTGGGGTTTTCGTTTCGTATTTTTTCAACCAGTGTTGCCCTTCTGGCAATTCCACCAAGATTGGCATAGCGGGAATGTGAACTTGGAAAAGGGTCTATATGGCTGTGCACATCGTTGGTGTGTAAAATAGTAATATGCTTGGTACCAAAATTAGTACAGGAATTGAATCCAAGGCCACCTAATCCTATAAATGTTGAGGTTGCTGCCGTATGTGTTAAAAAATCTCTACGTTTCATCTAATTTTGTTGTATGAATCTGTCGTCAACAATTGCCTTTAGCGTGTCAACTTTTCTTAAATGGTCAATAATTGCATTTCTAAGCAGATAGTCGGTATTCGCTACAGAATCTACAGTTTTAAAGAAACCGATTTCGGCACCGCCTTGTACTAAATAATCAGAAGTTGCCACGTAATAGCTGCGACTCTCATCAAAAGGACTTCCATTGATATTAACCGAATCCAAAGCTCCTTTTTTGTCCAAAACAATCTGCATTCCAGCTATGGGATGTACACGTTCGGCAGAAGTTAGAAAACCAATAAGTTCCCTTACCGCAGAACCATTTAGCTTCACTACGGAAATATAATTTTCAAAAGGCATTACTTCATATGCATGCCTTGCCGTTATATTTCCTGAGGAAATAATAGAACGTAGCCCACCTCTGTTGATAACCACAAAATCTAAATCTTTTCCAGTTTGGGATTTAAAAACGGGCCTTGTTTCCGTTAAAACAATATCTGCGATCAGATTTCCCAGGGAAGTGTTGTGGGCGCCATCATCGAGTAAAAGCGATTTTGGTGCATAGGCTAAAGTACTGTCCAGAACTTCATTTATTCTGTTCCTGTATGGGGCAACAAAAGAAATGATTGAATCGACAGCCTTAAAACTAGTATCAATTTTTACTTGCTTTCCCTGGACTTCGGAGAGTTGTCCGGTATCATTTTTACAGGAAATCAAAAAACAAAAAGTTATAAATATAACAAATTGTTGATATTTTAAATATCTCACGTGTTTATCTTTGTTAAGTAGTCTTGGTAGATTAATTACCTTTGTAAAAATGCATAAAAATTATGTTTTTAAAAGGACTCCAAGATAAATTTAAGGTTAAATCAAGTCTTAAATATTTACAGGAGGAGATGAATAAGGCTCCCTCGGTAATAGAAAGGGACAAGGGAATTACTAGCATTGGCTGCATAGTTGACGTAGATAATTTTGAAAGTGCCGAGTTGTTTTACGAGTTGATAGAAGATTACTCTTTGCGACCAAACGCTATCAAAATTATAGGTTATAAGCGGGAATATGACAATAATTCCCCCTTTGCCATTCAAATGTACTCCGATAAAGATCTAGGTAAGAAGGGAGCAATTGAAAATGGCTATGTTCTTGAATTTTTGGGTAGGGAATACGATTTGTTGATCAACTACTATGAAGAGGATAATTTAATGCTGAAGCTATTGTCCGTAAAAACACCGGCCAGGCTAAAAGTGGGTTTCAGTTCACTCGACCCAAAACTCAATGATTTGATTTTTAGTACTCCCTTAAAAGATTTTAAACTGTTTAAAAAGGAATTAAAAAAGTATTTGAAGGTTTTAAAGGAATTGTAATGGAAAACTTGATGGGTACGGGTGTTGCTTTGGTAACCCCTTTTACGGAAGATTTTTCGGTAGATGTAAAAGCACTTGAACGTGTTGTTGAACATTCTATAAATGGTGGAGTGGATTATTTGGTTATCTTGGGTACTACAGCCGAAGCGGCTACACTTTCCAAAAGTGACAAACAGCTGGTCATTAAAACTGTTATACAGACCAATGCAGGGCGACTTCCCTTGGTATTGGGCGTTGGCGGGAACAACACTACAGCCGTTATTGAAGAGTTGACAGAACTGGACTTATCGGAGTTTGATGCTGTTCTTTCGGTTTCTCCCTACTACAATAAACCAACACAAGAGGGCATTTATCAGCATTTTAAGGCTATAGCCAAGGTATCGCCCAAACCGATAATTCTTTATAATGTTCCTTCTAGGACAGGAAGTAATATGCTTCCCGAAACTACGTTAAGACTTGCCCACGACTTTCCCAAAATAGTTGCTATTAAGGAAGCGTGTGCAGATATAGTACAAATAGACCATATCTTAAAGGACAAGCCAGCGGATTTTTTGGTGATTTCCGGGGATGATTTTACGGCGCTACCTACCGTTGTTGCAGGTGGGGCAGGGGTGATTTCGGTTCTTGGACAAGGTCTTCCCAGTGCATTTTCCAGTATGATTCATTTGGGTAGACATGGCAATCCAGAAAGAGCTTATGAGATTCATCATGAACTACTTCCATTGATGAAATTGATTTTTGAGGAAGGTAATCCGGCAGGTGTCAAAACTGTTTTAAGCTATTTTGGGTGTTGTACCGTTAATGTCAGACTACCATTGGTCAAAGCAACTATTGAACTACAGAACAGAATCTCGGGCTTTTTAAAAAAGTTTGAAGCTATCAAGGTTTAATGGGAAGTTAAATCTTAGCTAAAAACATAGTAAATCGTTGGTTTCACAGTTACATTTGGATTTTAATTTGATTTTTTAAATCCATCCATTATCACTAATTTTGCAAAATGTTTTTGAAAATGAAGCCGATTCTTTCCGTAATAGCTATTGTCTTTCTTTTTTCTTCCTGCAGTGAGTATCAAAAAGTACTTAAAAATGAGGAAGTTAAACCGAAATACGATTTAGCACAAAAATACTACGATGAAGGAGATTACAAAAGGGCAAATAGGCTCTTTGAACAGATAGTGCCCAAGTATGTTGGCAAACCTCAAGGTGAACGTGTGATGTTCTTTTTTGCCGATTCATATTTTAAGACAGAAGACTATTACCTCTCAGGTTATCAGTTTGAACGATTTATTAAATCATATCCAAAAAGCGATAAAATACAGGAAGCGTCCTTTCTAGGTGCCAAAAGCTACTATGAACTTTCCCCATTGTATTCCTTGGACCAAACCGATACGGATAAAGCACTTGCAAAACTTCAGAATTTTATAAACACCTATCCAGAATCAGAATTTTTTGAAGAGGCCAATGCAATGGCCAGAGAGCTGACCTCCAAAAAAGAAAAGAAACAAATAGAAATAGCCAAGCAGTTTAACAAGTTAGGGCAATTTAACTATCCTATCTTGGTATCTGCCATGACAGCTTTCGACAATTTCATTTCTGATAACCCAGGGTCTATTTACAGGGAAGAAGCTCTATATTACCGTATTGAATCGGCTACAAGTTTGGCAATAAACAGTACGCCAAATAGAAAGGAAGAACGTTTGCGTGAAGCCTTGGATTCATACAATACCTTAATAAAGTATTTCCCCGAAACAAAATTTAAAAAGAAGGCCGATAACCTGGCCGAAAAAATACAAAAGGAATTAAGCGTATATTCCGATTCCAAATAAATAGATAAAGACGCAGCCATATGCAAGATTTAAAAAATACAAAAGCTCCGGTTTCCACCGTTACCCACGATAGAAACGAATTTGATGACAAAACGGAAAACATTTACGAAGCGATTTCCATTGCTTCTAAAAGGGCTATCCAAATCAATTCTGAGATAAAGAAAGAATTGTTGGAAAAGTTGGAAGAATTTGCAACTTATAGCGATAGCTTGGAAGAAGTTTTCGAGAACAAGGAACAAATAGAAGTTTCCAAGTTTTACGAAAAGCTTCCTAAACCACATGCCTTAGCGGTTATGGAATGGTTAGAAGATAAAATCTACTACAGAAATACTGAGAAAGACGCCTAGAAATGCTGAGCGGTAAACACATCCTTTTGGGGATTACCGGAGGAATTGCCGCTTACAAAACCACATTTCTTGTTAGGTTATTGATAAAAGCTGGTGCCGAGGTCAAAATTGTAATGACCCAAAGTGCCAGCTCTTTTGTTGCCCCTCTTACTTTATCCACATTATCCAAGAATCCGGTCTCTATTGATTTTATCAACCAAGAAGATGGCAGTATCTCTTGGAACAACCATGTGGAATTAGGGTTATGGGCAGATATTTTAATTATAGCTCCAGCAACTGCCAACACACTTTCCAAGATGGCGCACGGCACTTGCGACAATTTGCTCATGGCAACGTATTTATCAGCAAAATGTCCCGTTTATTTTGCCCCAGCTATGGATTTGGATATGTACAAGCATCCAACTACCAAGGCATCTTTTGAAAAATTGGCATCTTTTGAAAATGTTATGATACCCGCGGAGTCTGGAGAATTGGCCAGTGGTCTTCATGGAGAGGGCCGAATGGCGGAACCAGAAACCATAGTTCAATTTATTCAAGAAGATTTAGCAAAGGGACTTCCTTTAAATGGAAAAAAAGTGCTCATTACGGCAGGACCTACCCACGAAGCAATAGACCCCGTTCGTTTTTTGGGCAATCGTTCCTCGGGAACTATGGGTTTTGAACTTGCAAAACATGCAGCCGAGTTGGGAGCTAAAGTAATCTTGGTTTCAGGGCCTACCAATCTATATATTCAGCACAATGCTGTCGATGTAATCAATGTCACATCCGCACAAGAAATGTACGATGCTTGCCATGAGCATTACAATAATATTGATATAGCTATATGTGCGGCGGCAGTGGCGGACTATCGTCCAAAACATGTAGCCCAAGAAAAAATTAAAAAGAAGGAAGGTGATTTAAGTATCGAACTGGAACGAAACCCAGATATTTTATTTTCTCTTGGCGAAAACAAGACCAAACAATATCTCGTGGGATTTGCTTTGGAAACCGAAAATGAACTGGATAATGCAAAAGTAAAACTACAACGTAAAAATCTTGATGCGATAGTACTAAATTCATTGAAGGATGAAGGTGCTGGTTTTGGTGGTGATACGAATAAAATCACTTTTATCGATAAGAATTTAGATATAAAAACGTTTGGTTTGAAGACGAAGCCAGATGTTGCTTCGGATATTTGGAAAGAAATTACCTTCAGGATTCATGCGTAGACTTGTTTTACTCTCTTTTTTTCTATCGTTTTCCCATGGGCTTGTTGCACAGGAGTTGAATTGTACCGTAACGGTCAATTCGGACCAAGTGGGACAAACCAATCAGCAAATCTTTAGGACTCTCGAACGTTCTTTGAGCGACTTTGTGAACAAGAACAAATGGACCAATAGGGTCTATAAAGAAAATGAACGGGTTAGCGCTAGAATGTTCATCACGGTCACCCAATACGAATCGGATAGGTTTGAAGCGAACATTCAAGTGCAATCTTCTCGACCAGTATTCAATACCTCTTATGAAAGTCCAGTCTTCAACTATAAAGATGATGCTTTCAATTTCGTATACCAGGAGTTTCAGCCCATAGTCTATAACGAGAATGTTTTTGATTCCAATTTAGTAGGGGTCATAACATACTATATCTACATTATTTTAGGTTTGGATGCCGATACTTTTTCTTTGGAAGGTGGGGATGATATGTTCAGAAAAGCCCAAAATCTTGTTACGCAGGCACAAGGGTCAAATTTTTCTGGATGGAACCAAGAAACTGGAGAACGTACCCGTTTTGAGCTTATTGATAATTTGTTGAGCAACTCTTTTAGGGAATACCGCATTGCCATGTACAATTACCATCGAAAAGGATTGGATATTCTTGGGGACAACAATAGTACCGGAAAGCAAGTAATAGCGGGTTCCATGCGACTGTTCGAGACTTTAATAAAACGACGGCCCAATGCATTTTTGATTCAGACTTTTTTTGATGCTAAATCGGAAGAAATACAAAGTATTTTTTCTGATGGTCCAAAGGTGGATATCGTTAAACTCAAGGAAACCCTCAACAATGTCGCTCCATTTTACTCCAGCACTTGGAATGAAATAAAATACTAGCGCATTTCTCCAAAGAGATTTATCTTTACGAAGAAAATCTCCAACATTGCTAGCAAACCTTTCTATTCAAAATTATGCACTGATAGATGATGTAAACGTTTCGTTTTCGAAAGGTTTTACGACAATCACTGGTGAAACAGGGGCCGGAAAATCTATTTTGCTCGGAGGACTTTCTTTGGTTCTGGGCAAACGTGCCGATCTATCCTCACTTAAGAATGAAAACCAAAAATGCATCATAGAAGCTGAGTTTGACATTTCCAAATATCAACTTAAAGATCTTTTTGATTCAAAGGACTTGGACTATGAAGATAGTACCATTTTAAGGCGTGAGATTCTCCCAAGTGGAAAATCAAGAGCCTTTGTGAATGATTCGCCCGTTACTCTGGATATATTGAAGGGGCTGGGAGAGCGCTTGGTCGATGTGCATTCACAACATCAAACTCTAAGATTGACGGATAACGATTTTCAGTTAAAAGTAGTAGATGCCCTAGCAGAAAATTCAGAAAACCTAAAAAACTATAGAACCCAATTAAACAGTTACAAATTAGTTACGAAGGAATTGCAAGAATTATTGGATTTTCAATCCAGTTCCAACAAGGAGCACGATTATAACAGTTTTTTGCTACAGGAGTTGGAGTTGGCTCCATTAAAAGAGGGAATCCAAGAAGAGCTGGAAGAGGAGTATGAAGCATTAAATAATGTGGAACAAATCATGGAGCATTTGTCTACCGCAAATCAACTTCTTAATGATGAGCAACTTGGAATTTTAGGGGGATTGGCTGATTTAAAACGCGCTTTTTCCACTCTGGCAGACTTTGGCAGTTCCTATACTGCAATCAATGAACGTGTACAGTCCCTTTTTATCGAAACGGACGATATTGCTTCGGAACTGGAAAATCTGCAACAAAATGTTGAGGCAAATCCACAGCGGCTGGAAGTCGTGAACAACCAATTGCAGCAACTCTACGACTTACAGAAAAAGCATCAAGTAATATCCGTGACAGCGCTGATTGAAATTAAAAATGAATTATCCAATAAAGTCGATGCAGTAGAAAATAGTGACTCAAAAATAAAAGAGAAGGAAGAGCAAGTTGCAAAAGCGACCCATCTTCTTGATGAATGGGCACTCAAAATAAGAAAGTCCAGAAATACCGTAATCCCTAAGTTAAAGAGCATGCTTCAAGAAAGTTTGTATCTGCTAGGAATGCCATCCGCTACGTTTAAAATTGAAGTGAATCCTTCATCAACTTTTAAATCCAACGGAAAAGATGATTTGGTGTTTTTGTTTTCTGCCAACAAAGGTTCGGATTACGGCGAGTTAAAAAAAGTAGCTTCTGGTGGAGAACTGTCCCGTATTATGCTAACGATAAAATCGATTTTGGCAAAATATGAACAATTGCCCACAATGATGTTCGATGAAATCGATACTGGGGTTTCTGGAGAAATATCCAATCGCATGGGAGAAATCATGCAACAGATGAGCAAGACCATGCAAGTATTCTCTATTACCCATTTGCCACAGGTGGCATCTAAGGGAGTACAACAATTTAAGGTATTTAAAGAAGAGGGCGGCGGCAGTACCACAACACAAATGAGAAAACTGAGCGAAGAGGAACGGGTCAAGGAACTTGCAGAAATGCTAGGTGGTAAATCCATTTCAGAATCTGCTTTGGCACATGCAAGACAGCTTTTACAATAGGAATTGGGTAAGACAAAATCTAAACTGTAAAACTCGATTAGAATAAATATCTTTGTCGCCAAACTAGGAATAAATAAGCACTATGTCATACAATCTTTTAAAAGGTAAAAAAGGAATCATTTTTGGAGCACTGGATGAGAATTCAATTGCTTGGAAGACTGCGGAACGTGTTCATGAAGAAGGTGGAACCTTTGTGTTGACCAATGCTCCCATTGCTATGCGCATGGGACAGATAAAGCAACTAGCAGAGAAAACAGATTCTGAAATCATTCCTGCGGATGCAACCAATGAAGAGGACTTACAAAATTTGGTCTCCCAATCCATGGAAATCCTGGGAGGAAAATTGGATTTTGTACTTCATTCCATAGGCATGTCGGTAAATGTTAGGAAAGGAAGGGCCTATACCGATGAAAAATATGATTTCACTACAAAAGGTTGGGATGTTTCGGCACTTTCATTTCACAAAGTATTACAATCCCTATATAAAGCTGATGCTATGAACGAGTGGGGCAGTATTGTCGCGCTTACCTACATGGCAGCGCAACGAACTTTCCCAGACTACAACGATATGGCCGATAACAAGGCATATTTGGAATCTGTTGCAAGAAGTTTTGGATACTTCTTTGGAAAAGAGAAAAAAGTTAGGGTCAACACAATATCTCAATCGCCAACCCCAACTACTGCTGGGCAAGGTGTAAAAGGTTTTGATGGCTTTATAAGCTATGCGGAAAAAATGTCGCCGTTGGGCAATGCCTCGGCTTCCGATTGTGCCGATTATACGGTAAGTCTTTTTTCCGATTTGACAAAAAAGGTTACTATGCAGAACCTTTTTCATGATGGTGGGTTTTCCAATACAGGGGTAAGCCAAGAAGTAATCGATGAATTTAGCAAATAGCCTAAAACTATAACAGCAAAAGCCATTCGTTATCGGATGGCTTTTGTGTTTTACGATGAATTTATATTTTTCCATAATCGTTCCCGTTTACAATAGACCCGAAGAAATTCGGGAATTGCTAGAAAGTCTTGGAAAACAAAATTTTGATGAAGACTATGAAATCGTAATTGTAGAGGACGGTTCCCTTGAACGTTCGGAGCGTATTGTAAAAAATTTTCAAGAGAGTTTAAGTATTTCATACTACTTTAAAGAAAACTCTGGTCCAGGAGATTCCAGAAACTATGGAATGGAAAATGCCAAAGGGAACTATTTTATAATTCTGGATTCAGATTGTATTCTACCCAAGCAATATCTATCTGAAGTAAAAAAAGAATTGGAGACGAATTTTGTGCATTGTTTTGGTGGACCAGATGCAGCGGACCCATCTTTTACCCCGGTACAAAAAGCAATTAATTATGTAATGACCTCTTTTTTTACCACAGGTGGAATCAGGGGTGGGAGTACAGCGGTAGGTAAGTTTCAACCACGTAGTTTTAATATGGGTATTTCCAAGGAGACTTTTGAAAATGTTGGCGGATTCGGGAGAATCCATCCAGGAGAAGACCCAGATTTGACTTTTAGAATTTGGAAAGGGGGTTATGCCAGCAGGTTGTTTCCCAAAGCTTATGTCTATCACAAAAGACGTATAGATTGGAACAAATTTTATATCCAGGTGAATAAATTTGGGATGGTGCGGCCTATTTTAAATCAGTGGCATAAAGGAACGGCTAAAATTACTTATTGGTTTCCGACACTATTTATGGTAGGGTTATTGAGTTCTGTTGTTTTAGCTATTATGGGTACACTACTTCCCATAATAATCTTTGGATTTTACTTTTTATTACTCTTTTTTGATGCTTTAGTTAAAAATAAAAGCTTAAAAGTGGCATTTCTTGCAATTTTTGCAGCACTAACACAGTTTACAGGGTATGGAATAGGTTTTCTAAAATCCACAATCTTGCTTAATTTTAGTAAGAGGGAGCCTGAAGCGCTATTGCCTAAATTGTTCTTTAAAGTAAAATAAAGGTGTTAAAAAAAGTATTGGGCGGATTGAACAAAAGAAAAGTGAAAGTTTTTTCACTCTTCTTGGTGTGTTCTTTTTTGGCCTGGTTTCTCAGTAATTTATCCGAAGCCTATGAGTCTAGGGCTACGTTTGATCTTAACTATAAAAACTTGCCAGATACCTTATTATTGGGAAATAATGCAACGAATACCATAGAGGCAAAATTGCGGACAAGCGGTTTTCAGTTTTTATATTATAATTTCTTCAATAAGCGGGTGGATGTTGATTTATCTGAAGTAGAAAGGGAAAATAGCAATTATATACTCACGGAGAATGCCCTTAAAAAGCAAATGGAACGTCAACTATCCCAAAATATATCCTTAATTGATTTGGACAGAAATCAACTCATTCTAGACTTATATCAAGTGGCTAGTAAGGAAGTGCCTATAAAACCCAAACTCAATTTAGAATTTGAGCAAAATTATATTCTTGAAGGAGAACCCTTGATTACTCCAAATGTAGTTTTGGTGAAAGGCCCTAAAAATGAAATAGATACCCTAAAGGCTATCTACACTTCTAGCATAGAAATAACAGGAGTATCCTCGGATTTTTCAAAAGATATTTTATTGGTTTTCCCCAAGCAATTGTCCAATACGATATTTTCAATCAATAGAGCAAATGTCTCTGGAAAAGTGGTTAAATTCTCAGAAAAGGTTTTTGAAGTCCCTATTCAGGTCATAAATTTACCAGAGGGTTATGAGGTCAATACTTTCCCAAACTCTGTTAATGTACTTTGCAAAGCAACCATAGAACGCTTAAAAGAGTTATCCATACAAGACTTTCAAGCAATTGCCGACTATAAACTAATCAATGGTGCTAATGATAATACACTTTTTTTGAAAATTACCAAGAAACCATCAAATGTTTATGACGTAAAGCTACTGGAGAATAAGGTCAATTTTATTTTGGAGCAAAAATGATGGTTGTAGGATTAACGGGAGGTATAGGTAGCGGTAAGAGTACCGTCGCTAAAATGTTCAAGGATTTAGGCGTTCCTGTGTATGATTCTGATGCAGAGGCCAAAGAATTGATGGTGACTTCGAAACCCCTTAAAAGAGACATTGTAAAACTACTTGGGGCCGAGTCCTACAAAGGAGAAGAGTTAAACAGGGGGTTTATAGCCGATAAAGTTTTTAAAGATCCTGAAAAACTTCAAAAGTTAAACAAAATTGTGCATCCTGCTGTGAGGTCTCATTTTATGGATTGGGTCAAAACCCAAACATCATCTTACGTGATTCAAGAAACGGCACTTATTTTTGAAAACGATGCAAAGCACAATTATGACTTCGTAATTTTGGTTAAAGCCCCTAAAGAAATACGCGTAAATAGAGTATTGAAGCGGGATGGAATCGAAGAACAAGCCATTATAAACCGCATGGACAATCAAATGAACGATGACGATAAAACCGTACTGGCGGACTTTTGTATTGAGAATATTGATTTAGAGACCACTGAAAAAGAGGTTTTTAACCTACACAAAAGACTAGTTGGACTTGACATTTGATCAATAATTTTAACATTTTTGTTAAGGTTAGGTTAAACGGTAAATGGCCTAAATGTTAAATTTCTAATTTTACCATAATGAACAAGAAGCTATTCGTTCTTCTGGTCATTCTAATGAGTTTATCCCTTACTGGGATAATTTTTGTTCAAGTGTATTGGATAAAGACATCGGTAGATGATAAAGAGGAGCAATTCTCAAGAACGGTTACGGACATATTGGATAAGGTAGCGAGCCGAGTGGAGAAGAGGGAGATGAAAGATTATTCAGACCGTTTGGCCTCTTTGGTAGATAGCATTGGGCAGCCTAAAACTACACAGTTTAGAAATTTTTTGTTCGTTGATAGAGATTTGAATTCAGATGAGATTCTTTTTTATTCCCATGGAATATTGGAAGAGGATTATAATATTACATCAACGTTCTTTGATAATTTAGGAGGGGAAGAAGATACCACAACTATTAAGAATTATACCAGCAAACGGACCAAGGCCGTTTTTAAGGAAGAATTTGGACTGGATGGTAAAAGTTACAGTTTGACGCCCATACAAAAAGCTGAAAAAATTGGAGGGTTGTCCAAAATTGATAAAGCCGCTTGGGAAGATGTCTTTATGGAATATGCCAAAAGTAGGCCTATACACAAGAGAGTTTCAAAACAAGAGCTAGAGTTGCTCTTGAGCCAAGAGCTTCAGAACAGGAATATCAATATTGATTATGAATATGGAGTTTATAGTCAAGGGTATCCAACTAAGGTCAAGTCTAAAAAGTTTAAGTTTTCCGAGTCGAAAATGTATGAAGCTCTAATTTTTGAGGATAGTGAAGGGAGAACCAACTTCTCCTTATTGCTGACATTTCCAAAAATGAAAAAGTTTCTTTTAGAATCGATAATGGGAATGGCATTGTTATCGTTGGTTTTTACGCTGATAATCATGGTGGCCTATTCCAGTGCCATTTATCAATTGATAAAACAAAAACAGATATCCGAAATAAAAACGGACTTTATCAATAATATGACCCATGAGTTTAAAACGCCCATTGCGACCATCAACTTGGCCGTAGAGGCAATACGAAACCCAAAGTCAATAGAAGATAAAGATAAAGTTTTACGGTATTTGGGCATGATCAAGGATGAAAACAAGCGCATGCACGCCCAAGTGGAGAACGTTTTACGAATATCCAAATTGGAGAAAAACCAACTGGACATCAGTAAGGATAGGGTAGATGTCCATGATATTATTACAGACGCTATTGCCCATGTGGATTTAATAGTAGGTGATAGAGGAGGTTATGTAAATGCACATTTAGATGCCGAGCGATCGGAAATTCTGGCCAATGATATGCATTTTACCAATGTAGTGGTCAATGTCTTGGACAATGCAGTTAAATATTCTCCAGAGACTCCTAAAATTGATGTTTTTACAGAGATTGTAAAGAACACCATTATAATTAAGATCAAAGATCAGGGAGCTGGCATGAGCAAAGCGGTCTTGAAAAGAGTTTTTGAAAAATTTTATCGAGAACACACTGGAGATATACATAATGTTAAAGGGCACGGCTTAGGACTGGCCTACGTAAAACGAATAATTGAAGATCATCAAGGAGAAGTTTATGCAGAAAGTGAAAAGGGAAAAGGAAGCACTTTCTTTTTAAAACTACCTTTAATTTAGAAAACTATGGAGACTGAAAAGAAGAAAATACTTTTAGTGGAGGATGACCCAAACTTTGGAATCGTCCTAAAGGATTACCTGTCCATGAACGACTTTGATGTTGTCTTGGCAAAAAATGGAATGGAAGGTTTTGAGAAATTCAAAAAGGATAATTATGATGTCTGTATTTTGGATGTTATGATGCCTTATAAAGATGGGTTTACCTTAGCCAGGGAAATTCGTGAGAAGAATGAAAACGTTCCTATTATTTTCCTTACCGCTAAGACCATGAAGGAAGATGTTCTTAAAGGATACAAAGCAGGTGCAGACGATTATCTGAACAAGCCTTTTGATTCCGAAGTGTTGTTGATGAAGCTTAAAGCGATACTTCAAAGAAAAGCTTCCAGTACATTGGCGGACAGTAAGCAGTTTGAATTTGAAATCGGTAACTTTAGTTTGAATTCTAAATTACGCTTCTTAAAATATAAAGAAGAGGAACCCGTAAAGCTTTCTCCTAAGGAAAATGAATTATTGCGTCTTTTGGCTCTGCACGAAAATGATTTGATGCCCAGAGAATTAGCCTTGACCAAAATTTGGAGAGATGATAATTATTTTACATCCAGAAGTATGGATGTATATATAGCCAAGCTCAGAAAGTATTTGAAACGAGATGATGTTGTTGAAATCTTGAATATACATGGAGAGGGCTTCCGATTGGTAATTAAACAAGAAAACCAACAATAATAGACCTCCACAATAAATAAATTCAAAATATATAAAAAAACCATCCCGCAGGATGGTTTTTTTATATCAAATAGTATATAAGTGATACGGTACCAATTCCAACAAAAGCGAGAATTGTAGTCATCATAGTCCAAGACTTAAAGGTTTCTTTTTCCGTAATCCCTAAGTATTGACCTACCAACCAAAACCCACTGTCGTTTACATGTGAAAAGATACTTGCACCTGAGGCAATTGCTATAACCATACATGCCAATTCCATCGCAGCTAATTGGGCGTTTACCAATAATGGTGCTACCAGACCAGCTGCGGTAATCATTGCTACTGTAGATGACCCTTGTATAATCCGAACAATAGAAGCACTTATAAAAGCGAAAGCCAGAATTGGAAAACCAGCACTGCTCAAAGAAGTTGCCAATAGCTCGCCAGCTCCGGTGTTTGTGAGTACTTGCTTAAAAACACCACCTGCTCCCGTGAGCAGTATAATTGTACCGGCTGGTGCCAAGGACTTGGTAGAGATATCAAAAAGTTGTTGTTTGCTAAAACCTCTTTTAATACCAAAAAAATACCAAGCCAATATATTGGCAATAATCAATGCAGAAAATGGGTGTCCTACTAAGGCGATAGCATTTATTAGCGTTGTATTGGTTACTCTGGATGCGCCCGAGGAAACAATGGTATTTAATAAAATAAGAACAATGGGAAACGCTATAATTGAGAGTGTTGGTCCAATGGGAGGAAGCTTATTAATTTCTGTCTGTTTTAACTCTTCAGGGGCTTCTACATAAATTTTTTTTGAAATGTAACGTCCAAATAATAATCCAGCAACAAGTGCAGTAGGAATTCCAGCAAGGAAACCGACCAGAATTACCCAGCCCAAGTTCGCCCCAATAATATCGGCCACCGCTATAGGGCCCGGAGTAGGAGGGATAAAGGCATGTGTGATGGCGAGACCTGCAAGTAATGGAATAGCGTAGAGCAGAAGAGATTTTCCTGTTTTGCGCTGTAGTGCATAAATCATGGGAACCAGAATAATGAAGGCAACATCAAAAAAAACTGGAATCGCAATTAAAAATCCAGAGATTACCATGGCTGACGGTGCCTTTTTTAATCCGAATTTGGAGACCATAAAATCTGCTATGGTCTTAGCACCACCCGAAGCTTCTAAAATACCTCCAAACATAGCACCAAGTCCTACAACTGTTGCCACAAATCCCAAAGTATTTCCCATCCCATCTTGAATGGTCATAATGATTTCTTGGGCATCAAGTCCAGCGATTAATCCAACCGTAATACTGCCGATCAATAATGCCATAAATGCATTTATCCTTAATCGTAAAATAAGAAAAAGGAGTAGGGCAATTCCGGTAACAACGGCTAGTACTAAGTTAGTGGCTATCATCAAGTGTGATGGTTAGGATTGGTTATTTCTACGACCAGCATCAAATATAGAATAATTTATAAATACACTTTTTAAAGGTCAAATACTGTTTTTTAACCTTTGAGCATAAAAAAGGGCACCTAAATAAGTGCCCTTTAAATTCTTTCTGAAAGTAACTACCAAATAGCTACTCGCTCTTCTTCTGGAAGATACATTTCATCACCTTCTTTGATATCAAATGCATCGTAGAATGCTTGAACGTTCAATAAAGGTTGAATCGCTCTAACTTGTCCGGGAGAATGTGGATCTGTCTTTATTTGGGTGCGTAGAGCTTCGTCCCTGGATTTTGTTCTCCAAACAGTTGCCCAAGACATAAAAAATCGTTGCTCGGGTGTAAAACCATCTATATTTTCTGGTCTACCGTTTTCTGCAAAATGTCGCTGAAGACCATCATATGCTCCAAGAACGCCGCCAAGGTCACCAATATTTTCCCCTAGGGTGAATTTTCCATTTACATGAACTTCTGGCAATACTTGAACGCTGTCGTATTGTGCTGCAAGAGCATTTCCTCTTTCTGTAAACGCAGCTAAATCTTCATCTGTCCACCAGTTTTTTAAGTTTCCGTCAGAATCAAAACGAGAACCGCTATCATCGAATGCATGCGAGATTTCGTGACCGATTACTGCGCCAATTCCACCATAGTTTACAGCTTCATCAGCCGTGTAATTGTAGAAAGGTGGTTGTAATATCGCAGCTGGGAAAACAATTTCATTGTTAAGCGGGTTGAAATAAGCATTTACGGTCTGTGGTGACATTCCCCATTCCGTTTTGTCCACAGGTTCTCCGATATCCGAAAAATTATCCGTTGTTTGCCATTTGTCCACAGCGACCATATTTTCAAAATACGACTTGTCAGCAGATACTTCCATGGAAGAGTAATCTTCCCAATCATCTGGATAAGCAATCTTTACGGTGAATTTATCTAGCTTTTGGATTGCTTTTAGTTTGGTTGTGTCTCCCATCCAATCCAGTTTTTTTATACGCTCTTTATATGCTTCGATTACGTTGGCAATCATCTTTTCCGCTTTTGCTTTAGCTTCAGGCGGAAATTTAGCATCTACATACAATTGGCCCAAGGCCTCGCCCACATTTCTGTTTACTGTTGCCAATGCACGCTCGTCCGCAGGACGTTGCTCTTCTGAACCCCGTAGGTATTTACTGTAAAATTCCCAGTTGGCCTTTTCAATAGCTGTGGTCAACCTTCCTGCTGAGCTATTGAATGTATCCCAACGCATTAGGGTCTTAAGATCTTCGATGGATGTATTCTTTAAAAAATTGTTCAAAGTCTTGGTATATTCCACTTGTGTTACCAAAATGGTATCAAACGCTTTGGTAGCACCCAAATCTTTCATCATCTTGCTTAAATCAATACTGCTGAGCATAGCATCAGCTTCTGCGACTGTCTTAGGGTTGTTAAGGTTTCTTGCATCCCTACGTGCCACTTTGTCCAATCTTGGCTCGGCTAGGATGGTTTCCAGTTCAAGAATTTTTTCGGAAGCAGCCATAGCAACTTCTTCACTGTCCCCGAGCATTTGGAGCATTCTGGTAACGTGTTTTTTGTATTCCTCGCGAATTTCTTTGGATTTATCGTCTTCGTCCAAATAGTAGTCCCTGTCTGGCAACCCTAATCCAGTAGGGCCGAGATAAACAGCATTCATGGCACTATTGTTCAAATCCGCAAAAACAGAAACGCCTAGAAAAGGAGAAGAGACAGTGGAATTAGTGGCTAAAACTGTTTGTAAATCTTCTAAGCTTTCTATGGCTGCAATGGCATCCAAAGCGGGTTGAAGCGGTGAAATACCTGCTTTATCCCTTGCTGTGGTATCAAGTTTTGTGTCGAAAATCGCCATTGCTTTGGCCTGATCTGTAGTTGAATCATATTTACCACTTTCCTTTGCCTCTGCTATGATTTGAAGCACATCGGCATCTGTAGACTTTCTTAAAACAGAAAATCCTCCCCAACTTGAACGATCGGCAGGGATTTCGGTGTTTTTCATCCAATTACCATTTACGTAATTGTAGAAATCTTCTTTTGGACTTACCGTAGTATCCATGTTTTCCAGAACAATACCGGGGATTTTTTCTACCTCTTCAGCAGGTTTGGGTTTTTCTTTGCAACTTGTAAAGGCCACAATGGATGCAGCCAAAAAGTACACTTTTTTCATTTTAGGAGTTGTTAATTAATAATTAGTCGAAAGTTAGTCTCCAAATGTAAGAATTTGTTACACTGGCAAGTAGAAAAATATCGGAACCTATTTATATTTTATGTTTTTTTTAGCATACGTTTGACTTGCCAATTATATAGTTATGCTCCAAGCTGGGTTAGCACATTTTGCAAAATTTTTTCAGGAGGCTCTGATACTGATACGGTTATGGCGTTTGAAGGTGTTTCCAAGGCATCAAATTGTGATTGTAAAAGTTGTAAGGGCATAAAATGTCCTTTGCGTTGTTCCAATCTGGATTTTATCAGTTCAAATGAGCCTTCTAAATGAATAAATACCATGATATCTTCCAGCCCATTTCGCAATAATTCTCTATACTTTTCTTTTAAGGCGGAACATGCTATAATGGCTCCATTATGTTTTTGTTTCTTGGCCAATTGGTTCAAAGTAAGCAACCAGCCTTTTCTATCATCATCGTTCAAGGGCTTACCGGTACTCATTTTAGCCACGTTTTCCTTCGGATGAAAATCATCACCATCAAAAAACGGTATTTCTAAATGCTCGGATAGCATATTGCCAATGGTGGATTTTCCAGTTCCGCTCACGCCCATAATAATTAAGACTCTTTTCTCTTCAACCATTTGATGTATCGTTGATTTTAGCAGTTACTTTTTCCAAAATAGAGCTTGATGCCTCGTCGTGATTTACCCATAGGATGTCGTCATTTTTCCGTAACCAGGTCAGTTGTCTTTTGGCAAAGCGCCTCGTGTTTTTTTTAATTTCTGAAATTGCAAAGTCCAGCGTAAAATTTCCATCAAAATACTGAAAAAGTTCTCGATACCCTACAGTTTGTAACGCATTAAGATGCTTGTCCCGATATAATTTTTTTGCTTCCTCCAACAATCCTGTATCCATCATGGCATCTACCCTTTGGTTGATGCGCTCATAGATGATTTCTCTATCCGCAGTAATGCCTACATATATAGTTTTAAAATTTCTTGACTCCTTTTTTTTATTCAAGAAGGAAGAATATGGCTTATTGGCGGTAATGCAAATTTCTAGAGCTCTAATTACCCTATGTGGATTCTCAATATCCACGGATTCATAATATGTGGGGTCTTTCTGTTTTAATTCTTCTTGCAAACTAGACAGTCCGTTCTGTCTTAGTTGTAAACGCAGTGACTCGCGTACCTTTGAATCAACTTCTGGAAATTTATCCAACCCTTTGATAACAGCATCTACATATAGACCGCTGCCACCTACCATGACAGCAAAATCGTTTTTCCGAAAAAGTGTTTTTAACAAGTCAATCGTATCCCGCTCAAAATCACCTACGGAATAGGGCTCGAATATACTTTTATGCTGAATAAAGTGATGTGGTACGGCCATTAACTCATCGGGCGAAGGAACGGCTGTGCCAATGTTCATTTCTCTAAAAAATTGCCTAGAGTCCGCTGATACGATTTCAGTTTTAAAATGAGAAGCAATGGTAATACCTAATCTTGTTTTTCCAATTGCGGTGGGGCCAACTACGGCTATCAATATTTTACCACTCATAACGGTTCACCACAGTTATAACAATGAGTCGCATCATCGCGGTGACCTTCAACACCACACCCTGGACAAGCTTGTGTGTTGGTATGGACCAGATTATCGCCCTTTTTTTCTTTACCGAACTTGGAAAACTCGACAGTAACGATTCCAGTGGGTACGGCTATTATGCCATAGCCCAAAATCATGATTACGGTGGCAAAAAATTGCCCTAAATTGGTTTCTGGTGCAATATCCCCGTAACCTACCGTGGTCAAAGTAACTATGGTCCAATAAATGCTTCGGGGAATGCTCGTGAAACCTGCTTCATCACTTTCAATAAGATACATTACTGTCCCCATGATGACGGATAGAATCAATACTACATAAATAAACACGCCTATTTTTGCTCTACTGGCTTTTAGTGCGGACTGCAGCTGGGATGCTTCACCGATGTATTTTACAAGCTTCAGTATTCTAAAAATACGAAGTAACCGAAACGCCCTGAAAGCTATCAAAACCTGGGAACCTGCTAAAATATAGGAGAGGTATAAGGGGATGGTGGATATGAAGTCTATAATCCCAAAAAAGCTGAAAATATACTTCCATGGTTTACGGATGCTAATAATTCTTGCAATGTATTCCAAAGTAAAGAAGCCCGTTATCACCCATTCCAATACCAAAAGACTGCTATGATATTTTTCATCGATTTCATCGACGCTCTCTAGCATCACAAGCAAGACACTAAGTATGATGAGCACAAAAAGCGTAATATCGAAAATCTTACCTAAAGGCGTGTCTGCTTCATAGATAATTTCGTGCAGCGTGTTTTTCCAGCCAGAATGTACTTTGTGTTCTTTCAAGTAGTTGGTATTAGCTCCAAAACCTTGATTTTGTTATTCTTTCTCAAATAAGATTCAATGATAAACACAGTGTTTTCATCGTTTAGTATTGGTGTCATTATAGACTCCAATATAGCAATATTATTGATTTGATGGTTAAGCTCTACATAACCATATCCTTGTAGCTTACCATTTTTTATGAGGACAAAACTTTTTTCACCTACTTGTCTTCCTTTATCCAACAATGCCATGTTTTTGCCCAAGAGGCTATATTTATGATAGATTGAGTTTACAATTTCATTGAATTCCGTTGCATTATCACTACTTGTGTATTCACCTAAGGAGTCTTTTTGTAAATGTTCATTTGACACGTCTAAACCCAATGAAATTGGATCTAGCTTAAACTCTGCGCTCACTTTTTTCAAAAAACTCTTTGCTGATGGTACGCCGTTGAACCCAATATTTTGCTTCTTTTGAAATCTTGTTTTTACAATATCGAGATTGATAAGTGTTTCCCCGTTTTTTGAAAAATTGAGGACATGGGAAAACAATTTTTTCTTGGTAAGGGTATTGTGTTTGGGCTTGTTTTTTCTGAGCTCCTGGTACTCTTTTAGAATGGCTATCAATTCGCTGCCAGTTCTCTCAAAAGTTACTTTTTTGGTCGATTTTTGGAGTTTTCTGGCGAGTTGCCCAACATTTGTAAAATGTTGGTTTACTCTTTTTTTGATATCCTTGGTCTTCGCTAAAAAAACAATGTCACCGTCTTTATCGTGCATATAGTATACACCGGTTTCAGATGGTAAGTCAGAAACAATATCCAACTGGGTAGGGGAGAGTTCCCCTTGGGATTCCTCTCTGATGACTTCTTTGATGATGGTCTTTTCAGAATCTTTATCCAATAATAATTTAAAAAGCTTTAGCGTTGCAATGGCGTCGCCATTAGCTCTATGACGGTCGCTCATGGGAATTCCGAGGGAGCGTACCAGTTTCCCCAAACTATGTGATTCTGCATCGGGAAGTAGTTTTTTTGATAAATCTACGGTACAGAGGGTCTTTCTTTGAAAATCATAGCCCAGCCTTCTAAACTCGGTGCGCAATATTCTATAATCGAATTGGGCATTATGGGCCACAATTACTGCACCTTCCGTAATTTCAACGATACGTTTTGCTACTTCATGAAATTTTGGAGCAGATTTTAGCATCTTATTATTGATTCCTGTAAGCTTAACAACGAAAGGTTGAATTTCTCGCTCTGGATTGATCAATCCCATAAACTTATCCACGACCTTGTGTCCATCAAACCTATGGATAGCAATTTCCATGATGCCTTCCTCATTGTATTTTCCTCCTGTGCTTTCAATATCGAGTATTGCGTACATGAAAATTATTAGAATATGGATTATAAATAATTGCGTGCGCCAAAGATACTACTTCCAATTCGCACCATAGTGCTACCCTCCTCAATAGCAATGGGATAGTCTCCACTCATACCCATAGAAAGAATGTTGATGTTAGGTAGTTTTTCTTTTAGTTCGTCAAAAACGGATTTTAAGTATGCAAACTCTTTTTTTACCTGCTCTTCACTTTCTGTAAATGTGGCCATTCCCATAAGTCCAACAACTTTAATATTTTCCATGGATTTGAACTCATCGGCACTGAGAATATCCTCTAATTCTGTTTCGTCTAGCCCAAATTTGGTCTCTTCCTCTGCAATATGCATCTGTAGCAGGCACGAAATGACCCTATCGTATTTTTTTGCTTGCTTGTCAATTTCCTTGAGCAAGCGGAAACTATCGACCCCGTGTACCAGCGATACATATTCGGCCATATACTTTACCTTGTTGCGTTGCACATGACCTATCATATGCCATTCGATATCCTTGGGCAACGTTTCCCATTTTTGGGTCATTTCCTGGATTTTGTTCTCACCAAAAATGCGTTGACCAGCTTCATAGGCTTCCAACAGATTCTCATTTGGCTTCGTTTTTGAAACGGCTACGAGCGTAACATGTTCTGGAAGCTTTTTTTTGATTGCTGTAAGATTATCTTTAATCGACATATTTTTGATTTTCAAAGTATTAAAGCTCATAAATTGCCATACCGCTGCGTAGTTTAGGTTCTATGTAGGTACTTTTTGGGGGCATTACCAAACCTTCATCGGCAATCGCCTTGACCTCATCTATATTGATGGGCACTAGACTAAAACCAACAGCATATTCTCCAGCATCTATACTGTCCTTCATTTTAATGACATTATGTTTTCCAAAACCATAGGATATCCGTTTGTCGTTTCTTAGGTCGGATATGCCCAAAATAGGTTCCAGAATAGTTTTAAACAGTATTTGTGTATCCAATTCACTTAAAGAATCGGTAAATTCATATACGGTCTTTCTAAGATACAATGAATAGAACTCGCCATCCAAGTACATGCTAAAATGATGCTTTTGCGTTGGTCTGTACAATCCATCTTGCTTTTTTTCAATTCGGAAATAAGTGTCCAGCTTAATCAAAAACTCGTTTTTTGAAAGGCCGTTCAAATCTCGCACCATCCTATTGAATTCATAAATCCTGATTTCAGATTCAGGGATTAGGTAGGTCATAAAAAAATTATAGGCCTCTTCGCCTGTATGCGATGTGTTTTTGGCTTTCATCTTCTCTGCCAAAAGATTCGAGGATGCACTTCTATGATGTCCATCTGCAATGTAGAGCGCATCTATGCCCTTAAATGCGGCTTTGAGTTTTTCAATTGTCTCGATGGTATCTATTTTCCAAAGTTTATGATTGATTTTGTCCCTAGTCGTAAAATTATAGTGTGGGTCCTTTTTGGACTCATGCTCTAAAACTGCCTTTATGGACGCATCATCTGCGTAGGTCATTAGCACTGGTTCCGCATTAAAACCTACGGTGTTTAAATAGTCAGCAAAAAGCTCTTCTCTTTGTTGAATGGTATCTTCATGTTTTCTGATGATATCCTTTTGATAATCTACAATACTGCAGGCGCAAAAGAAACCGAGCGTCTTAAAATTTCGCTTTGTGATTTGATAGAGGTAAAAGCAGGCTTCTTCGTCCTTTATAAAGGTATCGTCCTCCAAAAACTCCAAGTACCTATTATGGACCAGTTTGAAACGCTCTTCGCCAGTAATATTTTTATCAAACTTGAATCCTGGATTTATGATATGTAAAAAAGAGAAAGGATTATACTTAAGTACGGCATTCAACTCTTCCTTTGGATATTCTTCATATGATTTTGAGGCTACAAAGGAAACTTTGTCCTCTGCAGGGCGTATGGCCTTGAAGGGTTTTATGAGGGCCATAGGCGTTTAACTGAATTGAGCAGCTACCTTTTCTGCTTTTCTTGACGCTGCGTAATCGTAAAATCCTTCACCAGATTTAACACCCAATTTTCCTGCCATAACCATATTGACCAATAGGGGACATGGCGCATACTTGGGATTCTTAAAACCATCGTACATCACATTAAGAATGGATAGACATACATCCAATCCAATAAAATCTGCTAGTTGCAATGGCCCCATGGGGTGTGCCATACCCAGTTTCATTACAGTGTCGATTTCCTGTACTCCCGCTACACCATTATATAGCGTTTCAATGGCTTCGTTGATCATGGGCATAAGGATTCTATTGGCAACAAAACCGGGATAATCGTTAACCTCTGTTGGGGTTTTGCCCAAATCGGAGGATAGTTTCATAATAGTTTCCGTCACTTCATTTGAAGTGCTATAACCTCTAATGATTTCAACCAACTTCATGATTGGTACCGGATTCATAAAATGCATTCCAATGACTTTGTCGGGTCGTTGCGTTACAGCGGCAATCTGGGTAATCGAAATGGAAGAAGTATTTGTGGCAAGGATTGTTGCTTCGTCACAAATTGCATCTAAATCCTTAAAAATCTGAAGCTTGATATTTAGATTTTCTGTGGCCGCTTCTACAACCAAATTAGTCTCGGCAACACCTTCCTTTAAATCCGTGAAGGTTGAAATGTTTCCCAATGTATTTTCTTTGTCCTGTTCTGTAATGGATGTTTTGGCAACCATACGGTCCAGGTTTTTGGTGATCGTTGCCAATCCCTTATCCAAGGAAGGTTGTGCAATATCAATAAGATGTACTTGGAATCCATTTTGGGCAAAAACGTGGGCGATTCCATTTCCCATGGTACCCGCACCAATAACTGCTATTTTTTTCATTTTCTATTTTGGGATTATGTCATTCTTGATTTCCTTCGACAGGCTCAGGATGACAATCAAACAGATTGTAAATTATTTTTTAAACGATTCTATGATTTGTAGGGCTACTTGCAACGCCCGAGTTCCGTCTTTTAGGGTTACAACAGGTTCGGTACTGTTGTTTATGGCATCTGCAAAAGTTTCCAGTTCGTCCTTAATGGCATTGTTGGGTTCAACATCTGGATTTTCAAAATAAATCTGCTTTTTTTCTCCTTCGGCATTTTGTAGTACCATATCAAAATCACCTGGTTTCTCGGGTGCATCTTTCATTTTTACCACTTCGACCTTCTTTTCCAAAAAGTCTACGGAAATGTAAGCATCCCGTTGAAAGAAGCGTGATTTACGCATATTTTTCAAAGAAATCCTACTGGATGTCAGATTGGCAACACAGCCATTTTCAAATTCAATTCGTGCATTGGCAATATCCGGCGATTTACTGATTACGGAAACTCCGCTTGCATTGATTTGTTTTACTTCGGAGTTTACAACGCTCAAAATAGCATCAATATCGTGAATCATTAAGTCCAGTACTACCGGAACATCGGTTCCTCTGGGATTGAATTCTGCCAACCGATGGGTTTCAATGAACATTGGGTTTTCAATCTTGTCCTTTACGGCTAAAAATGCGGGATTAAAACGCTCTACATGGCCTACCTGTCCCATTACGGAATGCTGTTCGGTGAGCTTCAGAAGTTCTTCAGCTTCTTCTAATGTATTTGTAATAGGTTTTTCGATAAAAATATGCCTTCCCTTTTCTATGGCCTTTTTTGCACATTCAAAATGGGAAAGGGTAGGGGTGACAATATCAATTACCTCGACAGCATCGATCAGTGTGTTGATGTTTTCAAAATAGGTGTATCCAAACTCATCGGCTACTTTTTTGGCATTGATTTCATCCGGGTCATGAAAACCAACAAGTTCATATTTATCGGATTCATTTAAGAGCCTAAGGTGAATCTTACCCAAATGTCCTGCACCGAGAACACCAACTTTTAACATACCTGCTGTTTTTGTCAAAAATAAGGATATGCCGTCACTCTTCCATAAAAATAAGAGCCCAACTATCCATAAAATTAGTGGAGAACTTTTTAAATTCGTGTACCAGACCAAAAACATGAAGGATACATTAAAGCATAGGGGTATGCGCAATAAGTTGGCAGAAGTATTGTCTGCCAAAGGAATACAGGATCCAAAAGTTCTAGAAGCTATAAAAACCATACCACGTCACCTTTTTTTGGATAGTGGTTTTGAGGACCATGCGTACCAGGATAAAGCTTTTCCAATTGGTGCCGAACAGACAATTTCCCAGCCGTATACAGTGGCATTTCAAACAGAGTTGTTACAAATTAAACCAAACGATTCCATTCTGGAAATAGGAACGGGAAGTGGCTATCAAACCGCGGTATTACTTCATCTTCGGGCAAAGGTTTTTACTATTGAACGACAACAGGAACTTTTCAAGAAAACCAAATTGTTCTTTTCTAAAATGGGTTATCGACCACGAAAGGTCATTTTTGGTGATGGTTATAAAGGCTTGCCTCAAGAGGCACCCTTTAACGGAATCATTGTTACCGCAGGAGCTCCTGAAGTACCAAAAGCGTTGCTGTCACAACTGAAAGTAGACGGACGTTTAGTGATTCCGGTAGGAATTGAAGAACAAATAATGACCCTTTATACTCGAAAATCTGAAAAAGAATTTGAAAAACAGGAATTGGGTTCTTTTCGATTTGTACCGCTTTTAGAAAACAAAAACTAAATCGTTCTTAGTTATTGAAGCTCTTTTTTATTCTGGATAAATCTCTTTTGTTGTCCCTGTCCTTAATGGTTTCACGCTTGTCGTAAAGCTTTTTACCCTTGGCCAGACCTATATTTACCTTGGCCAAGCCCTTATCGTTAATGAAAAGGTTAAGTGGGATTATAGTAAGTCCGGATGTAGTGACTTCTTTTCTAAGCTTCTTTAGTTCTCTTTTGTTCAAGAGTAATTTACGTTCGGCCTTGGGTTTATGGTTATAATAACCACCGTGGCTATATTCATCTATCTGCATATTGATGACAAAAAGCTCTCCTTTTTCATTGAACTCGCAGAAGCTTTGAGAAACTGAAGCTTTGCCCAAGCGAATGGATTTTATTTCCGTACCACCTAGCATAATCCCTGCTGTAAAAGTGTCCAGAATTTCATAATCGAACCTAGCTCGCTTATTTTTTATGTTGATGTTTTTCTGCATCATGGGCAAAAATAGGAACTCTTATTAAAAGAAAATTGTAATGTTGTGCTTGATTTTACGATTATATAGAAAAACCAACCAGATGAAAAGATTTTTTGTGTCGACTTTAGTGCTTTTAGCCTTGGCTTGTAAGGAGAAGCCCAAGACTAGCCTCACAGTTCAAGAGATAGTGGATAAGTCCATCTTGGATAGTGGTGGCAAGCACTATATTAATCATAATACTTCATTTTTCTTCAGAAACAGACAATACATTTCTGAAAGCTCGAACGGAGAAAAAGTGTTGAAACGCATTTCTTTTCTAGATTCAATAACAATTACAGATGTGAAGACTACTTCTAGTTTCAAACGATACGTAAACGATACTTTAGTTAGTCTATCGGATTCTATAGCAAATCGGTATTCAAATTCTGTTAACTCTGTACACTATTTTACTCGATTACCTTTTGGTTTAAATGACAAGGCTGTAAAAAAAGAGCTTCTTGGGGAAGAAATCATAAAAGGTAAAAACCATTACAAAGTTAAGGTCACATTTGCCCAAAACGGCGGGGGGGACGATTTTGATGACGTTTATGTGTACTGGTTCAATAAAAAAACATTCAAGCCAAGCTATTTAGCATACGATTTTCATGTAAATGGCGGAGGGCAACGTTTTAGGGAAGCTTACAATGAGCGTTAT
This sequence comes from Flagellimonas sp. 389, assembly GCF_018449435.1. Taxonomy (GTDB): domain Bacteria; phylum Bacteroidota; class Bacteroidia; order Flavobacteriales; family Flavobacteriaceae; genus Flagellimonas. The sequence goes on along the minus strand of NZ_JAHCMU010000012.1, from coordinate 76,488 downwards.
GTTAACGGAATCCGTTTTGTGGATTACAACAACTTTAAGTCCAAATCAAAAGAGACATCCATCCTTGATATCGCGCAGTTGTTTGAAAAAGGTGAACTGGAATTGCTTTCTAAAATAGAGATTTTGGAGTTGGAAGTGACTCCGAACTAATCCATTTTTAATCGGATATCTGTAGCTACACTATCAATAATTCTGACGATAAACAGACTGCTATTATCATCATCTTCCATTTGATTATATTTTTCGGAGCCTAGCATTTTGTTTACAAAATCTGGAGTCGTATTGCTATGACCTACTACTAAAACATTGAGTCCTTCATTAGAACTTTTAAATGCGTTGATTTCGAGAGTGGAAGGGTCGTAATACTTGATTTCAATATCTTTTTTTACCGATGTGGGTGCAGCGGTCATTTCCGTTCTTAGCAGATTGGTTGAGTATATGGCGTCTATTTGTATTGGATCAAAAACCTCGGCCCATCGTATCGCCCTTCCCAATCCATCTTGATTCAGTTCTGGATTTTTATTTTCTGGGTCTGTTCTATCTTTCTCGGAATGCCGTATGAAATAATAGGTTGAGATTACAGGTTCGGTAGCTTCTCCTGTATCTTTTTCTGAGGTATCGCAACTTGCGAATCCTATTAGTAGTACTGTAATAGCAATCAAATATTTGATTGTCTTCATAGTTTATGGTTTTAATATCTTCTTTATTTTCTTAAAGAAGGCTCATGTAAAACATGATTATTTCTTTATTTCCTTTTGCACTAAATGCTCTAAATAGGCAATAGTGTTTACCAGGTATTTTCTGTCTCTTGTCATAGTGGACATCGCAACTGCCCCCTGTATCATTGTAAACAGTTGTTTAGAAAATTGAAGCGGAGGAACCGGTAAGTGGATCTCTCCATTTTTTACTCCATTTTCCAATACCAATGCTATTTTCCCCTCAATTTCTCTTATGGTTTCCTTTACCGCTGCAGCGAGGAGACTATTGTTGTTTTGCGCATCGACCCCTACATTAAGGATGGTGCATCCACCAAATGGCAGTGTAAAAACATCATACTGACGATAAAAACGTAAAAGTGAAAAGATTTTTTCCAGAGCACTACCTTCTATGTTCAATTTTTCATCGAGTATTTCCAAAAGATGATTTCTATTGTACTCAAAAGCTGATAGTGCAAGTGCTTCTTTATTTTCAAAATTCCCATAAATAGCACCTTTGGTAAGGCCTGTGGCTTCGGTAAGATCGCTCATACTAGTACCAACGTACCCAAATTTGTTAAAAATAGGTGCTACGGTCTCTATGATGTATGCCGTGGTTCTTTCTGCTTTTTTGGACATGGTATCTGGGCTAGGTTTGGCCATAGCTAAGATATAAAAAAGATATACTGTATGGTATTTTTAAAAAGGAAAAGCCCTTACTTTTAACAAAATAAGGGCTTAACTGTTCAAAAACTAAATTATTCGACTAGCTCATTCTGATTTCTAAACACTAATTGGTCATCAAAAGAATCCAGAAGAACTATACTTTCTGATCTTATATTTCCTGCAAGAAGTTCTTTAGATAGTTTATTGAGTACTTCCTTTTGTATCAGCCGTTTTACTGGTCTTGCGCCAAATTGAGGCTCGTACCCTTTTTTGGCCAAGTAATCTATTGCTTCCTCCGTGGCATCCATGGTAATATGTTGTTTGGAAATCATTTTTTTCAACTGTTCCAACTGTAGTCTTACAATTTCCTTGATGTTGGATTTATCCAAAGGTGTAAACATGATGATATCATCTATTCTGTTTAAAAACTCGGGGCGAATAGTTTTTCGCAATAATCCCATAACCTCGATTCTTGCAGCACTCGTAGCGCTTTCTACATCGATGACATTTTCAAACTTTTCCTGAATAATTTGACTCCCCATATTACTTGTCATAATGATAATCGAGTTCTTGAAATCGGCTACACGACCTTTATTGTCCGTTAACCTTCCTTCGTCCAAGACTTGAAGCAGAATGTTGAACGTGTCAGGATGTGCTTTTTCAATTTCATCCAAGAGCACTACCGAATACGGTCTTCTCCGAACAGCCTCGGTCAGTTGGCCACCTTCATCATAGCCAACATATCCTGGAGGAGCCCCGACCAATCTGCTCACCGAGTGCCTTTCTTGATATTCGCTCATGTCTATTCTTGTAATGGCATTTTCATCATCGAACAGATAGGCGGCAAGTGTCTTTGCCAGTTCAGTTTTTCCAACACCGGTATTCCCAAGAAACAAGAATGAACCAATGGGCTTTTTAGCGTCCTGCAAACCAGCTCTACTTCGTCTTATGGCATCGGATACGGCAACAATAGCCTCTTCTTGCCCTACGACCCGCTTATGCAGCACATCTTCCAATTGTAAAAGCTTCTCACGCTCACTTTGCATCATTTTTGTGACAGGAATCCCCGTCCATTTAGCAACTACTTCGGCAATATCTTCGTTGGTAACCTCTTCTTTAATAAGTGTGCCCGCACTTTGTTGACTGGCCAGTTCGTCCTGTAACTTTTCAAGATTTTCTTGGGATTCCTTTATTTTTCCGTAGCGTAGTTCAGCTACTTTTCCGTAATCTCCATTACGCTCTGCACGCTCGGCCTCCAATTTAAAGTTTTCAATATCTTGTTTCGTTTTTTGAATATTGTCCACCACGGTTTTCTCGCTTTCCCATTTGGCAAAAATCTCGTTGCGTTCTTCTTTTAGGTTGGCAAGTTCTAAATTTAGGCTTTGAAGCTTTACTTTATCATTTTCACGTTTAATGGCTTCAATTTCTATTTCCAATTGCATGATCCGCCTATCGAGTACATCCAGTTCCTCCGGTTTGGAATTGATTTCCATCCTTAATTTTGATGCGGCTTCGTCCATTAGATCAATAGCTTTATCCGGTAGAAAACGGTTGGTAATATAACGTTGTGAAAGCTCTACGGCCGAAATTACCGCTTCATCCTTGATACGGACTTTATGATGTGCCTCATATTTTTCCTTTATTCCACGTAAAATGGATATGGCACTTTCCGTATCTGGTTCATCGATTACCACTTTTTGAAACCTTCGTTCCAAGGCTTTATCTTTCTCAAAATATTTTTGATACTCGTCAAGTGTGGTTGCTCCAATGGCTCTTAGCTCGCCTCTTGCCAAAGCAGGTTTTAAAATGTTAGCGGCATCCATGGCTCCTTGGCCTCCACCAGCACCTACAAGCGTGTGTATCTCATCAATAAAAAGAACAATATCCCCGTCTGAAGAGGTTACTTCTTTGATAACCGATTTAAGTCTTTCCTCAAACTCCCCTTTGTATTTGGCGCCGGCTATTAGCGCGCCCATATCCAAAGAGTAAATATTTTTATCCTTTAGATTTTCTGGAATATCGCCTTGTACGATTCTATGTGCCAAACCTTCCGCTATGGCAGTTTTACCAACACCGGGTTCTCCTACCAGCATGGGATTATTCTTTGTTCTCCTTGAAAGAATTTGTAAAACCCTGCGTATTTCTTCGTCTCTGCCTATAACAGGGTCTAGCTTACCACTATCTGCAAGTTGATTTAGGTTTTTAGCATATTTATCCAAAGAATTATAGGTGTCCTCAGCACTTTGTGAAGTTACTTTCCCTCCCTTTCTTAATTCTTGGATAGCAGCCTTCAAGTCTTTTTCGGTAACGCCCTGATCTTTCAAAATTTGGGCGATTTTACTTTTGGACTTAAAAATCGCCAATAAAATATGTTCGATAGAGACATATTCATCCCCTTCTTTTTTTGCAATGATACTGGCTTCGTTCAATGATTTTCCAGCACTGTTCGAAAGCATGATGTCGCCTCCCGATACTTTGGGGAAACTTTCAAGTTCTTTTTCCAAAATTTCATTGATCAACGATATGTTGACGTTCAGTTTTTTTAAAATGAATGGTAGAACATTTTCATCGACCTCGGCCATGGCCTTAAAAAGATGCTCATTTTCTATTTGTTGATGTCCAAGTCCTTGAGCAATCTGTTGTGCTTGCTGTATGGCTTCCTGTGATTTTATAGTGAAATTGTTAAAGTTCATTTTCTTACGTTTTCTTCTAACTGTTCAACAATCTTACCATTATCAAAAACAGTCAAAATGTCGCTAAAAACCTACAATGAAGAGACATTTCGTCAGTTTTGTAAAGTTTTTGTACTTATTCGACTTAACTAGTAAATTTGTATCATGGGAATATTTGGAAGTGTATTTGGAAAGAAAGAAGAGTCGGTAAAGCAGGATAAAAAGATTCCCTGGATACCTTTAGTATCCGTTGAACAACTGAATGACATTGAAACAAAATCCAAAGAGATTCCTCAACTTATTTTCAAGCATTCCACTACTTGTGGTATTAGCAGAATGGTGTTGAACATGTTCACTGATTCTTATGCGTTAGATGATAAAGTTGACCTTTATTTTCTGGATTTGCATGCGCATCGTGATGTATCCAATGAAGTTGCATCCAAGTTTCAGGTGATGCACCAATCACCTCAACTATTGATTGTTAAAAATGGTGAGGTGTGCTTTCATACATCACATGGCGCAATTACAGATACTGACTTAGCACAATTCGTTTAGAACCATACTCGCAATTTTGTTTTTTTGCTAGACGCTAGACGCTAGACGCTAGACGCTAGACGCTAGACGCTAGACGCTAGACGCTAGACGCTTAGTTGAACTGATTTCGGCTAATAATAGCCTTCAGCCGCTGTTTGAGGTCTTCGCCAGCATCGTATACCATTTGTTCGTTACTGGGAAATGCAATGGCCCTAATTTCTAGAAGTGGAATCAAATCAGTATCCAAGGCTCTTTTGTCTCCTTTGTAATTTGCGTAGATGTTCTCAAAAATGAACTCGCTGGATAGCGGATACGAATTTATTTCCTGACCACTGGCCAAGTCGGTAAAACTGACTTTAGCTCCAATTTGGGCCGCCTTAAATTGGGTGAATTGGTAAAAATTACATTTTACCGTTCGGAACTTATCTACTTTTATTCGGTTTCCTAAACTGTCTTTTACCGCATTTCCTTTTTGGTCCAACAAGTATTCGAAACCATCTTTAATCTGCTTTTCCTTTATGATTTGTTTCTCATTCACTTGTTCTGGAGATATATTTATTTCCATGAAGTTGAGATTCAAAGCGTAGTCATATTTTATATTTGAAAGCGGGTTGGAATGATATTCCGTCCAAAAATCATCAATACCAAAAGTGTTGAAATCCAATAATTCCTGCTCTAATCGCTCTGGAATTATTTGCTCGGTATCGTTATTTATATCGACCCGCACATATTCCAGCCCTTTTCTATAGGCCTCGTTCATTTTAGAGACTGTTTCCCTATAGTTGGGATTGATGTCCTCTAAATATTTTAACTCATTATAGGCCGTTCTATAGTCTTGCTTGTTGGTTGCATTACCTAAAAGGGTAGAGGCACTGGCATACAAATGTTCTGATAATTTGTCTTTGGTGCTCAGAATGCGTGCATCGTAATTAATGAATTGAAAAGAAGCTTCTCTACCTTGATCTTTTATAAATAGTGGTAACAGAGGTCTTACTCTTTGTTGTACTTGTTTCAATTGCAAATATTTATTGTAGATAGCTTCAAGGTTGGCAGGGTTGCCGTCTTTTTGTAGAAAAGCAATTTGCTCCTCTTCTCGCTCAATATTTTTTGCAAAAGCATCCTCTAACAAAAGAATAAATGGTTGATGCCCCTTTTTATTTTTGTTAGTCGTTAAGTTTTTTATAGCTGTTTCTATAGCGGCACCATAATCTCCACTGTTTAAATTCTTTTGGGTCTTCTTTACACCGCCGCAGGCTGCAAGCAATGTAAACGTGCTAATAAGTAGTATTTTTTTCATGGTTTTTGGTTTAATGGGTTATTGTATGGTTTTCAACAGCCGTGCCAAAAAGCCATAATATGTTAACGAAAAAGGATAAACGGTAGTATACTATCGGTAAAATACATTTTAATATGCATTATCCGTTATAGTTTGAAATGTATTCTTCATTGTTAATTGTTGTTTGATAAAATCAATTTCTCCAACAATTTTTTTCGATTTAGTTAGGTATTGTATTCGTAATTTTACCACTTCTTAAAATAGAGGCAAATGCAAAGAGACCAAGAGATTTTTGAACTTATAGCACAAGAAAAAGAACGTCAGATAGAGGGATTGGAACTTATAGCATCCGAAAACTTTACTAGCCCCCAGGTTATGGAGGCTGCAGGTTCGGTTCTGACGAATAAGTACGCTGAAGGTTATCCTGGAAAACGTTATTATGGTGGTTGTGAAGTAGTCGATGAAGTTGAAACACTTGCTATAGAACGAGCAAAGAGCCTCTTTGGAGCAGTTTATGCAAATGTCCAGCCTCATTCGGGTTCTCAAGCGAACGCTGCGGTCTATCATGCCTGTTTAAAGCCAGGTGATACAATTTTGGGCTTTGATCTATCTCATGGTGGTCACTTGACCCATGGATCACCAGTAAATTTTTCTGGAAGGCTATATCGTCCTGTCTTTTATGGGGTAGATGAGGAAACTGGAACATTGAATTATGATAGGATTCAAGAGATTGCAACCAAAGAAAAGCCTAAAATGATTATTGCGGGTGCCTCTGCATATTCCCGCGATATGGATTTTAAAAGATTTAGGCAAATAGCGGATAGTGTGGATGCAATCTTACTAGCGGACATTTCACATCCTTCCGGATTGATTGCAAAGGGTATTTTAAATGATCCTATCCCGCATTGTCATATCGTTACGACCACTACCCATAAAACATTAAGGGGACCTAGGGGCGGATTGATATTGATGGGAGAAAATTTTGAAAACCCATTTGGTATAAGGCTAAAAAATGGAAACCTACGCAAGATGTCCGGGTTGTTGGACTTGGCGGTATTTCCGGGAAATCAAGGTGGGCCTTTGGAACATATTATTGCTGCTAAGGCAATTGCCTTCGGAGAAGCACTTTCTGATGACTTTTTGCATTATACATTACAGGTTAAAAAAAATGCCGAAGCCATGGCCAAAGCTTTTATGGAAAGAGATTACAAAGTTATCTCTGGTGGAACGGACAACCACATGATGTTGATCGATCTTCGGAATAAAAAAATTACGGGCAAAGATGCGGAAAGGGCTTTGGAACTTGCGGCAATTACCGCGAATAAAAATATGGTGCCGTTTGATGATCAATCGCCCTTTATTACATCTGGTATCCGATTTGGAACTCCAGCTATAACCACGCGCGGACTAAAAGAGCCTGATATGGAAACTATAGTAAGTCTTATAGATGATGTAATTACGAATGCAGAAGATCAAACGAATCTTTTGCAGACGAAGCAGAAGGTAAATGACCTTATGAAATCCCGTCCATTGTTCAATGGGTAGGGAGTATATGAAATTATACTTGTTTTGTGTGTCCGGCTGGTTTTAGAAATATAAATTTCAAAAAAATCAATCTAAAAAGAAGAAATCTTCCTTATGCAATAATTGCTTGGATTTAAGACTGTAGATAACAACATCGTGTTGTTTGTCATTTTCAAAATAAAGACCCCAGTAGTCAAAGTAATTTTTATCCAATTCAAAAGTACTTTTCATTTTATCCTCGAAAACGGGAACAAAAATTTCATAAGGCATATCAGTAAGACCCTTGGTAAAGTGAACAAAATGTTCACTTACTTTGGAGATAATCTCGCCAAGTTTCTCTGGGATACTGTATTGATAGATTTTCGCGATAATAATAGAAGTGTCCCTAAAATGCAGTGAGATTTCTGCAATATCTATTTCGTTGTTATTAGCTATACTTAGGTTGTTAAAGGCAGTATCAAAAGAAGATGAAATAGCAGTATCTTTTTTGTCTACAGAAAAACCTCCCCAAGTACCATTATTAAAATTATGGAGGGTCTCGGTTAATCCAAAATTGCAGTAGAGGTCAAAAATTAAACTTGTTTTTTCTTTATCTGCGTGGTATTGACATTTCACCCTGGCATTGGCAAAAAAATCTTTTTCAAGGACTTTGACAAAATCGTCCAACCCTTCGACAGACTCAAAAGTCCTGACCCGTCGGGCATTAAAATTAGAGGCAGCTTTTTTTTGGAATGGCATAGTCAGTATTTTTCAGCTTTGAACTAAATCAAAGTTAAAGCGAATCTTTTTTTTTGGATTGAAGGAAAACCTTAAAAATTCTGGGGTTTTTCCATAATTTTTAGCTTTTATGAAGAAAAAACTAACAAAAAAGAGTCCAAAAACTGTAAGATACCATTAGTACGATAGCTGTAAACTATATAAAGCCCCTGTTTTTTGCAGCAAGTATTAGAGCTAGATCATTCTCATTTTCGGTGCCAAAAAGTGACTTTAAATGGCGTTTTCTGTTCTCTATGGATGAGGGTGATAATCTAATATGATTTTCTAAATCCTTGTTTTTGGTGCCGATGGATAGATGGTACAATATTTTTTTATCCTTTTCGTCCAAACTAATATCATTGGTCATTTTTTTTCTAATGGCAGAAAGTGCTTTAGAGGAGTAGTAGGGAGGGTTTAATGTAATTGTCTTGACTGCATCCTCCAAGGTTTTTGGGTCTATATCCGTTTTAACTAAATATCCATCTGGGTCAACGGATTTTAAAATACTGTTTATTCTGTAATTGTCGCTGAAAGAAGACATAAACGCAATCTTTGTCTCTGGTACCAGCCTGCGTGCCAAAACGCCCAAATCTTCACCTGTATGCGGTTGATCTTCATTGGGAGGAAAAAGCTGAACATCAAGAAATAGAATATCGTATTTAAAGGAGTTTACGGAATCTTCGATTAGCTTTCTGCCCATTTCGTAGGTGTTGGCCGTATCTACAATTATGCTATGTCCTTCAAAAACAATACGTTCAAGGATAAATTTGTATCCGAGCATTGTCATTTCATGATCGTCAATGGCTAATATGCGAAGTGTTTTCATTGCTATCGCGTTTAAGTTGAAATTACGTCTATATTATTTGAGCGCTGCCTAGAATATCTTCTGGGTTTTCCTGTTGAATATAATTATTTGGCAAAAGTACGATTATAGTCGTTCCTTCATTCTTTTTGGTCTTAATATCTAATTTACCTTCTACTTTTTTGACTCTTGATGTAATGTTCCTCAAACCGATACCACGCTTCCCTTTACTTAAATCAAAACCAACTCCATCATCTTTTACCATCAATTTTAAGTGTTCGCCCTCTAGATCGAAAATGATTTCAACATTTTCACATTTTGCATGTTTTACACAATTTTGAAGCGATTCCTGTACAATTCTATAGGCGTTTATTTTTATATCACCTTCCAAATCATCCCAATCCACATTATCATCATATGTAAAAGAACAAGAAATCCCTGAAGATTGACTTATCGTGTTTATCATGTCTTCCAGAGATACAATAAAGTTATAAAATTTTTGATAAGAAGCGTTACTCAGCTCATGTGAAATAGTCCTTATTTCTTCTTCCGAATCTCGTAATTTTTCTATCAGTTCTGCACGTTGTAATACTGAAGCTTCATCATTTTTTTCATTTAATCCACTAAGAATCAACCTTACTCCCAGCATTTGACCTAGAATTCCGTCGTGTAGCTCTTCAGATATACGTTTTTGTTCCAATTGTTTTCCTTCTTCGAATTTTCCTTGTTGTGAAAGCATAAGATTATAGATTTCTTGATTGCTCTCCTGTTGTTTCTGCTGAAATTTGAGTTTATTATTGTTGATACGTTGTAAGATAATAGTGAATACGGCAGCTCCAAAAAGTAAAAGTGAAATTACAACACCTATCCATATTTGCTTTTGACGGGACAATACCTCATTTTTTTGGATAACTTCATCGGTTTCCAATCGTATTCTTGCGAACTTGTCTCTAATTACACGTTCCTCGTCTTTTATCTTTTCGCTAAGTTTGTAATACTCATCGGAATAGGCGACCGCATTTTTACTGTCCAATTTGGTCAATATCTTAAGTACTTCTAGGTATCTGTCGTTATTGCTTGTAAGCTGTGCAATGTCTTTTGACTCTTTGGCGTACTTTGTGGCATTTATAGTATCTCCTTCCGCCGCCAATAATTCAGCATAATACTGTTTCGTTCTCGCTTGGATTGATGAAAAACCTAGGCTGTCATTTAATTGTATTGCATTATCGAGTAATGATTTCGCTTCGGAAAAGTCATTTTCACTTTTAAATATTGAATATGCCTTGCCTACAAGAACAAGGGACTTCGTTTGAGGTTCTGAATTTAGATTTTCGTCTTTGAGTAATTGGGTATATGCGGTTTTAGCTTTTTCATAATTTTCACTTCTCAAATAGGCACTGGCAATGTTATTTTTATTATATAATAAATATGCAAACCTATTGGAAGATTTGATTTTTTTTAGGTTGGTTTCTGCTTTTTCATAATATTCTAGGGCTTTTTCATAATTATTCATTCCATTCGCAATAATACCAAGCATATTGTTACAATTATATATCCTAGTGTAATCTTCTAAATCGACAAAAATTGTCAGGGCTGATGTTATACTGGTTTCTGCTCCCAAATAATCCTTAAATGAATCTTGGATTTGACCCATACTATACAACATTCTTCCCTTGGTTGAACTAGATTCAGGACTATAGGGCAACTTGTTAAAGCTTTTATAAGCAGTTCTGTAGTGAAAGTAAGCACTATCCAATAAACCGTAGGACTTATAAAAAGACGCCAAATCCCAATGGGAATTTCCAAGTGTTGTATAAATTTTCTTTGCCTCAGATGCTTCCAGTACCTTTTGATTAATTTGCCTAAACTTTAAAGAGTCTTTAAGGTTTTTATAGATTAATGATACTTCGGAAAGGTATTTTAATTGTACTGTGTCATTAGAAATATTGGCAATTTCATATTCAGCATCTTGTAACATTTTCTTCTTCTCTGAAATTGGTAAATGCGTACTATCTTTTACAATTTTGATTAAACTTTCAGTATCTGCATTTATACTGGCTATATCTGTATTAGTATGCTTATTCAATTCCGTGCAACTATTAACCAGATAAAACAATAAAACAACTTGATATATTCTTTTAAATCTCATCTGAGGTAGCTAGAGTTCTTTCTTTTAATACAAGGTAATAAAAAAGCCCTAAACCAATTTGGTTTGGGGCTTTTTTGATTTTATACTTATTAAAATATATTCTATAATGTAAACTGATATAAGATTTATTAATTTCCTCTATCATCGTTGGGAGAAATCTCACCGTCCGTACCTTGTATTTCAACCTCCAAAGTCTCAAACAAACTTTCAGTTTCTTGAACATCAGTTTCAGTTTCACAAGAATAGATTCCAAGAGTCATAACGGCGATAGCAAATAAGCGTAATGTTTTTTTCATAACTGTATGTATTTTAGTTTAGGAGTTAAATATGGCTGCAAGATATTTAGAGCCTAAGGGGTGAGCTCCAGTGGAACAACTATTTTAGTATTTATAGTTGTTCTGCGAGAATTATATTGGAAACTGTAAGAATTTTGTTAATTAACGGATTTTAACGCCGTTTTGGAGAGCATTTCTTTTAAGGAGTCTACCTTGTCCTTATAGGTCTTGGAAAATGGCAATTCCTCCTTGCCCATACTTTTAAGTGTACACATGGATTTGCCATAGTTGATACGTGATACGTACCTACTGTTCAAAATATAACTCTGGTGGACGCGAATAAAACTTTCGGGTAGGCGATCTTCAAAAGATTTTAATGTTTTAAAAGCACTGACCACGTTCCCATCTTTCATAAAGAAATCTGTGGTATTGTTATCTGATTTTAGATACAGAATTTCATTGGTATCTAAATAGCGGTAATCGTTATATGATTTTAAACAAATTGTGGATGGGAATTGTTGTTTTGTAGATAACTTGCGAAGACGCATAACGGTCTTTCTAATGTCGAACTCATTATGGGGTAGAATCCAATAATCAAAAAAACCACTTTTAATGGCATTGAAAGCATATTTTTTCGATGTGGAGAAACCAATGATTATAGGTAATGTTGGCATATATTGGTTCAATTCCGTAACCATTTGAAAATGTGACATCCCATCGGTCTCATTAAGGTTGATAAGAACGATGTCCGGAGTAAACTTTAAAATTGTATTTAAACCTTCAGAGGAATCCTTGGCCGTAGAGGCACATACAAAATCTCCATACTCTTGAAGATAGAGCTGTAACTGCAATTTTGAAGTTGCATCCGAGTCTATTATGGTGTAGGTATAGTCCATACGTAAATTACTGATTGCAAGTTACTAACGCAAAAAAAGAACTCATTGCAGTTTTACCTTAAAAAAAGTATGGATTTTCCTTAAATTGAAGGATTTTTCGCTATCGATTCCTAATTTTTTCTTAAAAATTAATTGTCCGGAGTATTTTCATAAGCTCCAATGTCTGGATTTGGTGCTCTTTCAACTCCCAATATGTCAATTAAGATTGGTGGGGAAAGGTTGGGTTCTGCCACATCAATAGCAGCTGAATTATTGCCAATCTGAAATTGATTTTCAAATGGTCTTGTAAAATCAGAATCCCCGTTGAGGATTACATTTTGGTATAAATCAATATCTTCAAAGTTGAACAACGGATTACCTTCAAACCTGTTACTGGTATCGTTAAATTTTAGCAGACAATTCTTAAGGCCAAAGTTAAAGTCGGCATTATCGTTTCTTTGTACTAAAAATGCTATAGATTGATTTGAGTCTATGATACAGTTTGTGAAATCAGCACTTTCCAAATTTTGCGTAATCGTTTCCCCATTTGTTAAAGAGGCTGCATTATCCAACAAAAGTGCCGTTCCGCTTCCAGGTCCACTGCTCCAAAAATTGGCAAGCGTACAATGTACAAAGCTATATGTTCCACCAAGATCAACATATAACGAACTATTGGCAGAGTTACCCAAAACAGTGTTTTCTGCTATGATATATGCCGAGGAGGCCCAAAGGTTATGGTTTGAACTATTGTAAACCTGAGTATTTTTGAGGATAAGGGTAGGGGATATTTGGGATTCCTCACCCTCCACACGTAAACCAATGGTGGCATTTTTAATGGTAAGATGGCTTATTATATTGTTTGCGCTTCCTTCCCTTAACCAAATAGTGCCCCATTGTCCAGATATATTGGCGTATGATGGTTCCAGTCGGTCCCCTTCGAAGATAACCTCGTTTTCCAGTATTTCTTGATCTTCGCTCAAAAGGCCATTTACATTTAGGGTCGCACCTTCACTTATCAAGATACCAGAATTAGTATGAAAATGAACACGAGCACCGGCATCGATTATGAGGTTCTCATTTTCGGGCACAGCTGCATAGCCGTATATAACATATGGTTTTTCATTGGAAAACTGCAGTTGTTCCGGTTCTAAAAAAAAACCTTCCACCCTTATTTCTTCTCCATCATCATCAAGCCCCAGTACAAGGGTTTCCTTAGTACCATCCGACTGTGTATTGGGATATAAAAAAACTGCATCTTTTATTAAGGTCACTAGTTCAACCCGTTGCCTTTCGTCTCCCGTACCAAAAAATAAAGCTTCCGTATACAGGAATTCATTTTCTGGAGTTTGTGCAATATCAAAGGTTGTTTCTATAAACACAAAAAGACTATCCTTTGCAAGTAACGGAACATTGTTAAATTCTTTTCCAGCCTGTCCATCAACATTAAGTCTATAACTACTTTCTTGGCCGCTTTCGAGCCCTATAAATGGAATTAGAATATCTTGATTACTTCTGTTGTAAACTTTTAGGGAATAGGTACTACTTCCAATATTTGTGAAAATGGTATCTAAAAAAATAGTGTCCTTGGAAAATTCCAAATTACCGGAACTTGGTGGGTAATCAAAATCTTCGCGGCAAGAGCCCCAAGAAATCGTAAGGATAATACCTAGTACGATGATAAACGATTTTAAGTGCCAACGGTTCACGTATTGTTAAATAGATTTTGTACAGATTCTGGAATACGTTTGGGACGAAATGTTTCGGCATCTAACAGACACCATTCTGTAGCAGCATTAACGAGCAGGTGCCCCGTTGTATTGTTCCGTATCTCAACCACTCTTACAGATATTGGTCCTTTAGTCTTTGCAATATGGGTGGTAATGATGATTTCCTCGCCTAACAACGCAGGTTTCGCATAGGTAATATTATGATTTTTAACTACCCAGATCATAGTTTCCCGAATTTCTTGGGTAGTTGCTTTGAACCAATGCTTACGCGAAATTTCTTGTATCCATTCCACATAACGGATATTGTTCACATGGTCAAGGTCATCTAAATCTTGCTGGACTACGTTAAAGATTTCCTTGTACTTGTGCATTAATTCTTTTTGCGAATTTTCACTTCAAAAAGCTTGTCCCAGTTTTTACCCGTTACGAAAAACGTATTTCTTTCTTTATGGTACGCCACGCCGTTCAGTACAGAATTGCCATCATCCCACTCCGGTCCCTTGTTCACTTTATTTTTTAACCCTCCAAAATTAATGACACCTTCGATGGCCCCGGAAGTAGCATCAATGATCATCATGCTTTCTTTTTGGTATACATTGGCATATAGCTTTCCATCTAAATACTCTAGTTCGTTGGCCATGTTAAAAATGGATTTGTTGGTAACCGTTTCAATATAGCCCTGTTCTTTTAGTGTTGAAGGATCTAGAAACCATATTTTTTCCGTTCCGTCACTTTTAAACAGTTTTTCACCATCATTGCAAAGACCCCAGCCCTCACGACTTTCGCCATAACTGAAGTTTTTGATTTTTTCAAGATTATCTGGGTTGTACACATATCCAATTCCGCTTTGCCACGTAAGCTGATAGAGCTTGTCATTTAAAATGGTAATCCCTTCTCCGAAAACGGTCTTGTCCAAATCTATTTTTTGTAGTACTGCACCAGTCTCATAATTTATTTTACGCAAGGTAGATGCTCCTTTTTTACCGGTACTTTCATAAAGAACACCTTTGTTGAATTCTAATCCTTGCGTATATGCCTTAGGATCGTGGGGATAGGTGTTTAAAATTTCGTAGGTATAGACTTCTGGTGGGTTTGGCGCTAACACCTTGATTCTTTTCTCTATTTCAACGGATTTTTCCCCAAGATTGAATTTAGCTACCAGTACTTTGTTTCCCAGTGTGGGGATGTCCAATTTTAGCTTTCCATTTGTAGTGGGAAATTCTTTTCCATCAATATAATAATGGATATCGGATATCTCCTTATCCTTTTTATTACTTAATGCAATTCCTATTTCTTGCTTTTGCTGAAACTTGTTTTTATTTCCTTCTAATTGAATATCAAAGAGTTTAGTGGGGTCTTCGTTGCCACCACACCCAAGAAAGAAAAATAGAAATCCAAAAATTGAAAATAGCTTTGCCATCATTCCTTTAAAATGTTTCATTTTTTATGCACTTGACCATCGAAATTAAGAATGTAATATGATTGTAACAAATTTAAAAGATCGTATATTTGCCATTGGCAAGTCCTACACGACCAGCTCCTGCAAAATCCCCCAGGGTGGGAACGCAGCAAGGGTATGCGGTCGTAGCGGTGCGATGTAGGTAGCTTGCCTTTTTTTGTTCCCTGAATTCAGTGGTCTACAAGCTTTTACGACCTTAAACTATCTACCATGAAAAGCAAAGTTGTTCTAATAACGGGTGGTTCCTCAGGTATAGGAAAATCAATAGGAACCTATCTAACCTCTAAAGGTTTTATTGTTTATGGAACAACCAGAAATACAAAAAACTATCCTGATCTTGATGCTTTTGAATTACTGCAAATGGACGTGAAAATTCCGGAGAGCATTGATGTAGCAGTTTCCCATATTATTTTGAAGGAAGGACGATTGGATATTCTTATAAACAACGCTGGTGTTGGAATAACAGGACCAATTGAAGAAACACCCCATGAAGAGATTCTAAATGTTTTTGATATCAATTTTCATGGCCCTATCCGCATGATAAAAGCCGTCTTGCCACAAATGCGAAAGCAGGGTGGGGGAAAAATTATCAATATTACCTCTATCGCTGGCTATATGGGGCTTCCTTATCGAGGTTTTTATTCTGCTGCTAAAGGAGCGCTTGGTATATTGACGGAGGCAATGCGAATGGAGGTCAAAGATTTCAATGTGACCATCACTAACTTGGCTCCAGGCGATTTTGCCACAAATATCGCATCTGGAAGATACCACGTTCCAGTTACAGAAGATTCCGTATACCAACATAAGTATCAAAAAAGTTTGGATCTTATGAACGAGCATGTGGATTCTGGAGGGGATCCAAAACTTGTGGCTGAAAAAGTGTATAAAATCATACAGCAAAGAAGACCAAAAATTCATTATACAGTTGGTGAGCTTATGCAACGGGTTTCACTTTTCCTGAAGAAAATTTTACCGGATAAAGTATATGAAAGGCTACTGTTGAACCATTATAAATTGTAGTTTTATAGACACTTATCCTAAGCATTAATTTAAAAGAACAAATAATGAAATTTTTTATTGATACCGCTAACTTGGACCAAATTTCCGAAGCACAACAACTTGGAGTTTTAGATGGTGTAACCACCAATCCATCATTGATGGCAAAAGAAGGAATTACCGGTAAGGAAAGCATTTTAAAGCACTATGTGGATATTTGTACCATCGTTGATGGAGATGTATCTGCCGAAGTAGTAGCTACGGATTTTGACGGAATGGTCAAGGAAGGGGAAGAGCTTGCCAAACTGCACGAACAGATTGTTGTTAAGGTACCCATGATCAAAGATGGTGTTAAGGCGTTAAAATATTTTTCAGATAAAGGCATTAGAACAAATTGTACACTGGTATTTTCCCCAGGACAGGCATTATTGGCTGCCAAAGCTGGAGCAACATATGTTTCACCATTTCTAGGACGGCTTGATGATATCTCTACCGATGGCCTAAACCTTATTGCAGAAATACGCCTTATTTACGACAATTATGGATTTGAAACCCAGATATTAGCGGCTTCCATAAGACACACGATGCACGTAATCGATTGTGCAAAAATTGGTGCCGATGTTATGACAGGACCGCTCTCATCTATCGAAGGACTTTTAAAGCACCCATTGACCGATATTGGTTTAGAAAAATTCTTAGCGGATTATCGTAAAGGCAATAGTTAAGCCTACAATTATTTGATAGGCAAAAAATTAAAAGGGTTCCATTTGTGGAACCTTTTTGTGTTAGAAGGAGGTGGTGTATAAATTGGCAAACGCATCCACAATCAAAGTGTCTTTGGTGATAACGCACTTGTTCAGACCATCTATCATCATGGCAGTCTGTATCTCTTTAAAATCTGCTCCATGAAATTGGTTCTTGGGGTCAAGGTTATTTTCTTTTACAAGACTTACCCACTGTGAATGATTTGTTCTTAAATTGATGCCGACAAAACGATATTCGGGATGCTTCTTTTTAAGTCTAGAAACGTGCCTTGTGACATTCCTAAAATGTCTCTTTTGTGAAGCTGTCCAAAAATAAAAAACAGTTTTTTTCTTCTTGCTGATATCTCTTAGGTAAACACTGTTGCTGTCAATATCGGTGATATCCAAATTTGGAAGAATACTGTTCGGTTGCAAGTTTTGAATTCCATCATACAAGTCTACAATTTCCTCTTTATGCATATCATTGCTGGAAAGTGATTGAAACTTATCTAAAAAGATTTTACTCTCCTTACTGGAGCTATGTTCTTTAAGAAGATAGTCCATAGCAATGTTCCGCAACAAAATATCTCTTAGGTCCGTTTCTTTTACCAAACTATCGACTAATTTTAACTTGTGCTTATTATGGTGAAGATGTTTACTGGATGATTCTGATTGAGTACCACAGCTTTTCAAGCAGGACATATATGCAAGATTTCCAAAGTGGTACTTCATAAAATCAAAATAAGGCCTAAAATAAGCCAGGTCCTTACTGTTAAGATCAATGTCTTTTCTGTAGTCGTAAAACGCACCGGTTAAATCGTGTATGGTTTCCTCACCGGTTCTTTTCTTATGGTAAAAAGGATATTTCTCCTTATAGACAAAACTATTGTAGTCTATAGAGGCCTTGCCCATGGCCAAAACCTTTTCAGATAGTTCATTGTCCGTGGCCAGTTCCTCTAGGTAAGTAACCTTCTGTAACCGTAATGAATCAATCTTTTCATTGAAGGCTATTGGGTCCAACTTATAATATTTGTAAACTAAAGGCTCCTCTTTTTCATGGGCAAGAAATATTTCTAAGAGAAAATTGTTTATTTCACTGCCCTTACCAGAAAAGACCAAAGATTCGTCAAACTCCAAAGTATTTAAGCGCACAACAATACTGTCGCCTTCCTCTATAAATAAATATTGGCGTTCTGGACTGTGGTCAAAATGATAGAGTCCTTCTTCGATTTCTTGTAGATTAAAAGAAAATCTGTTGCCTTCATCCAACGCTACGGAATCTACAATATCATTGTTTCTATAAAGTACTATAAAATCACTTGTAGGATTTACAATTTCTCCTCCAAAGTATACCGAAGAGGCATCTTTCGATTTTTGGGAACATGACAAAATTGAAAGAAAGGAGAGATATAGTAAAAATCTTATCATACAACGTGAACCAATTAGGGTTACCAAACAAAATTAAGGATACAGGAAAGCCATCTTTGTTAATAGCTAGTTAAATGTTGTAAAACCTTGTTTTTGTGCAATTTAATAATATGTCTTTAAATTGGTAATACGGGTGGTTTTTAGCTATTTTTGCAAAAAATAAATAGCTGCATGTTATCAGTATCTAACTTATCCGTTCAGTTCGGGAAAAGAGTTTTGTTTGATGAAGTAAACGTAACGTTCACTCATGGAAACTGTTATGGAATAATCGGTGCCAATGGTGCTGGAAAATCAACATTTTTAAAAATTCTATCAGGTCAAATAGACGCAACCTCTGGTAATGTGCATTTAGAACCCGGAAAACGTATGTCCATTTTGGAGCAAAACCACAATGCTTACGACGAGGTACCTGTGCTGGAGTCCGTGGTAATGGGAAATAAACCATTATTCACCATAAAAAAGGAGATTGATGCACTTTATGCGGACTATACCGATGAAAATGCCGATAAAATTGGAGAGCTGCAAGTACAGTTCGAAGAAATGAACGGATGGAATGCTGACAGCGATGCAGCGGCACTTTTGTCAAATTTGGGAATTTCGGAAGACCTGCACTATACCCATATGGCAGATATGGATTCCAAATTAAAGGTAAGAGTATTGTTGGCACAGGCACTTTTTGGAAATCCGGATGTACTGATAATGGATGAGCCGACCAATGATTTGGATTACGATACCATAAATTGGTTGGAAAACTTTTTGGCCAATTATGATAACACAGTTATCGTTGTTTCGCACGATAGACATTTTTTAGATGCCGTTTGTACGAGTATTGCAGATATCGATTTTGGCAAAATCAATCTATTTTCTGGGAATTATACATTCTGGTACGAGAGCAGTCAACTAGCAGCACGCCAGCGTGCGCAACAGAACAAAAAATCTGAAGAGAAGGCCAAGGAGTTGCAAGAGTTTATACTGCGTTTTAGCGCCAACGTAGCCAAGAGCAAGCAGGCTACATCTCGTAAGAAGATGTTGGACAAATTAAAGATTGAAGATATAAAACCTTCAAGCAGAAGATATCCTGCCATTATTTTTGAACGTGAAAGAGAAGCTGGTGATCAAATTTTGAATGTTGAAAAACTAGCAGCTACATCCGAAGATGGCGATTTGCTGTTCCAAGATGTGAGCATAAACCTTGCTAAAGGTGACAAGGTTGCTATTATTTCCAAAGATTCTAGGGCCACTACAGCGTTTTATGACATCATCAATGGAAAAATTAAAGCCGATAATGGGTCTTTTCAATGGGGAGTAACAACAACACACTCTTATTTACCAGCTGATAACGCTTCGTTCTTTCGGGAAAATATCAATTTGGTGGATTGGTTACGTCAATGGACTAAAACCGAAGAAGAACGTGAAGAAGTTTATGTAAGGGGGTTTTTGGGAAAAATGCTGTTTAGCGGGGAAGAGGCATTAAAAAAGTGTACTGTACTTTCTGGAGGGGAAAAGGTACGCTGTATGTTGAGCAGAATGATGTTATTACGTGCAAACGTGCTACTATTGGATGAACCTACAAATCATTTGGACCTAGAGAGTATCACGGCATTCAATAATTCCCTAAAGAACTTTAAGGGTACCGTTTTACTGACAACCCATGACCATGAATTTGTGAATACCGTAGCGAACAGAATTATTGAACTAACACCAAAAGGTACAATCGACCGGTATTTGACATTTGATGATTATATGTCCGATAAATCAATCAAAGAGCAACGTGGCAAAATGTACCAAATGGCGGTAGTTTAATCAACTAAGCATTAAAATATTTGCTGTTCCAAATAGCAGGGTTAAAATTCTTGCCAAGGGCGAAGCCATAAAATATTACCACCGAAGCGATACACTTGAACATAAAGAAATAAATAATCCAAAATTCTGCTGAGGAATTACTTTTGGAAAATAGGCCATTTGGCACCATAAGAGTAACTAGATAGCTTATTAAAAAGACAAAGGAGGCTAGATTGACTATATTCTTGAATGGCCAAACCAATAATTTACGCATAGGATGTAAATCATTGCCCCACTTGTGAATCAAGTAAAAATAGTCATTGCCAATTGGGGCAAAAAGCAAAGGGTCATCCTTGTCTTCTAATTTAAATAACTTAGAGGGAGCCATGATTTTAAATCCTTGTATCTCTATATTATGGGCGATTTCCAATTCTTTTATTTTGGAAATTCCTTTTTCAGGAATCTTTCCTTTAAAATATCTGCTGTCCAAAAATCGAAGTCTGTAATCAATACAGATTTGTTTGATCTGATCTATATGATAAATGCGATCAGTTTTTAAGAGATTAAAATCAAAATTGTTGGCAGTAGTAGTCTTTTTTGAATTGAGGGTCGCTGTAATAACAGCTTTGGAAGAGTTATCCTTTCGCAGGATTCGTTGTACTTCTTCTAAAATCTCATGTTCTTTTTGGTGTTTTTCCCGAAAGGCATGGAGTTCCCTCTCAATGTTAGTGTTTTTAAATATCATGTTTTCTTTTCTTAGCAATCAATCCAAAGTTAATAAAATGTATTCCAGATTACTATGGGAGAAAAAAATCAAAAAGTTAACATTTTGTTAAATTCGATATCTGTAAATAAATAGATTCGTCATTCAAACGAAAAGAAGTATCTTACCGATGATTTTGACACTTAATCGTGTTTTAACATAATTGAAATTAACATTTTTAGGTTGTCCCAAATTAAAATACACTAAATGAATCCCCCACAATTAAGAGTTCTTTTCAGTTGTTTTTTTCTGCTTACCTTTTGTATTTCTGCGCAAGATTCTGCGCCCTCAGAAGCCAAATCAATTACGCAGAACACTAGTGAATCTGACCATCATAAAACATTGTTGGCAGCTGTTAAGGCTACCGAAATGGAAGATATCTTGGATAAATCTGGACCTTTTACGGTCTTTGCGCCTTCTGATGCGGCATTTGCGAAATTCTCGAACAAAAAAATGCAGCAACTTATCAATTCCAAGGACAAAAGTGATTTAAAATCTTTGCTGACCTATCATATAGTAGCAGGTAATTTAACTGCCTCTAACATATTAAAGGCAATGTGCAGGGGAAAAGGAAAAGCCAGCTTCACTACTATTCAAGGGAAAAAACTTGTTGCCCACATGGAAGGGTATGACATTGTTTTAACAGACCCAGTAGGAAACACTGCTAGGATAACTGTTGCAGATGTGAACCAGAAAAATGGTGTAATACACGAGATTGATAGTGTTATTCTACCTTCTCAAATGTAATCTACTAGCGCAATTCGGCGCCAAGTTCTTTTTGGTAACGACCCAACAACTTGGACATTATTTTATCAATTTGCTTATCGGTCAACGTCTTTTTCTCATCTAAAAGCGTGAAACTAACTGCATAGGATTTTTTTCCTTCAGGAAGGTTATCACCTTTATACACATCAAATAGATTAACTTTTTTAAGCAGATTTTTTTCAGTGTCCCATGCTAAATCATACACTTGACGATACGTGATATTCTCGTCCAATTGTAGTGCAAAATCTCGTGAAACCTCTGGAAACTTTGGTATCTCTTTAAAAATGATATTTTGTCTATTAAGGCATTCCATAATGGTATCCCATTCAAAATCCGCAAAGAAAACGTCTTGTTTTATATCAAACTGCTTCAAAATGGCTTTACTTACCAATCCATATGTTCCAATGGTTTTTCCACTTTTAGTGCATAACAATCCTTCAGCAAAGATGGCATCGGTATAGGGTTCCGTTACAACTTCTTTTAACCCCAACCTATCTAAGATTGTTTCTACAGTCCCTTTGAGAAAGAAAAAATCAGTTTTAGTAGAATTAGTTGTCCAATTTATGTCATTTTTGTTTCCTGAAATAAAAATAGATAAATGTTGCTTCTCTTTATTGTCGTCACCTATTTTATGGTAGGTTTTTCCAAATTCAAACAGTTTTAAGTCCGTTTTTTGCCGATTGTTATTATAGCTGACCGTTTGTAGACCGGAGAAGAGCATTGAAGTCCTTAATACCGATAAATCTGTGCTAAGTGGATTGATCATCCGAACGGCTCCATTATCATTTTCAGATACATTTCCGTTTGCAGCTACTAGGCTATTGGTCATAATTTCGTAAAACCCCTGTGCCGCCAATAGATTGCCAATAACATTTTGAACTCTATAGTTCTCATATTTAGAGGAGTTAGCTATAGAAGCGTTGAGCTTTTCTTTATGATCTATATTATTGTAACCGTATACCCTTAAAATTTCCTCGATGACATCCACTTCCCGCTCTACATCAACTCTGTAGGATGGTATAGTTAACCCAAGTCCGGATTCGGTGACATTATTTACTTTGATTTCTAATGAAGATAGTATCGATTTTATAGAATCTCTAGGAATTTCTTGCCCTATTAACGAATTGATTTTGTCAAAGGTCAAAAAGACCTGTCTCTCGTTAGGTTTCTTTGGGTATAGGTCAACTACTTCTGAGCTAATGTCACCACCGGCAATTTCCTTTATTAAAAGCGCTGCCCTTTTTAATGCATATTCTGTATTGTTGATATCGATACCGCGCTCAAACCTAAAAGATGCATCGGTATTTAGGCCATGTCTTTTTGCCGTTTTTCTTATTGAAACGGCATCAAAATAAGCACTTTCAAGAAAAATTGAAGTCGTATATTCAGTAACACCAGAATGAATTCCCCCAAATACCCCCGCAATACACATGGGTTTTTCACTATCACAGATCATTAAGTCGTCCTCGTGCAGTTCCCGTTCCACTTCATCCAAAGTTTTAAACTTTGTTCCCTTGGGCAAGGTCTTCACTTCAATTTTACTGCCTTTTATTTTGGTAGCGTCAAATGCATGTAATGGCTGGCCTAGTTCGTGCAATACGTAATTAGTAATATCGACTATATTGTTGATAGGGGATAATCCAATCGCCTTCAACCTATTCTTAAGCCAGTCCGGCGAATCTTGAACAATGATATTACTGATGGTAACTCCACAATATCTAGGTGCCAATTCGCTGTTCTCAACTTCAACATCTATTTTTAATGACCTGTTATCTATAGAGAAATTACTAGTTGATGGCGTTACCAGTTGTTTTTGGATTTCTCGCTGTTCCAGTCCGGCTTTTATATCCCGTGCAACACCAAAATGGCTCATGGCATCTGCACGGTTTGGCGTAAGTCCAATCTCAAAAACTTCATCATTTTCAATCTCGAATACTTCTGCGCAAGGAGTGCCAGGTTCTAGAGTATCGCTTAGAACCATGATACCATCATGACCCTCACCTAGACCGAGCTCATCTTCAGCACAGATCATCCCTTGGCTTTCTTCTCCTCTAATCTTTCCTTTTTTTATTTTCCAGGCTTCACCATCTTTGGTATACAATGTAGTGCCAATAGTGGCAACAGGAACTTTTTGACCAGCAGCTACGTTTGGGGCACCACAAACAATTTGCAACGGAGAAGCTTCCCCAACATCTACTGTAGTTAATTTGAGCCGATCAGCATTGGGATGCTGTTCGCAAGTGATTACGTGTCCTACCACCAGGCCGTGTAATCCTCCCTTAACTGATTCAAAGTTGGAAATACCTTCGACTTCAAGCCCTAAGTCGGTCAGTAACTCTCCGGTTTTATGCGAATCCCAGTCAATTTCCAAAAATTGCTTCAACCAGTTATAAGAAATCTTCATACTCAAATTTAAAGTCGACAAATATAAAACAATAGCGCAACAGATTCAACGTAAAATGTTCCATACAATAGTGTTAATGTAAGTTTTGGGTCGTATTTTAGTTTTTTTAGATAAACCTCTTGGATTATGAAAAGAATTTGGTTGTTCTTGTTTGGCTTGATTTTACTGTTAACCTCGTGCAATGAAGAAAAAAAAGAGCTTAAAGCTGGTGATTGGCTTGCAGAATTACAAGTTTCCCCTTCTGAAGCACTTCCGTTTAATTTTTCACTTGTAAAAGAGGAGGATGAGTTGTATGTGATGCAAATGTACAATGCCGAAGAGGTGGTAACTGTGGATGAAATAAAGGTATGGAATGATTCCATCCTAATTCAAATGCCAATTTTTGAAGGATACGTTTCAGGAACTTTTACAGAAAATGAAATAAATGGAAATTTCATTAAGGAAAGTTTGGATAGAATTGTACCCTTCACGGCCAAATTTGGTGGAAAAGATAGGTTTGAAGTAGCCTCCGATGCAACAACCAATATCTCTGGGGTTTGGGAGGTGAATTTTGAAGAGGGAACAGAAAATGAATATCCTGCAAAGGGGATCTTTGTTCAAACCGATAATAACGTGAAAGGTACGTTTAGAACAAAAACGGGAGATTATCGCTATTTGGAAGGCGTAATCTCGGGAGATATGCTTAAACTCTCCACGTTTGACGGGGCACATGCATTCTTGTTCACCGCTAAAGTAACCGACAGTTCGTTGCAAGGTAAATTTTATTCCGGTAACCATTCTATTGAAACATTTGCGGGAAAACGCAATGAAGGATTTGAATTGCCAGATGCCAATAGCTTGACTTTTTTAAAAGAGGGCTATGATAATCTTGATTTTTCATTTCCAGATGAAACCGGTAAAATGGTAAGTCTTGCAGATTCCAGATTTGATAAAAAGGTGGTATTGGTACAAATTATGGGAACATGGTGTCCAAACTGTTTGGATGAAACCAAGTTTTATGTTGATTTTATAAAGAATAACCCAGACTTTGATATCGAATTTATTGCACTTGCCTTTGAATATGCAACAACAGAAGAAAAGGCGTGGAACGGAATAAGAAGACTAAAAGATAGAGTAGGAGTAGAGTATCCTATTTTACTTGCGCAGTACGGAACGTCCGATAAGAAAAAGGCCAATGAAAAACTTCCTATGTTGAACCACGTGCTATCCTATCCAACAACTATTTATATTGACAAAGAAGGAGAGGTAAAAAAAATACACACAGGGTTTAACGGACCAGCTACGGGCGATAAGCACGAGGCGTTTAAAAAGGAATTTAACAATACAATTAAAAAACTTAGCGAAGAAGAAGCTAAATAATAGTTGATTTTCCTAAATCGATATTTTCATCGTTCATATTGAAATCATCTTCACTATCCACGATATTGTCTGCAATAAAATCACCCACTTGTTTGGTGCCGTATTGACTCTTATTGTCCAAATCTTGGGTGACCACCCCCTTTTTTAACGATTTATCTACAGCTTCGCGTACCGCCATGGCTTCTTCAAAAAGACCAAAATTTTCCAATAGCATAGCAGCAGAAAGAATCGAGGCAATAGGGTTTGCAATATCCTTGCCTTTTGCTTGTGGATAAGAACCGTGTATGGGTTCGAACAAGGCATTTTTATCCCCAACGGATGCAGAAGCCAAAAGTCCGATTGATCCCCCGATTACACTTCCTTCATCAGAAATAATATCACCGAACATGTTTTCGGTCAAAATAACATCAAATTGGCTGGGGTTCAGAATGATTTGCATTGCCGCATTGTCCACAAATAGAAAATCCAAAGATACTTCTGGATAACTCTCACCAATACTGGTGACTACTTTTCTCCAAAGTCGAGAAGATTCCAAAACATTGGCCTTATCTACAAGCGTAAGTTTGTTTCTCCTGTTTTTTGCTGCTTTAAAAGCTAAATGTGCTATTCGCGAAATTTCTTTTTCTGAGTATTCACACAAATCAGAGGCTACGGTTCCTTCTGCATTCGTCTTTTTCTCTCCAAAATAGATTCCTCCGGTAAGTTCTCGATATATGATGAAATCCGTCCCTGCAATGATTTCCTTTTTTAAGGGAGAATTATCGATAAGGGTTGGAAAAACCTTTACAGGTCTTATATTGGTATACAGCCCAAGTTCTTTGCGCAATTTTAATAGTCCCTGCTCTGGTCGAACCGTAGCCTCGGGATTGTTATCATATTTTGGGTCACCAATAGCTCCGAATAGGACTGCATCAGCCTCCTTACATAGCTTTAGGGTTGTATCGGGTAGCGGATTTCCCTTTTTGTCGATAGCGATAGCTCCAACAAGTGCCTCTTTATACACAAAATGGTGATTAAAGGTTTCTTCAACCGCTTGTAAACATTTTACTGCTTGATCTAACACCTCTGAACCAACACCATCTCCCGGAAGCAAAGCTATGTTTAGATTCATCTAGTACAATTTGATGATTAATGCAAAACGTTAAGCAATGCTCTTGATCGAGATATTGCTAGCTTCAACAATTTGATGGATGTCATCGTCCAAAATCTCTTTTTTACGGTCTGCAAATTCTAAAAAACTCTCGTACACAACGTCCAATTGTAATTTGGTCAGCTCGTAACCTATATTTTTCGCACGGTATGCCAAAGCGGCACGACCACTTCTTGCGGTCAAAACTATTGATGATTCTGTGACCCCAACATCTTCTGGGTCCATAATTTCGTAAGTTTCGCGCTGTTTTATAACCCCATCTTGATGGATTCCAGAACTGTGGGCAAAAGCATTTGACCCCACTATTGCTTTGTTGGGTTGCACCGGCATTCCCATTTTTTGAGAGACCATTCGGCTTGTATCGAACAGCAGTTTACTATTGATATCGGTATCTAAATTCAGGTAAGGATGCTGCCTTAAAATCATGACCACTTCTTCTAAAGAAGTATTTCCGGCACGCTCTCCAATACCGTTAACGGTACATTCAATTTGTCTTGCGCCATTGATTACCCCAGAAATTGAATTGGCTGTTGCCAGACCAAGATCATTATGACAATGGCAGGACAGAATTGCTCTATCTATGCCTGTTACATTCTCTTTAAGGTATTTCATTTTTGCTCCGTACTCCTCAGGTAAACAATACCCGGTTGTATCTGGAATGTTGAGCACTGTAGCACCGGCCTTAATGACGGCTTCGCAAATTTGTGCCAGAAAAACATTATCGGTACGCCCGGCATCCTCTGCATAGAATTCTACATCTTCCACAAAGGATTTTGCATAGGCCACGGCATCTACTGCACGTTCTATTATTCTTTCTCTTGTTGAGTTGAATTTATATTTAATATGGGAGTCCGATGTTCCAATTCCGGTATGAATCCTTGGTGTTTTTGCAATTTTAATCGCTTCGGCAGCTACCTCTATATCTTTTTTTACAGCCCGGGTCAAACCACAGACGGTTGCGTTCTTGACCAACTTTGCAATTTCATGGACAGATTTAAAATCACCAGGACTAGATATGGGAAAACCAGCTTCAATAATATCAACGCCAAGCTCGTCCAAGCGTTCGGCAATGACCAATTTTTGTTTTGTATCTAATTTACAGCCAGGAACCTGCTCGCCGTCCCTAAGTGTGGTATCAAAAATTTGTACCTTATCTTTACCCATTATTTGTGTCAGTTTTAGCTAAGCTTTACGAAGATAGAATAGGAGTTGGCAAGATCTAAAAAATGATAAAAATCATTACAACGTTAAATTGTATTTCATATAATGTAAAATATTGAAGAACAACACGTTAAATTATATTTTTTACGATGACAAATACCCATAAAGACGCCTTATTTGTTTTAATTAAATCTCTTTCAAAATCAGAAAAACGCCAGTTTAAGCTGTATGTAGGTCGTTTGGGTGTAAATACTGATGCAAAATTTTTGGCACTTTTTAATTTGCTCGATAAGATGCGGACCTATCATGAACAGCAGATTTTAGAAAGTGGGATTGTAAAAAAATCACAATTATCTAACTTAAAAGCGCACTTATACAAACAAATATTGGTGAGCTTACGATTGAATCCGGTAAACCAGAATATTAGGGTACAGATACGTGAACAATTGGATTTTGCTACCATTCTTTATCAGAAAGGATTGTATAAACAAAGTCTGAAAATTTTGGACAAGGCAAAGAACTTCGCTATTGAAAATGAAGAAAAGAATGTAGCCTATGAAATTGTAGAGCTCGAAAAGATAATTGAAACCCAATACATTACAAGAAGTATTCCCGATCGTGCAGATGAGCTTTCTGTTCAAGCAAAAGAACTTTCTGCACACAATGTAATGACCAGTAAGTTATCCAATCTATCGCTTCAATTGTATGGAATGATGCTAAAAGTTGGATATGTGCGCAGTGATGAGGATTTGTTGAGCGTACAGAATTACTTTGATGCCCATCTACCTTCATATGACATCGATAAGCTTGGGTTTAGGGAAAAATTATGGCTCTATAAGGCACATTTATGGTACAGTTTTTTGACTCAAGATTTTTTATCATCGTACCGATATGCAAGTAAGTGGGTAGACCTTTTCTATGACAATGAAGAGATGATAGCATTGAACCCGGTCTTCTTTTTAAAAGGCAACCATTATCTTTTAGAGTCGTTGTTTTTTGTGAAGTATAGTTCGCAGTTTAAAGAAACTTTGACAAAAATGGAGGAACAGGTAAACAGTCCAAAGTTTCCCCAAAACGATAATATTACGTCATTGGCGTTTTTGTACATCAATTCCAATAAACTCAACCAGCATTTTTTGGAGGGAACCTTTGGTAAGGGATTATACCTTGTCAATATTATCGAATACGGCATCAAAAAGCATAGTGATAGGATTGATGAGCACCACATTATGCTTTTGTACTATAAAATTGCTTGTCTGTATTTTGGAAATGGTGACAACAAAAATTGCATCGCTTATTTGAAGAAAATTATCTTGAACAAGAACCTAAAAATGCGAGAAGATTTAATGTGCTTTGCAAGGGTTCTAAGTTTGGTCGCTCATTATGAAGCTGGAATGGACTATCATTTAGAAGTACAATTAAAAAGTACCTATAAGTTCCTATTGAAAATGAACGATTTGCATGCCGTTCAAAAGGAGATGATCAAATTTTTGCGTAGTCTAGGGGATATCTACCCAAGTGAATTGAGAAACGAGTTTCAAAAGTTGTACAATGAGTTGAAAAAATATGAAGACCATCCTTATGAGAAAAGAGCTTTTCTTTATTTGGATATTCTTTCTTGGCTGGAAAGCCATCTACAAAATAAACCGGTAGGGCAAATTATTCGAGAAAAAGCATTGGCCATTACTCGTTAAAGACAGGTGTTCCAGATGGGGTCGTTAGGCGGATTTGCAACAATTTGGATAGCCTCCTTTTTTACAGGGTGTTCAAATTCTAGGCTTCTAGCGTGCAAGTGTATGCCGCCATTCCTGTTGCTTCTGTCCGCGCCATATTTTAAATCCCCTTTTATAAAGCTTCCCATTTTTGCTAATTGCGCCCTTATTTGATGGTGTCTTCCAGTCTTTAAATCAATTTCCAAAAGAAAATAAGTATCGAGCTTTTTAAGGGTTCTATATGCCAAAACAGCCTTCTTACTATCTCGCACCTCTTTTTCATGAGCATAAGATTTGTTTTGTTTTGGATTGCGTACGAGCCAATGTGTCAAAACCCCTTCTTTGGCATTAGGAGCTTTTTTGACTACTGCCCAATACGTCTTTTTGGTTTTTCCTTCGGAAAACAATTTGTTCAATCGGGGTAGAGCCTTAGAGGTTTTGGCAAATAGAACAATACCGGATGTTGGTCGGTCCAAACGATGTACGACTCCTAGGTACACATTGCCTGGTTTGTTGTATTTTATTTTCAAATATTCTTTTACAACTTCGCTCAGGGGAGTATCACCGGTCTTATCCCCTTGTACTATATCACCAACTTTTTTGTTTATTACAATGAGGTGATTGTCCTCATGTAGAACGGTTAAATTAGATGGATTCGATTGTTGGACAGTTGGATTGTTGGATGTATGCAAAATAAGCTTCACTTTAAGGTTGATTTAAACTTGGAAGTCATTTTAATAATGGAATTTAAACTGTCCAAGAGTTCTTCTAATTTCTTTTTTTCTATGAATTTTAAATCAAGTGAAATTAAAAGTTGAGTTTCGATTTCATACATTGAACCAATAGCTATCTCTAAAAATCTTGAAAAATCTTTTTTTTGACGTTCTGGAGCAGCCTTCTGCAATATTTGAAGGTATAGAAACCGAAGCTCTTCTGAGTTGGTTGGTAATCCCAAATTTTTCAGAATCTGGGAAATAAGAAGTTATTTGATAAATCTCTGAACAAAACGCCCTACTTTTTTTCCAAATTTCCAAATCCTTAAAACGATGCATTTTGCTTTTCTCTAAAATTCCAACAATCTAAAATTCCAATAACCTAATATTAATACTGCTCTTCCTCATTAGGAAAATCCTTGCTTTTTACATCATCCACATATTGCGAGATGGCACTGCTCATTTCTTCGTAAAGATTCATGTACCTACGCAAAAATCTTGGGTTGAATTCGTGAGTCATGCCAAGCAGGTCATGAACAACGAGCACCTGTCCGTCTACGCCGTTTCCTGCACCAATACCAATAATGGGAATAGAGACACTTTTGGCAACTTCTTCGGCCAGGTTTGCCGGTATTTTTTCGAGTACAATACCAAAACAACCCAGTTTTTCCAACATTTTGGCATCTTCTTTTAGTTTTTGGGCTTCATGCTCTTCTTTTGCCCTTACAGTATAGGTGCCAAATTTATAAATGGATTGGGGAGTAAGTCCCAAATGCCCCATTACAGGGATTCCAGCACCAATAATCCGTTTTACGGACTCTTTGATTTCCGCACCTCCTTCAACCTTAACGGCATGCGCACCACTTTCCTTCATAATCCGAATGGCGGAACGCAGCGCTTCTTTAGAGTCACTTTGATAGCTGCCAAAAGGAATATCAACAATAACCAATGCCCGTTTGGCAGCTCTTACTACAGAACTGGCATGATAGATCATTTGGTCCAATGTGATGGGCAAGGTAGTTTCATGGCCTGCTATCACATTACTTGCAGAATCGCCTACTAGGATAACATCAACATTGGCAGCATCCACGATTTTCGCCATGGAATAGTCGTACGAAGTGAGCATAGAAATTTTTTCGCCGTTCTGCTTCATTTCTATCAAAGACTTCACTGTGACTCTTTTGTACTCTTTTTTTGCAACTGACATTTTGGTTTGGCTTTTAATGCCTAAATGTAAGTAGATTTGTTTAATTTGTGAGGTTATAAAACAACAACAAAATGAAATGTTCTATCCTTTTTTTTGTATTTCTACTTTTATTCGGCAAAGCAAATGCGCAAGAGTCTGATTCTTTAGAATTGGATAAAAAAGCAGTTAGGACAGTAATCGAGACTTTCTTTGAGGGATTTCACAAACAGGACTCCACTATTATAAAAAGTACAGTAGCGGAGAACGTTATTTTACAGACTACGAGTCGCAATCAGGATGGAAAAACACAGTTTAGAAGCTCGGAGTTCTCAAAGTTTCTTGCGTCAATCTGTAGTATCCCTGATAGTATAAAGTTTAAAGAAAAATTGACTTCTTTTTCTATTCAGGTAGATAGGACAATGGCCAATGCGTGGGTGGGATATGAATTTTGGCTAAGGGAGGAATTCAGTCATTGTGGTATCAATTCTTTTCAGCTAATTAATTTTGAAGGAGACTGGAAGATTGTTTATTTAATCGATACCCGTGGTAAATCTGGCTGTTTTGAAGAATGATACTTTTCCTTGCGGGATATTAATTTAATGAAAGCTTCGTTATACCTTGTAATTGATTGTAAGCCGTGATTATGAAGTTATTAGTTTGGCCTTTATTCCTCATTCTTATTTTTGGGTGTAAGCAAAAAACCGAAAGACCTGTTAGACAAGACAAATTACTCGTAATAAATGATAAAGTTGAAGAAGAGGGTTCCACGACCTTATTTTTCCCTGACTATGGGATTTATTTTGATAATTGGCCAGAGCATTGGGTAATGTCCAATCATGGAAAAGGCTGCGCTGCCCAGAATAATTATGCAGGATTCATTTTTGGGACACCTTCAACAATGGTTGGGACTTTTGAACTTTATAAAACAGACGATTTTACTTTTGATTATTTTTCTTCATTTGATGTGAAGGAAAGGGAAGTGATATGGAATAAAAATATAGACTTGGAATTAAGTGCGGTCGATGGAGGGAAAGTTGGGATTAAATTTTTCAACTTGGATCATAAGTATGAGAAATGGGTTTTAGAAAATGTATCCATGCTCCCTGCAGTTGATGATAATACAGTAATTAAGGAAGTGGAAATTCCCTATTTCCCTATTTACATACCAAGAAAAAGACAGCGCATAAGTCTAATCTTGGGCTTCGACGTATTAAGGCGTGAATCAAATATTTTTGAGGTTACTTTTAAGAATGAAACTACCGGTTTAGGTACAAGTTGTTCGCTTGCCACTAACGTCAATGGCAAAGTAACTACTTCTTTGGGGGCATCGAATGTCCCATTCTCGATAGGGGATAAAATTTCTATTGAAGCTAAAGAGGAAAAAACCTCTTGGCATATAATACGTAAACGTGATATGATTTCGGTAATAGAGCATAAAGACGGTCAAAAAAATGGCCTTTACGACATTCCCATTTCAAAAAATTACGAATGGAGTTTTTATGCGAGGGAAGATTAATAACGGCAAGCAAACTTTTTTGAACAGTTTTTATTGCAATTCCTTTATAATCAAGTCTGAACCAGAATAGCTATCGTCTTTGAGTTCGTGCCAATGCCGTATTCTTGGAATTTTGATTCCATCGATTTCAATTATTCCTTCAAAATAGATTCTATCACCTTTTTCAGGCTTATTTGGAAAAACAAGGTCTACACCTTTTAAGGTCATATCCGTTTTAGAGATATATACATTCCAGAACTTTGAAATAATGGCATCTTTGAGTTCGATTTCTACTTTATAGCAACTCTCATCATTAAAATTACTGTTTGAAGTTTGGAGAACACTTCCAATCATATTCTCCAAGGACATGGGTAATCCATATAACAGTTTATAAAAGTTTTTATAGCCAATATTTCTTGAAGCATCCAACCTGTATTTTTTTATCAGAACCGTATCTGTTTCTACCTTTCCATCCAATAGTACAATACTATTTCCATCACTTTCAATAATATGCTTTGAAATATGGGTCTCTCTGTTTCTAGTCAGTTCAAATGTATTTTTGGAGTTATCCAATTTTAAAATAGAATACCTGTGCGGATTTGAGATACGGGGTTCTTGAATATGGAAATTTAGACTAGCTGCCTTCCATTTATCCAGAGAATCGTGAACGGTCATAGCTTTTTCTAGAATTGATCTACCATGAAGTTTAGGTTCTTGTCCATATCCAAACGAAAGTGTAAGTAGTAGTCCAAAAATCAATAATCGCATATACCTTCTATTTTATGATTGTTAAATGTATGTTTTTATAAAGGTCGAAATAAAAACTTAACAACTTTTTAATAATTGATTTTAAAGGACTTATATTCTAGTTGAGTCTTTAGTGAAGCGCTTTTTGTTGTAAATTATATATCCAAATTCTTTTTTCTTGATATCAGAATTTACGTGATTGTTTTTTAGCCAAGATTTAAATCGGAACGTTCATATCTCACAAATCCGTCTTCCGTTGGTAGTTGCTTTTTTAACAACCAGTATTTTTTTGCGTCCTTTAAGGTTTTTCCCTGATTGTCTTCCAAAAAATCACGGGTGTATTGGGCATACATATTGTTATTGGCTATCTTTCTTTTGAAATTGGGATCGTCCTTTCGCTTTTCAAGTTCTGTCCATTTTTTGACCGCATCTTCCAACGCTTTGCCCTTGCTGGCTTTCACCCAATCCATAAAATCGCTGTGACATTGGAACTTAGCTCCAATCTGACTTTTCATAAAGTTTCTAAAATTGGGTCCAAAGGAAACATTATCGGTGATTTTTGTATCCAGTGTAAGTTCAGATTTTGCCCAATTGAATTTAGATGTCGTCTTTTTTCGTTTTGGGAGCGGTTTCATTTTTCCTTTATTATCCAAAGCGAACATGATTCTATCACGTAGCTCAAACTTTCTACCGACTATAGGCAAGCTTGCACGTTTGCAGATTTCTACAAGCTCTTCTTTTAGCCAATACCAATTATTGAATTCGGCTCCAGATTTTATGTTTTCGAAATCAGGTCGTTTCATCTAAAATGCCAATGTTTATTGCAATATAGAATCTTCCGTTGAAAGTGTACTTATTAAGAAGTTGGTAATGATAAAGAGTACTAATTTCAACAATCGCTAAGGAACACACCAACGGCAAGTCCTCCCTCAGAAGTTTCTTTATATTTTGAGCTCATGTCCTTTGCAGTTTCCCACATAGTATTGACAACCTTATCAAAAGGTACTTTTGCTTCTTTTGGATCAGTTTCTAGCGCAAGTTCAGCAGCATTAATAGCTTTTATGGCACCCATAGAATTACGTTCAATACAAGGCACTTGTACCAACCCCCCGATAGGGTCACATGTTAGCCCTAAATGATGTTCCATGGCTATCTCTGCCGCTACCAAAACTTGTTCAGGTGTTCCGCCCAATAATTCGGTCAAAGCTCCTGCGGCCATTGCAGAAGAAACTCCTATTTCTGCTTGACATCCACCCA
The DNA here is from genome assembly GCF_018449435.1 of Flagellimonas sp. 389. Classification (GTDB taxonomy): domain Bacteria; phylum Bacteroidota; class Bacteroidia; order Flavobacteriales; family Flavobacteriaceae; genus Flagellimonas. The sequence goes on along the minus strand of NZ_JAHCMU010000012.1, from coordinate 41,417 downwards.
TAGCTGCAGATATTGTTGCCCCTTTCTTAAAGATACTGCCTATTTCGCCCGCAACGAGCAAGAATTTCTTAATATGCTCAAAACCGGCATCATGATTCTCAATGACCATATAATACATTAAAACAGCGGGAATAACACCCGCACTTCCATTGGTTGGAGCTGTGACCACTCGTCCTAACGAGGCGTTTACTTCATTTACACTGAGGGCAAAACAACTGACCCATTTCAAAATCTGCCTAAATTTAACCTCGGTTTTTCGTATGGCTTGTAACCATTCTTCTGGATTGGAGTAGGGGACATCTCCTTTTAGTTTCCCGTGCATTTCAAAAGCGCGTCTGCGTACATTTAGGCCACCAGGGAGTGTGCCCTCGGTATGGCATCCCAAATACATACATTCCAACATCGTATTCCAAATTCGCTCCAATTCCAAATCAATTTCACTTGCCGACCTTAGTGAAAGTTCATTTTCAAGAACAACTTCAGAAATAGGTGTACCTTTTTCATGACAGAAACCGAGTAGCTCTGTACCAGTTTTTATGGAACACGGAAAAGTCTTGAATACTGCATTTTTTTCTTTGGAGACTATTCGTTCTTCCTTTACTACAAATCCACCACCAATAGAATAGTAAGTTTCAAAAGAAGAACTTCCGTCATTAAAGACTGCTTCAAATTGTAACGCATTGGCATGGAAGGGTAAAAATTCTTTTTTGTAGACAATATCTTCTGTAAAACTAAAAGGGATGGTTCGTGTTCCTCCAAAAACAAGTTTTTTATCTGTTTTAATTTTTTCAATTAATTCCCCTATGCTTTCTGTCGGTACCATTTCCGGGTCACTGCCCAGTAGTCCCATTACAACGGCAATATCGGTAGCATGGCCTTTGCCTGTCAACGATAAGGAACCGTACAAGTGAACTTTTATACCCAGTACCGAATCAAAAATCCCTTGTTCTTTAAGTTCGTTTATCCAGCGCTCAGAAGCCCTCCATGGGCCTAAAGTATGGGAGCTAGATGGGCCCACACCGATTTTGAGCATATCAAAAACACTGATACATTCCATTGATTAGATTTCCTTCAAATATAGTGCGGGGAAAAATATAAACCACGAAAAACTAGGTTAGAAATACGAGGTTAGAACAGCAGAATACAAAGTAGGAAAAATTTTTGTCAATGGATGTGGGTCTCGTTTGAGAATAGTGTTGTACCAATAATGAAAGACGAATTGTTGAAGTACGAAATAAAGGGGTAAAACAAAAGTTTTAAAAGATGGAAATAATTAGTTGCATCAGCATAAAAATGATTTTTTCACTGACCACTGACCACTGACCACTGACCACTGACCTGTCACCTTGTCATATTCTTTGGCATGGCATGATCATTGACATTTGTTGTTTGAGAAAAAAATAAATTTACAATAGATATAACTTTAGATACAATGAGCAAGATAATAGGTATAGACTTGGGTACGACCAACTCCTGCGTTTCCGTTATGGAGGGTAACGAGCCCGTCGTAATTCCAAATGCTGAGGGCAAAAGGACTACTCCCTCTGTTATTGCATTTGTGGAAGGCGGTGAAATTAAAGTTGGTGACCCAGCAAAGCGACAAGCAGTCACAAATCCGCATAAAACGATATATTCCATAAAGAGATTTATGGGAAATAAGTTCTCAGAGTCTTCAAAAGAGGCCAATAGAGTTCCTTATAAAGTAGTGAAGGGCGATAATGATACGCCACGAGTTGATATAGATGGACGTTTGTACACTCCCCAAGAATTATCTGCCATGATTCTTCAAAAAATGAAGAAAACGGCGGAAGATTATTTAGGACAAGATGTTACCAGAGCGGTAGTTACCGTACCTGCATATTTTAATGATTCACAAAGACAAGCCACTAAAGAAGCTGGTGAGATAGCTGGATTGACCGTAGAACGAATCATTAACGAGCCTACTGCTGCCTCTTTGGCTTATGGTTTAGATAAGAAGGACACTGATCAAAAAATAGTAGTTTTTGATTTTGGAGGTGGTACGCATGATGTTTCCATCCTGGAATTAGGTGATGGTGTTTTTGAAGTATTGGCAACAGACGGTGATACACACTTGGGAGGTGATGACGTTGACCAAAAAATAATTGATTGGTTAGCAGAAGAGTTCAAGAAGGACGAGAACATGGATTTGCGTGAAGATGCCATGGCATTGCAGCGTTTGCGTGAGGCTGCCGAAAAAGCAAAGATTGAATTATCTTCTTCTGCGCAGACTGAAATCAATTTACCATATGTAACAGCAACTGCTTCTGGACCCAAGCACTTGGTAAGAACTTTGTCAAAAGCCAAGTTTGAACAACTAATAGATGATTTGGTAAAAAGAACGATAGCGCCTTGTGAAACTGCTTTAAAATCTGCTGGACTATCCAAGAGCGATATTGATGAAATTATCCTTGTTGGTGGTTCTACAAGGATTCCTGCGGTTCAAGAAGCTGTTGAAAAATTCTTTGGTAAAAAACCTTCAAAAGGTGTGAATCCTGATGAAGTTGTAGCTGTAGGAGCGGCAATACAGGGAGGTGTTTTGACCGGAGATGTAAAAGATGTCTTGTTATTGGACGTTACCCCACTTTCTTTGGGAATCGAGACAATGGGTAGTGTTTTTACCAAATTGATTGAATCGAATACCACAATCCCAACAAAGAAATCACAGGTATTTTCTACTGCTGCGGATAACCAACCTTCGGTCGAAATCCATGTACTGCAAGGAGAGCGACCAATGGCTGCGGATAATAAAACGATAGGGAGGTTTCATTTAGATGGTATTCCACCAGCGCCAAGGGGAACACCTCAAATTGAGGTTACTTTTGATATTGATGCCAATGGTATCATAAAAGTATCCGCAACGGATAAGGCCACAAACAAAACGCAGGATATCCGTATTGAAGCTTCATCTGGATTGACCGAAGAGGAAATCCAAAAAATGAAAGCTGATGCTGAAGCAAATGCCGAAGCAGATAAAAAGGTAAAGGAAACTGCGGATAAGTTGAACGAGGCAGACGGAATGATTTTCCAGACTGAAAAGCAGTTAAAGGAGTTTGGCGATAAACTGTCCGATGATAAGAAAAAACCAATTGAAGATGCTTTAGAAGAGTTGAAGAAAGCTTACGAAACCAAGGATTTGGCTTTAATTGAGCCTGCTTTGGAGAAAATCAACGAAGCTTGGAAAGTTGCTTCTGAAGAAATGTACAAAGCCCAAGCGGAAAGTGCACAAGCTGGAGGTGAACCGGCAGGTGATCCTACCGCCAATGGTTCAGCAGGTGATAGTACTGCTGAAGGAGACAATGTTGAAGACGTAGACTTCGAAGAAGTAAAGTAACAGCATTTTAATAGAAATGAAAAAACCCGCCACTGGCGGGTTTTTTGTTTTAAAAAGATAGAATTATGCTGCATTCAATTGACGAACTTCCAACTCCTGAAGTTTCTTTAAAGCTTCGGCTTTTGAATTTACATTGAGTTTTACATAGATATTTTGAATATGGAAATTGACGGCACTTGGCGTTACAAAAAGCCTATCTGCAATCATCTTGTAGGTATATCCCTGAGTGAGAAGACCAATAATCTGGTTTTCTTTTTTTGAGAACCTTTCAAAAGTTTTGATCTGGAACGAATGGATGATTTTCTTAACCACTTCATGTTCCAAGGCCACCCCATGTTGGTGTAATTCCTTTATTGCATTGAAAAATCGGTTTTTGGTCAAAGGTTTGGTCAAAAAACCGTCTGCCCCCTTTTTAAATGCCTCTTTTATAATTTCGAAATCACTGGTCTGACTCGTCATCAATACTTTAGGGGTTTTGCTCAGTTTATTGAAATATGGGATTCCATCAATCCCAGAGATTCCATTAAGGTTAACTTCAGATACAACAATGTCCGATTCGTCTCTTCCCGAATGTGATAAAAATTTGTTTACGGATTCATGTATTTCCACTAATTCATAAAGTGAATCTTCGCTAAAATAGAACCGATAGAGCGGGTGCAATTTTTCATCATTGTCAATAATCGTAATTTTTAAGGTGTTAGCTTTCATGTGTGTTAGATTTGGGTTATCTGATTTTGTCTTCATTTTACCTTAAATTTTGGCAAAACGCATACCGTCTAACATCTCCGCTCAAAAGAAGATAGAAGAAAAGCCATTGTGTTTAAAATTAAAATTTTGAAAAACAACAATATGCTTCGCCAATACGCTTAGCGGACATGCTGATGAATAATCCTTTTATGGATTACATCAATAAAAATTTAGAAATGGTGTGAAGTACTAGAAAGGAGTCCTAGTTTGGTTAGGGGGACTCGATGTTGTACGTGTAATTGTTACTTTTTTCATAGTTTAAGATTTGGGATCTTGTATTATTTCAGAAATTAAATTAGGCTATTTTTTGCTTTGGAAAAACTTTTTGTGGCTTTTTTCGTTCAAATGCACTCTTTGATTTTTACCAAAATGAATAGCTTATGGACAAAGTAAGTACCATAAAACCCTAGCAACATACACGTTAGGATAGTATAAAACAAAATAGGATACCCTTTTGGAGCATCCTATTTTTGTGAAATCGGTCCGAGTGAAATAATACAACCCGCTTCTATGATAAAGTGCAGTTTCCCCCTGTATCTTTTATCATATGTCAACAATATTTAGTGTCTCGTCAATAGACAAAATCAGATTAACCCTCAGGTGTGGACCGATTTATTTTCTTGGTTTTAATTTTTTACTCATCAAAGGAAGTACTTGTGTACTCGTTTGAAGTTTTGGTATCCAATACCGATTTAAGATTTTCGTTACTATAGGCAACCATTGTATCGTCCATTGGCTTTCTTCTGTAAGCAACCGTTATTTGTTCAATCGTGTGGTTTTGTCCTCTATTGGAAACTACATAGCTTTCACCCTTTTTGGTATTAAGCTGTATGGCGTAATCATCTCTACTACTATTGATATGACTACCCAAGTTTACAGAAGTGGTAAGACTGTTGTAAGATACTTGTGTGGCATAAAGGTCCAGACCTCCGAATCCATCACGTCCTTCTGAGGCGAAGAATAAAAGTGTACCATTATGTAGATTGGGATATAGTTCATCTTCTTTGGTATTCACTTTAGGGCCGAGGTTTTTAGATACACCTAAACTTCCATCTGCTTTGATATCGGCAACGTAGATATCATATTTCCCATAACTTCCTCTCATGTTAGAGGCAAAGAAAAGGCGTTTGCCATCTTCTGAGATGGTAGGATGTTTTGCAGAAGCATATTTTGGACATACCTTCAATTTGGTAATATTGCTCCATTCGCCATTGATTTTTTCAGCGCGATAAACCTCATGTATCATTTCCTTCTTGGAAAATACGCCATACAACGGCTTTTGTTCGTTAGATTGACTAAAATATGCCGTTTTACCATCTTTGGTCACCGACATGGAAGGAACATAACCTTCAAGTGTGGATAAATGTCCTTTAGGATTATTACTCTCAATAGCTTCCTTACTTTTTTTAACTTTAATTGAGTTTTGAGCTTCAACTTGGTTCATATAAAATAAACCGATAATTGGAGTTAAGATGTAGATTACTGAACGTGTCATAATATTAGATTTTGGGGGTTAATACATGACAAATTTGCTAAAAGAATTTTGAGGAACACTTATTAATTTTTCATAGGTTTTGGTTTTTAACGATAAAAAAATGTATTTCATCGAATATTTTTTATCTACTTAACATATGTAATCTTACAAAAACGTTAATAAACGATGTTTTTGTGTATTTTAACTGATATTTTAAAAGCGCACAAGAATAACGTATAAGTCAGATACTAAAGAACTTGTTGTGTATTCACTTCGATTTTAAATCTCTAAAATTTAAAAAAGTAACAGTAAGAATTTCGTAATGATTTTAATAGATATAGTGTATGGTAATCAGAAGTTGTCAAAGTTGTCTTTGGTATAGAAAAGAGTTGTGCTATGGTTCTACGCTTTATTGGTCATGGGTTTTTGAAGAGGTAGCGACCAGTTTATGTATTTCTTTGAGTTCATTACTGGTTAAGTGCCGCCATTTCCCAATAGGTATATCCAAATGAACATTCATGATGCGCACTCGCTTTAGCTTCTTTACCCTATACTCCAAGTATTCGCACATCCTACGAATCTGCCTATTCAGACCTTGGGTCAATATAATTTTAAATTGAAGTGGACCCAGTTGTTCCACTTCGCATTTTCTGGTTACCATACCTAAAATGGGAACGCCATTTCGCATTCTCTTTAAAAAATCATTGGTAATCGGTTTGTTTACTGTAACCACATATTCCTTTTCATGATGATTTCTGGCCCTAAGGATTTTATTGACGATATCTCCATCATTGGTCATGAAAATAAGTCCCTCGCTAGGTTTATCAAGCCTTCCTATGGGGAAAATCCGTTTTGGATAATTAATAAAGTCGATAATATTGTCTTTCTCAACCCTAGTATCCGTTGTACAAACAATTCCTATGGGTTTATTGAACGCTAAATAAACAGGTTTCTCTTTAGGTTCGGAAATTAGTTCTCCATCAACACGTACCTCATCCGTAGGCTTTACCTTGGTGCCCATTTCGGGTATTTTGCCATTAATGGTAACCCTTCCTTGGTCTATCAATTTATCTGCGGCACGTCTAGAGCAGTGGCCAACTTCGCTTAGGTATTTATTGATTCGGGTTTCTTTCATGTATGGTTACGTCCAAAAAGTTACTTTTCATCAAACATCGAAATAGTATAGTCAAGCAAATCTGTACCTCCATATTTTCCATGACCTGGAATTACAAATTTAACATCTGTGAACATACTTTTCACTTTTTGAACGGTTTTTGGCCACTCTTTTAGGTTACTTTCTTTAATATAACCCTTACCAGCTCCCAATGTTTTTATAAGGCAACCACCAAAGAGAACTTTCTCTGTTGGAATATAGCCGACAATATTATCTTTTGTATGACCTTCTCCCAAAAAGAAACTTTTCACACTTTCGCTACCAATCTTTGTCGATAGTTTACCTTGAAAACTATTTTGAGGAACAATTTCATTCGATTTTCTAGCATATTCACAAGTTAATTGGCTGGCATAAGATGCTATTCCCACTTCATGAAACACTTTTAAACCGCCCAAACAATCTTCATGGGAATGTGTGACGATTACAGCTTCTATCTTTGAGTTAAGATGATTTTTTATCCAGTCAATTAGCTCTTTGGACGCAACATTGGTTACTGGTGTATCATAAACAGCGGTCTCATCAGCATTTTTGAAAATCAGTCCATTACAGCCTACTTTACCATAATCTTCTGTTTCTAAATACGATACATGGATAAATGTATTTTCGGTAAGCTGTAGTATCTTCAAATCCTCCGATTTATAGACCTCTTTCGCGGATTGGGCATTGATGCTTTTATATAGAAGTAATAAAATAAAGAATAGTTTATGTTTCATGACTGATTTTATTATGAGATGTTCAAGAATTTGATTGCAGGCGTAATATAATGAGATTAACGGCAATGTTTTGGTCTAAAACTTATGGATTTAAACAAATTGAAAGGTATGTATTAAAGAACCCGCTATACTTTATCTTATTGAAAATAAAGTCAACGGGTTTTGCTAAATAAACTGCTTTGTAGCCAAAAAAGCCTTTTCTCTTCAGTATCTGTTCTAAAAGCCTTTAGTCTATATGTTATACCTAATAAGGAACATCTGGACGAATTCTTATTGCTAAAGTTGAATCATCCGTAATCCAGGTTCACCAAATTGGGATATGTACAGTATTTTTCTTTTTTTGTCCGCAGCTATACCGTTGGGCTGGGAAAAAGTGGCCTCGTCCAAAAGACCATCGGTCGTCGCATTTTCCCCTGTTCCCGCAAAAATCTCGGAGGTTCCATCAAAAGAAACTTTATAAATAACGTTTTCACTTATTCCAGAGGCATAAATATAGTCATCCAAAATCGTCATGTAGCCTATGGCAAAATTGGTAGTTGTATCAGGTATCCTTGTAATTACGGAAACCTCTCCTTGTGGGGTAACTTTTAAAATGTCCGCATTAAAAAAGTTTGCAGTGATGATATTACCATCTTTATCTATATCAATTCCCACGCATCCAAATAATCTGTCATCGGTTGCCAATAGCGATATAGTACCGTCTGGAGCAACTTTGTGCATGGTACTTGCAAAAAAATTGGCCACGTAGATTATGTCATTTTCATCTATGGCCAGACCAGAAGGCCAACCTGCTATTTCACCAACTTCGGAAGAAGTGCCATCTGGAGCAACTTTCACCAACACTCCAGAAATGGCGTCATTATTGTTCTCATTATTAAAATAGAAGTTTCCTTTACTGTCCTGGACTCCGCCCATTGGAGCCTCAAAACCACTTGCTTTCACTGATATAGAACCATTTCGTTTGATTTTGAATACTTTGGTTCCGCTATATTTCTGTATTACGGTATCGAACTTACCAAAATTGGAAGCGAACACAGTTCCATTATCGTTGACATGAAGCCCATCATTTGCAGGAAAATCCGCCCCGAACAAGGTCTTTACCTTTTTTGGCTTTGGACCGCCGCCGTCAAAATCGTCAATACAGGAAGTAAATGTAAAAAGTGCCAGACAAGCTAACGCGAGTCCAGATTTCAATAAGAAGTTACAAGTTTTCATCTTTAAGGTTTTAATTGTTAAACCCCTAAACTAATAGAGTGATGAAAACATATCGACCCTTTGGGTACAATGGGACCCTTTTACGCTACTTTGTTTTTTTTAATATATTCGCTTGGGGTCTGGCCCACCTCATTTTTGAAGGCCTTGTTAAAGGTGGATTTTGAGTTGAATCCTACATCCATTGCCAATGCGAGCAATGTATGGCTCAAATGCTCCTCCCGATTAATTTTAATTAGAAATTCTTCAATCCTAAACCGATTGATATAATCGTAAAAAGAAATTTGATACGTTTGATTGAGCAACCATGAAAGATTGTTCCGTGTGGTGTTCATCTTTTCTGCCAAGCCCTTTAGTGTCAAATCTGGCCGAAGAAATACTTTTTCTTCGGAAATAAAGTAGTGTAGGCGTTTTTGAAGTTTCTGGATTTCATCAGGTTTTAATCGCTGCTTTTCCGATTTTTCTTTGGCGGGTACGGGAATCCTGAAAATTTCGGGTTGACGGAGGCTAAAGTAGCCAACAATATAAACGAAAATAGGAATGGATATCCACATGGTCACATAATTAAGATATGTGAAGATTATTCCCAAAAAACTGGCACTAATGAAACTAATTGACCATAAGAGCACAAAAATCAATAAGGCAAACAGGAAGAATCGGAGAAACTGTATAATGTTTTGGTGATATGAAAGTTCTTTTTCTTCCTCTTTAGGGTAATTTTTGACAAGCAAGAAGGCCTTTAACCAATAAAAAGTGAGTGCAAGCAATCCTGTGGCTTCAACTAGGAAAAACATGATATTCAAGCCACCTGAAAAATATCGATTGTTGAAATCTGATAATGGAATGGTCAATGTCCATAAGTAATAGCAAAAATGCAATAGGGCAGGAACGTAATGGAACCAATTCAATCTGAATGGCGGGACACTTCTAAAAAGCAATCTTTTTATGTAGAGGTACAACAGTGGACCAAAAAGAAAAATGGTGGTATCTATCAATATGCCAAAGCGCCAAATCCAATCTTCAGAAATACGGAATGCCGTTATCCTGCAAAAAAGCATAGTTGCCGCTATCAGAAGTAGTAATGAGAGTATGCGGTTCGCACTTATATTTCTGTGATGAATCAATCTAAGGGATAAGGAGAGAAACAGACCTTGACTGACTCCCAGAAATAATATAATATCAACAAATGTAAAAGATGGCATGCTCGGGTTTGTCTGCAATAAAAATAATCTTAAAATAGAAATAAGAAGTATCATTGGGTACACTTGTACCTAAACCCACAGTGTATTGGGCTCTCTTGAACAGTTGGGTCAATGATAGAAATAGCGTTGGCCTTCCAAGCTCAACAAGTATTCCTCTGCTTTTTTGAATAGACGCTCTTTTTTTTCAATGGACATTCTGTCCAAAGTGCCTATGAGCATACCTAATCTTGGATTTTGTGTAAAAAAGTCCCTGTGCTTGTCCATAAAGAGCCAAAACAGCCCATCCCATACTTCTTGCCATTCGCTTTTTTTGTAGTTGCTCATCTTCATCAGGTAATTGCTGCCGCTTATGTAAGGTTTAGTTGCCATTAAGCCCCCATCAGAAAACTGGCTCATTCCATAGATATTGGGCACCATGACCCAATCATAGGCATCTATGTATAATTCCATGAACCATTTGTATACTTCATCTGGGTCAAATTCGCAAAGCAACATAAAATTCCCTAGCACCATTAACCGTTCTATATGGTGGGAATAACCGGTCTTTAATAATTTTTTTATGGTCTGGTCTATAGGGTAGATTCCAGTTGTGCCATCATAAAATGAGGCTGGTATTTTTCTGGTGAATCCCCAAAAATTCCATGTTCTTTCATCGGTACCACGCGCTTCGTACATGCCCCTGATAAATTCGCGCCACCCTATGATTTGCCGAACAAAACCTTCAGTGGAGTTGATGGGTATATCGTTTTTCTCGGCATATTTTAAACTAGTATCGACTATTTGCGAAGGGATCAACAACCCTACATTTAGTATAGGTGTCAAAACACTATGGTTGAGAATGGAAGCTTCCGCAACAATAGCATCTTCATAAGTACCGAATTCCATGAAGCGATGTTCAAAAAACTGATTGAGCCAATCTTTTGCTGTTTTGAAATTCGTTGGATACAAGGGATGCTCGGTCAATTCCCCCAGATGATCAGAAAAATGTTCCCCGACATAGGTCTTGGATTCTTTATAAAATTCATCGGCATCGGGAAATTGAACAGGAGGTGGAGTCTTTTTTGCAGGATATTTTTTTCGGTTCTCTTTGTCAAAAGTCCACTTACCACCTTGTGGCTTTTTATCAGCGTCTAAAAGGATATTACGTTTTTTTCGTTCATCCGTGTAAAAGGTCGTTTGATGATATTTCTTTTTATCCTTGTGAAAGAATGAGGCAAGCTCTTCTTTGGAATTCAGGAATAATGGAGATTGAAGCTGCTTGGCCGTGATATTGTACTTGTTGCAGGCAGCCTGAATTCTTTTTTCCAACCAATTGTCCGTTGGGTCTATATAATTGATATGTTCGACCCCTTCGCTTTTTAGCTTTGGAATAAGTTTTCGAATATCTGAAGCTTCTTCAATAGATTCAATGTAATGGACTATGTGGTTTTCTGATTTCAAAAATGCTTCGTAAGATTTCATAGAAGCCCTGTGAAACGCTATTTTCTGTTTGTGGAAGGGATACTGCTTAAAAAATAAATATTCCTCAATCAAATAAATAGGTGCTGTATCTTCAAATAGTGGAGAAGATTCAAACAATTGGTGGGGGAAAATCAGATGTACGCTTTTCATACTCTATTTATTTCTTCTGCAACGCTCGCTACAGTATTTTACGGTTTCCCAGTTTTTTTCCCATTTCTTTCGCCACGAAAAAGGACGTTTACAAACCGTACAGATTTTTTCTGGGAGGTATTGCTTTTTATGCATTAAAAATCAGGAGTTTCATTAACCCTGGCATACGGGTACTTTCCAATTTTTTTTAAGGCATAATAGCTGTTCAATCCAGATATTCCAACACTATTGGAAACTTCTAAGTCAATATCGTCTGCAACCATCGCATCATCTGGATATACAAGGTGCTCGATTTCACCAATGACCATAATAGTTCCGTTCAATGGAATAGGTATGGCATCTTTAAAGTTCATCCCCATCTTAAATGTGCTTTCCTTTACGAATGGTGCTTTAAAATCAGTTATAAATTCTTCGGTAAAGCTACAGCGTTCAAACTCTGATATACTGTCATCGAACTTTGCTGAGGTATAATGGGCATTTTCCGTAAACTTTGGATGAATGTGATTGATGGTGTAAACACCGTTCTCTTTGATATTCTCATAGGTATGCCGAGGTACTTCACCTGCAGGTCTTACGATAAAGCCCAATAATGCAGGATTGCTTCCCAAATGTATGATTGAACTGAATATGGCAAGATTGGTTCGTCCTTTGTTATCTATGGTCCCTAAAAGGTTTGCTGGTTTAATGCCTGTAACCGAATTAATGATTTTTAAACACGTTACTTTATCCAGCTGTTGAATATCTTCCTTTGTATATTGCATTTTTGTTTTTAGTATTTAAGTTGCTTTTTACATTTTTTCCAAAAACCGAAGAACGAGGAGTGATATCCTTGTACATCGAACATCCATTCCCTTGGTGCTTCGGTGCCTTGGTAATGTCGATTTAGGGGGTGTTCCTTAAAATGTATGTTTTTTAAATGATGTGAAACCACCAATTCTTGAAACTCACCCACATAAACCTGAATATTCGCTATGTTTTTTGAAATCCCTAAAGCAAAATCAATTGATTTTTTCGAAACGGGGTAGTTTTCAAAATGAGAAGGCTCTAACAGGAGTATTCTATTTGCGGATGTATTCTTTTCCCATTCTGGGTCCAGATTGTAAAAAGTGTAGATAAGGGTTGGCAGGCTTTCATCGACTGTAATCGATTCTGGTTTGGGTAGCTCGGTTTTAAGCTGAAGGGATTCTGTTTCTTTCAGGACTTCGGGAATTTCCATCCCGTTATTGAAAGCTTCGTAAGAAACATCTAAAAATGTATTCTTTTGATTGGTTCGGCAATACTTGTTGATATTCTCCTGGTTGGCGTAGTACTTTTTATTGCTGTTGGCACCTGCTACCCATTGCCAACTCAGGGCATTGCTGGCCCAATCCCCATCCAGCAAATGATAATAAAGCCATTGTGCCGGTATTTTCCAGTGACTTTGAGCTACATTACATGCAATGGATGCCACGTACATTCGCAAGTGATTGTGCATGTAGCCCGTTTCGTAAAGCTGTTGTATGGAACTGTCTATCGCTGCTATTCCAGTGGTCGCATCCAAAATGTCTTTGGGTATCGACCAGTTGGCTATCGGACTTTGTACATTTTTTAAATCTGAATTGATTTCTGCGCCTTTGGCAATCCAAACTTGTTGCCAGTAATCGCGCCAAGCCAATTCCTGAATGAACTTCTCTACCTTATAAAAGCTATGTCCCTGTTCCAGTATTTTGGACATTACAAGTTTTGTAGAAATGACTCCCCTGGAAATGTAAGGCGATAAATAACTTACCGCACCATCCACAAAGTTTCTGGAAGAACCATAAGCAACAGGGTCGATGGTATCAATTCTATTGAGAATCTCATTATAGGAAAAGGGAAAGGACACCATCAGCGTTTACTGATTTTATTGCCAGAAATCGCTTTTTGTCGTGAACATTTAAAACGGTTAATATCTGGATTACGTTTCTTAAGATGCTTTTGGCTAACACCACTGTTTACTCGTTTCCGCCAGCGCTTAAAACTACTTTCTTTTAAATTACCACGCATGAGCTTAATGACTTCCTTTTCTGGTAGATCGAACTGAAACAGTATGGCTTCAAAAGGAGTACGGTCTTCCCATGCCATTTCTATGATTCGGTCCAGTTCCCTCTCTGTAAAATTTCTAGAGTTCGCCATCGTCGGTCGGTACTTTTTGCCAGATTTGGTCAGCGTTCAAATAAAAACTACCCAACGTATCGAAGTTACATTGCTCAGGCGCAATAAGCGATAAAAAGGATTCACCATTTTCTCGTTGGTAGAGATGATAGATTTCACCTACTATAGGCTCAAAACTAAATTTTGCTTCAAAAATGAGTTTGTTATACTCAAACTCTTGGAGCATTTTCTCATATTCTATCTTTAGTTCTAAAAACTTTGTTTTGACCTTATGGTTCAATTTATTGATGCTCCTGTTTTTCCAAGCAATGCTATCACTAGCTTTTATGCTGGGTGCGCCCACATTGGTGGCATAAGGTTTTAATGCGGCATCGTATTTATCATCGTCGGGATTGAAAACTACATAATCTGGCTTTTTTTCCTTTGGCATGGAGACCTACTAACTTAAATTCAACAAATCGATTTTTTTCATGACTTCTTCAGCTTCATAAGTCTTTTGGTCACTCAACTTTCTGTTAGAAGTAGAAAGTGCATGTGCTTCTCTCAAAAGTTTTGCATACTCTTCTTGTAATTTTTCTTTCTCTGTTTTCTTTTTAAATAATCCGAACATACCTTTTATAATTTAGAAGATTAATACCAACACTATAATATTGCGAAACTACAAAGAAAGATATAAAATGTTTAACAATTTTATATTAAAGTTAAACATTATAATATTTTTCATTAAATTGCTAATAAAAAGAAAATGAGATTTTCTGCAATGAACTGGTTGGCATTGACTACCTTAATTTTGGTGACAGTTACCATATTCGCATCTATGAACATGGCATTTAATTGGATTTTTTACTTGACCGTATTTGGTCAAACTATACTTGTAATAACAGTATATAAGGTATTGACCGATGATTATGAAACCGATAAGACCTTTGAGGATTTTTATGAGGATAAGCCAATGCCAAAGGAGTAACAATTTACTTGTAACTTACATGGGATATCCTTAATATATCGAATGGGGACAATTTAAATGCCTTCAAAAAAGCAAATGCCGATAGAGTTTGTACCATGTACCTTGAAAACAGGGACGAGGCAGAAATTATCACCTTTCTAGAATATCAATTGGCTAATCTGTACCATTCTGATAGATAAATCCAGCCAATATTTATAACTGACTAAGAAATGAAGTCAAATCTGTTTCCTTGTCCAATCCCAGTTTCTTTTTAAGGCGATATTTTGATTTTAAGATGCTGTCAGGAAGCACATTAAGCGTTGCGGCAATCTCTTTGGTGGTCAAGTTCATTCGAAGAAAGGCGGCAAGGCGAATCTCTTTTTCAGATATATCGGAATAAAGGGTCTTTAACTTTTGGTCAAAATCATTGTGGACATCGGCGAAATAGGTTTTAAAGATTTCCCAGTCTTTGTCCGAAGCGTTTTCCTTTTTGAGGAGCATGACGATGCGGCGAAACTCCGCTTTGAACTTTTCTGGAGAGTTCTTCAGGTTTTGCAGGTTCTCTTTTAACTCTTGGATAAAAGTGTTTTTCTGAACCAAATGCAGTGTCTGGCTGGCCAATTCCTTCTGTTTATGTGCAATTTCCTGTTTGTAGATTTCCTCTTGTTTTTCTCTAGCAATTCTGTTCTTTTTAATGCGCTGGCGGTATCCAAAAACTGATAATCCGAATAAGGCTAGGGCAGAGGCCATACCACTGGCATAGAGTCCTTTTTGTAAAGAGTCAGCCCGAGATTTTTCGTTAAGGGTTTTGATTTCTTCTTCTTGTAGAGCGAGGGCGACTTCCTTTTTTTCGGTTTCGTAAATTGTTTTTAACTCTTCTATTTGCCTAACCTTTTCTATTGATGTTATACTATCGTTAATTTTCTGAGCCTTTTTATAAAAGGTAAGGGCCTCTTCATTATTATTCAATTTTTCCAATATATTCGACCGCAATTCATACAAATCTTTTAAGGTGATAATAGTACCATTTGATTGCGAAACATCTATAGCTAAATCGACTTTATTCAAGGCGGATGAATACTTTTTCTCTTTAAAATCTAGCATTGATAGAGCTTGATTGGCATAAATTGTTCTTAGTTCCAGTGTTTCTTGTTCTGAAATGAGTTTTGATTCAATTAGTAAATCTCTAGCTTCCAAAAATTCACCTACTTGAATCCTAATTAGACCTAAATCGTGCAGGGCCTTGGCCAATACTTCCTTAACGTTATACTTTCTTGACAGTTCAATAGCTTCTTTTTGTTTGCTTTCTGCATTTGTAAGGTCATCTAGTTTTGTATAGATTTCACCAATGGAGTTTATGGCACGTACCTCATAAATATTGTCATTATATTCTTTATATATTTTCTGAGCCTCTTTATAATAAGTCAATGCAGAACCCAAATGCTTAAGCATACTTTCAATATCTCCTACCTGTTTTAAAGCGTCGGCTCTCCTAACATCATCGTCAATTTTTTCATATAATTTCAGTGCCTTTAAGGATTCTCTTAAGGCAAGGTTTAAATCTCCTTTTTCGAGATAACAAGAACCAATGGCCAAATAGGAAGAAGCGAGAAATTGGCTTTTATATGGTTCATCAGTTATATTTTTTTCGATTTCGGCTATGCTCCCTTCAAAAAGTTCTAAAGCTTGCTTATAGTTTCCACTGGATTTATAGATTTCGGCTATGGTATAATTAACAAAGATTAATCCTCTGGTTTTATTATTTTTTGTAAAGTTTGATTTGGCAATTTTATAAAAGTAAAGAGAAGAATCATTCATACTTTTATTGAAATAATAATCCCCTAAATGGAGATTGCCCAACCCATAGGCCATTTCCAGTCCGGTATTCTCATAAATCTCCAGTTCTTTTAACGCATAACCTCTAGCTTCTTCTGGATTTGAAAACATTAGTCTCTCATGTAGCATTGTAAGAATTACGGTTCTAATGGAATCATTTAACTGTTCATTTTTAAGTTCATTCTTTAAACTATCCACTATTTTTTGATTTTGTGCATTTATACTCGAGAATAAAAGAAACAGCAATAACGACACGGAACTTTGGTATTTCATGATCTAAGAGGTTGATTGGTTTTCAGCAAGATAATAATATATATTTCTGTAAAAACACAGATTCTATGTGTCAAAAATCTATTGTCCATGAAAATCTTATGTTTTCTGACTTAATATTTGAATCAAGTAAGTATTTGATTTACTGTTTTTGTTGCCTTTACAAGGTATAGGAGCATTCTCATTGGATATGGTTGTCCATGCTGGTTTTTGGGCATATCCATACATGCTGTCCATACTTTGTCCATACCAAAAATTAGGGATGGGCCTTTTTCTCTTCTAGGTTTGAAGTGTTGAATCCAAAAACCAAGAAGTTATGAAAACAAATCAACAACTCTTTAAAGTGGGTATCTATACATCCATTCTATGCTTAATTCTTATTGCATGTAATGGGTGCAGTAAAGATGAACCCGCACCTGATGACCCCACCAAACCCCAATTTTCAAATGATGACGCTTCTGACTTTAATTCGGCGGTGGCCAACCTAAGTGCTTTTAACCAGCCTGAGGAGTCGGGTATCGTTGAGACCACTTCCACCGAACCCGAACGTGAAGGAGAAACTGAACTTGAATGTTTCACCCAAACGTTCAAGGGAGCACCGGGCTTTAGTGAATTGTTCACATTGGACCCTACTACCGATGTAATATATCCAGGGTCAATGTTAAAAGGGGAAACCATCCCTACTGGCGAATATGCGCGAATCAATAAAGATCGTGCACCAATTACAATGTCCATTTCGTTGAATAACATTAAAAAGACCAGTGTAGTTGTTAATAATCCCAATAAACTTAGTGAGGTTAGGGCAGGTGTTAATGAATTGCTCAGCCTTGAAGTGACAGGTGCCACTCCTGCACAGTTAGAGTTTGATAAGTTTCAAGTCTATTCTGAGCAGCAATTATCCATAGGCCTTGGTGCCAATTATCGGGATAAAACCAAAGATATTTCAGGTAGTTTTGATTTCAATACTACAACGGTCAAGAAAAAGTACGTGCTCAAATTCATTCAAAAGTACTTTACGATAGACTTGGATTCCCCTGGTGAATTTCCAAGCGATCTTTTTACTGATCTCCCAAGTATTGAAAGTTTGGGCTCTACAAGCCCAGTCTATGTTTCATCCGTTACTTACGGTCGTATGGTGTTGTATACCGTGGAGTCTGAATCGAGTATAACGGATGTGGAAACTGCCTTTAATGCGGCGATAGACGCTGGAGGCAGGGAAGGGGGTTTTGAGCTTGACATTAAATCAAAGGAAATTTTGGAAAAATCAAATATTAAGGCCCTTATCATTGGGGGCTCTGGCGCTAGTGCTGCCCAAACCATTGGAGGTGATAGCCTTAGTAAAATATATGATTTTATTGCCGAGGACGGTAACTATTCCCAAGACTCACCTGGTTCACCTTTGTCCTATAAATTAAGTTATGTAAAAGAAGGTTTTCCTGCAGCCAATGTAGTGTTGGCAACGGAGTACCAAGCACGAAATTGTGATGTGGCCTATCCAGAATATCTAGCAACCATCGTTAATATAACCGGTACACAAGCTTCTGATACAGAAGTTAACGGTAAACTAAGAGTAAAAATGTGGGTAGGAGGGGAACGTCTTGATATCAATGATAATGGTATTGATGATGGTAAAACATGGAGTGTTGATACTGATAATTTTGTTGATGTACAAGACAATAAAACCCATACCATTAATGAATCATACACCTTTAAGCCCTACAGGCCCAATATGGCCACCGATTATGTGGAATGTTCAGGAGAATTATATGATTGGAATGGTATTTTTGGCAACGAAAGTTTGGGTAATGCAGGTGGAATAAATGCCGTTATACTCGATAGTTTAAAACTTAATGTTCCGGATACCACTTATTTAAACTTTAAAAAGGGTATAACAGCTCAATTTATTATTACAAGAAAAAAATGAGTTTAGGATACAGTCGGCCGCTCAGGTTGGGTTCAACAACTTGATGCCGGCTGTAATTTTGTTTTTGATTGAGCCTGAATAGAATTATATATTACTCTCCTACACTATAAATTCTCATAGCACTAACCTATCAAATAAAAAATCCCATCCAAGCAAACTTGGTGGGATTTTTTATTCTATACTACAACAAGGTTGTGCTCAATTGCGGAGAAAGAGGGATTCGAACCCCCGGAGGTGTGACCCTCAACAGTTTTCAAGACTGCCGCATTCGACCACTCTGCCATTTCTCCTAATGCGGGTGCAAATATACTAACCTTTTTCATTTCTATAAAAGGCTTTTTTTAATTTATATAAATAAAAAATCCAGTACTTAAATGTAATAGTACTGGATTGATTTACTTTTTACCATAAATAGTTTAATTTAAACTTTTGGCCCAAGGATAGAATATTCTATTGATTTCAAGCCCCAATAAGTATTAATTCAAACTAAAACTGATATTCAATAGCCCCTATATCAAATTGTCCGTCCCTATTCTTACCATAAAAATCAGTTTTAAATTCTGTTAAGTTGGTACCGGCATTCACTGCAGGAGATTCTTTGGTCAAATTGTAAGTATCATCCAAAAAAAGGATGGCACTACTATTTTCTACCTTAAGATTAGTTTTTTCGATTGTATTTCCAGATGTATTTTTATTTACGTAATAAATAGGATTTTGCAAAGTTGAAACAATGATATTATTTGAAAATTCATTTGCAAGACTGGTTCTATGATTCATGCGAACACCATTTCCGTTGGCTTTAATGATGGTGTTATTTAAAACCTTGAAATTGGCATCGGATTTATAGAGTTTCCTATCCCCAATGAAAATACCATGATCGGTATCGACGATGATGTTATTGTAGATGTTTACATCCCCAATACCAAAAACATCGATACCATCCCCAAGTACTTTAGTGACATAATTGTTAAAAACATCTCCTTTGGTGCCTCCACCTACAACAATGCCAGCTCTTTGATTAGGGTTATTTTTTGTTCCTGTATTCTTGATTACATTACTGTAGATCTTGGCACCCTCAGGCGCATAACTTAACTGCATCCCATCCCATCCACAATTTTCGATGGTATTGTTGAAAACGTGGATGTTTTTAATAAGCGGGCAATAGGCACTTACGGCAACTCCATCACATTCAAAATCAACAGCTTTTGGATAGTTTGAGTACCCAATGTACATGCCTTCATTACCAATATTTTTGATTGACGTATCATGAATGTATATGTTTTTCACTTCCCAGTCTGGATATTGTGATGAAGATGTACATCCAGGCCTGTTCATTATGTGCATAGCCAGTTCCACATTTTCTATGTGCATGTAAGCAATTTCAAAATCGCTTATTTTGTTGTTGATGGCTAGAGCTGTGTTGTTATAATTCTCACCAGAAAATTGAAATCCGTAAACACCATTGGACAATGTTCCCAAAACTTTAAAATATTGGGAATTTACAATGGTCATCCCATGTCCAGTACTTGAAGTGATTTTAATATTGACCGGTCCGTCACAATTGGATAAAACTATTTGCTCTTGCTCATTTCCTGTTAAATTCTTGACACTGATTCTATTGTAAGTTCCAGATTTAATACAGATTCGATCACCTGCTTTAATAGCATCTTTTTCTCCATCGATCACGATAAAACCAGAAGAGACATCACTATATAGATGATCACATTCACAAGTATCAGAAGGTGGAGCTGTAATTTCAGGAGGTGGGTCTGTAATTCCTTGAGGCGTATCAATATCTATGGGCTCTGTTTTACTACAAGAAATTAAAAGGAGAATCAAACTAAAAAAAGAAATGGGACTTCTCATCATGGTATATGTTTTTATGAAAAACGTCTAGACGTACTCTTTATTTTTGTCAAAAAGTCACTATTTTAAGACTGGGAAAAGAAGTATGCCAATGGATTTTTAGTACTACTTACTCCGAAATAATAGTACGTGTAAAATACGTGTGAGCACCATTTTTAACTTGGTGAAAACTTTACGAAGATGTACGGATATTGGACTTTAGGGTTTACTTTTGCGCCCATGGATCAATGGTATCATTATGCACTTTTAATAGTTGTAGGGTTTGCGGTTGGCTTTATAAACACCATTGCGGGAGGTGGATCATTACTTTCATTGCCTACCTTGATTTTTTTAGGACTTCCCCCAAGTGTAGCAAACGGAACCAATAGGGTAGCCATCGTGATCCAGACCGCTCTGGCTACCGCTGGCTTTAAAAGTAAAGGGGTTTCTACTTACCCATTTAACATCTATTTGGGTATCTCGGCGTTTATAGGGTCGATTATAGGCGCAGAAATCGCTGTGGATATCAAAGGCGAAACTTTTAATAGAATTCTAGCAATAGTTATGATGGCTGTGGTCTTGATCATCATTTTTAAGCCTAAAATGAAGTTAGGGGAAATGCAAGAACGGCTTACAGGGAAACATCTATGGCTGAGTATAATCGTTTTCTTCTTTTTTGGAATATATGGAGGATTTATAAATGCAGGATTAGGATTTTTGATGATTCTTTTCATGCACTTTGTAAACAGAATGAATTTGGTAAGGGCAAATGCGACCAAGGTCGTAGTGGTCTTCATTTACATGTTGGCGGCATTGGCTGTATTTGCCTTAAACGATAAGGTAAATTGGAAACTAGGGTTTATTTTAGCAATTGGGAACGGCACGGGTGCTTGGATAGCAAGTCGATTCTCTGTCAAAAAAGGAGATGGGTTTATAAAAACCTTCTTGATTGTAATGGTAGTTGCCATGGCCATCAAACTATGGTTTTTTACATAGCGGATAATAATCTAAAAAATAAAATAAGAATGCCGGGATTTGAACTTTTTGGGGATAGCGAGCGGAAACAGGTACAGGACGTACTCGATTCTGGGGTTTTGATGCGTTATGGTTTTGATGGCATGCGTAACGGACATTGGAAAGCCAAGGAATTAGAAACGGCGCTTGCACATAGAATGCAGACATCATATGCCCATTTATGCAGTAGTGGAACTGCGGCCTTGACCGTAGCTCTTGTAAGTGGGGGAGTAGGAGCGGGGGATGAGGTCATTATGCCAACATTTACCTTTGTCGCAAGCTTTGAATCCATTTTGGCAATAGGAGCAGTACCAATTTTAGTAGATGTTGATGATACGCTTACCTTAAGCCCAGAGGCAGTTGAGCAAGCAATTACACCAAATACTAAAGTAGTTATGCCTGTACATATGTGTGGCTCTATGGCTGATTTGGGAGCGTTAAAATCAATATGTGAAAGACATGGTTTACTGTTGTTGGAAGATGCCTGTCAGGCAATAGGCGGTAGTTATTATGGAAAACCACTGGGCAGTATCGGCGATTTAGGCTGTTTTTCGTTTGATTATGTAAAGACGATTACTTGTGGTGAGGGAGGTGCGGTAATCACCAACAATGAGCGTTTTTACGAAAATGCACATAAGTACTCCGATCACGGGCATGACCATTTGGGCAATGATAGGGGAGCGGAAGAACATCCTTTTCTAGGCTATAATTTTAGGATTTCTGAATTAAATGCCGCTGTTGGTCTGGCACAGATATCAAGATTGGATGAATTTTTGGCCATACAAAAACGTAATTACACAATTCTTAGAGATGCACTTTCTAAAATACCCGAAGTTACCTTTAGAAGAGTTCCCGAAGGTGGCGTTGAAAATTATTCATTCTTGAACTTTTTTCTCCCCACGGAAGAAATCACCCAAAAAGCACATAAAGCTTTAGGGGAGAACGGTGTAGATGCTTGTTTTTATTGGTACAACAATAATTGGCACTACTATAGAAAGTGGGAGCATTTGTTGGAACAAAAATCCCTTGGAAAATTGCCCAAAGACATACAACAAGGATTACCTGAATATGAAGCCAGTGATTTTTCAAAATCGGACCATTGGATAGGACGGACAATTTCGTGCTTAATTAAAATAGGCTGGACAGAAGCTGAAGTTCAGCAAAGAGCCATAAAAATGGCCGAAACCATCAAAGGGATTCTTTAATAATTCACATACTCCACAATTTCCAAACCATAGCCTACCATACCAACACGACGGGTTTTCCCCGAATTGGAAAGCAGTCGGATTTTGGAGATATCCAAATCGTGAAGAATTTGTGCTCCTATTCCAAAATCCTTGGCATCCATTTCAATTTTTGGTGCCTTGGTAATGCCATCTTTTGACTGGAGCTCTTTTAGTTCTGCCAAACGCCCAAGAAGATTCATATGTTGGTTTTCCTGATTAATGAAAATCATGGCACTACGTTCTTCGGCATTGAGCGCATCGAACATTTTTTGTAAGGTTTCGTCCGGATTATTGGTCAATGTACCCAACATGTCATTATTGACCAACGTAGAGTTTATTCGGGTCAATACAGGGTCACCGATCTTCCATGTACCTCGTACTAGGGCAATATGAACTTGATTATTGGTGGTTTGCTTATATGCGCGCAATCTAAAATCCCCAAAACGGGTTTTTATGTCAAAGGCCTCTTTTCGTTCAATGAGGCTGTCGTGCTCCATGCGATAGGCAATTAAATCTTCGATGGAAACAATTTTTAAATCAAATTTTTCGGCAACCTTTAGAAGTTCTGGTAATCGTGCCATGCTACCATCTTCGTTCATGATTTCGACGATAACACCTGCAGGTTTCAATCCAGCAAGTCTAGCAAAATCAATGGCCGCTTCGGTATGTCCGGTTCGTCTTAGTACGCCTCCTTCTTTGGCTATCAAGGGAAAAATGTGTCCCGGTCTGGCCAATTCGTGGGGTTTGGTATCTATTTCTGTAAGTGCCAATACGGTTTTGGCACGGTCAGCGGCCGAAATACCGGTGGTGACACCGTTTCCACGTAAATCCACGGAGACTGTAAAAGCGGTTTCTAAAGGATCGGAATTATGGACTACCATTTTGTGCAAGCCCAACTCTTCACATCTTCCCTCTGTCAACGGAGTACAAATGAGACCACGACCATGTTTGGCCATAAAGTTAATGGTCTCTGGTGTTATCAGCTCGGCTGCAGCTAAAAAATCCCCTTCATTTTCCCTGTTTTCATCATCTACAACAATGATGACCTTCCCTTGTCTGATGTCTTCAATGGCATCCTCAATGGCGTTAAGTTGTATTTTTTGTTTGGTAACCATCATTTTTCCTTCTTTTTAAAAAGATTTTTTATACCATCTATAATATGTCCAAAACCTATAAGCCCTTTATCCGCTGTCGCTCTTTTGGTCAGGGAAATCCCTAAGGGCAGCATAATTAAAGTGGATAGCCATGCTCCCAAAGCAGGGTGTATGTTTCCTTCTTTGGCATAATTGTTCGCAAATACCCCAATAAAATAGTAGGTCAAAAATAAGAGAATAGCAACAACCATGGGCAATCCAAGCCCACCTTTTCGTATAATGGCTCCTAATGGTGCACCAACAAAAAATAAAATTATACAAGAAAAAGCAAGCGCATATTTTTTGTGTAGGGATAAGATATGGCTGTTGTAAAACTTAAACCTTTTTTCCAGTTCATCTTTTTTCGCCGTAACTGTAGTTAGTATACTGGAAACCGAGGATTTGGCGTTATTGAGTACCTGTAAGCGTTGCCATTCTTGAAGACCATCGAGAAATACATCAATATTTTTAATGCTATCATTCTTGACTACGTTCTTTTCCTTAGTCGGTTCTTTTAATGCTTCGTCCACTGGTGGTTTTATCTCCTGTAGCTCTTTTAAATTGTTGGTATCCTTTTTCTTAGGTGCAGGAAAAGCACCCATTCGGGTAACAATATTTTTTGAAAAAGCTTCCACTTTTTCTAGATTATTTATTTTGAGGGAATCAATATCTTTCAATAGACGGCCAACGTTTTTCATTTTGTCCGTGGTAATATTTCCATCTTCTTCAAAATCTTGATCATTAAGTTCGGAAATATCTATATTAATGGTGTATTTTTCAAAGGACGCCTTTGCGAAAGGGTGTTTCTTTTTTTCCTTACTGCTCTTGGGTTTTAGTTCTTCGTAATAATTCCCTTCTTTTAAAACCAATTGAATAATATCCGAAGCTTCGCTACTGATAAGTTCCCCGGATTTTGACTTGATAACCGTGTTATTTACACTCTGCTTTGTTTTTTTGTGTATAATGACCTTGTCCAGAAAACGGTCTTGTTCCCCATATTTTTTATCAACTTTAATGTTCATTCCCTCGCCAGTACCTTCAAAGTCGCTAAATACACCTTCAGTAATGGCAGCCGCAGGTTTTACTTTGGCAATATTTCTCCGAAGATTGAATATTTTTTGTTCGGATTTTGGAATCACATTATTTGCAAAAAAGAAGGTGACCACTCCCAAGAAAGAAACATAAATGATGAGACTTCGCATTCCTCTTTGCAAAGAAATACCCGAGGATTTCATGGCAGCAAATTCGTAGTTTTCAGCAAAAGTACCAAAGGTGAGGATAGAAGAAAGCAACACGGTAAGTGGTAAAACCTTATCTACCAGTGTAGGGATGAAATAAAAAAGGAACTTCCCAATAATTACAATACCCAGACCTTTCCCTGCCAAATCATCTATAAAAAGCCATATTCCTTGAAAGATGAATATGACGATTAGAATAAAGAAAGAACTAAAGAAATTATAAAGAAATCGGGAAAGTATATATTGGTCTAGTATTTTCAATGTAATCCCTTAATTTCTAATGATGTAATAACCATCATTCTCATATTTTTTCACATCAAAGTTAAACAGTGTGTTGGATAGCGCTTGGTTGGTTTTGAAAGAATTAACAGTAATCGAGGTCTTAGTGCCGTTGTTACCTGTTTGAATAAGCTTGTATATGTGTTTTGTCTGAGTATCTATTCCCAAAAGAATAGATTTGAGTTCAGTATTGGAATCGATAGGAGTAAGTTTAACATATTGAATTTTTCTGCCACCAACATTTTGAAGCGTATCCCATTCATAATTATGTCCCGTTCTGTAAAAAGTCAACATTTTTGAAGGGGTTACGGTGTTAGCGTCTTCAGAAACGTTTTCAATGGTCACTTCTTCGTTATCGGGCACAACGGTATATACCTTTTTTCCATCACTTAGTTGTTTTGCTCCCAAATAATCAAGTACGTACTTGTCGCCACTTAAGGTGACATTGCCCTTGGTCTCTTGTTTTATATTGGCTTCCGTGTTTTCCAAAGTAGACTTGAAATCGATATAGATATTATCGTAACTGGTCACCTTATTATAAACTTCATCCAGTAAAGCTTTTGCCTTGGATGAGTTTTGCGCATATGACCCTAGGCCAAAGGTGGTCATTAGTACGATTAAAAGAAATTGTTTTTTAAGCATGATTTTATTTTGTTTCATTTTGTAGAAGTTGTTCTAGAGCTAAGATATCCGGTACCAGTACTTGTCGCGCCTTGCTACCTTCAAAAGGCCCTACGATTCCCGCGGCCTCCAATTGATCTATTATTCTACCAGCTCTATTGTATCCCAGTTTTAATTTTCGTTGGATCAAAGAAGCGGAGCCCTGTTGTGCCGTTACGATTACTTCAGCGGCATCACGGAACATGACATCCCTGTCCGAGATATCATAATCAATCCCCGTGCCAGAATCTTCGCCCACATACTCTGGCAGTAAATGTGCATCTGGATACGCACGTTGCGAACCAATATATTCTGTTATTTTTCCTACCTCCGGAGTGTCAACAAAGGCACATTGAAGACGTGTAACATCGTTCCCTTGGGTAAATAACATATCTCCACGACCTATAAGCTGGTCGGCTCCCTGTGCATCTAAAATGGTACGTGAATCAATCTTTGAGGTCACCCTAAATGCGATACGAGCAGGGAAATTGGCTTTTATAATACCCGTAATTACATTAACAGATGGTCGCTGTGTGGCAATAATTAGATGTATTCCGATGGCCCGCGCCAATTG
This sequence comes from Flagellimonas sp. 389, assembly GCF_018449435.1. Taxonomy (GTDB): domain Bacteria; phylum Bacteroidota; class Bacteroidia; order Flavobacteriales; family Flavobacteriaceae; genus Flagellimonas. The sequence continues at coordinate 14,854 of NZ_JAHCMU010000012.1, read as the reverse complement.
TGCCAATCTGGCAATAGGGGTTTCCACCTCTTTGCCTGCAGTCATAATCAGATCCGCAAATTCATCTATGACCAAGACGATATAGGGCAAGAATTTATGCCCATCGTTCGGATTTAATTTTCTGGCCTTGAACTTTACATTGTATTCCTTTATGTTGCGAACCATTGCTATTTTCAACAATTCATATCTATTGTCCATTTCGATACAAAGCGAGTTCAATGTGTTGATGACCTTGGTATTGTCCGTAATAATGGCTTCGTCAGAATCTGGAAGTTTTGCCAAGAAGTGTCGCTCAATTTTATTGTAGAGCGTAAGTTCAACCTTTTTGGGGTCTACTAAGATGAATTTGACTTCAGCAGGGTGCTTTTTATAGAGCAATGAAGTTATTACTGCATTGAGTCCAACAGATTTTCCCTGACCTGTTGCCCCGGCCATCAACATATGGGGCATTTTAGCCAAATCGACCACAAAGGTTTCGTTACTAATGGTTTTACCAAAAGCAATCGGGAGCTCCATTTCGGCCTTTTGAAATTTATTGGAAGCAATTACGGAACGCATGGAGACTATAGTGGCATTTTTGTTTGGCACTTCGATACCAATGGTTCCTTTACCTGGAATTGGTGCTATTATCCGTATGCCCAAAGCAGCTAATGAAAGTGCAATGTCATCTTCCAAGTTTTTTATCTTGGATATTCGTATGCCCGCTTCCGGAACAATTTCATAGAGCGTGACCGTAGGCCCGATGGTCGCTTTTATTTGGGCAATACCTATTTTGTAATTTTTGAGGGTGCTTACAATTTTGTTCTTGTTTTCCTCAAGTTCTTCTTGGTTGATGGTAATTCCGCCAGATGCTCCATGCTGTTCCAAAAGGTCCAAAGGTGGGAACTTGTAATTGCCCAGTTCTAATTTTGGATCAAACTCCCCAAAATCCTTTACCAGTTTATCGGCTTTTATATCCTTCTCTTCTTTTTCTACGGTTACTTGTTCTACTTTCAAGTCTAGATCAGTATCTTCTTCTTGAGGCAGGTTTACATCCAACCCAGCTTCTTGTTGTAGCGGCGGAATATCTTTTTTATGGGTGTAGGTATCAATTTTAACAGGTGTATCCGTATCCATACTTAACTCTATGCTGCCATCATCATCAGATACAACAGGTTTCTTTTTTTGTTTAGGTCCCTTAAAATCAGATTTAATATTTTGCCTTTGCGAACGAAAATAAGTAGCGATACCTTCTGGAGTGAAGTTGAAAAGGCGTACCAAAATGACCATCAAGATGAACAATAGTAAAAGGAACACTCCAATTTTACCTGTATAATCCTGAAGGAAATCGTTCATTTCGTAACCTATCAAACCACCTAACAGCGGTTGTTCAATGGCAAAAAATCCTAACGCGACCGAAATCCAGATAATTCCGGTCAAACCCCATATCCATTTACCTATTAGTCCTTTTCGGTCTAGTCCCAAAAAGAGATATAAACCTGTAACGGCCAATAAAAGCGGAAAGGCAAAAGATGCCAAACCAAAACCTTTGTACATGAAAAAATGGCTCACACTCGCGCCAAATTTATTGAGCAAATTACTTGCGGCTGCATTTCGGTCCTTAAATTCGGAAAGCATGCTCTGGTCTTCTTGCCAAGTGAAATAATAGGATATGAAAGAAAAGAACAGTGCAATGCTAAGCACGATCAGTAAGCTTCCAAGAATAATTTTATTCTGTTTGGAAAGCTTTAGCGAAAGTCTTTTTTTGGCGGGTGTAGGTTTGGATTTTGTCCTTTTCTTTGCCATTCAATTGTTTAATAATGGGGCTAATTTACAAATTTACGTTACTTACTATCGAAACAGATGTTCTTCAAATCAATTTTGGTACATAAATAATGAGTCCCACGATAGCTGCGATAATGGATACTATCATAACGGCGCCAGCAGAAATATCTTTTATAAAACCTATTTTTGGGTCAATGTTGGGCTGGATATAGTCCGCTATTTTCTCTATGGCAGTATTTGCCCCTTCCATACCCATGACCATACCTATTGCCAACAACTGTATAATCCATTCTGTATTGGAAATATTAAAATAGAAACCGGCTCCCGTTACCAAAAGTGCGATTACAAACTGGACTTTAATACTTGCTTCCGTTCGCAATAGTAAAAACATACCCTTAAGGGCAAAGCCTACACTGCGTATCCTGTTTTTAAGAAAAGATTCCTTAGGCATCCATAATTGCTTCTAAAGCGGCTTTGTAGTTTGGTTCGTCCGCGGTCTCGGCTACTTGTTCGGTATGGACAATTGTTCCATTTTGGTCCAATACAACAATGCATCTTGAATGTAAAGTTTCAAAGGCACTATCAGCAAATGAGAGACCGTAATCCCTTCCAAACTCCCCTGTTTTATAGTCAGAGAGCATATCTACGTTTTCGATTCCTTCTGCACCACAAAAACGGGTCTGGGCAAAAGGCAAATCTTTGGAAATACATAAAACTTTGGTGTTCTCCAATTCTGCTGCCTCTTGGTTAAATTGTCTAATGGATTTTGCACATGTTCCCGTGTCTACACTCGGAAATATGTTTAGAATCACCTTATGCCCTTTGTAATCCGATAGAGAAACTGGCGAAAGGTCTGATTTGGTTAATGTGAAGCTAGGTGCTACCGTATTTTTTGATGGAAGTTCACCTACAGTTTTTGCCGGATCGCCACCTAATGTTATTGTTGCCATGATAGTGTTTTTTAATTAGGGTTGAAATTACTAAATAATCCGAATCTTAAGGTACAATAAAACAAAAACCCATTTGATAATTTATCAAATGGGCACTTTCAGCATTCAGATTAAAAATCTATTTATCAATGGAACCCAATACTCTCTCCATAAACTCTTTTAAAGCTTCTTTTTTAGGTGTTCCGGATTTAATTTCCTTATTCACCTCCAATGCTCCATAGATATTTGAAATGAGTTCTCCAATAACATCGAGTTCCTCATCTTTTATCCCAGGGGATTCCGTTAAAAACTCTAAGGTCTCTGATGTTTCGATAAGATAATCCTCATCGTTCTCCTCTATAAATTGGGTGAGGTGTTTAATTAGGGGCAATCTCATTTACCAATTCTTTTAAAACTTCGTATTTGTTTGTCTGTACTTGATTTTTAATGCTTCCGTTCGAGAAAGCCGCAAAAGTTGGTAGATTATCAACATTGGCCAACTTCCTTGATTCAGGAAATTTTTCGGCATCTACCAAAACAAAGGTAACGTTATCATTCTCCCTTGCTTCCTTTTTGAACTTAGGCTTCATAATGCGACAGTTCCCACACCAAGATGCCGAGTATTGAACCACCACGTTTGGATTTTCAGCAATGATTTCCTGTAAATTGTCTTGTTCCAATTCCAATAACATAGCGTACCAATTTTAGTTTGCGTGTTTTGACAAGTATTCTGCTACACCGCTATGGTTAGCGGTCATAGCATCTTTTCCTTCTTCCCAGTTTGCAGGGCAGACTTCACCTTTTTGTTGTACATGCGTGTAAGCATCTATTAAGCGTAAAAACTCGGCTACATTTCTTCCCAGTGGCATGTGGTTGATACTTTCGTGAAAAATTGTTCCCTCCTCATCGATAAGATACGTTGCCCTGTAGGTTACGTTATCACCTTCTACGGAGTAAATCTTTGTCTCTTCGTCATATTTCTCATTGGTAATGTCCAAGATACCTAAAGTGGTGGCCAAACTTCTATTGCTATCGGCAAGTAGGGGATAGGTAACTCCCTCTATTCCTCCATTATCTTTTGCAGTGTTCAACCAAGCAAAATGTACTTCAGCGGTGTCGCAAGATGCGCCTATAACAATAGTGTCTCTCTTTTCAAATTCTTCTATAGCGCTCTGGAACGCATGCAATTCTGTAGGACACACAAAGGTGAAATCCTTTGGGTACCAAAACAGTACAATTTTTTTATTGTTCTCTTTGGCCTTTTTCAATACATTGACTTTAAATGTATCGCCCAATTCGTCCATTGCATTTACATCCAAATCTGGAAATTTTTTACCTACAAGTGTCATATTTATTTTTTGTTTATGACAAAATTAGAAGCTATGTATTGAATTTTATAGTAATATGATAACAAGTTATTATTAAAAAATAGCTCAATCTTATCATATAAAAAATTGGCTACTTTCTTAAGTATACTTGAAACAATACTACCTTGAATTTAGATATTGTTAAAACTAAAAAGTTTATTTTGGCTATTTGTGAATTATGATTTTAAGTCAAAAATATATATCAACAAGATTAAGCTAAGAAGTAGTGGCGGTAAGTTGTTTTATCTTAATTCTGAAGGCAGCAAAGAGCAATGTCATAAAAGGGCTTAACCAATTGAATATTGCATAGAAAAAATATTCGCCTACACCAACACCCAGAACACCGCTGTGATATGCCCCACAAGTATTCCATGGTACCAAGACCGAAGTTACCGTTCCGGAATCTTCAAGCGTTCTGCTTAGGTTTTCTGGTGCAAGTCCACGCTCTTGGTAGGCTTTTGAAAACATTTTACCGGGAACTACCAGAGCTAAGTATTGATCTGACGCTGTGACATTTAAAGCCAAACAACTTCCTACAGTACTGGCAAAAAGACCAAAAGTGGTTTTTGCCATGCTTAATAGTGATTTTGTGATGCGTTCCAAGGCTCCGATTCCGTCCATAATACCACCAAAAACCATAGCACAGACAATAAGCCAAATAGTACCTAGCATTCCGGCCATGCCACCCGATGAAAACAAATCGTTCAATGCAGGGTCATCTGTTGGTATAGCGGTATCGACAGTTATGGCATTTAAAATCCCCTTATAGCTCGATTCAAAATTTAAACTTGTACCTCCGCCAAGAGTAGTTACTATATCTGGTTGAAAGATTAATGCAAAAACACCTCCCAATAATGTCCCAATCAGTAAAGCAAGTAAGGGTGGAGCCTTTTTTACTATTAGGAAGATAACCACTAAAGGAACTATAAAAAGCCACCCATTGATATTAAAACTAGCATTTATACTTTTTAGAATCGCATCTGTATCGGCAACACCAGTGGTATCTATTGTAAAACCTAGTATAATAAAAACTATCAGTGTAATGGATATGGTGGGAATCGTTGTCCAGGTCATATACCTTATATGCGAGAACAGATCTCCACCAGCCATTGCAGGAGCCAAATTAGTTGTATCACTTAATGGAGACATTTTATCTCCAAAGTATGCCCCAGAAAGAACGGCACCTGCAGTCATGCCCAAAGATATGCCCAAAGCTTCTCCAATACCGATCAAGGCTATACCTACCGTAGCTGCGGTTGTCCAGCTACTCCCAGTAGCAATAGAAATAATGGCACAGATAATTACACAAGCCGCCAAGAAAATTGTCGGATTCAGGATTTGCAAACCATAATAGATCATAGCAGGAATAATACCACTTACTAGCCAAGTTCCAGATAGTGCACCTACCATTAAAAGGATAAGCAATGCCCCGGTAGTAGACTTGACATTCTCTGCGACTTCGGCTATCATACGTTTGTAAGATACCTTGTTGAAAAAACCAATGATTGCAGCAACAGCACCACCTAATAAAAGAATGAACTGATTGGAGCCACTTAATGCATCGTCCCCAAAGACATAAACATTATAAGCCAACATTCCAACGAGTGCAAAAACGGGAATCAATGCCTCCCAAATATTCAGTTCTTTATTTTCAATGATTTGCTCGTCTTCTCTAAATTTGGCTTTTTTCTTCTCTGCTGACATTAAATGGAGTTTGTTTGGTAAAAGGTAATATTACGATTTTGAACCTTGTTCTCCAAACTGTCATTATTTGGAATGCTACGCCAACACCTCATTTTTAGAAAGAATACCCAATTTTTCCATACATGAACGCATAGACAGGTATGTTTTATGAATGTCATTGTCCAAACCTATAGAGAAACGTATAAGTCCTTGGGACAAGCCAAGTTCTTCTTGCTCTTCAATGGGTATTTCAGAAGACGTAGAAGTGCCCGGAGCACTGAACAAAGTCTTATAAAAACCTAGGCTCACTGCCAAATACCCTAGTTTCTCTTTTTGCATTGACTCCATTAGTGCATTGGCTTTATCCAATGAACCAACATCCAAGGTCATTAGGCCTCCAAAACCATATTCTGAATTCATCTGTGTTTTCATGGTTTCATGACCTGGATGACTCTTTAAGCCTGGATATACTACTTTGAGCCCATCTTTTTCAAACGCATTTGCCAAATATTGTGCATTTTCACTGTGTTTTTTTATACGGACATGTAGTGTTCGCATATTTTTAAGGATAGAAGCTGCTCTGATACTGTCCAAGGTGCTTCCCAATAACATTCCCGCTCCATCATTTACATCTTTAAGGCTAAGACAAAAATCTGATGTTGCACAAACGGCACCTGCCACACAATCACTACTTCCATTAATGAATTTGGTAAGACTGTGAACAACAACATCAGCGCCAAGTTTAGCGGCATTGATGTTCAATGGCGAGAAGGTATTGTCCACTATCAAAGGAATCCCATACTTCTTGGCCAATTTTGAAAGGGCTTTGATATTGGCTACTTCAAGCAAGGGGTTACTGACCGCTTCGCAATAGATCATTTTTGTGTTAGGGGTAATGGATTGTTCCACAATTTCAAGATTGGTGATATCAACGAAAGAAGTGGATATATTGAATTTCTTCAAAAAGTTTTTTAAGAAAGCATAGGTACCTCCATAAATTGTTCGGCTACAAACAATATGTTCATTTGCGTTACAAAGTTGCATGATCACAGCACTTATTGCCCCCATGCCACTAGCGTATACATTTGCGGTTTCGGTTCCTTCCAATTGGGCCATTGCTTCGCCCAGATATAAATTAGAAGGGGAGGAGTGTCTGCTATACAGATAACAACCTTCGGTATTTCCCTCAAAAGTATCGAACATAGTTTTTGCCGATAGAAATGTGTAGGTCGATGAATCTGATATAGATGGGTTTACCCCACCAAACTCTCCAAAATATTGTAAGTCTTGAATATGTTCTGATGCCTTGTAGTCCATTTGTATTAACTTTTTTAGTAAAAGTATTCAAGAATAGAATAAAAGTCAATGATATATTTTATATATTGATTTTAGTTCTATTTTAATGAATAATTTAGATTTTAATTCTATTTTTATCTTTAAAACTATAGGGATATAGAAAATGTATCGATATGGAACTGGACGAAAAAGATAGAAAACTGATTAAACTTCTACAGGAAGACTGTAAAAAAACCACCAAGGAATATGCAGATAGTTTAGAACTATCAAAAACAGCAGTTTATGAGCGCATACGAAGACTAGAAAGATTTGGGGTCGTTACCAAATATGTTGCTTTAGTAAACAAGGAAAAAGTACATCGGGATTTTACGGTGTTGTGCCATGTAAGATTGGTGCAGCATACCAAGCAAAACATACTCAGGTTTGAGCGGGAAATTTTAAAGCTGGATGAAGTGTCAGAATGCTTTCATATTAGTGGTGACTACGATTATATTTTGAAAATCAATGTTAGCAACATGAAAGAATATCGAGAATTTATGGTTGCCAAACTAACGGCAATAAGCAACATTGGGAGTACACAAAGTTCTTTCACCATAAAGGAGGTAAAGAATAGCCCTTCGGTTTTTATTTAGCAAAGTTTAACGTAAATCGCTGTTAAAAAGAGTTTGTATTGAAATGATATGTCTAAATTTTGGGTAATCAAGAAAACAGTCAAAAAACATCCTTTTACAAATGAATCCGCGCACACGTATTTTTCTCACGATGTTGGCTACCCTCATCGGGGGATTGTCATTGGTACTCTACACAACGATAACCGAAAGTATTTTATTTGATACTCTTAGTTTTTGTACTTCTTCAACTTCAGATTTGGTACTAGGCAGCACTGCACTTATTGCGTCTGCTATGGTAGCCGGTTTTATAGCTACATTAATTGTAGTAAAAGATAATTTTGTTCCACATATTTTCATATCTATGTTTCTGGTTGGTAAACTGTGTTTTGTGGCGCTTTGTGGTCATTGGCATGGACCGTTATGGTTTGAGACCGGACTGCATCTCTCGCTCATTGGTGGTTTGTGGTTAGGTCGCTACGGGGCTGTAAAGTTTCCGTTGGCCCCAGTTTAAAATAGAATACTTTAACGAAAAACATTCGTATTTTTGTGTTCGTTTTTATCATAAATCAGTTTACAAATAGAACCTATGAATCAATATGATGTAGCCGTAATTGGCTCTGGGCCTGGAGGCTATGTAGCAGCGATTCGCTGTGCACAATTGGGAATGAAAACCGCCATAATAGAAAAATATAATACCCTTGGTGGAACATGTCTCAATGTAGGCTGTATTCCTTCTAAAGCACTTTTGGATTCCTCCCATCATTATGAAGATGCGGTAAAACATTTTGAAGAACACGGAATCGATATTCCTGGCGAAGTTAAAGTGAATCTGGAGCAGATGATTGCCAGAAAACAAGGTGTTGTTGACCAAACCACCAAAGGCATTCAATTTTTGATGGATAAAAATAAAATCGATGTATATGAAGGTCTGGGTAGTTTTAAGGATGCATCCCATATTGAGATTGATAAGACCGATAGCGAAAAGGAAACCATTGAAGCAAAACATATCATTATAGCCACAGGTTCCAAACCGTCTACTTTACCTTTTATAGAGATAGATAAAGAACGTATAATCACTTCCACTGAAGCCTTGAAACTAAAAGAAATTCCAAAGCATATGATTGTTATTGGAGGGGGGGTAATCGGACTGGAGCTTGGTCAGGTATATAAAAGGCTCGGTGCCGAAGTCAGTGTTGTGGAGTACATGGATCGTATTATCCCTGGGATGGACGGAGCGCTTTCCAAAGAGTTGATGAAGGCCATGAAAAAACAAAAAGTAAAGTTCAATCTATCTCACAAAGTTAAATCTGTAGAGCGAAAAGGTGATGAGGTTATCATTAAGGCAGATAACAAAAAAGGAGAAGAAGTTACGTTCACAGGGGATTATTGTTTGGTTTCTGTGGGGCGAAGACCTTTTACAGATGGATTGAATGCTGAAGCTGCTGGAGTAAAACTGGACGATAGGGGCAGAGTAGCGGTGAACGAGCATTTACAAACAAACATTTCCAATATCTATGCCATTGGGGATGTGGTACGTGGTGCCATGTTGGCGCACAAAGCCGAAGAAGAAGGCACCATGGTCGCTGAATTGATTGCAGGACAAAAGCCGCATATCAATTATAATTTGATTCCAGGTGTGGTATATACTTGGCCAGAGGTTGCGGCAGTAGGAAAGACAGAAGAAGAATTAAAAGAAGCTGGAATAGCATACAAAGCAGGACAATTCCCTATGCGTGCTTTGGGACGTGCAAGGGCCAGTATGGATATTGACGGATTTGTGAAAATATTGGCAGATAAAACCACAGATGAGGTATTGGGAGTGCATATGATAGGAGCCCGCTGTGCTGACCTAATTACTGAAGGGGTAACCGCTATGGAATTTAGGGCATCTGCAGAAGATATAGCGCGTATGAGCCACGCACACCCAACCTACGCTGAGGCAGTAAAAGAAGCCGCATTGGCCGCTACCGAAGATAGGGCAATACATATATAGAGATATGGGTTTGTGGGGTTATTTGGCAATACCAAAAACCCTGCTCAAGAAGAGTCTCACTCTAACGGAAATTTCTCTAAGCATTGGTTTACTTACTTTGTAAAGACCAATGCTTTGTTTTTTTACATAATCTCTACCTGTAGCAATATTAGCCTTAATTTCTGCTTCATGCTTATTGTATCTCAAGGCTAAATACGTACATGTGAACATAAATGCCAAAGCCCCCGGAATTACCACTGATGGTATTAGAATATGATTAAAAAACCGATATAGGCCCAATCCCGTGAAGCTTCCATATAAAATCACAAAGTGAATTACATAAATTGAAAGCGTGCTGGACCCTATGCTCAAAACCGTTTTATTCATCATAAATCTGCGCAGCAACATAAAAACAGCAAAGACGATAAAGACATCGCCCAGACGAATAAATAGATAGTTGTTAAAAAAGATATCCGCGAACAATTGAATACGGGTCAACCTATGTACATACAGAAAAACATCAGAAGAAGTAAAAATGAATAATGGGCCTAAAACTAGGGCAGAAACAATAGCGACCTCGTACAAATATGTATAGTTTCTAAACTTATAAAATAGCGTAGACACAAACCCGCCTAACGTTGCGTATCCAAGCCAAGGGATAATAGTAAAAACAGAACCGTTTGCCTTTGTAAAATAATTGGCAATAGCATTTGGTAAAAAAGAAAATGACCACTGATTGTATAGCGGTTCAAACAAGAATAGGACTAGAGTTGCTCCCAAGAGTATGCTAGGGAAAAGGTATTTTTTTCTTTTGATGGAAAAGAGGTAAATCCCAATGAGCGCCAATATAGAAAGACCGATACAATGCAGTACATCGACCAAATAAAAGGAATCGTAAATTTCCCCTATCAAAATCCCAAAAAGGTTCATTCGTAACAAGTATCCGATCAACAATAATTGTAATCCACGACGTATACCTTTTCTTATTCTTGGATTTTCAAAACCCTTTTGTGGAGCCTTTATCAATAAATAGGTAAAAATAAAACCGGAAACCGTAAAGAAAACAGGAGCAGTAATCCCCCTAAAGTAAAGCCAAACGCTAAAAAAAATATTTTCCTTGTCCCTGAAGACCGGGTCTAACAGACCATCGATAAAATGCCCTTGGAGCATCATCAAAATTGCCCATGCACGCATGGCGTCAATAAAGAATAATCTGTTGGTCTTGGTTTTCATGTAAAACAATTACTCTATATACTTGCTAAACAGTTAGTTTGGATGTTTAGCGTTGCAAAACTAGTCAAAATACTCGCATGTATTGGTCATTTGAGGTATTTTAGCGAAACAATCGATATATTTTCCTTATGGCTTCAATTTTAGCATTCGCAGGTAGTAATTCTTCAACTTCCATCAATCATAAATTAGTAAAATATACTACCGCTTTGATTGAAACGCATAAAATCCAGCTTTATGATATGACCAGATATCCATTTCCTATGTATAGCGAGGATGATGAGCGACAGAAGGGCTTTTCTAATTCATTGGTAGAATTAAAAAACGATATCCAACGTGTTGATGCCCTATTGATTTCGGTCAACGAACACAATGGGAATCCGTCCGCATACTTTAAAAATCTTCTAGATTGGTTATCGAGGCTAGAACGTAAATTTCTACAGGATAAAACTATTTTTTTGATGTCTACTTCGGGGGGCAAGAGTGGCGGTGCAAATTCGTTGAAAGTAGTTAAAAACATGTTGCCTAGATTTGGTGCCGAAATCGTTTCTACATTCTCTCTTCCTTCTTTTAAAGAAAATTTTGAAGCAGATGGAATAGTAGATGATACGCTGCGTACCGAACATCAACAGGCACTGGACGCTTTTCTTCTGAACTTAAAGTAAAAACCCATTGCGAAAGCATCGTTCATTTTCAATTCCATCATCTTTAAAAATCAAGGATGCTTTATTAAAATGGTCTGAAAAATATACGAAAATTGCTTGGTTGGACAGTAATGGCCATAGTGATGCATACAGTACTTATGATGCTATTTTGGCTATCGCTGAACAGACCGATAAGTCTAGTCGGACTGTTTATTGTATCGATGAATTGAGTGAATTTATCGACAAAGAACACGATTGGTTGTTTGGTTACCTGTCTTACGATTTAAAAAATAGGATAGAACGGCTATCGTCCAATAATTTCGATGGTCTCAAGTTCCCTGAGATTCATTTTTTTCAGCCTTCTAAAATTATTGCCATCAAAGATGAAGCGCTACATTTTCTTTATCTAAATTCCCATGCAAATCAGATTGAAGGCGATTATTCAACCATAAAAGTATTACTGCGTGAAAATATTAGCCATAATGTACTATCCCAAGCCATCCATATTAAAATGCGTATCCACAAAGATGCCTATTTTGAAAAAGCCAATCGTTTTTTGGAACATATTCACCGTGGAGATATTTATGAGGCTAATTTTTGTCAAGAGTTTTATGCGGAAAACACTACTATTAACGCTTTTGAAACATTTAGAAAGCTGAATGCAATTTCTAAACCGCCATTTGCCTCTTTTTTGAAAAGTAACGAACATTATTTGTTATGCGCTTCGCCAGAACGCTATTTAAAAAGAATGGGACAAGCAGTAATTTCCCAGCCGATTAAAGGAACAGCTCCAAGGGGAAAAACTCAAATTGAAGATGAATCGCTTCAATATCAACTTGAAAATGATGAAAAAGAACGGGCGGAGAATATTATGATTACCGATCTGGTTCGGAACGACCTATCCAAAAGTGCTGTAAAAGGTAGCGTAGAAGTGAAGGAACTCTGCAAGGTATATGCTTTTGAACAAGTACATCAGATGATTTCTACGGTCGTGTCAAAAGTTCCAAAAAACAAAAAATCTTTCGAACTGATTCAAGAGACTTTCCCCATGGGAAGTATGACAGGCGCACCTAAAGTTTCTGCTATGAAAATCATTGAGGCATTGGAAGAAACCAAAAGGGGTCTTTACAGTGGAGCGGTAGGCTATTTTGACCCAAATGGAAATTTTGATTTTAATGTAGTTATCCGAAGCATTCTTTATAATGAAATAGAAAAATATGTTTCCTTTTCCGTAGGAAGCGCAATCACGGCCAAATCAAATCCTGAAAAAGAGTACCAAGAATGTTTGCTAAAGGCCAAAGCCATGCGAAGCGTCTTGGAGGGGAGTTGAGATTGTATGATTTTGGAAACTGTTAAAATTGCGTGCTCATGTTCATGTTTTGAGAATTTTTAATTGTCCGATGTCCGATGTCCGATGTCCGATGTCCGATGTCCGATGTCCGATCCAGCCCGTCCAAAACTTTGAAACTCTGCGACTTTGAAATCTTAAACCATAAACCTTTTACCCAAAACCCTTCACCCCAAATCTTTCCACCCAAGATCCAAAACCCCCAACTATCAACGGTCAGCGGTCTGATATCTGATTTCTGATTTCTGATGTCCGATGTCCGATGTCCGATATCCGATCCAGCCCGTCCAAAATTTTGAAACTCTGCAACTTTGAAACTCTGCAACTTTGAAATCTTAAACCATAAACCTTTTACCCAAAACCCTTCACCCCAAATCTTTCCACCCAAGATCCAAAACCCCTCAACCGTCAACCCAAACCCTGTATCCGTCAATTGACATGGGCGACCTATTCATATTACACTTTTCTTGCACGCTGTAATATAAAATATTCAACTCATGAAAAAAATACGTTTTTTGATTCTGATGACACTGTCCGTTGCAATGTTCGCCGTCTCTTGTTCCAGTGATGATGGTACAACGACACCAACACCGACTAAGCCGACCATAAGTAGTTTTACACCCAGTTCCGGGCCTGTTGGCACAGCGGTGACCATTAACGGGACCAACTTTAGTACAACGCCGGCATCGAACACCGTAAAGATCGGTGCCACAACAGCTACGGTAAGTGCCGCCACTACCACCAAGCTTACCGTTTCCGTTCCCCAAGGTGCGTCTACCGGGGCGGTGAGCGTTGCCGTAGGTGGTGAGACCGCCACAGGGAGCACCTTTACCGTGACCGAAGCCGAAGCGCAGAACACCGCCCCCGTTATCACCAACCAGACCACAACGACCGAAGTGGACGAGGATGCAGACAATGACTTCACCATCTTTACCGTGACCGCTACCGATGCCAATGCGGACGATACACTCACCTTTGAGATTACGGACGGAAACGGCGATGGGCTGTTCAACGTGGACGAAAACGGCCTGATCACCTTGGCGGATGGCCAAAACCTTGACTTTGAGACCGCCCCAGAACACAGCATAACGGTGACCGTCTCCGATGGCAATGGGGGCACGGACCAGATCAGCATACAGATAACCGTGAAGAACGTTATCGAAGACCTGTTCGAGGACCCGGCATCCTTTATCTTTACCTTGGAGACCGCTGGTGCCAATGAGGAATTCAGCATAGAAGTATTCGGAGAAGGTGAAGATGTCGATTTTCAAATTGATTGGGGCGATGGACAGCCAGAGGAAAATGTCATTGCCCAGGGCGGCCTGTCCCATGATTACATAGCTCCGGGTACCTATACAGTGGCCCTAAAGGGGCAAGTGGGCCGATTGACCTTCCCAGGACAGACGACCGCTTTGCGAACCGTGGAGCACTGGGGCACCATGGCATGGAAGAGCATGGAGGACATGTTTTATTTAGAGAATGATGCTGCTATTGTAGCTATAAATGCAAAGGACAAACCCAATCTTGACCAATGTACATCGCTAAAATACGCTTTTGTCAATGCAGATTTCAAACAGGACATTAATGGATGGAAGGTAGGTAAGGTCACCGATATGGAAGCTACTTTTGCTTTTAATCATGAATTTAATCAGGATATCAGCGATTGGGATGTAAGCAGTGTTCAAACCATGTACGGAATGTTCTTTGAAGCTACAACTTTCAATCAGGACATTAACGGTTGGGTAGTATCCAACGTTACCGATATGACCTCAATGCTTAGTTACGCAGAAAGCTTTAATCAACCTATTGCCAACTGGAACGTTGGTAATGTTCAAAGTATGCAAGCAATGTTCTTTGGTGCCACGGCGTTCGACCAAGATCTAGGGGCATGGGATATAGGCAATGTTACAGATATGCAAACCATGTTCAACAATTCCGGGATGTCCGCCCCTAACTTTTCAGATACACTTATAGGGTGGGCCGATCAAGTGGTACAACCAAATGTGGTTT
>NZ_JAHCMU010000011.1 GCF_018449435.1 Flagellimonas sp. 389 | reverse complement strand
GAATTCTTCCCCCAAACGATGAACATTGATCATAATTTTATGAATTTAGCAACGTCCTAAAACAGGTAAGGCTACACACTCTATTTAAATATGGATAAAAAGAAAAAAGCGTTAATAAACTTCATCAAACAAATCATTCCGATAAATGGAACTGAAGCTGAAGAAATTGCCAATACATTTCACTTTACAAAAATTAAAAAGGACAATCTCTTTTTAAAAGAAAATGAAATAAGCGACGATTATTTTTATCTAGAAAAAGGATTAATGAGAGTTTTTCTTTATGATTTAGATGGGAATGAAATTACTATGGATATTTTCACAGAGAATAATATCGTTTTTGAAATTACCTCCTTTTTTAATAGAGTTAAATCTGAATCTAACATTCAAGCTTTAACCGATTGCATAGGTTATCGCATTTCTTATGAAGAACTTAATAAGCTGTTTCATGATAAACCGGCATTTAGAGATTTTGGAAGGGCTATTTTAGTAAAAGAGTTTATTGCTTCCAAGAAGAGAAATTATGCTATGATTAACCAAACTGCAGAACAACGCTACCAACATTTATTGACTTCAAGACCTGAAATACTAAAACACGTACCATTGAAGTTTATTGCCTCCTACTTAGGAGTGACCGATAGTACACTTAGCAGAATAAGAAAGAAGAAATAACACTTTCTTTTCTTGCCTTTTGTCAAGTAGAAACCATTTTTGACTGCCTAATTTTGAGTGTCAAAAAAACTTCATCATGGCAGAAATCTCGATTCTCACATCCTCCACAATTATTTTAACAACTCTCTTATCGCTTTGGCTATTGTCCATAGCCCTAAACAATAAAAAAGTAGTTTATGGCATTACCATTTGGATGATTATTGTAGGGGCATTGGGGGCTTCTGGATTTTACCAAAAAGTGGGAACAGTTCCACCCAGATTTGTTTTATTGCTTCCCCCTACTATTCTATTTGTTCTTTTACTATTTACCAATAAAAAAAGTAAAGGGTTTATGGATAATCTTAGTTTAAAATGGTTAACCATACTACACATTGTTCGCATCCCTGTAGAGATTGTTTTTTATTATGTCTTTTTGGCCGGGTTAATACCGGAATTGATGACTTTTAGCGGCTATAACTATGACATCATATCGGGGCTTACAGCTCCGATACTATATTATTTGGTATTCGTAAAGAAAATAGTAGGCCGAAAAGGACTGCTCATATGGAATTTTGTCTGCTTAGGCCTCTTGATCAATATACTGACTATTGCCACTTTAAGTGCTCAGACTCCTTTTCAGCAATTGGCATTTGAACAACCAAATATCGGGGTAGCATACTTTCCATTTGTATGGATTCCAGCGGTCATAGTCCCGATAGTTTTGTTTTCCCACTTAGTCAGCATTAGACAATTGATATCAAGAAAACAAAACATTAGCAATTTCTAAAAAACTAAATGACTATGTTAAAACTTGGTGGATATATAAATATATTAATTGCAATCGGGCATATTGTAGGGTTGATTTGGGCTGATCAAATGTTTGAAGTAACAGGAATTGGAAAGGAAATGAATGTACTTGCCCAGACCCATTCTTCATTACCATACTTACTGACCGTTTTTGTTTCAATCGTATTCTTCATTTTCGGGCTGTATGGGCTTTCAGCAGATAGGAAATTCAGAAAATTACCATTTTTAAAATTGGGAGTTTTTGTAATAGGTGGGATTTATATTCTTCGTGGACTTGGAGAATTGATAGTAGATACTATCCAAGAAACAAATTCATCTACGGAAATAGTTTATTCAATACTGGCATTGGCAATTGGACTACTATTTATAATTGGTGGACTAAAAAAATGGAAGTATAAGAAAGAATAATGAAGACATATTCATAAAATTATGACATTAGAAAGAAAACTAGCGAAAGCATTCAATTTAACACACGAAAATTGGATGAAACATGCAAACCCTTGGAGCGTATGGACAAGATATTCCGTTTTACCAATAATAATTCTTGCTTTTTGGAGTAGAATTTGGATTGGATGGTGGTGTTTAATTCCAGGAGTTTTATCCCTATTATGGATGTTTTTTAATCCGGTATTTTTTCCAAAACCTAAATCAACAAAAAATTGGGCTTCCAAAGCAGTTATGGGGGAACGTGTTTATCTCAACCGTGATAAAATTGAAATTCCTCAGATCCACAATAGCCCACTCCACAAAATATTGAATTCAATTTCTTCCATCGGAATGTTATTGGCAATATGGTCTACAGCAGAATATTCTATTTGGGGAGCAATTTTGGGAACCATAATGGCATACTTGGGTAAAAGTTGGTTTCTAGATAGAATGGTTTGGCTTTATGAGGATATGAAAGATACCAATGATGAGTATAAAAGTTGGGATTATTAAGTAAAAAATAAGCCTTTTTATAATTCACATATTTGATTTGCCATTTAATGGTTATCATTCCTTGAAATCAGATTCTGAAATCACACATTTTTAAATACAAATGAATGAAGATTGTAACGATACTAAAAAAAGTAAGTCCTTCATACATAACAACTAAACATAGTATGGATGAAGCTTTTTTTACAACTTTTTTTCTTGGCAATTTCCTTTAGTCTATCCGCTCAAAATTCTAATAACCAGATTGAAGAAAAATGGAAACAAGACATTTCCAAGGCAGCGATTAAAGAATTAAACAATAGCGGTACACCATCACTACAGATTGCCATTGGATACAAGGATAGTATCATATATGAAAAGGCCTTTGGTTTAGCGGATATAGAAAACAATGTTCTGGCTACTACTGAAACCAAATACAGAACTGCCTCTATTTCTAAGTGGTGGACAGCCACTGCTGCTATGATATTAGTTGATCAAGGGAAACTTGATCTTGACAAGCCCATACAAAACTACTGCCTATCCTTTCCTGAAAAATCATCACCGATCACGGCTCGTCAATTACTAACTCAAACCTCAGGAATTCGTGCGTATATAGAAATTGAAGAAGAACTTGCCAAAGCAACTAACTCACAAGATTCTCTACATATAGAAAACCGAAAGAGAATAGAATTACTGGGAAGTTACACCCATTATACTGACCTAGAGCCGTCTTTAGATAATTTTAAAGAAGACCCAATATTATTTGAACCGGGAACGGACTGGTCATACTCCTCTCACGCTTATCGCGTTTTAGGATGTGTTCTAGAAGGTGCTTCGGGAATGTCTTATCAATCATTGATAAAAGAGTTAGTATTTCGACCAACTGCTATGGAAAACACTACTGAAGACGATTCTTGGGCCATTATACCCAATCGTGCTTCGGGGTATCGTTTAGAAAGAGAAAAATCTGTTCGCAGGGCAGATATGCGGGATGTGAGCGAAAATTTACCCGCAGGAGGACACCTTACAACTGCCTCTGATTTAGTTCGGTTTGCACAAGCATTTAATGCAGGTAAGTTCTTTTCTTCAAAAACAATTACGTTAATGTCCACTCCTTATTTTGAAAATGCTGAGATACTCAAAACAGAACCTACATGGAGAGACGCTATCCCTTCCAAAGAAAAGTATGGCTACGGTGTTATGCGATTTTCTGACCCTGTAAACAAAAAACTTGGACATACTGGGAGACAATCAGGTGCCTCTTCAATTGTATTCGTAATCCCAGAAAAAGATATTACAATTTCTGTATTAACAAATTCCAAAGGATGGAGAGGGTACATTAGCTTTACACAAGCTATTGAAGACATCGTTATTAAAATTATCGATAATTGAATAAAAATAGGACTGAAATGAATATTAGGAAAGCAACAAAAACTGATTTTGACACGCTGAACGAGGCTTGGTCGACACCTATATTATGTACAAAAACCTGAAATAGAAATGAATAGAAAATTGCAGTTAACTTTGTCAGTCAAAAAAGAAAGTCAACATTATAACAATGAATTATAAACATATTTTTTGCATCATAGGATTGCTTAGTTTTCATAAGCTAATAATAGCGCAACAGGGAAAAGACAAATTATCAGTCAAAAAAAGTGAGTCTTTATGTTATGCGCAACAAGAGATAATTCATTCAAAAATTTTAAATGAGGAAAGAAAAGTCAATATTTTTCTTCCTGAAGGCTTTTACACAGAATCTTCACAACATACTTATCCAGTTCTTATACTTCTAGAAGACGAGTTTTTTCATATGGTATCGGGTGTCGTTAAACATCTAAGTTCAGTAGAAAGAATACCTGAAACTATCGTGGTAAGCATAATAGAAATGTCCTATATTCCAACCGTTTATACAAATGGAAGTACTTTTTGGCCAACCAAGCAGCTCTCTGATGAAAATCCAAAACCTTTTACGGAATATTTAAAGAACGAGCTTTTCCCATACCTAGAAAAAAATTACAGAGCAAACGATTTTAGCATGGTGATGGGGTTATCGCCAACATCAATATATGCATTACATTCTTTCATTAAAGAACCCGATTTGTTTGATGCTCACATAGCTATTGCTGCTGGAGATATTTTAGGAATGGGATATAAAGAAGGTGAACGTTTCATTGAGTTATTTGAAGATAAATTAAAGAACGATTCAAAAAGAAAAAGATATCTCTATGTTACATCATCAGATGCTGATGGCGGTGGTAATTCTCCTGAGATACAAGAAAACCTTGAAGAATTAGAAAGAAAACTTACGCCTTATATCTCGGACAATTTTAAGTTTATTTCTAAAATTTTTCCAAACGAAGGGCATTATGATGTGGCTTTACCTGCTTTTATAGAAGCATTGGAAATGATTTTTCCGAAAGAGAAGTGGTCTGCTCGATATCGTGATATTATCAAAGAAGAGGGAAATGCCATGGAAAACATTGATAATTATTTTAAAACGCTTTCGACAGAATATGGATTTAAAATACTTCCAAAAGCAGAGCGTTGGAATAGTGTAAATAGATTAAGCTGGATAGGACCAAACTTACTAAAGCAAGGCAATACTATTGAAGCCATTGAAGTTATTGAGCGCTGGGTTGAATATAGTCCAGAATCCGAACTCGCTCTAAAAGAACTTGCGAAAGCATACGAAGCAAATGGGAGACTTGATGAAGCACTTTCAATATTGAGAAAAGCGCATCAATTATCTTTAGAATTAAAAACAGAACAATTAGATAAATACGAGTCACAAATTAATCAGTTGGAAAGGAAAATCGCTAAAAAGAAAAACTAAGAAGACAAGGTAACTACATCAACTTTTGGGTTATATAAAGTATATTTTGTTTGATATTTTTTAAAATATACTATACTTGTTCCTAGTTCTTCTAATACCGATTTTGTGATTGTTTAAATTGATTTCGTAACAAGTGAGGGTGTGAAAACGTGACAAAAAGATTAACCAATCATTTCTTAAAAAGTCAATTTATCTCCTTCTTTTGGAACAACTATATTTTTTTCTAAGTTATTATCATCTATATATTGCAATAAATCACTCTTTGTTAAACTGCAACGATTGATAGCACCCATATGAATTGCAATAATTTTTGTTTTAGGTAAAAGTTGTGCAATTTCTTTTAATTCATTTATTGTTAATGTCATGGTAACCTTTAAAATAAATATTTCATTTTCAATTCGTTAAGTCCAAACTTACTGACTTCGTTTTTTTTCAATACATTCAAACATTATTTAAAAAAACAAAATGAACAGTTCTAACCTAAACCTATCGCTCTTAGCTTTTATTTTATTATATATTCCAGTAAGTGCACAACACTTTAATATTCATAATCCTATTACTTTACCAGATAAAAGCCAGCAATCCAGTATTTCACAACGTATAGGATACACAGACATTACCATTGATTATCATAGCCCTGGAACAAGAGGCAGGGTAATATGGGGAAGTATGGTTCCTTATGGCAAAGTATGGCGGGCAGGAGCCAATGAGAATACAAAATTCACAATTACTGATGATGTCCAAATTGAAGGACAAAAACTGCCTGCTGGCAGTTATGGCCTTCACCTTTTTCCAGAAGAGAATCAATGGACGTTTATTTTTTCAAAGAATTATACCTCCTGGGGAAGTTATTTTTACGAAGAGGATGAAGATGTATTACGCATAACCGTGCCTGTCCAAAATAATATACAGATTAGGGAGTGGTTAAGTTTTGATTTCAATAAGCGAGAACGTGATACAGCTTCAATGGTGTTAAGTTGGGCGGACAAAAAGGCTGAACTAAACATTACATTGAACATTGATGAGATAGCATTGGAGAACATTCGAAAACAACTACGTTCAGATGCATATTGGGAGTGGTTTAGTTGGTGCCAAGCTGCGGATTACTGTGCTGAGTACAAGATAAACACGAAAGAGGCCCTTGAATGGGTAAATAAGTCGATTGGGTTTCAAGAAAAATTTTCCAATTGGGATGTCAAAGCAAAATTATTAAAACAACTGGGCCGTCAAAAAGAAGCTGAGGAAGCAATACAAAGGGCAATTGAAGTTGGTAGTGACGTCTATCTTGAACGCTATGGACGTAGACTTTTAAGGGAGAAAGACTTTGAACAAGCTGAATATGTTTTTAAAAAAGCCATAAAGAAAAATGAAACGTATTGGAGAGCACATTATAATAGAGGAAATGCCCTTAAAGAACTTAATAGAAATAAGGAGGCTAAAAAATCTTATGACATTGCTCTCAAATACGCTCCAGCTGATAGAAAAAGTCAAATAGAGAGTAGCATTGAGTCTATTCAATAATTAAACTTTTTCAAAAAAACGATAAGAACATAATTTCTAAGTCACTATATTTTGTAAACATTGTCTTTTTCGGACATTGCCCTAAAAAATTTAAACCGTGCGACTGTCTCAGGTTTTAAAATGTTCGCAATACTGTAAAAAATAGCATTTACGATACAATATGCCCCCACCATACTACCAAAATAAAAACTGTTGGAACTGTTAATGGTAATATGATAATCGCTGTATTGGATCAAAGGAGATAAATCACTGTCCACAATAGAGATCGTAGTTGATTTTTTATCCAATTTTGCAGCTTTTAACGCTTTAATAGTTTGGTTTTGACATTTATCCAAGCAAATGGCCAAGACAACATCTTCTTTTGAGAAATGGGACATGTTCAAGAAAAGTTCTCCATGATATTCTGTACTGGCATGTATCTGTGGAACAGCTGATCTACATATTCGCTCCATATAATTGGCTACCAAACCTATATGCCCCAACCCGATAATATATGTTTGCCTAGAGGCGATTATGGCATTGGCTATTTTTTCAACTACTTCAAAGTCAATAGCATCATACGTCTTTTGCAGCATCATTATGTCTCCCAATATAGCATCTTGCGCTACCTTTTGTGGGTTGGAATGCGCACGAACTTCTTTAATCATTCCACTAAAAACCGAATCTACCCTTGTCAGTTGAACCTCATCCTTTAAAAGTTCCTTTAGTTCATAAAAACCATTCAACCCTATGGCTTTGCAAGCTTTCACTATGGTTGCGGGATTAACACCCAACTTGTCCCCCAACTCTTCCATTCTCATCAACACTACCTTATCTGGATAATCCAAGGTATATTGGATAATCAACCTTCTCTTTTTTGAAAGTTTGGATAAGTCAATACCGTTTATCGTTTTCATAAGCTACAATAACAAAAATATACAAAATACAGGGCCAAAAACCATAATAAATAAACACTATTAATATTGCTTTTTACAAAATAACGATTTTAATATTGCATTTATGATAATTTTTCTTAAATTGTGTTAAATCCCAATTCATTTTATCAATTAAGACTTCAAAAATATTGGAGTTCCTACGATGTTATTTAATTCATTAACGAAGTGCATACTTCTAAATCATCCTTTAGAAAATGTCAAAAAATCGATGGAGCAGTAAGTTTTCGTTTATTATCACAACCTCTGCATTTGCAATAGGGTTGGGAAATATATGGCGATTTCCTTACGTAGCTGGTGAAGGAGGAGGCGCTGCTTTCATATTGGTTTATATCGTCTTAATGTTTCTAATTGGTATTCCCATTTTGACCATAGAAATAGCCTTGGGCCGTATGTCAAACACCACAATACTTCTTGGTTTTGGAAAAATGGCCAAAAAAACCAATTGGAATGGTATCGGTTGGTTAGGTACGGTGTCCTGTATATTAATCATGGGGTTCTACATTATGATTATGGCATGGATAGCAATTTATCTTTGGGAATGTCTTTCAGGAGGGATTTCAAGATTACCAGTCTCAGAAATTACAGGACATTTTGATGTCGTTGCTTCAAACTTACCCATGGTCATTACCGTAATCTTGGCCATTATGCTTGCCGTATTTTTTGTAGTACGCCAAGGTCTAAAAAATGGGTTGGAACGCTACGCTAAGGTAATGATGTTCGGATTAATCATTCTTATGATAAGTTTATGTATTTGGGCCGCTACTTTAGATGGTGCTTCAGAAGGGTATCATTGGCTTTTGTCTCCCGACTTCTCCAAGATTAATTTTAAAATAATAATGAATGCACTAGGGCAGCTTTTCTTTTCGGTGGGAGTTGGCATGGCCGTTGCATTTGCTTTTGGCAGTTATGCCCATAAGAATGAAAACATCATAAACAGCACTACATGGATTGTTTTGGCAGATACTTTTTTTGCATTCCTTGCAGGGCTTATGCTATTCCCCGCCATTTTTAGTTTCAATCTCCAACCCGATTCAGGACCAAATTTAATTTTTGTTACGATGGCTACCGTTTTCAACCAGTTGGAACATGGTTGGGCAATAGGCACCTTATTCTTTCTACTACTTTTTTTAGCAGGATTTACTTCTCTTATTTCTTGTATACAGGGCTTAAAAGATACCTTCAAAGACAAATACAACTTATCCGATGCAATTGCTTTGTTGTTAGTTATTGGCTGTATAATAGGTATAGCAATACTAGCGGTTTTCTCATATTCAGATAATCCATTACTACTATTTGGAAAAACAGTTTTTGAAACTTTGGATTATACCACGAGCACCATATTGCTGCCCTTAAGCGGACTACTTACAGCTGTATTTGCAGGGCATATTATTGGTTTTGATAAACTCAGGTCACATCTTATAACAGGAATGAAAACAGTAAAAATCGGAGCATATTGGAAGGTTATCCTATTATGGGTATTGCCCTTGGCATTGCTTATTATCTTGATAAATGGTCTTTTGAACACTTAAGTAGATTATGAAAAAAGAATCAAGAAAAAAACAAACAGCACCATTTCAATCCCCAGAGGACAAAACAATCTATCTATTTACGAATTGGTGGAAAACAAATACTAAAGCAAAAAAGACCTATGAAAAAGTATGATGTTCTTGTGATTGGCGGTGGAATCTATGGCGTTACCGCAGCTGTGGAATTAGCGAAGCGAAAACATAGTGTCGGGTTGATCAATCCTGATACCATTCCCCACCACTTGGCGGCATCGACAGATGTGACCAAAGCTGTCCGAATGGAATATGGTTCGGATATGGAATACTTTAAGATGGTTGAAATGTCAATAGATAAATGGCATGAATGGAATGATTTTTTTAATGAACAAATGTATCACGAGGTTGGTTTTTTAATGCTCTGCAAGGACAGCATTGAAAGTGAAAAACACACATTTGAAAAACACAGTTATCAAAATTTATTGGATGCCGGTTACAAACCAGATCGCCTAAATGCAGAAAGTATCAAAAAACGTTTTCCAGCAGTAAATACATCAGAATATATAGACGCAAATTTTAATAAAAAAGCTGGATATGTAGATTCTGCATTAACAGTTAAAACCTTGGCTAACTATGCACGGTCCATAGGAGTCGATATTCATGAAGGACAAACTGCCAATGGCTTTGAAATTGAAAATGGGGCGTTGACTGCTGTAAAAACAAAAGAGGGGCATACCTTTCAATGCGGCCATGCACTTGTGGCTGCGGGAGCCCACACACCACTGTTACTTCCAGAACTACAGCCTTACATGAAATCTACAGGGCATCCCGTATTCTGGCTCAGGCCTAAAAACCGAAATAATTTTATTCCTCCAAAATTCTCTGTATTCACTGCTGATATTTCCAATTCTGGATGGTACGGTTTTCCATTTTTGCCAAAACAGGGCATCGTAAAGATTGCGAAACATTCTAACGGTACCGCAGTGCATCCTGAAAACGATGATCGGCAAATCACTGATGCAGAAGCGGCAGAGATGCGATCTTTTGTGAAAATGACATTTCCAGAGTTAATAGATGCCCCACTGGTCTTTAGCAGGAGGTGTCTTTACATAGATACTTTGGATGGACATTTTTGGATAGACAACCATCCTGAAATCAAAGGGTTATCCGTCAGTACCGGAGGCAGTGGACATGGACTTAAAATGGCTCCAATATTGGGAGCTATGGCCGCAGATATCGTAGAAGGCAAATCCCATCTGTTTTCCAAAAGATATAGATGGAGGCATCTCTCGGGCAGCACAAGTCAGGTGGAAGAAGCTAGGTATGTGATTAACAGAAAACTATAACGTACATGAAAGCAGGGAAAATTATACACAGGTTCATGGCCGCATACAATGAGAGAGATTTGGAAAAGTTTATTGGGTTTATGCATCCTGAGTTTACATCCTGCTTATTTGAATCGCAACACTGCTTATGTTCAGATATCGAAGATGCCAGAAAAGTATACCGTAAAAGGTTTAAGGAAAACAAAGAACTTTTTGTGACTACCCTAAATAGAATGGTCAATGACAATGTGGTTGTTGAATCACAGGTTATTGAAGGATTTGACAAGGGCAAGACCATACATGCAATTGCAATTTTCGAACTTCAAAATGATAAGGTAAAGCGAGCGTCATTTGTCAGGAGGGAAATTCATACTTCTGAAAGCCTTTCGGTTTTGATGTAATCTATTAAGAACAGAGACATGGAAAAGAACAAGTACTGTAATAAAGAAATATTGTTAGGAGATTTAAAAAATGGGGTTATGCCGGCTTTCACCCATGTTTTTAACTGTTACTTTAATGAATTGAATAGTTATATCGCCGTTATCTGCGGTAATCAAATTTTGGCACAAGAAATCGTACAGCAAACTTTTGTTAAGTTTTGGGACAAGCGTAAAAAACTGGTGGTTAAAGACAATATAAAGCGATACCTGTTTAAAATGGCATATAACCTCTATAAAGATCTGCAAAAACAAAATACTAAAGAACTAACGGTCATAAAAGAACTACAATACGCATCAATGATGAATCTTGTGGAAAAAGACCCCGAAGAGACAGAACGAAAACTTAAGCTCCTGAATGAAGAGATAGAAAAGCTACCAAAAAAATGTAAAACTGTTTTTTTACTTGCAAAAAAAGGAGGCTTGGAATATAAAGAAATTGCGTTCCAATTGAACATTTCGGTAAAAACGGTTGAAGTGCATATTTCTAAAGCAATGCTCCGCCTAAAGAATACACTTAATCAGCATTAGTACTTTTCCTTCATTTTATTAAATTTTTACGATTTATTCAACATTTATCCAAAAAATAAGAATAAAAAGTAAGGGTTACTATTTTTTTTTGAGTCTACTCTTAAGAAAATGCTAAATAGTTGAAGAATCACAGCAATATAGATACTGTCATTTCCAAGTTTCTTGATGACCAAGCTACAGAAGATGAGAAAATATTTCTCGTAGAATGGATAAAAGATCCCGAAAACAAATCTTATTTAGAAGATTATATAAAAACTGAAATCTGGATCAAATACAGTTTTAACTCATCAGTAATTGAGAAACAGCTTTCAGTTTTATCAATCGTCACAGAACCAAAAAGAAAAAAGGCTCGTTCAAGTTTTGTAAAATATGCTGTCATTTATATTGGGGTTTTGACTTCTGCTACGTTGATATATTTTTCCCAGAATCATGTGAACGATCAAATAATGGATGAATCCATGATCACACTTGAAATAAATGATGGTGTGTCAAGATTCTTTTCCCTTGAAAATCAGGAAGGTCTCAATTTGAAAGATAATTCCATAGTTTTTGAAAGCAACCTATTACTAAAATATGAGTCTTACCTCAATAACAATCAAAAATCGAGCATTCATGAATATCACACCCTCCATGTTCCTTATGGGAAAACTTTTAAAGTTCAATTTTCAGATGGGTCACTCGTACATATAAATTCTGGCTCAAAGCTAACCTATCCCAAAAGTTTTAACGAATTCAATTTGAGAGAAGTAACCCTTGAAGGTGAGGCATATTTTAAAGTCTCAAAATCCGATATCCCTTTTCAAGTTAACGTTGATGGCATATCTACCACGGTCTTGGGAACAGAATTTAATATTTCAGCATACAAAAACGACACGCTAAAAGAGGTAATACTGGTTGAAGGATCGGTTCAGGTATCTGAAAACGATTCTAAAGAGCGTTATATGCCGTCCATTATGGTTCCCAATCAAAGAGCAACAAAGCAAAACCAAAGTACAGGATTAGTAATTGATCAAGTTGATATCAAAAATCATATTGCTTGGATGGAAGGTATCCTAGTGTTCGAAAAAGAGAACATAAATGCTATTATAAAGAAATTAGAACGTCGCTTCAATATTACTATTAGGAACAATTATAAAAAACTAAATGCCTTAAGCTATAGCGGACGATTCAAGAACGAAAATATAAATGACATATTAAAAACTATGCAAGCGCATACCAACTTTTCATATATAGTGGAAGGAAAGACATTGACAATCAATAATCCTAACAATAAAAGGCCTATGGAGCAACATTAGAGTTTTTTGAAACGAATACTAACTTAAACTGACATCAATGAAAAATTATTTATCAATTACCAAAATCAACTGGTCGGTCAAAGTATTTTTGCTTTGTACCGCCATGCTCTGTTTTACAAATGCAAAGGCAGCTACGTGCGAACAAGATGACATGGTCACTGCCAGTTTTAACAATGTAGAGTTAAAAAAAGTCTTTGACGAAATAGCCAAAAAAAGTGGTTATAATTTCTTCTACGAAGCTTCGGAAATCAACATCGATAGGAAAGTCTCCATAAGTGTAGCAAGCACTTGTATCGATGATTTCCTGAAAGAATTGTTTGCAGATATGGATGTAAACCACCAAATCGTGGCCAAACAAATTGTAATTAAATCAAGAGAGGTCAAAAAAGAAATTCCGAAGGACAATAAGACAAAGAATAACGAAATTGAGCTACTACAAACCACAATAGCCGGTACTGTTCTTGACAATAATGGAGTTCCGTTGTTAGGAGCTACCATTGGGGTCAAAGGCACCAATGTGGGTGCTATTACCGATTTTGATGGAAACTTTGGACTAATCGTTCCTGAAGGCGGCACAACTTTAGTAGCCTCCTACATAGGTTTTAGAACAAAAGAAATTGCAATTGGCAACAACACTTCCTTTACGATAACTTTAGAACAGGATGCTGCCAAATTAGATGAAGTCATTGTAGTTGGGTATGGTACTTTGGCAAAAAAGAGAGTTACAGGGTCAGTAATCTCTATTGACTCGGAGTCGATAGTCGAGGTACCGGCGTTAACACCAGAGGCAGCAATAATAG
This sequence comes from Flagellimonas sp. 389, assembly GCF_018449435.1. Lineage (GTDB taxonomy): Bacteria > Bacteroidota > Bacteroidia > Flavobacteriales > Flavobacteriaceae > Flagellimonas. The sequence continues at coordinate 147,207 of NZ_JAHCMU010000011.1, read as the reverse complement.
GCCAAGTAGCCGGTGTTCAGGTCCAAGAAGTATCAGGGGAACCAGGGGCGGCACCGAATATCAGGGTTAGAGGTTCTGGTTCCATATCGGCAGGTAATGATCCATTATTTGTTATCGATGGTATACCTATATCAAGAAATTTAACTACCTCCACTATTGGCGGCGTATCAAGAAGGCGTGCAAGTTTTCAACCACCACCGGTAAACCCATTGGCCACATTGAACCCAAACGATATTGAATCCATACAAGTACTAAAAGATGCCTCTGCAGCTGCAATCTACGGTTCACGGGGTGGAAACGGAGTACTTTTAATTACCACAAAAAAGGGCTCCACTTCGGATAAAGGAAAATTTTCTTTCGACTCTTTTTTTAGTCTTCAAACTGTTGCTAACAAGATTGATTTAATGAATGCAGAAGAGTTGATTGATTTTACCAGGGATGCCAGAAACAACAACTACCTTTCGTCCGTAGAAGGAGCTTCAATCAACGACCCAATTGGTAATGGCGATAGAGGAGATGTCAACTTTGAAATGCCAGAATCCTTTATCAATTGGGATGGAACGGATACCGATTGGCAAGATTTAATTTTCAAAACAGGTATAACCCAAAGTTATAATTTCTCCTATTCCTCACCGATTCAAAACAAGACCAGCTTTTTTGCTTCGGCCAGTTATTTTACCCAAGAAGGGATTTTAGATAAATCAAACTTTGACAGGTATAACCTATTGCTAAATCTGAATTCGCAGGTGACGGATAAACTAAATCTTGATTTAAGAATAGCACCAACAATCACTGAAAACCAAAGAGTACCAGCGTCGGCACCGTACTTTGCAAGACCTCCAGGTATTGTTTATTCCGCATTGGTACATTCTCCAACTGTAGCTCCATTCAATCCAGACGGTACGGTCAATCAGTTGAACAACCAATCCTATTTGGGCGGTGGTACCACAACGGCAAGTAATCCTTTGGCCATTACAAATGCAATAGATGATGAGATATTTCAATTTCAGACCAGAGCTTCATTGGCTTTATCTTATGAAATTTTACCAGAACTCACTTTTAGGACATTTGGAGGCACTTACATAAACTTGTTCAACCAAGACTTTTTTAGAAACAACACGCTTTTGTACAGAAATGCAACTGAGGGGGAGTCTTATGCCCAGGCAACATCATCCACTGAGGTAAATTGGGTATGGGAGAATACGTTAAATTGGGAGAAAGAATTTGGTGATCACTTTTTTAATGCGGTTTTGGGATATACAGCACAAAAAGACAACATAACCATTAAGGAGGTCTTGGCAGATAACTTTCCGGACGATTTGGTGCCTACTATAAGTGGAGGACAGGTTTTTGCAGGCAACGCCATTAAAGAACAATGGACTTTGGCTTCTGCATTGTTTAGAATGAACTATAGTTTCAAGGATAAGTACTTGTTTACAGGAACGATCCGTTCAGATAAATCATCACGATTTGGCACCAATAACCAAACAGGGTATTTCCCCTCTTTTTCTGCAGGATGGCGTTTAAACGAAGAAGACTTCCTCCAATCGATAGAAGCAATTTCTGAGCTTAAGCTAAGATTTAGCTGGGGAGAAACCGGTAATTTCGAAATACCGAACTATGGAGCAATAGGATTGCTCTCTCCAGATAATTATAATCTTGGCGGAAATGAAATCAATGGATTAATACAATCCACTATTCCCAATCCAGAATTGACATGGGAAAGATCCCAGCAAACGAACATTGGTCTTGAACTGGGGTTATTGGACAATAGAATATTTCTGTTGGCAGACTACTACACCACAAAAACGTCCGACTTGTTGTTGAATGTAAGTATTTCTTCTGTTTCAGGTTTTCAAACCACATTACAGAATCTAGGGGAGGTTGAAAACAGTGGTTTTGAAATAGCATTGCGAACTAAAAACTTTGTGGGTGATTTTTCTTGGGATACGGAGTTTAATCTTTCGACCAATAAAAATGAAGTGCTATCACTTAACGAAAATAACGAACCTATTTTCTCTGCAGGTAGTGCGGGAGTAAGGCATGTTACCCGTGTAGGCGACCCAATTGGCAGCTATTTTGGTTATGTGGTGGATGGTGTTTACCAAAACCAAGCAGAGATTGATGCAGCACCTGTGGACACACAAGCACCTGATCCATCTCCAGGTGATTTCAGGTTTAAAGATGTAGATGGCGATGGCGAAATAACTCCGGACGATAGAACCGTTACCGGGAGTTACTTTCCAGATATTACCTGGGGGATCAACAATAGGCTAAGCTTTAAGGGAATCGATTTTAGCTTTTTGATTCAAGGCGTTGAAGGCAACGAGATTTTGAACCTCACATCAAGACACTTAAAGAATGGAGAGGCAAACTTCAATTCGTATGCCGTGTTCAACAATAGATGGAGATCAGAATCAGACCCTGGTAATGGAAATATACCAAGAGCGGACAGACAAACAGGAAACCATGGCAACAACAATAGACCCTCTTCTTTTCAAGTTGAGGATGGTTCCTTTATTCGATTACGAAATGTAACGCTAGGGTATTCAGTACCTACTGATAAACTTTTTGGGAATAGTATAGATCGCTTAAGATTCTATGTTACAGCTACCAATCTGTTCACTATTACAGATTACTTGGGATATAATCCAGAGGTCAGTAATATTTCTAACAATAGTTTAACTCCAGGGGAGGATTATGGGGCTTATCCTTTGACCAAGTCAATCACAATGGGCGTCAACCTAACCTTTTAATTAAAAATTGTAGAAGATGAAAAAAATAATCATAATACTAGTAACGTTCAGCGTATTATCAGCTTGTAGCGATAGCTTTACGGAGTTGGCACCAATTTCAAACCGAAACGAAGCAGATTTCTTTAACACAGTAGATGACTTTATCGCATCGCTGAACTCAAGTTATGCAGGGCTGCAAGATGATGGAGTTTATGGTAGAGCCTATTGGACCATGTTCGAGATGCGTTCGGATAACACCGACCAAGGACCTGATGCAACAGGATTGGCAAGACAATTTACCGAAATAAACGCATTCACAGAGGATCCTTTAAATGAACAAATAGATGCAGGATGGAGTGGTTCTTACCGAGTTATTGCCAATTGTAATGTTATTTTGTCTAGAATAGAACCTACAGAAATAGATGCAGGATTAAAGAACCAGATTACAGGAGAAGCACTCTTTCTGCGATCTCTTATGTACTATCATTTGGCGGTAGCCTTTGGAAATATCCCATTACAACTCACCCCTTTTATTCCTGGTGATGAATTGGTTCAAGTGGATGCTAGTACAGTGTATGCACAATTGGTCTCGGATTTGGAGATTGCAGAGTCCAATTTACCTATCTCCTACCCTGTAAGTAATATAGGCAGGGCCACAAAAGGGGCCGCAGCTACTTTACTGGCAAAAGTATTGCTCACTATAGGTCAAGATTCTGATGCGGAAACTGTTTTACGAAGAATAATCAGCGATTACAATTATGAGCTGGTGCCTAACTATGCGGACTTATGGGGGGCAGCAAATGAGAACAATTCCGAATCTATATTTGAGGTACAATTTATTAGTGGTGGTATTGGACAGGGAAGTGCTTTTACCAATGATTTTTCACCAAGTTCCGATTTACAAACAGGTCAAGGTTTTGGAAGAAATAGGCCTACTGCTACTTTGGAAAATGCTTATGAATTAGGAGACTTAAGATTTGAACCTTCTATGGGAACTGAATGGATCAATGTAGATGATGAAGTTGTCGTTCAGAATTATGTAAGAAAGTATGAAAGTGATCCACCAACAGAAAATGATTCCGATATAAACTTCGTGGTTTTTAGATATGCGGATGTATTGCTTATGCTGGCCGAAGCTTTGGGAGAATCACCGGAGAGCTATGGTTTGATAAATCAAGTCAGAAATAGAGCTGGTCTTGACCCGATCGATGCCGGCACACCAGGCACGTTTGAAGAAAAACTTTTGGACGAAAGACAGGTTGAACTAGCCTTTGAAAATCATCGTTGGCCAGATTTAAGAAGATTCGGTGTAGTAGTCGAGAAATTGATCGAAGCTGAGGCTGATGTGATATCGGAAAGCGATATCAGAAACCTGTATTTTATACCACAGCGGGAATTGGACATCAACCCAGATTTCATTCAAAACGATAATTAGTTGTAGTTAATTGAATTTGATTAGTCATCATTTACTAAAATTTTGCCTGCTTATGCTTTCATAAAAAGATGATAGTCAACAACTAAAATCAAATTCGTAAATAAAAGAATCAGATAATGAAAAAACTTTTAATAATTGTATGTATGTGCGCTGGATTTTTGATTCAGGCACAGGAGAAAAAAGTACTGAATATCATAGCCATCGGAGCACATCCAGATGATTGCGACTCCAAATTTGGAGGCACAGCGGCCCTCTTCGCCAAGATGGGGCATAAGGTAAAATTTGTTTCCCTGACCAATGGCGATGCGGGCCATCAATCTCAAGGAGGCGGTGCGCTCGGTAAACGAAGACGGGCAGAAGCCAAAAAAGCTGCAGAAATTTTGGGGATTGAATATGATGTGCTGGACAACCATGACGGGGAATTGATACCAACGCTTAACGTTAGACATCAAGTAATACGGAAAATTCGCGAGTGGGATGCAGACATTGTTTTAGGACTTCGTCCCAATGATTATCACCCAGACCATAGAAATGCCGGCATTGCAGTTCAAGACGCTGCTTATCTTGTTATCGTTCCTAACGTGACACCAGATACGCCCCCTTTAAAAAAGAATCCGGTTTTCTTATATATGAACGATCGTTTTAAAAAACCATATCCATTTTCAAAAGACATTGCCGTAGTAGTGGACGAAGTTATCGATAAGAAGGTAAATGCTTTGGCCGCGCACGACTCCCAAATGTTTGAATGGTTACCTTGGGTGAGTGGTGCGGATATGAGTCAAGTCCCTTCAGGTGAAACAGAACGTTTCAGCTGGTTAAAAAACAGATGGGCAAAAGAAAGAAAATGGAATGAACTTGATACGAAAGCAATAAAGAAATGGTATCCAGAAGCAGCAATTTCAGATGTTAAGCATGTTGAATTTTTTGAAATATGCGAGTATGGAAAACAACCGACAGATGAAGAAATAAAGCTACTTTTTCCGATGGTCGGCAAGAAATAATCCTAACCCACTAAACAACCAAACGAATGGATAGCAAAAAAACAACTCCAAAAAAGTACTACCATATCATAGCGTTGGTGATGCTGGTGTTCTTTGTCATCTCTTTTATCACCAATATACTCAATTCAATAATTGTAGATGTCAAGAATAGCTTTGACCTTAGCTTAACAATGACCGGCCTGCTTCCTTTCGCTTTTTTTATAGCATATGGAGTAATGTCCATTCCAGCTGGGTTTTTATCTGAAAAGTATAGCGATAAAACCTTGTTGTCATTATCCTTTTTATTCATGGCTTTGGCTTCTTTGGGTTTTGCATTTTTTCCAGGTTATGTGGTCTTTAGTATTACGTTGTTTTCCTTAGGCTGTTGTATGGCAGTGCTGCAAGTTATCATAAATCCTATGTTAAGAATTGCTGGTGGAGAAGAACATTTTGCTTTCAATTCCGTTTTGGCACAACTGGTTTTCGGACTGGCTTCTTTTTTGAGCCCTTTTCTTTATAAATACATAGTAGATACAAACTCTGACGAAATGGGGTTGGCAAGCTTCATAAGAGGTCTGGTACCTAAAGATTTACCATGGGTGGGTCTCTATATGATTTTTTCAGTGATTGCTCTATTCCTATTAGTAGTGGTCTTTTTTACCAAATATCCAAAATATGAAAAGAAAGAAGATGAGGTCGCAGGAGATAAAAAGTCGTATTTCAGCCTTCTTAAGAACAAATGGACTGTCCTTTTCTTTCTAGGCATATTCTGCTACGTAGGAACCGAACAAGGTGTGGGCAATTGGATTTCCCAATTTCTTAATCAATATCATGGTTTGGATGCTCAAACTGTTGGGGCGGATACCGTAGCCTATTTTTGGGCGATGCTTACCATTGGTTGCCTACTAGGTTTATTGTTATTGAAAATTATGGACAGTAGAAAACTGTTGATCGGGGCTACGTTGGTCACCATACTATTTTTGGTTCTGGCACTTACTGGCAGCGCAAAGGTTGCATTGTTCGCTTTTCCAGCAATAGGTTTCTTTATTTCGGTCATGTGGTCTATTATATTTTCTTTGGCACTTAACTCTGTGCGGGAAAATCATGGATCCCTTTCAGGAATATTATGCACAGGAATTGCCGGTGGAGCAGTCATTCCATTTTTGGTAGGGGCCTTGGGTGAGGTTACCAGTCTGAAAACAGGTATGTTCTTTTTGCTCATTCCTTTAGCATTTATTTTGTCCATTGGTTTTTTCGCAAATCCACTGATAAAAAACAAAACCATTCAGTTGAAGACCAAACAAAGTGATCAATAAAATGGAAGTAATAGGCGTGGATATAGGAGGAACCAATATTAAATCAGGTCTCGTAAAAGAAAGACTGGTCCAGGATCAGTTCAATATAAATGTAAATACAAAGGATTCTGAACAGCAGACCTATGAACGTTTATTTAGATGTATCGATAGCTTAATTTCCAATAACACCAAAGCTATAGGTATTGGGGTGCCTGCCGTAGTAGATGCTGCCAAAGGAATTGTATACAATGTTCAAAATATCCCCGCTTGGAAAGAGGTGCATCTGAAGAAAATTCTACAAGAAAAATATGAAATCCCAGTTTTTGTAAACAATGATGCCAACTGCTTTGCGATGGGAGAAAAATTATTTGGAAAAGGAAAACAGTTTAAAAATTGTATCGGTCTTTCTATAGGTACTGGTTTAGGCATGGGAATCATTATCGATAATAAAATCTATAACGGAGTTCTTTCGGGAGCTGGGGAGATAGGAATGGTACCATATAAAAAAAGCATTTTAGAACAGTACACAAGTAGTTTCTTTTTCACCAAAAAACACGGATTAAGTGCAAAAGAGGTTCATGAAATGGCAAAAAAGGGCAATAGTACTGCCTTAAATACCTTCTTTGAATTTGGTGAGCATTTAGGGCAAGCCCTCAATACCATTTTATATGTATTGGCACCTGAAGCAATAATTTTAGGAGGTTCCATAAGCAAGGCTTACTCTTTTTTCAAAGAATCCATGATGAAAACGGTAAGCTCATTTGCCTACCCAGAACAACTAAAGAATTTGAAAATTGAATTATCTGAATTAGCAGAATCAGCCATTTTAGGAGCGGCAAGTCTATGCTTTCAAAAATTAGAAAAAATAAAATAAGAATAATGACTTTACAGCACTGTACACTTTATAAACAAATAGTGTTGGTTAAAAAGATTTTATAAATGAAGAACACTATACTGTTAACAATGATTTGCATTTCTTTGAATGGATTTGCTGTTGAAAGGAAAAAGCTCAGTATTGCCATTGAAAATAATATAGAAGGTGCACCTATAACACTCGGGATTCCTTTTCCAAAAGGAGAACTGTATTCAAGAGACAATGTTCGCCTATTAAATTCCAAAGGTAAAGAGATACGGTGTCAGACCACAGAGGTATCCACTTGGGAACCTGCTGATAACAGTATTAAATGGATTTGGGTGTTTTTCTTCTCTGAAGCAGAATCCAATTATGTTTTGGAGTATGGAAGTGATGTTATTGCATTGGAATCAAAAGAACGAATAATCTCTACAAACAATATGAGACCCCGTGGCGGTATTAAAGTAAATACCGGGCCATTATCCTTTTCTTTAAATAAATTAGGAAATGGGTTCTTGGATGAGGTATATCTAGATTCCAATCAAAATGGAAAATTTGAAAGTACTGAACTAATAGCTTCTTCTCCCAAAGACAATAGAGGGACTTTTTTAGATATTTTGGACGATTCCGGAATCGATATTTCTAAGGCTGTCATCAATGAAGTGTTCAGAGAGAAAGGTTCAGGTCCAATGCACATGATATTCAGGGTCGAGGGTACATATGTTTACGGAAGAGCGGACAACAATATATCCCCGTTTACAATCAGGTTGCATACCTATGTCGGAAAATCATATGTAAAAGTTTTACATACCATGACGTATACAGGTATTCCAGATAAGCACAAGAGACAGAAGGGCGAACATGCTAATATTGCGACACAAAACAAAGAAATTTTATCTGAAGATACTGCTGATGACCCAGGATGGACCCAGTCGAACGATCAAATTGCGGCATGTGGCCTACAGTTAAAATACCATTTAGAAGAAGAGACCGAAGTTTCAATGCCCTTATTTAAAGGTAATTGGGATGCAGTATCATCGACGCAAAAAATAGAAAAACTAAATATTGATAAAAAAGTAAGCTTGCTGCAAAGAGGCCCTAAAAGAAATAATGGCGCAAGTGCAAAAAGTTTATTTACGGGCAAATCTGAAAAGAACAAAGACATAGGTCCGTCTTCTACCGATAAGTCCTTGTTTAAAGCAACCATCACTAAAGACAAAGAAGTAATCACCGAATCGCAAAGAGCAAAAGGATGGATTAATGTTTCTGATGCTACCAAGGGCATATGTATTGGAATCAAAAATTTCTTAGAAGAGTACCCAAAAGGAATTGAAGTGGACCCAAGTTCAAAAATGCTCAGAGGAAATATTTGGCCATTAGAAAATGGCCCAATGAACTTTGCTAGAAAAGACACGGAACTCGACGGGCAAATGCTAGACAATTTTGCTCAGGGTATCACCAAAACAACTGAGTTTATTTATTATTTCCATGATGGTCAATCAGATGCTGTTATCAATCAAAAAATGGACTATGTGCTTAGTAGTCCAGTAGCCCATACTTCACCAGAATGGTATACCGCATCTAAGGTATATGGCAATATGGCACCTTATTCCAATAAATACCCAGAATTTGAAAACGCCTTGCAATACAAGTACGAATGGTGGTCTTTCAATCAACAAAAACAACCTTGGTATGGCATGTTTGACCATGGTGATGGAAAAACATACTTCTTCAACAATAAATGGGTACAGTGGACCAATAATGAGCCTACGGTTGATTTTATGTTGTGGACCAACTTTATGAGGACCGGCAATGCTAAATATTATCATATGGCCCAAGCTATGAGCAGGCACACTATGGATGTGGACAACATACATTGGCCAAAAAAAAGAAAATACTTGGGGCAGATTAATGATGCTATAGATTTTTGGAATTATGAAGATGAACCAAAGTCGACGCCTTATTTAGGAATTGGCCGCAGACATGCAAACGAGCACTGGCACGCTTTGTTGAGTGCGCATGTATGGATACAGGGATGGATTGCATCATATTATATCTCTGGCGACCATCGCGCTCTGGAAGTTGCTAAAATGACCGGTGACACCTACTTGAAACGTATTTGGGGAGAACACGATTTAAGAGGAAGAAGATTATATCTATCTGTCCTCAATCTTGTAGAATTATACGATGCTACTAAAATTGTCAAATACAAAAAAGAATTGGATGAACGGGTAGATTTAATGTTAGATTTTCAAAAAGAGCAGGGTGGAAACCTATTGTTGGATAGGTATGGGTATGGTCAAACTTATGTAACGCAGAGTTTATATAAATATTACCAACTCACAGGTGAAGAATGCGTTAAAAATGCATTGTTGAAACATGCCCATTGGGTCAGGGACGTACCTCCCTTAAATCACGAAATGGAATCGTACTTTGCCTCTATCCATCCTTTATTGATAGGTTATGAATTTAGCGGACACGATACCTTCTTGAAAGAAGCACTGGAACGCTCAGAGTTACTCAAAGTAGGGAAATTATCAAAACGTAGTGATGAATTCGAAAGTGTGGAATCCTACAATGAAGCATTGTTAAAAGTTTCCAATCTTCCAAAAAGTAAAAAGCGTTTTACCAATTGGCAAATAAACCAAGGGTTACGAGTTTTTGGTTGGACGCATGCCTATAATATTCCTTATTTGCTGTTTTGGATGGATAACACCGACTCTAGAAAAACAAAATAATAGTTTAGTTGATTTTTATCCCATATGGGGTCAAACCAAAAAAAGCTCTCAATTAAATCGAGAGCTTTTACGGTTTAGTGTATGCTTAACTTTAGTTTTTTAATGAATCTAACTCTAACCTTGTTTGGCTTAACTCTAGTTCCAAACGTTGGTTTTCTTGAATGTATTTTGAACGTAATTGTTGTATTTCCCTAATAAATTCGTCTTTTTGAACATATTCAGGTTCCATTAGTACTCCTTTCAATACACTAAAAAGTGTAAACAAGAAACTGATAACCACAGCAGAAACTAGAAAAATAAGTAATGTTTTCTCTCTTTTAAAAGTTTGCGAATTCTTCTCAAGGAGTAATTTTTCGTCCTTCGATAATTTACGGTCACCAGAAAGTTGATTCAAAAAAACATCCCATTTTTCTTCTTCTTTAACGTGCATGTCCATAAACCCGCCTTCATTCAAAAAAACCTGGGTTTTGGGCGTAGAGGCAAGAATAAAGACTTCAACCCCATTTCCACTCATCACATCCAATAAATCAGAATCATGATCTCGGATATCTTTTATCAATTTTTCAACGAAGTCCAAACTATAATTGGGATGCAAAAATTCATCGTAAAGCACTTTTATTTCAAAATAATCCCTGCGACTTAATGCATACTTTAAAAAACGGTCTTTAAGTTCTGCTTTAAAAAATTCGCCCATTTTCCAAGTAAGAAAAATTAAAGGTTTGGTTTATTGGTCAAAAACAAAGTTAGTGTAATCAAAAGCGGTAAAACCTACTATCCATGTAAAGAATTTATAACTTTTACCATCATTAAACGTAACGTAATCATAAATTGACATTATTTTCAATATACTATTTTGAAAACATGGCATGATAACAATTCTGGCACTAGATTATTTCCGCATTAAGTCCAGCTTGAAGTAATTTGGAGCATCTTGGTTTTAAATAGGTGTACTCACCGGTTTTTACGGTACACTTCCCATTATAATGTACGATTAGAGAACATTGCTCGGCTTGTTCAGGTGTATGCTCGCATACGTTCATAAGCGTTTCGATAACGTGGTCAAAAGTATTTACATCGTCATTGAACAGTACTATCTCGTTCTGGTTTACCGTTTCTTCTTCTAATAGTAATTCTTCCGATACTTTTTCCTTGATTCCCATGGTGCTACTATTAATCAAAACTAATTTACATATTTTACAGAAATCCAATTATTCTTTTCCATTTTTTTTTCAAATTCTAAACCATAGGCCACACATTTTGAGGAAATTGCATCTAAATCGCTTAAATAGAAGCCACTCAAAAAAAGTGTTCCATTCGTATTTAGACAATTAGCGTATATGGGTATATCTTCAAGTAAAATATTTCTATTGATATTGGCAAGTACGACATCATATTTTCTCATGGTCAACAAACTGCTATCACCTTGGTATACGTTAATTTGATTACAATTGTTTCGTGTTACATTTTCTTTGGAATTCAAATAACACCATTCATCAATATCAATGGCATCTACTGTATCTGCCCCTTTCATTTTGGCAAGGATTGCCAAAACTCCGGTACCACAGCCCATATCCAATACGGATTTTCCTTTGAAATCCATATCTAAGATATGTTGCAACATCATATGCGTAGTTTCATGATGGCCTGTTCCAAAGCTCATTTTGGGCTCAATGACAATGTCATATTCAACAGCAACAGCATCGTGGAACGGTGCTCTTACCATGCACCTATTCCCTACTGCAATTGGGTGAAAATTATTTTCCCATTCCTCATTCCAATTTTGCTGCTTAATTTCGGTATGTGACCATGTAATATCAAAATCTGGATTTTTGAGGATGAAGACATCTTCCAGAACAGTCTCTTTCCATTCAGATTTTAAAATGTAAGCCAAAAGCCCAGAGTCGTTTTCCACAAAACTTTCAAACCCTACTTCACCAAGTTCCGCAATCAGGATATCTGTAGCGGGTTGTTTGGGAGCTACTGTAAAACTGTATTCAATGTATACCAAACCGCGTTTTGAAGTTTAAATAGCCTTGATAATGTCCACAAAGTCGTCCGCCTTTAAAGCAGCTCCTCCTATTAGACCACCATCTACATCTGGCTTTGAAAAAATCTCTGAAGCATTTGAAGGTTTTACGCTTCCTCCATATAAGATAGAAACCCCATCTGCAATGGAATTTGTAAAAGCCCCTGAAATTGTTTTTCGTATAAAAGCGTGCATTTCCTGGGCTTGCTCCGGGCTTGCTGTTTCACCTGTACCAATTGCCCAAACAGGTTCGTAGGCCAATATAATACTGCTCCATGCCTTGCTATCCAAATCAAAAAGTGCATTTTTTAACTGGCTTTCCACAACTGCAAAATGATTATCAGATTTTCTATCTTCTAACTCTTCACCAAAGCAGAAAATGATTTTCATGCCTTTTTCCAGTGCAGTTTTTACTTTTTTGCTCAATAAATCGTCCGTCTCTCCAAAGAGCGAACGTCTTTCAGAATGGCCAAGAATTACCATATCTACTTCAATGTTCAATAACATATCAGCAGAAATCTCCCCAGTGTACGCACCGTTTTCCGCATAATGCATATTCTGCGCTGCCACTTGTATCGTTGAGGATTGTAGGCTTCTCTTTGCGGCAACCAAGTTCACAAATGTTGGTGCTACAATAACATCAGCATCCGTATCGGGCAACTTTGCCGATAAACTCGACAGCAAAGTCTCTGTTTCTTCAAGGTTTTTGTTCATTTTCCAATTTCCTGCTACTATCTTGGTTCTCATATGTTATTGTTATTTTGTTATGTAGTGTATTAGAATACTAATTTGTTCAAATCATTATAATGTACTTTTTGTAAGATGGTCCCTCTTTCTAGAACCAGCACGGCAGGATTAGAGCGTACAATAGTTTTCAGTGCCGTTTCATCCGTAAAATAAAAGTCGAAATTCAAGCCAAACTTCTCTTTTATTGCATTTGCCCTATCGACGCTGGAAGCAGACATTCCAACCACTTTATATCCTTTCCCACTTGCTATTTTGGTCACTTTGGATACTTCTGAAAAAACACTGGTATTGCTCTTTGCCAAATCGTACGCTATTACCATGACCAACTTATTCTCCTCCAAAATTTCCGAAGCCATATCTTGACCATCCCGTTCAATGGTGAAATCATGTATTGGAGGCTCATAACCTTCTTGTATCTCTGTAGTTTCCACATCTATAAATTCACCATCCACTTGTGGGTACTCGCCATTCGTCACAACAATCTTATCATCACCGTTGACTTTAAATCGCCAAGCATACTCATAAATAGCCTTGGCAGCATCTTCTGGCACGCTCATTCCTTCTTGAATGTTCGCTCCAATTTTATAGGGCCTAAAATCCACCGAAGGAAGGTGGTTCAATACGTGATTGGCAAACAAAGTACAAGCGATCAAGGCTATTCCACCAATAATCCAATTGATTTTGGTATTAAATATTGGTTGGATATACTTTTTGCCCAAAAACAAAATGAGGATAAAAACCAGAAGAATTATATCTTTTGCGAAAGATTCCCATGGTGTAAGCTTTACGGCATCGCCAAAACAGCCACAATCGGTTACTTTATTAAAATAGGCAGAATAAAAGGTTAGAAATGTGAAGAATACTATCATTAAAAGTAAACTCCAAACCGTAAATTTTGGTTTGAACCCGATCAACAACAGTACACCTAAAATCACTTCAACGATAACCACAAAAATGGAAATACCCAAAGCTAAAGGCATCAAAAAAGGAAGGTCCAATACGCCTTGGCTGAAATATTCTTCCAATTTAAATGAAAAACCAACTGGATCATTCAGTTTTATGAGTCCACTTATAATAAACAAAATCCCAACAAAAATTCTGGAAATCCAAACCAAATACCTCATGATTTTTCATTTAAATGAATTAAGGCAAAAACCGCATAATTGATAATATCTTGGTAATTGGCATCTATTCCCTCACTTACCAAAGTAGCTCCTTTGTTGTCCTCGATTTGTTTTACGCGAAGTAATTTTTGAAGTATTAAATCCGTTAAGGAGCTCACCCGCATATCTCGCCATGCTTCACCATAATCATGATTTTTGTTCTCCATCAATGTTTTGGTCGTGGTCACTTCTTTATCGTAGAGTGAAATTGCCTCATCCACCTTCAAATCTGGTTGTTCCGCTACTCCTTTTTCCAACTGAATCAACGCCATAATGGAATAATTTATGATTCCAACAAACTCCGATTGTTCCCCTTCATCGACCTTACGCACTTCGTTTTGCTGCAAACCGCGTATACGCTGGGCCTTTATAAAAATTTGGTCTGTCAGGGAAGGAAGCCGTAATATCCTCCATGCCGTGCCGTAATCTTTGCTTTTCTTGAGAAATAGTTCACGGCAGGTCTTAATCACGTGGTCATATTGTTGGGAAGTCTGCTGCATGTATTCTTGCTAATTTGCGTAAATTTCGTCAAAACTGAAATGCTTTGACAAACAGTATGTCAAAGATAATCAAACCCAATAAAGTGCGTATTTTTTATGACCATAAACTGTAAAGGAACCCTTATCGATTTTACCGTCCCAAAAATTATGGGAATTCTTAACCTTACACCAGATTCCTTTTATGATGGAGGAAAATATAAAGAGGACAGCGGTATTCTTGCGCAAGTTGAGAAAATGCTAAAGGATGGCGCTACCTGTATAGATATGGGCGCCTACAGCTCCAGACCTGGTGCCGAGCATGTGCCTGAAAATGAAGAACTGAAACGATTGATTCCGATTATTACCCTAATCCTCAAACAATTTCCGGAGGTAATAATTTCAGTGGATACGTTCCGGAGCAAGGTTGCTTCTGAAAGTATAGCGCATGGAGCTGCATTAATAAATGACATTTCTGCAGCGAATTTAGATTCCAAAATGCTGGATGTTGTAGCGAAATATCAGGTTCCCTACATTATGATGCATTTGAAAGGCACCCCGCAGTCCATGCAAAAACAGGCAGTTTATGATGATCTATTAAAGGATCTGTTGTTTTACTTTTCTAAAAAAATAAATGAAACTACTTCTAAAAAAATAAATGACGTTATCATAGACCCCGGATTTGGTTTTGCCAAAACAACAGAGCAGAATTATGAGCTCTTGAATCACTTAGATTTGTTCAGAACCTTTAAAGTTCCTATTATGATTGGTTTAAGTAGAAAATCCATGATTTACAAAATATTAAAATCTTCGCCAAAAGAAGCGCTTAATGGCACTACAACGCTACATACGGTCGCATTATTAAAAGGTGCCAATATTTTAAGGGTGCATGACGTTAAAGAAGCATATGAATGCATAAATCTTATTGAAGAGTTGAAAGCAAATAGCCAGTAATTTTTGATTCTGCTATTTTTGTTAATTTTACAAAAACACCGCGGTTGGATTTCCTAAATTTTATTGAATTTAAAATCACAGATGTCATAGACATTGTGCTTGTTGCCGCGATGTTGTATTACATCTACAAATTGGTAAAGGGTACGGTCGCCATAAATATTTTTATTGGTATTGTCATCGTCTGGGCCTTATGGAAGTTAACGGAACTGCTACAAATGAAGATGATCAGTAGTATGGTGGGCGGATTCATGAATATTGGGTTAATAGCCCTTATCATTGTTTTTCAACAAGAGATCAGGAAATTTTTATTAATGGTCGGTTCTACCAATTTTGCTTCTAAACGAAACTTTATCCGTCATTTTAAATTTCTTAGACAAGAGACCATGTCAACGGATACCAATGTAGAGGCCATTATAAATGCATGTAAAAAGATGGGGGTCAGTAAAACTGGCGCGCTTATCGTAATTGAAAGGGCCAATTCCCTTGATTTTATAAAGTCTTCTGGGGATAGCATGAATATTGAAATCACCCAACCTATTTTAGAAAGCATTTTTTTTAAGAACAGTCCGTTACATGATGGCGCTGCCATTATCCAAGATAATTACATTACAGCTACCAGAGTAATTCTACCTGTTTCCAATGACCGTACCATTCCTTTGCGCTTTGGCCTACGGCACCGTGCTGCAGCAGGAATCACAGAGAAGACAGATGCCATTTGCTTGGTGGTAAGTGAAGAAACCGGAGCTATTTCTTATATTAAGAATGGCGAGTTTGTCCCATATAAAAATAAAGAAGAACTCATTGATTTCATTAAAAAAGACTTAGAATAAATGGGGTGCAAAAACTGTAACAGCTCACTTAGATCAGATTATAGTTTTTGTCCAATTTGTGGCGCAAAGGTTGTTAAGAGCAGATTATCCTTAAAGAACATTTGGCAAGATTTAAGCTTTCAGGTATTTAATTTGGATAATACCTTCTTGAAAACATTTCGCCATTTATTATCAAAACCAGATACGGTAATCCAATACTACGTTTCTGGAACACGAAAAAAATACATGAATCCCATAAGCTACTTTGCCATAGCGATAACACTATCGGGACTTTTGTTTTTTGTTCTTAGAAACATATATGAAATAGACCTTACACAAAGTAGTTTTTCTGATAATCAAACTACGAATTTGGATTTTGTTTATGATTATCAGGGTCCGATTTCATATCTCTTCATGCCCGTGTATGCATTAATGACCTGGTTACTATTTATTGATAAGCGCAAATTCAACTATACGGAACATTTGGTGACCAACGCTTATATAACCGCACAAACATCTTATGTTCAAGTACTGATATGCCTTCCCCTATTTGGATTTTTTGACATTAGATATGATGTTTTTAATGGGATACTCTTAATCGCAGTCGTCATTTATCAGTTTTTCATTTTGGGGAAAATGCACCAAACTGGATTTTTCAGTACTTTTTTTAGAGGTTTTGTTTATCTAATATTATTTATGATCATTACGATAATGTTAGGAGTATTAATAGCGGCAATCGCATTGGTATCAGGCTATATGTCTTTAGAAGATTTTATCGCTAAATAGTTAGGCAACCTCTTCAGCCAAGAATTGGGCTTCATAAAGATTACTATAATATCCACCTTTTTTTAGCAATTCCTTATGCGTACCTGTTTCTACAATCTGCCCAGCATCCATTACTATAATTTTATCGGCCTTCTTAATTGTGGCCAAACGATGCGCGATGATAATAGAAGTTCTGCCTTCCGTAACCTTATCCGTAGCTTGCTGTATCAATTGCTCTGAATAGGTATCGACAGAGGATGTAGCTTCATCCAAAATTAGAATACTTGGGTTGCTTACATAGGCTCTTAAAAAAGCAATCAATTGTCGTTGTCCACTAGAGAGCATGGTTCCACGTTCTTTCACATTATAGTGGTAGCTACCTGGTAAACTCGAAATAAATTCGTGCACTCCAATCTGTTTCGCCGAAGCTTCAATAGTAGAAAGCTCTACAGAAGATTCTCTAAGTGAAATATTATTGGCTATCGAATCGGCAAAAAGAAAAACATCCTGTAATACGATGGCAATATGGGAACGGAGTGATTTTAAGGAATAATTGCGAATAGTATGGCCATCGATTAAAATATCACCAGAATTTATTTCATAAAAACGATTCAATAAATTGATAATGGTTGATTTTCCCGCTCCCGTGGCACCTACAATGGCTACGGTTTGGCCTGCTTCGACCTTGAATGAAATCCCATGTAAAACTTCTTCATCCGCTACATAACCAAAACGTACATTGGAAAATTCTATATCACCCTTCACATCTTCTTTTTCCAAAGTCCCAGTATCTGCAATCTGGCTTTCAGTATCTAGAATCTTGAATACCCTATTTGCAGCAACCATTCCCATTTGTAATGTATTGAATTTATCCGCTATTTGTCGCAAAGGACGAAACAATAGATCCATCAAGAAAAAGAAAGCAAAAATAGACCCGGTATCGTTTAAAGCCACATTTTCAATATTCTGAATCACACCAAAATAGACCACTAAACCAATACCGATAGAATAGGAAATCTCCGCTATGGGGAAAAATATGGAATTGTACCACACTGTCTTCAACCAAGCATTTTGGTGTTTCTCGTTGATTTTTCTAAACTTCTCTTTTTCAATTTCCTCTCTATTGAAAAGCTGTACAATTTTCATTCCTGCAAGTCGCTCTTGGACAAAGGAATTAAGATTTGAAACCTGTGCCCGAACCTCTATAAAGGCAACCTTCATCGCTTTTTGGAACAAACGCGTTGCTATAAGAATAACAGGAAGAATAGCAAAAACGATAAATGCCAACTTCCAATTAATGAGTATCATGACCGTAGCACCAGAAACCATCTTTAACAAATCTGCTACAATAACAAAGAAACCCTGACTAAATATCTCACCTATACGTTGCATATCTGCTACGGCACGGGTAACCAAGACACCAATGGACGAATTATCAAAATAGGTCATCTTAAAACCCATCATCTTTTGAAAAAGTCGTACCCTAATATCCTTTATTACGGATTCTCCCAAAAGGTTTGCATAATAATTAAAGGAAAGTTGGCAGACAACTTGCCCAAATAAGGCGCCCAGCATTGCCAATACTACATAAAACAATAACTCGCTATCTTTATTGGATAAGGCCTCGTTTATGATATCCCGTACCAAGATCGGCGTAAGAACAGCAAAAGCAGCTGAAAGAATTGCAACAATGGCTACGACCCAAAAAATTGTTTTGTATGGTGTGGTATGCTCAAAAATTCTTTTGAACAGTCCAAAATCAAAAGCGGTTCCTGTTTCCTCGGTTTTACTCATTAAAAATTGCTGTGGGGTATAAGATTTTAGTCAAATATAATCCTTTTGCAGGGACGGAAAACCCAGCTTCCTCCCTATTCTTACTTGCTATTATTATTTTGATTTCTTCTGGTTGCATTTTACCTTGACCAACATCTAACAGGGTACCCACAATGGCCCGTACCATATTCCGAAGAAATCTATCTGCCGTGATAGTAAATATCAATTTATCGTTTGTAGCAATCCAAATAGCCTTCGAAATCTTACAATTGAAGGTTTTTACATCTGTATTGGACTTGGAGAAACATTCAAAATCTGTGTAATCCATTAAAAAAGAAGCTGATTTGTTCATTGCCTCTAGATTTAGAGGATGTCTAACGTGATATGCAGTATCCGAATAAAAAGGACTTTTTTTTTGAACTATCCAATATTCATAGGTCCGCTCCGCAGCATCAAATCTGGCGTGGGCATGTTTTGTAACATGTTCAATCGCTTCAACGGCAATATCCTCGGGAAGAAACGCATTGAGCCGAAACACTAAATCTTTTGTATTACCAATCGCACCATATTCAAAATGAGCATACATTTCTCTAGCATGCACTCCAGCATCCGTTCTACCAGCGCCCAAAACTTCAATTTTTTCGCGCAATAAGGTGGACAATGCCTTTTCCAATACTTCTTGTACCGTAATAGCATTGGGTTGATTCTGCCACCCATGGTATGCTTTTCCGAAATAGGAAAATCGGATAAAATATCTCAATTGAATGCCTTATTTTTAAGTCATTAAAGATACTTAATCCCATCCAACAGAAATCCAACATTCTTTTTTTAGGAAATTTTTAGCGTTATGACCAAAATTTTATTGCTTTCGGACACTCATGGCCACATAGATAACACCATTTTAAAGTACGCGGCGCAAGCAGATGAAATTTGGCATGCGGGCGATATTGGAGGCTTACACATCACGGACAAACTGGAAAGGATTAAGCCAATACGAGCAGTGCATGGTAATATTGATGACCATATTATACAAAACGAATTTCCAGAGAACAATCGTTTTTTTTGCGAGGATGTTGATGTTTGGATAACCCATATTGGAGGCTATCCCAATAAATATAATGTTAGGATAAGGGAAGAAATCAGGAAGAATCCGCCAAAACTTTTTATTTGTGGGCATTCGCACATATTAAAAGTGATGAACGATAAAAAATTGAATTTACTCCACATGAACCCGGGCGCTTGTGGAAAACATGGGTTTCACCAAGTCCGTACAATGTTACGATTTACGGTAGACGGTTCTAAAATAGCCAATCTTGAGGTTATAGAACTGGGCAAGCGCTAATCTTTTTAATTATCCAATACGGTTAGAACTATTGTCTTTCTATGCATTATAAACTTTACAGAATAAAGCTGCTAATAAAAAATCCCGGCCTAGGCCGGGATTTTCTCGCACTAATACTACTAAGATGTTAGGTTCAACGTAAGCGATCAACAGATTTTACAAGATCTTCATCCTTTTTGATAGCTCTGTTGGCCAGAACCAGAAAAACGATAGAAAATACAGGAATCAACATCCCAATACCCTTCTCAGAAACAATAGTTTCTCCGGATAAGCTTAGCGATCGATAAACGAAAAATCCTAGTAAAAAAAGGTTCAATATCATATTCAATCTGTTTACTACAAATTGATTTTGTCTGTTTTTGTACATGAAAATCGAAATCACGGCCAAAACTGCGGATGCATAAAATACAATACTTATCCATAATTCATTTTTGGCGAAAAACTCAACCCCATCCCCATTAATCCACAAACTAAAAATAAATGGAAGAACTCCAGCCATTAAAGCTACAATAACAAGAAATAACGTCTGGATTCGCTGAATCATTGTTTAAATCGATTTCGGAAAGCAAAAATAAGCGTCTTTTTGGTAAATGACCCTTAATCTTGAAAAATAATTTGTATACTTGTGTCGTTATTAGCGAAGCACTTACCCAAGGAAACTTTCCTATCGTAGTACCCAAATAACTTTTTACTTCAATTATTCACGTTATACAAGTTTAACCTATTCATAACTTAATGTTCGAGATTTCAGATCTAAAAGCTAAAAAGCTTCCTGAGTTACAGGAAATTGCAAAAACCCTCAGTGTTCCAAAATTCAAGACACTCAAAAAACTTGATTTGGTCTACCAAATTCTGGATACGCAAGCATCCAATCCAAAAGCCGTACAAGAAACTGACATGGTGGCCAAGGAAAAACCTGCTCCAAAACCAAAAAGAGAAAGAGCTCCACGACCTAAAAGAGAACCAAAAGAGACTGTTGCCAAAAAGCCTGCCGAAAGTAAGGCAGCAGAAACGGAACCGGTAGCTAAGAAAGAAGATAAGCAACCGGAAAAAAGAGAGCCGCACAAACAAAGTGGGGCTCAAAAAAACCAAAACAATAACAGAAGGAACAATCAGCATCAAAGGAATAGCGGCCATGAAAAAAAGAGCAGCAATTTTGATAAAGATTTAAAAAACAGGTACAAAGAACCCGAATTTGAGTTTGATAGTATTATCGAAAGTGAGGGCGTACTTGATATTATGCAAGATGGTTATGGCTTTTTGCGTTCTTCTGACTATAATTATTTATCCTCTCCTGATGATATTTACGTCTCGCAATCACAGATTCGACTGTTTGGCCTAAAGACCGGAGATACGGTACTGGGAAATGTTAGACCTCCAAAGGAGGGAGAAAAATATTTTCCTCTTATCAAGGTAAGTAAGATAAATGGATTGGATCCACAAGTGGTCCGTGACCGTGTATCTTTTGAACACCTAACACCATTGTTTCCAAAAGAAAAATTTAAGTTGGCCGAGAGACAAAGCACATTATCAACGCGTATAATGGACTTGTTCTCCCCCATTGGAAAAGGACAGCGTGGCATGATCGTTTCCCAACCCAAAACGGGAAAGACCATGTTGTTAAAAGATATTGCCAATGCCATAGCCGCCAATCATCCTGAGGTTTATCAAATCATTCTTTTGATAGATGAACGTCCAGAAGAGGTTACGGACATGCAACGTAACGTACATGGAGAAGTTGTTGCCTCTACATTTGACAAGGAAGCTACAGAACATGTTCGTGTTGCCAATATCGTGTTGGAAAAAGCAAAACGTTTGGTAGAATGTGGCCATGATGTTGTTATCCTGCTGGATTCCATTACAAGATTGGCACGTGCCTACAATACCGTACAACCTGCATCTGGAAAGGTGTTGAGCGGTGGTGTTGATGCCAATGCCTTACATAAACCAAAACGTTTCTTTGGAGCGGCACGTAATATTGAAAATGGCGGGTCACTATCTATAATAGCTACAGCTTTGACAGAGACAGGTTCTAAAATGGACGAGGTTATCTTTGAAGAGTTTAAAGGTACGGGTAACATGGAACTACAATTGGACAGAAGAATTTCTAACCGAAGAATCTTCCCAGCTATTGACCTTATTTCTTCATCAACGCGAAGGGATGACCTTCTGCTGGATGAAACCACTATTCAACGTATGTGGATCATGCGAAAATATTTGGCGGATATGAATCCTGTTGAAGCTATGGAGTTCATGGAACAACGTATAAAGCAGACCAAGAACAACGAAGAATTTTTGTTGACGATGAATCAATAATTTCCATATTGGAATAATGATATCAATTACCATTACAAGACCCTTTGATGAAATTCAAAGGGTTTTTTTATACCTCCATTTTATAGAAATGCCATATCTTTAGTACGGTTTCCCATACTATCAACACTAAAAACACTTACAACATGAAAAACACCAAAAAAGCAGCACCATTCCTCCTAGTTTTTATCCTATTGTTACTAGGTGCTTGCCAACCAAAACAAAAGGAAAATCCAAAAGAAGAACCTGAGGAAGAGCCCAAAGAACATGTAGAGCCTCCCAAACAGATTATCTCCTTAACGGAATCGAAATCACTATATGATAATTATGGTACGAACCGCGTGGAAGCCATACAACAATATGAAATGACCACAAATAGGGACGAGAACTTTAAACCATCCAGATTTACTTCTTTTGATTATAAGACCATGAAACAGTACATGGCCTTTATAGAACAAGAGGCTGAAGCTGCCAACGTGGATATTTCTACCTTGCGTTTCTATTTTGCCACTTATCCCAATAAAAGACGATTTCCAGACGGTCAAAGGGTGGTCCATCCAAGACAAAACTCGCTTTTTATGCTGCCCACCATGAAGGTTAAAGGCTTGGATTATGGATTCTATATTGGTGCCGACGGCAAAGCAAAACTTGTTAAAGATGCAGTAGGTATAAATGGAGTGCAAGATTCTATACAACAAGCCAATGGAACAGCCCAGGCAAGTTTTATGCCTTCTTTGACTACAGCTCCGCTAATGCAAGGAGAGCAGAGCTTGACCATGAATCATGGAAATTCCTCTCCCCCACCATCTGGTGATTTTTAATTAAAATATGACACAGGAGCTACTGCGTTTTATAAAAAATCAGTTTTTTACAATCATATATCTTATCACTTGGTTGGTAGCTGTATACAGATATAGGAGGTACTTTGATACTGTATTAAAGTATCTCCCTATCCTTATCATTTATACTTTTTTTACAGAACTTTTGGGTTATTTTATAAAATATCATGACGATTTTCAGTTCTTTTCAGATAATCGATACTCGCATTTCAATGTAATTATCTATACTGTTTATCAAATAATATTTTTTCTTTTTTTTTATAGGGTTTATTGGAAAACCCTAGTTAACAAAAACTCAAAAAAAATAATCCAATATGGAGCCTTAATAAGCATGGTTGTTTATATAATAAGTGCTTTTTTTCAAAATCCTTTTCTCAAACCGTTAAACTTTGCGCACTCATTTGGGTCAGTAGTTTTAGTTATGGGTTTGATTTTCTATTTCAAAGAAAAAAGTGCTGAGAAAAATCTTTTTTCCAAAAAAAGCAACTTGCTCTACTGGATAAGTATAGGCTTGTTCCTATTTTATGTATTTTTTCCTTTTATTGTACTCTCGGATTATTTAAAGTTTGACGTATCCATCCAATTTCATCTTAGAACAGTGCTGTTGACCGCTATAGTTTTAATGTATTCATTTTTTATAATCGGTTTATTATTAGGGAAAAGACAGGCATTTAGATAGTCTTTTCTTTACACAGTTTATCGCCTATAAACAACAATTGGGAAACCTTTTGTGCTGGAACTTCTGTGATTTTTCTTCCTTTGAAAAAGCTAAACCATGACAACTATATATCTGTTCTTAATGTATATTCACCTTTTTACGGTCGTTCCCTGCATATTTTTGGGCGCATATCTTTTTATCGGTAAAAAAAGGAACAAAAAAACAAAAAAACATTGGAAAGGTTTATATGGGCCTTATGTTTTTCACCGCACTCGTCTCTTTGTTTTTACCTGCACAGGTTGGCAGCCAGTTTCTAAATCATTTTGGTTTTATACATTTCTTTAGTTTTTTAACCTTGTATACCGTTCCAACAGCAATAACCGCTATAAGGAAGAAAAATGTAAAAGCACATAAGCGCAAAATGGTCTTGCTATATTTTGGGGCATTGATTATCGCTGGGGGCTTTACATTGGCTCCAGGCCGGTTTTTACATGAAGTATTTTTCGGATAGCATCAATACACCACTACTTTAGCTTCTTTCACAACTTTAGTGGTACGAATTATTAATCGAATATATAATATTGTAATCTTTTTCGTTCATATATGTAGTTTAAAAACTACTAATTATTTATCGAATAAAGCATGCCATTAACCGATACTTGATGGTATCCCAGCTAAAACAGAAGCATTTATATAATAAACGAATATAATTTTATACTATTAATTTGGATGTAAATCCGCAAAATAAAAATGATGAAAATATCCCAAATCGTTTTCTCACTAATTTATTTGGTACTACTATTTACCTTTTCCTCTTGTGTCAAAGATAATTTTGATGATTCCATTGATACGGAAAGTGAAGATGAAATTGAAGTACCTGTAGATGAGCTGAAAATTACGGAACTGCAAATTCCATCTGGCTTTGAATTCAAAACGGAAAGGTCGGTGGAATTGACGATCAATGATAATTCTACCAATGTCAAGTATGACGTATACGCCTATCAAGAAAATTCAACCAATGGTCAGATAACCTATGTCAATGAAGACGATGAAGAAGTTACCGGTACGGGTTATGTTGTGGACAATCTGAACCATCTAATTTTCAGTGGCGCTCCTTCTGGAGGAAAAATTGAGCATACATTTGTGGTTCCAGATTATTATAATCAACTATACATAAGAAGAAAAGAGGGTTTCGCCTATTCTTCAGAAATAGTCAATATCTCTTCAGAGCAGGTCATTTACAATTACTCGTCATTAAGTGCAAAAAGCGCCTCTTCTTCCAAAGGCATTGTTGAGGACTTTCTATACTGCGTAAATGGTAGTGCAGAGTTGTTTCAAGTAGACCCCATTACTGGGGCGTACACTTTTATCTCTACCATGCCCATGGGCAGCTTTACTGCTGCCATTGATCAGCAAAATAACTTTTTATATTCAATAGGCAGATCTAATCCGAATCCCCTGATGCGCTATGATATCGCCAATGATACATGGACCACAATAGCAAACTTAGGTATAGGTGGCCCACGTTTGGATTTTAACCCTCAAGACGGGTTGCTCTATTTCTCAACACAGGCAAAGCTGTATTCTATTGACCCAACCAATGGATCCATTCTTTCTCAATGGGATATCAACGGTCTTGACCGAACGCAGGGTGGGGATTTAGCATTCGCAGCAGATGGTACCTTATTCGTATGTACTTTTTCTGGGCTTTATCGACTTGAATTGAATGTAGAAGGTGACTACGACTCTACCAGGATTAGTGGTGAAGACTTGCCATTCAATCCAACCTCTATGACATTTGACTCCAATAATGAATTGTGGCTGGCCAATAATGGCAGTAACAGCAATTTGATAGTTATGGATACCCAAACAGGCGGTTGGGAATACAGATATGGCCCCAATTCAAATTCTGGTATCTCTTTTGACAGAACTATAAATGATTTAACCACTTTCCGTGTTTTTGATGAAGAAGCAGTGGACCCTGATACCGATGGAGATGGTATTACTGACAGCAATGATGATTTTCCTGAAGATGCCGACAAAGCCTTTGAGCAATTCACACCAAGTAAATACGGTTGGGGAACCGTAGCTTTTGAAGACTTATGGCCGTTCTTGGGAGACTATGATTTCAACGATACGACAATCAACTATAGGTTTGTTGCCGTCCTTAACTCGGACAACATGGCTGTGCAATTAGATATTTATTTTGAGGTAAGCTCTGATGGAGCCGGTTTTGTAAATGCTTTCGGAATTGAACTGGAAAGTATAGCCCCAAGTTTAATAGAATCTGTCACAGGCACAGTGTTAACGGAAGGTTATATCAACGTAGCCTCTAATGGTATTGAGCAAAATCAGGATAGAGCGGTCATAATTCTATTCGACAACCATGAGACCATGTTGGGAATACCTTCAAAAATAGAGGTGAAATTCACAACGCCCATTACCACCAATCAATTGGGAATTGCACCATTCAATCCCTTTTTGATAGTGGACAGAAACAGAGGAAACGAAATCCATTTACCCAATAGGTTCAGAACTAGTTTAGGAACAAACACCCCCTCTGCCGAAGGTGTTAATCGAGATGAAGATGGTAATTATCAAACTGAATCAGGATTGCCTTGGGCCATCAATATTGTTCACAATTTTAAACCCCCAAAGGAAAATGTTCCAGTGAACCAAGCCTATAACTTCTTTAATGAATGGGCTACTTCAGGAGGAACCGCCTTCCAGGATTGGTACAAAGATTCTTCTGGCTATAGAAATGAATCCGAACTGCAGGAATAGTTCTATCACCTATTACACAACAAAAAAGCGCCCTAAAATTAGGGCGCTTTTTATTTATGCTAAATAATATGAAAGGGTACTACATTGCAGCAACCTTACTCATTAACTTACTTTTTAAGTTAGCAGCTTTGTTATTGTGGATGATGTTTCTCTTAGCAAGCTTGTCTATCATTCCAACTACTGTTGGCAACAAAGTTTCAGCGGCTTTCTTATCTTCCTCATTACGTAATTTCTTAATAGCATTACGTACCGTTTTATGCTGATATCTGTTACGTAAACGAACTGCTTCGTTTCTTCTTATTCTTTTTAATGCTGACTTATGATTTGCCATTATCTTTATTTAAAATGGATGATAAAAATTAAAAGTACTTTTTTTAATTCCTTACCTTTAATTTATTACTTTTTAGTAGCCCGTAGGGGAATCGAACCCCTGTTACCAGGATGAAAACCTGGCGTCCTAACCCCTAGACGAACGGGCCATTTTGGATATAACTAATTATGGTTTCAAAAAAGCTTCACTCTTATAGAACTCAAAATTAATCCATTCCAATATTTCATTGAACTTCGTAGCCCGTAGGGGAATCGAACCCCTGTTACCAGGATGAAAACCTGGCGTCCTAACCCCTAGACGAACGGGCCGGGTGCATAATTGCGGATGCAAAAATACAATTATTTTTAAGTCCTGCAATAGTATGTTTTATTTTTTGCTATCTTTTAATATGCCTTAGCAAATAGTACACGCTGGTAAGATGGTTTTCCCGTAACCATACATTTCCCCGCCTCTTTTTTTGCATCTAAAGGAATACAACGAATTGTAGCTTTGGTTTCATCTTTTATTTTGTCTTCGATCTCAACGGTACCATCCCAATGTGCAGAAACAAATCCACCTTTTTCAGATATAATTTTTTTGAACTCATCATATGAATCCACCTCAGTAATATGTTCCGATCTAAAGTTCAAAGCTTTTTGAAACATGTTTTCCTGAATCTCATCCATCAAAGAAACTATCTTATCCACAACCGCTTCTGCTTTAACCGATTCCTTTTCAAGCGTATCTCTTCTAGCCACCTCATAAGTTCCATTCTCCAAATCGCGCTGTCCAATCGCTAAACGAACAGGTACACCTTTCAATTCGTATTCATTGAATTTAAAGCCCGGTTTATGGGTATCCCTTTTATCAAACTTAACAGAGATTTCTTTACTACGTAATTCCTTTACTAAGGGATTCACCTTTTCTGAAATAGCATCTAACTGCTCCAACCCTTTATAGATTGGAACAATAACAACTTGAATAGGTGCTAACTGGGGTGGAAGTACCAATCCGTTATCATCACTGTGTGTCATCACCAAAGCCCCCATCAGTCGGGTTGAAACACCCCAAGAGGTTGCCCAAACATATTCCTGTTTTCCTTCTTTATTGGCAAATTTCACATCAAAAGCTTTTGCAAAGTTCTGTCCTAAAAAATGTGAGGTACCTGCTTGCAATGCCTTACCGTCCTGCATTAATGCCTCAATACAGTACGTCTCTTCCGCACCTGCAAAACGCTCGCTTTCTGTTTTTGTACCCTTTATTACCGGAACACCCATAT
This sequence comes from Flagellimonas sp. 389, assembly GCF_018449435.1. Lineage (GTDB taxonomy): Bacteria > Bacteroidota > Bacteroidia > Flavobacteriales > Flavobacteriaceae > Flagellimonas. The sequence goes on along the minus strand of NZ_JAHCMU010000011.1, from coordinate 118,933 downwards.
ACTTTTCCGCAAATTCTGCATACACGTGCATCATCTGCTGGGCTTCTTCCAAAGCTTCCTGCTCTGTAGCATGTGCCGTGTGTCCTTCTTGCCATAAAAATTCAGCAGTACGCAAAAACAACCTTGTACGCATTTCCCAACGTACCACATTGGCCCACTGATTGATCAACAACGGTAAATCCCTGTAAGATTGAACCCATCTTTTATACGTATCCCATATAATAGTTTCTGATGTAGGCCGAACAATTAGCTCTTCCTCCAACTTTGCATTTTCGTCAACTACGATTCCGCTTCCATCTTCTGCATTTTTTAACCGATAATGCGTTACCACTGCACATTCCTTTGCAAAACCCTCAACATGACTAGCTTCTTTACTTAAATACGACTTAGGAATGAATAAAGGAAAATAAGCGTTTTCATGTCCAGTCTCTTTGAACATCTTATCCAACTGGGCCTGCATCTTTTCCCAAATGGCAAATCCATAAGGTTTTATGACCATACACCCTCTAACCCCTGAGTTTTCAGCTAAATCTGCCTTTACTACAAGCTCATTATACCATTTGGAATAATCCTCGCTCTGACTCGTTAATTTTTTCCCCATCTACAATAGTTTGGCACAAAACTTGTGACTTTATAACAAAATAGTTCGGTAAAACTAACTATTTTTAGTATGTTCAACAATAAAAATTGCACTATGACAAAGTCTATACGCTTCTCGAGATTTCAAATTCCCGCCATATTTGTTCTGGTCATTTTTCTAATGACCTCTTGTGGTTCCTATCAACAAGCTTCTTACTATGATGATGATGGAATTTATTCCAACAATAATCGTGTTGCACGTGTAGAAAAGAAATCTGCCGAGGCTGTAAGAAATGAACAAAGAGAGAGCGATATATATGGTGATTATTTTGGTGAAAGGGCAAATGAGTTTGATGAGATTCTAGATGATGAGATTTTTACAGATGTCGATAGCTACTATAGCGGCACTGAAAATGATGATACTCAAATTGGTGAACAAACAGATTATTTTGCCACAAACAACACTTACAACGGAAATCCAGGTTGGGGCGATAACCCCACTAATTTAACCGTAAACGTTTACGATAATAGCTGGGGCGGTGGCTTTGGCTGGGGTTGGAACGATCCATGGCTTTGGAACAATTGGGGCTGGGGCGGTGGCTTTGGCTGGGGTTGGAACAACCCGTGGAGATGGAACCGTTGGGGCTGGGGCGGTGGTCTTGCTTGGGGTGGCGGCTTTGGCTGGGGCGGTGGCTTCGGTTGGGGCGGTGGCTGGGGCAACCCTTACTGGGGTGGTGCCTGGGGCTGGAACGGAAACTATGGTCGCGGTTGGAACAGAGGATTTAATAGAGGTTATGCCTACAATAGATCAAGAAGGGGCTATTCAAACAGTGTAATTCCAGGTACTGCAATAAGAAGCAGGTCCAATCTAGCTTCTAGAAGAAGTGGATATTCCTCAAGATATGCAAGTGGACGTTCCAACGTAAATAGAAGTTCTTCAGCTGGAAGGAGCTCAAGGTCGTACAGTAGTGGTTCTACGGCGAGAAGATCAGTAAGTTCAGATGCAATAGCAAGAAATAGAAATTATAGATCAAGTAGAAGTACACGGTCTGCCGCAAATTATGGAAGTAATGGCAGAACCAGTCGTTCCTATGGAACTTCACCATCATCTTCAAGAAATAGTGGAACCTATAGAAGTAGTGGTGCAAACAGGAGTTCTTCATCTGGCTACAGAACTTCGGGAAGAAGTACAAGAAGCTACCAGTCTTCTGGTAGAACTGCTCCAAGAAGTAGCAACTACAGCCGATCTTCTGGTAGCTCAAGATCATCTGGCAGCTACAGAAGCAGTGGAAGCAGAAGCTCTAGAAGTAGTGGCAGCTACCGTAGTTCTGGCAGTAGCTCAAGGTCTTCTGGTAGCTATAGAAGCTCAGGTGGTTCCAGTAGGTCTTCTGGAGCATCTAGATCATCTGGAAGAAGTAGTGGAAGAAGAAGATAATCCCTAATTAATGCAAGGCAAAAAAAGAAAACAAATGAAAAGAATCCTAACTTTCATAACGGTATTGGCATGCACTTTTGCTAATGCCCAAAATATTAACGACGTCTTACGCTTTAGCAATGAAAATATTCAAGGAACCGCAAGGTTTCAGGCTATGGGCGGTGCATTTGGTGCCTTGGGTGGTGATTTATCATCTTTAAATGTAAACCCTGCGGGTTCAGCTGTTTTCAACTTTAGTCAATTTACCATAACAGGCACAAATTTTAATAGAAACAACGAAGCCGCTTTCGGAAATAGCCTAACGGAAACCAATATTAATTCCTTGGAATTAAATCAATTGGGGGGTGTATTTGTCTTTAAATCCACCGAAAGTGCATGGAAAAAACTGGCACTTGCTTTCAACTATGATATGGTGCAGAATTTTGACAATGAATTTTCCGTATCGGGAAATACAACACAAGGCATCGATAATTATTTCTTGAACTTTGCACAAGGCCAAGCTTTAGGACCTTTACGAGTACAAGAGGGAGAGTTCATAGAAGATGCTTATTTAGATATAGGTTCCAACATTGGCTTTGGAGCACAACAAGCATTTTTGGGCTTTCAAGCCGGTATTATAGAGCCAACGGTCGATGATGACGAGAACACTGCTTACGTATCCAACGCAACTTATGACGGAGTAAACCAAAACTATCTTCAAAGTACTACTGGGTACAACAGCAAGCTAACTGCGAATTTTGCAGGGCAGTACCAAGAGAATCTTTACATAGGGGCCTCGGTAAATTTTCACACCATACTTTATGAGAGATTGACGTTATTGGATGAGAGCGGTTATGACACAGATTCCCCCGTACAGTTCACTACGTTCGATAATCTTTTGAGAACCGAAGGATATGGTTTTTCATTTAGCGTTGGAGCCATTGCTAAATTGAACGACAACATTCGCATTGGTGGTAGTTACCAATCCCCTACTTGGTACGAACTAACGGACGATACATCACAACGCATCAATTCAACATTGGCGGAACCAGATATTGATTTTATCGATTTTAGAATTGTAAATCTATTTGAAGAATACAGAATACGAACTCCCGAAAAACTTACTGGTAGTTTAGCTGTTGTCTTTGGAAAAGACGGACTTTTAAGCTTTGATTACAGCTATCAAGACATGTCCAATGCAGAACTACGCCCCAATTCGGACCCTAATTTTGCAGCGGAAAATGATTTTATCGCAAATCAATTAGGTGTTGTGAACACATACAGATTTGGAGGAGAATACAGGATTGATGATGTAAGTCTAAGAGCTGGATATCGATATGAAGAGAGCCCATATGAAGAAGGAAATCTCATTGGTGATTTAACTGGCTACTCCGGGGGTATTGGTTATAATTTTGGCGGAAGCAGATTGGATTTAGCCGTAAATAGGACAGAACAAGATGTAAATACGTTACTTTTTGATTCGGGAATAAGTAGTTCGACCATGATCAATAGAAGGAATACCAACGTGACCTTGGGCTTTACCCTAAAGTTCTAAACATAATTAACATGGGTTCGACGTAAGCATATCTATTCACACCTGTGTTCAGTAATTTATACCCAAAACCTTAAACCAAAACCCAAAATCCAAGACCCCAAACACGGTCATTCACAATTCTTGTATCCATTTGGACGAAGTTTCGTTTTCCAGAATCTTGGCATCGGGGAAACTTCCTATTTCCCTCGGTATTGAACAAAGAAGTATCTAGCTGTGCTATCCTTTCCATTTTTGGGACGGTAACAAAAAATTCCGTCAACTCAAAATGGCCATTCGTCAAACGAATGGGGGTATCCGTTCATTTTGCTTCTTAACTATCACCAAGAAATCTCAATTTGTGTAAAACTAAAATTACATAAAGATGAAATTGAAGAACATTTGTCTATTCCTATGTCTTTGCTCGATTGCTCTTTCCTGTGGCAAGGATGATTCGCCCAGTGTGCCCCCGGACAGTGTGCCGCCCAACAGTATGCCCCCCGACAGTGTGCCACCAAAAGAAGAGAACAAGGCCCCGGTCATACTGGAACAGTCCTTTGCCGTTGCCGAGGATATCACCGATGCCCAGCCCATTGGAACGGTAGAAGCTAGTGACCCGGATGGGGACAGCCTTACGTTTTCCATAGAGTCCGACGATGACGGGCTTTTTGACATCACCAGTGACGGTGTCCTTAGCCTAACTGCCGGAAAATCCCTGGATTTTGAGACCAAAACGGAACATATCCTTTTTGTGAGCGCTGAGGATGGGGAGTTGGAGACAAATGCGAAAGTTACGGTCAATGTCGAGGATGTAATCGAAAGCCTGGCAGATGATACCAACAGTTTTGTGACCACCTGGAAGACCAACGAGAATGGTGAAAGCATAACAATAGGTCTGTCAATAACTTATGACTACAATTTTATGATCGATTGGGGGGACGGCACTATTGAAAATATTACCGGAGATACAGATATAACGCATTCGTATGCAACCGCCGGAAACCATATTGTGGCGATCAAGGGAGATTTTCCCAGTATAAGGATGTCAGGGCTCCCAAGTGCGTCCAAACTTGTAAGTTTGGACCAATGGGGCACTATTGGTTGGGAGAAATTGACAGTGGCATTCGAGGACTGTGTAAATATGTTTTATAATGCAACTGATGTGCCCGACCTATCGCAAGTATCTTCCCTTTTTGGTATGTTCCGTAATGCCCAACAATTTAACGGGGACATAGGCGATTGGAAGGTAGACAATATTGGGAATATGTTCGATATGTTTTCAGGAGCATCGTCTTTCAATGGCAATATAAGTAATTGGGATACATCAAATGTCACCAACATGAGCGGAATGTTTGCTGGGGCTTCCGAGTTCAACCAGGATATTGGCCAGTGGAATACGGGAAAAGTCACCAACATGAGCGGAATGTTTGCTGGGGCTTTCGAGTTCAACCAGGATATTGGCCAGTGGAATACGGGAAGCGTCACCAACACGGTCATAATGTTTTTTGGGGCCTCTGCCTTCGATCAAGATATAGGGGATTGGAACATTGGAAATATTTTGAGTATGCTCAGTATGTTCGATAACAGTGGAATGTCCAAAGGGAGCATGGAAAACACCTTGGTCGGTTGGGACAATTTTGTAAAAGATAACGGCGGACCAACCGGAATTACCTGTGGTATGGAGAATATCACTGTCTGTGGCCCTGGAGCTGATATGGCAGTTGATAATCTTGAAGGTAACGGTTGGGTATTTCCCGGCTTAGACTTTCAATTAGTTTGCGAGTAGGCATTCTATCATGTAAACGTCACATAAAAAAGATCTGAAGGCCGGTGTGGATGACCATTCCGGTCTTTTTTGGTTATCTAACCAAAGAAAAGTGCCTTCTCACGGAACGTGCCACGATAACACCTTCATCATCTCGGTTATAATCCAAGCGAAACCAGTAATCCGAAGACGGTAACTGTCTTCCGTTAAAAGTACCGTCCCAACCGCCTGTGATATCCAATTCCTTTAGCAGTTTTCCGTAACGGTCAAAAATGTAAACCGTGGGATCAGAAAGGGTTTCGATACCTAGTACATTCCAATTGTCGTGAATCCCATCACCATTAGGCGTAAAAAACTTTGGATAACCTACTACCAAGAATTCTATAGGTTCCGTAATCCCACATCCGTTTTTATCATTGATAACAACAGTATTAACGCCCGGGGGCACATCAAAAAACAAAGGATCATCCTGAAACTCCCCATCATTGATGGCATATTCATAATCTCCATTCCCTAAAGGAACTATTTCAATATTATAAGGATCGGTTTGGTTGCTGTTCACCAGATCATCGACCACACGTACTTCATCCAATTCTGGAACGCCAAAAAAGGTGATCAGAATATCATCTGTTATGGTGGTTGCCAAAGTAGTCTCTATGGTCACACGGTAACGACCGGAGTTTGGACTTGTAACGGTTAGTTCGGTTTCAGCAGGTCCACTTGCCAGAACAGTTTCATAGGTGCCATCATCATCTGCATCCAGCTCCCACGTAAAAAATGAGGCTGTAGGTCCGGCTGGGGAATTCAAGGCACTTAGAACAATGTCCGGATCACCCTCACAGGCAATAATGTCCAACCCTAAAAATTCGTCGCGCAGCGTACAGTCCAGTGCTGTATTTTGGTCGGCATCAACAGAGCTGCCCGTAAATGTCAAGGAGAATGGCTCTGGGTCACCATCAAAATTGGTATTGTAGTTATTAATATATAGATAATAGATCTCACCTGCTATAACATCTAAAAACTCATCATAAGTATTCTGACTACCCTTTACAAAGGGTGCCCCTTCCCTACCATTTATTGGATTCACCCCTATTCCGGTGAAACCTGTATCGTTAACCTCATAATTACAACGTATGGGCTGTGCATCTCCATTTCCAATAACCGTACAAAAGTTTTGTCCAGCTGTTTGGTCAAAAGGTCCGTACAGGGCAAAATCCAGTTCAGAAGTAATTATACCACCGGGTGTAACGGGCAATGCTTCCAAATCAAAACCAATTTGTCCATTTGTTCCGGCCCTAAAGACATACCAAGAGGTATTGTTTTCAATATTAGCGAGACTTACACTTCCTTTTTCCAAACAACCGGATTGTGTAATGACCTCTGGGTCAAAGTCATCAATATCACCACTACCGTCCGTAAACGATAAAATAGGTGCATCCGCACAAACGGGTATAGCGGTTCTACAATCGGGTGAGTTTTGGGCATGTGTTTCCAAAGAAAAAAGAAACATACAACAGATAGCGCTTAACAAGGCTCTCATAGAATTGTGGGGCTAAAGATTATACTAAGTATAACCTGTATAACTGCCCAAAATGAGTTTTTAGTATTTTTTGACCGAAAAATTATACAGTTAATCGATAAAATGCATTTTTGCCTATCTTCTCAAGGAGAAATGATTCCGTAAATACTTCGCGTTCATCCTATTTCCGTTTTCATCCAAATAGGATAATTTGAACCAATAATCAGTAGAGGGAAGCGGTCTGCCATCAAAATTTCCATCCCAACCCGGACTAAATTCCGTCAGTTCTTTAAGCAACTTTCCATAACGATCATAGATGGTAACAACCGGGGAATTCAATTCAGATAAACCTTCAACATGCCATGTTTCGTTGAGCACATCCCCATTTGGAGAGAAAATAGCCAAAAAGCCTACAACCACAATGTTTTCCACAACTTCCCCGCAACCAAAGATATCTCTCATAGTTACCGTGTGAACCCCTGCCGGGACCCCTTCAAAAACACTACTAGTCTGAAAAGTACCTTCATCCAAACGATATTCAAATTCTCCTACTACTTCTGTTACAACAGTTACCGTATTGCTTGAACTAAGGTCTTCTATTTCTATATCCGAGATGACAGGTAAAACCGAAGTTTGCACACGAACGGTTCTATTTTCAGTACAAAGTATACCATTTGATGAGTTCGTAACAGTCAAGTTGTAATCTCCATCCTGCGAAATTGTTATGTTCGGGGTTTGCTCACCAGTACTCCATTGATAACTATAACTTGGATTGGGAGCAGTTTCCCCAATGACGATACCATTATTATCCTCACATATGATCACTTCTTCAGGAAAAGTGAGTTCAGGTGTTTCTATGGTATTTAAAACAAAACTTTCAGAGGCATCATAGCAATTGGGATTGGCCAAAGAAGTTGTCCGCACATAAATGGTCTCTTGTCCCAAGCCTTTTTGATATGTTTTGGAAAATGGATCAATCCCTTGATTCGCATCCGCTTGAGAGCTATGATAACTAACAATAAAACTATCTGGGTCCTGTGTTCCCAGTGCTTCAAAATCCTTTAGTTCCAAATCAACTTCTAAATTTGCTGTATAGCACAGTATTTCATCAGTTATTGATGCCGTAGTGGGTATGACATTGAAGGCTACTTGAACGTCACTGATCAAAGAACCTGTAGGTGTTGAAACCACTACCCTATACATAGCAGAATTCAATATCTGTAATGTTGGACTTCCACTAGCTGCTGCCAGTAGCTGGAATCCGGTACCATTATTGCTATACCATTCATAATTTGTTGCACCTGTGGTTGTGGCATCCAAAACTACGGTCTCATTTTCGCAGGCAGCAATGGGAGGGCCCAAGAGATTGTCTACTATAGAGCAGTCCAAGGCGTTCATTGGGTCTGTAACAAGAATATTTCCCGTGAACTGAATCGAAAATCCAGAATTCACATTACTGAAATTATTAATGAGCAAGTAATATTCCTCACCTACACTTACGTCTAACCAATCTTCATAGTGAACGGAATCTACATCTCCCGTAGGATCTTCCCCCACTCCCAAAAATGTTTTAAAATCACTATTATCGAAAAAATTGCACCGTACGGGTTCCCCTAAATTATTACAGTCACTAGCTCTATACAAGGCAAAGTCCCAATCCTCTGTACTATCGTGCCCTATATTAAAACCCAACTGACCCGAAGCTCCTGTCCTAAACCTGTACCACGCCGAATTGGATTCTATCGCCCCGGAAAGCGTTCGCTCAAGGCATCCACTTGAACCATCACCACCAAAGTCATCTACGCCAAAACCGTTGGCTCCTACATTTATTGGTGTGTTGTTGCAAATAGGTACCGCATCTGCACAGTCGGGTAAGACCTGCGAACGGGCTATTTGGCACAAAAACACCAAGAATAAGATTCCTATACACGATTTCACCATAAATGGTTGTAGGTTTGGGTATTATAAAAATATAGTGGCTTTTCTTTTGGCAATAATTTATGTTGCCAAACTAGGACTACCAGATGTTAAATAGCCTATTAATGTATATCTTTGCTTCCTTGAATATTTAACAAATGAAACTAGAGCAGGCTTTGGATGAACAACATGAAGAAAGAGGCAATGACCACGTTGGCACTTCTACCGAGACACCTATCAGAAAAGATGCCTTTGTACTGAGTGATGAGGAAAAGATCGAAAGAATACAAAAGAGTGTACGGGAAATAATGTTGGCACTTGGACTTGATTTGGATGACGATAGCCTTAAAGGCACTCCAAAAAGAGTAGCTAAAATGTACGTTAACGAAATCTTTGGAGGCTTACATCCAGATAGAAAACCAAACTCTTCAACATTTGAAAACAAGTACAAATATGGCGAGATGCTGGTGGAGAAAAATATTGTACTCTACTCCACTTGTGAGCACCATTTATTACCAATAATCGGAAGGGCCCATATTGCCTATATTTCCAATGGCACCGTTGTTGGACTGTCTAAAATGAACCGTATCGTGGATTATTTTGCAAAACGCCCACAAGTTCAGGAGCGATTGAACATTCAGGTTGTCAAAGAATTACAAAAAGTATTGGGAACCGAAGATGTTGCATGTGTCATGGATGCCAAACATCTCTGCGTAAATTCCAGGGGGATACGGGATATTGAAAGCAGCACCGTTACCGCAGAATATGGTGGAAAATTCAAGGATGAGGCTGTACGAAGAGAATTTTTGGATTATATCAACCTAGAGACCGACTTTTAACCATTAACTTTTCAATGCAACTTTACAAAAGCCAAAACCTAAAAGTATACAATTCACTTTCTGGGAAGAAAGAAATTTTTGAGCCTATCAATGAAGACCATATTGGTATGTACGTCTGCGGTCCTACGGTTTACAGTAACGTACATTTAGGAAACTGCCGCACCTTTATGTCCTTTGATATGATTTTTAGATATTTTAAACATTTGGGATACAAAGTGCGGTACGTTCGTAATATAACGGATGCCGGACATTTGGAAAATGATGCTGACGATGGCGAGGATAAAATTGCAAAAAAGGCCAAGTTAGAGCAGATTGAACCGATGGAAGTTGTGCAGCGGTATACGGTCGATTTTCATAACACGCTTCAAAAACTCAACTTTTTGCCCCCTAGTATTGAACCCACGGCAACGGGCCATATTATAGAGCAAATAGAGATTATCAAAGAAATCTTAGAAAAAGGTATTGCCTACGAAGTAAACGGCTCTGTATATTTTGATGTTGTAAAGTTCAGCGAGAGCAATGATTACGGCAAGCTTAGCGGAAGAAAATTGGAAGATATGATTGCCAATACCCGCGAACTTTCTGCACAGGATGAAAAACGAAATCCGCAAGATTTTGCACTATGGAAAAGAGCCGAGCCACAACATATCATGAGATGGCCTTCCCCATGGGGCGATGGTTTTCCCGGATGGCATCTGGAATGTACTGCCATGAGCACAAAATATTTAGGGGAGACATTTGATATACATGGTGGAGGAATGGACTTAAAGTTTCCGCACCATGAATGCGAAATAGCCCAGGCCGAAGCTTGTACCGGAAAATCTCCCGTTAAATATTGGTTACATGCGAATATGCTGACCTTGAACGGTAAAAAAATGTCAAAATCTACTGGGAACAATATTTATCCTTCAGAGATTTTCAGTGGCGACAATGATATACTCAGTAAAGCTTATGCACCTTCCGTAGTACGATTTTTTATGATGCAAGCCCATTATACCAGTATTTTGGATTTGAGTGACGATGCATTATTAGCTTCCGAAAAAGGATACTATCGTCTAATGGACGCTATGGATAATCTAGAGAAAGTCAAAATAGGTTCTACATCTGATTTTGACCTTGCTCAATGGAAACAGAAGTGCTATGATGCCATGAACGATAATTTTAACACCCCGATATTAATCGCACATCTTTTTGAAGCCGTAAAGCACATTAACCTAATTAAAGAAGGTACAGAAACTATAACCGAAGAGGACAAAGCCATACTACAGCAAACCTTGAACACTTTTGCGTATGATGTTTTGGGATTAGAGAATCAAGTCGTTGTAAAGGATGATTCCAATACGTTGGATGGTGTAATGGACTTGCTCATCGAGCTTCGAAATCAGGCCAGAGCTAATAAAGATTTTGCAACTTCTGATCAGATTAGAGATAAATTGACTGTTTTGGGCATTCAGCTCAAAGATGGAAAAGATGGCACTAGCTTTAGCGTAAATTAATCTTAAGAAGGTATAGCAAACATTAAAAGGAATGTCAATCAAAAAAATCCTTATCGCTCCTTTTGTACTGTTGGTGAGGCTATATCAACTTTTAATATCACCATACACTCCAGCAACCTGTAGATACTCCCCTACCTGTTCTGCATATACGTTGGAAGCACTCAAAAAACATGGATTGTTCAAAGGAGGGTGGCTATCCATAAAAAGAATTTTTAGCTGTAATCCGTGGGGTGGCAAAGGCTATGATCCTGTTCCTTAAAAAATTCAAATACAAACTCAAAGTTCAAGTTCAAGTTCAAGTTCAAGTTCAAAAATCAAATACAAACTCAAAGTTCAAGTTCAAGTTCAAAAATCAAATTCAAAACTATAAGTGCAAGTGCAAAGACAAAATCCAATTACAGAAACAAGCAACCGACAACAGAACCACTGACCACTGACCACTGACCACTGACTACTAACATCTATTTAATTATCTTAGCCCAAAATTTAATACATGTACTTCCTAGGCTTTAATTGGAACCCCGATGGCACCCTTTTTAAATTAGGGTTTATTCAGATTAAATATTATAATTTGCTCTGGATAGCGGCCTTTGTAGCTGGCTGGTTTATTATGAAGCGTATCTTTTTGAATGAAAAAAAATCCATGGAAAAATTGGATTCACTTTTTATTCATGGAGTTGTATCCATCATGTTGGGTGCTCGTTTGGGACATGTTTTTTTCTACGATTGGGATTATTATAAAAATCATTTAATTGAAATTTTATTACCGATACGGGAAAGTTCTAAAGGTTCCTTATTTGGTTTTATCAATGGATATGAGTTCACAGGATTCACGGGATTGGCAAGCCATGGAGCAACTATCGCTGCGATTATAGGTGTTTGGCTTTACTGTAGAAAATGGAAAGACATTAAAATGCTATGGTTGTTGGACAGAATGGTTGTTGCTTCGGCCATAGGAACCGCTTTTGTTCGGTTGGGAAATTTTTTCAATTCGGAGATAAATGGTAGGGTCGTTGATAAATCATTTGCTTTGGCAACTCGGTTTATACGGGATTCAGATGATATGCCCGCTTATAAAGCAATGTCGATTACCAATGAGAAAACAGCTAGCGCAGCATACAAGACCATTGAGAATAATCCAGAGTTTTCAAGTGTACTGGAATCGATTCCTTATCGACATCCTGCGCAACTATACGAAGCTATATGCTACGTGTTCGTTTTTCTAGCCCTATACTTTTTGTATTGGAAAACGGATAAAAAAGACAAGATCGGATATTTGTTCGGAGTTTTTATGGTCGGCCTTTGGACAGTACGCTTTTTTGTGGAATATTTTAAAAAGAGTCAAGGAGGCTTTGAAGAATCTTTAGGCCTTCTTTCTACAGGACAATGGCTAAGCATTCCTATGATCATTGTTGGATTATATTTCATGTTTAGGCCAAATCCATCCAAAATAGCCCAATAAATGAAGAGATTTCTCCTATTGCTACTGGTTTTCAGTATGCTATTAATTTCATGCAAGACAGAATCCAAGCAAGAAATAAAAACCGAAACCATAGGTTTTACCAAAGAAGGCTCACTTACCGTTACACGATCTGAAACAGATTCCATCTTGACCACTTTGGATATTGAAATAGCTGAATCTGAATATGAGACCCAAACAGGGTTGATGTACCGCGAGTCCATGGAAGACCATCAAGGAATGTTGTTTATTTTTCCTGATGTAGCCATGCATTCGTTCTATATGAAGAATACCGAATTCCCTTTGGATATTATCTATATCGATGAAGACCTAAAAATTGCCAGTTTCCAAAAGAACGCCCAACCTTTTAACGAGACAGGACTTTCCTCTCAGGTTCCGGTAAAATATGTACTGGAAATAAACGCAGGTCTTTCAGATACTTGGGGATTGGAAGTTGGAGATATAATTTCTTTCACAAAAGAGTAATGCCAAAATATCTTTTAGAAGACGAAACCACGCAGCGTTTATTGTTCAGAAAAGTTACTCCTTCGGACTTTGACCATTGGCTTCCTTTCTATCTCAATCCTTTATCCACTAAATATTGGGATGGCCTCGAACCAGACCCCATTAAAGCATGTACGGAACAATTTGATAGAATTTTTGAACGGTATGAAATGAATTTGGGCGGCATGAATGTCTTAGTTTTAAAAGACACGGAACAACTTGTAGGCTTATGTGGACTCTTGGTTCAAAATGTTGATGGAACGGAAGAACTCGAGATTGGATATTCCATCTTACCAAAATTTTGGTTACAAGGCTTTGCCTTTGAAGCCGCCAAAAAATGTAGAGATTACGCTTTCCAAAATAACTTTTCGGATTCACTTATTTCCATTATTCATATCGATAACATTCCTTCTCAAAAGGTAGCCGAAAAAAATGGGATGTTTTTGGATAAAACAACTACATACAAGGACAATCCTGTCCATATTTTTAGGGTAAACCAAGGATAATCTTTATTTTGAAGTGCATTGCACCTTTCGTTACATGCCCACTTTAAAATGACCCAAGCTAAAAATCACACAATTCTCACGGACAACAGTTCCAAAACAGATGTTTTGGTCAATAAATTGTTGAAAGGCCATTCGGAAGCATTTAGCGAATTGAATGGGAAGACAGGACTTCTATTTTCCAAATCAGAAATTGAGCGTTTTATGGACGAAGAGGAAAGGCACGATATAAAGATTATTACCGAAGGAGTTTACCAGCCCTTAAAATCCATGAGTAGTGGAGAACAAAAAAAAGTACTACTGGATTACATATCAAAAGAAAAACCTGATTTTTTGGTTTTGGTCAACCCCTTCGATAATCTGGATGCAGAAACGCAGACCATTCTTAGAAAAAAGTTGATATCCATTTCCAAGTCAACCATACTCATTCAAATCATAAGCCGTTTGGATGATGTGCTGCCCATCTCTTCAAATTACCATAAGTTAGATGGGGACAAATTAGAAAAATATGCATCGTTCGATTTGTTTTTGACCGCAAACCAAAAAGCAGAACTTCAGTTCACTGGAACCATTCCACCTCCTCTGCATACCATTGAAGTTAAAGAAAATGAACTTGTTCAATTTAGGAACGTATCTGTAAGTTTTGATGGGCGTAAAGTTTTGGACAGTATTGATTGGGCCATAAAAAAGGGGGAGTTTTGGCAATTGATCGGACCCAACGGAAGCGGAAAGACCACTATGCTATCTATGATAACCGGGGATAGCCATAAAGGATATGGACAAGACCTAACTATATTCGGGCAAAAGAAAGGGAGTGGTGAAAGCGTATGGGACATCAAGAAAAGAATAGGGTACTACACGCCATCAATGACAGACAAGTTTAACGGTTACCATAGTTTGGAAAATATGATACTCTCCGGACTTTACGACTCAATTGGGCTTTACAACTATCCAACCGACCAGGAAAAAAAATTGGCTTTATCATGGTTAAAACTTTTACAATTGCACAATAAGAAAGACATGAAGTTTTTATCACTTACTACGGGCGAAAAAAGGCTTGTTATGACCGCGAGAGCAATGATAAAACATCCTCCGTTGTTAATTCTGGATGAGCCAACAGCCGGATTGGATGAAAAAAGTACAGGGCTATTTATAGCTTTGGTGAACAAAATCGCTAAAGAAAGTGATACTGCAATTGTTTTTGTTTCCCATAGAAAGGAAAATGGGTTGTTACCCCGGTTTGATTATATTTTAGAAACGACAGACTCAAATGGAGCAACTGGAAAAACCAGACAACATGCATATCATTGAAGCTAAAAAAGAAGATGCAGCTTATATTGCTCTATTGGCAAGATTTACCTTTACGGAAACTTTTGGTCATTATTTTAACAATAAAAAAGATTTACAAGATTACTTGTCGAGAACTTTTAATGTTCCAAAATTACGTGTCAGTCTCAACAAACCGAACAACGTTTTTTGGCTAGCTTATGTTGACGACCTACCTGCAGGATATGCCAAGCTAAAGCTCCATTCTCCATCAAAATTCATCAACTCGCAAAATGTATCTCAACTTCAAAAAATATATGTTTTAAAGGACTTTTTATCCGTTGGAGTTGGACGGGAACTACAAAATAAAGTTTTGGAGAGAGCGGCAGCCAATAACTCTGAAAATATTTGGCTTTCCGTATTAAAAAGTAACACAAGGGCCATTACATTTTATGAAAAAAATGATTTCGATAAAATAGGTAATCATGATTTCCAAATTGGAAAAGAACTTTTTGAATTTCAAGCCATGGCTAAAAACCTTATATAAATAGAGATATGAGAGAAAATGTGTTAAAAATATACAATGAAATTGTTGAGTCCAATCCTAATTTTGAAAGAAAAGGAAAAACAATGCCATATACATCTGTGAATGGTCATATGTTCTCACAACTCAATAAAGATGGGGAATTGGGGATTCGACTTTCAAAAGAAGATACTGATGCATTCGATAAAGCCTATGGGGCACAACCTTTTAAATCGTATGGCGCTACAATGCGAGAGTATGTTTTGATTCCTAAATCATTATTTATAGATAAAAAAAAGCTAGGAGAGTATCTTCAAAAAGGATTTGAGTACGTCATGTCATTGCCTTCAAAATAAATTTCTCCAAGAATGGGTTTTTATGATTTGTCAAAAGAAAAGCGAAAAGACCTGGTTCATAAAATTGAGTCGGATATACTTCATGATTTCCAAAAAAAGGAAACAGAATCGATTTTCAAATACTTTTCCGATGAAGATACCTATATCAGAAAAGCTGGTTATTTAACTATTGGCAAAATATACAAAAATGGCACTATCGATGTATCCAACATTGTCAATGTTCTTGATAAACTCCTGAAATCTGAATCTGAAAAAGTAAGACAGACAGTAATCAATGCAGCTGGAGAATTAGGTAAAATCAAT
This sequence comes from Flagellimonas sp. 389, assembly GCF_018449435.1. Classification (GTDB taxonomy): domain Bacteria; phylum Bacteroidota; class Bacteroidia; order Flavobacteriales; family Flavobacteriaceae; genus Flagellimonas. Next base: position 102,959 of record NZ_JAHCMU010000011.1, on the reverse strand, counting down.
TTTGAAAATGTAGAACACTTTTTTGACCAAGGATTATTTGATGAGCATCATTCCGTAAGAAATGCGGTTATAGGTTCCATCAAAAAAATGGGAGACAAAAACCCTGTTCCTGTTTTGAACTGGGCAAAAAATTACATTCGTCATCCAGATAAGGAGGTTAGGCGTGAAATTTGCCACGGCATAGAATTAAGGGGACGAAAACATCCTCAGGATATTCTGCCTTTACTAAAAGAATTACAGCATGATACAACGGCCCGTGTAAAAAATACCCTTATCCATGTTTTAGGGCAAATCTCATATAAGAAAGGATGTCTGGTAACAGTTGTCAAAGAATTAAAGACATGGAAAAACAAAGAGCTTATTGAAAAAGCTTTGGACGAAATTATAGATGTACACAGCCGCTACAAAGGTTTTACCGCTCTTACCCAAAAAGAAGCTATAGCCTATATTGATGAAAACTACAGTGGAAAATAGTAAAAGAACAAAAGATTTAAAAGGATAAAAAAACCACCTTAAAAAGGTGGTCTTTTATTTATGAATCTTAATAGAGCCTTACTATTCCTCAGCTCCAGCTATTTTCTTCTTCAATGCATCGAACATGATAGGCGTAGCAATAAATACAGAGGAGTATGTACCTACAAGAACACCTACGATCATGGCAAACATAAATCCTCTTAAGCTTTCCCCTCCAAAGACGAAAATCGCCAACAATACAATTAATGTTGTAAGCGACGTATTCAATGTACGACTCAATGTACTGTTCAAAGCCTGATTAATATTTATCCCATTGTTCCAACCTTTAAGGCCTACGATTTCTCGAATACGGTCAAATACGACTACGGTATCGTTCAATGAATAACCGATTACCGTAAGAATCGCTGCAATAAACGCTTGGTCGATTTCCATGTTAAATGGCATGATACTTCCCGTTAGGGAGAATATTCCCAGTACGATCATAACATCGTGGAATACAGCAACAACGGCACCCAGAGAGAATTGCCACTTTCTAAAACGCAATAAGATATATAAAAATACTACCGCCAAAGAACCGATAATCGCTAAGAAGGCATTGTTTTTAATATCATCTGCTATGGTAGGGCCAACTTTAACCGACTGTAATATACCTATCGATTTTTCCGAAGCACCCAAGGTAAAGTCTTCAAAAGAAGTGCCATCTGGAAGGTATTTTTGAAGTGAAGTAAAGAGTTTGTTTTGAATTTCATTATCAACCTCTATACCTTCAACTTCGACTTTATAAGGTGTGGTAACCTTGATTTGATTGGATTCACCAAAAGTCTTCACATTGGTACCACTGCCAAAAACAGTGTTTAATTCTGAAGCAATTTCAGATGGATTTACCGCTTTCTCAAAACGAATTTGATACGAACGTCCTCCAATAAAATCAACACCTTCTTGCAATCCGGTAGTAAATAGTGAAAATACACCAACACCCACCAAAATAAAGGAAACAACATAGGCTATCTTTCTTTTGCCCAAGAAATTGATGTTCATATTCTTGAACAGGTTCTTGGTTATTCCTGTAGAGAAATCCAAGCTTCGCCCTTTTTTTGCAATATACCAGTCCACCAACAAACGTGTAATGAATATAGCAGTAAACAAAGAAGTAACAATACCTATAAGTAAGGTTGTTGCAAATCCTTTAATTGGACCTGAACCAAACACAAAAAGTATGATTGCGGTAAGCCCTGTAGTAATGTTTGCATCTAAAATAGAGGACAGTGCGTTTCCAAAACCATCTGCAACCGCTTGTGCTTTACCTTTCCCACGTGCCAACTCCTCCTTAATACGTTCAAATATAAGCACGTTCGCATCCACGGACATACCTATGGTCAATACGATACCTGCAATACCGGGCAAGGTCAATACAGCACCTAAACTTGTAAGCACTCCAAAAATCAGTAAGATATTCAATATCAATGCGATATCAGCAAATATTCCTGCCTTACCGTAGTAGAAAATCATCCATACCAATACGAAGCACATGGCTATCAAAAAGGACATAAAACCACTATCAATAGCCTCTTGCCCTAAAGAAGGCCCTACCACTTCGGATTGAATGATCTCTGCGGAAGCCGGCAACTTACCAGCACGAAGTACATTGGCAATATCCTTGGTCTCGTTGATCGTAAACGTACCTGTAATCTCCGAACGTCCTCCAGAAATTGGACCTGTGGAAACTCCAGGAGCCGTGTATACTTTATTGTCCAGAACTATTGCAATACCTGTTTGGTTATTGAAAGCATCTCCCGTTAGTTTTTCCCATTCTTTTGCGCCCCTAGTGTTCATTGTCATGCTCACCGCAGGCTTGTTGTATTGGTCGAATGTATCCTGAGCATCAGAAACAACATCCCCACTGATCCTAGGTGTATTGTCCCTGTTGGATTTTAATGCATACAATTCCGCCAATTCAGAATCTTTGGCAGACCTTTCCCAAAGAAACTTGGTAAACTGGACATCGTTGGGTAAAAGTCTTCTGATTTCGCGCATTCTAAGATAGCCACCTATTTCGGCTGTATCTGAAACTAAAACCCTTGCAATGGCATGACTACCAGGACTTGCGGGAATCAGTTTTCCCAATAGTGGATTATTGGCTTGCTCATTTAGATTCAATGAATCCTGTGCTACATCCGACAACAATGAATCTATCTCAGATTCTGGTTTAGAAATCTCTTCTTCGATTTCAACTGGCTCTAAAATATCTTTTAATTTCTCATTTGCATTAACGAAAAAAGTCCCTAAGCTTTGATTGCTCTGTGGATAGGTCTCCCAGAATTCCAGTTGAGCTGTACTTGATAACAGTTCTTGTGCCCTTGCTATATCCCTAGCGCCTGGAAGTTCTACCAAAATACGCCCAGAATTTCCTTCTCTTTGGATATTAGGTTGCGTTACACCAAAGCCATCAATACGTTCACGAAGAACTTCAAAAGCGGAAACAATAGACTCGTCTATTTTTGTCCTTATTATTGGTTTTACCTGATCATCCGTCATTTGAAAATTAATGACATCGCTCAGTCCTTTGTTTGCAAAAATATCCGGTGACGCTAATTTCGTTTCGCCTTTAATTTTATCAAAAGCATCAAAAAATAGCTCTAAATAGATGTCATCACTACTTTTGGAGGCAGTATCGGCATCCGCTAAAGCTTTATTAAAAACAGGATTCTTGGTATTGTTGGCAAGTCCTTTTAAAATGTCTTTTACCGAAATCTGAAGAGTAACGTTTATACCTCCTTTAAGGTCTAATCCTTTATTCAATTCCTTTTTCTTGGCATCATCATAACTCGTATATCCCAAAACTGGATTGCTACCGATAGAATCTAAATACGATGCCTCTAAAGCTTCCCGTTTTGCCACATAATCGTCTTCAGCTTCCGAAATTTGCCCTACAGCATATACTTCAGCATCTTTTTCCAATTTACTTGCTATGTAAGTAAAGGAAAGTTGATAAATGCTGACCAGGCCAAAAAGAAGCGCGAAAAGCTTTATAAGTCCTTTATTTTGCATTGATTATTAAATTTTAGATGTTTTTCTTAAACAGCGTGCAAATATATCATTTCCCACAAGATTTGCCAATAGAATTTAGGGTTAATGCAAATGGAATGAATCTTGGTTGCCAAAAACTAAAATTGTCATTCCAAACAGCGGTAATAAAAAACCCAAGAAAATTAAATTTTCAGATTTTTAGCGCTGCCCAAAATGACAATTCTACAGTATAATTTTTAGATTATAACTGGAGTAGTCCGTTGGTCTTTCTTACACCTTCGGCACTTTCTTGCATCTTGTTTTTTTCTGCATCGCTCAGGTCAATCTCAACTATCTTTTCAATACCATTTTTCCCCAATAATACTGGGACACCTATACAAATATCGTTAAGATCATATTCTCCTTCTAAAAAGGTAGAGCATGGGAACATTTTCTTCTGATCACAAGCTATTGCATGTACTAACGAAGAAACAGCGGCACCCGGCGCATACCAAGCACTGGTACCTAACAGTTTTGTAAGGGTAGCGCCACCAACTTTGGTATCTTCAACAACTTGTTGCATGCGGTCTTCTGCCAAGAACTCGGATACTTTGACACTATTACGTGCCGCATGGTTGATTAGTGGCACCATACCAGTATCGCTATGTCCGCCTATTACCATACCATCAACATCAGAAATCGGTGCTTCTAAAGCTTCTGCTAATCGATATTTGAATCGGGCACTGTCCAAAGCGCCGCCCATACCGATTATTCTATTTTTAGGCACATCTGTGGTTTTGTGCACCAAGTAAGTCATGGTATCCATTGGGTTACTGACAACAATAAGAATAACGTTAGGAGAATGTTCCAATAAGCTTGAAGCAACGGTTTTAACGATACCAGCGTTGATTCCTATCAATTCTTCCCTTGTCATTCCGGGTTTACGTGGTATCCCTGAGGTGATAACAGCGATATTACTACCAGCAGTTTTAGCATAATCATTGGTACTTCCAGTAATCTTGGTATCAAAACCATTTAAGGAAGCTGTTTGCATCAAGTCCATTGCTTTTCCTTCTGCGTATCCTTCTTTGATATCAAGCAATACAACTTCCGATGCAAAATCTTTCATTGCAATATATTCAGCACAGCTAGCTCCAACTGCACCTGCCCCAACTACGGTTACTTTCATGTTTATCAGTTTAAAATTATTGGCAAAAATAAGGCATTTCCCTTAGAAAAAACCTGACTTTTAACCATTTTGAGCAATGTTGATTCTCCTAAGGTTTTGTTAGAAAATTGAGTTTTATGTTAAGAAACATTGCACTTGACCGAATAATTCAACTAAGGTCACATATAAAGTCAATTTCCAGGCAATAATTTCCTACTTCAAAACGTTATTATAATCCCAAATTACTTTTAACCTACTTGCCCATGAAAAAGCTCTTTTCATTGCTATCCATTGTATGTATTATTGCAATCAGCAACTGTACCAGTATCCCAGAAAACAATGACCCCATATTAGGCATCTGGGTAAACGCTTCGACTACATTAGAAAGCAAAAATGAAACTACTGTGAGAGAGGAGTGGATTTTTAACGATGTCTATCTCGGAAGATACCAACGCTACTCCAATAACACCATAGATTTTTATACCGATTTTAAATGGTCGGAAGAAAACGGTATCTACAATATCATCTATTCTGATACTGAAATTTCTGATGTTATCGTGAACCTTGAAGAAACCAACGAGCCCGAAATTTTATCTCTTGAAAATGGCGGTGTATTTGCTGTGCGAGAATAACGAAACAATAAATAGTATATAAAAAGGCTCAAAGAAAAATTGAGCCTTTTTTAGTTTTATCTGAATCCAAAGTTAATACCGAAGGTTAGGGTATTAAATTCTGCTATGTTATAATCAGCATTGAGTCGAAAGAAGCCAAGTTTTAATTTTGTGCCAACATTGGCCATGACCCCGTTCACTTTATTACTGATTGAAAATGGGTCTTCATATGTTTCCTGGAAAGGTCCTGATTGCACTACATACGTTCCTAAAATATCCGTCTCAGATTTTCCGGTCATGTAACCCAGGCCTCCATAAAAATTGATGACCGGCAATTTTGTGGATACAACAGCACTAAAATTCCAAGAATTGAACTTTGTATCTATCCGTTGGTTGGCTCCATCAATTAGCTCAGTATTGGTAAAGTCATATTCTCCACTCAATCTCGTATACCCAATAACACCAGAAATTGCTACGGGCAATATCTTATCTGCAGGTAGATGCTTTGTAAAATCATGTTGTATCCCTACACCAAAAAGTCCAATAGCTACATCATCAGTATCAATCTTCGGGAGAAACCTTGCTTTTACTTCCGTGCCCTTTATCAAACCAACACTCGCTTGAATATATCCCGATGGCACAAAATTAATATCCTCAGATGCCAAACCAGAAGGCAATTCCAGTTCTTCACGTACCGTAACACCGGGAGCAACTTCTGCTTCTACAAAAACCCTTACTCCCTCTATATCTCCCAAAGCTGTGGAAACTTCTTTTGAAGTACTTCCATCTACAAACTGTAGATTTTCATAATCAGCCGTATCAAGCGTAAAGGATTTTTTATTGTCCTTATTTTTAAAACCGGTTATATTTCCAATTATGGAAATTTCAAAACCTCCCAAGGGCTTTGCATCAGCAGAATTGTACCAACCATTTGCTATACTGTAAATTCCGGCTTCGGAAACTGGCGCCAGCCAATCTGATGTAAATCGTTCAGCATCATTAAGACCAGCAGCTAAAAGGTCATTAAGGTTGGATTGAGATATTCCAAAAGAAAAACTACATAACGTACATAAAAGAATGATTCTTTTCATTTTGTAAAATTTTTCCTAAAACTAAAAAACTCGCTTTGTTAGAGCGAGTTTTTGTTGTGAAATGAAGGTTATTTATACATCTATGTTCGCATAGACGGCATTTTTCTCGATAAATTCACGTCGTGGCGGCACCTCATCCCCCATTAACATGGAAAATATACGATCGGATTCTGTGGCATTGTCTATACTCACTTGGCGTAATGTCCTGAATTCTGGATTCATAGTGGTATCCCATAATTGTTCAGCATTCATTTCTCCAAGACCTTTGTAGCGTTGAATGCCTGCTCCTCCGTTCATGGATGCTATGATTTCATCACGCTCTTCATCATTCCAAGCGTATCTACGTTTTGAACCTTTTTTGACCAAGTATAAAGGGGGTGTTGCTATATAAACGTGGCCTCCTTCTATAAGTTCTCGCATATACCTAAAGAAGAACGTAAGTATCAGTGTCTCTATATGGCTTCCATCCACATCGGCATCACACATGATTACAACTTTGTGGTATCTTAATTTTTCTAGGTTTAAAGCCTTACTATCCTCTTCGGTACCTATGGTAACACCAAGTGCAGTGTATATATTTTTGATTTCCTCATTTTCGAAAACCTTATGTTGCATTGCTTTTTCAACATTCAAGATTTTACCGCGCAATGGCAAAATAGCCTGAAAGTTTCTATCTCTTCCTTGTTTGGCCGTTCCACCCGCAGAATCTCCCTCTACTAGAAACACTTCGCATTTGGTTGGATCTTGTTCGGAGCAATCCGAAAGTTTCCCTGGTAAGCCTCCACCTGTCATTGGGTTTTTACGTTGTACCATCTCACGAGCTTTAGCAGCGGCATGGCGTGCCTGAGCAGCGAGAATTACTTTTTGAACTACAGATTTGGCATCATCTGGGTGCTCTTCCAAATAATTGGTCAACATCTCAGAAACAGCCTGACTTACGGCACTGGTTACCTCACGGTTACCTAATTTAGTTTTTGTCTGCCCCTCAAACTGTGGCTCTGCAACTTTTACGGATACAATTGCTGTTAATCCTTCACGAAAATCATCACCTGCAACTTCAAACTTCAATTTATCCAACATACCAGAACCATCTGCATATTTCTTTAGTGTAGAGGTCAATCCTCTTCTAAAGCCCGATAAGTGGGTTCCCCCTTCATGGGTATTGATATTGTTCACATAGGAATGAAGGTTTTCGGTGTAGCCTGTATTATAGACCATGGCTACTTCTACGGGAATTCCATTTTTTTCACCTTCCATTGAGATTACACTCCGGATGAGAGGCTCGCGGTTTCCATCCAAAAACTTGATAAATTCCTTTAACCCTTCTTCAGAATAAAAAGTTTCGGATATAAATTCACCCTTTTCGTCCTTATTTCTTTTATCTGTTAATGTGATGGTCACGCCTTTATTCAAATAAGAAAGCTCACGCATCCTATTTGAAAGGGTCTCATAATTATATTCCGTGGTTTGGGAAAAGATGGTATCATCTGGCATAAATGTTACCTCCGTACCAGTTTCATTACTTTCGCCAATACTTTTTACGGGATAAAGGGTCTTTCCTCTTTCATATTCCTGCTCCCAGATTTTACCCTCTCTATGTACAGTAGCTTTTAAATGAATGGATAGTGCATTCACCACAGAAACACCAACACCATGAAGACCTCCCGAAACTTTATAAGAATCTTTATCAAACTTACCCCCAGCACCAATCTTGGTCATTACGACCTCTAGCGCGGAAACACCTTCTTTTTTATGTAGCCCAACTGGAATTCCACGACCATTATCCTTAGTAGTGATGGAATTATCTTCATTTATGATTACGTCAATGGTATCGCAGTACCCCCCCATGGCCTCATCAATGGAGTTGTCCACAACTTCGTACACCAAATGGTGCAATCCCCGTACCCCAACATCACCGATATACATGGAAGGACGCATCCGCACATGCTCCATTCCTTCCAGAGCCTGGATACTATCTGCTGAATATTGGTTTTTTTTAGCTTCTTCGCTCATATAACCTTTTGTATTAGCTTTGAAATTTTCAAATCCTACAAATATAAGCAATCCCCTTTGGAATTAGGTGTTTGAAGCGGTTCACCCCTTTTAAGTTATCAACAAAAAATGTGAAAAACATAGATGGTATTCGTTCCTTCTATTTGAATCTTTTTAAACTAAAAAGCCCCTCTTTCAAGGGGCTTTTCCGACTAATAGAAAATGAAACAAAACTACATCCTCCTACTTCATAGACTTTAAACGATCAATTCTTTTAATAAGCATCCTCGTGCACATTGGCCACGGCCCTACCTGATGGATCGTTCATATTTTTAAATGCTTCGTCCCATTCCAATGCAATTTTGGTACTGCATGCTACCGATGGTTCTTGCGGAACGCTCAATGCAGCTGCATCGGAAGGAAAGTGTCCTTCAAAAATGGAACGATAATAATATTCTTCTTTTGATGTTGGTGTTTGAATGGGGAACTTGAAATGTGCATTTGCGAGTTGTTCATCGCTGACCTCTTCATTCACTATTTTCTTCAAGGTATCGATCCAACTATATCCAACACCGTCCGAAAACTGTTCTTTTTGTCTCCATGCCACACTTTCTGGAAGATAGGACTCAAACGCTTTACGTACCACCCATTTCTCCATACGCTCTCCATTGATCATTTTATCTTTTGGATTGATACGCATGGCAACATCCATAAATTCTTTGTCCAAAAAAGGAACACGACCCTCAATCCCCCATGCAGCAAGTGATTTATTGGCCCTAAGGCAATCGTACATGTGCAACTTATCCAGTTTTCGTACGGTTTCTTCATGAAAGTCTTTTGGGCTTGGTGCCTTATGAAAATATAGGTACCCACCGAACAGTTCATCCGCTCCCTCACCGGACAATACCATTTTTATCCCCATGGATTTGATTACCCTAGCCATTAAATACATGGGAGTAGATGCTCTTATGGTAGTAATGTCATAAGTCTCTAAGTTGTAGATAACATCTTTTATGGCATCTAGACCTTCTTGTATGGTAAATTTTATCTCGTGATGAATGGTTCCGATGTGTTCTGCTACTTTTTGAGCAGCGGCTAAATCCGGGGAACCTTCCAAGCCAACCGAAAATGAATGCAGTTGAGGCCACCATGCTTCTTTTGTATCTCCCGATTCAATTCGTTTTTGAGAATATTTCTTTGCAACCGCAGAGGTTACCGAAGAATCCAATCCACCGGATAATAAAACCCCATAAGGCACATCTGACATTAATTGACGATGCACAGCAGCTTCAAGAGCGTCCTTAATTTCTTGGATGCTGGTCTCATTTTCCTTGACAGCTTCATAGTCCATCCAATCCCTGGTATACCATCGTTTGAACTCGCTATCCGAGCTATGCATATAATGCCCCGGGGGAAACAGTTCAATCTTTGAGCAGGTTCCTTCCAACGCCTTAAGTTCAGAAGCAACATAAAAAGTCCCATTTTTATCCCATCCTATATAAAGTGGGATGATACCCATATGGTCCCTTGCAATAAAGTATTCGTCTTTTTCGCTGTCATAAATGGCAAAACCAAAAATACCATTTAGCTCATCCACAAAATCAACTCCTTTTTCTTGATAGAGCGCCAAAATCACTTCACAATCCGATTCGGTCTTAAATTCATACCGCCCATCAAATTGATTTCTTAATTCTCTGTGGTTATAAATTTCGCCATTGGCAGCTAAAATCAATTTCCCATCTTCACTGAACAATGGCTGTTTTCCTGATGCAGGATCGACTATCGCCAACCTTTCATGGGCCAATATCGCTTTGTCATCTGCATAAATCCCGCTCCAATCTGGACCTCTATGCCTCACTTTTTTAGACATTTCTAAAAGTTGAGGCCTTAATACTTCTGTACTTTCCTTTACATCAAACGCACATACAATTCCGCACATAATTTTTATTTTATAACAATTTCAATACAAATATTACCGTATACTTTCAATAATAAAACATTAAACACTATAAAGGTTTCATTTTTTAATATTTTACATCAATAAACCACTAAATTAATATCAAAACTATAATACTGATAAGAAATATGAACACTTTGTAAGGTTGCTAAATTTTAACGTCTTTTTATAAAAACAACATTTAATAACATCCTAGTTTTGAGGACAACTAAAATTTCTATCATGAAAAATGTATTTTTATTTACTTTCTTAATCGTTTCGTTGGTTTTTTCAACGGAAGCAACCGCACAAAAATTCAGTGGTTTGGATAAAAGCCCCGCGGACATTGCTGCATATCCTTCCAGCTACAGAGTTTCTGAAAAAGCAGTTCGTATTATCTACAGTCGTCCCCAATTAAAAGGACGTAGCATTTCTGAACTTGCCCCTGCTGGTAAGGTTTGGAGAACCGGAGCCAATGAAGCCCCAGAGATTACTTTTTACAAAGACGCCACTATTGGTGGCACTGCTGTAAAAGCAGGAACTTATGCTTTGTTCACTATTCCAGGGGAAGGCGAATGGACCGTAGTTTTAAACAGCAATCTAAATCAATGGGGAGCGTACTCTTACGATAAGGCAGCTGATGTAGCTAGGGTTAGCGCTAAGACAAGTACTGACAGTGAATCTTTAGAGGCATTCTCAATCACTTTTGATGAGGATGGAAACATGATCATGGGCTGGGGAACAACACGTGTTTCTTTAGCTATGAGCCTCTAAGCAAAAGAAATAAAGTATTAAAGAAAAGCGAGCCAAATGGCTCGCTTTTTTATTTAACTTGGTTACCGCCCACAAAGACCTGCTCTGCTTTAAGATTAGGTATGTCTTCCACGGGAATTGTCATGATATCATCGCTCAAGATTACAAAATCGGCTACTTTTCCAATTTCTATACTTCCCTTTTCGTCTTCTTCAAAATTGGAATGTGCCGCCCAAATGGTCATCCCTTTTAGCGTTTCTTCTCTTGATAAGGCGTCTTTCATTTGAAAACCCCCTTCGGGATAGCTGTCTAAATCCTGTCTTGCTACAGCGGCATAAAACGTTAAGAATGGACTCACTTGTTCCACGGGAAAGTCGGTTCCCAATGCTACGGTTCCTGATTTGTCCAACAATTTTTTAAAGGCATATGCACCTTTAACCCGTTCTTTTCCTAAACGGTCTTCCGCCCAGTACATATCACTAGTTGCATGAGTGGGTTGGATGGATGGGATAATTCCATTTTCAAAATAATCAAAATCCTGTGCTGATATTACTTGGGCGTGTTCCACTTTCCAACGCCTATCTTCTTTTCCTTCCAGCGCCTTTTTATAGGCTCGCAACACCACAATGTTTGCCGAATCTCCAATAGCATGGGTATTCATTTGATAGTCCGAAGCAGCAATTCGTTCTGCCAAAGCCTCTATTTCATCTACTGGGGTAATCATGGCTCCAAAATGTCCTTCGTGGTCCGAGTATGGCGCTTTTAATGCTGCACCTCTAGAACCCAAAGCGCCATCACCATAAACTTTTACGGATCTAACATTCAATTTATCTGTTTTAACGATTCCCTTATCCAAATAATAATCCAGATTTTCTGGGGTATTGCTCACCATGGCATACACCCGTATGGACAAATCACCTGATTGTTGCAAACTGTCTATTAAATCAATAGTGGGTTTGTGCAATCCTGCATCGTTAACGGTGGTCAGACCATAATCAAAGCATAAACGTTCTGCATCTTTAAGTGCTTGAATCTGTTTAGTCCTGTTCGATTTAGGAATAACCGCATCGACCATTCCCATTGGGTTGTCCACCAGAACGCCCGTAGGTTTTCCTTCTTTTTTTATGATGGCCCCACCTTCAACCTCTGTTTCTGAAGTAATACCGGCTAAATCCAATGCTTTCTGATTGACCAAATAGGCATGTCCGTCAACCCGTTCTAATGCAATGGGTGTATCTGGAAACAATTCATCAAACTTATCCTTGGTAGGAAACTCTTTTACTTCCCAATCATTCTGATCCCATCCTCTACCCTGAATAAAATTGGAAGGATTTTCTTTATGAAACGCTACCACCCTATCAACAATTTCCTGAAAACTTTTGGTTCCTACCAAATCAACGACCTGCTGATTAAGGCCCAATCCATAAAAATGACAGTGCGCGTCTATTAGACCGGGAACAATGGTTTTGCCATCGGCATCCATTTGTTCTATTGCAGTATACTTTTCACCAATTTCGTTTGTTTCACCAACTGCCACAAACTTGCCATTTTTTATGGCGATACTACCAGCAGTTGAAAAATCCCCGTCAACGGTGTACACATTGGCATTGGATACAATGAGGTCCACTTCTTCTTTTGAAGCACACGATATTACAAGAACTGAAATGGATACTAGGAAAAAAAGCTGTTTCATTTTTGAAGGTTTCCTTCAAAAATAGAAAATGTTACCGTAAAGCAGAGTTTAATTATTGGCGTGCCAAATCATTGCTAAATTAATTGCCATTGAAGTAAAGCGATGGCATAGTTGCATTCTGTTATTTTTAACAGCAAATATGTCTTATTTTACTCGTCTTGAAAGTCGGTCATTACAAACTCAACCCTACGGTTGGAAAGATGGCTTTCTTTTATTTTCCCGTTTCTAAGTGGCCTTGTGTCTCCTACACCTTCCCAAACAATTCGGTTGTCATCGATTCCTAGATTTTTAAGATAAAGTGCGACCGCCCTAGCTCTTAAAGAGGATACAAACTTGTTATATTCGGGTTTTCCAACATTATCAGAGTGACCTGTAATCTTCATCTGTACCTCAGCATTTTCTTTGAGATACTTGAATATTTTTTTGACACTTGCTATAGCTTCTGCATCCAATTCGTAACCTTTAGGTTCATACGGGTTACGTTCTAGAACATATATCTTGTCTTTTTCATAATTGATTCTTGGCAATTCCTCAAGCATTAAATTATCAACGTAATAGTATGAGAAATCACTAGATAATATAGAACCATCGTGGTTTAACAATTCTGTGTCTACGTTGTTTTTAAAATTGCCAATAATGATGTGGTTTTCGAAACCTTTAGCATCAAATTCAGCCGTTAGGGTAATCCAATCATCGGTATTTGCCAAAGATTTGTTCGGCTTTAGTTTGACTTCGTGAAACATGATGTCTTCTTTAAGATCCATGCGGGAACTGGTCAAAGCCGAGCCGTTTGGAAACTTTACTTTTTTGTTGACCAGTACGATTGACATATTCTTCAACGCTAGGCTAGATGCCTCAGCAAGACTTAAATTCAATGAAATTTTGTAAGGGTGTTTTTCCCTTAATGTTTTACTGGTATTCAACTGAACATATTCGCGATAGTTATTTAAGGCGTAGAAATAAAGTCCAACATAGCCGGAGCCTTCCTCAGCTTTTTGCGAACCCTTAAAATTGGCAGGAACCGAGAAATCACTCGAACCACATGCATTAAAGTAATCTCCAGAACTTGATGTTGGTAAAGAAACGTCTTCCAGTAAAGTACCAGAATTGATAATATTTGATGGACAGGATTTAAACTTTTCGAAGCCCGGGTTCAAAATCAAATTTTGCCCAATAAGTGGAGTTCCCACTAAAAAACAAAAGCTGAGAAATAAAAAAATACGAGTAACCTTATAAAGCATAGTTATATTGATTTGTAGGTTCTCGTACCGCCTAAATAAACGCAGTTTTTTAGCCCATATTGTTCAATGCGAAATTTTTTAGTGTCGCTTTTTTCATTATTCTTATGATACTAATTTCCAATATAATCCGTTATAATAATCCAAATCTTATTATAATGCGCATAGTGAACTTTATGCTCGTATTATCTGTTGTTCCCTACTTTGGTATTAGCCAAAACAAAATAACAGGTAAAGTTGTTGATCAGCTTGGATTCCCAATTTACCGTGCCTCCGCTGAAATAAGTACAACTGATATTATTACGTATACCGACTATGATGGTTCTTTTCTACTTAAAAGTGAAAAAGATTTCCATTGGAAAGTCAATATAAAATCCAAAGGCTATGAACCCGAGTCTTTTTTTGTTCTAAGTGGTGGGAATACCGGTTACATCGTATTGGAATATGATGATGACATTAAAAAACTGTTGGATGGTAATTCTGGACTGCGCCAAAAATTTTACTGGGATTCATGGAAAAAAACAATTCTGCTTCCTAAGTCGGAAAACCTTTTGGTGAGCGCAACCAATTTTTCTAATTGATTACGCCTCTTTCTAAATAAATCGTTGTTTTCCTAGTTATATATTAGCTCTTATTGGAAAGGCAATGAATAGGTATTATACTATTCCTCATCAACAAACTTTGTCATGACAAATTCTACACGCCTATTTTTTCTTCTGGCCTTATCGGTAAGTGTACTATCTAAAGGAATCTTATTTCCGTAACCAGTATAGGAAATTCTCTTTTTTTCTAGCCCAAGCATTATTAAGTATTTCGCAACTGTATTGGCACGTTGACTTGACAAGACTTCATTATATTCCTCTGATCCCAGATCATCTGTATGACCACTTATAGAAACTTTTAAGTTGGGATTCTTTTTGAGGTACTTATATACATCCGCTAAACTTTGTTTTGCTTTAGGTTCCAGTTCAAAACGGTCAAAGTCAAAATTTACATGATTGAGTACATAGCTTTGGTTGGGCTTGTACTCTGGACCTAAATATGTAAGTGTAACATCGTCTAGATAATAATACGAATAGCCTTCGACCGAAGCTGTATTTTTATTAAAATCCAAGTATTTTGTTCCCCCATTACTTTTAAAGTTACCAAGGATAAGGTTACTTTCAAATCCTTTGGCCACAAAATCCAATTCAACTTCCATCCAATCTCCCTTATCATCATAAAAGCCATTGGAAGAGAACTGTTTAGCGTGTGTTGTTTTAATAACCTGCGAGGATAGCATCGCATTTGAAAGCTGTCGTTTT
Organism: Flagellimonas sp. 389; assembly: GCF_018449435.1. Taxonomy (GTDB): domain Bacteria; phylum Bacteroidota; class Bacteroidia; order Flavobacteriales; family Flavobacteriaceae; genus Flagellimonas. The sequence goes on along the minus strand of NZ_JAHCMU010000011.1, from coordinate 87,693 downwards.
GTATGAACGGACAGTGGCTTTTCTGAAAAAACAGCACCTAAGTCCATTACCGCGCCATCTGATTTTTCAGACAAGCTTAAGGATAGACTTAGTCTGTAACGATGTCCCTTTTTTAAGGTTTTGGATAACTTTACCTGAATATATTCACGGTAATCTTTTGGGGCGAATAAATACAGACCTGCATAGGCATCTCCTTCAAAAGCATCTTGTTTTCCCTTAAAATTCAGGGGAATTCCCAACTTGGTCTTGCTACATTCATTGAAGTAATCTGTAGTACCCAACGTTGGTGCACTCCAATACTCTGCATCTTTATTTAAATTGCTCATTTTGACAGGGCATTCCACAAAATCCTCGAAGCCACCATTGTGTACAAGATTCTGTGAAACCACTGACGAAAACATCAAGGTAAAAAAGAAAAGGAACAATATGTAAGTGAACCGTAATCGCATGACTTCCAATTCAATCGGACACACCACGCCAAATGATAAGATTTAGACTGGTACGGTAACTATAACGATTTTCTTATGTTTTTATTGTGTTTTTACCTACAAATCAAAAATCGAACTTATAGGAAAGTCCGGCCAATGCTTGAAAACTTTGCACCCTAAAATTGGCCCAACGTTGATAATCATTGTTGGCAATATTGGACGCTTTGACAAAAACCGAAAGTTGTTCATTAAAGCGATAGCCTACATGGGCATTGGCATCAAAAAAGCTATCCAACGTCACAATAGTGGAAGGAAATTCCGAGGGCAAGGCATTGGCAACTGCTTGCGAAACCAAGTCGTCCCGCTCGCCCACATAGAACAAATTAGCTCCCATATACCATTTTTCATCAATTTGATAATCCATAAACAAAGAGCCTTTGATACTGGGTAGGTTCCAAGCTGGATTGTCCGTTTCGGTATCGTAATCGTAGAACTCAGCATTAATACCCATGGTGAAATTACGGTTGACGTCAACATTTAGCTCAGCAAAAACGCCCAGTGTTTTTATGTCATCATAAAATACCTGGAACGAATTCCCATAGAAATAATCGCCTTCATCTTCCCTAGCCAAATTCTCAGGGTTCAGCAAAAACAAAGGCCTTCGGTTTTCGGCAGTATACGAACCTTTGATATTGTACCCGACATTGGACACCAGCTGTCCTTTTAAACCTAAATACCCTTCATATTGTTGGTCGGTGGGTTGAATTGACAAAGTCGGTGAAACAAAGGGGTTCTCGTTTACAAAGTCAAAATATGAATTCTGATGCAGCTCACCTTCTACCCCACCATAGGCAATAACCGTTTCGTCCAACAAGCGATATGATACCGTAACCGCAGGATAAATATAGAAGTTGCTTTCGCTGTTTTCTGTATCCATTCCATAGACGAGATTGGCTCCCAAATTTAAAGTAAGGTCATTCCGAAGCATTTGCAAACTTGGGGTTACACCAACTTGGAAGTGGCTGTAATCTATTCCCGTTTCATTTGTTGTATTATTCAAGGATGCATTCTCAAAACTTCCACTAACGTAATCCAGTTTAGCACTTATGGTAACTATTTCCTCTGTAACAGGCAATTCAATAATGGGTTGAAAAACAACGCGATTCTCTCCCGAATCCGTAGCATCCCAAAATCTCCTCACCAAAACGGTTCCACTTTTAAAAAAAGAATCTTCAAGATTTAAATGTGCTTTTGCCTGTGCATTAAAATAATTCTGAGTTGCATCTATACCGGCAATTATGGTCTCATCAAAAGCATCATTTTCGATACCGTACCAATTGTACAATTGATGCTGGAGGCCAACACTCGCACCCCAGTCCAAATCCCTATCCTTCTTTGCATACGAAACATCAAGTTTAGTATTGTAAAAGTCAGCATCCAAAGGTGTGGATTCAATGGCACCTCTGGAAGAATTGTGATTTAACCCAAAATCCAACAAATCTTCACCCCTACTAAATTCGCGACTGGTATAAAAGTCCACCAAAGCGTTATTAAAGTTTCCCAAACCAACGGATGCATACGAATTGTAAAGCGTAGGTGGTGATGTTTTTTTTACACGAGAAGCTTTTCCCTTTGCGGGCGTAAAGGTTGAAGCCACAGGTACCGAAAAAATACTATAATTGATTTTTTTCTTCTGTAGTACAATAGAATCATTCAGATTGGGCGTTGATTTTAATTTAAAGGCATCTGAAACGGTCGGTGAGTAAGGTTTTACCACAGTGACCGTTTCGGTACCAATACTATCAGTTTCAGTTTCCTGAGCTGAAACTGCTCCCCAAAGGCTCAAAAATAATAGGATAAATATGCAGTTATGTTTTTTGTACATGGTGTGTCTCAATTTAGTTCCCGTTAGGGTCTACTGAAGAATTACTTTGTGCCTCACGTGCTTTGATTATAGCAAGTTCTCCTTTGGCTTCTGCAACTATGGTCTCATATTCGGAGAAATTGGAAATTACACTTTCCAAAATGTAGGTTGCTTGAAAGGCGTCTCCCAGGGCGTAAAAATTCTTTGCCATGAGTACCAATCCTTTTCCACCCCATTTTTTGTAAGAGGCATAATCCTTAGCCAGTTTTTGCACTGAAGTATTCGAAGCCTCAAAATCTTGGTCTTTATTTTTAAAATAGGCATCGTAGTACCATGCTTCCGCAGCCATTTCGCCAATCGCAATTTTCTTTACTTCTTTATAAGCAGTATCTGCCAGCTGCTCATCATTGGTAGCAATGGCCGAACGGGCAATCATGATTTGCGCATCGCTCTTAATACGATTATCGATTTTTGTAGCTTTTAAGACTTTCTCTGCATATGCTATGGTTAGGTCGTAGTTCCTTTTTTCATAATACCCCTTCATTAGGTTGGATTGCGCAAAAGTCTTGTTCTGTGAAATCTCAGCTGTATTTTCCAATCGTTCTAGATAAGGAAGGGCACTATCATAATCTTGTTTGCCAATATAAAGTTCGCAAACCCTAGTAAGTGCTTGTTCCGTAAACTCCCCATTGCTATCGGCAACGAATTTGTACTTTGGCAGTGCCTTTTCCTTTTCTCCCTTAGAAAAATATAGTTGTGCCAGGTTAAAGTTCGCATTTAGCGCATGGAGTCCATTCGGAAATTCCTTTAGATATGCTTCATACCCATTGATGGCCATATCAGTTTTGCCTTCAATATATTTTCTGTCCGCAGCTTCAAAACTGGCGTTATCCAGTTCTGTATCCGTTACTTCTACAAAGTCCAAGCTTCTTGCCCATGTTGCATATTCGCTTACCCTGCCCTCATCTACATACACTAATTTAGCAGTTGCCACCGCTTGTTTAGCTTCTTGGGTATTTGGGTATTTTTGAACGACTCCTTTTAATTTGGTCAGAGCTTGATCATTTCTATTGGCGTTGTAGTGCACCAATCCTTGGCGAAGCATTGCCCTAGGCGCAAACTTACTTGTAGCAAATTCTTCATGAAGCCTGTCGTATGTTTTTAAACCTGTTGCCTCTTCATTCATTTTGATATAAGAATTACCCAGCTCAAATAATGCATCATCCCGTAGTGAAGATTTTGGGTAGCTGATCAAAAATTTGTTCAACCCATCGATTTTAGCAGAAGTATCCCCTAAAAAACCACTGCATAATGTCTTTTGAAATGCTGCATAATCCTGTTCTGCGCCATTCAATCGTAATGACTCGTTGTAAGCATTTTGGGCAGGGTTATATTGACTCGTCACAAAATAACTATCGCCTAAACGTAGATAGCTATCATTGAGTCGTTCGGTATTATCTATATTAGAACTAGTGATACTTTTGAAATTAGTGATGGCACTTGCATAATCCTTCAATTTAAAATGACAGTATCCCAAATTATAATCGATGTCTTGGTATTCCTCTAGATTTTGGGCGGCTGGAAGCTTTTCAAATCGATTAAAGTCCGTAAGCGCCTCATCAAACCGATTCAATCGGTAAGCAGATTCCGCCTTCCAATACAGGGCTCGCGCTTCAAAACTTTGGTTTTCGGCATTTTTAAGTGATTTTGAAAATCGTCCTAAAGCCGCTTCGTAATCGCCATCCATAAACAATTCAACACCTCTGTAAAACGCTACTTTTTGATAGGTCTCTTTGCTAGCATACCCCCTATTTTCCTCCAAAAGAAGCATCGCACCCTCAAAATTCCTGGATGTAATGTATGAATCCACCAACAATTCCTGAATTTCTTGCTGATGTTCGTCTTTGGGGTACTTTTCTAAATAGGTTGTCAATACCTGCGGAACAGGTTCATAGGCATTACCGATTTCATAGCTCAATCTGGCATAATTCAAAAAGGCATCTTTTTGAATTTCTGCACTAAAATCCATCTGGGAAGCATTCCTAAAAGCATTCAATGCTTCGGGTTTTTTATCCAATTTCAGATAGCATTCGGCCAAATGGTAGTATGCATTTTGGGAAACACTGTTAGTACCTCCAATGATTTTATTGAATTGTTGCACCGCAGCTTCATAATCGCCTTTTTTGTAATGGGCATATCCAATAAGATAATAATCAGTATTATTGAATTTTCCGCGTTTCCCTCGATACTTTTCCAAATAGGGAATCGCTTCCTGGTACTGTTCCAGATTGAAATAGCTTTCACCAATAATTTTATTGAGCTCGGATACTTCCTTTCGGTCGGACTTTGGCAATTGTTTTTTTGCCATGGCAATCGCTTCTTCAAAATTGCCCAATTTAAAATTTAAGTCTGCTTGGTAATACGACAATTTCTCGTTGAGAAGTTCAGGGTCCGTGATTTGATCAAAACGTTCACTTGCACTATCGTAATCATCCTGTTCGTAAGCAATATACCCTAAGTAATACTTTGCCTGTGATCCATATTTTGGTGAGTTACTTACCTTACTTAGATAACGTTCCGCCGCTTTGGGATTGTTCGATGCGTATAATGAATATCCATTATTAAAGTTAAAACGCTCTTTATCTTTTTTGGACATGGTGGATTGATCCACCTTTTTGTACCACTTTAGTGCATATGGATATTTTCCAGTTTCAAAATAATAATCGGCTACATCTAAAAACGCCGAGTTCCTTTTGGTAGAGGTCGGGTAACTTTCCACAAAGCTTTCCATCTTTTTATCTGCTCCACGCTGGCTTAGGCGAATGGCGGCATTAGCAGCGTAATACGCGCTATTTGCTTCGGTCTCATGGTCTTTTGTTTCGACCTTGACCTTTTCAAAAATAGTCTGTGCTGCTTGGTATTGTTGAGAATTATAAAGTGCTAAAGCATCTTGATACGCCTTATCTTCATGATAAAATAATTTGGTCTCTTGGGAAATGGCAGTAAAGAGAAATCCCAAAAATATCGGGAAAATGATGAGGTTTTTTCGATTCATAGTGTTCTACGCTGTTCTCGATTGACTTTTAACATAACGTCAAAATTTAAGCCAAAGTATATTGTAAAGTTAGGAAGCAAAATTTGGAAACGCTTAACGTGCTATAAATTTAGAACTTAGTACCTTTATTTTTCAAAACGAAAATATGTCGGAAACAATTCTAAAACTACAGGACGTAGCCGTATTCCAAAATGAAAACCTCATCTTGAACAATATATCCTTGGAGGTCAAGAAGGGAGAGTTTGTATATATTATTGGTAAAACCGGAAGCGGCAAAAGTAGCTTCATGAAAACTTTGTATGCAGACCTTCCCCTAAAACAAGGTTCTGGCAGTGTAGTGGATTTCGACTTGGAAAAACTTCAAGAAAAAGAAATTCCGTTCTTACGAAGAAAATTGGGTATCGTTTTTCAGGATTTCAAATTGTTGTCTGACCGAAACATCAATAACAATCTACGTTTTGTGCTCAAAGCAACTGGATGGACGGATGCAACTAAAATGGATAACAAGATCGAAGAGGTTTTGGATAAAGTGGGCATGAAGACCAAAGGTTTTAAATTTCCGCATGAACTTTCGGGAGGAGAACAACAACGAATTGCGATTGCGCGGGCCTTGCTTAACGACCCCGAATTAATTCTCGCAGACGAACCTACAGGGAACCTGGACCCACAAACCAGTGTGGAGGTCATGAAGGTTCTGCAAGACATCAATCAAAATGGACGAACTATCATCATGGCAACCCATGATTATGCATTGATATTGAAGTACCCTCACAAAACATTAAAATGCGATGGGAGCAAAGTCTTTGAGGTTATTCAAAAAGCAACTGCATCATGATTCTAAAAAAACAGGACTGCAAAAAAGATAAAAAAACCAATCCTTTTATTGGAATACTTCTTTTTTTAATTTCAATTGTCTTAACGCTACTTACAGGTCCACTTGGTCTAGTTTACGGTATTTTTCAGCAACTATTTACGAAAGGAGTAAGAGGCGTAGGCGAGTTCTGTCTAGAAATGGCAATTTCAGTAGATCAATTGGGTAATGTTATCATGCAGCACTTATTTAATTTGCTATGGATAAAAGAGGGTGGATATAAATTTGGAAATAGGGACGAGACCATTTCAAGTGCCCTTGGAAAGAACAAGCAATTGGATACATTGACCGGTTTTGGCAAGGCCATTGATAAAATCTTAGATATCATTGATCCAAATCATTCACTCAACTCCATTGATTATTACATACAGCCACCGAAGAAGGAAAGTTAACAACTAATTAAATATTGTTAATAGGTTACCTTTTTCACCGCCAAAAGTTTTTCGTTTATTTGTTAAACTAAATAATTAACCAATTTATGGAAATTCTTGGTATTGATATTGGTGGATCTGGTATTAAAGGTGCACTGGTAAACGCCGAAACTGGAGAAATGTTGACAGAAAGGCATCGTATCCCTACCCCAAGTTCAAGAAAACCAGAAGATATGGCCAAAGTCATATCCCAAATCGTTGAACACTTTAAGTACAATGGCCCTGTAGGTTGTGGTTTTCCAACAATCGTTAAGAATGGAATCTGCTTATCACCTGGAAATCTCCACCCTAGTTGGGTCGATGTAAATATTGATGAACTATTTACAAAGGTTACCGGCAATGAGTTTACCGTATTAAACGATGCCGATGCTGCGGGATATGCTTCCATGAATTATGGTGTAGGCAAGGGAAAAAATGGTCTGGTACTTATGATTACCATTGGTACTGGTCTAGGTAGTGGTGCTTTTTATAACGGTATATTACTTCCCAACTTTGAACTTGGGCAAATTCCTTATAAGAAACACAAGAAAATTGAAGAATGGGCCGCTGCTTCTGCCAAAGAACGAGAAGACCTTTCTTATGAAAGATGGGGCAAACGCTTTAATAAATTTCTAAGATTGGTAGAGCTTATCGTTTCACCTGACCTGATTATCGTAGGCGGAGGCACCTCAAAGAAATGGAAAGAGTTTAACCACTTGATTACCATTGAAACTGATGTTGTTAAAGCGGAACTTATGAACCACGCCGGGATTATTGGTGCCGCTGTTGCTTGCTTACGCGAACAACACCATGGTCATTTGGGCTAATCTATTTTATTTCGTTTTCTATCCACTTCTTTTAAGAAAATCTTGCGTAATCTAAGATGATTTGGCGTTACTTCTACATACTCGTCTTTCTGAATATATTCCAAAGCCTCCTCTAACGAAAACTTAATGGCAGGAACTATTTTAGCCTTGTCATCTGCACCAGATGAACGCACATTGGATAATTTCTTGGTCTTGGTTACGTTCACCGTCATGTCATCACCACGCGAATTCTCACCGATTACCTGTCCCTCATAAATTCCTTCCCCTGGATCAATAAAGAATTTACCTCTTTCCTGTAATTTATCGATTGAATAAGGAATAGAAGTTCCATTTTCCATAGAAACCAAAGATCCATTTTGCCTTTGAGCTATTTCTCCCTTCAAAGGTTGGTATTCAAGAAAACGGTGCGCCATAATTGCTTCTCCTGCTGTCGCGGTAAGTAATTGATTTCGCAATCCTATAATACCCCTCGATGGAATCATGAACTCGCATAGCATACGAGACCCTTTAGCTTCCATACTGGTCATCTCCCCTTTTCTAATAGATACCATCTCCACGGCCTTTCCAGAAACTTCTTCGGGCAAATCAATGGTCAAATGCTCTACTGGTTCACATTTTACACCATCAATTTCTTTAATTATTACTTGAGGCTGGCCAATTTGAAGTTCATAACCTTCCCTACGCATAGTCTCTATCAAAACAGAAAGATGCAGTACACCACGTCCAAAAACCATAAATTTATCGGCACTGTCTGTTTCGTTAACTCGTAGCGCAAGGTTTTTTTCAAGCTCTTTTTCTAGACGTTCTTTAATATGTCTAGAGGTGACGAACTTCCCATCTTTACCAAAAAATGGACTATCGTTAATGGTGAAAAGCATACTCATCGTAGGTTCATCAATAGCGATGGTTTGTAGTTTTTCAGGATTCTCTAAATCCGCAACAGTATCCCCAATCTCAAAACTTTCCATGCCTACTATTGCACAGATATCTCCCGTTTTGACTTGTTGTACTTTTTGACGTCCAAGACCTTCAAAAGTAAAAAGCTCTTTGATTTTTGATTTTACGGTAGTTCCATCGCGTTTTACCAAAGAAATCTGCTGTCCTTCTTTTAAGCTACCACGGGTCAACCTACCAATAGCAATACGCCCAGTAAAAGATGAAAAATCCAATGAGGTAATCAACATTTGAGTACTACCTTCTTGTGGTTTGAACTCAGGAACATGCTCAATGACCATATCCAACAAGGGCTCTATATTTTCAGTTGGCTTTTGCCAATCTTCGCCCATCCAGTTTTGTTTTGCCGAACCATATACCGTTGGAAAGTCTAATTGCCATTCCTCCGCACCAAGTTCAAACATCAAGTCAAAAACTTTTTCATGAACTTCTTCTGGTGTACAGTTTTCCTTGTCTACTTTATTGATGACCACACATGGTTTTAGCCCTAAATCAATCGCTTTTTGCAATACAAATCTTGTCTGTGGCATGGGTCCCTCAAAAGCATCCACCAATAACAAGACACCATCGGCCATATTCAGTACACGTTCTACTTCTCCTCCAAAATCGGCGTGACCAGGGGTATCGATGATATTTATTTTGGTATCCTTGTAAACTACGGAAACGTTTTTAGAAACTATGGTAATTCCTCTCTCCCTTTCTAGATCATTATTGTCCAGAATCAAATCACCCTTGTTCTCATTATCACGAAATAACTGGCAGTGAAACATGATTTTATCAACCAAAGTAGTCTTACCATGGTCAACGTGTGCAATGATTGCGATATTCTTGATTTTGGACATAACCTATTTTTTAAGCCCGCAAAGATACTGCGATTTCTCTACTTGTACACCTTATCAAATGTTATTTTTATCTTATTGATTTATAGGAAGTTCAATACTTCACTAATACCTCGATAAAAGGATGGTCTAAAAAGAAACAATCTTAAATAGATTATCCAATATAAAAAGCCCCAAAACCAAATAATTAGGTTTTGGGGCTTTACCAAAAATTTCAGCTTATTGATACAATCTCAATAGGCTAGTCTACTACTTACCATTTAAGTAGACGTATTGTTTTTTGAACTTGTCCATCGACTGATGGTTTCAAGAAATAAAGGCCTCTTCGTAGTTGCGAAACGTCCAATCGTACAAAAGATTTTCCTTCCGTTACATTTTGCGATGAAGTAAGAACCAATCTTCCAAAAAGATCATACAGCTCAAAATCAGCTACAACAGCTTCTTTACTGTCAATATATAACTTTGCTTCATTGAATACAGGATTCCTAACTAAATACACTTTTGAAAAAACAGGTACGTTGGCACCATCACAGCTTCCCAATACCGCACCTTTTTTAAGGTACCATTGTGCCGCCCATTCCGAGACACAGTAAGAACGCCCATTGAAGCAGATCTGAACTTTAGAAAAATATCGATTTGAACCACAGCTGACATCAACGGCCTCAACCACAATTTCCTTTGTGGTACTACAACCGTTCTCATCAGTTACTGTGACCGTATACGTAGTATTTTCTTTGGGGCAAACGGTGATTTCTTCACTAGTTTCCCCAGTACTCCATACTATAGTGTATACTTCTTGTGCATTTATGATATTGCTCACCGAAAGGTTGGTACATTCTGCTTTTCGATATCCCAGATATACCTTCGCATCTTCAGGAACACTAAAATCGATAGCTTCGGGTTCTGAAACGACAATGGTTTCGGATAAGATTGAATTATCCAATGCATCGGTTACAATGACCGAATATTCACCTGATTTTAAATCTATTGCTGTTTCGGTTATCTGACCATCGCTCCATAAATATTCATATGGGGCAACTCCCCCTGAAACCTCAACCGTAATACTTCCATCTTCGTCACCATTACAACTTACATCGACTGTAGCGATGTTGTCCAGAGTCAATCCCTTTAACTGGAACCGCGCTGATACTGGAAAGTGGTCAGAGGCAGTGCTGGAGTAATCGTTATCGAAAACTTCGTAATGCACCGTGACGGATTCTTCGATATAATTTTCAAAAAGTTCATTGGTGTAAGCAATATGATCTATCATATTCTCCCTAAAAACGAAGGAGCGAAACCCTTGCTCACTCAAAAGCGATGAAATAATACGGTAGTTTTCTGTATCGTTTACATATTCTTCAAAACTGGTAAGTGTTGAAGGAATATCGGCTACGGTTTCATCCACATCATCGTTATAATCGCCTAGAAGAATCAATTTTCTATCTGCAAACTGCACATCCAAGGAATCTTTGAGCACTTCCACATCATATTTACGCATATCATAACGGTTCTGTGCGTCAGTACCACTGTTGGCCCTTGCATGCAATGCGATTAAATCCAATTGCTCGGTCACTCCATCAATGGTAACATCGGCGGTCATTAAAAATGGTAACCTGCCACTTGCGTAAAAGCGGTCGGTTTCACTAGGGTAATCAACCAACGCACTATCGTCACCACCATTGTACAACGGATGTATGGATTGTAAAAGTGGCCTAGTAGCCACAGGATTCACAGTTTCCGTTTTGTAAATAAACCCGACTTTCTGAAAAGGAGGCGTCCCAGTAGGATTGGAAACTGCTTCGGAAAGCACGAAATCATATCCTGGTAAAAGTCCTACCAATTCGGCAAAAAGGGTATCATCCGCAATCTCTTGAACGGCATACACATCGGCATCCAATTGGTTCAAAACTGTCAACACGCTGTCGCGCTGAATGGCATCTGAAAGCGGATTGCCCGCAGCGGGAGAATTACCTTCGTCACCGAACCACTCAATGTTCCAGGTCACTACGTCAAAAGTTTCATCTTTGGGAATACCAAGATTGTCCCCGGGTGGCACAAAAGTTTCAGCACATGGTACATCTTCGAACGACCTTGGTAGCAACTGAAAAGTATCCTCAAACCGTCCAACTACACCCGTAACAGTTCCACAAGAATCTGGTTGCACCTTTCCTACTAAATCGGCGACATCATTATCCAAACGCAACTCCCCAGAACCACTGGTATCGGTAACGGAATAATTGGAATTTCCAAAGAATAAATCGCCCGGATTGGGAAAACTTACATTTTGTATTTGTACCAATTCTCCGGGATAATTACCCAATTCTGCTAACGTGACAACTCTTGGCTCAATGCTTTCTGTGGGTTGAGGATTTTTTTCAACACTGGCCACAGGATTCAATTGCTGTAATTGCCTGAACGAAGAACGCGTACCCGTGACCGTTATGGAATCACCAACTGCAAAAACTCCTTCACCATGCACTGCTGCATCGAAAATGGCGATGGCACCGGTATCGTCCTGAATATAGGCAGGTCCTCCAAAATTATCGGATACAGTCAATATTCCCGTAATCGTAACAACGTTTCCTTCTGTAATCGCTCTCGCATCAGCTATTGAAATGATTTCCCCCGGATTTACAACAGCATCGTTTGCAGTACCGGGTGTTGGGGTCTTGACCACATAAGCATCCGTATTTCTTACGCCTCCATCACCATTGGGAATACGTTGCATAGATTCATTATCCTTATCACCATTGGTGTTTTCATTGAGCTGCAATTGCCCTTCGTTGAGCAAAACCAATAGTTCCGTAGCGTCTGGGTCATCTGTTCCATAAACAATAGCATCGACCAAACCATCTGTGGTCACTGGAGTTCCAGATGGAAAATCAGTAGCATCACCCACATAAAGTGCTATGGCGTCCTCACCATTTTGAAATGCATTGGAACCTACAACAAGGTCCACATTAAGAACATCAGCATTTCCAATCACAAAATAGCCTTCGGCATTTGTACTAAATCCGTCTAGATCTATTGCATTATAGCTAGCATTGCCATTTCCGTTATACAGTACGAGCACCAAACCATCCAATGCCGTATTTCCCGAGCCACCATCATAGAGTTCCAAAAATTCCAGTGTATCGGTGCTTGGGGTATCTACATCCAATTCATTGATAAGAACAGATACCGGTCCAACCACTAAAGCAGTTTCATTCTCAGCTGCTGGAGTATTTATAGCTTCCCCATTATCTGCAACTGCGGATGGAAAATCGGGCAAGCCCTGCCCATCAAAATCGTTTCGGACCCAATCCGAAGCATTATCGGTATCTGTAGCATTGGGTATTCTTGAAGCTCCACCCACAGTAAATGAAATTCCATCAAAACCTTGTGACAATACAACTTGGCTGTAATTAAAATCACCTGAACCACCATCATTTACACCAATGTCATCTAAAATAGCTTCCCATGGCGTAGCGTCTAGAATCCCATCATCATCAGTATCTAAATCATCTCCAACATTACCCGTGAAATTAGAAACCAGCAATAAGCTCACCGTTCCATTTTCAAATGCATTGGCTAAAAATTCTGTTGTGAAATATCCATTAGCATCAGTAGTACCCAATTGAATCACTTCATCGATTGTCCCCGGACTATTGGAATCACCTTCGATTTCCAGAAGCCAAAAACTGCTCAAACCAGTATTGGCAGGTGCAAAAACTTCAACAAATTCATTAGTATCTCCACCCGTATGGTTAAAAACAAATTCGTTGATAATAGGTGCTAAAATTGGTTCACCAAAGCTTTGTCCAGCATTTATTGCGCCGTAACTGTTGTTTTGTGCGACTTCCCATGTAAAATCTTCATAGAAAAACCCTGTACCTGTCAAAGTCAAGGATGCACCTACGGGAGTGCTTGGAGACTCAGCAACACCAATATCTGTGCTCAAAAGACCATCCGCGACACCACCAACCGCGGTAAAAGTTCCTTCATAACTTAGAAATTGTACAACGTTGTTCGTGTTATCTACAAGTGCAACACCGTCTGGAGCGCCATTTTGAAGACCATTGGTCGGAAAAGTAATCAAGACTGTACCGTAGCCATTCTGTTGATTTGGAATAGAACCCGATAACGCTACCTGATTGTAAACACTGCTATTGGAACCATTGTACAAGACTAGTTCCCAGCCTGATAAATCGGTATTGGAAGGTCCAGCAATTTCAATAGCTTCCCCAATATCCGTACTATCATTGTCATAATGGATTTCGTTGATAAACACAGACTGTCCCAAGACATTTGTCATGCATAACAATCCAATAAAAAAGAAAAAGAGTAGTTTTTGTTTCATATAAAAAAATGTTAATTAATGGTAGCCAAAAATACTTATCATGCTTGTGCATCAAATTCAGTACGTATTAAATTAATGTTATGTTATGTTTTTTCAGGTTTGGCCCAAACGATATAGTATAGATGATTTACCACTTCTTGCTTTCACATTGTGATCATTACTTGAATGCATCAAAAGCAGTACTTTTGCTATAAATTTTGATTTTTTATGGAACTTCAACGCATTCCCCAAATTAAACATACCGATTCCAACAACTTTTTTTTGCTTGCGGGGCCTTGCGCTATCGAAGGTGAGGAAATGGCACTAAGAATAGCTGAAAAGGTGGTCACCATCACAGACAAATTAGAGATTCCGTATGTATTTAAGGGAAGTTTCAAAAAAGCGAACAGAAGCCGAATTGACTCTTTCACAGGAATTGGAGACGAAAAAGCGTTGAAGATCTTGGGAAAGGTTTCCGAAACTTTCAAGGTACCTACAGTAACGGATGTTCATGAAATCGCTGATGCCGATATGGCGGCCGAGTACGTTGATGTACTGCAAATACCCGCTTTTTTGGTTCGCCAGACCGACCTCGTAGTTGCTGCGGCCAAAACGGGAAAAGTGGTCAATTTGAAAAAAGGACAGTTTATGAGTCCAGAAAGTATGCAACATGCCGTGAACAAAGTAAAGGATTCGGGGAGTGACAAAGCTTGGATAACAGATCGTGGCACCATGTTCGGCTATCAGGATATGATTGTCGATTTTAGGGGAGTCCCAACCATGAAGCAATATGCTCCCGTGGTTTTGGATGTGACCCATTCCCTTCAACAGCCCAACCAATCCTCTGGAGTTACGGGTGGAAGACCCGCACTTATCGGAACCATGGCACGTGCAGGAATTGCAGCTGGTGTTGATGGACTTTTTATGGAAACACATTTTGACCCCTCCAATGCAAAAAGCGATGGGGCCAATATGTTGGATTTAAGTTTACTTGAAAAACTGTTGACTGATTTAGTGGCGCTGAGAAAAACGGTAAACAGTTTTGACTCGTGAGAACCAGTGTAATTCGTGTTGGGTAGTATTTGACACTAATTTCACGGATTGACGCGAATTAAAAAACCTTTCATACAAGCCCTTTATCAGAGTTTCATTGTTGATTTCTCTGAAAATTGCATGCCCAAAAGATTTGACCGCTTTCTGCTTTTTCAGAAATAATCAGCATAAACGTACCAAATGATTAACTATTCAATTTGTGAAAATTAGTGCAATTCGGGTCAGACCTTTAGTTTTAAGTGAATTTGAATCGTTTTTTCAGCTATCTCTTTTGTAAAAACCTTTTTCCCTTAAGGAATATACTTCTTCCAAAACCTCTATAAGAATTTCATCATTGATTTCTTCCAGAGTTGAATACCGAAAGGACTTGACCACTTTTCGTTTTTCAGAAAACATCAATGCAGTGTGTTTGGTGAGGTGGGCGGAATTCCAAAAAGCGATATCCACGAATTTTCCCTTATAGGAAGCATTAAGGTAACAAATAGAGTGTTTATCCACATAAAAACAGGGGATTCTCCATTTATATTTCATAACAACTTCTGGAATAACCGATTCAATTACTGCCTTAAGGTGCAATAATATACTACGATAAGGCTCATCTCGACTCAGGATGTATTCTTCGGCAGGGTTCACAAATCAAAAATAACATGATTTTTATCGAAAAATCAAAAAAATGGGTTTTGAATCCAAATAATATTTTAACTTTGAATTTCAAAGTACTTTAAAATGGAATCAAAAAAATACTTAGAAGACATATCCCAAATCAAGGATTTAATGAATAAATCTTCCCGTTTCATCTCATTGAGCGGGCTATCTGGAATATTGGCGGGTATCTATGCAATCATAGGCGCAGTTGCTGCTTATCTATTTTTATTGCCCAGAAACAGTGACTATGTAATTCTTCACAGTTGGAACTTTAGAATGCTCATAGCCATCTTAATTGCAGTTGCAGTTCTTAGTTTTGTTTCTGCCTACCTGCTCACGACCAAAAAAGCGAAAAAGAATAACGAGAAAATTTGGGACGCTACCACTAAAAGACTCTTGGTAAGTTTTCTTGTGCCCTTAATAACAGGAGGCATCTATATTCTAATAAAATTAAATAGCCAACATTATGGACTAACGGCTTCGCTCATGTTGATTTTCTATGGGCTTGCTTTGGTAAACGCCTCAAAATATACCATTGGTAAGGTAAAGTATTTAGGGTACTCCGAAATAGTCCTTGGATTATTATGCGCTGCCCTCCCAGGCTACGGATTTTGGTTCTGGGTTCTTGGTTTTGGGGTACTGCACATTATTTATGGCAGTTTAATGTATCTAAAAGAAGCCAAAGCTTAACATGGGGCTCATAGACAACATAAACAAATTATTTGACCACCGTATAAGGCTGGGCATAATGTCCATTCTTATGGTGAACGAAGAAGTTGATTTTAATCGGCTAAAGGAACTGTTGAACGTCACCGATGGTAATTTGGCGAGTCACACAAAAACGTTGGAAAAAGCTGAATACATCAAAATTGAAAAATCCTTTATTGGAAAGAAACCCAATACAAGATATACTGCTACCCCATTGGGAAAGTTATCCTTCAAAAAACATATTGAAGCCTTGGAAAACATCATCAAAAATCAAAATTAATTTTTTTATCAATTCACTTTGAAATACAAAGTACTTTAAATTAAAAAATATGACATCACAAAAACAAAAAATTGGAAACTGGTTTAAAAATTCGATTACCGCCAAAATGATTACCGTTGGCTTTTTAATTCTAATACTATTGATTCCCCTGGGTTTCGTTGGCGATTTGATACGGGAAAGAGGGTATCGGCAAACAGAAGTGGTTGAAGAAATCAATACAAAATGGGGCAAGGAAGTTGTGGTCTACGGTCCTATTCTAAAAGTTCCCTACCAAACCTATATTGAAGAAAAAGTATTTGATGAGAAGACCAAAACATTTCTAAAGACCCTAAAAGCTCAAAAACATAATGCGTATTTCTTCCCAGGAGAACTCAATATTGATTCCAAAGTAAAAACACAGCCTTTAGAGCGTGGCATTTATGAATCTGTAGTATATACGGCAATGCTAAAAATGGACGGAAAATTCATCAACCCTGATTTTTCCAGCAAAGAAATCAACAAAGAAGATATTCTCTGGGACAAGGCTACCTTGCTTTTTAAAACAAGTAACCTAAAAGGAATACGGAATACCATTCAGGTTAAATCAGGGGAAGAAACCTATGATTTAAAGCCCAAGTTCGACAATTCCTTCATGAATACGTTAGAGTCGGGCTTTCTAAAAAATCTAGATGAGCTACAAAAACAACCTTTAGCTTTTGAATCCAATCTGGAAGTTAATGGAAGCCATAACCTACAGTTTGTCCCCGTTGGTAAAGAGACGCAGGTCTTCATGAAATCCAACTGGCATTCACCTAGTTTTAATGGTAATTTCTTGCCCGATACCGAAGGGAAAAAGATTTCCCCAGATGGTTTTGAGGCCAAATGGAAAGTCTTGGAAACCAACCGCAAATTTGGGCAATACTTTTTCGATACATTGCCCGATTTATCCCAATCTTCTTTTGGCACAGCTTTTTTGGTACCCGTAGACGATTACCAAAAAACATCGCGCACCAGTAAATATGGCCTCATGATCATAGGACTGACCTTATTGGTGTTTCTTCTAATCCAAATTAGCAGTAAAATTGCCATTCATCCTTTCCAATATTTAATGATAGGTTTAGCATTGGTGATGTTTTACACATTGCTCATTTCAATTTCAGAACATAAAAACTATCTTTTTGCCTATCTGGTCTCAGGAACGGCAGTAGTATCCTTGATTACGTTATATTCTAGGTCCATCTTAAAAAACCTGAAGTTTACCCTGCTCATATTCGGCTCTATGTTGAGTCTTTACACATTTATATTCGTCATTATTCAATTGGAGGATTATGCGCTACTAGTAGGCAGTATAGGATTGTTTATCATTTTGGGCATCATCATGTTTACTTCAAGAAAAATCGATTGGACAAGTGCCCAACAATCTGACTAAAAATCTACATGCACCGTTCCAATATTGGAGCGGTGCATACTATATCATCATATATATTTATCATGGGTAGAATTCTTTTATTTACGTTCATACACTATAAAAGCCTGTTACTTTCATTAGTATTCGCTATTGCATTGGTAACCACAAGAGTTGTAATTACGGGCTCTCTTTTTTATACATTTTTAATCTGGAATTTATTTCTGGCCGTAGTACCCTATTTATTGACCCAAACTGTATTTTGGTATTCCTATGGAAGGATAAATACTTTTTTTCGTTTAACATTATTTGCTACATGGTTGGTGCTTCTTCCAAACGCTCCCTACATTATTACGGACTTGATACACTTGCAAAGTCAATATTCTTTCTGGAAATGGCTTGACCTTTTTATTGTTTTTGTTTTTGCCTTTAATGGGCTGTTGTTCGGAATACTATCCTTAAACGATGTATTTGGCTTTTTACAATATCATTTTAAGGAAAAATGGGCACTGTTCATTATCTTTTGTATCTGTATCTTGAGTGGATACGGCATTTATCTGGGTAGATTTCTTCGTTTCAATTCTTGGGATATCCTATTTCGACCACAATTGCTGACGCAAGAGATTTTAACTAGCTTGATGGAAACCAGGGCTTGGTTAATGACATTTGCTTTTGGGCTGTTTTTTTGGATGGTCTTTACGATGCTTCGCTGGGTAAAAGAAAAGAATCAGGTACTGTATTGAAGCCTTTATTTATGGAGAGCTCATATAGCTCTAAAGCAACATCCCATAATACAATGGCAAATTGATACTAAAAACGATTAGGCTACGGAGAAAAGTGCGGAACCGTTTATCTCGTTGTCAAAGTCGGTTTTTATCTTTTCTATGTAATCGTGAGGTGTTTTTTCCGAAATCCAGACCCATTGGTTTTTGATATCGACATCAAAATGAAAACAGGAAAAATCATCAAGGTGTTCACTATCCAATCGGGATAGGAGAAATTTGGTGATTCTAGGTCGTAATCGATATTCTAAATCTATACAGACTTTTTTTACGGCAGGATTGGTATCTCCTGAAATTACCCAGTTGAATTTCACTTACTTGGTTATTAAGGAATCCCCAAGATAACAAAAAATAGCAATTGGATAATGAATTGTTACTACTCTTCGATTAAGCACGGCTATTCCAGTCCATCGACAAAGTCTTGCAGATAATCGTAACGCTTGGTGAGCTTTCCCTTTTGGGTCATTCTAGCCCGTTCCAGGATTCCATCTGCATCATTATCAAAAAAAGCTGGAATCACATATTTGGAGAAAGCCTCTCCAAAACCATTGCTAGCATCCCTTGGCAATTCACAAGGTAAATTATCCACTGCCATTACTGCAATTGCATCAGGTTTTTTAAAATCCGTTACCGATTCGGTTTGTGGGTCATAGCCATAAATTGGGTCTGCAATCGTAGAAGGTTGTATTGTTGAAGCCACAGGGCCATCTATATCACAGCTAATATCCGCTACAACCTTTATCTTAAAATCTGGATGTTTTGCATCTTCTCGAGTATATAAATAAGGCGCTCCATCCCCATAAAAATGACCTGCAATATAAAAGTCCGTTACCTCGGCAAAACGAAAAAAGTTAGATTTATATTCCTGCGGGTTTTCAAAAAAATCAGCTTTATTACCACGAACGCCATCTTTACGCTTGTTGTATTCCGAAGCATCTATTTGACAATACACGGGTTCATTGAATGTATCTTTTAGATACTCGGCTACATTTACCTTTTTTAGACCCATTGCATCCAACATTTCACGAGCACCGTTTCCTACCCTGCCCCTACCTGTCAATAAAATTTTGATATTGGGTAAGCTAACATTTCTTAATTCGGAAATTAATGCTTGCAGGTCTTTTAAGGTTTCCGCTTTTGGGAGGTCAAACAAATCGAATTTAATCCCATATGTCCGTACACCGTTATAAGCACCTACAATACCTGCGTAGCGACCAAAGGCTACTAGGCGTTGTCCTTTAGTATTGGTAATGACCTCATGATCATATAACTCGATGTTCTTTTCCAAAATGGCCCGAAGCAAATCTCGATTATAGGGCTGTTTTTTTATGGTATGTGAGAAAAAGAAATATTTCTTATTGGGAATTAGCGCATCTATCGGTACCTCTTTAACCCCAAGCAACACATCACAATCATCGATATTTTGGGAAACGGGAATACCTAATTCTTTATATTCTTCATCTTTAAATACACGAATTGGTGAGGATTCCACTTCTATTTGTGCTTTGGGAAAATGAGAAAGGACATTTTGGCATTCTTCTGGTGATAATACCACTCTTCTGTCTGGTGGATTCTTACGTTCTTTTATGATTCCGAACTTCATGGTAATCTGGTATAATTATTGACCTAAAATAAGGGTATTGCTAAGGTGTCACAAACTTTTTTCTGTTTTGATGGATAAATGTTAGCTTTGTCGCCCGCGTTAGGGATGGAAGCGATATCCTTTTTACTTTCTTTCTACAACTTGAACCGGTAAAAAGATACAGCGGACAGCCCGACCCGAGCATTTTAGCGAGGGGAACGCCCAAAATAGTATACTGCCGCAGATAGGCAGGCCCTAAAACACGTTTAGGGTAGAGTTCTTTGAAAAAACAATGGGATGAATTGGTCCTTCGACTACGCTCAGGACATAATTCGTTTACGGTAAGCAAAGCTTACCTAACTCATTATGGGGCCGACTGGTTTTGACAGCGAGACCAATGGCAATGTAAGCATGTCGAGCGCTGGGATACAGCTCGTTAATCTCATTTTCCACACTTTTAATTGGCGATAATAATTACGCTCTTGCCGCATAATCTGAATTATAGTAGGATTTGCCTCGTCGCTACAAGGTAGCGAAGCGAGATGTTCCTGGGTAGCCCTTGTTGATGGCGACCCGTTTAGGAGCACCAGAAAAGTCAACATAAGGGTATTGTTCGCTTTGGCAATACCACTAAAACCTTAAGAAGCTAAGTGTACGATAGGCGGTCTTTGGTCGGTCGTGCATCGAAAATCAAACAAAGTCTAAGCATGTAGAAAGCATTGATATTGCTTGTTTGGACGAGGGTTCGAATCCCTCCGGCTCCACAAAAAAAGCCACCTAAAAAGTGGCTTTTTATATTTCAAAAATCTATCAGCTTGGATAGCTTCACTCCAAGTCCTTGGGCTACTTCAAGTAGTGTGTACAATGTTGGATTTACCTTGCCATTTTCAAGCTTTTCCATTGCTTGACGGTCTTTCCCACAAGCTCTAGCTAAATCCGATTGACTCCAACCTTTACTATTGCGTATGTGAACAATACGCTCCCCTACCTTTTGTTTCAGCTCTTCTTTTGTCACAAAACAAATGTCAACTTATAATGTGACATTTTTGTCATACAAAAAATTGACAAATGATTTAATTCTTTATATTTGTCGTATAATTATATTACAAATCCTGTTCCATGAAAAATAACAAAATCCTAGACCTTTCCCATATGGAACTTCAGCTTGAGGCATATTTTAGTTCGATTACTCCCCAAAAAAATGGTTTTGGTGTCTCCAAACTACAAGTGAAGGACTATCGTGACCTACTTTTTAAGTTGGAGTCGTTGCTCAACGTCTGCATTTTGGCGTTGGACAATCAGAATTCTGCTAACCATTCTCATATTCCGGAACCAGATGTAAATATTCAGGCTGTTTTAGAGCTAGCTGCTCAACTTATTCCTTTTCCAGAGGCAGAGTTTTTGGATGAGGTTAGGGAGCGGAAGTTGGGTGAAAGATAATGTTTATCCAGTGAATTGAAATTTCTCACGGTAATACGGTAAAAATGATAAAACTCCAGATTATCGTGGAAATAAATCTGGAGTTTATCGATATGCTTATTCAAATATTTTACTTGTGTCTTCCGGCTGCTTCTGGGACGTTTTTTTTCTATATTGAAGAGCATGACATAATAGATGAGCTTACTGAATATTTGAGGTTTAAATATTCTTGAAAAAATGAATCTCTGTTGCTTTATCCTTAAACTGTTTGCCATTTACCTGTTCTCGAAGCACTTCTAAAGAATGCCTTGTTATTTTAATTCCCTTTTCTGCTTTTTGAATTACATCTTCTGTTTCAGATTCTAATACCTCTAACTCGTTATCAAGTTTTTTCAGAATATTTGTAAAAGCTCTTGACATGCAAAGTACTGGGCATCAATTTGAGTTTTCCAATAAACTTAATTTAGATTTTTCCAGCACGGTCAAGCCCAATGCTTTTGTGAAAGGGACGATTTCTGGCTCCCCTATCGACTCAGCCAATCGAGCCATTTCCAGGTTTAGACTTTCTATTTCGGTACGCCTCTTTTTTCGAATGTCATCATAAGTGGAAATGAGTTGCCCATCTGCTCGCTCACTAATCAACAATAAACTTTTTTCAATTTCGGTTTCGTCCAATTTCAAACCTATTTTATGAGATAGGTTGACACATTCCTTGATGACTACCCTGGCTATGGAAGCCACGTCATCGTTACGATGAAAAATACCATTATCTACCTCCAACAAAGGACAAATGGAATTGAATGCACAATTGATAATTGCCTTGTTCCATACAAAATGATCAATATTTCGCTCTTCCCTAAATGTGAAATGTTCCGTATTGATACAATTTACTATTTCTTCTAGGTTCTCATTTTTATTGTTGATGCTTCCCACCGGAGATGCCGTTACCGCTTTAAAACGAACCTGGCCATTATCGATTATTTGACTGGTCGTGAAAAGCACACAACGAAATACATTTTTAAAAACTTTAAAGGGTTTTTCGATATTTAGACCATTTTGTAATAGCACAATCGAAAATTCCCCTTTAAAACCGCTTAGTTTTTCAGCAATTTTAGCATTGGCAAATGTTTTGGTCGTTATCAAAACAATTCCATTTATCTCCTTTAAATTGCTGAAGGTGATAGTGGCGATATTTTCCTTGAAACTTTGATTTTTATTATCCCTTACTGAGATAACCCCATCTGATTCTTTTAGGTTGTCAACGCTTCCTCTTACCAATATAACTTCTTTTCCTTCCAGTTTCAAAAAAACGGCCAATGCCCTACCTATGGCACCTGAACCAATGATATAAATCTTAGTGTTCCCCATTTAAAATGATTTTGTATACAAATAATTCCGACCCCTTCAATTGAGTGGTCTTGAAAAATTCGAATCCCAGTTTTTCTAATAGTTTTTGAGATGCAATATTATCTGGTACCGTTATGGCACTTAAATAGTCTATCTCAAATTGTTTTTTTGTTTTATCAACTAAAGCCTGACTTGCTTCAAACGCATAACCTTTCCTTTCGTACTTCGGAAGAAATGCAAAGCCAAGGTCTATACCTTCCAAACCCTCCCTATCGTACAGGCCACAAGTCCCGATTTTTACATTGTCAGTTTTTCGAATGACCGTGTAATTGGAATACCCCAGCCTTTCCAATTGCGGGATCATATTCTTCTTAATATAGTTTTCGGCATCCTTATCTGTTCTTATTTGCCTGTCTCCAATGTATTGAATCCACTTAGGCGTGTTCATAAGTGCAAAAATGAATTCCGCGTCTTCCATTACAGTAGGTCTAATCAGCAATCTTTCCGTTCTGAAGTTTTGATTATCCATTGATTACATATTTGCGATTTAGATTTTTTCTGATTTCATTCATGATATGGAATTTATCATTACTGTGATTGATTAACGAAGCAATGGCAATTCCATAAACGCCTTTGGACAATAAAGGTCTTATATCTTCCAACCCAACACCTCCGATTACCAAAATTGGAACGGAAGAATCATTTAATTCACCGATGGACTCAATCAATTGACCAATCTGGTCAAGAGATAAAAAATCCGTTATTTCGGGCTTGGTTTCCGTTTTTCGGAATGTTCCCAAACCTATATAATCAACAATTCCCGCTGATTTGAGCAGCAGCGCTTCCTTTTCATTATAAGCGGTGCCTCCAATAATCTTATCATCTCCTAAGAGTTTTCGAGCTGTGATATGGTTTTCATCACTTTTCCCCAAATGCACCCCATCCGCATTTATTTCCTTGGCTATTTCAAGATGATCGTTGACTATAAAAGTAGCACCATATTCCTTACAGATTTTCTGGGTTTCCAAGGCAATATCCAAAACTTCAGAATGACTTCTGTTTTTAAGTCGAAGCTGTACCAAATCCACACCTGCCATACAGGCTTCCAATGCCAACTGCTGGTGCGATTTATCGGGGTGGTCTTGGGTAATGTAATGCACCCTTGAAATGTATTTATGGTTTTTCATTATCTTATTTGTTATTCATGTGTACCCAGTAGCGATTTACTGCTCAACATATATTCGTTAAGTCTGTTTTTTGCATTGTGATACGCTTGCACCAATTCCATGCCCTTTGCCAATCCTGCCGTAATCCCTGCTGATAATATGCAACCTGTACCATGCTTATTGTGGCCTTTGTATTTCTTGGTCTTTAGGGTGTACAACTTGTCTCCATAAAACAGTTTGTCCAAAATGGTCATATCGTCCTCATCCGCCGTTTTCACTAATACGGCTGCTCTACAGCTATTATGGCCATTGGATTTGTCCCATATTTTACCATATTCCTCTAAATTGGGTGTAATAAGGTTTATTTGGTCTATGACTACACCTAATGCACTCCTATCAACGCTATGCCAGAAAGCAAATCCACTTGAACTTTCAAAAACAGGATCCCAAACTATAGTTACATGATGTTTCTGGTTCCTTAAATATTCAACTATCCAATGTAGCATTTTGGCATCCTCCGTCACGCCAATCTTTACTGCATTGATAGCATGTCTCTTGAACAAAACATCAAGTTGACTAATAAGCTCATATTTGGATGACCATCGAACATCCGTGATTTGCGATTCGTTTTGAAATGTCAATCCCGTAATTACTCCAAACCCATATACTTGATGCATTTGAAACGTTTTTATATCAGCAAGCATCCCTGCTCCTGCCGAGGGGTCAAACCCAGAAATTGAAAGTGTTTTTGGCAATTTCATAAATAGATGGACGAGCCTTTGTCTGAAAATTCATTGGCTTTATCTTTCATTCCAATTTCCAATACTTTATCATCTGATATGGATTTATTTTTAGCCATCTCCCTGATTTCCTCGGTTATTTTCATAGAGCAAAATTTAGGCCCACACATACTGCAGAAATGAGCGACTTTAGCACCTTCTGCGGGCAAGGTTTCATCATGATATTCTCGCGCTCGGATTGGGTCTAAGCCTAGATTAAATTGATCTTCCCAACGAAATTCAAAACGAGCTTTACTTAAGGCATCATCCCTGTACTGTGCTGCGGGGAAACCTTTGGCTAAATCTGCCGCATGTGCTGCTATCTTGTAGGCCATCAATCCCTCTTTGACATCTTCTTTATTGGGCAGCCCCAAATGTTCTTTTGGGGTTACATAACACAGCATGGAAGTGCCGAACCACCCAATCATTGCGGCTCCAATAGCGCTCGTGATATGGTCATACCCTGGTGCAATATCTGTGGTAAGTGGGCCCAAGGTGTAAAACGGGGCTTCGTGGGTCAGTTCCAATTGTTTGTCAACGTTTTCCTTTATCAATTGCATAGGGATATGTCCAGGCCCCTCAATAATAACCTGTACATTGTGTTCCCAGGCTATTTTGGTAAGCTCTCCAAGTGTTTCCAATTCTGCAAACTGTGCTTTGTCATTGGCATCGGCTATACTACCGGGCCTTAGGCCATCACCTAAGGAAATGGTTACATCGTACTTGTTCAGAATTTCACACATTTCGGCAAAATGGGTGTAGATAAAGTTCTCCTTGTGATGTGCCAGACACCATTTGGCCATAATACTGCCTCCTCGTGAAACGATTCCAGTTAGCCTAGAAGTGGTGAGGGGAATATAGCGTAACAAAACCCCTGCATGCATGGTAAAATAATCCACGCCCTGCTCGGCTTGTTCTATCAAGGTGTCCCGAAACAATTCCCATGACAAGTCTTCTGGCTTACCACCAACTTTTTCCAAAGCTTGGTAAATGGGAACGGTTCCAATCGGTACTGGACTGTTTCTGATTATCCACTCCCTAGTTTCGTGGATGTTTGCGCCCGTGGATAAATCCATTATGGTATCTGCTCCCCAACGGCATGCCCAAACTGATTTTTCGACTTCTTCTTCAATGGAAGAGGTTACCACGGAATTACCGATATTGGCATTGACCTTGGTTCTAAAGTTTCTACCGATTATCATCGGTTCCAATTCTGGATGGTTTATGTTGGCAGGTATAACAGCACGCCCCTTGGCGACTTCATCCCGAACGAATTCAGGTGTTATCTTTTTAGGGATGGACGCTCCCCATGAGTTTCCGTTATGTTGTGGATAATCACTGATAAGACCATTTTCCCTTATGGCGATATATTCCATCTCAGGCGTTATAATTCCTTTTTTCGCATAATACATTTGGGTATGGCAACCATTAGCCGTTTTTAAAGGCAATCGAAGATTAGGAAAACGGATGCTCTCCAAGCTTTCTTCTTGTAACCTCATGTTGCCATATTCCGAGGTCAACTGTTCTAAGCGGTTAAGGTTATTATATTCCTTAATCCAATTTCTGATCTTGGGAATGCCTTTGGATAAGCTGATTTCTACTTCAGGGTCGGTAAAAGGACCACTCGAATCATAGATGAGAATATCAGGGTTCGCTATAGTTTCGGAACTATTGGCAATTTTTGTGTGCTGTTGCCGTACTTTTCTAAATGGAATTTTCCACCCCTTCTCGGTAATGGCATAATGCTTCTTAGAACCAGGAAAAGGTGTTCCAATTATTTCGTCAATACTGTTATTCTGTGTCGCTTTTTTGTTGCCCATGTTTTTTTGGACAAATGTTGCCAAAGGATATGAATTAGGATAGTACAAGATGGACTTGGGAATTTGATTCATATCATTTTGCTTCTGCATACTCTTTGCATGTCCATCTTTTACTATGAAAAACAGGTCAAAATCAGTAATTTTACTTCTTGCAAATCAATGGAACTAATTCGTATCGAGAAATAGAAAAAGGCTAAGGTTATGCTGAACTGAAACGAGTGAATTTCCAGAATTATCGTTTTAAAAGATGTATCAACTATATAGTCCTCCTGCTTACCTAAATAAAACCATAAGACATTTTTGGTTACTGGATGTTGATTCGGAAGAAAAGGCTTTAACAGAATACATGTTCTCTTACCCTTATGTAAATTGGGTTTTCACTCTTGGAACGCCTTATACTGTAAAGGATAATCAAATTGGTGCCATATCCATTAAGGACACCTGTATTTTAGGGCCTCGTACTAATTTCGCCGAATATGTACATCCTAAAGGGAATTTAACTTTTGGGGTCACTTTCCAATTTGGGAGTACATTCCCAATTTTTAAAGAAGAAACTCAGCTTCTGACCAATAAAACCTTCCTACAGGAAGAAATAATTCCAACTGCAAATTGGCTCACACCTTTATTTCAAGAAACCAACTTGAATTCATTTATCAATAAACTTGGCAAACAGATTGGGGAATTCAACTTTGATGTTGACCAAAGTGGTCGTTCCCTATGGAACAGATTTATTAAGGCAATAGTAATTGGAAGGCATTTTTCCACATCAGCTCTTCAACTATCCAAATTGCTTCGTGTAAGCCAAAGACATCTTCAACGTATTACAATGCGATATTCTGGACTTAGCCCTAAACAAGTCCAGTCGATGCTCCGCTGTAGACTTGCCTTAAAACAAATCCTAAAAACTGGAATAACCTCCGACTTTTTCTTTTTTGGTTTTTATGACCAAAACCACTTTGTCAAGGAAGTTAAAAAGTGGTCTGGTTTTACCCCTCGCAAACTGTTGTCCCTTATTGAGCATACAAAACACCCTAACCAGCGCCCTTATGGCACTATGCCGGAGTCTTATGTATAGTTTTAGCCTCCCGATGTATTCGTTCAAATTCCATCTGTAATTCCGTTTCAGAGAACGAGACTTTATTTTTCGGCCTGCTCCTTTTTATCGGCAATAATTTGAATTTCAGTTTTTTATCCTTTCCGTCCGCAAAAGCAATAAACTCGCCCTGCTTTAATCGGAAGAAAATATCCGCTCTACGTTTGGGAACTTCCTTTTCACCTTTGGTAATTCTGGCATCCCATGAAAGTCCTGTTCCTTTGCTTATACTTTTGGTTGGATTCTTGACCAGTTCAAAAAAACGTTCATAATATTTGGCGGTATCAGGATCATTGACCTTCCCGAAAAATTGGTAGGACAGATTGCTCAAAATAGCTTTACTGGCTTTTTCCCCATAAAGCATATCATTTTGAATTTTGTCCTGCATGACATAAACCGTAGCGATATCATAGCTTCGCAAAGTTGCAGGAATACGATGCATATTGAGTAATTTGATTGTTGGGGCCTCTTCCATCAAGATAAAAGCAGCTTCCCGATTTCTAACGCTCATTTGTTTAACGACGGTGTGCACGACCATTGCTATGATAGGTGAATATGCCGATTCATATTGTGGGTTGTTCACAATGGAAATGACCGCTTTGTTTTGAGGATTATTGATATCCAATGGCACTTCATCCGCAGACAATATCATGAATAGTTTTTGGGAACTGATTTTTTTAAAGGCATTTGCCAAGGTACTTTTAACCCCTGCGGTTTGCTTTTCAGATGCTATACCATTGAGAAATGCGCTTGCCATAGCTTTGGAGGTTAAATCTGAACTTAAAAAAGCGACCAACTTCTTTGTGTTCATTGATTGAAATAAAGCGATAAGATGGGGAAGTGTGCAATACTGTTGATGTGCTGTTTTCAATTTCCAAATCAAACCACTTAACAGACCTTCTACAGCGTCCGTAAAGAACTTATTGCTTCCCATAGATTCAGAAAGGTTTTGTTCCAACAAATTTTCAATCAACACCTTGGATACTTCATTGACACTTTCTTCATTCGGTAAATACCTTGGAGCAATGGGATTTACCCGGTAATGGATATCATCAAACGCAATGGTATAGAATTTAACATCTTTATCCCGAAAAAGGGGGTATGCGATTTCAGTCAACTCAAAATCTTTATAATCGTGTATAATGCCACAAAAGTTATGTTGACTAAAATGGTGAAGAAAATTATAAATAACACTTTCTGTCTTCCCGCTTCCCGCAGCTCCAATAATGGAAGCCCCTCTTTTAATGTTGTCTATTCGAAAGCTACCATTTTTTAATTTGAAATGAACCCTGTATTTTTTTTCTGCTGTCGTTGAACGCTCTTGGTGAAAGAACACATACAAAACAATGCCCATCAGTAATATTGGAATGATAATGTACAGAATGATATGTGCTATAGACATATTCATATGCCAATAGAACTGGATTGTATGGCTCTATTCAAACCTTGCTTTATTTTCTTAATAGCTTTCAACGTCAACTGTACTTTGTTAGTAGGGATGCTCATGATTGGAACACCAGATTTAGCAAGCATTTTATAGGCCATTGCCTTTTCGTTCGTAGGAAGTCCTGAAAGTACAGTGAAATATAATTTTGGATTTTTGAGCAACGTCTTTCTGGCTTTATAGGTCTCTACATAATTTCGTTTGTATTGAAATATCCTGTCAAACGTCTTTTCCGAAGCCGCAAAGAAACTGTCCCTATCAAAGCCTCTTTTTACGGACTTATTATGCATTGTTACTTCTGAAGCTTTGTGTTTGCTCCCTGGGGAAAGGCTTACAGAATTGCTGGAATCTTTGCGACTGACAATAACATGAATGTGGCTCTGCGCACCTTCTTTTGGCATACCCCTCACAATTCGTTTCCCGTTCTGTTGATGTGGGGCTTCCTTTTCCAATCTGTTAATTTTGCTTTGAATTTCTTTGATACTTCCAACTAATTTGCCTTCCTGAATCGCACGGATATCATGCTTCAGCTGGAGTATCTTGGTGGCATAAGGTTGGTTTTCCTGTATTTGCTGATCCGTTCCTTTATAGGTGCGCTCATATTCTATTTTTGCATAATATTTAATATCGTCAACGGTTATTTTTTGCCCATTGATTTCACGATTGAAGGCTTCTGCATAGTCTTTCATCAATTCCCTTGTATAGGCTTTTAAATCCACGCTATGGTTTTGCAATTGTTCAAGTTCCCGCTTACTTGGATTGATGGTAATGGAATAAAATTTAGGTTCTGTTTTTTTGAGTTTTGCAGTATTACCGTCAATTTCCTTTATAACTTCAGCGCTCGTGATTTCTTCCCCATAATGATTGAAAAAATGCTCATGCTTATCCAAGGGCTTTCCTTCGTTTTCCTTTTCCAGATACGCCACGAAATCGGAAGCGCTCTGTGCATAGTTGCCCTCTATTTTATGCGGTGTTATGGTAATGTACATGCTATACTTTTTCCTTAAGTTCTTCCAATGTTGCCCTATCCATTTCCACTTTAAAATATCCGTTTCCAAAATTTCCCCGTACATATCTAATTTTACTTAGGATTTGTCCCATCTCATGTCTTAGTGTACTGTAGTTCTCCTTGATGGTAAAGTATTCCTTTCGATAATAATCGAGTTCCTCATTTTCCGATACAAGGTCTGGAGTATCAAAATCATAGGTTTCCCCTTCTTTTTCGAGGTTGGTCGTTTCTTCAAATAAGGTTTGCAGCATGGTGGCCGTAGGCTTGGTCTGATACTTTTCAATGTTCTTTAGAATTGCAATAACGGCATTGATGCGTTTATTGGTCCGTTCATTCTTGACCCCCAAATTATCGCTTGGAGAAAGGTCGTTCCAGTCAAAAAAATTGAGCATGGCTTCCAATGCCTCCGTATTCGATTTGGAAATTTCTTTGGAAAATTTCCTGAACCTGATAGCCACTTTTTTCTTGACATTAATTGCCGAAAATTGATATTTTGAAAACTCCCCCATTCTTTTTGCTGTAAAAAAATGCCTGTTTATACGAGTTTTGGGCCTATTTGCTGCAAACTCTAAAATCACCATATTTTTGAAACACTATAACTAATTGATTTTCAATGGTTTTAAAATTAAAAATACTTGTAACACCGCTTTGCGTGTTACCCTCTTGCTTCTCGATTTTGTCACGCTTGAGCGTGACAAAAATTTCGAACAACCTGACCAAAAAGCCTGTCTTGAGATTGTCAAAAAGTCGGTTGCTTTACTTAATGACTAGCCTTATAAATGTATCTAAATGAGATGTGAAATTGAAACGTAGAATGTTGTCAAATGACCTGTTTTAATGACGTTCGGTATGATTTTGAGAAATGGGGCAAAGTAGAACGCCGAATTTTAAAAATCCCAATAAAAAAGACCTCTGAAAATTCAAAGGTCTTGTATGATTTGTTGAAATATTCTTGTGTCTCTTCATCGAGATTGTTGTAATTCAAATACACCATTATAGTATTGAATTATCGGCAAAACTGTAATACTCTCCATTTGGCACGATAATCAAATGATCTAGAACTTTTATATCAAAGAGAGCAGCTGCATTTTTAATTTTATTAGTGAGCTGAATATCCGCTTTGCTCGCTTCTAATTTTCCCGATGGATGATTGTGCGTTAAAATAATGGCAACCGATAAGGTTTTTAAAACTACGGCAAACAGTATTCTTAAATCAATCATGGTTGCCGTGATGCCCCCTCTTGAAAGTTCATATATCCCCTTTACCTTATTGCTATTGTTCAATAACAAGACCTTAAAAGATTCTTGCACACCTATGGTGTTTTTGTTCCAATGTTCAAAGAGTATTTCACTGGCATCTTGCGATGAATTTATTTTTTGCCAAAAAGGTGCTGGCACGCGCTCTTTGTAACTGATCTGTATTTCGTTAACTTTGTTCTTCATTGTTATTTCTTTTAAGATTGATAATGAAAAAGAGGGTGAGGCTTTTCACGGTATCACTCTCTTTCTTTTTTGACTTATCTACTTAATAGTAGAATTTCACTGGCTTCCACTTCAGTAACATAGCGTTGGTTTCCATCATCGGTGGTATATGTTCTTGTTTTCAACTTTCCCACAATCCCAATTTCTTTGCCTTTGCCAACATACTTTTCGATAATATCGGCTGTTTTGCCCCAAGCTACTACCGTATGCCAATTGGTATCGGTCTGCTTTTCGCCTAATGTATCTTTGTAATACTCATTGGTGGCTATAGAAAAACGGGCTACTTTTTTACCGCTTTCAAGGTTCGTAATAGTTGGTTCTTGCCCAACATTTCCAATTAACTGTACATGATTTTTAATAGTACTCATAAGAATAGATTTAAAGATTAATATTCATTTGTTCCCGCCTGAACGGACGGGCAGGTTAAAAGTGATTTACTTATTATATCCAGAGTGTTTTCCTTTTTTGATTTTTTAGTTCCACTTCCTTTTTGGATATTTTGAGATGATTTCATAGTTCGATATTTTGATTTACTTCCCATAGAGCCTTCGTTGTTACCTTTTTTTGATGCCTTGTGTGATTCAATATTCAGTTTTGATAAGACGTATAAAAAAGTGCGAGGTACGAGCCTGGTTTATGCCGTAGTTCAAAACTGAATGTTGTTGTTTTGCTGACAAAAAAAGAGTGATGGCGAGGCTTCGGGATAGTGAATTAAAAAACGGTGAAATTTAAAATGAAAGGAAGTGGAACTAAATGAACCAATGGTTTTCCGAATCAGTGAGAATTGATTATTTTACTGGTGTATCAACCTACTCATTACTATGTGACTTATGAATGTATTTGAATTCCCAAAACAAGATTCAATAGATAGGCTTCGAAATGTTGTTGAGTCACCTTTGAAAGAAATAGAATGGCCCAATGTGGTGGTAACCGCATCCTATAAAAACTATCAAAAATCGATTTCCGAAAGTTCATTCACTATTCTTGCCAACACTAGTGGCACCATAAAATTATCGACAAGCAAAAGAAATATTAAGGTATGTGAACAAACTTTCTATATATCCAATCCCTTTGAATCCTTTCGCTATGAGATTGATTCAGAAGATTTGGTTGACACCTTTAACATACACATCAACTTCGATTTTTATACAAAGGCTCAATATGCGCTTTTGAATTCAAATGAAAAGCTTCTTGATATTCCTTATGAGCAAGATTCAAGTTATAAATACATCAATCAGCTACATTATAGAAATTCAAGTTTTAATGAAATAATTCAATCTTATTCCACCGAGAATGAAGCATCTTTTTTGATGGATATTTTAAAACACTCCTTAGTTATCGACCATAAAGAAAAAGGTAGAAGTTTTAACATACATGCAACAAAGAAATCGACTCGAAAAGAACTGGCCAAAAGAATGGTAGAAGCTAAAGATTACATCTATAGTAATTACAATGATTCGGAATTCTCCATGAAAAATGTGTCTAGACTGGTATCCATGTCGCATTTTCATTTTTTAAGGGTTTTCAAAAACGTTTATGGTATTTCTCCCCATCAGTACTTAAAAAGGATCCGGATAGAACGAGCAAAATATCTGCTCAACAAAACCGACCTACCCATCAATGCGATTGCGTATGCTGTTGGTTTTAAAGAATCGACAACAATATATCCTATTCTAAAAAATCACCTATCAACAACACCTCAGAAATACAGAAAAAAATTTAGCAACTTTCAAAAGTCCTAAACGAAGCATCTGCATTTACATTTGGGAAAAATGTAAATATGAAGTTTCAACATATAAGAAATGCTACGGTAAAAATTGAATATGGCGGAAAGACCTGGCTTATAGACCCTTTTTTCGGAGAGGTCAATTGTTTACCGCCCTTTGCAGGTAAATCGGCAAATCCTCTTGTCCCGCTACCAATGGACATAGAAGAAATTATAAGTGGTGTGGATTATGTCGCTATTACACATTTGCACCCCGACCATTTTGACGAACGAGCGCAAGAGACCATTCCTAAATCCATTCCATTATTGGTACAAAAGGAAGATTATGAAACTATTAGAGGATTCGGTTTTCAAAATGTCAATATCATCGATGATACAAAAACAATTGGTAGTATCAAGATTTCAAGAGTAGATGCCCAGCATGGGGAAGGAGAAATTCTTAACGTTATGGGTTTCGTTTCGGGATATGTCTTCCAAACTACCCAAGAAGAAACCCTTTACATCACTGGAGATACTGTCTGGTGTGAGACCATCAAGAAAAATATGGATAGGTTTAATCCAAAAAACATTATCTGTAATGCCGGTGGAAATACTTTCATACCTGAATCCAATCCATTTAAAGAGTATATTATACTGGAGTGTACTCATAAAGTTATCATGGGAGAAGAGGGTATACTAAAAATACTTGATTACAATAAAGACTCAAACATTATTGCCGTCCATATCGGTGCTTTAGATCATGAAACAGTATCCCGCACTAGCTTAAGGAACTTTCTCGATACATACCAGGTGGATTCCAAAAGGGTATTTATTCCTGAAGATGGTGAGGTCTTCAATTTTTAGGGAAATCCCGATTTAAGAGGCTAGTTATTCGTAAATGGATTAGTTTGAATTCTTATCCTTCTTTGACAATCCATAATTCAAAAAAAGTCTATCTAAATTCCTAAGAATCTTATCTCGAATAGGGGTATTTACTGTCTTAATTAAATAATCGACTTCCCGCTTTACCCTCTTGGAAAGAGAAAATTTTCAACAATATGTGTAGTTGACTACATAAATTTATATATTTGCGTAGTTGACTACACAATATCAATTATGAGCTACTTAAAAAGTTTACAAATAATAGGCGTAACGGCAAGAATCAAAAGAATCAGTGACACCTTAATGCACGATGCCAGGAGGGTATACGAATATCTAGAATTACCCATTGAACCAAACTGGCATTTGATTTTTCTGTTATTAAAGGAAAAGGGGCAGCTTTCTGTAACGGAAATATCCAAGGCTCTTGAGTTTTCTCATCCATCTGTCATTACCATTATAAAGAAAATGAAGAAAGTCGGGTATGTAACAAGCAGAGTGCATACTAAGGACTCGCGTAAGCAAATAATTGAACTCACAGAAAAAGCACATAAGGAATTGCCGAAACTACAAGCTGAATGGGACCAAATAAAAATCGCTGTCCGCGATATTTTCGATAATGAGTTCTTAGGGCAATTGGAGATAGTTGAAGAAAAAATGGAACAAAAAGGGTTGCTTTCGAGGGTAATTGAGATTAAAACAAACACAAATGATCAGAACTAAATATTCTAACTCCGCACATACAGGAAATCAGTCCTTAGAAAAAAATAGTTCTACTGTAAGGCAAAACGAGAATATGTATTTGATAAAAAACACAGAAGTAAAAGACTTTGAATTTATCTGTTGGATGTACGAAGAAGCCATAAAGTACCAAAAGAGAAATAATTATTTTGGATGGGAATCCATTGACAAAGAATATCTTAAAAAAGAAATAAAGAACGGATTGAACTACAAGTTGATACAAGAAGGTAACATTTTATGTGCTTGGGGAGTGGTTTTCTCGGACCCATTGATTTGGCGTGAAATGGAAAAGGGGACTTCCATTTACATGCATAGAGTAGTTGTAAATCCTAATTTTAAAGGGCAGAAACTTTTTCAAAAAGTATTAGAGTGGGCAATTGATTATTCAGTGGAAAATAGTTTGACAACCATTAGAATAGATACTTGGACTGCTAATCCAGCAATTATTGAATTCTACGAGAAATATGGGTTTAAAGTTGTAGAGGAATATACCACAGGTGATACAAAGGATTTACCAATACAACATAGAAATTTAGATATTACTTTGTTGGAGTATTCAATAAGATAACAGCCCATTTAAACGAGGTCTTATGTTATTAATGGATAAAACGAAATATGATTGATGCGATTGGGTATATCGCAGTTATTACTGGATTATATGCAGTAACAAAAAAGCAAATGCTTCCTTTTAGGATATGGCATATTATTTCGTGCTTACTCTATATGGTTTATGGCTTTTTTAATCCTGCATATCCCGTATTGGTTTCAGGTTCATTATTTATAGTAATTCATGTATATAGTTTAAGAAAATCAAAAAGCTCAAAAAAGCACAGTCGCAATAGAGGTGTAAAAAACATTCTTTTAAAAAATGATTAATCAATTATTAAGTAGACTCCATAAACGTCTGTCGATTTTCCCAAAAAAATCGTTCCAAAGTGCGTTTCTTTAAAATAGTACTAACAAGAGCAAACGGCCCTGGCAACTTCTTCTAAAAAAATATTTTCTCATTTTTAGAGTGGTTATTTGAATCAGCTATCAATAAACACCAGGGCCATATTTTAGGGTAGCCGTGTGGTTCATCCACCAAATCACACTACCATCAAGTGAAAATGTATCTCATTGAACCTTAATTTTAGTTCAAAAGTGACCCATTAGGTGAGCATAAAATTCAAAAGGCTTGGGAGCTCCCAATCCAAGGGCTTTCTGAGATTAGGTTCTGGTCTTTATACATTGATTCGGTACAGTGCTAATTTTTCGAAATTAAAATCAGTGTCCCTTCAAAATATCTGGTCTATTTTTTGATAGTCAAATAGGTCCCTTTAAAATTCTGATTAAGGACCATAATTTTTAAATCCATCAAAGTTTCATCTGGAATTAACTCTATTGATGCCTTACCATTGGCCATTCCAATAATTTCGCTTCCTAGCGGTGTACCTTGGTTTTTAGAAAGCATACCTCCCTCCAAACACTGGAAGTATACTTTGTCCTCATAGTCAAGACAGCGTAAGCCATCTTTGTCAACGGCAATAGCCGTTACCAAGTAGTTTCCATTTTCTGTTTTTTGAGATGTCAATTTCAGGCCTTTGGCACTGTCATTTCTCTTATACCGATAGTTCACCCTAATTGTATCACTGACCATGTTTCCAGCTTCGTCCTTAGCTTTGGCAATGAGAATGTTGAATCCTTCTTTAAATTTAACATCCCAGTTTAATCCAGAAGCCGGAAACATATTAATATCTCTATTTTTGGCACCTAGACTCTTTCCATTTTGAAATAAGGTCACATCGGTACAATTACTATATACACAAACATTTCTTGCAACATTTTCAGGACCTTGTCTTTCGGTCCATGTATGAGATTCTATATAAACAAATGGTTCTTTTCCCCAGTAACTTTTGAATACATAAAACGCATCCTTAGGGTTTCCATCGCGATCAACCAAACCCTTTTGATTTATGTATGGTATATCATTTTCGGGACGCAATGGTGTTCCAAAATCTTTGAATGCCCATTGTGCATTACCTGCAAAAGTGGAATCCGTCTCCGTTATTCTTAGATGCCAATCGAAAAGGTCAACAATATAATTTTCGCTCCAGTCCCCAATTTGGGCAATATTCGCCGCGCCTGTCTGTACAATAGCCTCCTCCCAGCCTTCTGACAATATCTTACCCTCACCTGTAATAGGATTTTCCGAATGTCTGCCTACATGGCTTGAACCACCATACTCAACGTGAACGAAATTTTTGTACAGCGGCTTATAGGTGTCCAAGGCCTTTTGATAACTTTTATAACTTCCGGAATACCAGCCAGACCATATTGAAGGCGAAAAGACATCAACGATATCGGCACCTTCATAATACTTGCGAATTGCCGTTTTTCTAGTTGGATCCATGCCATGAGCAATAGAATTCAACTCGATTAAAAATGAATTTATCTTTGCTCTATCATCTCCACCTTCAAAATCGGGCAACCAATATATTTCATTCCCCAAAGACCAGATAATAATACTTGGATGATTGTAATTTTGATTAATCATCTCTCTTAGCATACCTTTCGTATTTTTCTGCCATTGTTTTTCTCCAAGGCCTCCTCGACACCAAGGTATTTCATCCCAAACCAATATACCAAGTTCATCACAGGCCTTATAGACTTCAGGGTCTTGGGGATAATGTGCCAAACGAACAAAGTTTGCCCCCATAGCTTTGATCAACTCCATGTCTTTACGGTGTTGTTCATTGGTCATGGCCGCACCAACCCCGGCATGTTCTTCATGACGATGGGTTCCCCGTAATAAAACCCTTTTACCGTTTAAATAAAATGGTCCATTTTCTTTAAACTCAAACCATCTGAATCCAAATTTTTCCACTACCTCATCAATGACCCCTTCATTATCTGATAATTGTATATTTACTTCATATAGATTAGGATTATCGATATCCCAAAGCTTTGGGTGTTGGATTTCTGTTATTAAAATCGAGCCAAGATTTCCGGTTACATTCCTTGACTTTGATGCTATTTTCTTTCCTTCTACATCCCTTACTATTGTGTTTAAGAAAAGTTGGTCTTTTTCTATGCTACCATCAATGGAAAGGTCAATTTTTAAGGAAGCTCTTTTATGAGAGACTTCTGGTGTGGTCAATTTCACATTCCCAATAGCCAAATTGGGTTTCTTCACTAACCATACGTCTCTTGTAATTCCTCCATATATAAAAAAGTCACTCTTTTGCGAGGGAATAATATTTCGGTCATAACCATTATCTACCCTCACCAAAACTTCATTTTCCCCTTTTTTAATGAACGGGGTCATATCTATTTCAAATCCTATGTAACCTCCAATGTGTTCACCAGCTTCATTTCCATTAACATAAATCTTAGCAGTTATATTGACCCCTTCAAAATGTAGAACGTACCGTTGGTTGAGATCAATCTTATCAATTGGAATATTCTTTCTGTACCAACTTGCTGATCTTCTATAACCAGGTAAATTATCAGTTGCATCCTCATTGTTCCATGTATGAGGTAAATCAATCGTTTTCCATTTTGCATCAGGGGGTATATTCCAAGATTGTTTAAACGGTTTTTCTAAATAGCTCCAATCACTATTAATATTTTGTTTGGTTCTTTTATTGGTCTTATAAGTTTCCTTGTTACATGAGATAAGTAGTAGTGAAGAAAAAATGGTTGTCAGAATTGTTTTTAGCATCATATTTTTGTCTCTTATTCAGTTTGATTTCTCATAGTAAGGTGCTGCCAAAAGTTTCTTATACTCTTTTTTAGCTTTTAAGCCTATTGCACTACTATCGTTTAAAGCTTTTGAAGTGGTTGCTGGTGATAAATCCAATATCTTGGCTACATTCTTTATTATGGTGTTTACTGGCATAACTCAGATTCCTTTTTACTATAATGAACATTCGAAAGATTCTTCAGCGTTACCGCTGCCTGTTCGACTGTAATATCGCGTTGGGGATTCGCAAACATCTCATAACCAACCATGAATTTTTTTATTGTTGAAGAACGTAACAAGGGTGGGTAAAAAGACATGTGGAAATGCCATTCGGGATGTTCTTTACCATCAGTCGGCGCCTGATGTATACCAGACGAATAGGGGAAGGAAGTTTCAAATAAATTGTCAAACTTCGTGGTTATTGTTTTGATGGAGCTAGCGAAGCTTTTCCGTTCCTTTTCAGTCAAATCCGTTATTCTCTGCAAATGTCGTTTCGGAACTATCATGATCTCATAAGGCCAAACAGCCCAATACGGTACCAGTGCCACAAAGTCTTCATTTTGAAAAATGACACGTTCCTGAACAGTAATCTCCTGTGACACATAGTCATACAATAGGCTGCGTTTATTTGCCTTCCAATATTCAATTTGTTTACTTGTCTTCTTTAATACTTCTTGCGGAATGCTGTGTTGTGCCCATATTTGCCCATGGGGGTGAGGATTGCTGCATCCCATGATGGCACCCTTGTTTTCAAAAATCTGAACATGGTTGATCTTATCTTTGTTTCCCAGTTCGTGATACTCTTTTTGCCAAAGGATGATAACTTTTTCAATATCTTCCAATTGGATCAGCGGAAGCGTTAAAGAGTGATCCGGAGAAAAACAGATGACCTTGCAGATACCTGATTCGCCTTTAGCCTTCAAAAGTCCGTTGTTTATCTCATGATTTGGGGTATCTGAAAGCAAGGCAGAGAAATCATTGATAAAACTGTACGCGGAGGTATATTTTGGATTGATATCCCCACTGGCACGTTTGTTACTCGGACAGAGGTAGCAATTCTTGTCATATTTGGGTTTTTCCTCGAGAGTCGGTTTTTCCCTTTTGCCTTGCCATGGCCTGTTGGTACGGTGCGGTGAGACCAGGACCCATTCCCCAGTCAATATATTGTACCTTCTGTGCGGATGTTCATCCAAATTTAAACCCATCATGTCTTTGTTTTGTTATTGAAGTACCTCGACTAGGCGCGGTTACAAAATGTGAAAGCTTTATTTTGAACTTTTTTTCATAGGCTATTGAGGATCTTTCAACATAGCCGACTACGGCATCTTTATGGATAAGGTTTAAAGTACAACCTCCAAAACCACCGCCGACCATTCTAGATCCCAGTATTTCTTTGGTTCCTTTTGAAAATTCCACCAAGAAATCCAGTTCGGGACAGCTTACTTCGTATTTTTCACTTTGACCTTTGTGTGAGCTGTACAAAAGATTGCCCAATTCTAAAATGTCATTTTTCTTGAGAGCTTTGGCAGCTTTGAGAACCCTTTGGTTTTCTTCCAATATGTAAGTGCACCTCCTGTATCTTACATCACCAAGTTGCTGCCTGCATTCTTCAATCATCCCCGGTGTAATTTCCCTAAATGAATTTTTGACCCCAAAGTGATTTGTAACAATATTTAAACCTGTGGCACTTTCTTCACGTCTTGTGTTGTAACCACTAGTGGCAAGATTATGAGTAACGTTGGTATTCAACATTAGTATGACGTAGGGGTCAAGCTTTGTTGGTATATATTCGAACTCCAGCGATTGACAATCTAGCAACATGGCATGTTTTTTTTTCCCCATTACCGATGAAAATTGGTCCATGATACCACATTTCGTTCCCACAAAGTTGTGCTCGGCCCTTTGACTTAGCTTGATGAGTTGCCATTTATCCAAACCTAGTTCGAAGAGCCGATTTAATCCATAAGCCAATCCACACTCTAAAGCGGCCGATGAACTGACTCCTGAACCAGTTGGTACTTCGGTGTACATTTCACAGTCGAAGCCTTTTAATCCCTGAGTGAGCAATTGCAGTTCGTTCAATACTCCCAATACGTAATTGTGCCAGCCTTCAGTACCTGGTCTAAGACTGAAAAGGTCAGCGATTAAGACACTATCAAAACCTTTGCTTTTTATTCTACAAGTTGTTTTGGTTCCATTCTTGGTGAGCCTCATATAAATTCGTTTATCTATCGCAGCAGGAAGCACAAAACCGTCATTATAATCCGTATGCTCTCCTATAAGGTTAATTCGTCCTGGCGAAGAGACGATAACCACGCCAGGGCTTTCTTTGATAATATGGGTATTCATTGCTATTGCGATATTTTTAGATTTGGTGATGAATGGGTTAGGATTCTTTTTTGAACGCCTAAAGTTCTTCCCCCAATAAGAACGACGAAATCAGTCTATCGGTGGCGGCTCAATCAATTTATATACCTTTGGATGTTTTTCACGTATGTATTCTTTTAACACATTGGCCGATTCCTTTTTTTGTTCCCAAACCAGATTTGAATGAAGTCCGGCTAGGATTTCAGGCGAGATAGTATACACTGATTCTTTTGTATTGTTTTCAAGTTCAAAACCTTCTAAAACTTCATTTATGGTTTTCCCTTCGTTGATTTGTTTGCTCATCACAATTTGATAGGGTGGTTTTATTTCCATTTTTTCGCCTTCAACAATGTTTTTCCAAAAATTGTAGGTAAATGTGGCTGGGATAAATTCTGAAATGGTGTTCGTTACAACAACCAATGCAAAACCATTGCTTGGTTCGATGAGTATTGAACCACTAAAGCCGCCGTGTCTCCAAGAATGCTCATAGAGATATAAATTGAAAATTTTAAGTACTTGCCAACCATAGGCCGAATATGTATCGGTAGAAGTTTGGTATTGTTTTTTGAAAAGACCTTCTTTATCGAAATGGGTTGAATCATCCCTTACCTCTATCAGTTCTTTAAAGAATTTCAGCATGTCGGAAAGGGAGCTGTGAAAGCCATGGCTCCCGGCATTTTCCCTAGCGTAAGGGTAAAAATTTGCGTTCTCATATGTATAGGCCAGGTAATTTTGTTTGACCTGTGGTTTTGCCAACTTGTTTGTAGCTAACTTTCTAACTTCGAAAGTTGCATCCTCCAACTTCATTGGTCTGAAGACAAGGGAGTCAAGTAGATGTTCAAATTTTTGTTCTGTTGTTTTTTGCATGATATCCGCCAAAATATCAAAGCCATATCCACACCATGTTCTCTTGCTGCCTGGCGCGAACAAAAGTGGCAGTCCAGCTATACTTTTAGAGGTCATTTCCAATTCGTCAACTTCATATGAAATATCATCCCAGCTTGTACTGGTATCCTCTATTCCCGAGGTATGGCTCAACAAGTGATGAATGTTTGGACGTACCCCTTCAAAGTCCTTGTCCAGATAAGGAATGTACTCCTTGAAAGGAATGTCCAAATCCACTTTACCTGACTCTACCAATTGCATCATGGCCAAGGTCATAGGGACCTCACTGAATGAGCCCATATAAAAAAGGGTGCTATCAGTAATGGGAAGGGACAAGCGTTTATCCGCTATTCCTTTTGAAAAAACAAATTCATCCTCACCAAAACGTACAGCAATTCCTAATCCGGGTAGGTTATATGCCTTGTATATGGAATCGCAGATTTCACCCAACAATTCTTTATTCAAAACCCGATTTTCGGGTGCTATTTTTTTTGTGGATTGGTTACACGACCAAATGATGCCCATAAGAGAAAATAGCACAAGCAATCTAAGGCCGTTACTATATCCATTTTGAGAAAAATTATAACTCATTTCTTTCTGTTACATATGTTTATCAAAGGAATACACTTTATCCCTTTAGATGCATTACCACATCCATCTATTATAACTGAGACCTAATCTGAAAGTTTGCCTTGATGCACCATTGAATTGGGTAAACGCCAATGTTCCATCTTCGAAAAAAACGGTGTCAATCCCCGTATCCGTATCTGCTCTTTCATAGAAAAGAAAAAGCGCCAGATTCCCTTTTCCAAGCCTTTTAATAAGTGATAATTGAGCATTAACACTATACATGTTGGCTCTGTGAGTGAAACTTACAGGGTGCCTTAGTTCTTCAATCAAGTTCCAATCTCCTTCAGCTCGGTATTTGGTGGCACTGGCCCTACTTTCAAAAGCTACTTCCAAATGATGGGTAATAATTTTACCCAAGGTTATACCAAAAGCTGGCCCATAGGTGTAAGGCTTATATGAACTGTCCAGCCCATTGGATGTATTGATAATGGATAATTTTTGTTTGGAATACATTACCCCGAGATAAGGTGTTAAATACATCTTGTTACCCAGTCTCAAGTCATAAGTTATTCCCAAATCTGACTGGATGTTAAATCCTCTGTTTGCGTCTTCTTTAGTATTAAAAACAGGGCTCTGTCGGTTGTTTTCTTCATAATCTGTATCCATGACGCTACCTGAAATGGTTGCTGCCAAAATCTGCCTTACCCTAATCTGAAACCGATTTGAAACCTTGTAGCGAAACCCAAGTTGAGCACCTGCATTAATAAGGTTTTCCCATTCCAGTTCAGATAGAATATTAGGTTCAGTACCTTCCAAGTTTCCTGCGATGGACCATGAAAAATCTTCAAGGCTTACAATTGGAGCCAATTGGACTTCCAATCTGTTGGTTTGCCCCAACAGACCGGAAGAACAGGTATAAAATACCCAGAGAATCAATATTTCTCTTAACTGGCCAATCTTGTCCACTTCACATAATCAAAACGCATCTTGCTTTCCGTGCTAGCTTTCCAATAATCTTGGGAGCCGCCTCTGAATACGTCAAAAATCAACTTTTTAACCTTTCGGTCATCGGTACTATCCCCCCATCGAATATTGCTTTTTGAAACAACTTGGTTGCCATTGACCCACATCTTAAGCTTGCCGTTTGCTGCCGAGTTTGAGGTATTTTGCTTATAATAAAGTTTCACGGTGTACCAGACACCGGTCTGAAGAGAGCTACTGCTGGGCCATTTAGCTCCAAAATCTTCCCCACAATTGGAAGTCATCCCTTTATAATAAGCATAGGGCCGGAAATATGCCGTGCCGCTTGTATCCCCTAGCTGCTGATCTGGAGAGTACCACATTACGCGAAAGCTACCTCCCTGCCCTGCCCTGGCATCATCACCATTACAGCCTGTGACTCCTTGGCCAGTTACAAATCCCCAGCCTATTTTTCCACCACGGCTCCACTCAAATCCATCATTGAATTTCACCTTCCATTCCAACTCGTACTCCGTTCCATCGGATATGTTGGCATTGGAATTCATGCCGCTTCCCGTCCCCTTGGAATTCGCTTTCAAAGTAATTCTAAGCGCATTTGATCTTATGTAGGCATCAGCTTCACCTGAACTCCAGCCACCAACACTGCCAAAATC
The DNA here is from genome assembly GCF_018449435.1 of Flagellimonas sp. 389. Taxonomy (GTDB): domain Bacteria; phylum Bacteroidota; class Bacteroidia; order Flavobacteriales; family Flavobacteriaceae; genus Flagellimonas. The sequence continues at coordinate 43,629 of NZ_JAHCMU010000011.1, read as the reverse complement.
AGAATTGGCCATGCTCACTGTGTAGGTCTGGTCAGATTTATTAAACCCTACTGTTCTGCTCGCATATACGGCTCGGGCCAAGGTGTTTTCAGAGGCATCTTCGATAAAGGGAATTTCTGCAGTTTCTTTCTCGCATGAAGAAATTATGGCCACTAAGGACATAAAACCTACAACGGAAAGTAAAGACTTAAGCTTTAAAATTTTTGTTGTTTTCATTTTTAGTGATTTACGGGTTAATAATTTTTTTCTTTTTTTGAGTTAGTCAGAAGTTGCTTTGGGAAGAACCTGGGTTCTCTTGAACTCGCTCAACATCAAGGTTTTCATTTCCTCGACTTTATCTGGATACTGATCGGCGAGATTATAGGTCTCCGAACGGTCAGCAGTAATATTGTACAACTCAAATTTTGCATCTTCCTTAAATCCGTTTGCCGTAAACACATTTTTGCGACTAACCAGTTTCCAGTCTCCGATTCGGATGGCAGGATAGCCCCAATGTTCAAATGTCAAAACCCGTTTAGGTTGTGAAATATCATTTAAGGTCTGAAACAGACTTACCCCTTCCATAGGTGTAATATCATTTCCGTTGTGTGTAATAGGGTATTCCGCTTGTGCAATATCAACACAGGTTGCCATAATGTCGTTGAAATGTGCATAACGATTGTTGAAAATGGTTCCTTGCTCAATTTTTTCTGGCCAGTGTGCTATAAATGGCGTACTTATGCCAGCCTCGTGAGTAAACATCTTGTACAGTGAAAAAGGAGTGTTGCTTGCATTCGCCCATCCAGAACCATAACTGAATAGCGGGCCATCAGGACCACCCAGTTTCTCCAAACTCTTCCCTTTGTGAAGCAAATTGGGGTTTAACAGGGAGTTACCGTGAACACGGGCGTTGTGGTCGGGATATTCAAAGCCGAAGGTATTCCATTCACCACAGGCGCCATTGTCACTTAAGAAAAGAATCAATGTGTCTTCCAGTTCCCCATTTTCTTTTAAGTATTGAATAATGCGACCGATATTTTGGTCCATATTATCAACCATCCCCGCGTAAACCGCCATTCTTTTTGCTAGGTCGGCTTGACGGTCTTTGTCCAACAGTTCCCATGCTGGATTATGTATTCCATCACCAGGTATGCCTTTGCCAATGGCACTCTTTGGTCTCACCATTTGACTCCTTTCTGAGAGGGTGATATTTTTGGTAATCACACCCAACTCTTTCATTCGTTCAAAGCGTCTGGCCCTTATTGTGTCCCAACCAACACTATAGGTGTCGATGTATTTTTCAGAATCCTTGGGCCAAGACTGCACCGGAAAATGCGCTGCTTGGTAAGAAACATACATGAACCAAGGTTGGTCGGGGGTTTCCTTGCCCAATTCTAAAAAATCCAAGGTGTAGTCGGTTATCGCATCAGTGGCAAAAAATTCCCCTTCTTTGTACTTTCGTTCTTCCCTGCCTTTTGGATAACGCTGCATCCATTTGGGTTCAAAACTATCCACACCATAATCCTCAAGAAATCCATAGAATTCTTCAAACCCTCTTTCAGTGGGGCCGGGATAATTTACGTGCCACTTACCGGCACCAAAGGTTCGATAACCTGCCGTTTTCAAAACCTCTGCAATGGTTACCGAATTCGGCGTCAAAATCCCTCTGTATCCAGGTAATCCCCTATCTTTTGCGGCCATTTCACCCATACCAGCTTGATGTGGATAAAGACCGGTAAGGAGTGATGCCCTGCTGGGGCAGCATCTGGCAGAATTGTACATTTGAGTGATTCGGGTACCATTGGCAGCCAGACCATCAAGATTTGGTGTGTTGATCTCTCCTCCATAGCATCCCAAATCGGAATAGCCTAAATCATCGGCCAAGATGACCAATATGTTTGGTCTTTTATCTTCTTGCAATGGTTCTGGGGGCTGTTTCTTTTGATTACAACCAAGGGTAATTACAAACCCAAATAATATTAATAGTAAAGTCTCTTTAAATTTTATCACTTCTTGATTCTTTAGCATTTAGTTTTTCGGATTTACTTCAAGAAAACACCCCGTCTTTTTTTTGCTGACTTTGCCCGATACTTTATCAAGTGTCAGAGTGCCAACAGTTCGAAAACCCTCTTTCATAGCCTCAGTTGTAAATGAAATGCTCAGGGATTTTCTGTCAATGACTTCTGGAACTATGTCGATTTCCTTAAGTTCCAGTTCTATTTTATCTTCAGAGACCTTTCCCACTAGATAGTTTACCGTAGGGTTCCATCCGAACAGACTGCCATGGGCGATTTGTTGAACCCCGTCTTTTTCAGTACAGGTAATCGCATGAACCTCTCCACAGAGGTATAGGTCTATATTGTATTTGGATAAGGTTTTCCACAAGGGTGATTGTCTTCCCTTTTCGAGCATCATTCCACTGGAATGCAAACGGTTTACAGGTCCTAGAATTGGGGTGTGACCCATGACAACCACATGATTTACTCCTTTGTTCTCTACCAATACGCTATCTAGCCATTCCAGTTGTTTTCCCGTAACCTGCGCTACGATATTTCCTTCCTTTCCCTTGCCAGGTTCAAAAACATCTAAGGAAACAAACAGACTGTTTTTATGGATAAAGTAATAGGCCAGCCCTTTCATGTGGTCAGGACCGTTATTGGGCATCTGCATGTATTTCCGAAACTGTTCTTCAAATACCGGAACCAATTTGGCTTTTTCCTCTGGCCAGGGATTATCACCCACTTCATGATCGCCGATGGCAACATAGTAATTTAGGCCATGTGCCTCCAATCGTGCTTTCCATGCTGGATAGAAAATAGCGGCTTTCGCCTCTATTCCCTCTTTTGTTGGCTCAAGCTTGGATGGCCATCTCCCATTGACCAAATCCCCGGGGACCAAAACAAAATCTGGATTTTCAGCCTTTACGGCCTGCAGGAAAAAACTTAGCCCTTCTTCAAAACCCGGTTGAGGATAATAAGTGTCTTTGTTCAAAAAATCAGGTACGCTTACAAAGGTCCATGCATCCTGTTCCATTACAACTTGTTGTTGGGCTTTGCAAGCGGTCAGCATTAATAGACAGCATAAGATGCAATGTCGATCGATAAAACCTTTCATATTCGATACAATTGATATTTTCATATTCTTTCTCATCGTTACTTTATTAATCAAAGCCAAGGTCTTCACCTTTATGAACGGCCAGCCCTATCTGTTCCTTACTCAGTTTCCGACCGTTGTACCAAAGCATCCATTGATTGTTCTCTTCATCAAAAATGACGTAGGGTTTATAGCAAGCATCGCGGTCCCACCCCTTCTTGCTTGTTTTGATGATAGGATTTTGCGGATGCCGTTCCCATTCAGAAATCCCATCCTTTGAGCGTGCCACACCAATTTGGGCCCAATGCACATCGTGGAAACCGATGTAGAACATATAGTACCACCCATTGTGCTTTACAACTTGACAAGCGGTCACTTTTTCGTATTCCCAAGCATTGTTCTTGTCTGATTGGAATATGGGATTATCGGGATGTTTTTTCCAGTTGATTCCATCCTCGCTCGTGGCATAGCCAATGGCATCGGGTTCATATTGTTCCCCTCCTGAATACCACATTTTATAGCTTCCACTGGATTCATCCCAAATCACATGGGGACACATAATGGCATTTTTTTCCCATGGAACATCAGGATGTATGACGGGTTCTGGCTGCACTTTTTCAAAAACTTTGCCGTCTGTACTCCTGGCCATTCCAATTTTTGAAGTTTTGTCTTCACCCATTCGCTGACCGGTATACCACATTTCATAGGCATTGTCTTTTTTGATCACTACAGGTCGGTTGACATGTTCTTCCCAATCAGTATTGGAGTTTTCATTTAAAGAAATAAATGGTTCATTCCAGTTCTTACCGTCTATACTTTCGGTTAAAGCGATGCTTTTTTCAGGACGCCAGGAAAACCACATTTTGAATTGGTCCCTTTCCTTAAGAAGTGAAACATCAAAACAAGTTCCTAAATCTCCACCCAGAACAGGATTGTTATCATATTTTTCCCAACCTGCATCGGTCTCCTCATAGGTACCTGAAAGAGCGGGAAGATCTACTTCAATTTTGGCAAGTTGCTCGGAGAACCCTAATTTTTTGCCATCAACGAAAACCATCAGTCCTTTGCCCAAGTTGTACTTTTCTCCCGTTTTGTCGTATACTATGGCTACGTTTCTTCCCTGGTATAGAATATTGTCCATTCGGAAGTAATCCCACTTATCTTCGGGCACTAACGGATTGACCTCAAGTATCTCATCAGCCCGGGGTCTTAAGCCTACCAGACCGGTAACGATTAAGTCTACATAACCCGAATGATTGTAATGAACTCCTCTATCCTTATCATCCCTATTTTTTTCATACATGATTTTTCGGGATATCCATTCGCCGGTCTTTGGATCAATACTTTCTCCGATCCAGTCCACCTCACTGCCATCCTCCATCATAATTTTGTGTGATTTTGCATAGTCTTGTAATACTTGCAAATAGTCTTCCCTACTTATAATCTTTTGTTCATAGTTATTTAGGAGATTGGCCATGGAAACCAACGTTTGTGTGGTCGCGAAGGGCCAAGAGGGGCCATTCCAAAAACACATATGGCCATTGTCGTACATAAAGTTCGGATGGCTTTGTTCTGCGGTTGTTAGACCATGGGGACTGTAAAATCCATTCGAGTCCATAAGTTCGGACCATGCTTTTTCCTTACCACCACTCGGGATGTTGAAATACCAAGGGATGTACCCTGACAATTCTTTGACCTCTGATAAACTGGGATTATCAGTTTGATTTATTGAAGATTTATAGAAACCATGGATGTCATCCCATAGTGTTCCGTCAATCAGCGTTCTGAGCTGTCTGGCTTTGTTGGAATAAATGCTTTCTAAATCTTCATCTCCGGCCAAAGCAGCAATCTTTGATAATGCCTTGGCATTAGCATACATATACGAATTTGTGGCTACTCTAAATCCTTTATGGGCCAACCCTGCTTTATAGACTTGGCTGTGTTTTAAATTATTTTTTTTGACCTCATCTGGAACCCCACTTATGCTGAACTCCATACCTTCTTGATTGTCTATACTCCAAAAAAGGCCTTGTGCTGTCATATACTTTTCTTCGAAGGATTCATAAAATTTGACCATTTTGGGGAGTAGGGCAACCAACAATTCTTTGTCCTTGGTGACTAGGTATCTTTGGTATATTGCATCAAGAATCCAATTGGAATACCGATTTACTTCTCCTTTCTCAAACCAAAAATTGGAATAGTCATCCATATAGCTGGTCTCATGAAACCAACGAAATTCGTTAAACTGGTGGCCCACAGGACAGACAATGGTATTGGCGGGCCCTGACCATGGAACATCGGGAAGAAACTCGGTCATCACAAAGGATTCTTTGGTTTTTTTGATATGCTTGCGTAACGTCCACCAACGGAAGTAATAGGTATTTTCGATGGTTTTGTCCGGACACTCAAATAAAGGAATTTGACCTCGGAGCCAAGCCCATGCTTTATCATTTTTTACGTAGGATTTCATGGCATACCCGTCCTCAGTATTGAATTTTTCGATGTACTCCTTGAACGTATCGGGATTCATTTGCGAAAATTCTGCCAGGGTCTTCTGTTCGTTCTGGTTCTTTTTTTCTTCTTTGCAACCGAAGAATAGGGAGAGAACCGTTAGGAATAGAACCGGCTTCAATGCCATATTTTTGTTTATCGTCATTTGAGTTTTTTTTTGGTATTTGTGGTTTTATTCTATTTTTCTGATTTCTTTTAGTGCCATACTGAGGCGCTTTACATATTGTTGGTGTTCGGGCAGTTCTGCTAGGTTGCTTGTTTCATTTGGGTCCCGATCAAGATTATAGAGCATTCGTGCCTGGGATTTCCCATTTTCGGAAAACCATTCTGTATAGCTAAAACCATCGGTCCTCATAAAATCTGAGTTTTTCCAACGCCCATATACCGCATCTTTACCCATTCTGTTGGGATTATCCAAGAGATGTGTGAAGCTCTTTCCTTGTAAGTGAGAGGGTTTTTGCAAACCTGAAAGCTCTACGAGACTGGGATACATATCAACGAACTCTACCAGCCCTGACACTTTATGACCTCCCTTTTTACTAGGTACATAAACGATCAAAGGAGCCTTCATGGCCACATTGTATGTAGAGTGTTTGCACCAAAGACCATGTTCACCGAGACTCCATCCGTGATCTCCCCACAAGACTATGATGGTATTTTCTTTAAGTTTCAGGGTTTCAAGTTCATTCACGATCAACCCTATCTGTGCATCGATATAGCTGGTACAGGCATAGTAGCCATGAATCAACGTACGAGCCATCTCATCCGTTATAGGTCCTTTACTGGGAATACCATCATACGTTCGTAACTCAGACGAATTGTGATGTGATTCTTCAGGAGCATTCTCTGGATATTTCATAAATTCTGGGAATTGCAAAGCCTTTGAGTCATAGAGGTCCCAATACTTAGCTGGAGCATTAAAGGGTAGGTGCGGTTTTACAAAGCCCACGGCCATGAAAAAAGGCTTTTCACCTTCAGCCAATAAACCTAGTTTTTTAATGACCTTATTGGTAAGTTTACCATCATGGTAAGCACTGTCTGCAACATCTGCCCTTTCATAAGGAGGTCTCCTGTTCGTATTTTCAGCCCGTTGATAATTCAACCTTTTTCTACCCGCTGACCCCGACACCAGTAGTTTGGGATTCCATGGTGCTTCAGTCCAACTTTGAAGGGCATCATCCTCCCAGTTATGGAGTACTTTTCCCATGCTCAGTGTTATGTAGCCATTATTTTTGAACAGTTCGGGAAGAGTCTCTACACCAGGGGCATCTTTGTCTATATAGCTATTGTGGGCTAGAAATCTATTTGGATTGGGCCGTAGCCCTGTTAAAATGCTGGCGCGCGAAGCCCCACATACAGGAATGTTGCAGTAGGCGTTTTCAAAAAGAAAACCCTGCGCAGCCAACTTGTCAATATTCGGGGAAAGTATTTGTGGCTTCCCATAGCAACCAAGTTCGGGCCTGAGGTCATCTACAGCTATAAACAGGATGTTTGGCGGATTATCCTTGTTTTTTGAAGTTGCATTTTGAATAGGGTTACAGCCAATTATAACAACAGGGAGTAATAACGCGCAATGTTTTACAAAGCGACTCTTTATAGTTGAAACGGAAACCATATTTCTATTCGTCATCATCTTCATGGCACATCATTTCTAAAGTATCTATACAGGGCATAGCTGTGTGGTTCAGGAAGGCTGAATTCAACCTTCCCTTGTTCCCTTGTCGTTGTTTCAAAATCTTTTCCAGAACCTAACAGACAGGTAAGCGAGACCCGCTCATTTTCCGGAATCCATGTTCGGATGTTTTCATTCGGTATTTCATTGCCTTCCCTGAACACCAAAAAATAACCCGATCGGTCATCTGTGATAGATTGAAAACCCGTCCAAGATTTTCCACTTGGTTCCTTGCCAATAGGCAAAATTGTACCCGAATGCATATTGTACATACGCTTCTTATAAACTTGTATTGAATTTGCTATGGAAAATGCTCCGTTCGGTAGATTGCTCCCTTCGAACCATGCCAGCGGCTGACCCATCATGGTAATGGCAAATTGGTAGTCAAATGGCAACTGAAAGGGTATAAAAGGGTCGTTTTCGGCATACTTATCTCTATTGCGCCATTTATTCAAAAACTCAAGTTGAAACCGTTCCAGTGGCACATAGCGTGAAAGCATCCAAGCATTTCTCAAAGTCCAATGCGGATAGTAGTTTCCCCAATCGGTATACCGGTTCTCCAAAAAAACATTACCATATTCTTGCATATAATGATAGCCTCCTCGTTTTCCAGCCGTAGCGTCAAGGTTGAAGACAACTTGCCCCTCGGTTTCTTCCAAAACCTTGTTCAAAAAACTTCGAAGATTGTTTTCTGCTTGTTTGTTGGGTAGTTCAATACCATCAATTTTAAAGTTGGTAATGCCGTATTTCTTGTAAAGGGATAAAAGTATTTCTGCATCTTGCCCCCAATTTCCATAGCTATCGGCGTCGCTAGGGTGAAACCAGAGTGCCAATTTGATGTTGAGTTCCTTAGCGCTTTTCAAAATCGGTTCCAGTCCATTAGGAAATCTTTGTGGGTGTGGTCGCCAGCTATCTGCATCCCAGGAGTTCCAAAGTTTTCCAGTAGGGTCTTTTGAATTTTTGGAAAGTCCCTTTTGCCAACCATCATCCAATTGAAAATGGGTGATGCCCAGTTTTGCAGCAGCTTCAAGCTCTCTTATTGCAAAGTCTTCGTTTAGTTTTCCGTCCTGGCCTCGGTCACCCCATGTGTTCATCATTACCATTTCATCACGTTCAGGATAGTGAATGCGAAGTTTTTTTTGATACTTTCTCAGTGCTGAAAGCTTGTTAAGTTCTCCCCTACCGGCAACACCAACCGCCAAACTGTAAGCTTTGGTCCAATCTTCTTTTTTAATGTCGGAAGGTGTCAGTCCCAAGCCCACTGCTCGCAACTCATTTGATTTAGAGTAGAAATCGTATCCAGGATAATGTAATTGTTTATCGGAAAGAGGGGCTTCTTTTAGCATGAACAGTTGCCCTCCATTCTTCAAATCCTTTGCGAACAATAGATTACCCCTTAACAATAAGGGTTTCGTAAAAGTTAAATAGGTGGAGTGTTTTACCAGATTATTATTGATGTCGGTCACATCTTTAAAATCCACCAAATCAAATTTCCAATGGCCATGGTCAAAGACCAATTTATCCATAACAGGCACAGGGCTTTGCTCCTCTAATTGTTTAAGTATCTTTTTTTCAACACCAGAGGTCATATCAACAGCTATTTTTTGCCCTTTCCAATCTCCCTCAGCAATGCCTTTAACAAAGAAATCACATGCAATTGCCGGTGTGTTGGGATAAATGCGGAACACTTTTTTCAAAGAAAGCTTTCCCAATTCACAGGAAACCTCTACTTCAAGATGTTCTGATGCAGTCCAATTTCTATGGTTCCATTGTGACTTAAAGCTTCCATTACCTTCATAATTGGGCTTGAACGGAAATGACGTAGTAGGGTTTCTGTCTTTTAAAATCCATGCTTGGCCACTTTCTTTGTTCTTTAAGATTGTAGAAATCAGATTGCCCTTGTTCCATAAAAACTGTCTCTCAATCAAACTGTTCCCTATGTATAAAGTGTCATTTTGAAGTTTGGTATAACAATCTTTGCCCTCATTTGACTGGGCCATCATCTGAACATATGAGTATAGGGACAACAAAAGGCAAAATGACAATCGCGCTTTAGAGAAATTTCGAACCTGTATTTCCGTATTCTTCTTCATCCTATTTGCCTTCTATACCGAATTGATAAATGGTTGTGTGGTGATAAACTTCGCCAGGCCTTAGCACCGGACTTGGAAAATGGGACTTGTTGGGTGAATCGGGGAAAAACTGCGATTCCATACAGAAACCACCATGCTTAATAATTGATTTTTCGTATTTATCTATTTGTTGTCCATCAAGAAAATTTCCTGAATAAAATTGTAGTCCAGGCTTTGTGGTAAATACTTTTAAGGTTCTTCCTGATTTGGGTTCGACCACTTTCGCCGCTAAAGTCAGTTCATTTCTTTCTTTTTTGTTTAGTACAAAATTGTGATCAAACCCTCCTTCAACAAGTTGGATTTCTTTACCAATGGATTTTGATACTAAAAAATCCATGGGTGTATTTCTTACGGAAAGAATTTCCCCGGTAGGAATCAGTGTTTCATCCACAGGGGTATAAAAATCAGCGTTTATGTAAACTTGATGGGAGAGCACATTTTGCATTGTATTTGTTGAAGGTCCCAATCCTGAAAGATTGAAATAGGCATGATTGGTAAGGTTTATAATGGTGATCTTATCTGTCCAAGCCTTGTATTCAAGTATCAATTCATTGTCATCCGTCAGACTGTAATCGACATGAATGTTCAAGTTTCCTGGATATGCTGATGAACTTTCTGAACTGTGATAGGTAAGTCTTAGTTTATCTTGATTCCCTTCTTCAACAATTTCAGAGAACCACAGTACCTTATCAAAACTCTCGTTATTCCCACCATGCAGGTGGTGAACTCCGTTGTTGGCAGTTAGTTCGTATTCCTGGTCATCCAAATTAAATTTTGCGTTACCAATCCTATTGGCATACCTACCAACTAGGACACCGAAGTAAGAGGTGTTTTTCTTCAACAGTTCGTCAAAAGTGTCATATCCCATTATGATATCACCTACAGTCCCCAGTTTATCCGGGGTTTGGATGGAAATTATAGTTCCTCCATAATCTGTTATCTTGACTATTAGGCCATTCTTGTTCTTAAAAGTAAATAGCGAGACTTTTCTGCCATCGGGCATAGTACCAAAATCCTCTTTCGAAATACTGGAAGACCCAAAACCTTCGCTGCTGTGAGCAATCAGTGTTGTCATATAGAAAATCAAGACCATAAACCGATGTGGTCTTACTTTTTTTAGTGTAGTTATTAATCTCATATATAGTTCATATCGGTTGCCGTATTCAAAATTTTTCTGTTCCAACATCACCGTCACGTGGGGCAATTTGATCATCATAGGGTTCTATGTTTCTTAAATGCTCCTCAGCCAACTTTTTCAGCTCTTTGACTTTTTCAGGATATTTAGCAGCAATGTCATATTGCTCCGAGGGGTCCTCACCAAGGTTGAACAATAGTGGAGTACTGTGTTCCATGTTGTAATATTTTCTAAACCCAGCTATTTCCCTTGTCTTGAAATGAAGTTTGAAGTTGCCCTTTCGTACAGCGAAAAGTTGACGACCCATGTAGAAAAACATCTCATCGCGATCACTTTCTTCTTGTTCAAGGAGCGTGGCTGTTAAATCGTAACCATCCATAACTCTATCTTTTGGGAACTTTGCTCCTGTTAGGCTGCATATTGTTGGAAACAAGTCTAAAGTCGCCGCCATTTCTCGTATTACTCCGTGTTTAACTGCGCTTTTCCACCAAAAAATAGCAGGGACTCTCATTCCACCTTCCCAAGTCGATCCCTTGCTTCCCCTAAATTGACCAGCCGAGCCGCCGTGTTCGTCGAGCATTTTCCAAGGACCATTATCTGAAGTGAAAATTACAAGCGTGTTCTCTTCCAAACCTTCTTCTTGAAGTGTTCGTATCAACTCTCCTACACTCCAATCAATTTCTTCGATAACATCTCCATAAAGCCCTCTTTCACTTTTTCCTCTAAAAGATTCTGAAGCAAAAAGGGGTACATGGGGCATACTGTGTGATAAAAAGATAAAGAAGGGGGAACTTTTATTCTCCTTAATAAATTTTAGGGCTGTTTGGGTATATCGTTTGGTTGCTGTGTGTTGTTCAAAAGGTCGTTCAATTATTTTGTCTCCTTCCATCAATGGAACGTTGTAATATGAAATTTTTGGATTCTGGTACAGCTCCTTTGTCATCTTCTGGGTCTTGTTCATATCATTGCTGTAGGGAATGCCATAGTAGTAGTCAAAACCATTACTAATAGGGAGGTATTTTGGATTTTTGTGTCCCAAATGCCACTTCCCAATACAGGCCGTTGTATACCCTACCTCCTTTAAGGCTTCAGCAATGGTGATTTCCTCTGAAGGCAATCCTCTTTTGGAGGATGACCAAAAAACACGTCTCTTGTCACTGCACATGCCATTTCTAATTGGCAGTCTGCCTGTCAATAATGCCGCCCTACTAGGTGTACATACACTGGCAGCGACATAAAAATTTGTCCAACGTTGTCCTTCTTCCGCCAGTTGATCGATATTGGGAGTCTGAATGGTCGGATGCCCATAGACAGATGCATCACCGTACCCCATATCATCAGCTAAAATGAGAATGATGTTGGGTTTTTGATCTGGTCGAATATTTTGGGCAGATAGGTTTGTACCTGCAATCAAATTCCACAAAATCAACTTCACCAGCAAACTCGTTCTAAGAATTTGAGGGAAGAGGAGTTTTGACCCTGCCATAAAATGAGCTATAGCCATACCATGTTATATTGTATAAGTTTTATCGTAATCAGGTTGGATGTCAAGAAAAATGTTAAGACAGTCGTAAGAATCTTAATCACAGAGGGCGTTATACCAATTCGTAAATCTGGATGGGTTGTTAACGCCCTCTAATGATCAATAGCTAACTCAAACTAATTATACAGTTTTCCAAGCTTTTGTTAGTACCCATCGTTTTGGGTCAGGTTCGGATTAATGCTTATCTCGTTCTCAGGAATAGGATATAACACATTGTGTGGTTGAATTCCATCAACAGCAAATTCATCTTGAGACATTACATCGAAAAAAGTACCGTATCTGACAAGGTCATATCTTCGCTTTAGTTCGAAACATAGTTCCAGTTCTCTTTCAAGCCTTACGGCATCCCGAAAATCTGACTCACTTAAACCGCTCAATGGTGCTAATCCTGCACGGTCCCTAACCTCATTTATAGCTTCATATGCTGCTGGGGTAGGACCGCTGTTCGCTTCGTTCTCCGCTTCAGCAAGTATCAACAGAGCTTCTGCATATCTAAAAACCACTTGATTGGTTGCCGTCCGTCTGGAAAATTCAAACCATTGTTCTGGGGGTCGGCCAGAGTCAAAATATTTATTTATCCTGGGTACTCTTTCCCTTTCAATTCTGCCCCATTCCCGGAAGGAATATGTTCTTGGTGGCGAAGTAGGATCATTGGTCTCCGTACTGACCAAAGTGGTATCCATTGAAACAAATAAACGCTCATCATCCGAAGAAAATTTATTGAATAGGTCCAAGTCTCCATAAAATTGTCCGAAACCTGGTAATGAGCCTACCACTCTAGGTCTTGTCCTGGCTGTAATCAAACTTCTGGTATCATTGGACCCTCCCAGCGTGTACTGTATAGAAAAAATATGTTCAGGGCCATTTTCATTTTCTAAGAGCCAAAGATCTGAATAGGGTCTTACCAGACTGTAGGTGCCTGAGGCCTTAACCTCTGCAGCTTTGGCAGCGGCCAATGCCCATTTGGATTCATCTTGTAACGGAAAGCCCGCCATGGTCAAATATACTGTGGCCAAAAGTGTTTTGGCAAAGCCTACGGTAGGAAGTCCGTCCCTTCCCAAATCCACACCATCAAGCAAATCCTCAGCTTCCAAAAGATCTTGTTCTATTTGCGAATAAACTTCAGCTACGGGGCTTCGGGCAATATCAATACCGGATTGTAAATCTGTAATGGGTTCCGTAATCACAGGTATATCACCGTACAATCGGACCAAATTAAAATAGGAAAATGCCCTCAACGTTAGGGCTGCTCCTCTGTAGCCTGGTACCCAATTGTCTTCTTTACCTTCTATTGCAGCCAATATTTGGTTCATGGCATTAATATTGAAATAATTCGTTTGCCATACGTCCAAAATAAATTGATTATCAGTCAAAAAAGTATAGTGCTCTAAATCGCCTCTAGGATTCCCTGGTTCAAATCGACCTGTTACATGGTCCGAACCAGCCGCTATTACATCCCATAGACCTCTATCATAATAAACACCTCTTCCCATTCTGGTCAATACGCCGCCCATCAACTGTACTACATCATTTTCTGATGCAGGAAAAAGAGAGGGGGTTAACAAATCTTTTGGCTCTTCTTCTAAAAAATCACTACATGCACTCGACGATAACATCAAGAGCATAGCCATGAATACTTTTGTTATATTTTTCATTTTTTATATTCTTAAAATGTTACGTTAAGGCCTATGTTATAAATTCTCACTCCAGGAAAACCTCCATGATCATAGCCCAATAAGATGTTTTGATTGGACAAAGTCTGGTCTCCTCCTCTCGAATTCACTTCAGGGTCATAGCCTGGATAATCAGTAATAGTGAATAAATTTTGGCCGCTTACATAGATTTTAGCCGCTTTCATTTTTAAACGATCCAATACGGGTCTGGGCAAATTAAAGCCTAATGAAAGGTTTTGAAGACGTATATATGATCCGTCGTGTATGTATCTGCTCGACATTGACCCAGGCGCTTCGCCCAAGGCCTGGACCGTATTGCTCGTACCTTCGCCATTCCAGAAATTAACAACATTTGCTAAAGAATTTCTCGTTTCACCAACACCAGAAAGAAGGAACTCAGTAGTCCAAAAAACATCATTTCCCTGAACACCTTGTAGGGTAAAATCCAAATCGATGTTTCCAAAAGAAAAGTTATTGGTGAAACCCCAAATAAAATCGGGTTGCGCATTGCCAATAATCGTCCTATCCTCGGAATCAATTACTCCGTCTTCATTGATATCCCTGAATTTAACTCGACCAGGGGCGGCGGTTGGATCATCAATGGCATTAACCTCAGCCTGATTTTGATAAATACCATCGAATACAAAACCATAAAAAGACCCTAAAGGCTCACCTGGTGTCAAAATACCACTGTCGCTGATTTCAGCGAACGGTGATCCCGACTCGAGAATGATGTCTTCGTCACCGCCCAAATCCAATACTTTATTTTCATTGAAGAAAATATTGAAATTGGTGTTCCATGAGAATTTGTCCTTTGAGACATTTACAGTATTAAGGGAAAATTCAAACCCTTTGTTCTCCATACTACCAATGTTCTGTACCTGGGTATCAAAACCAGTATATTTTGGAAGTTCCTTATTAAACAAAAGGTCCTCGGTCTTTTTATAATAATACTCGGCGGTTAAATCAATCCGCTGGTTAAACAACCCAAGATCAAGTCCTATATTGTAAGAGGTGGTCGTTTCCCACTTCAGATCGTTATTTGCTATCCTGGAGGGTATTGCTCCATTAAAAGCTAAATTGTCTCCAAACGTAAATTCAATTCCTGATTGGAAAGCTGCCAACGATTGATAAGGATTGATGGCCTGACTACCCGTTTCACCATAGCTCCCACGTAATTTAAGGTTACTGATCGTCTTACTTTCCTTTAGGAAATTCTCTTGGCTGATACGCCAACCAATGGATGCCGAAGGAAAATAGGCCCATTTATTATTAGCCGCAAAAACCGAGGCGCCATCTGCTCTAAACGAAGCGGAAAACAAATATTTTCTATCAAAGGTATAGTTGATTCTTCCTAAGAAAGAGGCAATGGTCCTTCTATTGAAAAAGGTTGACGCGGGACCTATATTCTCTGCCAATTGAATACCATTAAATCCAAGTTCATCACTTGAAAAGCCATTTGCGCTTGTCGAAAGGCCTTTGTTCTCAATCTCTTGTGTGGTAAAACCGGCCAGAACATTTAGATTGTGCTTATCATTGAACACACGGGAATAGTTGAGTGTATGTTCCAATAAAAAATCGGTCCTATTCCGTGTATTGACATTGGCGAAACCTTGGTTCAAGGCGCCAACAAGTTCTCGACTATCATAACGTTGTTGTAAAAAGTTTTGAAGAATATAGCCAAAGTTAAGCTTGTAAGTCAAGCCCTTAGCAATATCAAGTTCTCCAAAAAGGTTCCCAAATAGGTAATTAGTAGTCCGTAAATCGTTCCTTTGGTTCACCAAGCGCACAGGGTTATCTATATTGGTTGAAAAAGGATTGTAAGAGAACGTATTTATAGTTTCATCAAATACAGGATAAGCCGGGGAGGAAAGAAGGGCTGTAAATGTTACGGGGCCACCTGCATTTCCAAATCCTTGGTTCATCTTCACCAAATTATTCAGGGTTCTCGAATAGGAAAGGTTATTACCAATTCGTATCCTTTTACCCAGTTTATGGTTTAGGTTCAATCGAACTGTAGAACGTGTGAAATCTGCGTTGGTGATAACGCCTTCTTGACTAAAATAGTTGGCCGAAAGCAAATATTGCGTATTTTCATCACCACCAGAAACCGATAGTTGGTAATTTTGTATTGGAGCAGTTTGAAATATCTCCTCCTGCCAGTCGGTATTGGCAACAAGATTTTCTTCAGCTCCCGTAGTATTTCCATTCTCATTAAATAATGTTCTCCATTGATCGGCGTCCAAAAGGTTTATTTTTTTATTGACCACCTGTACCCCTCCGTAGGTATTAAAAGTCACGGTCGGTTTTCCTGTCTTGCCTTTCTTGGTAGTGATGATGATTACTCCATTAGCACCTCTCGAACCATAGATCGCAGTTGCCGAGGCATCTTTTAGCACTTCTAAAGAAGCGATATCATCTGGATTGATAAAGGCCAAATCACCTCCTAAAAGACCATCAATCACAATCAATGGGTTGTTATCGCCTTGAATTGAGTTGCTTCCTCGAATACGTATTTGAACGGTACCTCCCGGATGGTTGGAAGCGGAGCTTATCTGGACGCCGGGTGTCTGGCCCTTCAACCTTTCTTCAACTCTTGGTGCATTGATGCTGTTGATCTGTTCATCGTCCAAAGAAACCAATGCCCCGGTTAAATCACTCTTAACTTGGGTACCATAACCAATAACCACAACTTCATTCAATCCAGATGATGTTTCCTCCAAAGCTACGTTTACCGTGGATCGACCGTTAAGGGGTATTTCCTGGGTCGCAAATCCAATATAGGATACTACCAATGTTACATTTTCATTGGCTACTGACAGCGAGAAATTGCCATCAAAATCTGATTGTACACCGTTGGCAGTACCTTTCTCAACGATATTGGCCCCAGGTAATGGGGCACCATTTGAATCGGTTACCATACCAGAAACTTGGAATTGGTCGCGCTGCTCAGGCAAATTTGATCGGTTGGGAGATTGCACATTGTTATTCCCAACGGGTAATGGTGTAAGCACTATTTGTCTATCAATGACCTTGTACTTTATAGTACCCAATGGAAAGAGCTTTTTCAAAATGCTCTCTATCTGTTGCCTTTTGACATTTACGGTTACTTTTCGGTTTAAATCAAGTTCTTCTTTGCTATAGAAAAATTTGAATTCTGAAACCGTTTCGATTTCGTTCATTACTTCCTGAACAGAAGCATTTGCCATTTTAAGTGAAATTTTGGCATTTTGTGCATATCCAGATTCTGCCTGTAACTGAAAAAAGGTTGTCAATATGAGCAGAAGCGATATTCTCATTTTCAAATCAAACTTTGGGAATACAATTTCCCATTGTCGAAGAGAGTTCTTCGGTTTTTTCATAATTTTGAATAGTATTTAGTTAGTTATCTTACGACTAGATCATTTTTGAATCGGAAGGTGTGGCAACACTTTCCGATTTTTTTTACTTCATAGGCTAATTGTTTAATTTATTATTTCATCTCTTGGTTTATCTTAGTGATAGTAATTTTATCTCCATCTATTTCATAGTCAAAAGGAGTATGTTCTTGGCATATCTTCAAGATTTTTGTAAGTGGCTCTTTTTCAAAAGTTCCTGTAATTTTTTTGTCATTGAGTTCCAAAAAGTAATTTTCAATTTCAACATTAAAATGTCGTTCGAGTTCTTTCAGAATCAAATCAAAACGGTCATTGACAAAAAGTAATTTATTATCCTTCCAAGCAATATATTTTGATACGTCTGTCTCTTCTACCCCAATAGAGTTATTCTCGAAAATTGCGCGTTGGCCCGGTTCTATCATAATCGGCCCGATGGCTTCTTCATTGTTTGACCTATAAACCCCAACGCTCCCTTCCACAAGAACGGTTGAAGTGTTGTTTTCATTTTTGTAACTTGAAACGTTAAACTCGGTGCCATAAACTTGTGTGTTCATATCATCAGTGATTACTGTAAAAGGGGTTCCAGAGTCTTTCTGAACCGAGAAATAAGCTTCTCCGTTCAAATACACATTTCTTGGTTCGCCATCTAGAAACCTTACGGGATAACGCAAATTGGAGCCAGAATTCAAAAAAATATGAGATCCATCAGATAAAATCAGTTCAAACTTTTTGCCATATGGAACGGATAGCTGATTGTACTTTAGAGTTTTTGTTGTGGAGTTTCCTTCACGATATGATATGGTACTTTGTAATTGGGTAAGAATTGTTTTTCCTTCTCCATTCTTTATGGTACCAGAAGTACTTTCTTCCAATATTTTTATACTACCATCTTCAAGCTGGAGCGTTATTTGGGAATCAGAGGGTAAGGACGTTTCGATTGAAGCAAAGGGCTTCACAAAGTAAATGCCCACGCCGGTAGCAATCAATCCAATAAAGATAGCTGCCACACGTAACCATGCCAGGTTTTTAAGTTTCGAAATGGTTTTTTGATTTCCAATCATAGAGGCCGTATCCTCTCTTCTCTCCACAATGTTTCGCCACATAGCGTCAAAATCTTGGGTAGAAAGTTCATCTTGGTCATAATGCATCAAAACAATAAAGCGCCTTGCCTTTTCAACTGCCGCTTCCTTCTCAGGATGGTCTTTCATCCAATTTTTCCAAAAATTGTCTGCCATTGGGTCATTGTTCAAGACCCAATTTTGAAAATATTCATCCTTTATAAAATCCTCCTCAGAGTAGTGGGCATACTTCATTTTTGTCAATAAGAAGTTTTACTAATTTTCAATTTTCAATTAGTAAGAGGATATTTTTACGTTTTTACTTAAAAAAAGGTGGAATTTTTGATAAATTCTTAGACAAAAGTTTTTAAAAAAAGAAGCGTATACTTCTTAATACATTAAAATTCAATAACTTAACTAAGAAAAGGCATTTTAGATAAGATGGAAAACTAGTGCAGTCAAAAGAACACCTAAATGTTGACGCAGTAATTTTAAAGCATAGGCAATGGAGTTATATGCTCCCTTTTTATCAATGGACATTATCTCAGCAATTTCATCATAGCTCAAAAGGCCATAGAATTTTAGATGAATTATTTCTTGCTGTTTGGCATTGAGCATTCCCATAGCTCGCTTTAGTTTGAGCCTTTGTTCGTCGAAATTCTGTTTTTCAATTAAGTTTATTTCCTGGGATGAAACTGTTTCCTCCAAACCTTCAAAACAATGAAAAAAACTCAGTTTCTTTCTTCTTTCCGAAGCCTGTGAAATTAGTTTTCTTCGAAGTGACCGATATAAATAAGATTTTATGGATTTTACTTCACCCAACCTTTCCTTATTGTTCCACAATTCAACGAAAAGGTCTTGAATGCCGTCTTTTACTGAATCCTGCTCATGAACCAATTTTATTCCGTAGTTGAACAACCTTCCGGCATTTTCGTTGTACATAGTCGCAAAAGCTGTTTCATTCCCAGACTTAAACTCTTGCCAAAGTTGTAAATCGGATGGTTTACCATGACCGTTTGACTTAGTTTCCATCTCAGTTGGTCTATCACCACTACATATCTCAATATGTTTATGTGCAAGTTTCAATTTTAATTGGATTAAACGAAGTGTTATAAATCTACAACAAAATTAATATGAAAATATATTATTCTTAATAAAATGATATTTTTTTATTATAAAATCAAAAAATACGATGATTTATAAGATATTCCTAAATTAAAGAGTAACAGCAATTGGTCATAAAAACAATATCCGAGGCCATCAAACCTTATAGTTTGGTCCTAAATCCATTTCTATGCCCCATTTTTTAAATAGGTGTCTCGCCATTCTTAAATCATAACGGTTACGATTATTTTCAAAGTTTTGTTGGTAAAACTCGATAACGGTCTGTTTTGTCTCTTTATCATCAAGTCCGAGTATATCTATTATGTTTAGGGTATGGACCCGAGAATAATGGTTTCCCTTCTTAAGGTTTTCGATGAGCTTCAATCTACCCTTTTCTTTTTCTCCAAGTTCATAAAGAATCTCAGATAACATATTAGAAACACTTATTGAAGAATCATCAATTGCTTGTTCTATGGGTTCAGACTCAATCTTGACATCATCCTGTATAATACGTAGACCTGTGGCTCCCCAAAAACGTATTGAACTATTTTCAGAATTTAAATATTCCATTAGAATTGGTAGAGAATTACTGTTAGCCAAAGATGCATTTTCAGCGGCTTCGATTACATCGGATAATTCACTTTCACTCAAACGCAAATAATCGTAGATTGTCGTTCCTTTGGTTTGCTCTTCGAGTTCCGCTTCTGGAATAAAACCTGAGTCTTTTATTGTATTTACCCAATTCAAATTTTCCTTTCTCATTCGCAATAAAACCGGCAAATAGTCTGGGTCATCCGCCAAGTTATATACTTCCCACGGATCATTTTCAGTATCATAAAGTTCTTCTTGAGGCTTGGTTTTCCAAAAAAGAGATTGAACTTCATTTAAATTTCCAGATTCCCATTCCCTTTGCCACGACCTAATAGATCTTGCTCTAAACAAATAGCTTAGAGGTTGGCCATGGACTCGAAAGGGATTATAATTTTTGATATACCTGAAGCGTTTATCGCGAATTGCTCTCGACATATCATAACGTTCATCCATTCTTCCCTTGAACATATGAACATAGTCCTGTGCATTTTCTTTGTATTTGCCCAAAAACACGGTTCCTTGCAAATATTCGGGGCGGATTATGTTGGCAAGCCCTAACATAGTGGGCGCTAAATCAACGAAGGAAATCAGCCTGTCGACAGAGTCTCCAATAGCAGAAGGTCTCCATTCTTTATACTTTTCAGGAATACGTACAATAAAAGGTACATGCGTGCCAGTTTCATAAAGGTAGCGTTTGCTTCGAGCCAAAGCACCACCATGGTCACTGAAGTAAAAAATGATAGTATTCTCCGCTAAACCACTTCTCTCCAACTCTTCCAAAATCTCTCCTACTTCAGCATCCATTTGGGTAATTCTGTCATAGTATTGGGCCCAATCATGTTTAATATCTTTAGTTGTTGGATGGTAAGGGGGTATTACCATTTTTTCTGGCCTATGTATAAGCTCCGAAAGTGGAATAGAATCATGTAAGCGACTTTCGTGGGTTGTATGAATGTTCCTAACATGAAAAAAAGGCTGTCCATCTTTGCGATTTCTATAATGGGCGGTTTCAGAAGATTCATCCCAAATAGTTCTAGTTACTGTGGTATTATAGTCCTCTTTTTCATTATTGGTACAATAGTATCCTTTCTCACGTAGGTGCTCTGGAAAAAACCGCACTGTCTCGGATAAAAGATTATTACTCCTCATGTGCTGACTCCCATTTGAATTGGCGTATACTCCTGTAATAATAGTATTTCTTGCAGGTGCACACACTGGTGCGTTGGCATAGGCATGGGTGTAAAGATGTCCTTCCCTTGCCATTTTATCCAGATTGGGGGTAATTGCCAAGGAATCTCCATAACAACCTAAATAGGCACTATTGTCTTCACTTACAATCCAAAGAATATTCGGAGGCGGTTTTTCCTCAGATTTCTTACAGCCGCCCAAAACAAATAGCATTGTAAAAACCCAAAGTAATCTATATTTCAGGTGAAACCTCAAATTCCATAATAACCCACTAGTTCCAAAAATCATAAAAGATTATATTAGTTAAAACAATGTCCTTTGTCAAAAGGAAAAATCTATGTGCCTGTAAACAAGATCAATGGAGCATATTTTTTTCCAATTGCTGTTATCTGTGTATTTCATACACAGATGCCAAAATATATTTTTTTAGCAGAGCAGGAAAATAATTTATTATAAACCTTCCTGTCTCGTTTAAAAAAATCATCAGGATTGCAATCAAATCTAACTCCGATAGATGTTCGCAAAACTCCTTTCTAGCAGTATTTGGGAATAAGGATTGCAGTGTATCATTTAGTTTTAGAATTGCATGTTATTGATACAATAAAAAAGCTAATTCTCACCGAGGAGTAAATGATATTTTATTAGCTTCCGAAACGTAAAAGAAAAACACAGTTCCTTATCCAAGCTTGTTAGCAATACATTTCAAGCAAAATTAGAAAAATCGTAAAATCAACATTTTTTGAGACAGGAAGGATAATACTTAAAACGAAATAGGCAGAAAATGTTCCTAAAATAGATATAGCATCCTTGTGCACACATCTGTTTTACCATTAAGCATTTCCATTACATAATACCTTTCTAAATATAATTTGGTTGTTTTTGGGTCAATTTAGGTGAGGTAAAGTTACTTTAATAGGCAAAGTCACCTATTCGGTGAGCATAAAAACGCAAAAACACTAAAACTCAAATAAATTGAGCCATTTAAAATTTAGGTTCGGAAGTTTATACGCATAAATTTTTACTTATGATAAGAGACACGCACAGCTATGGTGTATGCTTTTTTAATTTTGAATGTAAACGATCAATTTCTTTAGATGCTTGCATTTTAAGTTCGGACAAGTTTGCCTGTGTTTTAAGCAATTCTCTTTTAGCTTCAATTAATTCTTTTTCCTTTGTAGTTAGTTCTTTTTGGTTATCTAAGTGAAGTTTTTCTAATTCATGATGCTTTCCGATATTCTTAATTTGCAGACTAATCAGTTGTGCCGGAATAGACACGATAGCCTTTGCCACCTTAATTGGAACCGCAATAAATCCTTTGATTGCTGAAGGATTTGAGAGCTCGTGAGAGCAAAGTTCGCCATCTTTTACGGTTATTTTATGCACACGTTTGGCAAATGGAACTGTTTTAATAGGAACCGAAAACACATTCCGAGAATCAAAATAATTCAATTTGATTATCTTTTCATTCGAGACATTCATATGACCATGTATGCAAAGTCTTAGGACACTTTTGGACCTAAAGCATAACCCATTCTGAAATTCCTGAAGCATCATGATGTCCCGGCTTACGGCATTCTCTTGTTTTAGAGTAAAATCAGCAATAACTTCACGAAATTCATCAATATCCATTTCGGAAAAGACATTAATTTTCCATGGAATCTGGACATCCTCTTCTAGAATATCATTGACAAATACTTGGAAATCCCTCTCATATTCTTTCTCTACTATGACAACCTCCTTTTTTTTTCGAAATAGACTCACTTTGTCAAACGACTTTTCCGTAAAGATTCCTGCAGGAGCATTTGCTAGGGTAACCAAAATGTCCTTGCCCTTGTTATCCGAAATTGTCTCCAAAGTTTCTAATAATCCCATCTCATTGGTTTGAAAGGCTATTTTTTCATCAGAAAAAGGATTGTGTTTATAGTTCAAATAAAGGGGTATTGAGGTATCTGGCCTTGTTTCTGTTTTAAGCCTGAAAAGCTGCTCTTTAATTTTACATGATTCTATTTTACCTTCCTTGTCTTGTTCGATTAGAATTTTAGTAACAACAGTAATCTGGATTAAAGTAGTGGGCAAGTAATATACACCTATTATATTATCCTTTGATTCAATACTTTTTTTTGTCTCTACAATGTTTCTATTCCAAAGAACGTTTATGGTGGTCAAAACCAAGATAATAATCAACAAGATTATGATAAGTATATACAAGTTATGATTTATCCATTCCAACATAACACTGAATTTAATCATTTGCTGAAGGAACCGCATTACCGTTCTCAATTATCAAACGAATTACCTGTTCCATAATTTCTTGTTCCACTTCTTCAACGTCTTCTTTATTTTCTTCTTTCTTTTTTTCTTTCAAGGCCTTGGAAACCTTTCTGATGGAATCCAAAGCCATATATATTCCTTCGACTCTTTCTGCAGTAACGTCGGGTTCTTTGACAAACTTTACAGATTTTAAAGCACCTATATCCTCATAATATACTACATTGGCCTCCTTGAAATCCTTTGGTAAATAAGCGACTTTACCTATTTGTGGGAAAAATGCTGTATAAACATCCTTACCCTTCTTGTCCTCGCTAGAGCTATATGAGGACAATGGTTTTCCATCATAAACCAAAAACAATTCATATTTGGAAGGAATATTGTAGTAAAGAAAAGCATCCACGTTTAATTCCTTTCCTTGCTCACCTTCAACCAAAATAGTTCGTGGTTCTCGCACATCTATTTTCTGAGCGTTAATTAGCTTTTTTGCTTTCAATTCCAATTTTTTTGTTTTAGATGAGTTTGCTACACTAATCTGAGAAGAAAGTTTATTAAATGCTTTGTTTCCTGCTGGAGCTAACAATCCTTTTTTAGGGTCGAGTTGCAAAAGCTCGATGGATTTGAAGTCTTCCTTAGGATCAATATCCAGGGTCACATAATATATATCCTTGGAAATATAACCCATTAAAACATTCTTTATCGTTTTCAACTGCTTATCCACTTCTTTCAAATGGTATTTCACTATATCTGTGGAATTAACACTATTTGTAGGCTTATTGATCAAGCTGTATTGAATTCCGTACAGCTTAAAAGCATCTTTAATTAATCTTTTAATTCGCTCGTCCTTTAAACTGTCAAGCGTACAGTCTTTTGTCTTTATATCTCCCATCGCTTCACTGCCCAAGCCCGATAATGCCCCGACTGCATTTCCCAAAATTTCAATGGATTTTTTAGTAATATCAAAAACCTTGCTTTCCTGAGCAAATTCTCCAGATTGTATAAATCCGTCTTTAGAGAAAGACAAATTTAAGGACTGCGCCAGTGATTTTGACTTCCTATAACTGAGTGCATATCTTTTTTTTGGGTCTGGAACAGCTAGGGTGGAAATGGTAATCTTTTTATCAAGAGCAAAAATTTCCTCAGGGACCTTTACAGGTTCCCAACCAAAATAGGTTTTTACCAGTTCTAAAGCACAAGAATTCTTAATAGCTATTCCCGGTTTGGGCTTTTTTTTCGCAACAGGTACCTTAATGCGAAGAACAGTCTTAGGCAAAGAATAATAACTTAAGATTTCATAATTAGGAATATCTTCATAATCTATTTTTGATGAATCTATAGAAACAATACTCTGGGCGCAACTAGCTAAAAAGAAGCAGAGGAAAAAATATATAGCACGCATACTTACTGGTTTAAGTGAATAATTCTTTATTAAGATATTTATGATTGACATTACTAGTTTTTTTTACAAGACATTTAGACCGAATTGCATTAAGCTTGAGTTCAGTAATCAAGGATTGATACGTCATATTGTAGTAATTGGCATTATATATTATATTGAGAAAATTAGTAGACATCAGTCCCCCGCTTGTATACGCTAATGCAATAGCTCCATCTTCAGAACTTGCAATGTGAATAATCTGTGGATATTTGGAACTATTAAAGAGAGACCATTCAACAACAGTTTCCGAGGAACAACTGTCGACAAAAGTCAAAACTCTTTGAGTTGGCATAAAAAGGCTTAAGGTCTCTTCCATAGTGTCATCCCAAAGGAATTTATCGGAACAAACCAACACCTGATCAGTCTTTTCATCATTTACTTTAGCACCACGAACAGTATCCCCATGTCCATGAAAATAGAAAAAGCAAAATCCTTCTTTATCCAACTGCTGCGTGAAATTTGAAATACCATCTACAATTTCGTCCCTACTTGCATTTGGACCTATATATAATAAGTTATTACCAAAGATTGGTTCCAATTCATCAATGATGTCCAATGCCATACCTTCTACTCCCCAAGTAGCCCAATTATCATACCCAGGGATTTTAGTTTGTTTCACACATGCAATAATCGCGCAGTTCTGCATAAGGCTTTATCTAGAAAATTTGATTTAGCTGTACAGCATATGACAATTTGGCTCTTACCAAATTAAAGATTCAACAATAAGAATATATTGGGGACACAAAATTGAGTTGAAAAGATAGCCTTTTTAGTACAAATATGATTGCACAAAAACCTTAAAAAAACTGGGGTTTTTGTGCAATTTAAATGAAATATTCTTCTTTTTTATGTTAAAATCATGCACATTCAAAAAATGTCCTATATTTGAAATCATCCCCTGTCTTCCTTACTAGCTATATAAAAAATAAGTTCCTAAATGGGAATTAGATATCCTTTTTGAAATATGGTTGACGAAGCAAAAGCTAAAAAGAAATATCTAGGTGAAAGTCTGGATATACATATATCCAGTTTTGCCAAGAAGAGAAGCTATAACAGAAGACTCTCTATCTGGCAACATAGTGCAATTGTCTTAACAGGTGCTATAATTACAATTTTATCAGGTCTTAGAATAGAGCTCGGGGATGATGCTGTTTTTGATTTAGATCTTATTACCAAAAATATCACTCTTTTCTTAGGGGCAATTACAACAATCATTGGAGCCTATAAAGCCTTTTTCAATAATGATACGATTTGGTTGAAGTATACAATGACTTGCAATAATCTCAAAAAAGTTAAATCTGAATTCGAATATTATTTGGAGGGGAAAAAGGATGGAGAGATTGAAATAACCAGATTGGACGAATTCAAAAACAAAATTCAAAAAATCCTAGATGAAACCAACAATGATTGGGAATCTCTAAGACTCAAAATAACCCAACACTAATACAACCAAAACATTTATGTCTGCAATTGAAAACCTTTGGGATTGTTACAAAGACAGTCCTACCAGTTTAGACAAAATCGAAGTACTACCACTTACTCATAATACGGATTATGCCTTTTTGGAACAAATGATGGAAGAAAAAGGAATAAAACCAGTTAATGATGACAAAATTTTTAACAAACCAGTGCTTTTCTTCTATTATGGCTTACCCGTTTTTTTTAAAAAGTCTATGGAGTATCCATGCATAATGGTTTTTAAGTCTAAACACAACCTCAATCTTTATAAAGATTTAGATTGGTCACCAACGGATACCGGAGTGCTAGAATTCATTTTCAAAAAAAAGAGTGTCTTTAAAACTGGTTTTGAGAACTTTAATCCTGATGACTTTAAAAAGAAATATGTTTTAAGTGATAACGCAAAGAGGCAAAATTCAATTAACTATCTAGATTCTCATATTAAATGTTTTTTCGGAGACAATCTAAATTACCTTAATGGAAAAGTAAAGGAAAAAACAGGGCTTAATTTTTCATATATAAAGAAAATACACAAACTTTATTTTCAAGCAGCGAATAAATATCAAGAATTAAATGCAGAATTAGAGGAAATTGGTTGTCTCAACTTTGATAGAAGAATAAAAGTGATAGAAGGTCATACAGATATGCCAGTTAGATTTTTGAACGTAGAACCTATTTTTTGTTACATTCCAAATTCTGATGATTTTCGAGATAAAATAATTGATTATTTCGGAGTTGAAAAAGATGTTATTCACGTATATGACGACGAAATAGATTTTACAGTCAAAAAAACCATTTCAGAAGGAATTGCAAAGTATATTGATTTACTAGAAAAAGGGAAAATAAAAATATGACGGAAAGACTCTCCCTTATCGGATGTTTGAATTTCCGAAAGGAAACTCATAATGAAATTGTATTTGTAAAACCAATATTTACTGATTCTAAAATAAAATGCTGGCTAGATTCCAAAAGCAGGCATAAGTATATTCCCGAAAAAGTGCCACTAAATTCGATTTACAATGATAAAATAAATCCAGTCGAGAAAGTTGAAATCACAGTTTCAGAAGATGATGACCCATTCTATATGCTAAAACTTAAAGGTATGTATGTTTATGGCAATGTTTATGATATTCTCGACGATTTATTCAGATTGTTTCCAGCGAAAGAGGTAATTAAATGTGATACCTCCTTTCTCCTTGTCCGATTCATGATACGCAATAGAGACAATCTATTTCTTATTGATGATTATCTCCCGAGTGTCGGAAAGAAAAGGTTTATCGAAATAATTATTCATGTTCTAGAAACCGAATTGTTAACTCCTGAGCATAAACTTGTTTTTACAACATATTTGTCAAATAATAAATCTTCTTGTACCATTCTTTTTAATAATTTTTCCGAGGTAGATATAAATAAAATCGAACAGAGTTTACAAGGGAACCCTTTCCAAATAAAAATCATCAATATAATCAACGAATGTCTTGGAATTCCAATGAAAAAATCTGAGAATTCCAACATAATGCAATTCGTGGATATTAATTCTTTTATTGGTTAAATATGCTGAGCGAAAGAGACACAGATAGTTCAATTCTAACTGGCCTAACAAAGTATGAAATTGAAGAAATTTCTGAAGACTATTTCCTTCAAAAAGTTCAAGGTTATGAGCCTTATTTTGTAATAGATGCTGATGAAGTTGATACCTATTGTAGGCCATTTGATACTGACATAAACAGAAATCTAGGAAGAGTCTCTGATGAACAATTCATAATTGAATATATCTTCAGCGCATATAAGGAAAGAATCATTTTTGTAAATGACTATCATGAAGAACTAGCAAAAACTTGTATCCTTTTAAACAGCACTTCAAACAAAAAAAAGGTTAAAGAGCAAGTTGAAAAATACCGTGAAAATCTTGAAGAAATTAGGGAGAGTTTAAAGGATGTCTCCAACTTTGAAAAAAGTGGAAATCGCCAAGAATTTTTAAAAAAAATAATCGAAGCATATTCTTTTTTACAGTTTATTTCCAATGGGAACTATGAAAACAACTTGCGTAAGTTTCGATTATTGATGTCTAAACAAGTATCTTTTGAAGGAAGACTTAAAAACAATGAAATTGCCGAAATCTTATCTAACTATGAGATAGATTCTGATTTGGTCAATAATATCCTTGATGATGATTTGGACAAAAAAGAGTCCAGAGAAATAGACATTAGGGCACTTCTAAAAACCTATTTTCTTACCAAAGACTCTATTAAACAGAATAAAAAAAGAATCTTCTATTTCGTTTCTTCCAGGACAAAGGATATTAAAAAAATAAAAGAAAAGATAGTCACTTCTGATTATAGGAAAGACGTCTTTAATCTAAATGAGACTAAGACATTAATACGTTCAAAAGCCCAGTTATTTGGTTTTTTAATTTACAACTTAATGGTAGGGAAAGAAACTGAAGCACTGAGTAGGGTATTTGCCAAATTCGACCAAAAATCAGATAGTCTAAGAATAATATATGGCGAAAACAGAAGAGATTATCTACTCTTTTCCCTAATTAAAAATGAAAAAAAAGAAAAACGTGAAATCTTAGAGAATCTTACAATTCACTATCAAAAAAGAAAAGAATTAGAAAAAGAAAATAGGAAAGGGATATTCAATATCAAAAACTTTGAAAAACTTTTAAACAGTGCGGTAGACAAAAAAGATGTTGTTGAGATTGAAAAAAGCTTAAAACAAACTCTTGGACTTGGAGAAAAACTTTTACTACAAGAATTTGGTTCGGATAGTTTAGAGTGGACCCTGGGGAAAATCAAGGACTATATTAATATTCTGGATATTGATGTTAATTTAATTAGAGAGTTCATAGACTTTATAGTTGATAACGAAAAGGATTTAATCTTCGACCGGGGTGCTGATCCTATAGAAAGCATATACAGTGCTTTTCCACAGTTGTTTCATCATGGATTTTTTGACAATCGAATTTTACCTATTTTACAAAATGTGGTTCACGAGAAAATACCCAGTAGCACAGAGCTTTACAAACTCACCAATTACATTGTTGAAGAAAACTCAATTAATGACGTTTTGATATGCTCTCTTTATTTGATGCTAATAATTATGTACAAAGAAAATGAGAGGGGATATTCGAGCAATTTTATTGTTTATTCATATGTTAATTCTCTTCTAGAGAAAAAATCCCAAAAAAGTATTAGCATTATAGAAATTCCAGACGTTAAGTTGGCTGATATCTATGCGATCGGTTGTTGGGCTGCAAGAAGATCTAGAAAATATAAATATGCTTACAGCCTTTCCATGAGGGCAAGAGACTTCTTCCCAGATGACCCAAGATTTGATTTTTCTCTAGCACTAAATGGCTATTGCTGGAAATATGAATTTAAAACTTTGGAAAGATACGAATGGTCTTACGAAGAATATTATGACAAAGAGAATTCTATACTAGCTTTTTGTGAAAGTTCTATACGCAAATATCAAAAATTAAGGCAAAACGAACGTACTAGCTTTGCTAACCATTTTTTTATTTCACTGCTCAATTTAACTGCATTCTGTTATGTGGCTCGGTACAAGAGCATTTATGAGAACCTCCCTAACATGGATGGTAGTATCAGAAATTATTTAATTCCTGATGTTGAAACCCAAAATCTTTTAAAGCAAGCCAGAGGCCATGTAGAAGAGATAAAAAATCTAATAACTTTATCCAGCGATGAAGAGGACAAAGAAGCATCATTTCCTGAGTATTTACATACTGAAGTTTTCCTAGAGTACTTTGAAATTTTGAATAATCAATATTTGAACAAAAACACTAATCAGAATAAGCAAAAACTAAAAAGTGCTTTACAAAATATCGATTTCGCTATAGCGAAAATCCATAAAAGAATTGGATTCAAAAAAAGATGTATAAGCCTAAGAAATAAATTAATGATGCTAGAATCTTAACTCATTACAAACTAAAACTAACTTTTCGCACTAAACTCCCATCTGTCCTTCTAGAGGTTGCATTCCGCATACATACATTCATACACACAAATGTAAATCGTTGACAAATTGAATTATCAAAGAGATAGTAAGGCATTTTCTACTGCCCTTCTTGCATTGATTCTGCCATAACCATAATAGATACTATGCCCGTCAGAATCATAATTAGCATTATCCTGATCAATTTTGTCACAGCTTTTCTTAATAATTTCACGAACACCTTCTAAATCTAAATTAGGATTAACCGCTAGGATCAAAGCAATAACACCAGCTGCACCTGGGCAAGCACTAGAAGTACCAGTAAATGTTGCTGTATAGCTACCGGCAGCGTCACCTATTAATGGGTTACTACCAAAATCTCCTGGATTATATCCTCGTGGGCCCGTAACATCTGTTGTCCATATTCCTGGAGTTTTTGGTTTAGGATGATTGAATAAGTGATAAGCAAAATCCCCACTTGGAAAAGCGCAAAATACAGCACGACCAAAATCGCTGTAAACTGACCGTTGACCAGTGTCATTGCATGCTGCTATTGCAAGAACCTTTTCATAACTGGCATAACCGTCATAGTATGTATCTTCCCTCCCATTGCCAGCCGCCCAAGTAATTATACATCCTTTACCATTACGCCCATTTGAAACCGCATAATCAATAGCTAAACGAGTGCTGTCAGGCAAATACACCATATTTGTATGGTTTGAATCACTAGGATTACGCCAATCCCCATCAGGTGGTCCCCAGCTACAAGAAATTACATGTGCGCCATTATCGGCAGCCCAAACAAAGGCTTCTGCTTCCTGTGACGAACCTAAATTAGCATTAAGTTTTATAGGCATTAATAACGCTTCAGGTGCTACACCAGAAGCCAAATCCGTGCCTGAGGCACAAGCCACACCAGCACAAGATGTACCATGTTTATGTCTTGGACTAGTTGGTTCAGGATTTGGTGATCCATTCCACATGTCTCTTGGTCCAACAATTTTTCCATTTCCTCCAAACTCTGGATGATTTATATCAACGGAATCATCAATTACTGCTATTATAATACCTTGGCCTTTGGTGTGTTGCCAAGCAGAGGCTACTTCCACACTTTCATCTATAGTATTAGACATGAAAGTCGTAGTTTCTAAATGCCATTGTTGAGGGTGAATATTTTGCTTGTATTTCTTTTGTCTTATCAGTTCGGGATGACAAAACTCGACTTCATTTAAATCCAATAATGACTCCGCTAATTCAAAAATCTTTTTCCCTTCAATCTTACGTGACTTGACAAAAAAAGCATTCTTTGCATATACTACTTCTTTATTTATTTCAAGTTCATGTTTCTCCATTAGCGTTTTGTATTTCGATTTACTGACTGTATCAAAGAATTTTATAAAAATGTTTTCAGTATAAACCGAAATTGCTCCTTGCCCATCTACTAAAACTCTACCCGAAAACTTTATTCCATCTTCAGTGGAAGACATTTTTCTCACTTGATTTCTAATCTGCTTAGCCGATTTGTCTCCCATGGGACTACACCTATAAATATTAACGTTTGCTTCGGGAAATGAATGAACAAGCATAAGGTGATTAACTAATGATTTTTTTTCGTCATCCAGTTTTAAGCTATTGAAATCTTCATTTTCTTGAAACCGAACAATCACCAAATCGTTGGTTTCTTTCAGTGTTTGTTTTTTCCCATCTTTACCCCCAATTCTGTATGTTACCATGATTTTACAATTTATTATTACAAGAATTTATCTAATTCTTCCTTTGAATATTTCTCAAAGTTTGATTGGTTCTCACCTGTCATTAAAAATACTTTTTTTTTGAATTTTTGTTCAATTCTTTCCATAGCGGAAGTAAATACTAAACCGGTAGCTACTTCAATTGCATCTACCTCAACAATGAAAGGTTTTAAGTCTTCATCTAAATCTGAAAAAGGGTCTTTAACAAATGATTTACTTCTTACTCTATTATTTGGAAAAAAAATGAAATCCAAATTCTGTAAAGAAACTTCTTGACTAAGAACAAAGGCAATTCGATGAAGGTTAGCATCTTTTAAATAGTAAACTACTTTCCAAAACTTTGTAGGTACACGAAAACTTTGTGTTTTGTCCGTTTCGTCCCCAGTATAAACAGCAACTGGGTCACCTTCAGTAAAAATGCATCCTGTGAATACAGATACCTTGTTCTTCATCTTTTTTATAACATGATCTTCCAAATCTTTCCAATCGCCTTGATTAAGTAAGTGATGTTGTGGAGCAATATTTGCAAAGAGAAAGGTTTCCTTTGCGGCTATTTCGGCAATCTCTTTGGTTTCCCATTGGGGATACTCCCTTCGAATTACATGCCCCCTATCCAAAAGATTTTTATTCCTTATTGTTGGGTGATCATTTTCGTTGCATTTATAAAAGTCTTCACCTATCTGATTTTCAATTTGTAATTCCTCTATTTCCTCTTTGAAATTTGAGTTGGATGGCCTATCGACTTTAATTCGTTCAGTTTTTGTGGGAATATTGCATGCACAGTACAGAGCAAAATTTCTTTGTTTATTAAAACAAGTGGTAAAATGATGATAATCAATAGATACATGAACACCAATATTGGCCACCTGTGGAAGAGGCACTTTCAATTTGGAATTGGTCCCTAAAAAAGTACTATCGTAACCTAAAGAACTAGTATCTGGCATAGTTAAATAATTTTACTAGCTAGTCAAGTAGTAAAAAGCAAAAATCTGAGGGCTCTAATCTATATGGGGGATATTGGAAATATAAAAAATATATTGCAAAATTAATTGCGTAAAAACCTTAAAAAAACTGTGGTTTTTCTGTAATTTTGCTAGCAACTTGCAGAGAAGTCACCTATTCGGTGAGCATAAACTTTTAATATGCTCGAAAGCCTATATTTATTGGGGTCTTGAAAGGCCGGTTCTAGTCCCTCCGGTCGGTCGTTTAAATTATTAATTTTATGCCCATTTAATAAGGTTTTACTTGATATAAGAACAATTAAAATCTATACACTACTTCTTCTTTATGTATAGAAAATTTAATTTTCTATACAAAAGACTCTATCTTTGTATAATAAAATAAAAAATCTATACATAGTGTCCCAAAATGTTAATTATATATTACCCGAACTGCCAGTGGCCTTTGATATAGAAACAAAAGCTGTGCTCAAAAGCCTTCCTTCCGCACACGCAGCTTTGGCCGAGCTAAAAGGTATTGCGTCCACCATTCCCAACCAGAGCATCCTTATCAATACCCTCGCACTTCAGGAAGCAAAGGACAGTTCTGCAATAGAGAACATAATTACCACTCATGATGATCTATATAAGTCAGAATTAAACCTTAATGTATTCAAACCCATTGATGCCAAGGAGGTGCAAAATTACATACACGCCCTGAAACAGGGTTTTTCGTTAATTTCGAATGAAAAAGTATTGACCAATCGCACCATACTGGCCATCCAAGAAGTATTGGAGAAGAACAATGCCGGATTCCGAAAGCTACCTGGAACAACCTTGAAAAATGCAAAAACAGGTCAAACGGTCTATACCCCACCCCAAAATATAACCGACATCCAAAGATTGATGAAGAATCTTGAGCAATTCATCAATGATTCTGAAAAGAGTGATTATGACCCCATAGTTAAAATGGCGATTATCCATTTTCAATTTGAGAGCATACATCCCTTTTATGATGGCAATGGGCGCACTGGAAGAATTATCAACATCCTATACCTAATACTCGAAAAACTACAATCGCTTCCCATTCTATATCTGAGCAGTTATATAATCGAGCATAAAGCGGATTACTATAGATTGTTACAAGAAGTAAGGGACGAAAACAATTGGGAGGAATGGCTTTTGTTCATGATCAAGGGAGTGGAACAGACTTCAAAAAACACGATCGCCCTGATCCTACAAGTAAGGACTTTGATACAAGAGTACAAAAACAGACTTAGGTCCAACTACAAATTCTATAGTCAAGATTTATTGAACAATCTGTTCAAACATCCGTATACAAAAATTGAGTTTGTAGTAAATGATCTAGGGGTTTCCAGATTGACCGCCGCAAATTATCTTAACAAGTTGGCAGATGATGGATTGCTCCAAAAGGAACGGATAGGCACCGCAAACTATTACATCAATCGTCCTCTTTTTGAATTGTTGTCCAAACGGTAAAGCAAACCGGATTTCTTTAAAATGAACCTATCCGGTGGGCACAAAACATAAAGATATTGAAACCTTATCAAACAATGCCATTTGAAATTAGGTTCCGGTCTTTCACCGCCACTGTAAGAACCTATACCACTGTTGCAGCTTTACTGACTTTCTAAAAAGACCAAAAGCAATGAATACCTTGCAATTGGTAAGCTATGATAGTGCAGTAATACATCTACGCATTTATTATGTCAATAAATCGCTAACTTTAAAATCCTTAGGCAGTACCTGTATTATAGGGTATCGCAGATAGCTTTGCGATATGCAACTAAAAGACTTTAAGATAATCGAATGGGGAATTGCGGCGCACATGCCTTTCGAACACTCTCGAAAGACCCGATTGGTGAATGTGTTTACTCTTTTGGCTACGGGCACTACATTACCCTATCTTTTTATTTTTTTTGATAAAGATTTTGGTTTTGGTCTTTTGACTTTACTGTGCTTTTTCGCACTATCAGTGACTTGGATTTTCAATAGCTACGGCAAACACCATTTTGCAAAAATTTGGTTGTTTACCGTATCGCACATCTATCTCTTCATCGCTTCTTCATCACTCGGTAAGGATTCCGGTGTGTATCTGTATCTCATTCCAGTACTTTTTAGTGCAGTCCTGTTGTTTGAATTTCGCGAAAGATACAGTCTGATATCAGTTGTTTCACTTAATATCCTCACTTATCTCGCACTCGAATTTTATGCATACGAGACATTCACTGAGTTGCTTTCACTTTCTGAACAGCAATGGTTCTACCGTTATAATTTTCTCGTTACATTGCTGATGACCGCCATTATCGGCTCCATCTATTTTTACCTGTACAACCTACAAATAAAAGAGAATCAGTTGATGATAGACAGCCGGGTTGAAATAGAAAAAACCGTTAACTATTTCTCGAACTCTACCTTTGGAAAAAATACGGTCGATGAAATCCTTTGGGACGTAGCCAAAAACTGTATTGGTCGTCTCGGCTTTGTTGACTGCGTGATTTACCTTCTGGATGATCAACGGCAACTTTTGGTGCAAAAGGCTGCCTATGGCGGTAAAAACCCAGGGGAATTCGAAATTTTTCAACCGATGGACATACCCGTGGGCAAAGGAATCGTGGGCCATGTGGCAAAAACGGGTGAAGCGATAATCATACGTGATACCTCACAAGACCCACGTTATATTGCGGATGACAAAAATCGATTGTCAGAAATTGCTGTCCCATTAATATATAATAGAAGAGTGATCGGTGTCATTGACTCCGAACATCCAGAAAAAGATTTTTTCACGCAGCGGCATCTCAGTGTCTTAAGAACCATATCATCATTATGTGCCAACAAGGTTGCAAAGGCCATAGCTGACCAGGAAAGGGAACAAACCATAAAAATCAAAAACGAAGCGGATAGAATCAAGGCTTTTGAACAATTAAAATCAAAACTGTTTGCTAATGTATCCCATGAGTTCAGAACACCGTTGACATTGATTATGGGAACAATCGATAAGAACATTCAATCTGGTCCAAACAATGATTGGCACCTGATCAAAAGACATGCCGATAGATTACTGAGGCTCATCAATCAGTTGCTGGATCTGTCAAAGATTGAAGCCAGTGAATATAAGCTAAACAAGGAATCCGGGGATATCATGAAATTTCTCAGAATCACACTGTCACTCTTTTCCTCATTGACATATAACCGTCAAATTACCTTGAAGGGCACTATACCTAAGGATACCCTTTGGTTGAAATTCGATAGTGATGCATTGGAAAAGATAGTGTTCAATCTACTCTCCAACGCCATCAAGTTTACCGCTGACCATTCTGTGGTAGAACTATCGGCCGAATATGATTCAGAACTAATTTTGAAGGTTTCCGATCAGGGCCCTGGAATATCCGAAGAAGAAATAATTCGAATCTTTGATCGATACTATCAAGCCACTAAAAATCGGAATTCAGGTACGGGAATAGGGCTTTCACTGACCAAGGAGCTCGTTGAACTCCATGGCGGAACCATTAAAATAGAAAGTACCCTGAACAAAGGCACAACGTTCATCGTCTCATTGCCATTAGAGCGATCGGCAGTCAACCATTCTGAAAAGAAAATTATCACGCGGAAAAAATTGGAGGAAAATGAGATAGTACATCAAACCAAAACAGATTCAGCTGAGATCGTACTTGTTGTAGAGGACCACCAAGAACTGTCCGATCACATTGTTGAAATTTTAGGATCGGACTATCAACTCCTCCAAGCCCATGATGGATCACAAGCCCTTGATATTGCGCTCGGGAAACTGCCCGACCTGATCGTGAGCGACGTTATGATGCCGAAGAGGGATGGGTTCGAACTATGTCAAACCCTCAAGGAAAATGAACTCACCAGTCACATCCCTATTATTTTATTGACCGCCAAAGCCGATAAGACGGATAAACTATACGGTTTGAATTCAGGAGCCGATGATTATATCGTCAAGCCATTCAACGCTGATGAGTTGAAGGTCCGTGTCAAAAACTTGCTCGCACAACGAAAAAAACTAAAGGAAAAGTTCAGCAAAATCTCTACGTTGAACTCAAAGGATATCGTCATCACAAGCGTTGATGAAATCTTCATGAAGAAAGTAATTGCCACCATTGAAGATGGTATGCACAATGAAGATTTCAATGTAGAAGAACTATGCGCTCAAATAGGTATCAGCAGAATGCAAATGCATAGAAAACTAGTGGCATTGACTGGAAAATCTACTTCAGCACTCATTAGGCAACAAAGACTTCATCGAGCGGCAAAGCTCTTGGAATCAGGTGAAACCTCTTCCCAAACAGCCTATGCTGTTGGCTTTAACAGCTTATCTTACTTCACAAGGGTGTTTAAGGAAGAGTTTGGCGCACTTCCTTCCGAATTCCTCTCCAAACAGGTTTAGCCATAGCCGTGTGCAAAATCCTCATAGTGTTACATATGGGCTAAGAATTGTTACATAGTTTAAACCGTACTTTTTTAAACGTCTTGATCTTGCATAGAAGAAATTAATCCGTTTTAGTATGATTATTAATAAGTACTCCACAAAGGCAAATATTTTGTTATTCCTTTTTCCAATCTTCAGTGTCCTTTTGGGATGCGGAAAAGACGAAGGAGAAAAACCTGAAGAAAAGGTAATCGAGATAACTATTGAAGACGCCGCACTAACGATTCCGGAAAACCCTTCCAATGGGACTGTTCTCCTCACAATGACGGCTTCAACCACAAGTAATGATCCATTGTCATTTAGTATTACTTCGCAGAGCCCTACTAATGCCATGGCCATGGACCCTTCAACGGGTCAAATCACGGTACTTGATTCAGAAAAGTTTGATTATGAAATCCATCCAGAGTTAACGGCCACTGTTTCTGCATCAAGTGGTAATTTCTCCGAGTCTGCAGAAGTTAAGATTACTTTGACAGATGTCGATGAGAATGCTCCCCCTGCTGTAGGTGATGTTTCCTTTAGTGTCGCTGAAAATATCGATGACACCGTGGTTATCGGAATCATTACGGCAACAGATGCAGAAAACGACCCTTTGCAATTTTCATTAGCGGACCCAACAGCATACAATAGTCTTTTTGAATTGACCACTTCGGGAGAGTTGAGTATAACCTTAGGAAATTCATTGGACTATGAAACAGAAACGCAATACACCATACAAGTGAATGTATCCGATGGCGTAAATATTGCCCAAGCAACCATTACGGTAGATGTGACCAATATCATCGAAGTTACCGTAGAAATTGTGGCTGGTTCTACTACCAATGCTAATGGAACCGCTGACGGTATTGGTACTGCTGCAAGATTCAATATCCCGGCAGATATTGTATTGCATACTGATGGATCCCTTTATGTAAGTGATAGGGGCACCTCTTTAATTAGGGCAATAGATGGTAATGCAAACGTTACTACCTACGCAGGTGGAGGACCTACAAATGCAGATGGTATTGGTACAGCTGCGGGTTTTAGCGGTCCGGTAGGGATAGATAACAATTCTAATGGAGAGATATATGTTGCCGATTCCCAATCGCATGTTATTAGAAAAATCGTAGCGGGAGCAGATGTTACAACTTTTGCGGGTAATACAGGTACTAATGGATTCGTAGATGGTGACCTTACCGATGCTAGGTTTGCATCTCCTTCTGGTTTAGCTATAGCTACTGACGGCACTATTTATATCGCCGACCGGGTGAATCATGCGATTCGAAAAATTAGTAATGGAATGGTCACTACACTGGCAGGAAATGGGACTGCCGGTTTTAGTGATGGTCAAGAGACTTCTGCTTCATTTAATTTACCACATTCTATAGATGTTGATAGTGAAGGCAATATATATGTTGCTGACCAGGGAAATCGTGCCATACGTAAAATAACACCGAATGGAGCTGTAACTACCATTGCCGGGAATGGCTCAATTGGTTTAGAAAATGGCCCTGGCCAAGATGCCGAATTTGGAGGCACCATTAGAGGTATTGCCGTTGATGACAACGGCAATGTATACGTTAGCGATACTAGTAATCAAGTCATACGCATGCTTATAAATAATAGCGGTAGTTATGATGTTATTACGCTGGTAGGGTTAGCAAATAATGCTGGTTACATGGATGGTGATGGTAGTATTGCACAATTTTTCAATCCAGCTGGCATAACCTATACCTCAGATAATATTTTGTATGTCACTGAAGAAGGCGGTAATCGGGTACGTAAAATAATCGTGGAATGATAAGACCATAGGTTACATAGTATTTATTCTAAAAAAATAACACTATAAATCATATAAATAATGTACTTCAAATTAAATAAAAATGTATTTCTATTAATGTTGGCATTCAGTCTCAACACGTTTGTAAAAGCGCAAAACAAAGATGACAAACAGCAAATAGAAACTATCATCAAAACCATTGCCCAAGGCTGGAAAGAAAGAGATGTCGAAAAAACAGTGCAACACTATGATGACAAGGTCGATTGGACGAATGCTTTTGGCGACAGAATGCAAACTAAAGAAGAACTAAAAACCCTGTTAACTGAAATTTACGGCTTTGAATTTGTAATGAAAGGGAAGTCTGTAAATCAATACAACGACATTGATTTCTTGACACCCGAAATAGCTGTAGTACGCTCTAAAACAGTGGTCAAAGGACAAGAATGGAGCAATGGCACAGCCATGAAAGACAGACATAATCATCACTTAATGGTATTTCAAAAGAAAAATGAGGAATGGAAAGTGATTAGTCACCTGATAAGTCAAGCTTGGGCAAAAAAATAAAAAGAAGTGTATATTTTTAGATTGATATTACTACTATTAGTTTCAGCTACTGTTCTTGCGCAAAATGAACGAAAAGTAATTTTAGCCAGCAGAATGATTGATGTTGTTGAAGGTACATTAAAAAACGATGTGCTCGTTGTTATTGAAAATAGTAAGATTCTAAAAATAGATAAGGCTTCAAATAAGAATCGGTACAAAGACATTATTGACTTATCGGAATATACCATTTTACCGGGCTTGATAGATTGTCACACGCATTTAACGAATCCCTATTTTGACAAATCTATTGATGTCTATGAAACCGCTATAGCCTCTTACGGTATTTTAGGAACGCTATATGCTAAAAAAACACTAGATGCGGGCTTCACTACTGTACGAGATGTAGGGGGTTATTTTTACAGTGATGTTGCTTTACGTGATGCCATCGATAAGGGATGGATTCCAGGACCCAGAATGTATGTAAGCGGAAAATCCCTATCCATGACTGGTGGACACGGAGCATGGGCAAACTGGTTGGCTCCGCATTTACAAATTCAACCCAATCCCGGTAACATCGTAGATGGCGAAGACGAAGTCAGGAAACAAACCAGAACATTGATTAAAAATAGCGTAGACTTAATAAAGATTAACGCAACCGGAGGTTTTGGAACGTCGAAATCAATTCCTGGAGCGGCATCCTTTACTATCGAAGAAATGCAAGCGGCTGTTGAAGAAGCCCAGAAAAGAGGTTTAAGGGTGGCTGCCCATGCCCATGGTGCCGAAGGCATAAAAAATGCCGTCAAGGCAGGCGTTACCTCCATAGAACATGGTACTTTTTTAGATGACGAATCCATACAATTAATGAAAAACCAGAAGGTATACTTGGTAATGGATATATTGGCCGCCCACTATGAGCTGATAGAAAAAAATGACGATTTCAGTGATAAAGAAATAAACCTGAACAATCAGGAGATGTATCAAAAGCTTTCAGACAACTTCAACATTGCATATACCCAAGGGGTGAAAATGGCCTTTGGTACTGATGCTTCCATTTTCGAGCATGGAAGAAATGCCGAACAGTTTCATCTGATGGTCAAAGCTGGAATGACCGAAATCGATGCCATAAAATCAGCAACCATAGTGGCTGCCCGACTTATAGGAATCGAGGATAAAGCCGGGAGCATCGAAGAAGGAAAATGGGCAGACATTATTGCCGTGAAGGGAAATCCTTTAGAGGATATTACCGTACTTGAAAAGGCGGAGTTTGTGATGAAGTATGGAAAGATTTACAAATCACCTGTAAAATGAAACATCTATACCCGTTCTTCATTGCTATAGTTACCCTGGTCTCGTGCAAAAAAGAACTCACGGGCAATCTACTGCTTCAAGGCATCAACATCATTGACATAAAAACTGGAAAAACTTACAATCGAAAAATTGGACTAAAATGAAAAAACCAACGCGTGGAATTCGAAACCTACCTCAAGTATTTCATATTTCAATGCTTCTGCTTGTGCTGATTTTTCTTCTCGGCTCCTGCAAAAATGAAAAAGAGGGCAAGCCAAAGTATGACTTGGTTATCTCAAATGTCAATTTGATCGATGGAACTGGAAAGGATATGCAAAGGAATGTCAATGTGTACGTCAAAGAGTCTAAAATTTCCAAAATAGACACGGTGACCATTGAATCAAATGAGCAAAAGAACGTGATCAATGGAGAGGGCAAATATCTTATCCCCGGCTTATTTGACTGTCATGCGCATACCGGAGATTATAAAGGCGACTTCCCAAGATTCATGCACTATGGGGTCACCTCGGTATTCATAACCGGGGGAGGCACCTGCACGAATGAATATTTTCGTCAAATGCGGGGTATGGGTACACAGGATTCAATTCCGGCTCCAAGGGTGTTCCACACAAGTCAGCACTTGATTGTTGAAGGTAGCCACCCGGTGAAGACCTATAATAGTAGTGAGTGGATAGAGGGAGAGTCTTTCTTCATTATGAAAGATACTGCGCAAATTTCCGAATTGGTAAAGCGGGTCTCAGAATATCCTATCTCAGGAATTAAATTGACGATCGAAGATGGACCCTACCCTCCCTACGTGGAACGTATGCCACAAGAGTTTGTGAATCACGTCAACAAAGAGGCTATAAAGAACGGGACGAGGGTGTTCGCCCACGTAAGTGATAATCTTGAGCTTCAAATGGCCATTGATGCCGGAATCAAGAACTTGCTACATTATACAGGTGTGGATTTGGATTTTGAGAAGGACAAAGAACTGATTCAAAGAATCTATCGCGACAGCATCTCATGGGTGACTACCCTGATGTTGGACAAGAGCATGATGTATCCTAAAAACCCTGAATGGTTTGAGGTGGAAGGTCTAAAAGAAATATATCCAGCCGAGGAATTCGAAAAAATGAATGATACGGACTATATTTTCCGGGCCGAGGAATTTATGAAGTACTTTCAGGAGTACTACGACTTCGATAATCCCTCACTGAAACAAGTGGTGCAATTTCAAGTGGAGGATTTTATTGAACTAACTAATAATGGAGTGAACATGGTGCTGGGAACAGATACCGGAAATGATTTCATTTTGCCTGGGTACAGTTTACATGAAGAAATGCAACTCTTGGAATTAGGTGGTATGCCTACAATGGATATCATTAAAATGGGTACCTTAAATGCAGCTAAAATGCTAGAAGTTGAGGGCAAACTTGGATCTATTGAAGTAGGTAAAATCGCAGATATGGTGCTGTTGGACAAAAACCCACTTGAAGAAATTAAAAACACCTTGTCCATATATTCGGTAATCAAGAATGGGGCAGTTCAACAGCGGATACCAACCAAGAAAATAACTAGATGACCAATGATAATCGACCTAAAAGCTGTGAAAATTTAATGTGCCGTTTAAAAATCTTATTGGTAGCACTCATATTCTCTTCCTGTTCAATGGCCGAAAGTTATGATGGTCCCATTATTGATGTCCATATGCATGCCTTTGGCTATGATAGATATGGATCGCCAATACCACCAAACCCTTCAACACAAATAATCCCCACGGCAAGTTCGAACCAAGAAGTCATTGAATTGACCTTAAAAGAAATGAATCGCTTAAATATAGAACAAGCTTGGATAAGCGGCCCATTGGAGAATGTCAAAGCATGGAAAGAGAGAAGTCCAGATCAATTTATGGGTGGACTTTATTACCACCCTAGAAATCCCTTACCGGAACTGGAAAAAGTCAAAAACAATTTTCAGGAGGGAACAATTGGGGTTTTTGGTGAATTGGGCTTAGCCTACGGAGGATTGACCCCTAATGACAGTGTTTTACAACCCTATTTTAAATTCGCGGAGGCTAACGGAATTCCTGTCGGAATACATATGGCTCTTGGGGAACCCAATCTTTCCCTGACATGGGCTCCCAAATTCAGGGTAGCATATGTCAACCCTTTAATTATTGAGGAACTGGTCATCAAGTACCCCAAACTGAAAATTTATCTGATGCATGCTGGATGGCCATTTTTAGATGAAACCAAAGCTATCATGTGTATGTTTGACAACGTATATGCCGATCTGTCCTTAATAAATTGGCTTATGCCGGACAA
Organism: Flagellimonas sp. 389; assembly: GCF_018449435.1. GTDB lineage: Bacteria > Bacteroidota > Bacteroidia > Flavobacteriales > Flavobacteriaceae > Flagellimonas. Next base: position 370 of record NZ_JAHCMU010000011.1, on the reverse strand, counting down.
TGAGTTTCAAAATTATGTCCGAGGACTTACCAACATGGATGGAGTGGAATGTGATCTAACAAAACGATTGATGTACGGTTCCGATCAAATGGTTTGGCCCGATGCTATGGAATTATCGATAAACAACATTCAAAAAATCCCATTTCTCACTAAAGAACAGAAAGCGGATATTTTTTATAATAACGCCAAACGGTTTTTAGATAAGTAAAAAGAAATATGTTCTTTGTCGGAAAAACAATCGCCAAAGTTGGGTAAAAGTGAATTCCTTTAAATTTTTGCAGTCTTGGAAATGGAACGTGGCCGTTGCATAAGTGGTCCATGAACAAGATACGGAACTAAGCAGGCCGTTTTCAGGAAGTCTTAATCAGAA
>NZ_JAHCMU010000010.1 GCF_018449435.1 Flagellimonas sp. 389 | reverse complement strand
TTTATGCCGTCGCCATCGGAGTCCGCGTTGTAGGGATCTGTCCCCGCGGTGTCCTCATCGCCGTTGGTCTCGTTGTCCCCGTCGCAGTCCGCCGCCGCCCATGTGGCACTGGTGCTGTCGTATCCTGTATATCCCGCTGCCTGTGCCGGTAGGCAAGGGTCGGAAGGACTGGAATCGGTATCGTCGTTTATGCCGTCGCCATCGGAGTCCGCGTTGTAGGGATCTGTCCCCGCGGTATGCTCATCGCCGTTGGTCTCGTTGTCTCCATCGCAATCGGCAGCGGCCCATGTGGCACTGGTGCTGTCGTATCCTGTATATCCTGCTGCCTGTGCCGGTAGGCAAGGGTCGGAAGGACTTGTATCGGTATCGTCGTTTATGCCATCGCCATCGGAGTCGACTGGAGCGGTCACCGTAATTGTAAAGGGAACAGCATTGGAAATACAAGTGTTCGAGGAATTTATCACATTAAGAATTCCATTATAAGTACCAACTGTTGCACCAGAAGGAACGGTAAGTACTATTGGGGTAGCGGGTAATGTCGTAGGTGTGCTTATATCTATAAAACCTTCTGTATTGGCAGCAGTATCATAATCTAGGGTATATTGATTTGGACTTCCAGTAGTTGCTGAATACGATAAATCTGCAGTTGTTACCCCTTGGCTTATACTTGGAAACGTACCTAGCGTAATTGTAGGACGAAAACTATTTGAAATGGTTATCGGTCCGCCTATTGTATTTGATTTACAGGACCCAGCGTCGGTAATTGAGATAGCGGTATAATCTCCATCATTTAAACCTGTAATATTTATAGTATTTCCTACAGCGGTATGACTTTGCGTTGCTTGGGGCGCGCCGTTGTATGAGAAATTCACGTCATAGGTGGCATCAGGCATACCCGTTAATCCTATTTCACCGTTTGGAGAAACACAATCCGTGGAATTTGTTGAACCACTTACTGCAATGCTAGCTCCCCCAGGATCACTTAAAGTAATGGGGCCAGCGAAGGTAGCTGTACAACCATTTAGAGTTACTTCAAAATTTGTATATGTACCGGCATCTATTCCTGTTACTGTATAATTACCAGAACCATCAGTAGTAAATGTGCCGTGATTTACGAGTACACCATCATCTTCATAATCAAGTGTCTCGTATATGGCATTGTTTTCAAGTCCTTCTATAGTAAAACTACCATCGGATGCTGCGCAAATTGTAGGAGCGGTAGCGGAGACATTGGTAATATCGAAAAGAGTGACGGTAATCGTAAACGGAATAGGCTCACTTGTACAAATTAGAGAATTGGAGTTTCTTACCGTAAAAGAACCGTTATATACTCCATCTGTGATTGACCCCGGAATCGGAATCACAATAGGGGAAGTTACCGAGGTATTATCAGTAATATCTAAAAATCCAGCTGTATTAGCAGCCACATCAAAATCGATGCTGTAGTCTATTGCAGGGCCGTTGGTGTCAATTGAATAATTTAAGTCAACAGTAGTTTCACCAAAACATGCCGGTATATTAGTGGTTGTCAAAGACACCGTTGGCGTTGAGCTTACAGTGATACTTATGGCCGGGCCAAATACGGTTTCACAGGTCACACCAATTTTTTGTCCTTTGACCGCTATGCTTGTCACGGTCGATACAGTATTGGATAATGGAAAAGTGGTCAAGGTCAACGGACCACCATCACCCAAAAATGCGGGTCCTATCCCTACACCGTTCTGATCTATCAATTCATAGACTATTAAATCTTCCGTACCGTCTATTTCAATGGTGACGGTTTCTCCTTCGCATACCGTAGAAGGTGTCGTGGCCGAAAAAGTCTGATCAAGCGGGAGTTTACAATCAATAGTAGCGCCAGAAACAATACCACTTTCACACAGGGCACCGTTTCTTACAGTTACCCCAGTGACCGCATCTGCATAAAGGACATCAAATCCTGCGGAGGCCTGGTCCAAACCGGATATTGTCCAATCCCCGGCCCCATCAACAACGGCAAAAAAGCTTGTTTCATCGACAATAAAACCGTCAAGATATAGGAACACGGTGTTTCCGGGAGTTCCTCTTCCCGAAATACTTGCATCACCCTCCCTGATGGGTGTTGATGTTATGGATAGATCCGGGTCAGAGGTTTGATCAAAAACCTCTACTTCATTGGAAATCATACTTTCGGATTCGCCGGTATTGCTTGCGGTAACGACCATAAAGTCTCCAACAGCAACAGTTGCGCTGATAGTCCAGCTACCGTTTGAGTTCACTGTTGTAGAAGCTACACTGGAACCTATGGCTACAGGCGAGGTAGATGACGTATACAGATTGATAGTAGCACCGCTTTCGGAGGAAATACCGCTAATAGAGGAAATGGAACCTGTGGAGGAACAATATTCCCCTTGAATGATGGGTGTATCGGACTGTCCGCCTACCGTGGTCGTAGTGCTGGAGCTACAGTTTCCAGACTCAAGGGATTCTATAACTATGGTTTCACCTTCATTTAGTGTGCCATTGGGCAATGACGCCACGGTAAACGACCAATTTCCACCTGTGGCCGTTACGTTCGATTGTTCCACATCATCGATGAAGATGGTTATGGAGGCATCTGCTGTGGCTGTACCGCTAATGATGGTATTTGTATCGAGAATGGGCAAATTGGAAATGATAGGAACGGCGGAGATACTGGCAGTCCCGGCACAGTATTCCACAGGGTCTGATTCACAACTGCCACTTTCTATCTGGGTTATTTCATAAAACCCGTCTGTGGCAAAGCCACAATTGGGACCGCTTGTGCACCCACCTCCATTGGTGTTACATTTCCAAAACCAAGAGCCATCAGGGTTTGCAAAAACCTGACCTCCTGAAAAATTACTACTCCCAGAATTTGGGGTAAGCAGGTTTCCTTCAAAATAGACCTTGATTTCAGCACCTGCGATTGCACTTCCAATATCTCCGCATAATCCTTTATTACTTACTGTGAATGTAGTTGTAGGACTTATAGTTGAAGAACATGTGGCACCAACAGTAGTGGTATTACAATCTGTATACGAAGCTGATTTTTCCGATGTTCCGGTAGAGATTGCAACTGCTGCCGATACAGATGCTGAAGCAGTGAAGACCTCATTTGCGGCAGTGGCTGTTAATCCAGTAATGGACCAGTTTCCGGAAGTTACGGTAGTGGTGCCATTGGAAACACCATCCCGAAAAATTTCTATCGTTGCCCCATCTACTTCACTTGAGGTTCCTGATATTGAGGTTTCGCCAATTCCAATAGGGCCATTTATTGAAGGACATTCAGCCCTTGGCGGAAGTGTGGTTCCAGTTCCGATATCATCGGCACTGGTCGGGGGAAAGACATCGATCAGTTCTTCCCAAAGATTGTCGGTAATGCCAATGTTGTCATCGATTCCACCGATGTCAGAAACACCGCTGTTTCCAATGCTTTCCTTTGGGTTGATCACCGTACCACCGACCATTCGTAATGGGGTAGTCGTGGTCACACCTGGAAAAGCAGTGGTTATATCGGCAAATGGAATGAAGAAATCGTAGAAATAATCATTGTCTCCACATATTTCCGATAGCGCAATGGACTTTTGTGCGAAGTCTGCATAGGGTCTATCCAAAGTAGCATCGCCAATTTCTATAGCCGAAAGTGTCCCGTCTACATTATATAAACCTACTCCGAAATTCGTTCGGAGTACAACTTCAATTTCAAAACCAGGATTTCCGGGCAGATAGTTGGGATCGGCGTTTGGACCTGATTTTCCAAACTTGTTGTCCGTATCTATTAATATGGAATACCCTTTGGAATTATTAGCAGTACCTCCCAGTCTAAAACGGAACATAAGGTTGTCCGAAGCATCTAAGTAGGTATAAATTGTATTATTGTTATCTGATTTTACCAAATCGGTAAATCCGCAAGACGGACCTGGGCCAAGATCACTATCTGGTTCAGAGGCACCTACACTTGGTAATGGCGTATAGGGAATCTCGCTCTCGCTTTCATCGTTAGCAAAAAAACCTGATGCATTGGAAGATGTGTAGCCATCCAGATTAGGATCTAACACATTCTCATTTACTCCTGCTGTTTTATAGATTAGTCCTTTTGTTTGTGTATAAGCCTTTGTATTGTTCAATACTAAACACAGCACTAGTAGTCCTAGAAAAGAATAAAATTTATTTTTTCTTGTGTTCATTATAGATTCACTAATGTTATTTGCATATAAGATTGTCTAAAAAATAAGAGCAAAAAGCACCTCGTATTTACTTGTTTTATAGACTCTTAATATAAATCGCTGGAATGTAAGACAATATGTGTTAATTAAATCAAAAATGTTGTGAAGGGAGTTAAAACAGAAGTTTACATCACTATTGGTGTTTTTCGCATTCATGCGATAGCAGAATAATCTAGCGCACTTTTAAAAAAGTAAATAATATAGAATGATACCAGAAGCAAAGTCTGGGTTTATAAAAGGAACAGTTTATGGTCCTAATATGCCTTATATTTATTTGGAAGAAGCACAAAGCTCCAGTGGAAGAGCTAACCTCTATTTTAATGGTATTGTTGTATCGATGCTGAAATTAAATTTAGGGAAAAGGTTTAATCAAATCAAAAGGAGTTCAATTCTAACTGATAGGAATCAAGTATGTTGTTTGGTAAGGACTTAAGGTAAATTTGTGTAGTACTTAATTTATTGTGACCCATCATAGCGGAAATTGCCTCTAAAGGAACTTTTTTGAACATAGCATGTGTTGCAAAACTATGTCTGGATACGTAGGAGGTCAAACGTTCTTCAATACCACACTTTTTAGCTATTTCTTTTAGCCCAATATTATATCTTCTCAGTTCCCATTGAGCATCTTTGTACTGTAACTCTAGTGTGTCTCTATAGATTATGGGTAATAAAAAACCAGATGGATTGTGATAATCCATATAGTATTGAATTATGGGTTTAATCTGATTTGTAATAACTATATCATAGCGTTTTCCTGTTTTCCGTCTTTGAAATTTGATACGGCCATCGATAATATTTTCTCTTCTTAAAAAAGCCATGTCAATAAAGGACATGCCTAACATGAGGTAGGAGAGGACAAAGTAATTTCGATAGTGAAAATCCTTGGAACCTATCTCTGTTTTCATTTCGAGTATTTTCTTTATACTCTCAATTTTAATTGCTCTTTTTTCCGTTGGTTTTGTTCTAATGGTGTAGTATTTAAAAGGATATAAGGATTCATCAACCATACCCTCCTTGATGCCCTTGTTGTAAATTGCCTTTATTGTTCTCATGTAAGATGCTATTCCATTAATGGAATTACCCGGTTTTGATAAATGGTGTCTTTCAAAACGTTTTAAGAATTCAATGTTGAGTTCATTGAATTTTAAATCCCTGTTGTTTGTAAATACCTTTAGTCTACCAATTATTCCAGAGTAATTTCTGGATGTCCCAATTCGTTTTTCTTCTTTAAGCTCCTCAGCTTTCTTAAGACCATAATTATAGAAGGAATTGAATCGCTTTCGGTTAACAATTTTATCAGCAATGTCTTTGGCGGTAGGTCTATCCAATTGGTCATTATCGGCCAATTTGTTGATTACCTCTTGCGCTTTGATTTGCTTTTTCAATAAAAGGGTATTCATTAAGTGAACCGAGTCAACATCTGGAAAATTTCTTTTTACCTTACATCTGTGATGATCCCAGTATTCCTCTGGCACATAATGGCCTGTTTTTATTGAAGTGGTTTTTCTAAAATGGGTCAGCCTCAAAATGATTGGGAAACATCCATTTTAGGTCATTCTACGGGTGTCCAAACTTAGTTTTATACTCGTGTTCATGAACATAAGTTATAAAAAAATTTGCACGCAAAAAGTTGGTTTCAATTGATTTGGTTTGACAACAAAATTTATTAAAATACTGATATTCAATAAAATATATGATTTTTAAAAATTTGCTTGTACCCTATTCGGCGACGCTGTTAATCAGAGGGTCCTTGGTTCGAGCCCAAGAGGGGGAGCAGAGCGACTCCGAAGCCATCCATAAAAGTGGGTGGCTTTTTCATTTTTGAAAACTGGAGCGAGAAGTTTATGCCGAGCGTAGCCGAGGTAAGCCCAAGAGGGGAGCCCAGTAAACAAAAGGCTTCAGAGAATTTCAAACTCTGAAGCCTTCTACATATCGAACTTTCAAATAGTTTGACGCTCAAAATTTCTAGAAAGGGAGTAAAAATTTACTACAGACTATCAATGAAGGATTGCTCAGTTCGCCATTTCAACAACTGAGAGTTATTTTCGGTTTTCTGAAGTAACTCCATTACGCGATTTAACGCTTGCTGCATCCTTAGCTTTCTAGCTGAATTTGGAATAGATTGCACGTTTTCCTTCAACTGAATATAGGCAGTTGTAGTTGATGTATAGGCATTCTTATATTCTTTTAAGTGCATTTGAACTTCGCCAAGAAGGGATTTTGTGTTGAAGGTTGTCCAAGATTTTGGCGCCGTATTTTGTCGAATTGAAAGTGTCTCTTTTAACACATCTTCTGCTTTTTCATAAGCTTCAATGTCTTTTAATTGAATACCAATATAAATGAGTTCTCCCGCCCGCTCTTCTGAGGACAAATCATTTCTTTTGTTTAGTTGCGCTCGTTTTTGATCTGAAATTTCGATATAGCCTTGTATATCCTTAGCTTCAATCAAAGCTTCACCTAGGCTGTAGAAGGCATCAAAAGAATTTGGGTGCTCACCATAATTAAATTTGAAAACCTCAATTGCATCTAGTAACTGATTTTGTTCCTTTAAATTATTCCCAATTTGATTAAAGAAATTTTCAATTCCATATGTAAAATGATAATTCTTTTGGTTGTTTTCTTTTTGGAAAGTGTAGGCATTCAACATAGCTTTAACGCCATTGTCCTTATAAATCTCTCTTAATTTTTCCAGTAAAACACTTTCACAATTGTATGTATAGTTTTTAGATAGCTTCCAACCTAACCATTCGCATTCTAAATGTCGATAAACATTTCTATGACTTCCCCCATTGGTGAGCATTACAAAACCATCACCTGAAATTCGGTCAACTTTAAAGTAAGCGTTCCATCCATAGTTGTTGCCTTCGTGCCCAACTAACATCATTACGCCATCTTTGATGAGGTCGACTTGATAGCCAAGCCCTGTTTCATTTGAATTTGGGACTAGGCTTGTCATTAAATCAACGGTTTCAGGTTTAATTACAGATTGATATTTGTTACGGTTAAACGGTTTCCGTGCATGTTTGCCATCCAAACTGGCTAATGCAAAGCGACTTAAATCATTTAAATTGGAATGCGCTCCCGCCGCAGCCTTTGCTGTGAATAAAACCAGCGGTATAACTTCCCCAGATTCATTATGAGCCAGAGAGGAATTAGATAATATAGAATCGCTGATAGTGAATGAAGTGGAATTCATACCCAAAGGGTTAAAAATCTCTTTTTCCATATAGACTTCGAAGGGGAGATTGGTTACCTCCTCAATGATCAATTGTAGTGCTGTTATACCTCCTCCGGAATAGCGGAAACCCATCCCTGGTTGTTGAATAATACGAACACTCTGGTTGGTATTGGATTTTCCCAAAAGGACTTGCTCAATAGTGGGGAGGTGGTCTTTTTCGGTATAACCGGGAAAACCGTGCACCGATAACCCGGCGGTGTGGCCCAATACCCGTCTGATAGTAACACTGTCCTTGGAAAACTCTGATTCGGGCAAATGCCAACGGGTTAAATAGTTTTCAATGGGGTCATCCAGCCTAATTTTCCCCTGTTCCACTAATTTTAGTACTCCCCAAGCTGTTAGTGTTTTAGAAATGGAACCAATATTAAAGCCTGTCTCTGCGGTAATTGAAATTTGATTTTTCAAATCCGCATAGCCGTATCCCTTCTTGAAAACAATCGCCCCATTTTCAATAAGGGCAAAGGCCGCCCCTGGTACACCCATTAAATCCAACCATTGAGGTATTTGTGTGTCAATTTGATCTAAGAATTCACCATAAGGAGTATGCATATTTATACTCTCAGTGTTTGTTTTAACCTCTTCGGAAATATTTGATGTTTTTTTTTGATCGGCACAGCTTGCAATTAAAGTCAAGGAGACAGCAATGATAAATTGTTTGGTGTTGGTTTTCATTTTGGTTTGACCCTCTTAATTATGAACAATTGAAGTTAATAACACATGCTTCATTGTTCTTCGGTATGAGACATTGTGTTAACTTTTGCGCTTAGATAATCCGAAATTGCCCGATATGGATAACCTCCATATCCGCGATTTGCGAATTGAACAATTATTATGTTCTGGCTGGGATTTACATAGAGTCGTTGCCCTCTTAGGCCTTCAGCGGAAAAATCTCCCTCAAAATTTTCCTGTGGCAACCACCAATAGTATTGATGCCTGGCCTTTTGCCTGCCCTTGGAGGTATTTGTCCTATTTCCTGGAAAACAAATGGATTTGAGCTTTTTTCCATTCCCCTTACAGTAAAGTGTTCGTGGTTTTTTACTCCGGATTGTTGAAATCTGACAATTCTAAAAATATGCGGATTAACAATCCATAACAGAACCACCGCAATACAAAGGCAGAATACAACAGTTAAAATGATTTTCTTAACCTTTGAAAGGTTCCTACGATTTAATTTGGTGATTAAAACCTGTAACCAATACTAAGACCAAGCCTATACACACTATCGTGGTCCGTTTCTTTTGCATTGAACAAAAGGCGCCCCAACCCTATATTGCCTTCAAACACAAATGCGCTTTTGGTCACCCATTTGCTTCCAAAACCAATACCAGGCGCAAAATCAATACTGTCGGAACCTTCGTCTTGAATAAAGTCGCCATTTGTATTGGTCAATTGTTTTCCATCAATGGAGCTTAAAGTTCCAAATCCTTCAATGAAAAAACCTGAAGCATATTTTTTTCCGAAATACCATCGGTAATAGGAAGTAATAAAATAGTTTACATCGATATCTTTGGAGGGGTCTTGATTGAAGGGTACAAAAACAGAACCTCCAAGCGATGATTTTTTGTTGAGATTTCTATCATAACTTATCTCAAAGGCACCGGAAACCGCTCTAAGAACGTTTAGTTTTATATCATTCTGTTTTTCATATGGATTTGCAATGCTACTTCGGGTGTCTTGTGCTTGGATTGTAAAAAAGGACAATAGCATGAGGACAATTAGTAAACTATATTTCATTATAGATTTGACTTTTGTAGTTAAAACTCGCTCACTGCGAATGGTTCTGTTTGTTGATGAATCTTGCGAAGAGGGGAAAGTATTGTCTTTTTCTTTAATGGAATCGTCAAAAAATACTTTTTAAACCTCAATTAATTAGATTGTTTATTGAGCATTTGAGGTGAAAATGAGTTCTTGGAGTTTTGTGATGCCTTTGGCCTTGTTTTAATAGTATTCCTATTCTTAAACTGGTAAATTGAAGCTGAATATCTCTTGGTTTCCTTCTTAGGGGACGAATACATCCCTATTATTTCTAGCATAACCAGTTCGCCCGGATAGTTCCAAATCTTTAACCGCCCAATCCCAAAATTTAAAGAAGTTGATTTTACTTCTCTTTGAACCCTTTAACTAGGTAAGTGTTATTTAAGATACATCCTGTAAGCGGGTATTGCAAAATTCTATTGGAGCAGTTGGTTCTCTCTTCATTAGTATTTTTTTACCACATTTCCTATCTGTTTTTTTGGTAGCCTAAATATCTATTTCTGTGTATAGGATACCTTTTTTTAGTTGCTTCAACCTGAGTGTTTTGGAACAATGTTAAGGTTGCTGCAAAAAAAAACCTCAGGGAGGCACTCTGTCCTTTAATATGGTTGAAATTGTAAAAAAAGAGTTTTTGACGAATCAAAGTTTGAAAATTCCATTTTTTTTAAAAAAGTTGTAGCGGAAGAAAATAGATAGGAGGGGTTTACCCGTGGGAACCTTGCAAAAAGCATTCGGGTCTTAATCTTTTGAGATTATAAAACCTAAAAATTTTCTAGTGCTACTGTAACAAAACTGATAATAAGAATTCTTTAAAATCAAACTTCTAAATAACTAAAAATGATACAATCTATGACCCGAATTATGCTGGTATTTTCTTTATTGATATTGTTCGCAAGCTGTAAGAAGAAAGAGCTTACAGAGGTGGAAATACAAGAAGGGTTAGTCTATGCACTACCGATAGAGATGCCCAAAATTGATGGAAATCTGGACGATTGGCCCCAAACGATAAAGTGGAATACGATATCCAGGCCTTTAAAGCATCCTGAATCCAAAGATACCCTGCGAAATGGAATATTCAAGGTAGCGTACGATCCGGATAATAGCAAGCTGTTTGTGGCGGTACAGTATTTTGACAAGTACAGGCTAATCAGTGACTCCCTATCCAATGCGTCACAAGACGTGCATATACTTTATATAGATAACCATCGAGATCTTGGGGGGCCGGCCGTATTGTCTCACTATGCTAACGAAAGAATTGCGAAAACAGAAGGAACAAACAATTCTTGGGATAAGAGTATAGAGCAATTTACTTCCGAAAATATTACGTCCAAAACAAAGTATGAAAACGGAAAGGTCACAATTGAATATGAGGTGGAACTTGGAAAGCCCATAGAGGTCGGAAGCGCCATAGGTCTAGGTCACATGACTGTTGATTTTAACAAGGATAACACCAATGAGTTGATTGTATGGACAAAGGCAGGTGCCAAAAGTTATACTTCCCAGAGAATGGGTGTTGTAGTGTTTGCAGATACTGGATATTTGAAGAAAATGGGAAAATTACTGGGTAAGATTCAGCCGCCAAAAGGCACTGCTCTGGAAATGCCCAAATACCTTAGGGTCAAATCGATGGATAATGCTAATCTGTGGTTTGATTTAGCAGTGGACAGCATAGGCAATTATAGTGCACAACTACCTATGGGGAGGTATAGCATAACTCCATTTTCCACTTTTATAAGTAAGGGTGATCAAAAGACCGCTACTGATATAAGATGGGTAAAATGGGATAAGTCGCTTTCCCATTCCGAAGTAGTAGTAAAACAAAATGAAGAAACTGTGCTTGAAGGACCAGAATTGTATTTGGAACCTTTTGATTCACCAGAATATCCCTTATCGCTATTATTGGATGAAAAAGGGTATGACAAATCGATTATTAAAGCGGAACTAACAAAATATATGGAGTACTTTCAGGTACCGGGCATCAGCTTGGCGATTATCAAAAATGGTAAACTAAAAGACACCTTGACCTTAGGAAAGGCGAACGCTTATGCCGGTACCGCATTGGACAATAAGTCCCTCTTTGAGGCGGCTTCCATTTCCAAGCCTGTATTTGCTTTTGCCGTAATGCGCCTTGTTGAAAAGGGCATTATTGATCTTGATGAACCGTTGTACAAAACTTTGGTACATCCTGATGTGGCAGACGACCCTAAAATGAAATTGATTACAGCACGCTACGTTCTCAATCATAGCACAGGTTTTCCAAATTGGCCGGGAGACAACGTGAACAATAGGTTATCCATCAATTTTACTCCAGGTACAAGTTACGGTTACAGCGGAGCCGGATTTGAGTACCTCAAAGATGTAATTGTCATTAAGACGGGCAAAGACATTTCTACGGTATTAAGAGAGGAAGTCTTGGATGTTTTCAACATGAAAAATGCGTACTTCGAAGAAAACGACTACCTTAAAGAACATAAAGTCAATGGCCATCTGGATGGTCACCCAACTCGACGAGATTTTCTCGAAACCGCTGAAGTGTCCTCTAGTTTGCACATCAATGCTGCCGAGTTGGCCAAGTATTTTATTGGAATAAGAAACAGAGAAGGGTTACAATCGAAAACGTACGACGCTTTTCTGGAATTTGATACTCGAACCCATAGTGAATGGGAAGATAAAATTGGTTGGAAAAGCTGGTTTGGCCTTGGAATGGGAATTCAAGAAACACCATTGGGCAAAATCTTTGGACATAGTGGCAATAATGGGGATTTTACATGCATTGCCACTTATTTTGAAAAACAAGATGTTGGTTTTGTATTGATGACCAACAGTAATAAGGGCGGCATATTATTTGAGCCCGTTCAACGTATGCTCGTATCGGGCAAAACTGTAGGTCGTTAGTCTTTATAATACTTTTAAAACCTTAGTGATATTGCTCTTTACTTTTTGTAAATGATATCCAACGACACTGTCAATTAAAGTAATTCAAGGAAACTCTTGATAAAAGGGCTTTGAAGACTAAATGGCACAAGAACCCTAACATACTATGGTTTTTTATCTACTGTTTTTGAAAAAAATAACTTTTTGACAAATACATAAGTGGGGGAACACATTATTTTTATTGCCGAATGTGAAAATTTATAGCAATCGAACCTACATTATTTTGCATATAATTTTTAATGAAAATTTTGTTTCCCCGTCTTGGTCAAGTCCGGCCAATAACGCCCGTAAGGATTATTTTTCTGATAGGATGGCCGTACTTGTTCCAAGTAAACGAATCATAGGTTCGTTTCTACCCCCTTTTATTAGTATTTATAAACCAAAATACATTATGGTGATAAATCATTTTCTATTGGGGTTACTCCAAATAAAATAGAGTATTCTAAGGTATGTCAAGATTGTAGGTGGCCATTTTTTTCATTCCGAAAATTTAAAAAATTAATAAAACATAAGATTATTAAGTCTAATCATGAAAATAAGTAAAAAATGATAGGAGGAACAATTTTACTGATTCTTGCACTGGTTTTTTGGTTTGTGATGTCCGAAGCCCCATCTGATGACTCGGCAACCATGTTTGTAAGAGTATTCAAATCCATATTTGGAGTAAAAGGATATGCGGTTACCATAAAAGTTTTGGCAGTAATTCTTTTTTGCGCTTCGCTCTTTGAGTACTATAAATATTTTACAGTAACGTCATAATGATAATATACCAACAAAAATAACTTGACCATGGAAACAATTACTTACAACCTTACTAGGAATGAAGGGGAAGACATTGAGATAGTTTTGAAAAACACCTGTACCGAGATTATTGCAAAACTGAAAAATAAATTTGGGAAAGAATATGAAATTTCATTTCCTGATATAGAACCACCCAAGGAAGATTGGTCCCATGGGATTAAAATAAGAAAAGGAGCCAAGATAGGGGCGGAGTTAAATTTAAAGTGGAAAAAAGAGTCTTCTACTATTATAGAGATGAATGTTGAAGAGTCGTCCAAAATAGGTAATATGTTGATCTATGTTGTTTTAATACCCATATCTTTAATATGTGCATATATGGGACTGAATAACATTGGGCCTCTCGCATTTTTGCCCGGGCGAAAATTAGCAGCAGCTCTTGGTGGAATCATTGGTCTCATTCCTGGTGGACTATTGATATATTTTTTTAAAGCTATATTCCTGAAGCAGGAAAAAAAAGAAAACGAACAGTTAATTCTAGACATAAGAAAGGTTGTTTCTATGCAAATTATTGCTTAGATGAAAAAAGTGTTTAAAATTGGATGTGCCGCACTTGGGGTATTAGTATTAACCGCAATTATTTTTGGTATTATCGCTGATCGGTCAGATGGTCCAAGACAATCTTTTAAGTTTGTGAATACAAGCAACAGTATAAAGTCGGTAACCTTTGAGATGTTCAATAAAGATGGCCAATTATCGGATGTCTGGTATGTTAACGAAAAGCTTGAACCCAATTCGAGCATCATCAAAAGAATCCCCGAAGGCAAATATATGATCAGTGTCTGGGACCATAACGACAAGCTTTACAAGGAAACCGACTTTGAATTTAAGCTAAAGAACCCGGATGAGTCGGACTATAGTCTTTATCGATTTGACTTGGCGATGAACAAACACCATGTTCTGGTATGTATGAACGCCCTTTATGAAGGCAATAGCTTTTCTGAGGATATCTCAAAAGCCGCAGGAACTAATTATAATACATTGAAAATAGCACAAATTTATAATGGCAGTTTGCCTTATCTTATTTCTGAAAAGTACACTGATCAAACCTTTAGGGATATGGAAGAATCTATGCCCAAAACAATAAGGTCTCGTGAATTAATATATCGTCTTTATACATTTCCAGATTCTTTGAGTAAAACCCAAATAACTAAAATGCTGCAGCGGGAGATAAAGAATCTGTAGCTCTTCCTTCGTTGGTTTTATTGGACGTTACGGATTTCATCTCACAAATGGATTTTTTCGGGCGTCTTCGATTTTTCACAAACACAGGTTCCATTATTTGTATGGCCGATGGCATGATAAATTATCCAAAACAGAAGTCGTACGACTAGATAAGGTTGATACTATAATCATTTAAAAATTTCTTCGGAAATAAAAAAACAAAAACCACCCAAAAATTTGAGTGGCTTTCTAAGCACGGAATAATCAACCAACGTACTAAACAAAAAATCTAAACCTATCTCGAAAATTACATGGCCTCTTGTAAACTATCCAATGGGTCACGAATATTCATTGATTGACTATAGTGCTATATTTTAATTATGTAACAAATAAAGCCACCTGGGATTATTTAGGTTAGATGGTCATACACACCACTGATTACATAGAAACCCTACTTTCATATTCCTTATTTTCATTTTTAACACTTACATATTTTCTCCTGATCATATGATTAAGTGGTTTTGTCAACCATTTATTAATGTGCTTGGCAAGTAAAAAAGAGAGGACAACAGTGGATAAATACAACACGTAAATAACTTCCTTTGGAGCTTCGATTTTATTGAAGGCACCAACTAAGGCTATAATGATGAACATATGTGTTAAATACATCTCATAGCTCAATATTCCCATTTTTCTTATGCCATTGAGTAACCAATACTTTTTTTGTTTGCCAGATGCATGACGATAATGCATCCAAATGACCAGCAATCCGGTTCCCAAGGAAAGCAGTGTTACATTTAGACCGATCGAGGCTAATCCAGATCTGTAGACAAAACCTCTAAAAAATAATACTAAAACAATCAGGATCAAACCGCTTGCCAAGGCAATATTTTTATAATACGCCAATTCCTTAATTCTGTGGACCGCCAAAGATGTAATACAACCAATACCTATAGAATCCAAGTATGCCAAATGATTTCGGTCTCCCAGCTCATTGTCTGGAAAAAGACCTGTTCTGGCCCAAGGAGATAAAAACAGAAAAATCACCACAAGTATAGCAAAGTGCCATTCCTTGCGCGCAAATAAGCACAGCAATGGAAAGACCATGTAAAAAGATTCCTCAATAGAGATAGACCATAAAATATCCCAACTACCTGGTAAATAGCCTACTTCTAATTGCAAGTGATTCATATGAAAGGTCAAAACAGAAAAGATGGCTGTTCCCAAAGATGCTTGCTCCTCGTTGATTATAAATCCAGGAACGGACATTAGATGCAAAACACCCAGTACTGTGAGCAAGGCCAGCAATAAAGGCATGATCCTGGCGATTCTCATGATATAAAAATCACCGGCCTTGATCTTGGTCAGATTCCCCCATTTCTTTAACGCGGAATTGGTGATCAAGTATCCTGATAAAGTGAAGAATACGATGACTCCATAATATCCGCTCCAAAAAAATAAGGTATACACTTTTTTGGGCATAAACGTTCCAAGGAAGGTATCCTTAAAAGGGACCTGGATATTTAGGTGCAAAAGAATTACCGCCAGAATACATAAACCCCGTAATACATCTATGGCACTATTTCGTGTATTTTTTCTCAAATGATTTTATGGATTTCTTGTAGAGATACTACAATTTAAAGATATAACGCTTTTTGACATGTCCCTTCAAAAAATCCATAAATACAGGCTAATCACAATCAATACGCTGTTTACTTCCGGGAATGACCCTTCTGTAGAACAAAGGTCCGGAAAATGCACTTCCGTTATAAGCCTGGCCAATGGTAAATTCTTCTACCATACATTTGCTATCATGAACAGTATAGGCGTAAAACCTAATCTCCCTGACCCTAGATGTTTTCCCATAAGCTGTGGCATAAAATGATTCCCAATCGGTATTGAACTTTACTTTTTGCAATGTACCATCCCAGCCTTTGTCTTTATAAACTTTTGACATTACGCTTATCACTTCTTTGGCCAATTGGGGGTCTTTGCGTGCCTCATCTAGGGCAGCATATTTAATGCCTGTAGATACCGTTCCATTTCCGGTTTTTACCAAAGTAAATTCACCAGCGGCCAAGGGTCTGATTACGCTAGCACCTTGGGGAACATATTCTATGCGAACAGTATGTTCGCCTTCGGGCAATTTATCCAGTTCTTGCAGCCAATAACGTGATACCGGTTCGTCTTCGGGTTTTGGTGCCAACCAGACCTGTCGCGTGGTATGGTGCAACGATTCTTCGGTAAACTTTACATTTTGTATGGCCCAGCTGGATAGTTCACCGTTAATATACAACCTGTATTCGGCAGAGGCATCCCTATGATCATCATCTCCTCTTGTGACCGCTACTTTCTTTTTCTTGATCAGCTTGTCCAAACCGGCGCTACGTTGATCTTTGTCCGCCCTTTGATCGTTGTATAAAGTGTCATTGGCTATAGAGCATATTAAATACATTCGACCATAAATGTGATCGGTAACATTAAGGCGTGTCTTGATCTTTGATGCATCTTCATTTCTGAAAGGAATTTTTTCATTTGAGAAAACAATCTTTCCAATATTATTTCGGTGCATCTCACTTGTAATCTCTTGTTGTGGGAGCGTTTCATGCCAATCGTAAGCAACATAGTTGACCCCATCCTTTTGGTACTTATGATCGGGTTTGCTATTGAAATACGATTGCCCATAAAAATTTGTGGCACTAAATACCAGCGCCCCAATGGCTATGGCTAGCTTTACTTTTTGATTTCTCATATTGTTATTTTTTTAGTTTTGATTGATTTGAAATCGATACCCTTTCCTGTAAATATTCCCATCATTATCTTCAAGGGTTACTTGGATGATGCTTTCTCGTGTTCGGTCTATTTCGGTCACCAAGAAACTGTGGTCTACCTTCACCTGATCAGCCTTTGGGTTGCCATAATTTTGAAACGTAATATTCAAAGCAGGAATGCTTACGGTTAGGTACTCCGCACCGTCCGAATCCGTCCCTATTACCTCTATCGTAAACTCCCCGCCTAAATTGACGCTTCCATCTTCATTATCGCCAAAGGCCTTTATGGTGATTTCTCCTTTTGAATCAGGTTTGGTATCCAGGTCCACGTCCACATCACAGCCTATGAGCCCTACCACTAACAATGCCCAGCAAAGCTTAAGTCTCTTGTTCATTCTAATGTGTATACTAAATGTATGTTTATGTTTATGTTTTTGGATTGTTGTTCGCATTCGGCGGTATTATCTATTCTAAAACCCACCAATACCATCATAAAGTCTTTCATGGATAATTACATTGTACGGTATCGTCCCTGTCAAACACTTTTAAATCCAAATCACAGATTGGTCCGAATATAGAGGTCAACTGATTGTTCTGAATGTACAGGAATTCCAATTGCGTAAGACCAGCTATTTGAGAAGGTAAATCGGTAAGTTCGTTTCCATTAAGGTATAAGGTCCTTAACGCTGTAAGATCACCTATTTCATCAGGAACAGATGGCAATTTATTATCATTTAAATTAAGAACCTCTAATTGGGACAATTGTCCCAATTCTCCAGGTATGCTTGTCAGGGCGTTTCCACTCAAACTCAAATAACCAAGGTTCGTAAGGCTGAAAAGGTCAAGGGATAGTGTAGCGATCTTGTTGTTATAAAGCAATAAATACGTAAGGGTATTTAATTTGGTAATAACTGATGGAATTTCAGCAAATAAATTGTCACCTAAATACAGGCTAGAAAGACTCGTAAGGTTACCAAATTCCTGAGGGAGTTCTTTTAATTCATTTTCAGATAACTTTAATTCCCTAAGTGCCGTTAGGTTACCTATTTCAGGAGGTAAAGCTTTAATTTTATTATCCTCAAGATATAACGTATCCAACTTTTTCAAACTACCAACCCAACTGGGCATTACCTCAATGGTGTTGTAACTAAGATCTAAATATTCCAAGTTTTTCAAATTACCGATCCAACTGGGCATCACCTTTTGTCCAGTTTCATAGGCTGTCAATTTCTCCAGGTTGATAAGATTTCCCAAGGAAGCGGGTAGTTCTTGGAGTTCTGGATTAAATTCAAGGTAAAGCTCTTTTAAATTGATCAACTGCCCAATTTCTTCAGGAATTTCCTCAAATTCATTCCATCCAAGATTAAGAGACTCCAAACTTTGCAGTTTGCCTATTTCAGCGGGTAAAGTGGTTAAGTTAGTTGAATCAAAACTGAGGGATCGTAGCTGGGTCAGGTCTCCAATGGATGATGGCAATATATTTATACCTCTTGTATTAGAGTCAATAAGAAGAGCCACAACCCTTCCGTTTTCAATTGTGACCCCTTTCCAGTTGGCGATATCATCATCTTCCAGGTCCCAACCAAGATTGCTATTTGGGTTGGCGTTGTAAATATCGATAAGCACTTGCCTGTCGCCTTTCAACACCTCTACTTCAACCGTATAGTTTGTTTCCGTTCCATCCTCGGCCGTGACCGTATAGGTTACGACTTGGCTAAAATCTACTGCTTCCTTTACTTCTGGGTCAATGCTCGCCTTTGCTGAAATCGCGATAACAGGTTTTAGCGCGGTCACGTCCGTACCGAACGGGACACGGGCCAAAACGGTCTTTTCGGTTTCATCTATCGCTGCCTCAATGTTTTCGGAAAGGCCGTCGTTGTCCTCCTGTAAAAACTGAAATGAAGTGATAGCTTTAGCGCCCGATTCGCCAATGGTAACGGTAACGGTGTACTTGGCTTCCGTACCGTCCTCTGCAGTGACCGTATAGGCAACTGCCTCGCTAAAGTCCTTGGCTTCCTTGTCACCTGGGGTTACTTTGGCATCCTCGGATATAGTGATACTCGGTTTTAAGGAAGTAACTGCTGTGCCGGCCGGAAGCTCTGCGGTAACGGTCTTTTTCTCTTCGTCTATGGTCGCTTTCACATCGGCGGAAAGTGTCTCATTTTCAGCGGTGGTAAACACAAAGGCGGTAATGGCCTTTGCACTGCTGTTCGCGGTACCATTGTCGTCATCTTTGCTGCACGAGGCAAGCACAAAGAGGCTTAAAAATAGAATGTTTATCTTTTTCATGGTCAAAATTTTATTGATTTGTTTTTGGATTATTGTTCGCACTCGGCGGTATCGTCTTTTATAATCCCTTCTAGTTTTGGTAAATCACAAATTTCAGAGGGTATCACAGTTATCTGATTTCTATGGATGTACAAGTATTGTAATTGGGTAAGACCAGCCATTCCAGAAGGTAAATTGGTAAGCTTGTTATTATCAAGGAATAGAGTCCTCAGTACACCAAGATTTCCAATTTCCGAAGGTATGCTTGTCAGAGCATTTTCACTCAAATCCAAATAATAAAGGTTCTCAAGGTTGAAAAACTCAGGATTCAAACTATCTATTTCATTTTCTGACAAGTTTAAAAGCGTAAGACCGTTTAGTTCATTGATTCCCTCAGGAACCTCTGTAAAATCATTTTTATACAATTCTAAACTGGAAAGATTCTTAAGATTGCCTATCTCTTTTGGTAAGGAGGTCAAGCGGTTAATGCTTATAAACAACTTACTAAGGTTTGTCAGGTTTCCAATTTCAGCAGGAATTTCACTTAGTGAATTCGCAACTAAATTTAGGACTTTAAGATTCTTAAGATTGCCTATTGAAGCTGGCACGGATGTTAAGCGGTTTTGTTGTACGGATAAACTTTCAAGTTTGGTCAGGTAACGGATGGAAGCAGGTAAGGTGGTCAGGTTTTTCCCTCCAAAGGGTGGTGCGTCGTTAAATCCGTTAAAAAAGCGCAGTCCAACCACTCTACCGTTCTTAACGGTAACATTTTCCCAGTTGGAGATGTCCTCATCGTCCAAGTCCCAAGCCAAAGTATTATCGGGATTGGCATTGTACAGTTCGATCAATACCTGTCGGTCGGTCAGTGCCACGTTTACTGTAATGGTGTACACTAGTGTACTGCCGTCTTGTGCGGTAACGGTATATTCTACTTTTGTACTGAAGTCTTTTGCCACTCCATTATCTGGAGAAACCGTGGCGCCCTCCGATACAACGATACTGGGCATTAAAGAAGTGGTAACCGTACCGATGGGCATCTCTGCGGTTATGGTCTTCTGCTCTTCATCAATTTCTGCCTCAACATCTTCTGAAAGGGCTTCGTTGTCTGCTGCCAGGAACACAAAAGAGGTAATCTCCTTGGCACTGGACTTTCCAACAGAGACCGTAACAGTGTACTTGGCCTCACTGCCATCTTCTGCGGTAACGGTATACGCGACCGTTTCGGTAAAGTCTTTCGCCGCTTTGTTGTCAGGAGAGGTCTTTGCTTTCTCTGAAACCGTCAAGGTTGGTTTCAAGGCCTTAACGTCGGTTCCCGAGGGTACCGTGGCCGCTATTGTTTTTTCGCCTTCATCAATTTCGGCCTTGATGTCTTCGGTCAGCGCATCATTATCAGCTGCTGCGAACACAAAGGCGGTAATGGCCTTTGCACTGCTGTTCGCGGTACCGTTGTCGTTATCATCATCTTTGCTGCACGAAGCGAGCACAAAGAGGCTTAAGAATAGAATACTTATCTTTTTCATGGTCAAAATTTTATTGATTTGTTTTTTAGATTATTGTTCGCATGCTATAATAGCATCCATGTTAATCTTTGCAGGATAAGCCTGGGTCGTTGGTAAAAACCTCCAAGCTTCCATATCCAGTCCGAAGATTACAAATTTCCGGGGGTATAGATGTCAATTGGTTTTGATGTAGACGAAAGGTTATGAGTAGTCTAAGTTGACCGATTTCTGAGGGAACTTCCGTTAACTTATTGACTGCTAAAGAAAGCCATTCAAGACCAACTAGGTAACCTATCGCTGGTGGTATACTTTTTAGTTCGTTTTTTTCTAGATTCAAATACCAAAGTTCGCCCAAGTTCTTAATTGATTTAGGAACGGTGCTCAAGTTTTTATCATTAAGGGTTAAACGGGTTACCCGTGAGTTGGTATTGATTTCAACACCATCCCAATTGGCGATATTGGCATCTTCTAGGTCCCAGCCCAAGTTATTATTGGGATTGGCGTTGTAAATATCGATCAGCACTTGCCTGTCGCTTTTGATTACTTCTACTTCAACCGTGTAGGCTGTTTCGGTACCGTCCTCTGCCGTTACCGTGTAAATGACCGCACCACTAAAGTCCGTCGACACCTTCTCCTTGGGATTTACTGTAGCCTTTTCGGAAAGTGTTATTGTAGGCTTTAGAGCGGTCAGGTCTACTGTGGAAGGGAGTTGCGCCGTTATTGTCTTTTCTTCTTCATCAATTTCCGCTTCAACATCCTTGTAAATCCCATCGTTGTACTCAGCGGCAAAAATAAATTCCAAAATGGCCTTTGCATCGGACTTTCCAACGGTAGCGGTAACGTTGTACTTTGCTTCGGTACCGTCCTCTGCTGTCACGGTATAGACCACAACATCACTAAAATTTTTAACTTCCTTGTTCCCAGGGTCCACCTTTGCATCTTCCGATATGGTAACACTGGGCTTCAATGCGGTAATATTTGTGCCGGCCGGAAACTCAGCGGTAACCGTTTTTTCGTCTTCATCAATTTCGGCCTTGATGTCTTCTGTCAACGCATCATTATCAGCTGCTGCAAACACGAAAGCAGTAATGGCCTTGGCACCGCTCTTGTCAGCAGCATTGTTGTCATCATCTTTGCTGCACGCAGCGAGCACAAATAGGCTTAAAAATAGAATGTTTATCTTTTTCATTATAGGATGTTATTTTGGTTTTTGAATGGGTGCTATTGTTCGCACTCGGCGGCAGTGTCTATTCTGAAATTCGGTATGTTCAAATCACAGATCTCCTTGGGTATGAGCGTAAGCTGATTCTCTTGTAGCAATAATGTTCTTAGTTTGGTAAGATTCCCAATAGAAGCAGGGACTGTGGTCAACAGATTTTTATTTACCAATAAAACCTGAAGATTTAAAAGCGAACCGATTTCAGTTGGCAAACTGGTGAATAGGTTGCCTCCCAATCGCAGATCTCCTAGGTTTTGTAAGTTTTCAATCTCAACAGGTAGACTGTTCAACTTGTTGCGTTCTATGTATAAAGAAATTAGACCTGTAAGCTCACCTATTTCTTTGGGGATATTGACCAGTTGGTTTCCTGTTAGAAAAAGAATCTCTAACTTGTTTAAGTTACCAATGGTACTAGGTAAATTCTCTAGTTTACAATTGAAAATAGACAATTGTTCAAGGTTAACAAGATTTCCTATCTCATTGGGCAAGCTGCTAAATTGATTGTTTGAAAGCCCCAAAGATTTTAAACTTTCCAGCTTTCCAATATCCGCATCAAGTACGGTTAGCAAGTTATCACCCATAGATAGAGATTCAAGCTGTGTCAACTTCCATAGTCCAGTTGGTATGTCCGTGATCAGGTTCTCAGCAAAGGATAGGTCTTTTAGCTTTGAAAGCGCTTGTATTTCATTTGGAAGTTCCGTTAGTGCATTCCCGTCTAAGTTCAATTTCACAAGATTGGACAGTCCTCCAATATTCGTTGGTAAAATGATAATGTTCTTTTCGAATAAAATCAAACTATCAACTTTCATATTGTTTGAAGAAAAAACACCACCCCAATTAGACATATTCCCATCGTCAAGATCCCAATCAAGCGTATTGTCAGGGTTGACATTGTAGAGTTCAAGCAATACTTGTCGGTCTGTTGGCGCTTTTATGACTACGGTAATAGTATATTTTGTAGTACTGGCATCTTCGGCCGTAACGGTATACTCCACCGCTTGGCTAAAATCTTTTGTCGCCCTGTTATTAGGCGATACGCTTGCTTTTTCTGAAACCGCGATAGTTGGCTTTAGTGCGGTAACGTCAGTGCTAAAAGGCACTTCTGCCGTTATCGTCTTTTTGTCTTCGTCTATGGCTGCCTTTACATCTTCAGACAGGGCATCATTATCGGCAGCGGCAAAGGTAAAAGCGGTAATGGCTTTTGCATCGCTCTTTGCGGCACTATTGTCATTGTCATCATCCTTGCTACACGAGGCAAGCACAAAAAGGCTTAAGAATAGAATGCTGATTTTTTTCATTTGTAGGGATATTGATTTGGTTTTGAATACATGCTATTGTTCGCACTCGGCTGTGCTATCTTTTAAAAAAGTCCCTATGTTTAAAGCGCAGATTTCCCGAGGAATAATCATTATTTGATTGTTAGCTACCCAGAATATCGCAAGTTTTGTAAGCTTGCCCATTTCGGGAGGCAACGATGTCAGGGAGTTTTCGGTTAAAAATAATAGTACAAGATTCGTTAGATTACCAATCTCGGAAGGTATCGACGTTAAGGAATTACCTGACGCCGACAAATCTACAAGATTCGTTAGATTGCCAATCTCGGAAGGCAACGATGTCAAAGAATTTTTAAACAAGCTCAAGTCTACAAGACTTGTCAGATTACCAATCTCGGGAGGCAACGATGTCAAGGAATTTTCATCCAAGTCCAAGATTTGAAGACTTGTCAGATTACCGATCTCCGGAGGCAACAATGTCAGGGAATTTTTTTTCAAACTCAGGTTTTCAAGATTCGTCAGGTATCCTATTGTGGCGGGTAGGTTGTCCAAGCCAACTCCATCTATATCAAGCTTCACAAGCTTACCGTTGTCGTCAAGCGTTACTCCCCTCCATGTAGCGATATTAGCCTCTTCAAGGTCCCAACCGAGTGTATTGTTCGGGTTCGCATTATATATGCCAACAAGTGCCTCCCGTTCCGTAAGCGGCCTTGTAACGGCTGCAGTATACTCGACTTTAGTATCGTCCTCCGCAGTTACCGTGTAGGTGATCGCACTGCTAAAGTCCGTCAACACCTTTTCTTTAGGGTCAATGGTAGCTTTCTCAGATATGGAAATGGTCGGTATAAGAGCGGTCACATCAACTTCCGTGGAAACCGTTATCGCAATGGTCCTTGCCTCAGTATCAATAGATGCTGAAAGGTCGTCGGACAAGGCATCATTGTCCGCTGCCAAGAACACGAAAGAAGTAATCTGTTTCGCATCCGACTTTTCGACCGTGACCGCTACGGTATATTTCGCTGTGCTGCCATCCTCCCCGGTAACAGTATAGATAACGTCATCGCTAAAATCGACTGCCGTTTTTTCTTTTGGGTCTACCGTGGCATTTTCCGATAGGGTGATGCTTGGTTTTAACGTCTTGACATTGGTACCCGAAGGCACTTTGGCGTTTATCGTTTTTTGGTTCTCATCAATTTCGGCCTTGACATCTTCGGTTAATGCTTCATTGTCGGTAGCGGTAAAGGTAAAGGCGGTGATAGTCGTGGCTCCGCTTTTCTTGCTAGCTTCATTATCATCATCCTTGCTGCATGAAACGAGCACAAATAGGCTTAAAAATAAAATAATAATCTTTTTCATATTTACTTTTTTAAATGGGGTTTTGACTATGTGAGTTATTGTTCAGGTGCCACAGCTTTATTCTTTTGTATACCTTGCATGTTCAGGGTATATGTTTCTTTTGGCATGTAAATTTGATATGGATTCGATCATTTTGCTGATACTAAAAAGAAGGTTATACTGGGAATGCTTAAGTGACCTCACTTTTAAAATTGATATTAGCCAGGTCTTTTTGTATAGACCTAGATAGGTAGGTTTTTAATGGATATAAGCTTAGTTTTTTCAAGGCTCAAGTTTTTGGGCTACTACAGATTTCACTAAAATCCGACCGTAAAATTAACCAGGGCTTTATCCAAGTACTCGTCGAAAAATTAAAATTTTGGTTTTTCTGTAGATTATCCTTCTTAAGGACCTGCCATCAACCTTGCGCAGAGCAATTATGTAAGAGTGAGACGGATTCCAGATTTAAGTTTTAGGTACGGTAGTAAGAGGGTGGGCGACCATATGCTTTTTTAAAGACCTTGCCGAATACCGTTGGGTCGTTGTAACCAAAAATATCAGATATTTCGCTTAGGGAGAAGTGGCTTTCCTGGACATACGTTTTTGCCTTTGCCATTTTTAACCTATTGATATATTGGTGCGGTGTTTTGCCATAAATCTTTTTAAAAGAGTTGTATAAATGATAATTTGAAAGTGCGGATACCCGTGATATATCATCCAAGGATATGGGATTCATTAAATTATCCTGTATGTAGTCGTTGGCCACCAATAAGCGCTTTAATGTTTCAAGTTTAGTGGAAGACTTTTTCGCTTCAATATGAGAAGCTAGATCGTACCCCTTATGTTGATCTTGATAGATGGTCTGTAGCATTTCCATACAGAGTTCCTCTGCGGATGTAAACCTATAATCGCCATTATTGCTCAAGCTATGGACGACTTGCAGGAGATTTCCAGAACGATAATAATCAGCACCAAAAGTCTGTTCCATAAAATAGGTTTGGTCTGTTGCAATTTGAAATGGATCATCGAGGAGTTTACGTTGAGATGCGCTGATAAAGTAATTGAATCGCTTCTTGAAAATATCACAAATTACCATGCTCAGCACATCGATATATTTCTTTTTTGCATTGACATATTCCCATCCTGTACTTGGGTTGATCACAATAAACTTATTGGCCTCAACTTTAATGCGCCTATCAGCCCACAGTAATTCACCCGTACCATCTTTAAAATATATTATCGTTAGATTGTTGTTGTCAAAAGTAAAATGTGAAAGGGGAGCACAAAACCGCATCATGTAGTTTTCCTCTTTCCTAAATACTGGTGGGATCTTGCTGGTTTTTTTTGAAAAATGGTCGTAGTAATTGTCGGTATATTTGGAAATCATCTAACCTCAATCTTAAAGTTTAAAAAATCAATGACAGTTCGATAATGCTCTTCTGCATATTCATATTAGGACATAACCTAAATAGTGTAAGTTGTTTTCAAACACCTGGTATTGAGTTTTTTGGGGTGATACTATCTTATTGGGAAACTATTAATTGTACTAAAAACAAAAACATGCAAGGTTATTTCTATTGGCATTTCAAAGATGAAAGAACCAATAGGTGACGAAGTCTCATTTTGTAACTAATGAGACTTGTTTTAACAAAAGCCGATGAAAATTTAACTTTTGATAATCAGGATTTTAAGAAAATAGTAGGAGTTCCTTGGGCACACCATACCTTTTAAATATCAAATGGCGCCAATCAAAATAGAAAAGAAAAACTTTTAAATCTTGATTGTGAGTTGTTTTTTGGTTTACTCAATTCAATTCTCAATTTTTAGTTGAAAGCAAGTGTTTATATATTTGGGGCTTTTGTAAGACGATAAATTTCATAAAAGCAATTAATTCATGGATGAACAACAAGTAGTTGGACTTATAGCCTTAATGCTTTATTTGTTGATCGTTATTTTTCCATTTCTGTTGCTTCCCATTATATTCTTTAAAAAGAACAAAGAATTTCATGATAAGGTCTTAATTGCTTGGTTAAGTATGAGTGCTGTCAACTCGCTTATCGAGATCTTGAAAATTGTTGAACCTTCAACTTCGATACCGCTTCTTGTTGATATAAATAAATCTTTTCTTTTCCTGAATCTATTTTTCTTTTATGCTTACGGTAGAAGTGTCCTGCAAGAGGAGTTTAAATGGAACCGAATACTTACGATTACCCTTGTTCCATTTAGTATTTGGACGTTAATGGGTATAGGTATTTTGGTTTATAAGAACGTACCCCAAAATGAGGTGTTTGAATATGCTGCTGTCACACTTGAATATCCCTTATTGTCCAGTTTAGTACATGCGCTGTTTTTAGTGAGTGCTTTGCTAATTAGTATTGGTGTCTTTCTTGAAAAAAGGAAAATAGTTAAATCGGACAACAACCTGATTATCCTAGTACATACCAGTAACCTCCAGAAGATATTGGCAATCCTGACCTCCATTTATTTTTTGTTCGCAATATGGGAATATGTCATATCCAAGTTGGTGGAAAACGATGATTCTGAGTTATTCTTGGGAACTTTTCTATTGTCTGTTGTTGTTATTTTGATTTTTGTTTTAAGCTTTTTGTTTTTTAGGCAAAAGGGCGTATACAAAAAACGGAAAGCAATACTGGAATTAACTGAACCGATCAAGCAGTTAGCGAGCAAAATAAAAATACTTATGGAAAAAAATAAACCTTATTTGGATGCTGACTTCTCTGTTTCTAAGCTTGCTGTGCTATCTGGTGAGTCGCCCCAGAAAGTATCCGAAGCGATTAAGGCCAGCACTAATGAAAACTTCTTTTCTTTTGTAAATAAATATCGGGTAGAAGAGGCCAAAAATCTGTTTCAGAATATATCCTATAAAGACTATACCTTGGTTTCGATAGGTTTGGAGTCTGGTTTTAACTCTAAAGCAACGTTCAATAGGGTCTTTAAAAATGAAACAGGTATGACGCCATCGGCCTATTGCAATAAGGTTAAATCCTTAAAGGGGTATTGACCAGTACTGAAGGTGCATGTTTTTGCGGCTATAAGCTTTCTTTCTTTAAAAGGTACATTGAACTTCGAGAAAGAATTTTTTTATCAAGTTTTTTAACGTATTCTTAGGGTGGAATTGGTTAACCAATTCCGTATTTTTATGATGCTTTGACATCAATTGGCATAAGCACTTAAGATTAATGAAAAAACTGTATACTGTTTCGGGTATTGTATCCTTGGTTAGTCTCTTAACTACAATTTTACTTCTACTGGTGGGGCATGCCCAACAAACAGGGCCATCACTGATCCTGCTCTTTTTGTCTTTAGCTCTGGCGGCAAGGGGGCATAAAAAATTTAAAGGCTTTTCTTTTACCATATTAATATTTGCTGCAGTATCCCTTTCCATGTATTACCCTTCTTATTTAATAGAAATTAGTGGCTTTCAACTAAAAGTTTTGATTGTGCCATTACTACAGGTTATTATGTTTGGTATGGGAACCGCAATGAGTTTAAATGATTTTGTAGGGGTCATTAAAATGCCCAAAGGAGTACTGGTCGGACTTATTTGCCAGTTTACGCTCATGCCCATCTTAGGACTTTCAATTGCAACTTTGTTCGGCTTTCCTGCAGAAATAGCGGCAGGCGTAATATTGATAGGTTCATCACCAAGTGGATTGGCATCTAATGTTATGGTCTATTTAGCCAAAGCGAACGTTGCACTTTCTGTAACACTTACAGCTGTTGCCACGTTGATGGCCCCTTTAATGACTCCTCTATTGATGGATTTGTTTGCAGGTGAGTTTGTGCCCATAGATTTTTTGGAGATGATGTTGAGCATTGTCAAAATGGTCATTTTACCTATCATAGCAGGGTTGCTGTTCAATCACTTTTTTAAGGGCAAGGCCAAATGGATGGATAAAGCCATGCCCATTGTTTCTATGGCAGGGATAACCTTGATTATTATGATTATCACGGCTTCCGGGAGAGATAGCCTACTTTCTATTGGATTATTTCTAATACTTGCAGCGATACTTCATAACTCAGCTGGCTACTTTTTGGGGTATTGGGGTGGGCGTCTGTTTAGAATGGAGGAAAAAGATTGCCGCACCATTGCCTTAGAAGTAGGAATGCAGAATGGGGGACTTGCCTCTGGTATTGCCTTAGAGATGGGAAAAGTAGCTACTGTAGGTTTAGCTCCCGCTGTTTTTGGACCTTGGATGAACATTTCAGGATCTTCACTCGCGACGTACTGGAGAGATAAAGGATTTAAAAAGAAGAAACAGCTACAAAAGGTTTAAAATCTAAAAGCATACTCTCTTCAAAACTACTTACCTTAGATGTGTATTTTTATCCTATGACTCAAGAGCTTTTAGAGATTTTTGAAGTACAGTTTGAAAAACCCCTAATTGAGGAGATTATTGAAGTTGGTAAAATCATTGAAGTATCGGCAGGAGATACTATAATGGAAATTGGCAACTATGTTAGGGCCATGCCCTTGCTATTAGAGGGTGCTGTAAAAGTCCTGAGAGAAGATGAAGAGGGTGATGAACTACTACTGTATTATCTTGAACAGGGAGAGACCTGCTCTATGTCCATGGCTTGTTGTATGGGGGCAACAAAAAGCGAAATTAGAGCTATTGCTGAGACAGATGCGAAGATACTTATGGTACCCGTGCATAAAATGCAAGAATGGATGGCCAAATACAAAGGATGGCGAAATTATATATTCGAAAGTTACCATTCCCGTTTGAACGAACTGCTGCACACCGTTGACACCATTGCGTTTAAGAATTTGGACCAGAGACTCATGGAATACCTGAAAAAGAAATGCCAAGTCACTAACGATTCCAATATTCGAAGTACCCATCAAGAAATTGCATATGATTTGCACACCTCTAGAGTAGTAATTTCCAGATTATTGAAAAAATTGGAAAAGATGAAAATATTAAAACTCCATAGAAGCCATATCCATCTTTTAGATGTGTAGGTTTATGATCTATGAAATATTAATTCACTTTCTCATGCACTATTTTTATAAAAAATATTAGTGAATGCTCAAACACTACTTCCCATTTTTAGATTGGATAACAGCATATAATCGCTCGTTCTTATACAACGACTTTATTGCTGGTGCCACCTTGGGAGTACTTTTGGTGCCGCAAGGAATGGCGTATGCAATGATAGCTGGAATGCCCCCTATCTATGGACTTTATGCTGCCCTTGTTCCACAGGTTGTATACGCAATCACAGGAACGTCAAGACAACTTGCAGTGGGTCCTGTTGCAATGGATTCGCTATTGGTGGCTGCTGGAATAGGAGCATTACAACTCTCCAAAATTGAAGATTACGTCGCTGCTGTAATCTTTTTAACCTTAATAGTAGGAAGTATACAGCTCTTGTTGGGATTTCTAAAGATGGGCTTTTTTGTTAATTTTTTGTCCAAACCTGTCATCAATGGTTTTACATCTGCAGCAGCTATTTTAATTGCTCTGGGGCAACTGAAGCACATATTGGGAATCACTGTTGAACAATCTAGCAAACTGCACATTCTTGTGGCAAATACTATGGCTAATATTACAGGTGCAAACTACTATGCACTAGGCTTGGGCGCAGGGGCAATGCTGGTTATTTTTTTGCTGAATAAAATAAGCAAACGGATGCCAACACCATTATTAGCGGTTGTCATAGGAATATTGGTGGTTTTTTTCTTTGGCTTGGAAGAAAAGAATATTCGCATTGTAGGTGAAATTCCAAGAGGACTGCCTCTATTTCAGATGCCGGATATTCAACTAGGAGAGTTAGGTCAATTATTGCCCATTGCCCTAACGGTGGCTATTTTCGGTTTCATGGAGTCTATTTCCATAGCAAAAACAATAGAAGAAAAACATCCTGAGTATGAGTTGGATGCCAATCAAGAACTCAGGGCTTTGGGACTATCGAACCTTTTGGGGTCTTTTTTCCAGTCCTTTCCGGTATCCGGCAGTTTTTCAAGAACCGCGATCAACGATCAAGCCGGTGCTAAAACAGGTATGGCACTCATCTTTAGTGCGCTTTTCATAGCTTGTACTTTATTGTTCCTTACTCCACTGTTTTATTATTTACCAAATACCGTGTTAGGAGCAATTATCATTATGTCAGTGGTTAAGCTCGTAAATTTTCACTATCCTATTATGTTGTATAAGCAACGAAAAGATGAGTTCCTATTATTGATGATTACGTTTTTAATGACCCTTTTTATTGGCCTGATGGAAGGCATCCTATTAGGAGTTTTATTCTCGTTGTTTTTGTTGGTATATCGTATTTCTAACCCACATATAGCGATATTGGGTAGGATTAAGAACACCGAGTACTTTAAAAACATTAATCGTTTTGATAATATTGAGGTAGAAGCGGACAAATTGATCTTAAGGTTTGATGCACAACTTTATTTTGGAAACAAAGATTATTTCAAAAAAGAACTCTACAGACAAATTGAAAAAAAAGGATTAGGATTAAAATACGTTATTTTAAATGCCGAAGCTATCAATTATATTGATAGTAGCGCGGCATTGGCTATAGAACGTATCGTTTCGGATTTGCGCACCCGTAATATTCAATTTTTTATTGCAGGAGCAATAGGTCCTACACGAGATATTTTTTTTAGTAGTGGACTCATCAATAGTATTGGAAAAAAGAATCTTTTTGCCCGTACTTTTGAGGCCGTGACCTATTGTTCGGATCAAAAGGAAAGAAGTAAGGTCGAGGAGAAAATTTCTTTGCAATCCAAGACGGGGTATTTGTAACTTTGGTAACATCAAAGGAGTACGATCAATACTATCTTTGACCACAAAATCAACTCAAATGAATATAGAGCAGATATATACGGGATGTTTGGCACAAGGAGCCTATTATATAGAAAGTGATGGAGAGGCAGCCATTATTGATCCATTACGAGAAGTGAAACCCTATATAAAAAGAGCCGAAAACGACGGTGCTACGATAAAGTATATTTTTGAAACCCACTTTCACGCTGATTTTGTAAGCGGACATGTAACACTGTCCAAAGAGACTGGTGCGCCAATTGTTTACGGGCCAAATGCAAACCCTTCCTATGACACTATTGTTGCGGAAGACGGTCAGGAATTCAAATTGGGAAAGTTGACCATAAAAGTTCTGCATACGCCAGGGCACACAATGGAAAGCACTACATATCTGTTAAAGGACGAAACTGGAAAGGATTGCGCTATTTTTAGTGGTGATACCCTGTTCTTGGGAGATGTGGGAAGACCAGACCTAGCACAAAAAGCTGCTGATATGACTCAAGAAGAACTTGCGGGTACTTTGTATGACAGTCTAAGAACTAAAATAATGCCCCTTGCCGATGATGTAATCGTATATCCAGCCCATGGTGCCGGTTCCGCATGTGGGAAAAACATGATGAAGGAAACGGTAGACACCCTTGGCAATCAGAAAAAAATGAACTATGCACTTCGTTCTGATATGACCAAAGAAGAATTTGTCAAAGAAGTTACGGATGGTCTATTGCCTCCGCCTCAATACTTTCCTTTAAATGTGAAAATGAATAAAGAAGGCTATGAGGATATAGATACGGTATTGGAAAGAGGTACGAGAGGATTGTCTCCAAAAGCTTTTGAGGCTGCTGCCAATGAAACGGGAGCAGTGATTTTAGATGTACGCCACCAAGACGATTTTGCTAAGGGACATGTGCCGAGGTCAATTTTTATAGGACTTGGGGGAAGTTTTGCTCCATGGGTAGGTGCTTTGGTCGCAGATGTAAAGCAGCCCATACTTTTAGTGGCTCCAGAAGGAAAAGAAGAAGAGACCATTACCCGTTTGTCCAGAGTAGGTTTTGATGGCACTTTGGGATTTTTGAAAGGAGGTCTTGAAGCATGGAAACAAGAAGGAAAGCAGATAGACACGGTAAAAAGTATAAGCGCTGAAACATTTAAAAAAGTGTTGACTGAAAAGGTTCCTGTTTTTGATGTGAGAAAAGAAACCGAATTTTCTGCTGAGCATATTGAAGGTGCAGCTCTGGCACCCTTGGATTTTATCAATGAACACTTAACGGGATTTCCTGAAAACAAAACATTTTATGTTCACTGCGCCGGGGGTTATCGCAGCATGATTGCCGCTTCAATCCTAAAAAGTAGGGGCATTCACAATTTGGTTGATGTTGCCGGGGGCTTTAAGGCCATAAAAGAAGCAGGAATACAGGTCACAGATTTTGTTTGTCCTACAACATTAAAATCATAAATGAGAAGCTTGACCATTAGCACACTAGTCGTTTTTTGCTTTTTACAAATAACGGCTTGCCAGTCACGACAGCAGCGCACCATTGTCAAAATAGATAAGAAAACAGTACTGGAAAAAGTTATTGGTGCCGATGTACAATTTATTGATGTTAGGACCCCTAAAGAATACCAGGAAGGACACATAGGACATGCGTTAAATTTCAACATAAAAGACAGTATTACTTTTCGTAAACAAATAAGTACCCTAAATAAGAAGGAGCCCGTTTACCTCTATTGCCGAAAAGGGGGCAGAAGCAATAAAGCTTCCCAAATACTAAAAGAAAATGGATTTGAAATCATCTATGATTATACGGGCGGTTACAACGATTGGAAAGTAACCGAATAGATTTTTCTTTTTTAGTGTCTAATATTGTAACAAAATATTCATAGTATTCTCTTTCAGTAAAGTCGATAAGAATGAAAACAAACAGTACTATTTTCTTTATGTTGTTAGCGATGCAGATAGGCATTGGACAACAACTTTCAAATAACAACGAACAGATAAAACCCCCTTCAGAATTCTTTCCCAAAAACAGGGCAAAAGTGCTCGTAATGGGAACGTTTCACTTTAACTTTCCTGGACTTGATGCCCATAAAACGAGTGACTCCAACAAAATCGATGTTTTAAAAGAGCCAAAAAAAACCGAAGTCACCCAACTGGTCGAATACATTAAAAAATTTAAGCCCAATAAAATATTCATTGAAGCAAAAACCGATTGGAATGACCGTTATGAGGCTTATAAAAAAGGGGAATATCGAGATAAAAGGGACGAACGTTACCAAGTGGCCATGCGAATCGCCAACGAGTTACATATAGACAGTATCCAAAGTATTGATGCGCCTACCCTAGAGAGCGAGTTGAGAGAAAAAGATTCTGTACTAACAATATCCCTATTGGATAAAGTTGACTGGGAGGCCGAAGATCCTTATTGGGATATGGCTTTCTCTTATATAGAACATAGGGATAGTATGATGAAAAAAGTACATCTTCTCGACTTTTTGAAAAATATGAATACCCGTGAGTCGCATAACACCAATTTTGGCCTTTATTTGACAGGTCAATTTGCCAATGCCGATTACGATGGCGCAGATAAACTCACGATATGGTGGTATAGCCGAAACGCGAGGATATTTGCAAACATTGCAAGATTGAGCAAGAAAGAAGATGACAGGATTCTTGTGGTCATTGGGAATGGTCATGCAGCAATTCTTAGACAGTTTTTGGAAGCCAGTCCTCAATTTGATTTTATTGAGTTCGACAGTCTGTCCGATTAAATTGAGAAATCACTTTTTGAGCTTCTGGAACCCATGTAAAAGCTGGTTCATAAAGTTTTTAGGTACATGTTCATCTCCTGGAAAACCCAATTTAATGGTGCCACTATCCTCTGGAACATGGTGTGTGGCAAATAGATAATCCCAAAGACTAAGGCTAATCCCAAAGTTAACTCCAAATTTTCCGTTCGGGAGTGTATAAGAGTGATGGTATAGATGCATTACCGGATTGTTGAATATATATTTTAACGGGCCATAGGTGAGCTTTACGTTCGCATGGTTTAGATGACCAATGCCAATCGCCACAAAGTGCACAATGTATGCTTGTTCTGGTTCAAAGCCACCTAAGAGCATGACTCCTAAGGTCTTTAGAGGTTTATAAAGGATATTTTCCATCCAGTGGTAACGTAAATGGGCAGCAAACCCCATTTCTTTCACACTATGGTGCACTTGATGAAACTTCCATAAGAAGGGGAATTTGTGCAACAGCACATGCGTAAACCACTGTACAAAATCGAGGATGACAAAAAAGACAAGTAATTGCGACCAAACAGGCCAATTGGAAAAATCAATCATCGCAAGGCTTTTGGCATTAATCCCAAGATCATTGAACAATAGTTCCAATACTTTGTAAATACCACTTATGATGATAGTGAAAATGAAAAAGTTGAAGAACATGTAAAAACCATCAAGCCAAAAATCCTTTCTAAAAATAGATTGTTCTTTTCGCCATGGGAAAAGCACCTCCAATCCCCAAACCAAAAGTGATATAACAATCAGGCCCCAGAAATAGTTGGTATACCATGGCACTTGAAACAAGATTGATTTCCATGTCCAATGAGCGGTGCCCAAAAATCCGTTGATGAAAGCCTCAACTAACCCTTGCATAATTTTTTTGAAAATTAAAAATAGTATAAAATAATGTAGGATAGTGTAACCAAGGTTACTGAAAAGTATGTGCGAGCGCCATAATTTTGGGTATTCTAAGAATATAGGAATAGGGAATCATTTTAACGGTTGCCTAATCAAAACGTAAAAAAGGCTTTATGAAAAAAAATATGGGTCGGCTAGACCGCATTATAAGACTTATCGTAGCTATAGTGGTAGGCATGTTGTTTTACTTTGGGGCAATCGAGGGAACCTTTGCATACATAGCTATAGCATTGGCCTTAGTTTTTTTATTAACGAGTTTTATAAATTTTTGCCCGTTGTACGCTGTTTTTGGCATTAACTCTTGTAGCGTAAAAAAATAGTTTTTATGAGATGTTTTCTTATTAATAGCAATTGCCTGAGGAATATCATGTTTTTTAAAAGCGATGCTGGTTAAATTTGGACTTCACCAAATTGAAAAGATATGAAACTACTACATGTAATACCTTTGGTCTCTTGGGAAAATGGTATTTGGATGATCGGTGTTTTTGCTGCAGTTGTCATTGTCCTGATAGTAGGAGTACTGGCATTAATGAACAGTGGTAAAAACGAAGGGTTGGATAAACCCTGAAAATATGCTGTTCCAAATGCTGAGCAATACCAAACGGCTGCTATTATATGATGAAAGCAATTAAATAGATTGTTTAAAAGATAGCAGTGATTAGGGTTTTGGTTTGAATACATATGCATTCAATATCTTCCTGCTTTCACATAAAATAATATTGAATGGATTGGATTTTACAACCTTGGCCTTGGTATGTTTCTGGCCCACTGATCGCACTAGTCATGTTTTTGCTCATTATGCTAGGCAAAGGTTTTGGCATGTCATCAAATTTAAGAACGCTCTGCACAATTTGCGGAGCGGGGAAAAAAGTGGATTTTTTCAAATTTGATTGGAAGGCACAAAAATGGAATCTTATAGTGGTATTTGGAGTTAGTATAGGAGGCTATATAGGGGCTAATTTTTTATCCGTAGACACAACTGTGAATATTGATGCCGATACCATATCCCAATTAAAGACCTTAGGTTTTGATAGTGTGGGAACAGCATATCTTCCTACAGAACTGTTTGCCACGATGGTCTTTTCAGATATAAAAGGAATTTTTTTATTGATTATTGGCGGTTTTTTTGTGGGATTTGGAGCTCGCTATGCAGGTGGCTGTACCTCTGGCCATGCTATTTCCGGTCTTAGTAATCTGCAGACTCCTTCCTTGATTGCGGTTATTGGGTTTTTTATAGGCGGTCTGCTCATGGTTCATTTTTTATTTCCTCTAATATTTTGATTATGCGTTCACTAGTATACTTACTGATAGGTATTTTCTTTGGAATAATATTGTTTAAATCCGAGGCTGCTTCTTGGTTCCGAATTTATGAGATGTTTCGGTTTGATGCCTTTCATATGTATGGAATCATAGGCTCTACCGTGGTTTTGGGTATTTTGGGCATTCATTTGATCAAACGGTTCAACATTAGGTCTTTTTATGGTGATCAAATTGTTTTTCGACCAAAGGAAAAAAAGGTTAAAAGATATATTTTTGGAGGGATTCTTTTTGGACTTGGTTGGGCTTTGGCAGGCGCATGTCCAGGGCCCATATTCACCTTGTTGGGGGCAGGTTTCCTACCTATGATTGTCGTTTTGGCTTCAGCAGTTTTAGGAACTTATGTCTACGGGTTGCTAAAAGACAGACTGCCACACTGAACCCTTTGCGACTACTTTATTGCACTTAAAGGAACTTTTGGGTTTTAAATCGATTATATAGGTTTTTTTAAAGAAGAATCCTATAAATTTGTAGGTTGATAATTATCCTTCTCATTACCAAACCAATAGGTATGAACAGAACAATATGGATTATTGACGATGACCTTGTTTCGCAATTTGCAACACGCTACTGCATTGAACAATATGATGAGGTTTTTAGTATTGAAACCTTTGAGAATGCCGAAGCTGGTCTGGTTGCAGCTTCTGAATTGAAAGAAAAGAAAAAGCCATTGCCACATATTATTTTTCTTGATTTGATTATGGACGATATGAATGGTTGGGAATTTATCGATAACCTTAAACTGTTGGCCAAAGGAATGATATTGCCAGATATCTACGTATTATCCGCTTTTGTTAGGGCCAAAGACAGGGAAATTGCAAAGAAGCATAAGGTCGTTTCCGGTTATTTTGATAAACCTATTACGCGAATGGGCCTGAATAAAATTTTCACGAATAAAGTTCCAATAAATCCTTAAAAGGTACTTTCTATAGCAGTAATAAATTTCTAAAAAAGTATATTTTTGCAGTCCATTCATCATAATGGCCCCGTAGTTCAATGGATAGCCCCGATAGCTATCGGGGGAAGTTTCAAATATCAGCACATTAAGATGAACTATGTATACATTATTCAATCAAAAATCGATAATGGGTTTTATGTTGGAGAAACCAGAGATTTAGTTGATAGGCTGACAAGGCACAATACGAAAGAACTGAAAGCTGGTATAACCAATAGAAAAATACCTTGGGACTATTTTTATATTTTAAAGGTTAAGAATTCTACAGTAGCTCACAAAATTGAAAGACACATCAAGAAAATGAAGAGTAGGGCCTACACAGAGAACTTGAGAAAATATCCTGAAATCGCTGATAAACTTATAGAAAAGTATTCATAGCTTTGCTTTTTTTGGCCCCGTAGTTCAATGGATAGAATAGAAGTTTCCTAAACTTTAGATGCAAGTTCGATTCTTGCCGGGGCTACTTTTTAAGGTTTATCGCTCGCCAGTTTTATTCAAGGATTTATTGCAACTCAGCTTTCACCAAGGTTAAAATATCCGATTTTAGAAGTTTTAGTATTTTTAAGTACCAAACCAAACTTAAATTGAAACGATTTCTATCCATATTCTTGCTTACGCTCTGTACTTTATATATGGTACAAGCACAGACCGAAAAGTTAGATAGTTTACAGAGACGCTTTGAGGATAAAAGCATTCCCGATTCGGTTCGTTACGAATCTGGTGTTGCAATGGCCCGGTTGCAACTACGGTTCAGTGCTGATGATTCCAGAAATACAGGGAGAAAGATTTTAGCGTTCGCCAAAGAGAAGGACAATAAAAACTGGGAAGCGGAAATCAATAAATGGATAGGGATTACCTATGCGCAACAAGGCCTATTTTCAAAGGCCCATGTGTATTTTTTTAAGAACCTTGACTTGGTCAAAGAACTTGGCGACAGAAATGGATTGGCCATCATACTTGGAAATATTGGTACGGTCTATTATGAACTGGGCAACTATC
This sequence comes from Flagellimonas sp. 389, assembly GCF_018449435.1. GTDB lineage: Bacteria > Bacteroidota > Bacteroidia > Flavobacteriales > Flavobacteriaceae > Flagellimonas. Next base: position 144,312 of record NZ_JAHCMU010000010.1, on the reverse strand, counting down.
CCCTAGCGCAAGAGTACCTTTTAAAATCACTGAAAATTGCTGAAGAAATTGGTGATGAGGTTATCATTTCAAGAGCTTTGAACAATCTGGGCAATATCAACTATGACCTAAAAAATTACAAAACTGCTCTTGACTATTACGAGAAGAGCTTAGAAATCAAAGACAAACTTGGGCTTAAAAGTAGTCTTCCCCTTGTTCACAATAATATTGGGCTGATACATTCGGAAATGAAAGACCACAATTTGGCCGTAGCCAGTTTTGACAAAAGTGTGTCATTGTCAAAAGAATTAGGGGATTTAAGCTCCGAAGCACGTACCTATACGAATCTTGGCGAAGAATTTTCAAAAGTTGGGGAGTATACCAAAGCCTTGGAATACTTGAATAAAGGAGTACAAATAAAAACCAACATCAATGACAAAGATGGCTTGGCCACAGCGCTCGTTCAACGTGGTAGAAACTTTCTGCTCATGGGCCAATTTGGGAGCTCGCTCAATGATTGTCAAAAAGGGTTGGATATTGCCTTGTCCTCTGGTGCCATCATTCTTCAAAAAGAAGCATGCGATTGTTTGGGCGAAGCATACAAAGGCCTTGGCGATTATAAAACCTCACTGGCGTTCAATGAAAAATACGTGGCATTAAAAGATTCCTTGTTCAACAAAGAACGCACCCAAGCCATTACCCGTGCAGAAATGAACTACCAATTTGAGAAAAGACAGTTGGCCGATAGCATAAAATTTCACAAACAACAGACTGAACAACAAGTTGCCTATGAGCGTAAACTTAACAAACAGAATACCAAGTTTTACGCATTGCTCATTGTGAGTTTGATCATCATTGGTTTATTAACGTTCCTGTACTATAAATACCATCAGAATCTTAAGTTGAAAAAGGTGGAAAACCAACTTTTGAATTCTGAAATTGAATACAAGAAGAGGGATTTGACCACGATGGCGGTCAATATTTCAAACAACCAAGAATGGGCCGAATCATTGGCTGAACGATTAGCATCTGTGAAGGCCACCACTGGACGTAAGCGTCAAAAAGAATTGGAAGATTTGGAAGGAGAGATCAAGAACAAAGTTTGGGTCAATAAAGACGGTGACGACTTTTACCACAAGGTCGATGAACTAAGTAGCTCGTTTTATGCTAGGCTTAATGAACAGTTTGAAGGCCTTACCAAAACCGATGTTCGTTTATGCTCATTTATTAAGTTGGATTTGAATACCAAACAAATTGCAACCTTACAGAACATTAATCCTGCTTCGGTAAAAATGAGCAGAAATAGACTCAGAAAAAAGCTGAATCTCTCCCCAGAAGATGATTTGTCAGCGTTTTTGCACACTTTTTAAATTTTTAGTAATAATTTGATTTTCAATATATTAAAAAATTTAAAAATCATTTTGTAACCCATTTGTAATCCCGTTAATTCGAAGGTGTAACCCATTTGTAACCGTACCAAATTCTTTTGAAGGCTTTCTCCATGTCTAGGTTTGCCCCAAATTAAAATCTAAAAGTCATGAAGAAAATTTTAATGTTTACGTATTCCGTGGTAGCGTATTTGATCGCTTTTGCTTCCATTCTTTTTTGGATTGCCTCTGTTGGCAACTTGATCCCGGAAATTGGAATTGACCAAGAACCCCAATTGCCAGTTTTATGGGCACTATTGAACAACGTTATGTTGATTTCCCTATTTGGGGTCCAACATAGTGTAATGGCAAGAAAATGGTTCAAAGAACTTTTCGCACGTTATTTCCCAAGACCCGTAGAGCGGAGCACGTTTGTTCTGGTGTCTGGGATATTGCTTTTTAATTTAGTCTACAACTGGCAACCTATCGGTGGACAAATATGGCAAGTAGCGACCAACAGTATAGGATACTTTGTACTTTACGGGCTATTCTTTGCGGGTTGGGCCATTCTGTTCATTAGTTCTTTTTTAATCAATCACTTTGATTTATTTGGGCTTCGACAGACGTTTTTGGAATTGATGGACAAGCCCTATACCCAATTGAAATTCAGGGTGACCTTATTTTATAAGTATGTACGCCATCCCCTCTATTTTGGAATGCTCTTGGGTATGTGGGCAACACCAATAATGACGGTAACCCATTTGATCTTTGCAATGGCCATCTCCATATATGTGATTATCGGAACCTTGTTTGAAGAAAAAGACCTCGCCAACGAATTTGGAGAGACCTATAAAGCATATCAGGCTAAAAAACCAATGCTTATCCCTTTTACCAAGTGGAGAAAAAATAAGGGTGCAAATCAGATAGCTACAGAGAAATTATAACAGCAAATCAATCATTCATCAAAAAACGCAATACATAATTCAACCATGAAAACAAGAACACACTACAGAACACCCGTATTCTTCGGATGGTATACCACCAATTCCGGAAACAGAAAAAATCAAAACAATTTCACAAAACAGCACAAATTTTCTGAAAAGGATACAGGTTCTTTAAAGTGAACTGTAAAAACTAAAAGGGCATCTATTAAGATGCCTTTTTAGTTTTGCGACTATCACGGATTGCCCATGAGAGTATTCATATTGTTTTTATTCGATTCGAATTTACAGGTAAGTGTGTGGTAAAACCAGTCAATTAAATTTGTAAGTTAAATCTTTATAAAATTAAAGATATTATGTAGTATAAAATATCAGAATTTTATATTTTTAGTGTGCCCCGCTACAGCCAGTTTATAACTGGTGGCAGATATGAGTAAGCAACACAAGAACCAATCTAGTTTTATGTATTGGTGTTTTGTCAATTCAAACAGCGCATCCGTCCATTCTGTAACCTATTCATACTGCAGATCTGTTATTCTTGCTTTATGAGCAGGAACTATAAGTTTCATGATAAGGCCGGTGCTTACTTTGTATCGTTTGCCACGGTGTACTGGATAGATGTTTTTACGCGACAGCTGTATCTGGACATTCTTGTGGAAAGCCTACAATATTGTAGGATGAACAAAGGAATGGAAGTCTATGCCTACTGCTTTATGCCCAGCCATGTCCATTTCATATTCCGTTCGACAAGGGAAGATCCTTCGGGAGTATTGCGCGATTTCAAGAGGTTTACTTCAAGGAAAGTGATACGTGCAATTGAGGAAAACCCTCAAGAAAGCAGGAAGGAATGGTTGCTTTGGATGTTTGAGCGGGCGGGTAAAAAGAAAGGCAATATTGCGAAGTATCAGTTCTGGCAGCACCATAACAAACCCATAGCCTTATGGAGTACAAAGGTCATTGGGCAAAAAATCGATTATGTTCACAATAATCCGGTTGCATCAGGTTTTGTGACCACGTCGGTTGACTGGAAGTACAGTAGCGCAAGAAATTTTGCAGGAGACCATACAGTGATGGAAATCGATACCATTGGTTTTTTGGGCTGATTTATTTATATTGCTTGACCACCAGTTGCAAACTGGCGGTAGCGGGGCAGTTATGAGTGAGCAAGTCACGAACTCAGCAGGTTTTAGGCATTCGTGTTTTGTCTTCTTTTATGGGAACCGGCTTTTTTGTTGCTTCGTCTACCATCGTTGCCGCATGCATATTTGGGTATAGACATGTGTGGTCTCAATACTGTTGCCCTGTGTATGCATGATAAAGCCAACTATCAATTTTTCGGCATCCATTTCCAAAAAACCTTCGGTCAATGGTTGAGGTAAGCGCAAGATGTCGCTTTTATATTTGAGCGGAGACGTTGGCGTATCAAACCAAAAAGAAAAACGGAATGCAATATTGTCCACTAGATCCATTTGGGCCAGTTTGTTGTTCTTTGGTTTGTACAGTAGAATGCTACTGTTGGGCCTTTCAATTTTCTTTAGAAAGTGTCCGTTATGGTAAATTTCAATAGCAAGTTGGGCAAAAGTAATTTCAAGAGTTGTATTGGTGTCTTGCTTCAAAAAAGAATTGATCTCCCTTAAAATGTTGGATGTACACATCATGGATATTCCAGTTTTAAAGGGTTATGCGGTACTTAAGTTGAATATAACAAAAATAAATCAAAATACCCCATTGAGGATGTCTTTTAATTTTTCAACAATGATCAAATTGGCATGTGCTTGATAAATACACTCAAAAAGACATAGAAGTGATGAAGATGGTCGGGAATAAAATTCGGCAGCTTCGTACTGTACAAGGCATGTCCCAATTTCAACTTTCAGTGGAAGCTGATTTGACCAAAAACCAAATTGGAAGAATAGAAAGGGCGGAGCGCAATACCAGTTTGGTCACTTTAAATAGAATTGCAGAAGCTTTGGACATACGGCTTGCAGACCTATTTGACTTTTCCTAAAGGCGATAAATAAGCAATATATTTTAGTATTGAAAAGTATTTTTGGACAATTCGCCCCCGCTCCCGCTATTCTGCGACTAGTGGAGGTTGTGAGTGAGTAGTGAGTAAGCAATGTATTGAAAATGTTATTATAAAAACAAGATTTTGGAGTAACGTTTAATGCCACAGGTTAATAATTATTGGTAATGAAGAGGGGAGTTGTATAGTGTTAGGTGCTAGTGAAGAAAGTTGAGAAAATTTGCTTGTTAAAATAAGATATATAATCAAGTTGTATAATTGTTATCAGATACAATTACTACTATGTGTAATAGCATAAAACATCATGGTCAGTTTTGTTGTATTTTCTTTACTTTAGAGATATGATTTAGTATAGGAGATTAGAAGACATAAGACCTACATACAATACATAATGGATATACGACTAAAACAATTAGTATTGGCCTTTTTATTCACAGCAGGGCTTAACGCACAGTCCAGTAATTTTTCTGCCACCCTATCCTATCCCTTACCTTTGGTAGATACCAACTTCAATGATTATACCGGTATAGCGGATGTGGGATTGCAGTATGGGTTTTATGAGTCGGGACGATGGCAATTGGGGGCTTCCTTAAGCGGGGCCTATTTTGTGCAAAGTACAGATTTTATCAATCCTACCTTTACCTTGGATGAGAACATACTCCTGTTACAGCCAAAGGTGTTTGCTGCCGCAAGTGTTAGCGAAGGAAAAGAATTTATGCCCTTCGTGGCCGTGGGCTATGCTTTGGCTATATATAGTTTGGATTATAACATACAGAACGCTCCACCAGACGAGAATGAGGCCAAGGGCGGTCTTAACCTAAGCGCCGGCGCTATAGTTGAGCTTACAAAACGTCTTTTCGCTATTGCCCATTATGATTATATCAACTTTTCAGATACCAGCGGTGGCCTTAATATAGATTTTAGCGAGAATTTAGGCATGGCAAAGCTAGGACTGGGGTATCGCTTCTAAAAAAAGAGAGGTTATCTTTTTAGTGGCTGTCCAAACTTACTTTCCTTTGGATTTTAATACCATAACTTCCTCGCTTAACCGTTCTATCTCTTTTTGCTGCTGGATCGTATACAACATAAGCTCCTCGATTTTTTGAAGGAGTTTGAGATTTATCTCACTTAGTTGCATACCCTTCAATTCGGAGACCTGTCTTTCCACTTTTCTTGACTACCTTAGCAAAAACTCATTTTCTTATGAAAAAAGAAGTGAAAAATGTATTTGTGGAAGGTGCCATAAGTCCCAACTTTATAGCTGATTCCATTGCCAAGCACCAATCCAAGACCCAGATAGGGGCGCACGATATTTTTTTGGGACAAGTACGGGCCGATGAAATAGAAGGGAAAACAGTAAGTGCCATTGAATACACCGCTTATGAGGAAATGGCGAACAAAAAATTTCATGACATTAAAGAAACCACATTTTCAAAGTTTGATATTACCTGCATGCATATCTACCATAGTTTGGGAAAAGTTGGGGTGGGCGAGTTGTGTCTCTTTGTTTTTGTTTCCTCCCCGCACCGTAGGGTAGCGTTTGAAGCACTTGAATATGTCGTAGAAGAAATTAAGGCGCATGTGCCCGTCTTTGGAAAAGAGCTTTTTGAAGATGAATCCTACCAATGGAAAGTAAATACCTAGATTATGGTCGACATTACACAAAAGCAACCTACCCACAGAACAGCCATTGCACAGGCAATTGTTAAAGTAAGTTCTGCGGTTACCATAGATGCCATTAAAAAAGGCGCTGTTCCCAAAGGGGATGTGTTTTCCATGAGCAGGGCGGCGGGTTTTTTAGGAGTGAAAAAAACAGCCGATTTGTTACCGGACTGTCACCCTTTGCCCGTTGAACATTGTAGCATTGATTATGAAATCAATGAACTGGATATTACGGTAAAGGTCTTGGTGAAGACGTTCTATAAAACAGGTGTCGAGGTAGAGGCCATGCACGGGGCAAGTGTGGTGGCGTTGAACATGTACGATATGCTCAAACCTATTGACAAAGGTGTGGAAATCCATCAAATAAGGCTCTTGAAAAAAACAGGCGGCAAATCAGATATTAACAATGCGTAAAGTTTCATAAAAAATTTCCGGTTATATCGTTTTTGTTCTAATTTCAAGTTGATTTATTGCTATGCTCTGAACATGAACAACCCCAAACGAGTAATTGTCGATTATAAAAAACTGACCCCAGAAGTACTGAAACTTTTGGTAGAACGATATCCGGACGGATATGGTGACAGCGATATCATCAATTTTAAAAACCTGAAAGGAGAGGTCATCGAGGCTGTTGAAGTTTGCAAGGACGACACCAAGTATCTGGTCAAAATAAGTTCAAAACTAGAGCGTAGCATGGCCAATTTTGATGATGATACCGAAGTTTCCACTGCAGGGGATATGGAAGATTTTCCCAATGCAGATTTTGCTGAATCCGAAGAAGAATAAGGAACTAAACTGTATCCTTTAAATTATCCAACATCTCTTCCGTAGTTTTTTCCAAATCAAATTCAGGTTGCCAGTTCCAATCCCTTTTGGCAGCACTATCATCAATACTACTGGGCCAAGAATCAGCAATTTGCTGGCGAAAATCAGGATTGTAGGATATTTCAAAATTGGGGATATGCTTCCGGATGTTTTGAGCAACCTCTTTGGGTGTAAAACTCATGCTTCCTAAATTATAGGAAGACCTAACACTAAGTTTTTCGGAAGGACTTTCCATCAAATTTATTGTGGCCCGTATGGCATCGTCCATGTACATCATGGGTAGTTTGGTTTCTTCGTTCAAGAAACATTCATACGACTCCTTTTTCAGGGCTTCATGGTATATGTCTACAGCATAATCCGTAGTACCGCCCCCGGGCATGGTCTTCCAACTAATTAGACCAGGGTAGCGTACACTTCGTACATCCACGTCAAATTTTTTAAAATAATACTCGCACCAACGTTCCCCGGATTGTTTGCTTATCCCATACACCGTACTAGGTTCCATTATGGTGCTCTGCATGGTGTTTTCCTTGGGGGTATTGGGTCCAAAGACCGCAATACTCGATGGCCAAAAAATCTTACTTATCTTTTTCTCCTTGGCTAGATTGAGTACGTTAAATAGCGAGTTCATGTTCAGGTTCCAAGCGCGCATTGGAAATTTTTCCGCGGTAGCGCTCAACATGGCCGCCATGAGGTAAACTTCATCAATTTCGTAATGCATGACCACATCTTCAATGGCTTCATAATTGGTGGCGTCCAAAAGCTCAAAAGGCCCTGATTGCATTAGGCTTTCGCCACCTTCCCTAATATCGCTGGCAACTACGTTTTCAGAACCGTATTTGGCCCGTAATTCAATAGTGAGCTCTGTACCTATTTGACCACATGCACCAAGAATAAGAATGGATTTTTGCATTTAAATTGGAGTTAATAACATTTGGCGATAAAGATAGCCTTTATTAAAATTTGTACATTCGCTTATGCGAAAATTGTCATACCTTTTGGTTATTGCATTGTCCTTGTCGGCATGTAGGGATAGTGGTGATGGTACTGAAGAGATTCAGGAAGAAGAACGGTTTTTCAACTATCAGAAAATGCCAAAAAAACTAGCGATAAATTCGGTAGCGACCCCTATGATGGATGAGTGGGCGGAATTCCAAGAACTATCAAGCAGTTTTGATGTGCTTTATAAAGCAAAAAATGATGAAGACTTGCTTTTGGCCATTGATGACCTTATCGAAAAAGAAAAGCTGTTGGCAAAAGGAACCTATCCAGAACTGTTCGATAAACTTCAGATCAAAAGCCGACAGCGTGTGTTAAAGACGTATATGATAAAGGTAAAAGCGGCCATTCTGAGCAAAAATGATACGGCAGAGCCTACAAAAGAAATGATAGAAGCTTATAATGCACTTCGGAATCAGTTCAATGTCATCGTAAACAACCCTCTGGATAAAAAACTAATTTTAGATGAAGAATAGCATCACTTTCCTGGTAGTATTGATGTGCGGCTTTATGGCAAAAGCACAGACCAATGAGAAAAGTAGTATTGACAATGTATTGAATGCATGGCATCTTGCTGCTGCCAGTGCCGATTTTGATGCTTATTTTGATAAAATGACCGAAGATGGTGTTTTTATTGGAACAGATGCTACGGAAAATTGGCAAAACGAAGCCTTTAAAGCATTTTCAAAACCTTATTTTGATAAAGGGAAAGCCTGGAACTTTACAGCGGTCGAGCGAAATATCTATGTTGACGATTCTAATGAAATTGCTTGGTTTGACGAACTGTTGGATACACAAATGAAGCTGTGTCGAGGTTCTGGTGTCGTAAAGAAAATAAACGGTGATTGGAAAATTGCCCATTACGTGCTCTCCATTGCCGTACCCAATGAAAATGTTTCTGAACTTATCCAGATTAAAAAAGAAAAGGACAGCCTATTGCTTATCGAACTTAAAAAGCAAAAGTGATTTGGAATACTCTTATTTATTGACCTTCGGGTTTTTCTTTTCTGGATTCCAAAGCTTGCTTGCTCAAACTGGCCAGATTAAAATTGGGGTCAATTTTTAAAGCTTCATCAATAGAAGCAATGGCACTGTCTATTTTGGTCTTGTCCTTATTGTATTCCACAAGGCCCTTTAAATGATAAAATGCTGCTTTTAATGCGACTTCGTAGGGTTGTTGTCTTTCATAAAAGGCATATTTCATGTCGTCCTTGGCATTGGCAATACCGTACTCTATGTTTACGGAAGCACCCTCGTTATTTCCGGTTTGTATTTTTAAGTCTGCCAGTTCATAGGCCAAATAGGCAGAAGGCTTACGTTTGAACAGTATTTCAAAATGTTCCAATGCTCTTTTTGGCTGATTTAATGCTTTTAAGGAAACGGCCTTTACTTGTACCGACAAATCGGAATCGTCATCTTTTTTCTCAATCCCAATAGTGTTCAATGCCTGCATATGCTGGTTGTTGTTCATATAGACAAATGCCAGCGTATCTTTTCTTTCCTTGGAAGGAGACAGCACATTAAGATGTGTCAAGGAATTGATTACCCCATTGACATCTCCTTGCAATCGCATTTCTTTGTAAAAATTCTGATAGTGTTCAAGAAGCTCGTTTTTGGTCTGTGAAATAGCGGTAAAGCATACGAACGTTAACAACAATACAACGACTTTTTTCATTTTCTCGGGTTTGGAGCGGCTAAACTAAAAAAATAATTGATATCGTGCTGTTAAAGAATGCTATAAGAATCAAAAACAAAAACCAACATAATGGTATTGTTCAATTAAGATCATACTTAACCAAAATACCTATTTGTTGGATTTCTGCTTTATAACGCTAACAAGGCCACGTCTTCGTTGGTATATTGTTTAAGTAAGGTGGCATAAAACGCTAGTGTGCTCACATCTTCTGTTAAACAAGTTTTTAAGAAAGAGCCCAGATTTTTATAGCATAGGTTTACAGGCATTGTGGATACAATCATATTGATTGTTTTTGGATCGTACTCGTGATCGTTGAGCACAACATCCATTTTTATACGCTGCCTATGATAATCTATCTCTACATCCGCTGCATTGTAATGCTTTCTTAGAATTGATTTATGTAAATCTTGAAATCTTGAGGTTATGTTTTTTCTTGTACTACTTTCTGTAATCAAATCATCCATCGCCATCAAGATTCTTGTAGTTAATCTTGAATTTCCCATGACATTAATAAATTAATCTGTTACAAAGGTAAAATCAAGAATTGTAATCAACTTAAAATCAGTTAATTAATTAACTTAAAATTGTCTTAATTGTTGTGAAACGTTATTTTTTTAATGTCAACTATGAAATAATGGAAGTATGTAAAATATGATTTTTGTTAAAAAAATTTCTACTGAGTATAATTTTCCCTGATTTGCCTGTGAACTCTTCTGAATATTCTGGGATGTTTAGACCACGTTTTATGGCTTCATCGGTATAGTATTCCTTCTTGCTGGGATGCAACGGATAGACTCCATTAAAGACTTCGTTCCAATAATTGTTTTCGATAATGGTATCTATTAGATGTATACAGTCTTTTAGATGGATTAAATTAACGGGATCATTGCCATTCTTGAGGTTCTGCCTGCGGGATAGCATCATGACCGGATGTCTAGTTGGTCCGATCAATCCGCCAAAACGAATTATTGTACTCTCCAGTGCTTCATCATTGATAAATAACTGTTCACATTGTAGCAATTGCTTCCCAGATTCTGTTACTGGCTCTGGTCTTGTATCTTCCGTAACTTCACCTTCTACATTACCATACACCGAGGTACTGCTTACAAAAATGAGCTTGGCTATAGTACTTTTCTTAATAGCATTGTACAAGAGTCTTATTTTTTCAATAAAACTCTCTTTGTTCTCCCCTCTAAGTCTTGGGGGAATATTTAGTATCAATACATCTATATGGGATAAAAAGCTTTGAATATCCCCCTCAATTTTAGTTGCTGATAAAGCGATATCATAAGGAGAGATTCCTGCTTCTTTTAATTCCTTCAATTTATGCTCCGAAGTAGTTGTGCCATGGACTTCATGATTTTTGGCTATAAAATGTTTCGCTAACGGAAAACCTAACCACCCACAACCCAAAACACCGATTTTCTCAGTCAAATTTCATCGTTTTGGTGACCAAGATAGCATCATTTAATACAAAAGGCATGGGAATACTGTTTTTAGGCCTTTCGGGAACTCCAAACGCTTTGTTTGTCAGCAAATCATTGGAAGCTTCATAAATGGTAATATCTAGGATGGAATCTTTTGGGAAACTTAGCTCCAGTTCTGTATAGTCGTTATCGCTTACATAGTGTGTGATCAATCTTCTTTTTCGGTTTTCAAGAAAATAATCGGAGAGAACTATGTTGTTCACCTTGGCAGAATTGAGCTTTAAGATATTGGTATAAATATCCAGTCGATTGACCGCTCGCTTGGGCGTAATGCATAGCTCAAGAATTCGTTCTTGGCCAATTACAGTGTCGGTAAGCGTAGCTATCCATGGCTCCTTTACGTTCTTGATGGGTGCCTTGGCAACATAAGTAAACTCGGTTCTGTATTTACTGGGAATTGTTTTAAGTTCGCTAGCTTTTGGAACTATTTTCTCAGGTCCTATCAATTGACTGTTCCAATCTATGAGTTGATTGTCATAGGTGGCCCAGATAGCGGAATCTGTATTTGCATCATAAACATAGAGCAGACTGCTAGGCTTTGGCCGTTCTTCGTTAAAGTCCGATTTAATATGTCCTGAAATACTGAAAACTATAAATAAGAACAAATTCAGGTAGGCCAATCGGTCCTTATTTTTTAATTGACTTAAAAATGGAAGTGTTATGAAGAACAATAGCGTAGTGAAAACAGTTGCCGCTACCATCATTTTTAATCCAAGTCCTACAGGGAACATTTTTATGAATGGAGCGAATATAAAGATACCCGGAAGGGTCAGAAATACCAATAAGAACGAATTGGGCTTATCTTGATTTATAACGACCATAAAAGCTACCAAAAGGCTAAATACAGGTACTACAAAAAAACTGGCCCCTTTTAAATAAGCTGCCATAAGTCCGCATAATAGCAACCAAATCATTATAGGAGCTACCAAAAGGTCTTGGGTACTCGTTTTTCGGAATTTATGGTACGTCCAAAAACAAACTGCCAATGAAAGTACTGCATAAACCAAGATATAGGTATGCCCGTTGTAGGTAAAACCATGAAGCATATCCTTAAAACCCGGATACCACCATGTAATGACACTCCATGCAAAGTATCCGAAAATCCCATTTAAGACTAAGCAAATCAAAAGCGGCAAGAATCCTTTCATGGTTCCTGTTAAGGAAAGCCTTCCTTTTTTAAAACCTGTAAGGAGAAGTAGTAAAAAAGCAATTACGGCTATACAAAACATGGGCCAAATCCATTCAAAAGGATAAGAAATCAACTTGAAAAAAGGAAGGTTGAAATACACTAGGTCATCCAAACTTTTTAAGTTGTTCAAATTGGTTTCACTAAAATGATGGAGTAGTGGCATTAGGTAGCTTCCTTGGTGTGCCAAAGATGTTCTGTCCAATCGTTCATAGGTGTCCAGAGCGGTATGATAGTCGTAATGGTCATCGATAAAGGCAAAATTGAAACCTTCAATATCTGCATCTTCCCTAAAAACGGTCAAATCGGTATCGTTGGGCAACATTTTATAAATACTGTATGCCAACGAATTTGCAACGGGATACTCGGGGTTTGCCTTGGTAAATTCTTTTATCAACGTTCCGTTTCCTCTGTTGGTTTCAATAAGCATATAGCTGGGACCTCCACTACCACGTGCCTCAAAGTTAAGAACGAGCCCAACGTTTTCTGCCCAAGGGTGTTTATCCACAAACAGGTCTGCACCATTTAGTCCTAGTTCCTCTGCATCTGTGATTAGAACGATGATATCATTTTTCGGAACCTTGTTTTTTGCAAGAAACGCCCGTATTCCTTCCAGAATGGTAGCTACGCCACTACCAGCATCACTGGCTCCGAAAGAAGAATGTGGGCTGCTATCATAATGTGACATTAGCAACAATGCCTTTCCTTGCTCAGAGCCCTTAATCCTTGCCATGATATTAGTGGCCTTGCTCAGATTTGCCCAATCGCCAGCGGTATAACCTTCTTGGGTATTGGTCTCTAATCCAAGTTTTTTGAGTTCGGCAATAATGTAAGTTTTGGCATTTGAGTGCCCAGGGAAACCTACTGCATGGGGTTCTTTGGAGAGATTTTTAACATGTTCCAATGCCCTATCCGTTGAAAAACTGTGCAAGGCCATATCGGCATCGCTCTGGTATGACGGCATCAAAGATTTATAACTCCAATAAATGGCCAGAAAAAGTACTAGAAGTGCGAGGGTTTTAGAAAACTTCATGGTTTGATTAAGTTGTATATAAATGTATGAAATTATGAAAGGTTCTCATATAAAAGGGGAAATACTTAAATAATTCGTTAAATTTTCCTATATTTAGTAATCAACCCAAAAAAAGTAACGATATGGCTATCAAGAGTTTTCAAGGTGCTAGATCTAAAGATGCCTCAAAAAAAGAATACAATGCCCCAATACTTGTAGAAGACTATATGACGAAAAAGCTGATTACTTTTTCTCCCGAACAATCTATTTTGGAAGTTATGGAGGCATTTGCGAAACACCATATATCAGGTGGCCCCGTACTAGATCAAAATGGTTTTTTGGTAGGTATTATTTCCGAGGCCGATTGCATGAAACAAATCTCGGAAAGTAGATATTTTAACCAGCCCATTCTTGATAAAAGCGTAGAGCGTTTTATGACCAAAAACGTAGAAACAATACCTCATGATATGAGTATTTTTGATGCTGCAGGTGTTTTTGATAGACACAACAGGCGCAGATTGCCCGTGATGAAGAACGACATTTTGGTAGGGCAAATAAGTAGAAAGGATATTGTTGTGGCAGCACTAAAGCTGAGCGCACAAAATTGGAAATAGTACTTTCCTGTTTTCCCTACTCACGCTTTACAATCATATAGCGGTCGTTGTCCAGAGGCAAATAACCAAGGTCGTATACAAAATAATAGGTACTTCCCTTTTTGGTTGTATAAAGGTTTGTGATATATTCAAAATCAAAACCTTTGTCTACCAGTTTCATTTTGGTAGTGGTCGTTTTTCCGTCTTTTAAAGTAAAACCATCCAGTACCCTATAATTTTTTCGAAGCCTGTTATTAATGTTGCGGACCAGATTCTTACTGTCCTTGTTCAATCTGTTGTTATAAGCATTTCTGCAATGGTCGGAGCAATATTTTTTATCGACCCTTCCCACTAGTTTCTCACCACATTCCAAACATTCTTTTGTCAATGTTTAACCCTTTTGTAATTGAACTTGATTTCTTCGGGGTTATTTGCGTCGCCACTCATCATGGCATAGATGTTTACTTCGTTCTTCTCAACTTTTTCAAAAGTAAAACCTTCGAAATATACACGATTTTCATCCACTTTTACCAGTTTAAAGGATTGTACTTCATTTTTTTCCTCCCAGCCCTTTAGGTCATTGTTGAAATGTTTCAATTCAAAAACCAAGGTTCCACCTATTTCCCTAATATGTCCCGTTTCGTAAAAATTGACTTTATCATCCATTACATGTTTGAAAACAAACATCATTGAACCCCCAAATGGGGGACTCCATATTTCTTCCGCAATCCCCCCAAAGGCTTCTCCTTTCCAATGGCCCTCCATCCAAGAAACGATGGTGAGTGTAGCTTTTGGTGAAAGCTCACCGTTTTTTAAAGATAAGGTATTCTGCGCTTTTACAGAGACGGTCATGAATAGGCATAATATAAAAAATTGTCTCATGATTTAAATTTTGTTTGGTTAGTGCTAATTGAACACTGCGCATCATTCTGTGTAATGAAGGCGTCAAAGCTATAATAGTATGACGTCTTCAGCGGGGATTAATTGGACAGTTATACTATTTTTATTTCATGCTTTTTTAAAAGTCCAACGAGTCCATCTTTGGAAAACTTGGTTTTCTTCAATGAATTCTTTTCAGGGTCGATATTAAAATTAAAAGAGGTGCTCAAATTAGCCTCATCCAATTTGGTCTGAAAAAAGATAGCTTTTTCCAAGTTGCAGTTCGAAAATACGGCTTTGTTCAAATCTGTTTCAGTGAAATCCACTTCAGTAAGATCACATTCCAAAAATGAGGTTGCTTTTAAGCCAACTTGATAAAAGGACGCCAAGGTCAAGTTGCAATTTTCAAATTGGACAGACAACAAAAAATCATTACAGTCCTCAAAGCGTAAGCCTATGAGTTTGGAATCCTTGAAAATTGATTCTTTGAAAATGGCATGTTTCACATTGACGTTGGTTAAATCACAGTCCACGAACTCACATTCCATAAAATTTTGGTTGTCCAAATACCCTTTGGAGATATTACAGTTCTTGAAAACACAGTTTTCATAATCTCCCTTTGGTAATCGATGTTGCGTATAATCAACACCCAGAAACTCTTTATCTGCTACAAACAAATTATGCATTTAACTACTAATCTTTCAATAAAATGGCGGGTAACTTCAATGTTTCGTATAGCTTGTTGTAATTGGCCATTTCATTGGTAACAATGGCATTCTTTTCATTCTCAAATACCTTCCATTGTGCTAAAAGGTCGCGAAGACGTTCTTTTGCTCCATTGGTCACTTTGGGTTCTGCTGAATCCACAAAGCCCTTTAAATGCATAAAATCTGCATTGAGCTGATTGTTAAAGTTAATGACATCCTGAAAAGTTTTCTGTTTGGGTTGGATAAGTTTTTCTTCCCATATTTCAATTCTTTTTATCAAGGAATCACCAAGTTTCACAAGTTCGTCTGCGTCATCGTTATCTTTTAGAAGCTTGTCGTAGGCTTTTAATTGTGATTTTGCAGAACGCATTTGATTGACGGATTCATGCATGGAACGAATGGCATTCTCGATTTGATTTAAAACCTTTTGTTGTTCGGCATAATCAGCATCAGAAGCATTGATTTTTGGATTTGGTAAAATTGTAACCATGGTTTCCACAGTCTCACCTTCTAATAGCAAACGTAATGTGTAATCACCTGGAGCGACACTGGCACCGTTGTAATTTCCAAAAACAAACACTTTATCTATAGCAGGAACTGGGTCTTTGCTAAAATCCCAAGTAAAACGGTTAAATCCTTTTTTTGAAGGAAGTACAACTGGTTTTGGTGGTCCTCCAGGCCAAGATTTAAAATCTTTAGGTTTTTTGTTTGTCAACGTTCTGATTACATTTCCATTTTGAACCACTTCAAATTTTAAGTCCAAAGAATCCGCTTCTTTTGGCAAGTAATAGTCAAAAGTGACCCCTTGTTTTGGGTTTTGCCCCAATCCGGGAATTGGTTTTTCCGAGCTTCCACCAAAAATTAGATACGTATTTTTTGGTTTGAAGATTTTCAATTTTTCCGAAGTGTCAAAACTATTTTGAATTGCTCCTAAATCATCCAAAATCCAAAAAGAACGTCCAGCAGTCGCAGCCACCAAATCGTTGTCTTGAATCACTAAGTCATTGATGGGAACTATAGGGAGATTCAGTTGAAACTGTTGCCAGTTTTTGCCATCATCCAAAGAAACATAAAGACCTGTTTCTGTGCCCGCATACAACAAACCTTTTTTCTTTTTGTCCTCACGAACAACACGAACAAAGGTATGCTTGTCTTTAAAACCGTTTGTGATTTTCGACCAGGTTTTCCCGTAATCATTCGTTTTAAAGATATAGGGTTTTAAATCCATAAACTTATAGCGCATTACGGTCATGTAGGCCGTTGCTGGGTCATGTGGCGATATTTCGATACTGTTAATGATACCTTCTGGTAGACTCGGGGGAGTAACGTTCTCCCAGTTTGCGCCACCATCTTTGGTAATATGCACAAGGCCATCATCGCTACCGGCATACAATACACCTTGTTCATGGGGCGATTCAACCAAGTACATCAAGGTATTATAGTTTTCACCTCCCGCGGCTTCATTGGTATAAGGACCGCCACCCGGACCTTGTTTTTCAATTTCGTTTCTAGTCAAATCCGGACTTACTACATCCCAACTTTGCCCTCCATCTGTTGTTTTAAAAACAACGTTGCCTGCATGGTAGATGGTATTCCTGTCATGGGGCGAACTGATGATAGGTGCGTTCCAGTTGTATCGAAACTTAAAGTCTTTAGGTACTTTTCCTAACCCTAATTCGGGATATGCTTTAATGGCTTTTCCTTCTCTTGAAGCTTTTATCCACTTTTCAATGATACCTTGATAACAGCCTCCGTAAACAACCTCGGGGTTATCCGGGTCAAAAGCCAAATAGGCACTTTCGCAACCCGCAACGGAATACCAATCCTTCCAATCTATTCCGTTATCGTTGGTTCTGCTTGCAATAGCGATGGCCGAATTGTCCTGCTGACCTCCATACACATTGTAAGGAACAAGATTGTCGGTTATTACTCTGTAGAATTGCGATGTGGGTTGATTTTGCTGTGTGCTCCAACTTTTGCCGCCATTATTGGAAATATTGGCACCTCCGTCATTGGAGTTTATCATTTTGGAATTATCGTTGGGGTTGATCCACAAATGATGGTTGTCTCCGTGTGGCGTAGGTAATGGCGTGAAAGTTTTACCGCCGTCTATAGATTTGGTCACTGGAGCATTCAATACATAGACGATATTTTCATTTTGCGGGTCTGCAAAGATTTCCATGTAGTACCAAGATCGGGCTATGTTTATTCGGTCCGAATTGATTTGCTTCCATTTTTTTCCGGCATCATCACTTCTGTAAACACCACCTTTTTTACCTTCGGCCTCAATTACGGCGAAAACTAACTCTGGATTTGCCCGTGATACTGAAATTCCTGCTTTTCCGAATTCTTCCGGTAACCCT
Source organism: Flagellimonas sp. 389 (assembly GCF_018449435.1). Classification (GTDB taxonomy): domain Bacteria; phylum Bacteroidota; class Bacteroidia; order Flavobacteriales; family Flavobacteriaceae; genus Flagellimonas. The sequence continues at coordinate 126,590 of NZ_JAHCMU010000010.1, read as the reverse complement.
TCTTCCAATTTTTTCCATGTTGCGCCACCATCGGTCGATTTATGGATTCCAGAAGAAGCTCCACCAGATTCCATAGTCCACGGATAGCGTCTGTGCTGCCACATAGCCGCGTAGAGAATCAAAGGGTTTTTCATATCCATGGATAACGAAGAAGCTCCAGTGTTCTCATCCACAAAAAGTACATTTTCCCAAGTAGTTCCTCCATCCAAGGAGCGGTAAATACCTCTTTCCTTTGAAGCCCCGTATTGGGCTCCCTGAGCAGCAACGAAAATGATATCGGGATTTTTTGGATGAATAATGACATCGGAAATATGTCGGGTTTCATCCAATCCAATGTGTTTCCAGGTTTTTCCGGCATCGGTAGATTTATAAACCCCGTCTCCCATGGATGTCATTACCCCTCTTGCAGCATGTTCACCCATGCCTACAACGATAATGTTTGAATTGCTTTCTGAAACTGCTATTGCCCCAACGGTTCCTGTATTAAGTTGTCCATCTGAAACATTTTTCCAAGTGATACCGTCATCAACAGTTTTCCATATGCCTCCACCTGTAGAACCCATATAATAGGTCATGGGTTGGTCTATAACACCAGAGGAAGCAACGCTTCGCCCTCCCCTAAAAGGACCAATATTACGCCATTTTAAACCATGATAAGTAGAGTCATTAAGAACAATGTTTGGCGTTGTTGCTTTCTTCTTTCTACGTTGCGCTTCACTTTGAAAAGAGATAAGCAACAGAACAACTAGGAGTAATCGGAGTACTTTCATTTTGGTTTGATTTAGCTAGTGGTAAGATACGAAAACGGAACTTTATTGTTAACAAAAAGATAAACCTCGTTTTTTATTTGGAACAATCATTCCGTTATTCATATGTTTGTATTGGAATGATTGTTCCAAATAAAATTAAAAACTTTAAATAAAAATCAAAATGGGAAATCTAGAAGGAAAAATAGCTGTAGTTACCGGTGGAAATAGTGGTATCGGTTATGCTTCAGCGAAAAAATTTAAAGAGCAAGGGGCCAATGTGATTATCACGGGGCGCTCAGAAGAAAAAGTAAACACAGCGGCCAACGAACTTGGTGTACAGGGTGTAGTGGCGGATGTTAAGGATCTCAATGCCTTGGACAGTTTGGTTGCCCAAGTAAAAGATAATCACGGTGCAGTAGACATATTATTTGTCAATGCTGGTATTTTTGCTCCGGCCCCGGTAGGTCAAATTACAGAAGAGATGTTCGATAACCAGATGGGAATAAACTTTAAGGGAGCGGTATTCACAGTTGAAAAGTTCCTACCTATTATTAAAGATGGTGGGGCCATAATCAATCTTTCTTCGGTCAACGCCTATACCGGTATGCCCAATACTGCTATCTACGCTGCAAGTAAAGCAGCAATGAACTCGTACACAAGAACGGCGGCAACCGAGTTGGCACCAAGAAAAATACGTATCAATTCTGTGAATCCTGGCCCGGTATACACCCCAATTTTTGGTAAAACAGGCATGCCTGAAGAACAATTGAACGTTTTTGCCGAGGCCATGCAAAACAGAATTCCCTTAAAACGCTTTGGACAGCCTGAGGATATTGCCAATTTGGTCAACTTTTTAGCATCTGATGAAGCCTCTTTCATCACTGGTGCCGAGTACAATATTGACGGGGGTATCAACGTAAATCCATTATTGGCAGGATAGCCTTATTTTTGTGTATGCCACGTACCAAACAATTTGATGAAAAGGAAGTGCTACAAAAAGCCATGGAACTCTTTTGGGAAAAAGGGTTCCATGCCACTTCCATACAAGATTTGGTTTCATGTTTAAGTATAAATAGGGCAAGCCTTTATGATACGTACGGTGGTAAGGAAGAACTTTTTAATCAGGCTTTCCAGCACTATAGAACTACCAATGGAGCAATTGTGAGAACGCTTTTTGAAAAGGAAAATTCAGTAAAAAAAGGGTTAAAGGTACTTTTTGATAAAGCCATTCAGCAATCGGTACAAGATGAGTGCAAAAAAGGTTGTTTTGTGGTAAATACCGCCACTGAGCTTATTCCCGGTGACGAAACCATTCACAAAGCTTTAATGGACAACACTGAAAATTCTCAAAAACTCTTCATAGACTACATCCAAAAAGGAATCGATGCTGGAGAAATCCCATCTTCCAAAAATGCAGCAAGTGTAGGGTTGATGCTTTTTACACTTTATAATGGCCTTCAGGTCTTGGCAAAAATAGAAACAGACCCGGATAAGTATAGAAGTATGGTCGAAGAAGGATTATCCATTCTTGATTGACCTTATTCCGAAATCTTGAACTTCACGTTCACCGAAGTCTCTACCTTTATTTTTTCAAAATCAATATCCAAAGGTTCTGCCTCAGCAACATCCTTGGCCATGGTCTTCATTTCCATACGTGGAGCTTGGTTGTATCTTGGATAATACGGTGTAGATACATCCAAAATATGTATTGCAGCTCCTACGGTCTGTCCTAAAGGAGAAGTTAGCGCTTTTGCCTTTTTCTTGGCTTTTTTAACTGCTTTGGATTTTAACTCCAGTTCCAGAGCATCCATCTTTGAATATTCGGTTTTTTCCAGATATGTATTGGAAATATCCAGTTTTTCCAAAGCGACCATAACTTCACCGGCTTTTTTTCCGGAATAGACGAGAAGTGAGTACTGTTTACTTTTAAGTACTTCTTTTTGTCTTAGAAAGTACTTTTTGAAGTTGCTGCTAAGATCTTTAATGACCAACTGCTTATCCAAATTAATGTCCAAGGCTTTAAGTCTAGTGGCCATTTGATTCTCTTGCTCTTCAACTGATTTTCGCCCTTTGGAATCTTTTTCTTGAATAGTGATGTTCAAGTAAATTTTATCTGGGGTCACCAAAGTGTCGACCCTTGCGGAGGTTTCTAGATAGGGAACGTCCAAGAAATTTTTGGTTTGGCTTAACAGGGCTGTAGTAAATAATAAGCAGAGTATGGGAATCAGGGCATGTTTCATGGATTGAAATTTTAGTTAAAGGTAAATACTTTTTTTGAGGGGCAAAACCTTTACCACTTTGATAAAACTATAAGGCTAAAAATAGTAAAGGAAAGAGTCCTATTCTTTCATTATTTTTAGTGTAAACTAATTCTGTCCAATAATGTACAATACATGAAATTTGTTTTAGCTCCAGATAAATATAAAGGTTCCTTAAGTGGACAACAATTCTGTGAGGCTGTGGAAATGGGAATTCTTAGGGTCTTTAAAGACGCAGAAATCATAAAAAGGCCTTTGGCGGATGGGGGCGATGGTACCATTGAAGTGATAAGGCACTACTTGAATGCTACTGAAGTAAAAACTACCGTAAAGAACCCACTCTTTAGAAATATTGCTTCGGGATATCTTTTTTCAAAAGAAAAGAGAGTTGCCTTTATCGAAATGTCCGAAGCCTCAGGTTACAAATTACTTTCCAAAGATGAATTGAACTGTATGAAAACCACTTCGCTTGGTACAGGTCAGTTGATTGCCCATGCTTTGAAACAAGGTGCAAGGGAAATCATTTTAGGTATTGGAGGTAGTGCCACCAACGATGGCGGTATGGGAATGGCCTCTGCTTTAGGGTATTCTTTTTTGGATGAAAACGGGGAAGTTCTGGAACCCATTGGCCAAAATCTGCATGAGGTAGTGGATATTAAAACGGATAAGGTGCTGCCACAACTCCAAAACCTTAAGGTGAAGGTAGCATGTGATGTTAAGAATCCATTTTATGGAAAAGACGGGGCAGCTTACGTATATGCTCCCCAAAAAGGGGCATCTCCGGAAGAGGTTAAAAAATTAGATGAAGGGCTTCGGAATTTTGCTGAAGTAATCGATAAAAAGTTTGGTGTTGCTATACAAAATGTTCCAGGGGCTGGTGCTGCCGGTGGTATGGGTGCTGGAGCAATGGTTTTTTTGAATGCTTCTTTGACTTCGGGTATTAATTTAATTATGGAAATGGCCGCTTTTGATGAAGCTTTGAAAAATGCCGATTGGGTTATCACAGGGGAAGGCCAATTGGATGGTCAAACACTTTCAGGAAAAACCATTGCTGGGGTACTTCAAGTTGTCAAGGAAAGAAAAATTCCCGTAGCGGCGTTATGTGGGTCGGTTACCCTATCCATAGACGAACTCGAAGTAGCTGGACTGCAGTATGTTACTTCCATATTGAATCAAGTGGGTTCGCTTGATGAGGCGAAACAGAATAGCTTTAAAAATTTGGAACTTGCCGGCTATAATTTCGCCAAGCTCCTAAATACTTCAATCGAACGGTAAAAGATCTGGTTGTAAATACTTGCGTTTTGCCAATGGGGATTTGTAAATATCAAACCCGTAATGACAAGCCATGAGTTCTTTGAAGTTGAATCTTAATCTGGGAAATTCTTTTATAAAGTCTGAAAAGGAATTTGATTTTGATTTAAGGACAAAATGATAAACTGCCCGAATAGCGGCAATGGTTAAAGTGTGGTTGTATTTATCAACCGCATTGAGTTTTTGGGTATATCGTTTTATTTGTTGTGTGACATTTTTGACCGCCGTGTCGATTCCGTATTGGGTCACATGAATCCATGCCAATCGTAAATGGGCTTCGTGGGTGAAGAGGTCAGGAGGTAATTCTGCACGTTCAAATTGATTTTCAAATTCTCGGTCTGTCATTTTTTTGTTTTTAAGAGTAGGTCTTCCTCATTTTAAATTCCAAGGAAGTTTTCACCGCGGGCCATTCACTGTTCAATATAGAAAAAATGACCGTATCCCTAATGTTTCCTTGTTTATCAATACGATGGTTTCTAATGATTCCATCTTGTCTTGCCCCCAATCGCAAAATAGCATTCCGTGAAGGGAAGTTAAAGAAATTGGTTTTGAACTCAACGGCAATGGCATCTAGTTTTTCAAAGGCATGGCTTAACATCAAGTACTTGCATTCGGTATTGATTCCCGTGCGTTGCACATGTTGCGCATACCAAGTATAGCCTATTTCCACCCTTCGGTTTGGTGCATCGGCACTACAAAAACGGGTAGAACCTACTATCGTATTTGTTTTTTTATCAATAATTACAAAGGGAAGTGCTAAACCTGCCTCCTCCGCATTTAGGGCAAAATCGATATAGGTATCCACAGTTTCTTTGGATGGAACAGAGGTATACCACAATTCCCAAAGATTACCATCTTCTGCCGCCTTAACTAATCCTGATTTATGGGAAGGTAGCATCGGCAAAAGTTTTACCAAGTTACCTTCTAGTTCAATGGATTGTAACCATGAATTCATGTCAACAAGTTTTTCGATACCCAAATATAGGTTTTATGTGTTGCTTTTTAGATAGGATTTTGATTACTACTTTGTTGTATTCTATTTCCTCGATTTTACATCTAGTAGTATCTTTAGAATTTTTTAATAGATATGTATGGTGTTCCACCATGCAATTGTATCACTATTTGTTTTTCAACAAAGCAATAAGAAGCAAACTGTTTGATTTAATCGTATAAGATGAATTATAGAACACTGGGAAAGACAGAGCTAAAAGTCTCTGAAATAAGTCTGGGAACATGGCAAGTTGGAGGAAAATGGGGGAGTGGGTTTGATGATAAAAATGCCGAACGTATTCTTAATGAGGCTATAGATAAGGGAATAAACTTTATTGACACGGCAGATGTTTATGAAAATGGGAAAAGTTAACACGCTGTAGGCAAACTCATTCGTTCCCGAAAAGAAAAAGTGTATATAGCTACTAAATGTGGTAGGTTTATAAACCCCCATGTTAGTGAAGGGTATCAACCAAAAGTGCTTAGGGAATATGTAGAGCAAAGTTTAAAGAACACAGGTTTGGACTATATAGACCTCATTCAATTGCACTGTCCGCCTACGGAGGTATATTATCGGCAGGAAATTTTTGAAGAATTTGAAAAACTCAAAAAAGAGGGAAAAGTATCCAATCTTGGAGTGAGCGTCGAGAAAGTTGAAGAGGCCTTAAAGGCAATAGAATATCCTAATGTGAGTACAGTCCAAATTATTTTTAATATGTTCAGGCATCGGCCTGCTGACCTGCTTTTTGAGCAAGCGAAAAAAAGAAATGTGGGAATTATTGCCCGCGTACCATTGGCAAGTGGATTGTTAACTGGCAAATTCCATTCAAAATCCACATTTTCGAATGATGACCATCGCCAATTCAACCGCAAAGGTGAAGCTTTTGATCAAGGTGAAACGTTCTCGGGAATAGATTACAATCTGGGTCTTGAAGCGGTTGAACGGTTAAAATCGATATTTCCAAAAGATTTTGAGTTGGTGCATTTGGCCATAAAGTGGATATTGATGTTCGAAGAAGTGAGCTGTGTAATACCAGGTGTATCAAAAAACGAGCAATTGTATTCCAATTTAGAAGCGTTGAAACTTCGTAATCTTTCAAAAGAAGAAATGCTGGCAGTTGAAGATGTTTATAATGAGATGATTCGCCCATCGGTGCATCATCGGTGGTAAAGTTAAAAGACTATATACTTTACCTACCCAAGCATCTGATTGCACTTTTCAAAAATTAGCAGCCTAAAGTATGGCAATTGTATGACTAGCATATACCCTAAACCAATTTGGGTGATAGTTGCTGTTCCGTTGGGTAAATGTATTGTTTTTTTACCTCCCCTTTTTCCCTTTTAAGTGTCGATTTTCCCCCTCACCGAAGTTTTGTGGTATATTTTTCTTCATCAGCATTTCTTTGTTTCATCAATTAAATCAACAGAACCAAATGAAAAGAGAAGCTACGAACAAACTGATTTATTTCTTCTTCCCCTTTACCTGTTTTATTCTTTCAACAGTAGTTTTCATAATACTATTGACGGTACGTTTAGGAATTTTTAAATAGAACGAATTGTTGTAGAAAGTGAATTAACAAATTCAGAAAAAAGGGAGGTTAGTAGTACCCGAAACGTATAGTTTAGTGTTTATTTTAGTTAGGAAGTGCCCTCAAGATAGAAGTTGTTTTGAGGGCTTTCTTATGGAACCTCTTCTTTTTAAGAATTAAGCCATTGTTTAAACTCGGCAGCTTTGTTCTTACTAATAATAATATCAACTTCAGAATTAGGGTCGACCAAAATCTTTAACTGATTATTGCCATACTTAATGATTTTATTGATTGCCGAAATAGCAACTATAAATTGACGGTTGGCTCGATAAAAATGGCTTTCGTCCATGTTTGAAAACAACTCATCCAAACTAACATTTGTCGTGGAACGACTTCCATCAAAACAGACTACGTAGGTAATCGTACTTTCAGTATAGATGTAGGCAATATCCTCCGTGGAAATGGGTCTAAGTTCATTTCTTACGTAGGTGAGTATTCTTTTCTTGTTCTTTTCGGAGTCGGTTTTAGGTACATTAAGTTTGGTGTCCATGACCTTTTGCTGGTAGTTGTCCAAGTCTTTGTTGAGTTTGGCCAAGTTGACCACTTCGTCTCCCAATCTTTGGTTTTGATCTTCCAACTTTTGGTTTTTGGCTTCCAGCTTTTTCTCGTAGGCACTTCCTATAATCCTCACCATGATTACCGAACAAAGAATCAATGCGGCTCCCATAATAATAAAAATGGTGTAGAACTTGTTTCTGATATCATCAATCTGTGTAGAAATCTTTTTGACGTTGGCATGGGCAGCGATTATCCAATCCGAGTTTTTTACTGGATATAAATAGATGATTTCAGAATCTCGGTCTTCTTCTTTAAAGTCCCGTACCCCTCCAAAGCTTCTTTTGTCGGTCAATAATTCATAAAAATCCTCTGAGGTCATTTCACCATCTACCGAGGTTACAGAAGATTGATTTGGATTGATCTGTTGCCCAACTTTGGTAATATCTGGGTGGCAGATTTCCTTTCCAGACCAATCGAACATACAGATGAAACCATTTTCAATATTCGTGTTTTCAATACTTCTTTGGACATTATCGATTACCGAATCTTTTGGTATGCCACTGGCCAATTGAAACCCTATCAAACTTGCAACTTCCCTAGCTTCTCTTTTGCTCGATTCCAATTGGGTGTTTAAAAGGTTATTGGCACTAACCTTTATAAAGGACCTCGTTGAAATTCCTGCAATGAGCACAAAAATTACCGTTATGGCCAAAAATGTAAAAAAATAGAGCCTATCCTTTCTCATGGGGTTATAATGTTGAAAACGTAATTTCCTTAACTACAGAATAAGATTGATCGGGTTTCTAAAAAATCCATCACAAACCTTCTTTGCAAAAATAACTTTCTTTCCCAGTTTGGGGAAACTAGTTTTTTATTGGAAAATCTCTTTCCATATCACGGTCAATTCTTCCCTTTCAAAGCCAATTTTTCCCTCTCACGAACATTTTGTCCTTATAACCTCCTGGTATATAGTTGTTTTGCTGTGAATAAAAAATCGAACACAAATGAAGAATATTTTAAAACCCATCTTGCTTTTTTCGGCTGTTTTGGTATTTGGTTGCACCAACGATAGTGAAAGTGATCTATTGCTAGTGGACGATACCGAGAACACGGATAATGAAGGTGATGGTGAAAATGGAAATGCCACAGTTACATTTTCAGCCAACATTCAACCCATAATCACAAGCAATTGTTTGGGATGCCATTCGAGCCCACCAAGAAACGGGGCGCCATTTGCTTTGGTAACCTATGACCAGGTACGTGCTCGAAATGCCGGGGTACTGAACACCATCTCTAAACAAACCGGAGAGCCAAACGCCATGCCACCATCTGGTAGAATGCCACAAGCATCAATAGACCTTATCGAACAATGGATTCAAGAAGGATTAGCAGAATAATAGATAAACATAACACCAAAATAAACAACAATGAAAAACTTAAGGAACACGATTCTGTTAGCTATGATCTCTACAGTAATAGGAGTTTATACTGGCAATGCCCAGAAAAAATACATTGATAAAAATGCCAATATTGTATTTGAAGCTTCAGAAAAACTATTTGAAGAAGTAAAGGCAGAGACCGAATCTGCTACTGCCATTCTTGACACTGAAACCAACGAAATCGCTTCTCTGGCTTTGGTAAAGGGATTTCGCTTTAAAAACTCCTTGATGCAAGAGCATTTCAATGAAAACTATATTGAATCCGATACTTATCCCAAAGCAACTTTTAAGGGGGAGCTATTGGATTTTGATAGCTCAAAACTTACAGAGTCCCCATCGGAAATTCTCGTAGATGGAACGTTGGGCTTGCATGGAAAAGAAAAAGATATACGGACAACCTTATCTGTTCGTAAAGTGGAAGATGCTATTGTTATGGAAGGTGCCTTCAAGGTCGCTCCAGAAGATTTTGATATTGAAATTCCAAAATTAGTGCGCAGCAAAATTGCTAAAGAAGTATTGGTACAGATCAACTTTAATCTTGTTGGAAGATGAAAATGCAAAAATACCTGACCATTGCCTTTGTAGCATTAATCATTATAACTTTTGCCTCTTTTTTTATGTACAGCTACATGTACAGACCTCACAGAAATGTCATTGAAGAACAAACGGTAGCTGTATTATCGGCAACAGAGTTACAGAACAGATTTGCCGATGCTAACGGTTCGTTGGAAAGCTTTGCGGATAAAATTATCGAAGTCAATGGATTGATAAGCAATGTGGAACAACAACGAACCATTATTGTGGACGACAAAGTTCAAATAGATTTTGATGGCAGTAGTGAAATTGAAGCAACCTTGATAAAAGGTAATATGATTCGCGTAAAAGGAAGGTGCGTAGGTTATGATGATTTACTCGAAATCGTAAAAATAGACCAGGCTATCCTGATCAACAATTACTAAACACTTCAGAAAACAGAAAAAATGAAAACAATATACCTCATCCTCTTTTTATTGCCCATAGTAGGTTTTTCGCAAGACGACCTATTATCAGAAATTGATACTAACAATGCCAAAGACTTTGAAAGCGCCGCTTTTAAAGGATTGAAAATCGTAAACTTTGAATCCACCAAAATGGTATCCCAAAAAGAGCTGTATTTTGTGGTATCCCACAGGTTTGGCTCCATAAAACCAGGATTTGAAGATTTTTTTGGGCTCGATCAAGCGGTTACCCGATTGAACTTCATTTATGGAATTTCCGATGGTATCAATGTAGGGGTTTCACGTAGCTCATTTTTGAAAACGTATGAAAGCTCGTTAAAACTTCGATTGGTACGGCAGCAAAAAAAGGGCTTTCCCGTTACGTTGGTAGGGTTTGGAACTTTGCTCATTAACGGAGCCTTGGACGATGTAAATTTACCGCTCCTTAAGTTTGAGAACCGTCTTGGATATACGGCCCAGTTATTAATAGCCAAGAAGTTCAACAAGAACTTTTCTTTAGAGCTAATCCCAACCTTTTTCCATGACAATTTGGTGCAATTGGATGAACAAGAGAACTCACAATACGCCCTTGGAATTGGAGGTAGGCATAAACTGTCCAAAAGGTTATCGCTTAATATCGATTACGGATTTCACCTGAACAGGGCCGATAACGCTCCCTTTAACAATCCACTTTCAGTGGGTATCGATATTGAAACGGGAGGCCATGTTTTTCAATTGCATTTTACAAACGCCCAGCCAATGAATACCAACGGCTTCTTAGGGCAAGCGACAGGTGACTGGTCTGACGGGGATATATTCTTTGGGTTCAATCTATCAAGAGTCTTTTAAAACAAAAAAAATGAAAATAAATAAACCAAGTATCGCAAGAATTCCCGTTCAGCAATCATTTTGTTCTCGTTGTTCGGTCAAGATCAAAGAAGCACTTTCAAATATCAAGGATATCACCAATGTAAATCTCTATCCTATGGAATCCCTGATAGTATTCAATTTTGTTAGGGCAAATCAAATTTCCAATGCGCTGAATGTGTTAACAGAACTCGGCTACCCAGAAATGGGCGAAAAAAATAATGGTAGAACTCCTGTTCCAGTGTACAGTTGTAATGGGTGTTATGAAAAATCATGTCAAAAATCAAATTATAAAACATAAAGCGGAAAGGAAACCTATGTGAGACTGAACATGTCATAAGCAATATGCTTAACAATTTTTTCGAAACATAGCATCCCACCCTTTCCGCTGATCCTATACATGGTACGGTAATCAAAACGGTTACCGGACATTCAAACTTTTTAAATCTTCAAAAACAATTATTCTTTAATTAAAAATTATCTAAAAAATGAAAAATTATCTATTATCCCTTTTAACAGTATTGGCAGTGTGGAGCTGCTCAGAAGACGATGCTTACAATGATGATTTGGACCCTGGAGGTGAGGACCCGGTTGAAGAAACACCGGACTCAACAACGGAAGTACGTTCCGTAATTATCAACGAAGTAGAATACTTGGTGAACGACCATATTGAACTTTACAATAATGGAGACGTAGCGGTAGATCTTACCAATTACTGGATGTGCCTTGGCCCAGGACAATATTTTAGAATTGGTGATGCAGAAGCTACCGAAATCGTAAGTGGTTCAGTATCCCTTGAGCCTAGTGAATACTTGGTGATAGCACCAGTAGCCCTTGAAGCATCTAACAATGCGGGTGGACTTGGGCTTTATGCCAACAACGATAACTTTGGTAGTGCCGCTAACATTAGAAGCTTTGTACAATGGGGTGCATCTGGTAACGCAAGGGAAGTAGTGGCCGTTGAAGCTGGTATTTGGAATGCCGGTGGTTTCATTCCCAATGTGCCTACTGGCGCTAGTATAGCCTATGATGGAGAGGGCAACACATCAGATGATTGGTCAGGGACATCTACCCCTACCTTGGGCGAGGGCAATACATTTACAGAACCCGTTTCCGAAGTACGTTCAATCATTATAAACGAAGTTGAATATTTGGTCGATGACTATATCGAACTTTACAATAATGGAACTGTAACCGTAGATCTTTCAGAATATTGGATGTGCCTTGGCCCTGGAAGATATTTTAGGATTGGTGACGGTGATGCTACCAAAATCGTAAGTGGTTCCGTATCCTTGGCACCGGGCGAATATTTGGTGATAACACCAATGGTTCTAGATGCTCCTAACGATGCGGGTGGACTTGGGCTCTATGCCAACAACGATAACTTTGGTAGTGCGGATAACATTAGAAGCTTCGTACAATGGGGTGCCGCTGGCAATGCAAGAGAAGTTGTTGCGGTAGAAGCCGGTATCTGGAATGCTGGTGGTTACGTTCCACATGTACCGATCGGTGCCAGCATTGCTTACGATGGTGAAGGACTTACTTCAGACGATTGGGCAGGCACTGGTATAATCACTTTTGGTGAAGAGAACATATTCAAGGAAGTTGTAGTAGAACGTTCTGTGATTATCAACGAAGTGGAATATTTCCTTAATGATGATATAGAACTCTACAATAATGGAAACATAACGGTAGATCTTTCTGACTACTGGATGTGCCTTGGCCCTGGAAAATACTTTAGGGTAGGTGATGGCGATGCTACCGAGGTTGTAAGTGGTTCCGTATCCTTGGCACCTGGTGAGTTCTTGGTCATATCACCAGTAGTTCTTGAAGTGCCTAACGATGCAGGTGGATTGGGTCTGTACGCGAACAATAATGGTTTTGGCAATGCCGATAACATAAGAAGCTTTGTGCAGTGGGGTGCTGCCGGCAATGCAAGAGAGGTCGTTGCTGTAGAGGCAGGTATCTGGAACGCTGGTGGTTTTGTTTCAGGTGCATTGAAGGGTGCCAGTATTGCCTACGATGGTGAGGGGTTCACTTCAGACGATTGGGGCGTTGATTCTAGAAGCTTGGGTGAAGACAATGGTGCCATTGGAATTGGAATAGGAGCCGAAGAGATTGGTAGACTTGAATAAAAGTATGCTGTAAAAGCAGAGATGGGAAGCAAATTGCTATGTTTGATTTTCTATTAAACCCACGAAGTGCGAAATAATACTTTTAAGCTTCGTGGGTTTCATTAATTTTGCAATAAACTAAGGAGTCATTTATATGATGTCTAAAAAAGTAAAAATTGTGATGATGTCACTCTCAATACTATTATTGATGGGGGGCTCTTACTATTTTTATAATTTTTTAACCAGAGAACCGTATGCTAGGGACGTCATTGTTGCTTCACCAGAACTTGCTATAAGTTCAGAGCTGTTGGTAGATAGGTTTCTAGAAGATGAACAAGAAGCTAACGCTGCGTACATGGAAAAGGTCATTGAAGTGGAAGGCGAGGTCAAAGAAGTAACCTTTCTAAACGATAGATATACCGTGTTGCTCTATAGTGGAAGTAAAGTTTCTTATGTAATGTGCGATATGCGAACCGAACAAGCAGAAATGGTAAGAAAATTGAATGAAGGGGATAAAGTTAAATTGAAAGGAGTGTTCAAAGGTTTTTTAATGGACGCTATAATGCTAAACTGTGTTTTACAGTAAGTTTTTATGTATGAATAAATTCTTTACATTGTTTTTTGCCTTAGTGTTTTACTGTGGGTTTTCCCAAAACAGTTCCAAATACATTTCTAGACAGGGGCATGTCTCCTTTTTCTCGTACACATCTGTGGAGAATATTGAAGCTGAAAATAATCAAGTACTGAGTATTTTCGATACCACAAATGGTGAGATTGCCATAAGTATGTTGATGCGGGCCTTTGTTTTTAAAAAGGCATTGATGCAAGAACATTTTAATGAAAGTTATATTGAAACCGATATTTATCCGAAAGCCGTTTTTGAAGGTGTTATAACGGATTTTAAAGTGCCCGTTGAAGAGACTACAAAAATTGTAAAAGGTGCTTTGACATTACATGGCATCACAAAAGAATTGGAAATCAAGACCAAAATGGAACGCACTAACGACCTTCCTGTTTTTACAGGATCCTTTGAGGTTTTAGTGTCCGATTTCAAAATAAAGATACCTCCTGTGGTAGCGGGTAATATTGCAAAGCGTATAGAAGTCCAATTTAGATTTGAATACCAACCTTATGAGAACTAGACATTTTACTTTTTTACATTTAGTTTTAGTATTGGGTTTTTCAAATACCGTAGTTGGTCAAGATTTGCTCAATACTCTGGAAAAAGAACGTCCAGAAACCACGAACCATGTTCAGGCAACCTTTAAAACAACACGAATATCCCTAGGCCATTCTGTTGAAACCCGGAAGAAGGGAACAATGGAACTTTCGGCCAATACCAGGTTTTGGAATATTCCCGAATCGGATACCCAAGCGTTTTTGGTAGATCGTGTATCCACCCGGTTTGGTATTTCCCATGCTTTTTCAGATAGGTTTACTTTAGGGGCAGGAGTTACCACGTTTGATGGTATTTTTGACAGTTACTTCAAGTATAAACTGCTAAAACAGGTAGATGAAGGGAAAGGTTGGCCTTTTACCATCACTTTGTTGCAAAATGCCAATTTACGCACAAGTGGCAGGCTTGGGAGAAATTTTAATAATGATACAAGTTTTTCAGATAAATTATCGTTCACCTCACAGCTTTTGATTGCACGGAAATTTACAAGAAATTTTTCGTTACAGCTATCACCAACCTTTATACACAGAAATTCCACTCGATTCGAAGAAGACCCTACCAATCATTTTGCATTGGGTATTGGGGGTAGATATAAAGTGGGAGGACATGTTTCCATTTCTTCGGAATACTACTATTTGGCCAATCCTGTGGAATCCATTCCAACCTATGATGCTTTTTCTATCGGGGTCAATTGGGAACTGACGGATTTGATGCTCCAGTTCCACGTATCGAATACCTTACATATTGCCGAAGATGCATTCATCACGCAAAACAGAAGAAATTTCAATACTAAAAATGGCAGTCTTTTCTTTGGTCTGAATGCGGTTTTTTTATTGCACTTTAAAAACCAGTTGAAGAAGTAGTTCTACCAAAGAAACCTAAGTTGATTTCCTCCTTCAACGTAAAAACAAGTGCTAAAGAAGATGTAACATTAATGCACTAGCTATTATCTGGCCTGTAAACTATTTTGTTAGTATACATAGCATCCAAGCCCATCTGTACACAAATGGCTGCATTTGCTCCAGTTTCTATATTTGAAAGTGGAGTTTTATTGTTTTGAATATTATTGTAAAAATCTATCATCGCCTGTGCTGTAGGTTCTGTGTGTTCTACAGTAATGGGATATCCTTTTCCTTGTTCCCAAGGTATGGTGGCACCAGCTACGCCATCAACATTGCCCTTTTCTTTTTTGTTGGTATTCTCGGGATAAAACCAAGCTTCCGTATATCCCAATGTTATGGAACCTTTATCACCTAAAACTTTAATTTGGTAGCCATCTTTTGCGTTGGCCGTTAAACAGGTAAACTTTGCCCGTACCCCATTCTTATAATTATAGATTAAATGAATGTTGTCGTATGTTTCCCTGCCATCCTTCCAGTAATCGACTCCCCCAATACCCATAACCGAATTTGGAATATCTTCCATGATCCAATTGATGAAATCCAATTGATGTGAGCAAAGTTCTGCAAGTAGCCCCCCAGAAAACTCACGGTACATTCGCCAATTTATGATGCGTTCATACTCAGGTTTTGGTACGGGCCTTCGCCAATTACCATTACGATTCCACTGACATTCAAACGCTTGTATTTTTCCAACTTTGCCCATTTTTATTAACTCAACAACGTGCTGGTATAACCTTGAACTTCTATACTGATGCCCAGTTTGAAAAATATTCTTTGATTGTTTGGCCTTTGCTTTAAGAGCATTTATACCTTCATAACCCTTCGCCATTGTTTTTTCGCAGTATACATGTTTGCCTGCGTCCAAAGCATCTAAGGCTATTTGCGTGTGCGTATTAAATGGTGTTGCAACAATAACAGCATCAATAGCTTTATTGCTCAAAAGTTTTTCATAGTTGACATACCCTATTGCTTTTTCTTGAGTGGCATTTACGGCATCCTTTAAACGAAACGGAAGAATATCACAACAGGCAGTTACTCTAAAATTAGGGATGGCATTTACCAGTGCTATAGCACCAGACCCTCTGTCACCAGTACCAATAATACCAATGTTGAGAGCGTCGTTAGCGCCTTTGCAGCTTAAATTACTGGCAGCAATAATGGTTTGAGGTATTACAACAGAAGCAGATGCCAATCCGCTTTTCAGCATAAAATCTCTTCTTTTCATAAATGGTCTTAAATTTTGGGTTCCCAACCATTGGCATATTCCCTTTTCCAGGACTTCATGGCCTTTTCGTTATTAAGCACTTTGCCCGTTACCTTATCAATCTTTAAGGTTTCACCTGCATCTTGGGCCATATTGCCTAGATGACAAAGCATTGTTGAAATACTGGCATCTTTGATATCGGAACGTAAGCTGGCATCTTTACGTATGGCATCAAAGAAATTAGCAACGTGATTAACATCCAATATACCCTCACCTCGAGTATTGGTAGTGGCACTTGACGCTTTTTCAAACTCAAACTTTATAGGATTACCTTGTAAGTCGTACAATTTATAAAAATTTCTGTCTAGTTGTATGGATCCTTTACTGCCATATATAGTAATGCCTCGACCAGGGCGGTCTGGCTTCATCATTCCCCTACTGTGACCTGTCCATGTGATAAAGGTATTGTTGTCATAGGAAAAAGTCACTTGCTGGTTATCTACAAATTCCCAATCATCATTATAGGCGTATTTACCCCCAAAAGAAGTTACCGAGTTTGGTAAATCTACCCCTAAGGCCCATCTGCATATATCTATTTCGTGAGTGCCATTATTATGGATTTCTCCTGTTCCCCAAGCTCTGAACCAATGCCAGTTATAGGGATGTACGTTATCTCTGTATGCTTCTTTTGGTGCAGGTCCTTGCCATAAATCCCAATCCAGTGTTTTTGGAACCGGAACTTTATTCCCAACGCCAATAGAACTGCGATTATTGGTATAATAGGCCTCACCCTTATAGACCTCACCTATAATACCCTCCTTGATTTCGTTAATGCCTAAAATTGTAGTATCCGCCGATCGCTGCTGGTTTCCCATTTGCACTTTTTTTCCGTATTTCTTTTGCGCTGCTACCAGAAGCTCGTTTTCATGCGGATTATGGCTACAAGGTTTTTCTACGTATACATGTTTTCCAGCTTGCATTGCCATGATAGCCATGGGGGCATGCCAATGTTCGGGCGTAGCAATAAATACAGCATCGACATCTTTGTCTTCTAAAATTTTTCTGAAGTCTTTTTCAACTTTTGGCACATAACCGATAGTTTCTTTGCACCATATGTTGTGCTCTTCGATGATGTTATCGTCAACGTCGCAATTGTATAGAATCTTTGCATTTGAATCGGCATTAATGGCTTTAACATGGGCTTTTGCCCTACTTCTTACGCCAATTACCGCACAGTTTATTTGGTCATTGGCTCCAAGAATTCGACCATGGCCAGTATAGGGGAAAACCATACTTCCAAAAGTTAATGCGGCACTACCAACTGTTGTTTTCTTTATAAAGTCTCTTCTCGTGGTCATGGTTATTTTGAGTTTATTGGTTTAATCTTAATGTTTTTAAAGCTCACATGGTCACCGTGATCCTGCAATAAGATGTGACCCTCGTCCAATTCACCAAAATTGGGCCAGTCCACGTATTTGCTCTCGGACACCAATTTTCTATATGCTTCGCTTTTTCTTGTATATTCCAAGACCTTCATACCATTTAACCAATGCTCAACGTGATTGTCTTTTGAAATGATATGGGCTGAGTTCCATACTCCGATCGGGTTCATATATTTTGTGGTGTCCGCTTGTATTAAATCATACAAGGAAGCGACCGTTCTGCTACCTTTATGATTTCCTTTTTTGGCATCAGGATGCCTTTTATCATCTAAAATTTGATATTCCAACCCTATTGAAGAACCGGGACCTTTGTTCAAATCAGTATCAACATAATATTTGATGCCACTATTGGCACCTTCGGTAAGCTTAAAATCGACCTTCAGCTCGAAATCACCATAAACATCTTTTGTGACAATATCACCACCCGCTGAGGACTCTTCGCCGCCAGAGGAAAGAACGGTCAATTCACCATTGCTGATTTCCCAACCCTTATTGGGGAAATCATCTAATCTTGCCCCACGCCATCCGTTTGTAGAATGTCCATCCCATAATAATTTCCATCCATTCTTGCGCTCGTCAATGGTCAATTGATTTTTTGTTATGATTGGTTTTATCGGACTCTTTGTGGCGTATTTGGCAACGCTGTCGGTAATGATTTTTATGTTCTTCCACCTAATCTCGGTTCCTTCTTGTTGCTCTGGTTTAATACTGTGTACCTGGAGTGCGATAAAACCTGAAGAAGTCTTCTCATCAATCAAAAAGGAAGCAGGAACACCATTTATCCATGTTTTTAAAGTATCACCTATGGCTTCTATACGATAGTGGTTCCACTCGTTTTGTTTAAATGCTTTTTGAGCCTCCTTATTTTCGGTCATTGGATTCAACCATCCTCTTCTAGATTCGTCGTATATACCACCGCTCCAAGCACGGTCGGATGGGTCTATTTCAACTTGATAACCATGTACTCTACCATCTCGATAATGTGGAAAACTATTACTTCGAATTTGAATGCCTGAATTCATGGAAGGGTCTACCTTATAATCAAGTTCCAAAATAAAATCACTGTATTTGGCATTGGACGTTAGGAAGGAGTTAGGCGTATCATGAACGGTACGACCAACAATGGCACCTTCCTTAACTTCATAGAGCGCTTCCCCACCTATTTGAGTCCACCCGTTCAACGTTTTTCCATCAAAGAGAACAAGCCAAGGAATATCATTTTTGGTTTGTTCGGCGCAGTTTAAAAATAACAATACAGAGAAAAGTAGTGTAAAACACTTGAAAGTAACAGATTTCATAGTAATCGTGGCTTGAAGTATAAATAAAACTTTAAATATACTCTACATTAAGTGTATTTTAATGGATGGATTTTTCAAAAACATGGATGAATTCGATATTAGATTTATGATGTTTGTTCTGTGGCGTTGAAAATTGCACTTTTTCTAGAATAAATTGGCTTGCCTTTGCTTTCTAAAGACACAATTTTTATTGAGGATTTTAGCGGTATGGAGAAAGCTAGCCTAAAAAATCAGCCTTTCTTTTTTTCTGTTTCTAAAGGAATATCCATGTATTCGAACAAATCGTCCATAATACTCCATCGTTTTCGATAATACTTTTAACGAAATATTAATAACTGAACAATATGAAACTGAAACTTTTACTACTGTTGGCTTGTACTGTTTCGTTTGCTTCCTTAGCGCAAACCCAAATTACGGGGTCGGTGCTGGATGAAAGCAATGCACCCTTACCAGGTGCCAATGTACAAGAGAAAGGAACCACAAATGGTGTGGTTACCGATTTTGATGGTAATTTCAACATTGCTGTCAGTGATGGCAATGCAACTCTGATTATTTCTTATGTCGGTTTTGAAACTAAAGAACTGACTTTAGATGGCTCTTCAAGCTACACCGTACAATTATTACCTTCTTCAACGGGACTTGATGAAGTGGTTCTTGTGGGGTACGGTGGTGTAAAATCCAAAGATGTGACCGGTGCGGTCAAAGTTATCGGTGCTGAGGATTTTAACAAGGGTGTTAACAATGCTCCGGGCCAGT
This sequence comes from Flagellimonas sp. 389, assembly GCF_018449435.1. GTDB lineage: Bacteria > Bacteroidota > Bacteroidia > Flavobacteriales > Flavobacteriaceae > Flagellimonas. Next base: position 107,019 of record NZ_JAHCMU010000010.1, on the reverse strand, counting down.
TGTTACAAGGTAAGATTGCTGGTGTAAATGTAACTACGGGTTCGGGTGAGCCAGGTAGCGCTATCGATATCAATATTCGTGGTGTAAATTCAATAGGTAGTTCCAGTAATCCCTTATTTGTAGTTGATGGTGTTCCTTTGGATGGAGGGTCATCTACAGATGAAGGTCTTACAGGTGTTGGTGGAGTTTCAAGGCCAAAAAACCCCTTGAACTTCTTGAACCCACAGGATATAGAGAGTATAACTGTTTTAAAGGATGCTTCTGCTACTGCAATCTATGGTACGCGGGGTGCGAACGGGGTTGTTCTTATAAAGACCAAAGAAGGTAAAGCGGGCAAAACAAAAGTTACCTTTAGTACATCGGCAGGTTTTGCAACAGTGGCCAGGGACGTTGACCTACTCAGTGCTAGTGAATATCGTGAACAAACGGCACGTTTGGCTTCTATAGTAGGAAGGGAACCCGCATCTTACATTGATTCGGAAAATACCGATACCGACTGGCAAGATGAAATTTATAGAACAGCTCATGTACAAAATTATAATTTAGGTTTGTCCGGTGGGGCCGGTTCAACCACATATAATGTGTCCTTAGGCTATCTGGATCAAGAAGGGGTAGTGAAGACTACAGGGCACGAAAGTGTTACCGGAAGAATAAATGTTGGCACCTCAGTATTGGATGACCGATTAAAATTTAGGGTGAACCTCACTGTAGCGGATCTTACGGACGAAAGTCAAGCTTTGGGAAGCGTTATAACGGGAGCACTAAGGGCGAACCCTACATCTCCTGTTTTTGGAGGAGATGGCGAAGTGACCACAAGAGCGGGTGCTACGGACAATCCTGTCTCATTTTTCGATTTATATCGTGACAGGGCCGAGACCAAACGAGTTTTGGCGAATTTCACTACCACTTATACTATTGTAGATGGGTTGGACTATAAGCTTAATTTAGGTTACGAAAATTCAGATGTAGACCGTTTTTTCAGGCTGTTCAATAACTCGCTTGATGGGGGGGAACAAGGTCAAGACCAGGTTACGCAAGATTCGAGGGAAGATACCAATTTTTTGATTGAAAATTTCTTGACTTTCACGAAAAGCTATGACAACTGGAATTTCGATGTTCTTTTAGGGCATTCCTATCAGACCTTCAACAATACAGGATTGAGGATTCAACGGTTTGATTTTAGTACCCGGGAAATCGACCCGATTTTCAATTTAGGGGTCGCTTCTCCAGAGAATACTACCATAGCATCATCCGATACCGAAAGAAAGTTGCAATCGTTCTTCGGTAGGGTAAACTTTGGCTTTTTGGATAAGTATCTACTGACGGCGACACTGAGAGCAGATGGCTCATCAGTATTTGGTGAGAATAATAGATATGGTTATTTTCCAGCAGTTGCATTAGGTTGGCGTATAGACCAAGAGGAGTTTCTTGCAAATTCTGAAGTTTTCTCCAATTTAAAATTGAGAGCGGGCTGGGGTCAGACCGGTAATCAAGCTGTTCCTGTAAGAGTTACACAGGCCTCCTTTGCAACCAGCTTTGACAACAGCTTTACATTTAATGGAACAACGGTTGTCAATGGTGTGACTACCACGCGAACACCTAATCCTGATTTAAAATGGGAGGTTACCGAGCAATACAATGTAGGATTGGATTGGGGTATATTAAATGGTAAGGTAAGCGGTACATTCGACTATTTTTATAAGAACACTACCGATCTTTTTTTAGAAGTTTCTGCTCCGGTACCAGCATTGGCCAGTACAATTTTTGTAAACTCTGATGCAGAAATCATTAATGAAGGTTTTGAATTTGCACTGAATGTAAATGCTGTAAGAACGGAAGACTTTTCACTTGATTTTTCTGGAAACATCTCATTTTTGGATAACGAAATACAAGGACTTTCCACGGATATTTTTGTTGGAAGTATTTTTGGGCCGGGAGCTTCGGGTGAATTCAGTAGCATATTTACCAACGGCGAATCTGCTGGCTCGTTCTTTTTGCCAAGATTTCAAGGATTTGATGGGGATGGTGTGGAAATAGTATCAGATCCTGAAATAGTTGGCGATGCATTGCCGAACACCATATATGGATTAAACATTAATGCATCTTATAAAAACTTTGACCTATCATTGGGCTTCAACGGTGTCGGTGGTGTTGATATTTTTAACAACACGGCAAGGGCCTATTCGAGTGCAGCATCGTTGGGGCAAAACGGAAACAATATTTTTAGGGAATATCTAGATGTGAACGAAAGTCCTTTGGTTGCTCCTGTTTCTTCATCTAGGTTTATTGAGGATGGCTCATTCTTTAGATTGAACAATGCTACCTTGGGATGGAACATTGAGGATAACGGTTTTCTTGATACGTTGAGGTTATATGTTACTGGTCAAAATATCTTCGTGATAACGGACTATACAGGATACGATCCTGAGATCAACACGGGCGGCAACAATGTGTATGGTGTGGATTTTGGAGGTTATCCACGTCCCCAGACCTTTATTTTTGGTGTTGATCTTTCTTTCTAATTTAAAATGGTAAAGTATTCAATATAAAATATAAGTTATGAAAAAACAATCTATAATTTTTAGCATCATATTGACTGTCTTCTTCGGATTTCAATCATGTGACATCGAAGAAGAGATTATCGACGAAGCCCGAGGTGAGGATTTGTTGGTAAATGCCGATCCATTAAATCTTTTGGCACCGGCATATTATTATATGCGAAGGGTATATGGCCATCGCTGGTGGTTTGCGCTACAGACTTTTTCAGCGGATGAGGGCATGGTACCTACCAGACAAAGCGATTGGTTTGACGGGGGTACTTTTCAGGAATTGCACAGACACGACTGGGGACCAAATCATCGCTATACAAGAGAGACATTTGAACATGTCACAGCAGGACTGGCAAGTGCGACCCAGGCTATTGATTTCTTGGATGAAGGTTCACAGGAGCATGCCGAGGCAGTAGCACTGTTGTCCCATTACATGTGGGTATGTTTAGATACGTATGGTCAGGTACCTTATCGAGGTGTTGCTGAGATTAATTTTAATCTAGACCCTCAAATCCTTACTGGGGCTGAAGCGGTGAGTACTATAATCGAGAATCTGGAATCAGTGATGTCGAGCCTTCCTACGGGTAAAAACACGGTTCGATACACCCAAGATGCGGCGAAATCACTTTTGGCCAGAATCTATTTGAACAAAGCTATTTATGAAGACAGGTATGCTGCTGATTTTTCCTTTTCCAATGAAGACATGCAGCAAGTTATCGATCTGACGACTGAAGTGATCAATGGTGGCCTACACTCCCTTGAAACCGAAGATTATTTTAGCATGTTCGACCCTGACAACGAAAACCACCCTGAAATCATATGGTCGATAAAGAATGAAAAAACGGCAGTAACGATTGGCGGTAGAAGTGTTTCAAGAAACACCACCAATGGCTTATCCAGAGGTCTTCTTTATGTCGTTGATGGTGGATTTGAAACAGGTTCTGACGCAGGATGTACTCTCCCGGAGTTTTTGGACACATGGGACGAGGTCAATGATCCAAGATTTTATAAAGAAAACTACCCCAATGAGTTGGTTACGATACCATTGGCCGATTACAAAATGAACCGAGGTTTTCTTCAAGGTCAAATATATGGACTCAACAACGATGATGGAACACCTATTATCAATGATGACGGCACTATAGATATTGTTCCCGTTCAACTTTGGACCAGGGACGAAACGATGGCCAATCATACTAGGGAAGTGAGTTTGATTGCTGAAAACCAATCCGTAGGGGTACGGGTTTCAAAATGGAGTATTGAAGATTTAGGAGCTAACAGAGATGACACCGGTGTGGATATAGTAGTCTTTAGATTGGCCGAATTATACTTAATGCGGGCCGAGGCCAAGTTAAGATTGGGGTCGGGCGATGCCTTATCGGATGTTAATGCAGTTCGAATTGCTAGGGGAGGCAATGATTTTGCCTTAGACAGTGCTACTTTAGATGATGTGTATAACGAACGTGGTTTTGAATTCTATTGGGAATACCACAGAAGAACCGACCAAATCCGATTCGGAACTTGGGAAGATGCGTGGACAGATAAAACGGATAGCGACCCTAACAAGAGAATCTATCCCATTCCGCCAGGACCGTTGGCAGAGACTCCTGGATTGGTACAAAATCCTGGATACTAAGAATACAGGGATCACAGGATTGTTTGAGTTTAGTTTTGTTTACGGTATGGGCAGGCAAAGCATTGTCTGCTCATACTTTTTAATCCAATTGCGTTTATGAGTCACCAGATGCTTTTGACCAGATGCTTTTGAATTAATTACACACTATTCCTCTTTCGTAAATGGTTTTATAAACAACTATTTTATTTTAAGAAAAACGTGACGAAAAGTATTCAAATAAAAGCTTTCTATTTTTTTTGTTTGGGGTTGGGTATATTGATTTCTACATCGTGCTCAAATAAAAATCCCGCCAACTGTTACATTGTACAAGGAACAAATTTAGACGCTGTTGAGGCCAATGTAGTGTCAGATCTAAAAAATGATCTTGAGAAGGTAATCCCTTTGGAAATTACAATCCTTTCAGGAACAGACCCTTTACCTGAGCATGGTATCTTTTATTTTATAGGAACCCAAAAATCTAACCAAGCCATTACGAAATTGGTAAATCAAGGAAAGGTTTCAATTTCTTCTGAAAATCCTAGGCCAAGAGGTGGAATATGGACCAAAACGGAACTTGAGAACAATCAAAATATAATTGTTCTGGCCGGTTCAGATATTCAAGGGCTGCAACGTTCCGTGTACAATTACGCTCAAGAAATTCTTGGAGTAGACCCTTTGGAATATTGGACAGGTAGCGCACCAAAAAAAATCGACGCTTCGAAACTATTCAATTTTGAAAATAAAATCATTCCGCCACCAAAAGTACCTATCCTCTGTTATTTTGAGAATGATGTTGACGAGTTAGCAAACTATCGGGGCAAACTACTGGAATATGATTGGGAAAGCTATACCGAAATGATTAATTCTTTGGTCAGATTAGGGTATAATGCCATTGAGTTTTTTGATATGCTGGGCAGACCTGAATTCTTTCTCCGTCCTGAGTATAAGGCTTTGCATCCAGATTATGAGGTTGACTTGGACTATTTGGACAAAATGATGGACTATGCCCATGAAAAGGGTATGAAAATTCAAATAAATTTTGCCCTAGGGTATCAAATACATCCGTTTCCGCTTGAAAAATCCGATTGTTGGGCCAAGTACAAGGGCGATTGGATTGCTGCCTGGAAGTATTATCTAGAAGAGACACCTCTATCCAAAACGGACATTTTTGCGCTACGCCCAAGAAATCAGGTATGGGATTGGGAATACAAAAGTAGCTGTGATGAAAATAAAATCGAGGTCTTCAATGAGGTATATGAAGTCTTCAGTGAGCTTATAGAAGATTACAATCCTAACGCCCAGAAAGTACTGGTATGCTATTCAGATGCCATGGAAATGTGGAACGAGGGTTTCAGGCCCCCGAAAGATTGGATAGTTGCTTGGGCCGATGATGGGTTTGGTAAATTCGAAAGCTTGCCCGAAACTATTGACGGATACGATTTTGGCACATACATGCATGCGGGCTTTTGGTCCAATCATACCGTACACGATCCTTACCCCAAGATTGTAGAAGATAAAATGAAAATGATGTTCAACGACTTTAATGCGCATGCGTACTGCTTGGTGAACGGACAAAATTTTAGGCCTTTTCTATTGAATTTGGAAGCATATGGTGCAGTATGTCAAAATCCAGATTCATTTGATGGAGAACAATTTTACGAAAGATGGACTACGCGCTATTTTGGTGATTTGGCTAGTCCATTTGCTGTAGAAGCCATGAAAAAGTTACATGAGGCCCAATTTGATAGGGTAGGCTATGTTCAAAATCTTTGGGAAATAAGGGAAGCCATATCCTACTTAAGCGATTCTCCCATAGAACGCCCTGGCAAAACCCCAGTTCCACATTCATACGAAAAAGTACAAGCCGATTATGAATCCTTGGAAAGAAGATTGGCCTATATCTCTGATGCACTTTCAGCTGCTGAAAAAGGTCAGGATTCAGTCACGGGCGGAAGTGCGATTTTTTATCATGATTATGTGTTGTTGCCCATCAAAATGTATAACGACCTCTTGACCTTCGAACATCAATTACATAAGTTATGTACACTTAAGAAAGCATATGAAGAAACATCGGATAAACAACAAATAGTGAGTGCACTAAACCTATCGGAAAAAGCGAAGGAAGATTTGAAAATTGTTCATTCAAGACGTATTGAAGGCGATAAGAACCCCAAATGGAAAGGGTGGTACGACCCAAAAATAAGAAGGCCTAACAATGGTTTTCCTACGATGGATATGATGAAGGCCATCCAAGTCAATTTAACTGGCATATTAAATACGCATGAGACTAAATAAAATCCTACTATTTATATTACCTCTGTTGTTTGCACTAACGCTTACATGTAATGACTCTCCTAATAGTACTGTTGTGTCAAAAACAGTACTTGATCTAAAGCCAGTGGATTTAGTTTACACGCAATTGGATACCGAAAATTCCCGTTGGTTTCTTTTTTCATCTGCAAGTCGTCCTTTTGGTATGGTCAATTTAAGTCCCGATACCCAACTACAAGGTACCTGGGGAAGTGGTTATCGCTATGAAGTAGATACCATTAAAGGTTTTAGCCATATTCATGGGTGGCAATTATCGGGACTATCCGTAATGCCCGTAACACTAACGGATATCAATAGGAACTCCGTGTATCAGGATTTTTATTCAAAATTCAGTCATAAGGAAGAAGAAGTATCGCCAGGCTATCATTCCTTAAGATTGCAACGATACAATATTCATGTTGCCCTTACCAGTACCAAGCGCGTAGGATTGCATCAATACATATTTCCCAAGACCAGTGAAAAGGCTATTCTCTTTAATCTTAATGGAATTTTGGGGCCGTGTGAAATTATACAAGGAAAACTGGAAAAAGCAGGAGATTCTGAACTTATGGGCAGTTTTGTCATCGCTCCGACCAAAAGAAGGCCTAAACCTGTAAACGTTTTTTTTAAGGCTGAACTGAACACATCAATTTCCAATCTAAAAAAAGATGAAAAAAGTGGTAACTATTTGGTGTCCTTAGACAGTGAAAAAGATACTGTTTTAATGAAAGCCGCTATTTCTTATACCTCTATAAAAAATGCTGTAGCCAACTTGGAAACGGAACTGCCCCATTGGGATTTTGAAAAAACGGTCAATGAATCCAAATCCGAGTGGAATGAACTTTTAGGAAGAATCAAAGTAGAAGGGGGTACAGAAAAGGCACAAAAACGGTTTTATACCGACTTATGGCATGCATTGCTCGGCCGTAAAATTATTAGTGATATAAACGGTGCATACCCGGACAATACAGGAGACACCTTTAGAATAGGTCAATTACCATTAAAAAAAGATGGGACACCACAATTCAATCATTATAATTCCGATGCATTTTGGGGTGCGCAATGGACAATAAATACACTATGGGGGCTGGTTTATCCAGAAATAAAAAAAGAGTTTGTTCTATCGCTCCTGCAATATTATAAAGATGGTGGGCTAATTCCTAGGGGACCTTCGGGAGGCAATTATACATATGTAATGACAGGCGCTTCAAGCACACCATTTATTATAAGCGCCATTCAAAAAGGGCTTGTATCTGAAAATTTGGATACGATTTACCATGCGCTAAAAAAGAACCATATGCCGAACGGTATCATGGAAAAGGCAGGGTATGAGCACCATACCAATCTAGGTGGCGGCCTTAGGCATTATCTGGAAAAAGGCTATGTGCCCTATCCTATTCCAGAAGGGAAATTTGGAGGGCATCAAGACGGGGCAAGTCTCACTATGGAATATGCATACCAAGATTACACACTTGCCCAATTGGCAAAAAAACTAGGTTATGATGATGACTACGCCTATTTTATGGAAAGATCTAAAAACTATAGCAATGTTTACGATTCTGATACAGGTTGGATGCGACCAAAAAATATAGACGGAAAGTGGAAAACTGATTTTGACCCTTTTAGCTATGAAAATGGATTTAATGAATCCAATGCATCACAGTCAACATGGTTTGTTCCCCATGATTTGGACGGACTTGCCCAGCTGATGGGCGGTAAGGAGAGAGCTATTGAGAAACTGAACCAACAGTTTAAGGAAGCCGAAAAGCTAAATTTTACCGCCGGCAGTTCGCATCATCGCGAGATGCATCCTGATTACAGCCGCATCCCAATAAATTATGGCAATCAGCCGTCTATGCAGACCGCTTTTATATTCCATAAATTGGGTAGGCCAGACCTGACTCAATATTGGTCCAGAAAGGTTATAGATAAGGTATTTAGTGGTCTGTCCCCCAAAACTGGGTACAACGGCGATGAAGATCAAGGCTTAATGGCAAGTTTGGGCGTGTTAATGAAGGTTGGGCTGTTTCAAATGGACGGTGGTACGCAAGAAAACCCTGAATATCAGATTGGAAGCCCAATTTTTGATAGAATAACTATTGAGCTGAATACTGATTTTTATTCCGGTAAAAAGTTAGAAATAAACGCTTTGAACAATAGTAAGGACAACGTCTATGTTGATGGGGTTTTATTTAATGACAAACCGTTAAAATCATGTGCTATTCTACATGAAGATATTACCAACGGAGGTGTTCTTACTATTCAAATGTCTGGAAATAGCAGTATTGAGTAACTACTTTACATATTAATTTTATCCAACGGGATGTAACTTAACAAAACAGCCATGTACAACAATTCGATAAAGCTTTTTTTTCTGTTGAACATAGTAAGTATATGCGCTTTTGCCCAACTTAAAAACAAACCCGCACTAGAAAAGGATTTTATGGATATGGGGTTTGGCATATTTGTACATTGGAGTATGGATTCCCAATTAGGGAGCGTTATAAGCCATTCTATGGTTGGAGCATCTAAAGCGTACCTCAATAAATATATAAATGAGCTTCCCAAAACATTTTACCCTAATAAATTTGATGCTGATGAATGGGCCCGTCTTTTTAAATTGGTAGGAGCGGAGTATGTTGTTTTCACTACAAAACACCATAACGGATTTTGTATGTGGGATACCAAAACAACGGATTTCAATATCATGAATACGCCCTATGGGAAGGATATCACTGAAATGTTTTTCAAGGCTTTACGTAAACAAGGACTTAAGGTTGGAGTATATTTTTCCCCCGAAGATTTCAGCTTTCTCAATAAACAGGGAGTTGCAATTTCCCGAAAAGGTAAGATGAGCCAAGTTACCGAGAATGATGAGCTTTTAGAATACGATAAAACACAGATCAAAGAACTCATAACCAATTATGGTCCTATAGATTTACTATTTTTTGACGCTTTTGAAAGCGGTCCGTTAGTCCAATATGTACACACGATTGACCCTAATATTCTTGTTACCCGGGGTGAAATGGAAACCCCTGAGCAAAAAATTCCTGATAGTCCAATGCCCGGTCCGTGGGAAACTTGTATGACCATGGGTACCCAATGGCAATATAAACCTACTAATGAGGAATATAAAGATGGAACCGAGTTGATTGATAAACTCATTGAAGTTCGTGCCAAAGGCGGAAATTTTCTGTTGAATGTGGGTCCAAAACCGAATGGAGAAATCCCGATAGAACAAGAAGAGCTTCTACGCGAACTGGCCCTTTGGATGTTTGTTAACGATGAGGCCATAAAAAATATAAGGCCACTTCCTACATTGATCAAAGATGGTTACCTATGGTTCACCCAAAACGAAGATGAGAACGCTGTGTACGCATTTGTAACCGAGCAAAAAGATTGGTTCAAAGGAAGACGGCGAAACTTTCTGATAAAAAATCTGAAAGCAACATCGAATACAACAATTTCGGTATTGGGACAAAATGATCTTGTAGTTGAATATTGGCCCGAAAATATTCCCAAATCAAGATTTATTCAACATGAAGATTTATTGGAAATCTCAATAAGTAAGGCACAAAGACTTTACAATGATAAAATTTGGCCCAATCCTATTGTGGTTAAATTGACCAACGTAGAATTCGTAGAATCAAAATAAGAATTAGCAGGTAATGTGTTTCAAAGAAAAACTCCATCTATTCTTCTTGATCTTTCTGTTACATTCAAGTGGATACGGTCAATCGGAAATCGCCTTGAACGACATTCAGGTTATTGGCAGTCACAATAGTTATAAAATTGCTATTGAAAAACCATTATGGAACTACCTTTTTCAATTGGATTCAACAATGGCAAAGTCGTTACAGTACGACCATCCATCATTAACAGATCAATTGGATTTAGGTTTACGCAACTTAGAACTTGATATTTTTCATGATCCCATAGGTGGTAGATATGCCAAACCAAAAGGCATTGCTATCATAAAGCAAACCGGGGAAACTCCCTTGCCCTTTGATATAAATTCTGAGTTGAAAGAACCTGGCCTAAAAATGTTCCATATCCAAGATATCGATTTTAGGAGCCATCAATTATTATTTAAAAATGGGCTTCGCGAACTTAAAGAATGGTCCAATAAAAATCCGAACCACTCTCCTATCTTTATACTGATCAATGCAAAAGATAGTAGCGTACCACAAACTACCGAACCGTTGCCGTTTACCAAAATTGCTTTTGACAGTTTGGATTTAGAGATCAGGAACGTTCTGCCTAAAGATAAACTCATTACGCCCGATATGGTACGTGGTAATTATAATAGTTTGGAAAAAGCCATAACCACAAGGGGATGGCCAAATTTAAAGGATACGAGAGGTAGATTTATTTTTGTACTTGATGAAAAGGAAAGAAAAATCAATGCCTACATTGATGGACATCCGTCTTTAAAAGATAGGGTGTTATTTGTAAATATCCCTGAAGGAAATCCCGAAGCAGCATTTCGCATCATCAATGACCCAATAAAAAATTTTGACTATATAAAAACCTTGGTGGCAAAAGGCTATTTGGTTCGCACAAGGGCAGATGCCGGGACTAAGGAGGCACGAAGCAACGACTATACCCGATTTGAAAAAGCAAAAGCTTCTGGAGCGCAGATTATTTCTACGGATTACTATATTCCAACAACCTTATTTTCTTCAAACTTTCAGATATATTTTGCAAAAGGTGTCTATGAGCGGATTCAGAGGTAAAATTATGCTGGGAAGATTTTTCCTTGTCCTTTTAGTGCTCCCCTTGTCTTGTAAAAAAAAGAGGGAACAAAAAGAAGCAATGAAAATTGCATTTTTGGCAGATATACACCTTCAGGATATATATGCGGAATTTTCAGATACCGACTACAAAGGTGTTTTAAATTCGGAAACCGGTAGACATAATACAATTAGAACCATGGGAGCGCAATTACGCTCTACCCGCTTGTTCAATGAAAACTATTTTGCCTTTACCACAGCGTTAGAAGATATAGCAAAAAGAAATATTAAGCTAGTAGTTCTTCCTGGTGATTTTACCGATGATGGACAACCTATGAATGTTAGGGCACTTCAGAAAATACTAAAAGACTATTCAAAAACTCATGGGATTCAATTTTTAATGACTACGGGAAACCATGATCCTGTAAGACCATTTACCCAAGATGCCGGCAAAACGGATTTTCTTGGAGAAGATGGTCGGGAACAAGCTATCTATAGTGATTCGAGTATGATTCAACGCTCAAAAACAGGGGTATTGACCCCTGTTATTACCCAGGACATCAAAGAATGGGGATATCAAGAGATTATCGATGAACTGGCTGATTTTGGGTTTTATCCAAAAAAAGAGTTTTTGTATTGGGAAACTCCCTACAGCACTTACTCATATGATGATTATACGCACAATAAGGCGAGCGATGAAGCGCCATTGACAAAAAGAGTGTATCGTATATCAAATACGAATATTCCCATTCCAGATGTGAGCTATTTGGTGGAACCTGTTCCAGGAATATGGCTTTTGGCAATCGATGGCAATGTATATGTGCCAAAAGAAAATATGGCAAACGACACGAATGCGTCCACTCATTTTCATGGAGCAAGCATTGGCTATAATGATGTTATTGTGCATAAAAAACATTTGGTCGAATGGGTGAGGAAAGTATCCAATGAAGCCAAGCTGAGGGATAAAAATCTGATTGCTTTTAGTCATTACCCAATGGTAGAATTCAACGATGGAGCATCAGAAGCTATTAAAACTCTTTTTGGAATCGATAAAATGCAGTCTCGAAGGATTCCGGACAAGGAAGTAGCAGAAATTTTTGCCGATGCCGGACTACAAATCCATTTTGGAGGTCATATGCATCTAAATGATACAGGAGTGCATACTTCTGCAAAAGGTAACACTCTGTTTAATATACAGACCCCATCACTGGCCGCTTATCCATCGGCTTATAAGATATTGACTTTAAATTCCACACATAAATATCAAGTTGAAACTGTTCTATTGCATGACGTTCCCGAATTTAACTCCTTGTTTTCATTGTATTACAACGAACACCAACATTTGAAGAAAAGTCAGGATACGCTAATTTGGGACAAGGATATCTTAAGTTCAAAAAACTACAAAGACTTCACCAGTTGGCACTTACATGAGTTGATTCGTTTTCGATTTATTCCAGATGATTGGCCCAAACAATTTGTGGAGAACGTGGTATTAAAATCGGGAAAAGAATTACTCTCTGAGAGTACCGTAAATTCTGGTGAACTTTCAACCCAACTGGATTCAATCGATGTTACCATTGCGGATTTTGAAGAATGGACTGGTTTTGATATGGTTCTTGATTTTTATAAATTATATAAAGCAGATGAGCTTGCCTTTTCAGAAATAAGCGACCATCGACTGAAACAATATGAATTATTGTGTCAACAGTGGCAAAATTCGGAAGAGCAAAAATTACGTCTTTGGTCAAAGATTTTTTATAGCTCTTTTAACGGTGAACCCTCCAATAATTTTACCATTGATTTGAAAAATGAAACCATAGAACGGTTGGGCGCCAAACAATCAGTTATAAGTGATTGATAAATTGTAAATTACATTATGCATTTACTGCTCCAATTTTGTAAAAGACTGCACCGGAAAGAATTGGTTCCGATACTATTTCTATGTTTTATAGGGAATTCGCAGAATATCAAGTTTGAGCATTACAATGATAATGATGGGTTGTCCCATAATTCCGTTCGCCACATCACACAGGACAATAACGGTTTTTTATGGTTGGGTACATTTTCGGGCCTCAATCGTTTTGATGGATACCAGTTCAAACCTTACTTGAGTAGCGTGACCAATACATACGGACTCAATAATGATGATATCACAGCATTGGAGTTCGATAGCGATTCGAATGAACTTTGGATAGGTACCAGAAACGGATTGACCCATTTGGATCTAGAACGCCACTCCTTTCGAACATTTTTACCAGAAGCCGATAATCCAAATAGTTTGGGCGATAGTGAAATCCGTTCTGTGCTTGTAGATAGTAAAAAAAGAGTATGGGTCGGTACAAAGACTCGAGGATTGTACAGGTATTCACGCATTCAGGATAGTTTTGTCCAGATTGATATCGATGGATTCAACTACGTCAAAGAAATCTTCGAAGATCATGAGGGAAATATTTGGGTTGGTACGTACGGTAAAAAATCTGTTGCCAAAATAGTGTTGGACGTTGACGGCAATAGTAACCGCATATTCCAGTACACGCTATCAGCTGTTGGTCTAGAAGAACAAAACCCTTATTTGAATTTTATTTACCAAGACCATAAATCAGACATCTTTATCGGCACACGAAATGGCCTTTACAAACTAGATAAAGAAAAAAACAGTTTTAAAGATCTATATATCGAAGATCGAGGTGTCAGGGAGCAATTGGGGCCTCATTTTATTTCTGTGGCGCGTTCTCCGGAAGGACAATATTGGGTGGGTACCTTGGGTGGCCTTGTAAACTGTAACCAACTGGAAGATATAGCAGATGGAAATTTCGATTGGCACTATACCATACTTTCAGATGATAGCTCAGTGGTGGACAACCTTGTATACGCGCTTTATTTTGATGCTTCAGGAGTATTATGGATAGGCACCGAAGATGGTCTTGATAAATACGATCCATACAAAAACCAGTTTAAGCTGAATAAGAGCATCTCATTGCACATTAACAATCAAGTTCCTCGAATACGAGGGTTTTCAAGAACATATGATGATAAGGTAATTGTTGCTACTAGGCACAATGGATTGTTCATTATGCACGAAGATGAGATTTTGCCGCTTTTTAACAAAAAGTATGATATTGCCAGCATCTATTCCGAAGACGGCAAAGTTTTCTACTGTGGGCTGTGGGATGGACGTATTTTGGTGTACGACTATATCGATAATATTGGAAGAGATGTGGATTTAGGATTTCAAGGCTCATCTGTCCTCACATTTAGCAAGTACGGTGATCACGCAATTATAGCTGGTTCATTTGAGGGCGGTGCACTTTTCTTTGACAAAAGAACGTTGACTCCGATTCAAGATATGGGAAGATTGCTTCCCGGGCGATCTGTAAATAAAATAGTAGTTGAAAACAACAATAAAAAGATATGGTTCGCTACTGAAGATGGTGTTACAAGCTTAGATCTTATTACAAATAACATAACAAACTATAGGGCCTCTACAGATTATCCAAGAGGCCTGCCACATGATAACGTGAGTGATATCACCATAGACACTCAGAATAATTTGTGGGCCGCAACAAGACTCGGTCTCAGTTATTACAATTCAAAAGAGGACGCTTTTGAAAAGTTTGATGGCCCTGTGGAACTATCTGGAAAATGGATAACCGATATGCTGACCGATGCCAATGGTATGCTCTGGTTGAACATGAACAATAGTATTGCCAAATTGGATACACAGAATAACGAGGTCAGTGTTTATAATACAAACAGCGGTAATCGATTGGATGTGTTCAGTTCAAGTGGATTTTATCACGTAGCGGGTTCGGATATCTTCCTTGGAGGAAAGAATGGGGTCATTTATTTTTCACCCTATGACTTAAAGGAAAATCAGTGGTCGCCAAAACCTTTTATTACAGAATTTAAAGTCCAGAACAAAGTAGTCCATCCAGGAGTTGAGATAAACAAACAAAAGTTTGATATGCAAGACCTTAATTATGGAAAAAAGGTAAGTCTCAACTATAACAACCGCAATTTTTCGCTGCAGTTTTCCAATCCTTCTTTCTCCAACGAACGTTTGAACAAATATGAGTACATGCTAGAAGGTTTTGATGAAGATTGGATCAGTGCTGGAAGCAACTCGAGAACCGTACAGTATACGAATCTTTATCCAAACGATTACATATTCAAGCTACGATCTAGCAATAGTAATGGAAATTGGAGTGATTTGGCTACTTATGATATCACCATAAAATCACCATTTTGGCTAACTCCGGAAGCTTTGTTGATTACACTTTTTGTTTTGTCTATCGGTTTTTTTGTTATTCGACGCGAGTTAAAAAATAAATCCCGTCTACGTCAAGCATTGCTTTTTGAAAAAATAAAACAAGAGCGCATTGAAAAACTGAACAATGAAAAATTTCGATTTTTCACCAACATTTCACACGAACTTAGAACACCTCTGACGTTGATTTTAGGGCCGGCCAAAGATCTTGTTAAAAAGTCGACCGAAATACAAAATCATTTTTTGGAGTCACGTTCCCAGCTTATCCATCAAAATGCCAATCGATTGCTAAACCTGGTCAACCAAATATTGGACTTTAGAAAGGCGCAAACAGGGGAGTTGAGCCTAAAAGTCAGTCAAATCGATATACTACAGCAATGTCAGGATATTTTTGACTCCTTTAAGGATTGGGCCATCAGCAAGAATATATCGTTCAACTTTAATTGTGAGTATGACATTATAACTGGATGGATAGACAAGGACAAATTGGATAAGATACTGTACAATCTTTTATCCAATGCGATAAAATTTACTGATAGTAATGGTAGTGTAGACCTATTTGTGGGGTTTGCCGACGATTCAAAAAAGCATTTATTGCTCGAAGTCAGCGATGATGGTATTGGTATACCACAATCGGCTCAAAAAAACATTTTTTCACGCTTTTACCAAGCAAGAAACAGTAAAGATAGTACTACTGGTTCAGGTATTGGCCTCTCATTGGTAAAGTCCCTTGTTGAGGTCCATAAGGGGGCAATTCTACTTCAAAGTGAGTCTAACAAGGGGTCAATTTTTACAGTGAAGTTGCCTATAAAACGAAAGTACTTTGATGATAGTGAAATACGTAACATATCGGTAAAAGCGTCGAGTATAAATACATTAAGAAAAACGGCCCATAAGAAGAAGATAGTACAATCGACCCATATTAAAGAGAAAATACTCATTATAGAAGATAATATTGAATTGCGTAACTATGTTGAGGAGTATCTTTCGGAATACTATAAAGTATATTGTGCAGAGAATGGGGAAGAAGGCCTGTTAATGTGCCGTAAGATAATGCCCATACTATGTGTTGCGGACATTATGATGCCTGTTATGGATGGACTACAGTTTTGTGAAGAACTGAAAAAAGACCAAGCCATAAGCCATATTCCTGTTATTTTGCTTACGGCACGCTCAGAAAATGAGGATAAAGTGCAAGGATACAATGTGGGTGCGGACGGCTATATGGTAAAACCTTTTGATCCTGCTTTGCTAAATACAAGAATCATCAATATTATTAATTCGCGCAAGGAACTCAAAGCAAAATTTTCAGGTGAAGTTGATAGCGAAATATCCCTTTTGACGCACTCGCCTATCGATGAAGAGTTTATGAAAAGAATAACCAGGCTGATTGATGAAAAAATTGGCGAGGCAGATTTGACCACTTCGTTACTGTGCCAAGAACTAGGTATGAGTTCTTCTAAACTATATAGGAAAATCAAAGAATTAACCGATTTGGCACCTAATGAATTCATTCGAACAATACGTTTAAAACAGGCAGCAGTGTTGTTGAAAAGCAGAAGATATAATGTTTCTGAGGTGTCTGTCTTAGTAGGATTCAACGATCCCTTGTATTTCAGTCGTTGTTTTAAAAAGCAATTTGGCTATCCGCCCAGCCAATTGATTAAAAATAATGTACAAGCGAAATCACTATAAAGCATGGAATTTTAAAATGTCCATGTTTTTGATATGATATTCCATATCGTAAAGTTTACGAAATAGTAATTTCATTTTTCTAAATTAACTAAATACAGCGTCTATGAAACCATCTGAAAATAAGAACCTTCGACAGCCAATGAACGATGTGGATGACTGGGAAGACGATTTGTTACAACGCTACCCAGACCCTGACGAAACCATAAAAGAGAAAGAAGACTATAGAAATTATGTAGATTCCGAAAGGGTTGATGGTGTACGTGAATTCTATCGGTTGAACCATAAATTTCAGACGTACAGTTTCGTAAAAGAAAAGGAAGCGGAATTTCTAAAATTTGATAAACGTACCATGACACTCTGGGAAGCTGTCGATTTTCTTAACACGCTGGTCGATGACAGTGATCCAGATATCGATTTAGATCAATTGCAACACTTGTTGCAAACATCAGAAGCGATTCGTGCAGATGGACATCCCGACTGGTTTGTATTAACAGGTTTTTTGCACGATATGGGCAAAGTGCTTTGTCTCTTCGGTGAACCACAGTGGGCCGTTGTGGGCGATACCTTTCCCGTAGGATGTGCCTTTTCGGATAAAATAGTATATCCTGAATTTTTTGATGAGAATCCAGATTCAAAAGACGAAAGATATACAAGTAAACTTGGTGTGTACAAGGAAAATTGCGGGTTGGATAATGTAAAAATGAGCTGGGGGCATGATGAATACCTCTATCAAATCATGAAAGATTATTTGCCCGAACCAGCACTTTATATGATCCGTTACCACTCGTTCTATGCCCAACACCGTGAAGGGGCTTACGATCATTTAATGAACAAAAAAGACCATGAAATGTTTGAGTGGGTAAAAAAATTCAACCCATACGACTTATATTCAAAAGCACCCACACCACCTGATGCTAAAGCCTTAAAGCCTTATTATGAAGATTTGGTTGCCAAATATTTACCGGCAACATTGAAGTTCTAATTAGGTAACTGCCAGAATGAACTCAGCATATATTGGCTTTTTTGGATTTACGCTATTCGTCATCTTTTACACGGTTTATAAGCTTCGAAAAGATAATTTCAAAACGGCAAAAGGCTACTTTTTAGCAGGAAAAAGTCTGACAGGGCCCATAATTGCCGGGTCAATGATCTTGACAAATATTTCTACCGAGCATTTGATCGGAATGAATGGTAGTTCATATAAAAATGGAATTATCGTCATTGCTTGGGAGGTTACTTCAGCAATTGCGCTTGTCATTGCTGCAATTTTCTTTTTGCCGCGGTTTATCCGAATGGGTTTAACCACTATCCCAGAGTTCTTGGAAAAGCGTTTTGATGGCACCACGCGTTCTATAGTGGCCTTTTTATTAATGCTTTCCTTTGTGGTCACCCTGTTGCCAATTGTACTGTACTCGGGCGCTATTAACATTGAAAGTGTTTTCGATTTTTCTGCACTTTTTAATGTTCCACGGAGAATGGCGATGATCTATATGGTCTTGGTCATTGGGGTTATAGGCTCTTTTTATGCCATTTTTGGAGGATTAAAAGCCGTTGCATATTCAGACACTTTAAATGGGGTAGGGCTTATGTTGGGCGGCTTATTGATACCTGGAATTGCTTTGTATGAAATTGGTAGCGGTAATATTCTTGAAGGACTATCTACGGTATATAATTTTGCTCCCGATAAATTTGATATTATTGGAAAGCCAGATTCCGTTTTGCCCTTCTCCGTATTGTTTACTGGGTTGATGATCAATCAAATTTATTTTTGGGGAATGAACCAAGCCATCATTCAAAGAGCGTTTGGTGCAAAGAATTTGGTTGAAGCACAAAAAGGTCTCATTTATACGGGTGTTCTTAAGCTTCTGGTACCATTGATCATTGTATTGCCGGGGTTGATCGCCTTTTACTATTTTCAAGACGCTTATTATAAAACACCAGATTTGATTTACCCCATGCTGGTGAAAAAAGTACTCCCCACGTATTTGTTCGGTTTTTTTGCGGCGGTTATTCTTGGTGCGGTTCTTAGTACCTTCAATAGCGTACTGAATTCTGCAAGTACTGTATTCTGCTATGACATCTATAAAAAATCCATTGATAAGAACGTATCAGATGCAAAATTGGTACGTTACGGAAAATTGATATCAGTGCTATTGGCAGTTATCGCAATAACTGTTGCACCTATGGTAGCTTATGCTCCCGATGGGCTTTATTTTCTTTTACAGGAATTAAATGGCATTTTCTTTATACCCATTTCTTCAATCATTATAGCAGGTATATTTATTAAACAGATTAATACGATTGGTGCAAAGGCTGGACTATTCTTTGGGTTTACCTTCTATATAATAACGACCTTCATTTTAAAAGTTGATATTCATTTTGTTCACTTATGGGGGATTGAATTTGTATTAAACTTTCTCATTATGTTTTTGTTTTCTAAATTATTCCCAACAACAGTTTTTTTGGAAGACACCTCAGAAGATTCTGCTGAAAAAGGTTGGTCTTCGGTCAATTTTGCTGGAATTATTTTGGTGGTGCTGACCATTCTAATTTACATATTGCTGTCGTGATTATACAGAGATTTAAAACCTATAAGCTCAATATTTCCAATTGGAGAAGGCAGTACAAATATTGGTTGTCCCATTTTATCTCTATTTTTAAAAATTGATAGTAGATTTAAGTCATTTCGTTTTTCTCTATTATTTTTAATAGACCTTAATGATAATAAGATGATACGAATACTATATAGCTGGCAAGTAGAGCCAGAAAAATTAGAGCTTTTCATCGAGACATGGAAAAGAACAACGAATAGAATTCATAAAGAAGTTGAAGGAGCAAGAGGTGGTTTTATGTTGCAGAACGATAAGGATACCAAAGAAATAAAGACAATAGCAAGGTGGGATTCTCTAAATGATTGGAAGATATTTTGGCACGATGGCAACCATAGCCAAATGGGATCCATGCATGATTTGGGCGAACGAACTTCCGTAGAAATCTTTAGGGAAATAGATGATTTTACAAGGTGAAATTGAATGAAGTATTCTTTGAGTAAATTTTAAAGCTCAAAATAAGGGATAACAAGTGTGGCGAATATTTAGAGATATTGGAGGGTTTTTTTGGTGGGTTTTTGCAAAGTTTGGCACGTCTGAACTTGAGCATGAACAATCACAAATTAACTGGAATAGAAACATAATGGTTTCGATAATTGTTCTCCTCACATTGACTTTTGTAATTCTAAAGTTTAAATAAACGACAAAAAGTAAACGCCCTTTCGAATCGCTATAAGTATTGTCGTTCCTAATTGCTTTGTTTTTTACATCCACTCCGCTCTTGGCATCTATATATAAAGCGGGACAAACACCGAAGAAGTTTTTTTGAATGATTGAAAATGGATACTTTTAAAGAAGTGTCCAAAAGCCGCAAAATTTTATATAGAATAATTGCTACATTGCTTATTCTTCTGAGCATTGCAATTGGTATTTATCTTATCCCAGACCTTATACCCCTGATAAAAAGGACGCCTTATCAATTGCTAGACCCTAAGGCAGTTGTCAGGAACGAGTTAACTCAAGATTGGTTTTGGCAATCCGTTGGTTGGTTTATAGCTTATATGATATTTAGAATAGGGAAATCATTCTACAAAGACAGTAAGAAACCCTCCTGAACCAGAAAGAGAATCTAAGGGTAGACTTTCAGACATCTATATACAAAGCGGGACAAACGCTATTAAAAAACAACGAGATACAATCTTCTCAAAAGTTCAATAAGGCCATATAGAAACATTAGCAACCCACCTATGGCTCTTATCCAATTGTTAAAACCATGTGGTTTTTCCAGCCAAGAATTATAACCATGCTTTAAGGTAAAGCTCAGTTGCGACCAAAATACCCATCCTCCAATAAGTATAAATATTACCAACCATTTAGGGTCGTCCATTGACCACTCCGTAAGAAATTCAATCATATTCAAATCTACTTAAAACCCTCCTGAACCAGAAAAATAGTCTAGGGGTGATTAAAGGTACTAAAAGCAAAAGTGCTAACTTAGAGAGTCTAAAAACTAACTATGCAAACGGAAAACGAAATCACAGCTATAATAACAAGTGTAACTTTAACTGTAGTGGCTTTAGTTGGTGTTTGGCTATATATATTCTACAAGTTGAAGAAAAAGGCCAAAGAATAGGCTAGTGGGGCATCTATATACATTATAGAATAAAGTCAAGAACTGGAGGAATACAATTTTCCTATCTTTAACCCATGACTGTGAGACTACCTAAAGGAGAGGACAAAAACATATCCGACAGTGGTGATATGGCCCGCATAATGCAAAAGGTATTGTGGCGTCAGAATAGGCACCACAGGAACAAGGAATACTTTTGGACCATAGGTATAGGCCCGACCAATGATATCGACTATATAGAACTCGTGACCATTGGAACCCGCAACAGGAACATTCTAGCCCCAGTTGACGTTTTCAGCTTGGCGGTATCAAAAAAGTGTACAAAGGTCATTTTCTGCCATAACCACCCTTCGGGAAAATTGGAACCCAGTAAGTCCGATTTAAAGTTTACGGATGAAATGGAAAGGGCAGGAGCCATATTGGGAATAACCATGTTGGATCACATCATTATCACCGAAACGGACTATATATCCATACAGTAAACTGCCAACACCTCCAAAAAAGTCATAAATGTTTTGGATCCGATTGGTATAATACTTAGATTTGGTCATGAAAAAAGGGGCTCACCGCCAAGCTTACCCCTTTTCCGACGGTAATTTTTCAAAGCCCTGTCCTAATGAGAGACGGCACACTTTGATTTTCTCGTCTATATGTCCGCTAATGATGCGGAGTATGTATTTTAAAAGTGGCACTTCAAGCAATGTACAGCCTAAGTTCGTCAACCGTTGGTCTGGACCTATCTTTATAGTGCCACCTTATTTTTAATATATCGTCATTTGACTTGTTTCCTTTGTTTCAAAAGGGCGATATTTTTCAATTATTTTACCATCCGTATTCAACCATTTTTTATAACCCCAAACATTTCCTTTTGGAGTATTATTGATTTTAAATTTTATAAGTCCATCAACTGTTTCATTTTTGTAGGCAGCTGATATGTTAACTGATACTTTTCTTTTCAACCTATCAATATTATATTGATGATAATAAGGCATTAATGATTCAGCTAATTCATGATTGCTTAAAAACCTGCCTTTCTTATCCAATAAATACAATATTTGTTCAAGCCATTTTTTGTGGTATGGGAAATCGTCGTAGGGAACTTCTTTGGTCTCTATCATTTTGGACGTAAATTCAATCGGTGAATCGAAGTCCACTATATTAAAATTATCATCCGAATATGCATCAATCATCAAATTCAAAATAGTCAGCTTTTTCTCCAGTATAGTCTTTTCTTCCAGTAAATCTTGTAAGGATATTTTTGACATAATGCTCTTATTTTTCGCGTATATAGCTGCTATTGTTTATATTTGCATAACAAAAAAGTGGAGCTGGAGGGGATTGCACCCTCTGTTTAAGAATAGGAACTCCGTAACATCGCTAGACAGCCCCTTACTTTTTTATTACATTTCTAAAAACCAAAAAAGTCCGCTCCGTCAAGTTTGGGCTTTTTTGTTTTATTAAGACAAAGCTAATCTATATTAAGATCGGAAATAGACTACAAACCTCGTAGTTTTCAAGAGTTGTTAACAATCGAAGTATTTTTTTCAGAGTTTTGAAAAATAAATTAGTTTAATATATTGAATATCAGATAGTCATAAAACAGATTTGTTATACATAAGTTGGTTGAAAACCTATGTTTTATTTTAGTGATGTTTTACCTTGTAAATCTTGTAATGTCCATAAATTAGAGGGTTTTCTGACTTTCGCACCAATGTCCAGTAACTAGGAAAATCTTTACCTTCCATGTATTCCGTGATCTTTTTCAGATTACCGAACGTACCCAATTGACCTCCATCTTACAGGAGTACAAAATTTGTTTATTATCTATACACAATTATTTACATCCGTTTACAAACGAAAACAAATGTTTTAAAACCGATTCCTGTTTTTTACTGCTCTTATGTTTGCCCTGTCGAATGATAAGCGTTCGATAGTATGAACTGTTTAACACGTAAAATTTAAAAAAGATGAACTCACTAAGAAACAAAGTACAGTTGATTGGAAACCTTGGAAATGACCCAGAAATCGTACTGTTGGAAAATGGCAGTAAACTGGCAAAATTTTCAATAGCTACAAACGAATCCTATAAAAACGCCGAGGGGGAAAAGGTGACGGATACCCAATGGCATAATATCGTTGCTTGGGGGAAAACAGCAGAGATTGTGGAAAACTATTTAATGAAAGGTAAAGAAGTTGCGATTGAAGGAAAGTTGGTATCACGTTCGTATGAAACCAAAGAGGGCGAGAAACGATACATCACTGAGATCAAGTGCAATGAACTTTTGATGTTAGGCAAATAAGTTGGACTAACAGATAAACGATAAAGGGGGTGTTTGACCCTCTTTTTTCTTTTTAAGGGTAAATTAACTTTAATTTAAAGGGAAATCACGCAACACTTTTGTTGGTAGCCCGTCCAACATAAATAGAATGATTAATACATGAGAGCAGTTCGTTTTCCATTAATGGTGCTTGCTTGTAGTTCTTGGTTTGGGACTTTCACCCAAAACCAGAACCACACGGTAAACGGATTTCGATTTTATGAAAAGTTGGCGCAACGCGATGCTGATTATGAACAATCAATCCTACTTTTAAGTAATCAGGATGAATCGGATTATTGGGTAGATCAAAGAATGTACGAGCGGGATTTAGGTAAGATGAACTTTACCTCATACTTGGTGTATATGAAAGGTAAGAAGGATGCATACAAAGAACATCTTAAAAGCTGTACACATGACAAACCACATAGTGAACTGTACTTTCAAAAAGCAAAAGAGTATTTGTCACTATCGGATACGGATTTTTTCTCAATTCAGAATACTGGTAAGGTAACGCAATCCGATATGAAGAAGTAATAGCATAGCCTAAAAAATATAAAAGCCACCTCACAGGTGGCTTTTTTTATGCTACTTTCTTAAGTAGATCAAAACATGGGCAACGCTTACAGCGTTTATGCTCTGCCTTTTTGTATTTTTTACAACATTTTGTCTTACAATTGGTAAGCGTTAGCTCCTTTAGTGAGGCTTTATTATCTTTTTTTGATTTATTCTTTTTACCCATCGCAAAACACAGATAGGTCAAAAATAAGTTATTTTAAATTAATCTAAATAAATATGACTGTTAAAATTGTTCGCCGCCATTATCCGATGCAGCACTCTCAACAGTTAATTGTTGAATGTCCCTGTCAAAAAGGTACAATCCACCCTTATCATTTCCTATTAAGTTGATTTTATCAAGAACAGTTCTTGCCAAGGCCTCTTCTTCCAATTGCTCGGCTACATACCACTGCAGAAAATTATGCGTGGCATAGTCTTTTTCCTCTAAGGTAACATGGACCAGTTCATTGATACTTTGTGAAACAAAAACTTCATGGTCATAAAGTTCTTGCAACATTTTTGTCAATGTTCCAAACTCGGTTTCAGGAGCCTTTAAATCCGAAATATTGGCATGTCCGCCTCTCTCGTTTACATATTTCACCAATTTTAGCATATGCATGCGTTCTTCATCAGAATGGCGGTACATAAACCCAGCTACGCCCTCTAATCCTTTTACTTCGGCCCAAGAGGCCATTGAAAGATAGACTTGAGACGATTCTGCCTCTATCCGTATTTGATTGTTTAACGCTTTTTCTAGCTTCTTTGATAACATAAGTTGTCCTTTTTAACAAAGTTACAAAATCTAACAGCGGGTTTTAGAAGAAGATTTCTTGGGCAAGTCTAAAAGTATTGGCATGCGCCTCGACTATTGTTTTTATATCAGGTGAATATCCACCGCCCATACTACATTGTACGGGTATTTTGGCATTCAGGCATGTTTGGAGTACATAGCGGTCACGCTCTTTGCAGCCTTCTAAAGTCATTCCCAGCGTTCCGAGTTTATCCGAAGACAGCACATCTACGCCACAGAGATAAAAGATAAAGTCAGGATTCACCTGTTTCAACAGTTTTGGTAGCGTATTTTTTAGGATGGAAAGATATTCTTCATCGGTTGTTCCCTTTTCTAAGGGAATATCTAAATCGGACTCTTCTTTTTTAAACGGATAATTTCCACTACCGTGCATTGAAAAAGTGAAGACGGCATCGTCATCCTGAAATATTTCAGCCGTGCCGTTTCCCTGATGCACATCTAAATCTACAATCAATATTTTTTGTGCTTTTCCTTCATTTTGAAGATACCTAGCGCCAATAGCTTGATCGTTCAACATACAAAAAGCTTCTCCCCGGTTAGAGTAGGCATGATGTGTGCCTCCCGCAATATTCATAGCTATGCCATGCTTCAAAGCAAATTCACAACCTTTTATGGTGCCATCTGCAATAATTCGCTCCCGTTGTACCAGTTCATTGCTTAACGGAAAACCTATCTTTCGAGCAGCACTTGGTTTAATGCTCAGATTGATGAGTTTGTTATAATATTCAGCATCATGCGCCGCTAAAATGATAGTATCTTTTGGAGTTTCCGGTTGAAAAAAATTAGCTTCATCACAAGTGCCTTCATGTAGTAACTGCTGTGGTAAGAGGTCGTACTTGATCATGGGAAAACGATGCCCCTCTGGTAAAGGATGTTTATAAATAGGATGGAAAGCAATTTTGAGCATTGTAAGATCAATCTTTTTTATGCAATGCCAATTGGATACGTTTTCTTGGCACATCCACGTCCAAAACTTTTACCACGATTTGTTGATGTAAACTTACATGGGCATTCACATCCTTCACAAAAGAATCGGATAGGTTCGAAACATGGATAAGACCACTTTCTTTGATACCAATATCCACAAAACATCCAAAATTTGTAATGTTATTTACAATTCCTGGTAACAATTGGCCTTGCTGTAAATCGGTAATTTGTTTAATGTTTTGATTGAAGGTGAAAACCTTCGCTTTTTCCCTACGGTCCAGCCCTGGTCGTTTCAATTCTTCAAGAATATCCGTTAAGGTTGGCATTCCAACGGTATCCGTGCAGTACGATTCTATATTTATCTGTTGTATGACAGCTTCGTTTTGGATGATATCCGATACATCTATTCCTTTATCCTTCGCCATTTTTGCAACGATACGATAACTTTCAGGGTGCACGGCAGAATCATCCAAGGGATTAATACCATCTTTTATGCGTAAGAATCCAGCACCCTGCTCAAAGGCTTTACCGCCCAAACGGGAAACTTTTTTAATTTCTTCCCTACTCTTAAAGATGCCGTTTTCATTTCTATAGGCAACTATATTTTCGGCGAGTTTGGGCCCAATACCCGATACGTAACTGAGTAAGGGAACACTAGCGGTGTTAATGTTCACGCCAACAGCGTTCACGCAACTTTCTACAACCGTATCCAACGATGTTTTGAGTTTTGTCTGGTCTACATCGTGCTGATATTGCCCTACACCAATGGATTTTGCATCTATTTTGACCAATTCTGCCAATGGGTCGGCCAAACGACGCCCAATAGAAACCGCTCCGCGCACGGTAACATCATAATTGGGAAATTCATCCCTAGCTATTTTGGATGCGGAGTAAATGGAAGCACCCGCCTCGCTGACCACAAATACTTCAATAGGATTTTTAAAGGATATTCGTTTTACAAGTCGTTCCGTTTCGCGCGATGCCGTTCCGTTCCCAATGGCAATAGCTTCAATTTTGTGTGCATCTACCAAAGAACTTATTTTTTTAATGGCATCCGAACTTTTGTTTTGGGGTGCATGGGGATAAATGGTCTCATTGTGTTTTAAATCTCCCTGTGCATCCAAGCAGACCACTTTGCACCCCGTTCTAAAACCAGGGTCAATGGCCAAAATTCGTTTTTCGCCCAATGGCGCCCCCAACAACAGTTGTTTTAGGTTTTTGGAAAACACCTGAATAGCATCGGTATCCGCTTTTTCTTTGGCATTTTTTAAAATCTCGTTGGATAGGGAAGGTAATAAAAGTCGTTTGTAGGCATCAGTAATTGCCAATTCAATTTGAGCAGCACATGCATTGTTCGATTTTATGATACGCCTTTCTATATTGTCGAGTGCTCTATCGTTATCAATTTCAATTTTTATGCGGATAAAACCTTCTTTTTCTGCTCTTAAAATGGCCAAGAACCTATGCGATGGACATCTATTTAGCGATTCGCTCCAATCAAAATAATCTCGAAATTTTTGGGCTTTTTCACTTTCCTTTTTTGTTTTGATGACTTTTGAAGTGATTACAGCATGTCGATCTAGTTGATTTCGTAGTTGGTTGCGAATATCGGTACGTTCATTGATCCATTCTGCGATGATATAGCGAGCACCTTCCAGGGCGTCATCCTCATTAATGATCTCATTGCTGATATATTTGGAAGCGATAAATTCAATTTCATCGTTTTTTTGGGCCATGATGATTTTGGCCAAAGGTTCAAGACCTTGTTTTCTGGCAGTTTCCGCTTTTGTTTTTTTACTTTTCTTAAAAGGAAGGTAGATATCCTCTAATACCGCTAAATCGATACAGTTTTCAAACTTTGTCTTTAAGTCTGGAGTAAGTGCCCCTTGTTCTTCAACAACTTTGAGAATGGCCTGTTTTCTTTTTTCGAGAGCCTCAAATTGGGTTTTGAACTTTACGATTTCACCAACTTGCACCTCATCCAGATTGCCCGTACGTTCTTTTCGATATCTGGATATGAAGGGAATTGTACAATCTTCGTTCAATAGTGCAACCGTATTTTCGATGCTTTTTTCTGAAAGTTGTGTTTGTTTTAAAATGTAGGGGATGAGTTGCATGGATTCTTACTAGGGTGTATGTATTCTTTTTCTAGCTAGGCTGAAGTGTACTGCATCTCGACTGCCTGCCCGACTTCGTCTTTCAGGTGGGCGCTCGATGTGACATTACATATTAGATTATTAGAATTAATTTATACCCTCACCATTCCCAACCCCGTCTTCATCAGGATTTACAAATACCAATTTACCCCCTTTGTTTTCGGTCATCAAAATCATCCCCTCACTTTCGACCCCACGTAGTTTTCTCGAAGCAAGATTTACCAAAACGGTAACTTTTTTACCTATAATTTCTTCAGGTTTAAAACTTTCGGCAATTCCAGAAACGATGGTCCGGGTATCCAAACCAGTATCTACTTTTAACACCAAAAGTTTATTGGCTTTAGGCATTTTTTCTGCAGCTATAATTGTTCCCACCCGCATATCCAATTTGGTAAAATCATCAAAGGTGATGGTATCTTTTTGTGCCATAACTTCTTTTTCCATTTGACTTGTGCTGAGCTCTGTCGAAGCATTTGCTTTTTTTGTAGCTTCAAGTTTCTCCAATTGTGCTTCAATTTCGTTGTCCTCTACTTTGCGGAACAACAATTCACTTTTATTAATTTGATGTCCTGATGAGAGCAGAGTTTCTTGGGTTTCAATAGTATTCCAAGAGGTATCGACCGCTCCTTCGATAGGCTCAGTATGACTACCTGAACCGATATTGAGAATGGTTTTTAATTTCTTGGAGGTAAATGGTAAAAACGGTTCGCTGAGCACAGCCAGTCCAGTAGCAATCTGAAGTGCAACGAACATCACTGTTTTGGTACGCTCCGCATCAGTTTTTATCAATTTCCAAGGCTCTTCGTCTGCTAAATATTTATTGCCCAATCGCGCCAAGTTCATTAATTCTTGACTTGCTTCCCTAAATCGGTAGCGTTCCAGAGAACTGGAAATAAGCGCTGGAAAATTCTGT
This sequence comes from Flagellimonas sp. 389, assembly GCF_018449435.1. GTDB lineage: Bacteria > Bacteroidota > Bacteroidia > Flavobacteriales > Flavobacteriaceae > Flagellimonas. The sequence goes on along the minus strand of NZ_JAHCMU010000010.1, from coordinate 77,991 downwards.
AAAGACTTCAAAGTTTCTTTGTCAACATCTTGAAATGCATCAGGGGTGGGAATTACACCATCATAATATTTATGCGTTAAGACTGCTACCCTGTTTATAAAATTTCCAAAAATGGCAACTAGTTCGTTGTTATTTCTCGCTTGAAAATCCTTCCATGTAAAATCATTATCCTTTGTTTCAGGGGCATTGGCAGTCAATGTGTAGCGAAGCACATCTTCCATATTTGGAAATTCAACCAAATACTCATGCAACCAAACCGCCCAATTTTTGGATGTAGATAGCTTGTTGCCTTCTAAGTTTAGAAATTCATTTGCTGGTACATTTTCCGGTAAGATAAAGTCGCCATGTGCCTTTAGCATGCTCGGAAAGATAATACAGTGAAAAACGATGTTGTCCTTACCAATAAAGTGAAGCAATTTACTCTCTTTATCTTTCCAATAGGGCTCCCAATTTTTTCCCTCTCTTTTTGCCCATTCCTTAGTTGAAGAGATATAGCCAATGGGCGCATCGAACCAAACATAGAGTACCTTTCCTTCACCACCTTCAACAGGTACTGGAATACCCCAATCCAAATCGCGCGTAACGGCACGTGGTTTTAAACCATCATCTATCCAAGATTTACATTGACCGTAGACATTGGGTTTCCAATCGTTTTTGTGGCCTTCCAAAATCCATTCTTTTAAAAAATCTTCATAACGGTCCAGTGGTAGAAACCAATGTTTGGTCTTTTTCAATATTGGAATACCACCTGTTATGGTAGATTTTGGATTGATCAAATCCGTTGCATTGAGGGAAGAACCACAATTCTCGCACTGATCTCCGTAAGCTTCTTCATACCCACATTTTGGACAGGTACCCGTAACAAATCTATCTGCTAAAAACTGCTTGGCTTTATCATCGTACAATTGTTCTGTGACCTCTTCTATAAAATCCTCTTGTTGGTATAATTTTTCAAAAAAATCCGATGCTGTCTTATGATGAATTTCTGCCGAGGTGCGGGAATAATTATCGAAGGAAATTCCAAAATCAGCAAAAGACTTTTTAATAATTTCATGGTATCTGTCAATAATCTCCTTTGGAGTAACACCTTCTTTTTTTGCCTTCATTGGGATGGCCACTCCGTGTTCGTCGCTACCACAGATAAAAGCAACATCTTTCCCCTGTAATCTTTGATAACGGGCATAGATATCTGCGGGGACATATACCCCTGCCAAATGTCCAATATGGATAGGACCATTGGTATAGGGCAAGGCTGCGGTAATGGTATATCTTGAAGGTGATAAAGTCTGAGACATGTACTATTTAGATTAAGCCTCAAAAATACAGAATTTCATTAGAGTGATTTCACCATTTCTATGAAGTAGTTTATGAATATGCCGATATCAAAAACAGTATTGATTTTTAGTTGGAGATATAGATATTCCATATATTGTAAGAATATACCTATAAAAATTAATGCTATGAGTACTGGTAATCCTAAAAAGTTGAAGAATCTTGAGAAGTTCAAATCCGTCTTAAAGGAGGAAAAGAAAGAGGTGACCAAAGTCTACAAAGACAAAAATCACGAAGTGAAAAAGGCACTGTCATTTAAAACAGATAAGGACAAACCCAAGTTGACCTAAAAAGGAAACCTCCGATTATGCAACCCTAAAAGGGGTGGGGAGATGCACTATCGGAGGATTCTGGAATGTAAGTGTTACTCGTTGTTACATAATCATTACTGATTTGCTCATTCTTTGGTCGCCCACTTGGATTTGATAGATGTATTTTCCAGTAGATAGGCTATCCCGCATCCTTTCCCTAATGTTGATTTCTGCAGAACCTTCCAACATCATTTCGTTGAAAACAGTACCTACATTTTGACCAAGGATGTTATACAATTGAATATCAACATGGGCCGCAACGGGCATTTCCAAATAAATATGTGGATTTCTTTCTGAAGGATAATACGGTTTATGAACAATGGTATTCAATAAATCTGGGTCTGGATTCATACCGTCCGGACTTGGTGGAGTGTCTGGTAAAGTTGGAGGGTCACTATCCATAGCAATATCCGGGAAATCGGTACCACTACAATTAAACCCAAGATTGACCGGAGCATAGGTATGGTTCAATAAATGTTGTTCTACCAAAGGTATTGGAACACAAAGCCATTCGGCCAGAACGGTGGCATATAAATCCCTAAAGTCCATGGTGTAATCTAAATTTCCTCGACTGTTAGGGCTATCCAATGAGGGGTGTTCCCCTACAAAGGCACTCCCTTTTAATCCTGATCCAAAGAATAGCGTAGGTGCAGCTTTTCCGTGGTCTGTACCTGTAGAGCCATTCTCAAAAATTCTTCGTCCAAATTCTGAAAAGGTCATACTAAGTACCTGTTCATCTTGTTGGGTAAAGGCAATATCTTCATAAAAATTGTTTATCGCTATCGAAAGATTGGACATCAATCGTTCGTGTGCTAAAGGCTGGTTACCGTGAGTGTCAAAACCACCCATAGAAATCATATACACTTTTGTGCCCAAATTTCCTTTGATTAACCTAGCCAACAATGCCAACTGTCTTGCAAAACCATTCTCTTGGTATTCCACTTGGTTTTCTCCTCTTTCGTAGGCAGCGTGGATTTTCCCAGCATATTCGTATGTGGTATTTGCAACCCCTCTTAAAAATTTAAGTTGATCACCGTACATACAATTATCGAAAGGAGCATTTTCAATATCATAGAAAGACCCGGTTTGAGCAATTTCTTCCAGTTGATCTACATTATTCGTTACAAATGCATAGTTGGTCTCTTCACCTTGAAAAACCAAGTTTGCTATGTTACCAATCTGTATTGCTGCAGGAGCTTCAGGAGGATTGATTAAATAATCTGGATAAATATTTTCAAAATGCCTTCCCATCCAACCTGTATTCAATCCAGAAAAACCGGTGCTGGTCAAATCGGTATTAGCAAAAATGTCCGACCCCGTAAAATGGGATAAGCTTTGTCTTTCATAGCCTACACCATGAACTGCTTTGAATTGCCCTTCTCCCCAAAGAGGCTCTAAGGCACTCATGTAGGTAGGTACACCAAAATCATCCGTTAGCTTTAAAACTTTACTCTCGGGAATATAGATATTGGGTCTTGCATTGGCATAGGTGTCGTATTGTTGAATAGGAATAACGGTACTTAAGCCATCGTTACCACCGGACAATCGAATCAAAATAAGAATATTGTCAGTTTCAGCTGCTGCTATTGCTGAGGTCAATGGAGAAGGTCCAGATGCCGTAAGTAAGTTGCTTCCCAAAAACATGGAACCGGAACCGGCAATACCCAATGCTTGGATAAAGGAACGTCTGCTCCAGTTTTTATGTTCTAAATCGTGGCCTTCATGTTCCAGGCCTTTGTGTGGTGATGTATCTGTATCGTGATCGTTATGAGTATCGCACATAGTAGTAGGGGTTATTTAAGTTGAAATTCAGGTTGTCTAGACAAATGACGTAACAATAAGTACACTTGGGCATCTGCATTTTCAAGCGTAATTCTCCAATTTCCAGATTCTATTGTGTTGGTGTTCTCATAAGGTTCTCTAAAAACAGTGATAGCTGCATCATATTGAGATTGCTCTAAAAGTCCCTTCGGGGTTAATTTGTCTACAATGGCCCTTGCAACCACTGCAGGGTCACTTTCCATTCCAGGATCGATTCCTGAGGCGATGGTTACTTCAACTCCAAAAGTCGCAAATTGTCCTGAATCTGCTCCATATAAGTCTAATAAAAGGTCCTCCATGCTTATCCAGCGACCTATGATAAAATTGGTGTTGATCCATTCCCGGTCCCGTTGCCAACCGGCAACATCAAAGGGGTCAAACAGTTCCTGACCTAACACCGTAGAATTACCAACAACTTCTAGTAAATCATTTTCATTGTACGTAAAACTGGTTTCCTTGAAGAAGTTCAGATATAGGTCAAAGGGACTTTTGATAATGACACCTATAGCGGTTTCATCAAAAAAGTGCTGGCTTTTGAACAATTCTGAAAGTACTGGAGCAATTTCAAAGTTACTGGAAACCATTCTCTGTGCCATTCCATTAATGATATCTGGAGCGTTCCCGCCTTGATCGTTTGTAGAATCAGGGTGCACAAAAAATTCGTATAGTTTTTTGCAGATAAAACCTGCGATCAAGTCGGCTTTTTGGGTAAAGAGAATATCAATGGTATCATCATAGCCCCAATTACCTGTTTGACCAAAAATAGTTTTGTTATCTGTGTTAAAATTGTCTGAATCAAAAGTAACTTGCGTACACCCTTCTTCACCACGTTCAGTATATCCAGAGAGTGATTTGGAAGTTTCTATAATATCTTCTTCAGTATAGCCGTTGCCTTCTCCCAAGGTAAAAAGCTCATAAAGCTCACGGGCATAATTTTCGTTGGGATTGTTACCTCGGTTTCTAACTCCATCTAAATAATAGAGCATGGCACTGGTCAAACCAATTTCGCTTACGAAGGTTCTAAAATTCCCTAGAGCGTTACGCTGTAGACAATTTATGTAGTAATACAGAAAAGAATTACAATTATAAACGTCTAGCTCTGTAACAAAATGGTTGCTCCAAAAGAAGCTCATTCTATCCCTTAGGTTATTGTCCAGTAGCGAGTTGACATAAGAAAGAGTGAACTCTTCTTGTTGGGCTCGCTTAATCGGTCTGGCCAAGTCGTCATCTTCCGGGTAATTGGCATTTGTCCAATCTGCCCATTCCGGGGGTGGGATAACGGGTGCCGCTAGGGCTTGGTTCATTAGGTTATCTACAAGATTGCCTGCCGTCTGTCCAACAGCTGCAGTAATGGTCTGTACCGATGCGCTAAAACCTAGCCTTCGGTATAAGTGTTCAGCACGGGTTTTATCCAGTGGTGTATTGTACTCCGCTAAAGGTGAGGAATTACAATTGATGAAATACTCCATAACAATGTTTGGGGTTAAGAAAGTCCATAGTTTAGGGGCAACTATATGTTTAGTTGATGTTGGTGTGGTTCAATTGGGCCAACAAATTACAATAGTTAACGTTGTTTTTCCCGTGAACTGTTAAATTTTTCGATGAACTGCATAATTTTTTTAATATTTTTCCGCATTTATGGGAAAACATAATGACCTAGGAAAGCTTGGCGAACAAAAAGCAGTGGATTTTCTACTTCAAGAAGGCTATGAGATATGCAGTAGAAACTATAGATACCTAAAGGGAGAGATCGATATCATTGCGAAAAAAGAAGATATGTTATGCATAGTAGAAGTAAAATCAAGGACCAGTGGCTTTTTTGAGGCTATTTCGGATACCATAAATAAGAAGAAAATTGGACTCTTGGTCACAACAGCAAATCATTATGTCGAGGAAAATGAACTAGATGCGGATGTTCGGTTTGATGTAATTACCGTAATCAATGATAAAGGGAAGTTTAGCATTGAGCATCTGGAAAATGCATTCTATCATTTTTAACCATTTGTTTTATTTGTAACAATATGTTATTTTTGTTCAAATCCAAACCAAGATGAAAACGATATCTGCTGTAGTCGAACATTACATCAAAAAGAAGCCGTTCCTGCAAAGCGCCCTTGCACAAGGCATTATCAATCTAACTTCCTTATCAAGACAAATAAAACCCGAAATCTCCGATGCGCTTGGGAAAGATATAAAAGATGGTGCTATAGTGATGGCACTAAAGCGACTTTCAGATGATTTGGAATTTCGTGCAACGCATAAAATTGTAAAGGTCTTAAAGAATATTGGTGAAATTACGGTACGTTCTTCATTAACAGATTATACCTTTTTGGCGTCTGATACCATTTTACAACAACAGGCCAAACTCTTAGAGGCGGTAAATGCCAATCAAGATGTGTTCTATACTTCTTCAAGAGGGGTAAATGAAATTAACATTGTTATCAGTAGTTTGATGGATGGCATTGTAGAAAGATATTTTAAACATGAGCGTTGTACCCAAAAAGCAGAGAACCTTTCATCCATAACCGTTAAACTTCCAGCGGAGAATGTTTCCGTACCGGGAATCTATTATTTTATTTTTCAACGACTGGCTTGGGAAGGTATCGTGCTCTATGAGGTAATTTCAACTACAAATGAGTTTACCATTTTGGTCAATGAAGAACAAGTCAACATGGCTTTCAAAACAATCAAAGATTTGAAAACCTTATAATATGGCGAACAATAAACTAAAGTATTTGCTTTTTCGTTGTTAAGAAAGAAATATCTCTTATAAATAATGAAAAAAAGAGTTCTGTTCGGCCTGTTGGCACTATTGTTCGTCTATATTGGTTATCTACTTTACATATTTGTTTTATCGCCCAAGACCAATTTACAATCCATTTATCTAATTCCGAAAGATGCGGTTTTCGTCATTGAATCCGATAAACCCGTAGAAAGCTGGGAGAAAGTAAGTAAAAGTGAGGGCTGGCACCACCTTCAAAAAAATGGATATTTTGCCGAATTGACAGAGAATATCCAGAAGGTCGACACGATTTTCAATAACAATCATAAACTGTTCGAATTTTTTGATGGAAGGTCGCTCTTTATTTCCATCCACATGGTCTCGCCCAAAGATTATGGCATTTTTTATGTGCTGGACTTAAAACGTATAGCTAAACTCAAATTGCTAAAAACCTATTTGAATACCTTGCTCAACGATAATTACACGCTGAGCAAGCGAAATTATCATGATCACGAAATTCTTGAGGTCTATGACCGCAAGAACAAGGAAACCATGTACCTGGCCTTTGTAAAAAATCAGTTGGTAGCTTCATATACCCATACTCTTGTTGAAGCATCAATAGATCAATATCAAGAACCTGTACTTGGCAGGGATTTAAGTTTTATTGAGATCAATAAAAAAGTAGGGTATGAGGATTTGTTCCGGTTATACCTGCAATATGATTTTTTGGATGAGTATTACAAACGCTTTTCCGATAAGCCCAATGATTGGATCAATAGAATGGATGAAAATTTTTTGTTTTCTGGATTCAGTTTTGACTTGGATGAAAATGGCACTATTACCGCTGATGGATTTACAAATCTTGATGCTACAAACCAAGACTATTTAAAAGCACTACAAAAATCTGGAACGGCAGAACGCACAGTACCAAAAATTGCTCCGAAGCGGACTGCCCTTTATGTTAGCTATGGGTTTGAAAGTTTTTCGGACTTCTATGATAATCTTATGATCGTTCAACAAGATGATCCAGGACAATTTGATAGCTATGAAGCGGGAATATCAAAAATCGAAAAATTTCTGAAAATTGATATCAAGGAGAACTTTATAAGTTGGATAGGGGATGAAATCGCATTGCTTCAAATCCAATCGAGTATTACGAAAGGAAAAAACGAAATGGCCTTAGTTCTCAAAACGAACAGTAAAGATGATGCAAAAACTAATCTGGATTTCGTATTAAAACAAATAAAAAAGAAAACACCCGTCAAGTTTAAGGCTGTAACCTATAAAGAACACGAAATCAATTTTCTTTCCATTAAGGGCTTTTTTAAACTATTGTTAGGCGGGCGATTTGAGCAGTTTGATAAACCTTATTTTACGACTGTAGATGATTATGTAGTGTTCAGTAATAATCCCAACACCTTAAAAAGTATTATCAACGACTTTACGGCAAAAGAGACCTTATCTACCTCAAAAGATTTTCAGGATTTTAATGAAAAGTTTGAAAGAGAATCCAGTTTGTTCGTTTACAGTAATATCCCTGTTTTATATGATAACATGTATGATTTGGCCGATGGTAATACTAGGATACAATTAAGAAAGAACAAAGATTTTATTATCTGTTTTCCGCAAGCAGGCTTTCAACTAATGCCAGAAGATGATTTGTTCGAAAGCAGGTTGGTGGTCAATTATCAAGATGTGGAAAAGGTTAAAAAGAAGGCTCAGTTTCAAGAGGGTAATATGCAACCTAAACCTAAAAATCAACCTGTAAAACAACAAGAGATTACCGAAGCTGTTTTTAATTTGAAACCAATTTATCCCACAGACCTAAATGCAAAATCTTTTATGAAAAAGTATGCAAATGGAAAACCTAGATTCGAGGTTGAACTAAAGGATGGTCTTAAACATGGTCGCTACACGGAATTTTACACTAACGGAGTTGAAAAAATAACGGGGCGTTTTAAAAATGATCAACAAGTTGGTACTTGGCGTTACTATGATGATAAGGAAGAGTTGGTCTTAAAGAAACGATTTTAGGATAATCCTTGTAGAACTTCTTAGAATCAACTTTCATTTAGTAACTTGATTTCCCAAACCAAGAGTTACTAAAAATGAAAAAAACCGCTCAGGTAATTGTACTACTTCTTTTTGCTTTTTCAACCCATTTTGGAATTTGTCAAGATTCCTATTTTCCAGAACGTAATGAAGCATGGAAAGCAGCTGAAAAAAATCAATTTTCTTTTAATGAAACCAAGTTGCAAACCGCTGTGAATTTTGCTAAGGAAAACGAATATTCGGGTTCACGGGATTTACGCCAAGCAATTTTGAAAGGTTTTCAGCACGAACCTTTCCATAAGATTTTGGGGCCTACTAAAAAACGTGGTGGACCAGCAGGAATGATTTTGAAAAATGGATACCTTCTTACATCATGGGGCGATACCAAGCGGGTGGATATGACCTTTAGTGTGACCAAAAGTTTTCTTTCCACTATGGCTGGATTGGCTGTAGATAAAGGACTCATTGCCAATATAGATGACAACGTTGGAGACTATATCTGGGACGGTACTTTTGATGGTAAGCACAACAGTAAGGTAACTTGGGAGCATCTGTTACAACAGAATTCAGATTGGTCGGGAGAGCTTTGGGGACTGAAAGATTGGGCGGATAGGCCTCAAAAAGAAGGGGGGTTGGACGATTGGAAGTTCAGGAAGCTCAACGAACCGGGCACTGTAATGGAGTATAATGATGTTCGTGTAAATGTTTTATCCTATTCGCTTACCCATGTTTGGCGCAAACCTTTGCCTATGGTACTAAAAGAAAATTTTATGGATAAGATAAATGCCTCGACGACTTGGCGCTGGTACGGGTATGACCATGCGTGGACTGAAATTGATGGTGTGCAAATGAAATCTGTAACAGGTGGTGGACATTCGGGAGCTGGTCTGTTCATCAGTACCGAAGATATGGCCCGCTTTGGTTTGGTATTCCTTAATAACGGCAAATGGGAAAATGAACAATTGATAGGTGAAGATTGGATTGGCAAAGCCACAATGTCTTCTGGCCCTAATATCAACTATGGGTATATGTGGTGGTTAAATAAAAAAGGCTCTCGCCATTGGGAAGGAGTTCCTGAACACTTATTTTACGCGGCAGGCTTTGGAGGAAACTTTATTGTAATAGACCAAAAAACCGGATTGATGTTAGTGACACGTTGGTTAGAACCCAACAAAATAGGTGAGTTTGTAAAATTAGTCTATGATGCCTTTTAAATACTATAGGTGTTTAAGAGTTGGCCTTTAACTTGATATCACAAAACCCAAACATGATATTGTTCTTCTTATCCGAAGGATTGCCATAGTCCCTAAAAACCTTTTCGCCAATTTCAAAAGGAACGGGATTTTTAAAAATAGGACCATCAAAACAGAACGTATGGAATTCCCCGTTTTCACCACAAGGGTCAACATCTTTTGGAAATTTTTCAATGAGTTCCAAGGACAGTCCCTTTCCAAGAAATGATGCATCCAATCTAGAATTGTTGACACATACAATTACCGCCTTGAAACCTAATTCAAGAAATTCATGAATCAAAGCCTTTGTATCTTTCTTCCAAATGGGAAAAATTGGGGCAATGCCAAGGGGTCTGAGCATGTTTTCTCGATATTGCTTTAAATCCTCTAAAAAAATATCGCCAAAAACAGTCTGCGTGTATCCTCTGGATTTTAAATCTAGGACTTTGTTTTTCATTAAGTCATTGTACTCCTCCATATTTGGCTTTTCTGGAACTTCAAGGATATCCAAAGGTATTCCGACGGCTTTGGCCTGCGCTTCTAGTACTTCTTTATGTAGCCCGTGCATGGAAACTCTATTGTGGTGTTTATTCAAGGTGGTCATCAAAAGGTTGACTTCCAAGTATTTTTGCTGTTGCAAATAATAAAGCGCCAATGCTGAGTCTTTTCCAGAACTCCAGTTAAAATAGGTTTTTGTTTTTTTGGACATGGCCTTGTTGAATATTTTATAGTTTAAATATAATTCTAAGATTATTCTTAAGGTCTGCTATAAATGACCAAATTGCAAAATGGCTTTTGCCCTATACTTACATCTTTGGTTTCGCACTCTTTTTCAAAACCCCTTAAAACCGTGAAGTTTTTACGTAGTGGTTGCACTACTTTTGGTTTGATTAAAAACTTGTTTTATGATTTTCTTCTTTGGAATCCGAGCAACAAAAGTTAAAGAGCGAAAGTTAAAACGGACGGCTTGTCCCAATTGCCAAACTCAGGATTCATTTACGGTCTCAACTTTTAGCAAGTATTTTCATTTTTTCTGGATTCCCATAATACCACTTTTCAAGACCCATGTTGCGGAATGTTCAAATTGCAAGAAAACCTATTCAAAAGCACAGTTCACTCCCAAGATGTTGAAGAGCTTAGAGAATGAAAATCGTATTGATCCTGCAAAGCGACCCTTGTGGCAAGGTTGTGGATGCATTCTGTTGGTCGTTGTTTTTGCCGTTCTTTTTGGTTTGTCAATGTATGGGGTGTACATGCGTGCTAACAATCCACAAGCAGGAATCGAAGAGGTTGATGACAGAAGACAGTTTTTAGATGCTGATATGGGCAAGATGACAAAAGCCGTACAGCAAAAAGATACATTGACCTTTGCTTTAAAGTCTTGTGTGGATTATGATATTGTTGATGGCCTGGATACAGAGAACTTTGAATATTTTACGCAGTTGAAAGAGGATAAGCTTTTGATATTGATGAAGGTCTCTGATATCAAAAAAATAGAGACCAAGTATAGAAAAGAACTCATTGATGTTATCGAAGATTGCTTGTATGCCATGGATCGTGATGATTTGATTAAAGAGACGTATATCGCCGTTGAAGGAAAATGGAATACGATTTTGGTCAAAACCCCTTTCAATGAAGATTTAGGAGGTCGCTTTGCTAATAAAAACCTGTTATTACCTTTCTATGGAACCAGAGATACAACTTCAACGACCACTAATGTAAAAGATAGCTTGATGGTAGAATAACCAACACTTTTGAACTCAAGATAATCTACTAAGAGACTACTTCAATCTTTTTACTTAGTGGAGTTAAAGCCAACAAAGCTTTTTCCACGCTCGTAATTCCTTCAAAAGTCAATAACAAACGTAATCCATTACGGGTCTGCTTTTCTTTTAACTGGCATTGTTGTGGATGACTCTGCACATATTGCAAGACCTTTGTGAATGCTGTAGTTTGATAAAATGGGGATTGTTGGTCCGATAGAAAGTATCCAATGAATTTGTTCTTTTTCAAGATTGCCTTTTCCAATCCAATACTGTTCGCTAGCCATTTAATACGTACTGAGTTGAACAAATCTACAACTTGGGGAGGCAGTTCGCCAAAACGATCAACCAGCTCTGCTTCAAACTTGTTTAGACCTTCTTCGTCTTCAATAGTGTTCAGTTGGGTATATAGATTTAATCGTTCCGTGATGTTATTGATATAGTCATCGGGAAAAAGCAGTTCAAAATCGGTGTCCAGTTGGGTTTCTTTCACAAAAACTTTTGATTTTTCTCCTTCCACCTCCTCATACAGCTCTTTAAACTCGTTCTCTTTGAGTTCTTCAATCGCTTCTGCCAAAATCTTTTGATAGGTTTCAAAACCAATTTCGTTGATAAATCCACTCTGTTCCCCGCCCAATAAATCACCTGCCCCACGAATCTCCAAATCTTTCATGGCAATATTGAAGCCACTCCCAAGTTCGGTAAACTGTTCTAGTGCTTCAATACGTTTTCGGGCATCAGTGGTCATGACCTCGTGTGGCGGAGTAATAAAATAACAGAATGCTTTTTTATTGCTTCTTCCGACCCTACCGCGCATTTGGTGCAAATCACTTAGACCAAAATTATTGGCGTTGTGAATGAAAATGGTGTTGGCATTGGTGACATCCAAACCACTTTCAACAATGGTAGTCGAAACAAGAACGTCAAATTCCCCATTCATGAATGCGAGCATTAAAGTCTCCAATTTCCTGCCTTCCATTTGACCGTGACCGATTCCAATTTTGGCATCTGGCACCAGTCGTTGAATCATCCCGGCCACCTCTTTAATGTTTTCAATTCGATTATGTATGAAAAAAACTTGTCCACCACGTTGGATTTCATACGAAATAGCATCACGAATGATTTCTTCGTTAAAACGAATCACCCTACTCTCAATAGGGTAGCGGTTGGGTGGAGGGGTAGTAATTACCGAAAGGTCACGGGCGGCCATCAAACTAAACTGTAACGTACGGGGAATTGGCGTTGCCGTAAGTGTCAACACATCCACATTTTCCTTGATGGACTTTAATTTGTCCTTTACGGCAACCCCAAACTTTTGTTCTTCATCAACAATGAGCAGTCCCAAATCTTTGAATTGCACACTTTTGTTCACCAATTGATGGGTACCGATGATAATATCGATTTTGCCTTCTGACAAACGTTCGTGAATATCACGTTTTTCTTTTGCAGTTCTAAATCGGTTGAGGTAATCGACAGTAACTGGCATTCCTTTCAAACGTTCTCTAAACGTTCGAGCATGCTGAAATGCCAAAATAGTTGTGGGTACCAGAACGGCCACCTGTTTGCCATTGTCCACAGCTTTAAAAGCAGCACGGATGGCAACCTCTGTTTTTCCAAACCCAACATCACCACAGATTAAGCGATCCATGGGACGTTCACTTTCCATGTCCTTTTTTACGTCTTGCGTGGATTTTTCTTGATCGGGCGTATCTTCATAAATGAATGAAGCTTCCAGTTCATGTTGCAAATAACTGTCGGGAGGGTATTGGAACCCTTTTTCCAATCGGCGCTTTGCGTAAATTTTGATGAGGTCAAAAGCAATTTTTTTAACGCGACTTTTAGTCTTGTCCTTTATCTTTTTCCACGCTCCAGAACCCAGTTTGTAAATTTTGGGAGGTGCGCCATCTTTTCCATTGAACTTTGAAATCTTGTGGAGCGAATGAATGCTCACGTACAGAATATCACGTTCACCATACATTAATTTGATGGCCTCTTGCTTTTTGCCTTCAACATCTATTTTTTGTAGTCCGCCAAACTTGCCTATGCCATGATCAATATGGGTGACATAGTCACCAATCTCTAACTTGTTAAGTTCTTTTAAGGTAATCGCTTGTTTTTTGGCGTAACCGTTTTTTAGCTGGAACTTATGGTAACGCTCAAATATTTGATGGTCGGTATAGCAGATTAATTTTAAGTCATGTTCAATAAATCCTTGATAGAGCGGAAAAACTATGGTCTTATAATGAACACTTCGACTATGCTCAGTGTCCGATACCTCATTTATTGGTTGGCTGAGCGTAGTCGAAGCCACATCATCAAAGATGTCGTGAAAACGCTTGGCCTGCTGATCTGTGGAACAAAAAATATAATTGGTAAAACCAGCTTCATAATTCTCATTTAGATTTTCAATGAGCAAATCAAACTTTTTATTGAAGGAGGGTTGGGGTTTGGTATTAAATATTATTTCGTCACTTCGGCTAAGTTTACCTTGAGCTGAGTCGAAAGACTCAGTGACCGATATAGTTTCTGTATCTGGGGGGCTGAGCGTAGCAGAAGCCCTAATTTCCACCAAACAAAACTTCTGCAATTGTTTTTTTAACAGATCAGAGTTAAGAAACAATTCCTCTGGCTTGGAATGTCTTATCTCTTCACTGAGTTTTTTGAAACTATCTTCAGCCTTCTCAAAAAATGAATCGATTCGGGCATAGACCAAATCCAGTTGCTTTGAAAATATGATGGTTTGTGGAGAGATATATTTTAAAAAACTTTCTCGTGATTCTTGTAAAAACTTATTTTCCACATTGGGTATTATGGCAATGCGTTTCACTTTTTCGGTAGATAGTTGTGTTTCTACATCAAAAGTTCTAATGCTCTCAACTTCATCCCCAAAAAATTCTATACGGTACGGTTCATCATGTGAAAACGAAAAGACATCCACAATACCGCCCCTTACCGAAAATTCCCCCGGTTCGGTTACAAAATCCACTCTTTTAAACTGGTACTCAAAAAGCACTTCGTTTAGAAAATCGAGTGAGAGCGTATCTTCCAACTTAATTTTCAAGGTGTTTTTGTCCAATTCTTTACGAGTGACCACCTTTTCAAAAAGTGCATCGGGATAGGTTACGATGACCGCAGGCTTCTTTCTCGAATTGATGCGGTTCAAAACTTCTGCGCGCAGCAGCACATTGGCGTTATCGGTTTCTTCAATCTGATAGGGCCTACGATAGCTTCCAGGATAAAAAAGCACTTCGTTTTTACCTATCAACTGCTCTAAGTCGTTCAGATAATAAGCCGCTTCCTCTTTATCGTTCAATAGCACTAGGAAGGGAAACTCACTTTTCTTAAAAACTCCAGAAATTGCAAAAGACAGAGCCGAGCCCGTAAGACCAGAGAGATTTATTTTTGGTGTTTCCGCTCTCTGCTTGTCGAAAGGTTGGGCAATGGCAAAGTGCAGTTTTCCAAGTTGGGAAGACTGTTCAAAAAGTTCTAAAATGGAGGCTTTGGTCAACCTAAAAACTTTGCTGCAAATATAGATTGAAGAAAAATTATGGGCAAAGCATTCGCTATACTTTTATGATTTCGTCCTCTACAATGGCGTAAACCTCATCTTCTTTGGTCGGCTCTAGCACAAAAGTTCCAGTAAATTTACCAAAGGCAGGTAAGATTAATTGTTGTGGTTTCTTAAAAAAGCATGGTAGCTTTAGGCGCTGTCTGCCAAAACCTTTCAATCGTATGGCAGGATGAATATGTCCGCAAAAATTGAAGAACCCTTCTTTTTCTTCTGGATGATGCGTCAATAACAAACCGTCGAGTTCCAATTCTTGAAATATGCTGATGCCTAGATTTTCAAATTTTTCTGGTGCGATGATGTCATGATTGCCCGCTACAAGAACAATCTCTGCTGGTGTTTTCCCCACCCAATTTTCAAACAGCCGCCATTCTTTGTTCAATGAGGAATGAAACAAATCCCCAAGAAAACAAATTTGAAAGGGTTGAAATTCACTAACGATTTCATCCAAGAGCATAAAATTTTTATGGATGGCTTTTTGCGGTACGGCCGCTCCAAACTTTCTAAAATGGGCTACCTTTCCCAAGTGCACATCACTGATCAATAGCATTGATTTTTCCACCCAAAAAATTCCCCCTAAAGGATGGAGTCGGAATTCTTGATTTATTATTTGGATGGATTGGGTCACGTTATAGTTTTAAACTAGATGGATTTTGCCTAGTATCCCAAATTAGATGAATTATAATTTCATCAAGCTTTAGCTCGTAGAATATTTTGTAATGTCCTTTAATAAGAACGTAAATGTTTGATTGATTTGTTTTTATCCCCAGTAAAGGATATTTGGATAGAAGCTTTAAGTTAGCATTGATTTCTTTATTTAGCTTGCGACTGTAGGTTTTTGAACCGTTTCTCTCGCTGTAAAATTCTAGGATTTTCGTGAAAACAGCATCTGCTTTTGATGTCCAAACTATTCGTTTAGCCATTTATCATTCTTTTTAAAAACAGATTCATTGGTCAAAACCTTGTTCGAATTGTAATCGGTAATACTTTCTGAAATCAAGTTTTTCTCAGTTTTGCTGAGTTGATATACAGCAGTATTTGCATGATTGTTCAACAATTGTTTAAAAAGAATCAAGGTTTCCTCATCTTCTATCGAAAGTAGATTTTTTATAATTTCATTTTGTAGTTCTGAAACACTCATGGTGAAGCTTTTTGTAAAGTTAAATAATTTTACAAGGTTCATTTCATCAAAATTTTGGTCATACGTTTAATACGATCGGCCAATTTCTCATTGGATAATTTTTCACGAAGTCGATCCGTAATAATTGGAAAAGAAAATGGTGTAGGTTTCTCGCATTGCTTCCAAACAATCTCTTGTTTCGCAATTCGTTCCAGTGCCAAACGTAAACGCCCTTCCTCGAGCTGGTGTTCAAAAGTTTCCGTAAATGCCTGTCGATACAATAAGTTATCTGCTTCAAAATCCTTGAACACATCGAACAATAGTTGGGAACTGCTTTGCAGGTGTTTCATTTTGACACCTTTTTCTGGATACCCTGTAAAGACCATACCACTGATTACCGCAATATCGCGAAACTTACGTCTAGCCATTTCATTACTGTTCAAGCTCTTTTGAAGGTCACTCAGCATATATTCTGTACTGAAAAGGTCGTTGTCCAATACATTTTGAATGTCAATGGGTTTATCAGAAAGCATTTCGAATCCATAGTCATTAAAAGCCAATGAGCATGTAATCGGGGAAAGCAAACTGATACGATAGGATAGTAAACTGCTCATTGCCTCATGCACCCCTCGGCCTTCAAAGGGATAGAAAATATGATGGTAGCCATCCCTGGTCTTAAAAGTTTCAATCAAGAACTCTTCAGGTCTTGGTACAATACTCTCTTCTCGTTGCTTTGTAAACATGGGTGAGAGCGATTTTATTTCATTGGATTGTTTTGAAATCGCTAGTTCAGCGGTATACAGTTCCTGTCGTAACAGTTCTGACATTTGGGCTGAAAAACTTAGGCGCCCCCCCATCCAGCTGGGGACCTTGTTGGTGCGTTTGGTCGAATTGCGAACATGGGCCTGCATTCCCTTAATTCTGATAAACTCTAAGTTTCTCCCTGCAAAGGTGAAGACATCACCTGGAGAGAGTTTGGAAATAAAATATTCCTCGATAGAACCTATATAACCTCCTTTTTGGTAGCGAACTGAAATAGCGGCATCACCAACGATAGTGCCTATTTGAAAACGGTGTCGCATGGCAATACCCCGATTGTTCACTTTGAACTTACCATCGGCTTCGACTTCGACTTTTTGGTATTCATCGTAGGTTTTTAGGCTTTGACTGCCCATGACCAAAAAATTCAACAACCATTGCCATTCATCTTCTGAAAGCGCTTGGTAACAAAAAGTTTGTTTAATTTCTGAGTAAATTTCTTCAGGATAAAACCCATCAGAAACCGCCAGTGTGGTAAGATATTGTAATAGCACATCGTAACTGTTCAAATAGGGAATTCTATCTTCCACAGCTTCATGTTTAACCGCCTTCTGCATGGCGGAAGCCTCTATAAGCTCCATGGCATGGGTAGGTAGAAAGTGAATGACGCTTTCTTCACCTGGCCTATGCCCGCTACGTCCGGCACGTTGTAAAAAACGTGCAACACCTTTGGGGCCACCAATTTGAACCACGGTTTCCACAGGAGCAAAATCTACCCCTAAATCAAGACTGGATGTGCAAACTACCGCTTTTAAACTTTCATTGCGAATGGCCTGTTCCACCCAAATACGGGTCTCCTTGTTTACACTGCCATGGTGCATGGCCATTTCACCAGCATATTCAGGATGTTTTTCCAGTATTTTTTGAAACCAGATTTCACACTGGCTTCGGGTATTGGTGAATAATAATGTGGTTTTACTGGAATTAATGATTGGGACTACATCTTCTAATAAATGAAGCCCAAGGTGTCCCCGCCATGGAAAAGTTTCCATTTTTTCGGGGATAATGCTCTTAACCGTAATCTTTTTATTGAGCTTAGCTTTAACCAAAATAGAATTTTGAAGGGCTTCTGAGGTTGGTCCCAGAAGTACTTCCCTTGCCTGTTCTAAATTCCCAATAGTAGCTGAAATACCCCAAATCCGTAAGTGGCTACAAATAGTTTTTAGCCGGGACAAACCCAGTTCCATTTGAACTCCACGTTTCGTGCCAAGCAATTCGTGCCATTCATCAACCACAATCGCCGAGCAATCTTTGAATACCTTTTCATAACCTTTTGACGAAAGCAATAATTGAAGGCTTTCGGGAGTCGTAATCAATAGGTCGGGCATATTGGTTTTCTGTCTGGAACGTTCCTTGGTAGACGTGTCTCCTGTGCGAATACCAACCGTCATCTGGGTATCTAAATCTTGTGTTATCCGCTCTGCGGATTGTTTAATTTCTTGAGATAGGGCACGGAGCGGTGTAATCCAGATTGCTTTTAGCCCTTTCTTGTGCCTGGTTTTATAGTCAGGATGTTTTTTGATGTAGTTGAGTACGATGGGAAACCATAGGGCATAGGTTTTTCCGCTTCCCGTTGGTGCATTTAGCAGACCATGTTTGCCTTGTAAAAATGCGGTCCAAGTCTCTTTTTGAAATGCAAACGGTTTCCAGCTCTGCTGTTGGAACCAGGTTTCTGCAATCTCAAAAAGTTGTTTTCTGTTCATAAGTCTCACCCTAACCCTCTCCAAAGGAGAGGGAACTTTATCACTTGTCTTTTATCTCAATGGTTTCCTCTCTTTTGGAGAGGATTGAGGAGAGGGAATCAGTGCCTTCAAATCCTCTAACGTATTTACATCTTCAATCTTTTTATCTTTTCTCCATCGCAAGATACGTGGAAACCTTGTGGCTACACCGCTTTTATGCCGTTTTGATAAAGCAATCCCTTCAAACGCAATTTCAAAAACATGATGTGGGGTAACACTGCGCACAGGGCCAAAACGTTCCAAGGTGTTTTTCTTTATCCAAGCATCTACAAGTCTAAATTCTGAATCAGTCAATCCAGAATAGGCCTTCGCAAAGGTTACCAATTCTTTCTCTCCATTTTCTTTTTCTTGCCATAATGCAAATGTATAGTCGGTAAATAGATTGCTTCGTCGTCCATGACCTCGCATGGCATAGGTGAGCACCGCATCAACGGTCAAGGGATCGACTTTCCACTTCCACCAATCTCCTTTTTTACGACCTACTTGATAGGCAGAATCTTTTCTTTTCAGCATTAAACCTTCGCTTCGCATATCTCTGGACTTTAGTCGCTCTTGGGCTACTTCGCCCCAAGAATTGAAGTCTAAGCGTTCGGACAAAAGTAATGGTAGGTAACTTCGGCTACGCTCAGTGACCAAATTTTCATCTTTTTGGTGGTTGAGCGGAGTCGAAACCACCGAACTATAAAGTTTTTCGAGGTTTTTTCTTCTTTCTAGAAATTTCCAAGTTCTAACATCTTCTCCTTCCCATTCCAGCAAATCATACACTTTTAGGACTACTGGGGTTTTCTTTAAAAGTGCTTTGGAAACTGTTTTTCGACCGATGCGGGTCTGTAAATCATTAAAAGTGCCAATTTCGCCATTGGGGTAGGGAAGCAGTTCCCCATCCAGAACGGTCCCATTTGGAATCACCCCAATAAAATTTTGGAATTCTGGATATTTATCCGTCACCAATTCTTCACCACGGCTCCAGACAAAAAGCTCGTCGTTTCTAATGATGACTTGAGAACGTATGCCGTCCCATTTATGCTCGATAGACCAATCTTCTACATTTCCTAAATCTGAAACCTCATCTTCAATGGCATAGGCCAGATAAAAGGGATATGGTTTGGAGAGATAGTCGCTCTCATTTTCCTGTAGTACCAAATCTTCAAAAGTGATGGTGTTCGGGTTCCAATTGCCCATAAGTTTGTAAGCCAATACATCTTCGTCGATTTCGGTTGCTTTGGAAAGTGCTTTGGTCATCAATTTTTGACTGATTCCTATTCGAAATCCTCCTGTAATCAACTTGGTGAAAACAAAGCGTTCATAATAATTTAGTTGGCTCCAATTATTGAAGAGATAGGTCTTTTTTTCTTCTTCGGTTTTGGGTTTTAGTGCAATCATTTCTTCCAAATAATTGGTCAGACTTTTTTTGGTCGATGTTTCCCCAGCTGGAATGATCAACGCAATGGTCTCCGCTAAATCGCCAACAATATGGTAACTTTCCTCGAACAACCATAATGGGATGTTTGCCAATTCTGCCGCCCATTCGCGAAGTAAAGTCGTATTAACGGGCCTGGGAGGTCTACGGTGCGAGAGTATGGCTATGGTCCAAACTTTATCTTTAGGACTGGCCTTTTGAAAATAATCTACCAACGCTTGGACTTTTGCATTGGTCTTGTTGGTGCTGTCCAACGTTTTTATGAGATCTGCAAAGCCCCCCATCCCCCCAGAGGTGGGTTTTTGCTCGGTAGTGATTTGAGTATCTGTAGCCATCAGTATTGTGTGTTTTCAATAACTTCTCCTTCGTCCGCAGGCGTAGGGGAAGGGCTTTCACCTTCGTATTGTGTGGTCTCCGTACGGGCATCGTAACCTAGTTCTCTTAGGTATTTTGAAAAAATTTCAGTGTAGCCATGGGTGCAGATAATCTTTTCGGCTCCAGTGTTTTTTATAGCGCTCAATAATCCTGGCCAGTCGCAATGGTCGCTCAATACAAAGCCTTTATCGATGGCACGCCTGCGGCGTGCACCACGAAATGCCATCCAACCACTCGCGGAGGCGGTAACGTAAGGCACCATTTTACGAATCCAGGTACTGCCATGCGCAGAAGGTGGAGCAATGACAATATTTCCTCTGATATCTTCTTTTTTAGTGTCTCGGGTAATCAGTTCCGTTTCTGGGAAATTGACTAAAGGGCGTAGTACTTGGGTCATCTTCTCTACCGCACCATGGGTATATATTTTTCCTATGGATGGGTCAAGATGTTTTAGCAATCGTTGTGCTTTTCCCAGTGAATATCCAAATAGGATAGAGGTGTTGCCGTCAGCTTTGTTCTGGCTCCACCAAGAATTAATGCTTTCAAAGACTTCCTTTTGGGGAGTCCATAGAAAAGCGGGCAATCCAAAAGTACATTCGGTAATGAACGTATGGCATTTTATGGATTCGTAAGGGGTGGTCAACCCATCATCTTCAATCTTATAATCTCCTGTAAAAACCCAAATTTCACCTTTATATTCTACTCTTATCTGTGATGAACCTACAATATGTCCTGCAGGGTACAAACTGAATTTGACCCCTTGAATGGTGAATGTTTCGCCCCATTCTTTTCCTGTAACGTTGATGTTACCAAGTCGATGTTTTATAATCGGTATGTTACGATGGTGGGTAATATATTTTTTATGTCCCCAGCGACTATGGTCTGCATGGCCATGGGAAATAATGGCTTTGTCCACGGGTTTCCATGGGTCTAAATAAACATTGGCCGCATCACAGTAAATTCCGCGGTCAGTGAATTGTAAAAGAGGAGTTTTCATAGCTGTGTGAATTTACAAATTTTAAAAGTAGCTTGCGTTAGCGATAGTAGTGAAAAACACGTAGGGCATTGCAAATGCCCGAGGCTTTGTAACGGATAGCGCGGCCCAAAACATTGGTTTTGGGAAACGCCAAAATAATGATTGGCCTAAGCAATCTATGCTTTTAAAAAGAATTATATTTGCGCAGAAAAATTTTAACATATGCCAATTATTGATCTCTACGAGCACGGAGAAAAGCGAAAAAATCTTGCACATTTTGCAACTTTAGCTTCTTTAGCTGCCGTTGATGGAGAAGTTAATCCAAAGGAAAAAGCTGTTCTTGATAGGTTCGCCTTTAAGTTGAACATTACCGATGCCGAATATAAGGAGGTAATGAAAAAGGAGAACAGGTATCCTATAGAAACACCGCATAGCGGCGAGAAAAGACTAAAGCGACTTTTTGAGTTCTTCCAAATGGCATTTGCAGATCACACTATTGATGAAGATCAAGTAAGATTGATCGAGAAATATGCCGTTGCCTTGGGATATCCTTCCAAAGATGCGGAACGGATCATAAAAAAATCGTTCGATATTTTTGAAGGGAAAATATCTTTTGAAGCGTATCAGTACGTTCTAGAGCACTAGCTCTTGGCCGCCATAAATTCTTCTGCCTTCTCTACCATTTTTTTACTTCCGCAGAAGAAAGGTACGCGTTGGTGCAACTCTTTTGGAATTATATCCATTATAGGGTTAAATCCGTCGCTGGCCTTGCCATTCGCCTGTTCGGCCAAAAATGCCATAGGATTGCACTCATAAAGTAGGCGCAGTTTGCCTTCTTCAGCTTTACTACTTTTAGGATACAGATATATACCGCCCTTTATCATATTTCTGTGAAAATCGGATACTAAAGAACCTATGTATCTGGAAATATATGGTCTATCGCCTTCCTCTTCTTGACAGTATTTGATATAATCTTTTACACCTTTAGGAAAATGTACATAGTTGCCTTCGTTTACCGAATAGATTTTTCCAGTCTCTGGAAATTCCATATCTGGGTGGGATAGGTAAAAAGTTCCCAGAGCAGGATTCAACGTAAAGCCGTTAACTCCATCTCCAGTGGTATATACAAGCATGGTTGAAGTTCCATAAACAATATAACCTGCAGCAACTTGATTTCTTCCTGGTTGTAGAAAATCTTCCAGTGTCACGGGCGTTCCAACAGGTGTAACTCGTCTATAGATTGAAAAAATAGTACCCACGGATACGTTGACATCGATGTTCGAAGAACCGTCCAGTGGGTCTATCAATACAATGTATTTGTTTTGATGTTGCTTATCGAAACTATTGATGCTTATAAAATCATCTTCCTCTTCTGATGCGATACCGCACACAATTTCACGCTTGGACAATGTCTGTATAAACTTTTCGTTGGCCATGACATCCAACTTCTGCTGGTTTTCCCCTTGTATGTTAGTATCTCCAGCAGCACCTATAATGTCTACCAAACCTGCTTTGTTGACTTCATGATTCACAACTTTTGCCGCTAATCGTAGACCGTTTAAAAGTCTGGATAATTCGCCTGAGGTATATTGAAAGGAATCTTGATTTTCGATGATGAACTCTCCAAGGGTCATGGTTTTTTTATCCATAAGGGCAGGTGTTTTATTTGGTGACAAATATCGGGTATTTTGTGATACTACATCGTTTTCGATAACGCAAAGTATTTTAAATTTATAACTTTGAGTTTTATTTGTAACAATATGAATCATTTAATCAGAGAAGCAAAAGAAGGGGATATGGGGCAAGTATTGGCGCTTGTTCAAGAATTGGCCGATTTTGAAAAAGAATCCAATGCGGTTGAAGTTACCAAAGCAGATTTAATCAAGGATGGGTTTGGGGATAAAAAGCTTTTTCATTGTTTTGTTGCTGAGAAAAATGACAAGATCGTTGGTATTGCGTTGGTATATCCCAGATATTCAACATGGAAAGGGCCCGTGATTCATTTGGAGGATTTAATCGTGTCCGAAGCCATGCGAGGAAGTGGTTTGGGAACAGCCCTGTTAGATCAGGTGGTAAAATATGGACATACTTTAGGTGTAAAACGCATCTCTTGGGAAGTATTGGATTGGAATGAACCTGCTATCAAATTTTATGAAAAGCAAGGAGCAAATGTTATGCGGGATTGGGATGTTGTTCAATTGGACGAGAAAGGAATCAAAAAATATATAGATAGTATTCAATAATACGATCTAAAGAATATAGAACTGGATAAATGAGAATTTTTAAGTTTGGTGGGGCATCGGTAAAGGATGCCAATGGGGTAAAGAATATTGTAGCTGTTCTACAGCAAGTAGGTCATGAAAACACATTGGTCGTTATATCCGCAATGGGAAAAACGACAAATGCAATGGAAAAAGTGGTCACTTCTTATTTTGAGGACAAAAAAACGATATCCTCTTCTCTGCAAGAAGTCATTGATTATCATGAAAGTATCTTGGCCGATTTATTTAAAAACAAAAACCACCTTGTTTATGAGAAAGTAAAGCTCCTTTTTGAAGAGGTAAAAGGATTTCTGACCTGGAACAAATCACCCAAATATGCTTTTGTTTATGATCAAGTAGTGGGCTATGGAGAATTGATATCAACAACTATAGTCAGTGAATATTTTAAGGAAGTGGACATGCCGAACATATGGCAAGATGTTCGTAATTTGATTAAAACTGACAATACGTACAGAGATGCCTCTGTGAATTGGGAACGAACCCAAAAAGAGATTTCTAATAGAATCGATGTGTCCCAGTTGAATATTACCCAAGGTTTTTTGGGAAGTGATGATAACAATTTCACCACAACTTTAGGGAGGGAGGGTTCGGATTATACGGCTGCTATTTTAGCGTATTGCCTCAATGCCGATTCGGTTACGATTTGGAAGGATGTTCCCGGTGTTTTGAACGCAGACCCCAGAAATTTTAAGGAAACCCAACTGCTTAATGAAATTTCATACCGAGAGGCTATAGAATTGGCTTTTTACGGAGCTTCCGTAATTCATCCAAAAACATTACAGCCCTTACAAAGAAAGGAGATTCCGTTGCATGTTAAATCCTTTCTTAATCCTAAGGAGGATGGAACACGGGTTGCAAAGGGAAAAGGAATATCCCCCGAAGTGCCATGCTTCATTGTTAAAAAGAACCAAGTGCTCATAAAATTATCTTCTTTGGATTTTTCGTTTATCATGGAAGATAACATCAGCGAAATATTCAAACTGTTCCATCACCACAGGATGAAGGTGGATTTGATTCAGAACTCCGCTATAAGTTTCTCTGTTTGTTTGGACAACAAGTTCAATGGTTTGCAGGCTATGTTGAATGAGTTAAAACGAAAGTTTAAAGTCGTATGTCACGAAGATGTTTCGCTCTATACAATCAGACATTTTAATGATAAGGCGGTAAAATCACTCCAGAACGGAAGGTCCGTCCTTGTAGAACAGCGTGGTAGGGAGACTGTGCAGCTTGTCGTAAAATAAAAGCAAAAATCATTTTTGCCCGAAAGCCCAGTTAGGGTATTTTTCTATCTTTACGGTTACCTAATTAATAATTTATGGGGTTGGTTTCTGCGAAAGAGGTAGCAAAAGTCATTCATCTGGACAAATACGGATTTTTGGGAACCTTTGTGGGTTGGCTTTTAATGGTGGCGACCAAGATTACCTCAATAAATCATTTTTACAATAAGAATAAATCGCTTCCGGGGAAGGAATTCCTGGATTCCATTTTGGACCATTATGAAATTGATTTTGATATTCCAGAAGAAGATTTAAAGCGCCTTCCAAAAGACGGTCCCTACATTACCATTAGCAATCACCCTTTGGGAGGAATAGATGGTGTATTGTTATTAAAGCTAATGCTTCAAGAACGGGAGGACTTTAAAATCATCGCTAACTTTTTGCTACACCGTATTGAGCCGATCAAGCCTTATATAATGCCTGTCAACCCTTTTGAAAACCATAAGGATGCAAAGAGCAGTATTATGGGCTTTAAGAATGCACTTTTGCATTTACGGGAAGGGCATCCACTGGGTATTTTCCCGGCTGGTGAGGTATCAACCTATAAAGATGGAAAGTTGGTCGTTGATAAACCTTGGGAAGAGGCTGCGCTAAAGTTGATACGAAAGGCAGAAGTCCCAGTTGTACCCATTTATTTTCATGCACGAAACAGTCGCCTTTTTTACAGGTTATCTAAACTGAACGATGTCTTTAGAACAGCTAAACTTCCATCGGAGCTTACTTCACAAAGTACACGACCCATAAAGGTAAGGATTGGACAGCCCATCCCTGTTAATGCACAAAAAGAAGAAGAGACCTTGGAATCTTTTACAGAATTATTGCGAAAAAAGACATACTTGCTTGCAAATGCTTTTGAAAAAGAGCGCTTAATAGATAAAGTACCTACCACATTAAAAATTCCAAAGACACCAAAAAAAATAGCAACTGCGGTAAGCGCTGCCGTATTGGAGGGGGAAATAGAAAAATTGCGCGAGAAAGGCTGTAGAATGCTACAAAGCAAAAATTACGAAGTGTATCTTGCTCAGCAGAACGATATGCCCTTCATTTTAAATGAAATTGGAAGGCAACGAGAAATAACATTTAGGGAAGTTGGGGAGGGCACCAACAATGCAATCGATTTGGATGATTTTGATTCCTATTACCATCATCTTTTTCTTTGGGATGATGAGGACAAGGCCATAGTTGGTGCGTATCGTATGGGACTTGGTTCACAGATTTACAAACAGTATGGAATAGATGGGTTTTACCTTCAGGATCTTTTTCGTTTTGAACCAGAGTTGTATGGGATGATGGAAAAGTCCATTGAAATGGGAAGGGCTTACATTGTAAAAAAATACCAACAAAAACCAATGCCCTTATTTTTATTATGGAAAGGGATTGTACACACGACTTTACGACATCCTGAGCATAAATACTTGATAGGAGGCGTAAGTATCAGTAATCAGTTCTCCAATTTCTCAAAATCGTTGATGATCGAGTTCATGAAATCAAACTACTGGGACCCATATGTGGCTCAATATGTTCATCCCAAAAAAGAATTTAAGGTCAAATTAAAAGATGCGGATAAAGAATTTATTTTTGACGAGACCCAAGCCGATTTGAACAAGTTCGATAAGCTCATTAATGAAGTAGAACCTGGGAGTCTTCGTCTGCCAGTCCTCATCAAGAAGTATATTAAGCAAAATGCAAAAGTAGTTGCTTTTAATGTTGACCCGTTGTTCAACAATTCGGTCGATGGATTGATGTACATTAAAATCGCTGATTTGCCCGAGAGCACTGTTAAGCCCGTAATGGAAGAATTTCAAGCGGAATTGGAACAAAAAATGGCAGAAGGAAATAATTCAACTGCCACGTACTGAACAAGACTTACCAGATCCTAGTTCAACAATTCTTCTTTTACAAAGTCCTGACAAAATTCTTTGATTTCGTTTCTGGCCTTTAAAAAAGCTTCATGTTTTTTATCCTCTGTTCCTATCACTTTTGAAGGATCAAAGAAGTTATGATGTATTCTTTCAGCATTTTCTGCGGGGATAAAAGGGCAATTTTCCTTTGCATGGTCACAGACCGTAATTATGTAGTCCCACTTTATCCCATCGTACTCGTCCACATGGTTAGAGGTGTGCGATGAAATATCTATTCCATCCTCCTTCATTATTGCAACTGCGCCAGGATTTAATCCATGCGTTTCTATGCCAGCACTGTAAATAGTTGCCAAGGCATTTTGAAAATAATTTAAATATCCGTGTGCCATTTGGCTTCTGCATGAGTTTCCTGTACAAAGGACCAATACATTTTTCATTTTTTTTTTGATTTGATGATTAATCTACTCCAACAATTTTACTTCTTTTTTCAAATAACAAATTATCTTTCCAAATACCGTTGATCTTGCCTATACGCTCGCGTTTGCCAATAAAACGAAAACCAACTTTTTTATGGAGATGGATACTTGCTTCATTTTCAGGAAAAATACTGGATTGTAATGTCCAAAACCCTTCTTTCTCACTGTTATCGATCAATTGATGCATCAGTTGTTTGCCGATGCCCTTTCCTTGGTTTTTCAAATCGATATAAACACTTATTTCGCCTACACCTCTATAAACATACCTATTGGAGATCTGTGATAGTGCTGCCCATCCCAAAATAGTGTTTTCTTTGACTGCTACCAATCGACATTTAGATGTATGTGCACTATCCCAAATGGGGTAGTCTGGAACTTTTTGTTCAAAAGTTGCAAAGCCAGTAGCCATTCCTTGCGCATATATTTGGGCTACTTCTTCCCAATCGGATCTTTTCATTTCACGAACATGCATGATAAGAAGCTAACAGCAACCGCTTCCCGGAGCGCAGCTGTTTTTTGATGATGATATGGTTTCTGTTTCCGTCTCGACTATTCCACAGGTTTCTTTTGCCTTGCAATCGGTTTTTTGGACAGATAGTTTTAAAACCAATGAATTCTTATCCATACTATAATCGTCTACAAAAAGTTGTGCTGTGTGAAAAGCTTCGTTGCTATATTCAAACTTGATTTCCGCATCCCTCACCATAGGTTTTATTCGATCTACCTTATTGAGAATGCCCAAAGCTTTGTAAGCTGACATAAATTCTTTTTTCTCTTTTTCCTGGGGGCTTTCCCAAAGTTGTACAATGGTTTCTTTCCAATAGTCTGTTCCAGCACCACAATCTACAGCGTCTATCACGATATTTTTTATTTCCGTGATATGGTAGTTTGCACCTACAAATTTACCCTTGGTATATTCAAAAAGTAAGCTCTTGTCTTGGTGTTGTTTTAATAACGATAAAAAATCAGCAGTGTTCATGATTAACAACAGTTATAGTTAATATTGGTAAAAAATGTATGAAAGGAATGTTGTAATTCTTCCCATCGTTTCTCATTGATGCAATAACAAAGATTTTTGCCTTCAAAAGTACCTTTAAGAAGCCCAATCTTTTTTATTTCGTTCAAGTGCTGTGATATGGTTGGCTGAGCGAGTCCAATCACATCGACCAAATCATTGCAGATGCAATTTTCCTGTCTGCTTATGTATTCCAAAATGGCTATGCGTGCTGGGTGGGCCAAGACTTTGGCTACTTGTGCCAGCTCATTTTGAGTTAACGAAAACATATGTGTTTTGGAGGCTCCCAACTATTATGATATATTTAGAGTGTAAAATTATATTGCAATATTACGATAATATTAGTAAATAAAAAAGCCAGAAGATAATTTTCTGGCTTTTTTTATTATAATCCTTTAAACCAATTTTGGAAATACTCCCCTACCAAGAATACTGGTTTTTGAGTACCGTTTATAGCGCCAATGAGGCTCATAATCCATAATACTAGTGGAAAAATCCATCCAATTAGATTTACAATTGGTATTATACCTAATACAAGTCCCACTAGAAAAATTCCAAGTACCTGTCTCACGTAAAAAGAACCTATCTCGGTCTTATTGTTATTGTTCATAATGATAGCAATAATCCAACCGATAAAGGTTAAGTGCGCAATCAATGCCACTGTTTTGCCACTATCTGGATTAGCAGGATCAAAAGTATCCTTTACATCCTTTTCAAAATCTTTTGCCGCTTCTTTGGCTTCTTCTTTAGTTTTTTCAAAACCTCCTTCGGTTTCATTGGTGTCTTTGTTTTCTTCGGACATTGTAATTTTAAATTTGTTGGTTGAACATGGTTAAAATTAAGGAATATTTTATTAGCTACAGAAAAGCTTTATCAACAGGCTCCCAAAGTCAAGTTTTGCTATTTTTTGGACTAAGATACAACCAAGTTTACAGTGGTTGCACTTTTCTGTTTTTAATGCTTTACTGATTCCACTACGTCTTAAACTCTAAAGTTCTTAATAAATTGTATTGCACCTGATTGAAAAATGGATTAGGTAATACACATTTAGCGTTTTATATTTTTCTCATATAGCGATATCCAATCCTTTACGGTCATTTTTTGACATAGTTTGGCAATGAGCTCAAAAGGAATGCTTTCCATTTTTTTAAATCGAATACAGCTTTTGCCCATGTCCAATTTTGTCTTTATCACTTGGGAGTATTCTCTAGCAAACCAATCTGATAGTTCCGTATCAGCATAGATTCCTGAGTGGTACAATGCTATAAAATGTTTTTGTGAAGCTATATTAATAAATGGCAAGGGTAGTTTAGGGTCACAATGATATCCTTCGGGATAAATAGAGTGGGGTACCACATATCCAATCATTTTATAGTTGATACACTCCTCAAATCCAGTTGGTAGGTTTGTCTTGATTGTTTTCCGCAGTTTAGAAAATGCTTCTTTACGCTCTTCTGGAAGTTTACTGATATATTCATCAGGTGTTTTAGCATCAATAGTCATGATATGGTCATTTACGTTGAAGTGTCAAAGCCGAAATTAGGGAAATGATAAACCCAATCACAAAAACGGTCATGCCCATTATAGCAAAAGAGAAAAACGGATTGGCAAACAATGCTTTCTGGGACTCCATTTCAGCCAATTTTGCTTCAAACTCCATTTTAGGAAGAGAAGCTTTCATAGTTTCAATGGAGCTTTCATAATACTCGGCTGTGAAATCGGGGTTGATCACTTTGATGTAAAACACATCGAGAATTCCAAAGATTACAGACACAATAAGACTTATGAGCACTCCAATAACCAGCGCTTTCTTAAAACTGATTTTTCCATTATTTTCTGTGTCCCTATAACTTTTGATGCCAAAATAGACAAAACACAACGAGAGAATAATAGAGATATAGCCCAATACCTCTTGTGTGGAGAATGATAAATCGCTTAAGGCGAGCCAACTTGTCAAAAAGAGGGCGGAAATAGCAACTGCCCCGTACATTCCAAACTTAAATACTGTTTTTTTCATGTTTACACGTTTTAATTGGTTGGTATAAAGGTAGATGGATGATAGAAAGAAACACTCATACTAAAGTACCAAAACAATAGTACTTTGGTTTGAAACTAAATTAGATGGCCAAAATTTGTAAGTCTTTCGCCTTCTGAATTGCCTGTGTTCGACGTTTGGCATCCAATTTTAGCAATAAATTGGAAACATGTGTTTTAATGGTGCTTTCCGAGACAAAAAGCGCATCTGCTATTTCTTTGTTGGATAATCCTTTGGAAATTTGGACCAAAACTTCATATTCCCGTTTGCTAATGCCAAGCTGTTCAATCTTCTTGAAATTTATAGGAACGGGAAGATGTTTTTGGTTTTGTGTTGCTTTCCTATTGATATAAAGACCAATTACAAAAAAGACTATTGCGATACTAGAGATAACGATTTCTACGGAAATATCATTTGCAGCGTAGGCATACTTACTTAGTTGGAACAGGATAAGTAAGGAAACAATAAGGGCAGAAAAAACAAATACGGTCTTTTTCACCCGCTAAATTTAGCAAAATCTAGCTTGGATTTTGTCCACGATGGTTTGTGCCAATTTTTCCTTACTCTGTGTAGTCCAGCCGGCTACGTGGGGAGTCAATACTACATTTTTTGCCTTTCGTAAGTATTTGAAAGCCTTAGGTTTTTGGACGAACATATTTTCGAACGATTTTTTCTCGTATTCCAGTACATCCAGTCCCGCACCCAGAATTTCCCCTGACTTTAATCCATCGACCAAATCTTTGGTGATGACACATTTGCCCCTTGCGGTATTCAATAACCAAAACGGTTTATGAAATGCTTTTATAAATTCTGAATTGACCATGCCAATGCTAAGTTCCGTTTCTGGTACATGTAGACTTATGATATCGGATTTTTGTTGAAGCTCCATAATACCTACCTGTCTTGCATTTTCATCGCCGACACCGCCAATAATATCAAAACAGATAATTTCCACGTCAAAGCCCCGGAGCTTTTTGGCAAAAGCTTTGCCCATGTTCCCATAACCAATAATACCAACTGTTTTACCATCCAACTCGGTACCGCGATTCCCTTCTCGGTCCCACTTTCCTTTTTTCACCTCTTTATTGGCCTTGGGTATTTTGTTCAATAAGGATAACAGTAAGCCCAAGGTGTGTTCGCCAACGGCATTACGATTTCCCTCAGGGGCCGAAGCCAAGAATATATCTTGTTGTTTGGCATATCGGGTATCTATATTTTCCAAGCCTGCTCCAACACGCCCTATAAACTTTAGGTTTGTTGCTTTGTCCAGAAACTGTTGGTCAATGGTAAACCTGCTTCTGATAACGATTCCGTCATACAAATGGATTTTCTTCTCTATTTGCTCTTTGGACGACTTATAATCTTCATTGTTTTCAAAGCCAAGTGCTGTAAATTGTTCAATAAGTAATGGGTGGTTGGTATCTAGGTGGAGGATTTTCATAGACTAATATATGCAATTCCCTAAATTTTGGGATATTCGGTTTGGGTCATTTCATGTTGTATCGCACCGGTATGGGCCGTATTTTGTTTTTCGAAAAGTAATAGATGCACCTCTTCCCCATCTTTTGTTGAGGGGCAATGCTCCACACCTTTAGGGACTATAATAATTTCCCCTTCTTTTACGACTTCGGTTCTATCACGAAACTTCATGTACAAAGTACCTTTCAATACTTGAAAAAGTTCATCTTCATTTTCGTGCGAATGCCATACAAACTCTCCTTTTATTTTTGCTAGGATAACTTGCATATCATCGACAATAGCAATTTGATGTGGGTGCCATTGCTTCGTAAATTGAGCGTGTTTTTGCTTAAGGTTGATGGGTTTCATTGATTAAAATTTTTATTGATAAGATTACTTTCTTAGACCAGTTTTTAAATATAAATACATATTCAAGCTTTTTCTCCAAAGCATTGGAAAGGATTTCAATTTTCTTTCAATGCAACACGTAAAATTGAAAATTTATCGACTCATAGGTCAATTCAAACAGGTCATAGGTCAATTTACTACAAGATATTAAAAGATAATTTATGTTTTTTGATTCTTTAAATCAAGTCTTGACAAATGGCATACCAGATGCCAAAAGATGTTAAAAACTAGTACTATGAATCTAAAATCTCTTCCGACATTAATTTTGCTAATGCTCTCAATGAGCGTATTTACGCAGAAATTAAAGGTAAAAAAAGATATTATACTAATAGATAAAAAAGAGGTTTCATTAAAATTGATAGATGATAATGTAGGCACCGAAGTCTTTTATCGACTGGTAGACCAAAATACTGGAAAAATTATAGTAAGTGTAAACCGGAAATCTGCGAATGTTGGGAACGATATCCGATTTGAATGGCTTGTTCTATCAAAGGATAGTATTCCCTATGAGAATGAGGTGGACATGGAATATGTTTCTTTTACATTGAGCAACAAAAAAGCAATTGCAGAATTTTTAATGTCAAAGCTTAACTTTTTTGATGGGACAGGGAAAATTAACCATGAAGCTGTAAATTCCTTTTTTAGTGAAAAAAGGTATAGGGCCAGTAAAGATGAATTTGATGAGCTTGTTGCAGAAACCAAGAAAAATCAAGCATTGTTTGACCAAACTTCTGGCCTTGGAATTGCAATAGATCCAGATCATAAAGAAATTTTTAGGGGTGTAGCGCGAAATTTATCCCCGTCAGTTCAACAAAAGACCCGGCTAGAGGACATGCGGGAAAAAATGATAGGTACTTATCGATTTGCTGATGTGAACACTATACTTGTAGTGGACTTGGATAATTATATCATAGCAACAATAACCCAAGATTCTTTTAGTGGTGAGGTTAAAATGGCTTCTAAACTACTTACAGCACCGATTATTTATAAAACGGACAACAGATTTTATCCTACTGATAAATACAAAACACGGGATTTTATGGTTGAGGCCGTAAGATTCTTACACCTCAATGGATTAGAATTGGGTACTAGTGCTAAAGAATCCATAGATCAGGCTAATGAGGAAATTTTTGAAAGTGCTCAAATTGCTTATGAAGAGGCTTTAGCCAATTCATCCAACATATATAACCAAAAGGGTTATGTTATTGATGATAAGGG
Organism: Flagellimonas sp. 389; assembly: GCF_018449435.1. Classification (GTDB taxonomy): domain Bacteria; phylum Bacteroidota; class Bacteroidia; order Flavobacteriales; family Flavobacteriaceae; genus Flagellimonas. The sequence goes on along the minus strand of NZ_JAHCMU010000010.1, from coordinate 44,707 downwards.
TACAAGGTATGAAGGAGAACTAACCTTGGTGTTCGAAGACATAAAAGATCCCAGTGACCCTATGGCAGGTGGAACAATTATTAACTTGGGTGGCAACGAAATTGGAAAGAAAGTAAGAGTGGCGTACTTAAATAAAAATGAAAAAGTGAGGTTTAAATCATTTTCATCAAAAAATGATGTTAGAGTGTGTTTATTCGATGAGCAAGGAAATGAGAGCTGTTATGAAGGGGTCAAAGTAAAAAGTAATGGATTATTGGCAACGAGTAGTGATCTTAGTTTAACAGGTACGGGAGCTAAGTTTATGAAGGAAGTCTACGTCACCGATAATGCGATAGTATTCCAAGAGTCACCCTCTAATAAATATTACCTCAAAGTTAATACCCGAGAGAAAGCATTCGATTTTGAATTTGGGGGACTAATCAAAGAGGATAAAAAATTATTAAAACTAAAAGAATATTTATCAGGATGTGATTATATCAAGGATGGATATGATGAGTCGAAATTCAGAGACTTAAATTATATAAATTCATTGGTCGACTACTATAATTCTTCTTGCAGTAAGTAAACATTCTTCTAGAATAAGAGAGTAAAAAGAATAAACAAATAAGATTTAAATCCCTAAAATCATTTTGGCAATCAAAAAATAGATCAAGATTCCAAAAATATCGTTGCTGGTCGTTATAAAAGGGCCTGTAGCTATTGCAGGGTCAACACCGCGTTTGTGTAGAAATAGCGGAGTGAAGGTGCCTACAAATCCAGCTACGACAATTACGGCGATCAATGAAATGGAAATGGCAAGTGCGGTCATAAAATTGCCTTTCCATCCCCAGGTAAAAAGCAATAGGATTATTGCCAGTATAATCCCATTTAAAAGCGCCAATACGATTTCCTTTACCAATCTATTGCTTATGCTGCCCTTTAAGTCATCATTTGCCAAACCTTGGACAATGATGGCACTGGATTGCACCCCTACATTTCCTGCCATAGCGGCAATCAATGGTGTAAATAAAAACAGAACGGTGTATTTACTGAACATTTCTTCAAACCCTCCCATAATGTAAGCTGCCGCCGCTCCGCCGAAGAGTCCTAAAATCAACCAGGGCAAACGTGCGCGCGTCAGTTCCCAAATACTATCATCGGCTTCTACATCTTGTGAGATACCTGCGGCCATTTGGTAATCTTTGTCGGCTTCTTCGCGAATAACATCCACAATATCATCGATGGTAATACGACCCACAAGGCGACCAATCTCGTCTACAACTGGAATGGCTTCCAAATCGTATTTGGACATTATTTTGGCAACCTCTTCAGATTTTTCATTAACGCCTACTGAATCTACCTTTGGAATATAAATATCTTTGATATGGGTCTTTGTCGAAGTCGTGAGCAAATCCTTCAAAGAAAGCCTGCCCTTTAATTTTTCTTCATCATCGACCACATAAATAGAATGTACACGGGTTACATTTTCCGCTTGTGCCCTCATTTCCTTTACGCAGGTGAGCACGTTCCAGTTTTCATTGACTTTCACCAACTCTTTTGCCATAAGACCACCTGCAGAATCCTCGTCATAACGTAGAAGATCAACAATGTCCTTGGCATGCTCTCTATCCTCAATTTTGGAGATGACTTCCTGGACAATTTCTTTTGGAAGTTCACCAACAATATCGGCAGCATCATCCGTATCCAGTTCTTCAAGCTCACCGGCAATCTCCTTTGCCGAAAGATTGTTCAATACGGACTCTCGGATATCCTCGTCCATCTCGGCGAGAATGTCAGATGTTTTTCCACTATCCAAAAGCTTGATCAGATAGGTAGCTTCTTCTACCGTAAGTTCCTCGGCAATTTCAGCAATATCCGCATAGTGGAACTCACCCATCATCAACTGAAGGTCAGTGTTCCTTTTTTCTGATATCATTAATTGAATATCAGCTATAAGCTCGTCTGTGAGTTTAAACGGAGTCATTGGCTATCTTCTGTGTTAACGCTATAAAATCTGCTACACTTAGCTGTTCCGGGCGTTGGTCAAAGATAGTATCTTCTTTTAGATTATCGGATAGGTCGAATGTTTTAAGACTGTTACGAATAGTCTTCCTTCTTTGGTTGAAAGCCAGTTTTACGACCTTAAAAAATAGGTGCTCATTACAATTTAGTTTTATGGAAGCTCTTCGGGTCAATCGCAAAACACCTGATTGTACTTTTGGAGGTGGGTCAAATACCTGTGGATGTACCGTGAATACATATTCGGCTTTATAAAAAGCTTGTACTAACACGGATAGGATACCGTAGGTTTTACTGCCCGGTTTTTCACAGATGCGTTGCGCTACTTCTTTTTGAAACATTCCCGAAAATTCAGGAATTTGCTGCCGCAGCTCCAACATTTTAAAGACGATTTGACTAGAGATGTTATAGGGGAAGTTTCCAGTTATAGCAAACTGTTCATTTCCGTACAGTTGTTTTAAATCGAACTTTAGAAAATCTGCCTCAATAACGTTGAGCCGATCATTTTTCTCAAGTACTTTTGGATGCTCCAATCTAAAACTGTGATTAAGATAGACTATGGATTCTTCGTCGAGATCCATAGCGACCAAATCCAAATCTTTTAATAACAGATACTTGGTAAGTACGCCCATGCCCGGGCCGATTTCCAAAACATTGGTGTAGCCATTGAGCGATAGGGTGTCGGCAATTTGTTTGGCAATATTTTCATCTTTAAGAAAGTGTTGACCTAAGTGCTTTTTTGCTTTTACCTCGCCCTCTTTATGTCCGTTCCTGGCTTTTTTGGGTTTACCATTGCCGAACTTTTTCTTATTCTTTTTGGACACAGCTGTTTTTTTGCAAGGTAGCATGAAAATTCGATATATGCTTTTGCTGTCGAAATTCTAATGCTCCACTTTTTCTGCTTGTTCGGCAAACGTGGTATCTTATTGTTGACAGGTGAAATTGTGAGTTTTTGACAAACCAAGCCAGGTTGTAAGTAAATATTTTTGTATGAACAATAAAAATTATCACAATGAAAATATGTCAACAGTTTTTTTTATCAGCAAGTATATTGACTTGCGTGCTAAGTTGCTCAAAAGACGATGGTAATGGTCCTGATGAAGGTTCTGGTGAAGGCCAAAATACACCACCAGAATCTTTTGAACTGTTAACACCTACTGACAATGCACGGGAAGCATCGGTATTTCCCACCCTAAGTTGGGAAGCAGCTACCGATGCTGATGGCGACACCATTACTTATAATGTTTACTTAGGTACGGAAGAAAACCCAGCTACACTTTTAGTAGAAAACATAAGTGCTACTAGTTTTAAGGTTACTGAAGCTCTAACACTTAATGAGACCTATTACTGGAAAGTAGAAGCGATAGATAATAATGGAGGGGCAACGGTAAGTACGATTCTGTCTTTTACTAGCGTTATCGATTTTGATATAGAGACTGTAACCGCTAACGCTTCTTTTCCAGGAAGATCCAATCACACTACACTTGTTTATGATGAAAAAATTTGGGTCATTGGAGGTTATAACGATAGTGGTATCCTAAAAGATGTTTGGTATAGCGAGGATGGCATTACATGGACAGAAGCTACATCAGATGCTGGTTTTTCTGAAAGGCGTCTCCATACATCTGTTGTATTTGATGGAAAAATGTGGGTTATTGGCGGTGCTGATCGTACTTCACGGTATAATGATGTTTGGTATAGTGAGGATGGTATTACATGGACTGAGGCTACATCAGATGCTGGTTTTTCTGAAAGGAATTCCCATGCATCTGTTGTATTCGATGGAAAAATGTGGGTTATTGGCGGTTCTTATCGTGCTTCACAGTATAATGATGTTTGGTATAGTAAGGATGGTGTCACTTGGACTGAGGCAACAGGGTCAGCGTCATTTTCCCAAAGGAGCGTTGCTTCATCTTTTGTTTTTGATGATAAAATGTGGATTGCAGGTGGCTCTAGTGGTTCTCGCTTATCAGATGTTTGGTATAGTGAGGATGGTGTCAATTGGACCAAAGCAAAAGATAATGATGATACATCATTTCATGGTGGTTCTAGCCTTACTGTTTTGCCTTACGATAATGAGTTATGGTATAGTTATTATGGTATATGGAAAAGCAGTGATAGTGCTGCAACTTGGGAGAGATTATTGTTAAATGCTCCTTTCGGCGTAAGGGATGGTAATACTTGCACTGTTTTTGATGATAAAATCTGGTTTATTGGTGGTTATGATTATGGAGGAGAAACTCATAGCAATGACGTTTGGACACTATCTCGATAAACATGTAGGTTTAAATTAACAAGGGTCAGACTTTTTATAAGCCTGACCCTTTTTTAATTATTTAAAAACCATCCATAATTAGTTGCTTAAATTGAACAGGTATCGTTTAGCACAAAGAAATATTTAGATAAATGAAAACTTAAAAAGCTAAGGAATTTGTTGGTTAATTACTTCCAATTCCGTTCTAAAGGCAACAAATTTGTTTGGGAAATATTTTTGTGCATCTGCCCGTAATCGTTCAGCATCTTCCTTGTAATAGGCTTCTAAAGTAATTCTATCCTTTGTGGTATATTGGATGGAATACGTGACTCCGCCCATTTCTTCCTCGACCAAGACCTTGGTCATTTTGGCATGGGAAAATTTTCCTGTTGCCAACATCTCTGGAATGTGTGTTTCCTGCATCCATAACAACCAATTGTCATGAACACTTTCATCTATATTTATGGTAACATTATATATGAGCATCAGCTTGTCTTGATTGGCAAAAGTAAACAAGAATCAGTTAATGATGTCTCCCCTAAGCCTCCTGAAGTTTTTTCGCGCCTTGGGAAAATAGTAGCTATCCTGATAGTTGTAAATAATCTTTTCGTAATGGATTTTTGCTTTTTCTGGTTTGTCCAATATATTTCTGTACAGTTCTCCCAAGGCAAAATGCGCATCATCCGCTAAAATGCCATCAGCATAGAATTCCACTATCTTTTTATAATTGAATTCAGCTGTTTCATAAGATTTTTGGGTTTCTAAAAGCTGTCCCTGCCTTAATAGCGCTTCATCCTCTATTTTTTCGCCCTTATGGTTTTGTAGAATATCTTCCAATGCTTCAATGGCCTCTTTATTTTTGTTTTGATAGGCCAAAAGATCTGCCCTGGCGTATTTTTTGAGCGCGGTTTGGGTGGAATCTTCCAAAGAATTATCAGATATCAAAAGACTCAATTGCATGGCATCGTTGGCAATCAATTGCGATGTGGAGCCCCTAAGTACTTTTAACTGTGTCAATGCCCAATCAAAATCACCCTTATAGAAACTGGTCTGTGCCACTTTAAAACGTGCATCCTGTCCCAATACATCGTTCTTTAAACTTTTTTGGATTTGGGTAAAATAGATGAGTGCCTGATTGAATTTTTGATCGTACACTAAAATATCCCCTAATGCCAGTTTTACATAGGCCACGGCGGTTCTTCCCATAGGCAATTCCAAACTTTCCTTCAACATGGCTATGGCCGGTGCTGGAGTTTCTTTTTTAAAAGTGAGGAAGTTTGCGTAGGCTATTTGTAACTGTAAGGTGCGGCTTTGTATTCCGTATTCTTCGACCAGATCTCGAAACTTCTTTTCTACGGTTTCAAGCTTTTTCTTGCCTTCGCCTTCAAGTTCAATATCAATCAAGTGCAGTTGAGCGTTTAATCTAACTTGACCGCTGTTACTGTTGTCAACGATATATTCAAAAATAGAGGCTGCAATTTCTTGTTGCTTGTCCTCTAAGGCAATCTGTCCTAAATTTTCCAACCTGTCCAATGAACCTTCACCAGTACGTTTATAGATTGCTTTTTCTTGTGCCAAGGCACTTGAATATTGTTTCTGTTGGATAAATAGCCAACTCAATAATTCGTTCCAAAGTGTATCTGGATTTTTTTGGGCATTCTTGAGCAGTACTTTTCTTAGCAGCACATTATTGGTGTCCTCTGGGTCTTCCGAAATAAAATCATCAATATTCCTTAGGACATTGGAGCGAGAGGTTCTTCCTTCATATATTAGATTTAAGTACGCTTGGTACATTTGTTCAATGTTGCCCTTCTCCCCATAAATTCTTGCTAATTGATAATCGTAGTTTAGGTCGGGATTAAGTTCCGTGGCTCGATTGTATGCCATTACGGCTTGGTCCAAGAGCGCATATTTTTGGAACCGATACCCAACACTATACCCAAAATTTGGGTTTTCATCTATTTTTTTGATGGCATTTTCATAATAGACCGTGGCTTTTTCAGGCTGGTCTTGTAATGTGTAATTATAGCCCAATTCTATAAAGAACGTAGGGAAGGCGTTGGAATCTTCAATTTTATTCAACAAAAAACGCTCTGCATCTTCATAGCGTTCCAATTGTTGGTAACAGGCTACAAGACCTTCTCCATAGTCGGTTCGGCGAGGATGTTTGTCGACCAATTTTTCATAAAAGACTACGGCCTTTTCGTAATCCCCGTCGGTAAAATACTGTTTGGCCAAGAAGTCCTCCTGGGCATATGCCGAAATTGATAGCACGAAGTATGTTATAAGAAATAGGACGTATCGCAATGCAATCTTTTATTTCAAATATAACGCAGAAAAAGGCGGAATCCTGTTAAGTGAATCCAAATAAATGCTTTATGGGCCTAGTTGATCATATCAAAACCACAATAGGGAACCAAAACTTCAGGTATTTTGATGCCGTCTTTTGTTTGATAATTTTCCAAAAGTCCCGCTAAAACGCGTGGCAATGCCAAAGAACTGCCGTTAAGGGTATGGGCCAATTGGCTTTTGCCATTTTCATCCTTAAATCGAAGTTTTAACCGATTTGCCTGAAAGGTTTCAAAATTGGATACAGAACTTATTTCCAACCATCGGTCCTGCGCTGTCGAAAAAACCTCAAAATCGAAAGTTAGGGCTGCCGTAAAGCCCAAATCACCTCCGCAAAGACGAAGAATGCGGTATGGTAATCTCAATTCCCTTAGAATATTTTTGACGTGCTCCGTCATTTCGTCCAATGCCTTGTACGAATTATCTGGATGTTCAATTCTCACCAATTCCACTTTATCAAATTGATGTAGTCTGTTCAGCCCGCGCACATGTGCTCCATAGCTACCTGCTTCCCTTCTAAAACAAGGCGTATATCCCGTATATTTTATGGGAAAGCTTTCTTTAGGGAGAATGTCATCCCTATGAATGTTTGTTATAGGAACCTCGGCCGTTGGGATAAGGTATAGGTCATCGTTCTGTACATGGTACATCTGTCCTTCTTTGTCGGGCAACTGTCCTGTTCCATAACCCGAAGCTTCGTTGACCACAAGTGGTAATTGAAGTTCGGTATATCCTGCCTCCGTATTTTTATCTAAAAAATAGGCAATGAGCGCACGTTGTAAACGGGCACCTTTGCCCTTATATATGGGGAATCCGGCTCCAGTGACCTTTACACCAAGTTCAAAGTCAATGATATCATATTTTTTGGCCAGTTCCCAATGTGGTAAGGCACCTTCCTCTAGTTTAGGAATGTCGCCCTCTCTAAAAATTTCTTCATTATCCTCATCAGAATTTCCTGCTGGAACAGAATCATGCGGTACGTTGGGAATTTGATACAGTAATTCCTGTAACTCAGAAGAAGTCGCAGTAAGTTCTTCTCCCAATTGTTTTGAAGCTTCCTTAAAATCGGCAGTTTGTTCTTTCAACGCAGTGGCTTCTTTTGCCTTTCCTGATTTGAAAAGCATTCCGATTTCTTTTGAAAGTTTATTGGATTTTGCCAACGTATTGTCCAATTCGGTCTGGATGGCACGTCTTTTTTCGTCTAAATCGATAATGGCCGACAATACGGGTTCTGCATCAATATTTCGCTTTTTTAAAGCGTTGATTATAGTGTCTTTGTCCTCTCTAATTTTGTGTAATTGAAGCATCGCCTTGTTTTGAGCGGCAAATTTAAGTCAATCTATGCAAGTTGACCAATTATTCTTCCTTTTGTGAGGGTAGTATCCATTCATTGTGCGATAAATGCTTCCATGGTACGCTGGTCAAATCTACTTTTGGGTCTATAAGTTCTTGGTACTTTCCATTGTTTACTTTGACCTTGCCCAAGAGAAATACCTGAATGTCCTCACCTTTTTCAGCATATTCCTTTTTTAGGTATTGGGCAAATTGCCACGAAAAATCTGGATAACAGGCTACTTTTCTTTTCTGTTTTTTGGTGAGATGGTCATCTTGTTTTATATAGGTTTCTTTGCCTGTCTCTTTATTGACTACTTTAAACCTTGCCGTGCCGGAACGACTACGCAACATCATACGCCAGCTGAGTCGGTGGCCTTCCTCGGTCCAGAGCACGTCATCAGGGATAGTGTGGTGCCGTAACGGTAGCAGTAGCTGTATTGTAAAATAGATTCCCAAGCTTACCAAAATCCATTTTCCACCTTTTGGGACATGAACTGTATTATCGATGATGATAGTTTTCTGCTTTAAAAAAATGTTACGTATTGTTTGTGGTGGAAAAAAGAACAGATTAAACGCCAACGACAGATAGGGGAAGATGCCTATTTGAAAAACGATGCTATTGAACAAATGGAAAAATATTGAACATATAAAGGCAATCTTTCGGGTTGGTTTCCAGAGTAGTGCAGGAACAATAAGCAAGTCGAACAAAATTCCAAAAGCAGCTATTATTTTGTGGATCCACTTTTCCTGTAACAAATCTCCGATCAAATAATAGTTTTGCTTGGATTTCATTAAGATTTCAATAATGCTGAAATCCAACCAATCCCCATACAGCTTTGCAATAGATGCGTAGGTGTATACGATGAACAACTGCAAAATAATCATCCATCGAATCCAATTGTACATGACCGGTGACTTGAATTCCGGGTCTTGTTTGGCATCGATGGAAAAGTCGCGGTTGGCAGGAAGAAAGGCCATGATAAAGCCTAGGAGCATGAGCAAATAGTAATGATTGTTGTACGATGTTTTTTGCATGAGATAAACACCTGTCCATAGTACGGCAAAAGCGAAGGCACTAAAACGGTATTTGTAGCCTAAGGCAATCAACAATCCCAAAGTGCCCATCACTGCAAAATAGATATACATCCAATTTCCCGGTAAAGGTTGTAGCCATTCAAACCCAATAAATGAAAAAGTAAATTTGGGTTCTATCATAGTTCTTCTTACCCAACCTGTTATAATGGCACCGTAGCATTCCGCACTTACCAATAATCCATAAAAAACCCTGAACACAACAAGTTGGGCATTGTCGATTTTTTTAAAAAGAAATTGATTGAGCACTTTACTTGGAAATTAAGGTTAGCGAGGTTTTTCTGTCCTTCTTAAGTTGTTCTCTTAGTTCCTCAACGGAATCGAATTTATGCTCATCCCTAATGCGATGTAGAATGTTGACTTGAATCTTTGTATCGTAAAGACTACCTTCAAAATCAAAAAAATTGATTTCGATACTCTTTTCCGTGCCTGATACGGTCGGGTTGAATCCAATGTTCATCATTCCAAAGTATTCTTTGTCATTTAGCGTACTCTTTACAACGTAAACACCATTTTTTGGAATAAGCTTATAGGCTTCAGGTATATGAAGGTTAGCGGTCGGAAAACCAAATTGCTTTCCCAGTCCTTTTCCTTTTTTTATGGTCCCCGTAAGCATATAGGAATAATTTAGATAACTGTTGGCCGTTTCTATATTCCCCTCTAAAAGTGCATTCCTTATTTTTGTTGAGCTAACGGAGACATCATCGATTTCCTGTGCGGGGATTTCTTCTACTTCAAAATCCAACGTAGCCCCAAAAGCCATTAAATCTTGAATGTTGGCATTACGATTCCGACCAAACCTATGATCATACCCAATAATGATTTTTTTTGTTTTTAACTGGTTGACCAAAACGTCCCTAACGAATTCCGTAGCGGAAAGTCTGGAAAAGTCTTTTGTGAAAGGATGTACTATAAGGTAATCAAGACCTAGAGAATCCATTTTTTCCATTTTTTCATCCAGCGTATTCAACAATTTGATATCCGTATCTTTTTGCAAGACCATTCTGGGATGCGGGAAAAATGTAAGTACTGTAGCTTTTAGACCTGAAGTTTTGGCATTATTTATGAGGCGTTCCAATATCTTGCTATGACCAAGATGCACTCCATCAAAGGTGCCTATGGTCACAGCTGTTTGAAATGTGTTATCAATAAAGTGAGAGATACCCTTAAATGTTTCCACTAAACCAAGAAAATAAAAAAGGCTATTTTTGAAATTGACTATGCCCTTATCTATGAAAGCTAAATTACATCTTGTTTTCGCAATAACCATATTTTTTACCTGCTTTTACACTTACGCACAACAAGGTTACTGGAAATCCGTAACGGCAAGATCCAGTTTCAAAAGTCCTTCAATTCAAAGTATAGGAAAAACCGAAGCAGTATTCACACTGGATACCCAGAGTTTTTCTCAAAAAATCAAATCAGTTTCTACTTTCAAAAACCAAAGTCAGGTTATTGACCTTCCAAACCATGACGGAGAGGTCTTGTCATTTGCTTTAAAGGAAACTTCAGTTTTTCATCCAGATCTGGCAAAAAAATATCCAAATATAAAATCGTTTTCAGGTTTAAGTTTAGATGGAAAATACAGGGTGAGGCTAAGCAGCTCGCCCAAAGGATTGCAAAGCATGATCGTTGATGTGGACAACCATGAAACTGTATTCATGGAGCAACTGTCCAATAAAAGCGACATGTACGTTGTCTATAAAAAAGGCGAAAGTGCTGCCGGTAAGGACGGTTTTGTTTGTAATACCGAAAAGTCAAGTTCACTTGTCGGTAAGACAATCAGCCCATTAGTGGCCGACCAAGAGCTAAGAAGGTTTAGAATTGCCGTTTCAGCGTCTGGAGAATACACGGATTTTCATGGCGGTACGGTAGCTGGTGCCCTCGCTGCGATCAATGCTACCTTAACCCGTATAAACGAAGTTTTTGAAACAGATTTGGGCGTTACTTTGGAACTAGTGCCTAACAATGACCTCATTATTTTTACCGATGCGGCTAATGACCCCTACAGTTCATTTTTAAATAGCCAAGCACCTAATACTGTCTTAAATGGGGAAGTACAGAGCACGATAACCGAAACTATAGGAGAGGCGAATTATGATGTTGGACATCTTTTTTATAAAGTTGATTTGAGTTCTCAGAACAGTGGTAATGCTGGGGATATCGGAACAGTTTGTAGGAATGGCATAAAAGGAAGTGCTTTTTCGGCTACCTCCATTCCACAAGGCGATGTGTTTGATTTGGATTTTGTTTCCCACGAATTGGGGCATCAGTTTGGAGCCAATCATACTTGGTCTTTTCAAGGGGAAGGAACGGGGGTACAGTCGGAACCAGGAAGCGGAACAACGATTATGGGATATGCGGGGATTGCAGGGGTAAACAATGTAGCACCCAACGGAGATGATTATTTTCATTATAACAGTATTTTTCAGATTTCTGAATATTTGCAAACAGTTTCTTGTGGACAAACCGTTAATTTAAGCAACGCTCCACCTATTCTTACTCCAATGGGAGATTATGTTATTCCAAAGGGAACTGCTTTTGTTCTGGAAGGTACGGCTACAGATAGCGATGTGAGTGATGTCTTGACCTATACTTGGGAGCAAATAAACAATGGAATCGTTACAGTGAGCAATTTTGGCCCTGAAAATCCGAGCGGAGCAAATTTTAGATCTCTCCCCCCAACTACGGATCCATCACGCTATTTTCCAAGATTGTCAAGCGTAGTCCAAGGAAATCTGATCCAAACGAATCCTACTTTAAACAGCGCTTGGGAAACAGTATCTACAGTAGAGCGAACCCTAAGCTTTGCTTTTACAGCTAGGGACAATGCATCAGGTGGTGGGCAAGTGGTTTCAGATTTGCTCGATGTTCAAGTGATAAATTCTGCAGGACCCTTTGTGGTCACTTCACAGACTTCGAACGAAGTTTATGAAGCAGGTTCCATTCAAGAGGTGACGTGGAATGTAGCCAATACGAATAGTTCCCCAATTGATGCCCAAACAGTGGACATTTTCCTATCTGTAGACGGAGGCAGTAGTTTTCCTATCACTCTTTTGGAAGATGTATTGAATGATGGAAGTACAGAGATTCTCATTCCTGGAAACAGTACAACTACCGCACGCATTATGGTAAAGGCCAGTGAGAATGTCTTTTTTGCGGTCAATTCATCAAACTTTTCTATTGAAACATCCAATGTGGTACTAGACTTTCAAAATCTATCATTTGATGGTTGCCAGCCAAATGATATTGTCATTCCCTTTACATATCAAACGTTTTCAGGATTTAGCGAAACCTCTACATTTTCTGCGGATTTACCTGCTGGTCTAACCGCTTCCTTTGTACCTGCCCAAGCTACAGCTAATAATACTGATGTACAATTGACTATATCGAATACCAATGGTGTTGCTCCTGCGGCATATCCTATTACAATCACTTCTACCGCTGCGTCGGAGGTCCAAAACATACCGCTTTCGCTTGCCGTTGGTGATACAAACTTTCCTGATATAGTTCTGCTAGCTCCTACGGATGCTGAAGTTGGTACATCTGTTGGTCCAAGATTGGAATGGGAGGAGAACGAGCTTTATAAAGAATATGATATTGAAATCGCAACCGATGTTGGATTTGCCAATATTATTACTGCTGAAACAGTGCCTTTCAACTTTTTTCAATCAGCAAGTCTAGACCCGGAAACATCTTATTTTTGGAGGGTAAGACCAAGAAATGATTGCGGTGTAGGAACTTTTGGAACTCCATTTAGTTTTACAACTACTACAATCGATTGTAAAAACCTTTCATCTAGAAGCCTACCATTGACAATAGCTGCAGTAGGCACCCCAACTGAAACGACTTCGCTTCAATTTGTCGAAGATTTGACCATTACCGATGTTAATATTAATCTGGAACTATCGCATACTTTTTTAGAAGATTTGATTATAACGCTTATTTCACCAGCAGGTACACGAGTGGCATTGATTTCTAACGTATGTGGAAATTTAAATAATGTCAATGCAACCTTTGATGATGATGGAGCTAGCATCGTTTGCTCTGGAAACCCTGCAATTTCAGGAACTGTAAATCCATCAGGGTCTTTGTCAGCTTTCAACGGAGAATCTGTTTTAGGAGAATGGATATTGGAAATTAAAGACCTGGCTGATGGTGACGGAGGTACATTAACATCTTTTTCTATGGAAGTTTGTGCCGAAGGTCAATTTAGACCAGATGAGGATGAAGATGGTGTTTTTGATGACGGTGATGATTTATGTTTGGGTACACCAGCTGGCGTTGAAGTTGATGCTACGGGTTGTCCAATAAATAGATTGCCCGCAGACAATTATACCGTCCAAATACAAAGCGAAGCCTGTAGAAGCAACAATGATGGCTCAATAATATTATCAGCTTCAAATACCTCTTTGACCTATTCTGCCATATTAAATGGCGGCGGCAACACAACTACAATTGACTTTATGAATGAACATGTTTTTGAAAACTTAACTGCTGGGAATTATTCTTTATGCATAACTGCAACGGATGGTTCTATCACGTATGATGAAACTTGCTTTGATGTAATCGTTTCAGAACCAGAGCTTTTAAGTGTGTCGGCAACTGCAGATTCTGGGCTGCTTGCGCTTGCCTTAAGTGGCGCAAGTCTCTATAATATTGAGCTGAACGGATTGGTAACGCAAACCGAGAATTCACAGATTCAATTGAACTTAAAAAATGGACTGAACACATTGAAGGTCTTTAGTAATTTGCCTTGTCAAGGAAGTTATGAGCAGACTTTTTTCTTTTCTTCAAGACCTGTTGTTTACCCCAATCCGGTGGATGAACGTACCAAGGTATTCTTAAATGATCTAACAGGGGAAATCGATATTCAGGTTTTTTCTGATAATGGTCGGTTGGTGTTGAGTGATAAAAAAAGGGTAGAAGGAAACGAACTTGAAATAGACTTTTCGTCTTTATCGACAGGAGTTTATTATTTGAGTATAGCTGGATCGGGGATTTGGGAAACAATTAAATTGATCAAGGAATGAAGCAGATTTTTCTAAGTGTGATGGTTCTTGTTTTAGTTTCTTCATGTGGGGGCAATGATGACGGCCCACCAATTCCCGAAGGCGCAAATTTGGTATTTCCAGAAGAAAATTCGGAATGTACTACGGGTGTGAGTGTCAATGAAGCTTTGAGCCAAGTAACCTTTGAATGGCAAGCCTCAAATAATACGGATACCTACAGGTTGAATGTAGTAAATCTTGAATCCAATGTTCCACAAGAAATCACTACCGCTGCTACATCCGCAAGTCTTTCCATTGCGAAAGGCACGCCTTTTTCTTGGTCCGTAACCTCTATTAGTTCTAGATCGGATCAAACTACTGCCAGTGAAACATGGTTGTTTTATAATGCAGGTTCGCAGACTACCTATGCGCCATTTCCGGCCCAATTGGTCAGCCCGGTCTCTGGCTCAACAGCAGTAAAGAACCTTTCTAATGAGATTACTTTAACATGGAGAGGTGCTGATGTGGATGACGATATCACTTCTTTTCAAATTTTCTTTTCTGAAGAAAATCCACCTACTGACATATTGGGAACTACTGCAGCAAATATAATGGGACTCGATACCAGTGTGGAATCCAACACCATTTACTTTTGGAGAGTGGTCACTACGGATTCCGAAGGGAATACTTCAGACTCGGGAGTTTTTGAATTTAAAGTATTTTAATCAAGTACCGTTAAATTGGTTCATGGTATTTTCTGTGCCAGAAAAAATAAAAGAACGTATTAAATCAGTGGATTTATGTAATCGTTCCGTTAATAGTTTTGTTTCTTCAGGACTCCATTTGCCCAGAACATAATCTACCTGTTTGCCCTTGCCGAAATCGGAACCAACACCAAATCTAAAACGGTTATATTTTGAAGTTTGTAAGGTGTTTTGAATATCTTTTAATCCGTTGTGACCTCCATCACTTCCTTTTATTTTAAGGCGAACAGAACCGAAGGGAAGATTAATGTCATCCGTAACAATAAGAATGTTTTCTAAGGCTATTTTTTCCTTATCAATCCAATATTTTACTGCTTTTCCGCTTAAGTTCATATAAGTTGATGGCTTCAGGCACAAGACACTTTTACCTTTATGTTTAAAAGTTCCAACGCTTCCCAGTTTTTGACTTTCAAATGCAAAATTTTCTTGTTCAGCTAGAAAATCCAACACTTTAAAACCAATGTTATGTCGGGTCTTTTCATATTCGGATCCAATGTTTCCAAGGCCAACGATAAGGAATTTTTTCATAGTATCGGTCTCTTTGAGAACTTGTTCTGTAGTGTCAAAAAGTGCTTTAAAAAATTTGAACATGTAGGAATTTCCATTTACTCAAAAATACAAAAGCATCCCAAAATTTTACACGGTAGTAAAATAGGGATGCTTTTAAAGTTATAGTAAAACTATTCTGTGGCTTGAGCGTCTGCTTCTGATGCTTCTGCGCCATCCGCTGCCTCAGCTCCTTCTTCCTCTTCTTCCTCCTCCTCATCATCAACAGAAGTTCTAGAAGCTTTTACTTGTACAACTGCCGTACTGTCTGGGTGAAGAATGGTGTAATCGTCATTTAACAGTGTTTCTACTGCTATAGTACCTCCAATCTTTAACTTGGAAATATCTATTGTGATAAAATCTGGCAGTAAATCTGGTAATGCTTTAATAGAAAGCTTTCTCTTTCTAAAAAGTAAGCGTCCACCGTTTCTCACACCAGGTGAATTTCCTTCCAATCGAATAGGAATATCCATGGTAACGGCTTTGTCCTTGAACAACTGGTAAAAATCGATATGTAAAATTTTATCCGTAACAGGATGAAACTGAATATCCTGTAATACAGCATCAAACTTTTGACCATCCTCCAACTCAATCACAGCTGTGTGTGCGTTGGGGGTGTACACTAAATGTCTGAACGCTAATTCATCAGCTGAAAAGTGTAATGGTTTTTCCCCTCCGTACAGTACGCAAGGGACCTTTCCAGCATTACGTAAAGCTTTGGTAGATACCTTGCCCACGCTTTCTCTTTGGGATCCTTTGATAGTAATTGACTTCATTATAAAAAAAATTAAAAATTTAAAATTCAATATCGAGTTGCTAGATGTATTAACCTTAGCGCAGTCGAAGGCTACATTAAAAATTTTGATGATATGGATGTATTGTGATGTACTCGATGCATAACATCTGCAAACAAGTTGGAACAGCCCAATACTTTTATTTTTTTTCTATTGTGTTCAGTAGGAATAGAATCTGTTATAATTAATTCTGAAAGCGCTGAGTTTTCTATTTTTTCATAAGCGTTTCCAGATAAGAGACCGTGGGTGGTAATGGCACGTACGCTTATTGCGCCTCGTTCCATCATCAAATCTGCTGCTTTTGTCAACGTACCAGCAGTATCCACCATATCATCCACCAAGACCACATTTTTCCCCTTAACTTCTCCTATAAGTTCCATGTGTGAAATCACATTGGCCTTAGCCCTTTGTTTGTAGCAGATGACTACATCACTTTCTAAAGCCCTAGAATATGCATAAGCTCTTTTAGAACCTCCCATATCTGGAGAAGCTATACAAAGATTATCCAAATTTAATTCCTTCAGATAGGGCAAGAATAGAGTGGAGGCAAAGAGATGGTCAACAGGTTTTTCAAAAAAACCTTGAATTTGATCTGCATGTAAATCCATTGTAATGATACGTGTAGCACCAGCTGTCTCCAACATCTTAGCTACGAGTTTTGCCGCAATCGGTACGCGTGGCTTATCTTTTCTGTCCTGTCTTGCCCATCCAAAATAGGGCATTACGGCAGTGATATGTCTCGCAGAAGCTCTTTTTGCAGCATCCAGCATCAACAACATTTCCATTAAGTTCTCTGGTCCTGGATTGGTGGAACCTATAATAAAAATACGTGCTCCCCGTATCGATTCTTCGAAGGAAGGCTGAAATTCTCCATCACTATATCTTGAAAAATGAATCTTTCCTAGGTCTGCACCATAAGAAGCTGCTATTTTCTTCCCTAAAACGGTACTTTGGGTACATGCGAAAATTTTTGGTTCTGGGACTTGATATGGCATTACAAACTCTTGTTAACTAGCTTTTTAAAACTTGTATTTTTTAAAGAGGTGCAAATTTATAAATTAATTCGGGTTGCTAAAGGATTAATGCAGGTATTTTTGGTTGTAAACAAAATTATTTTTTAGCTTTGCAGTCCTTTACAAAAATGCTCGAGTGGCGGAACTGGTAGACGCGCTGGATTCAAAATCCAGTGACCTTGGTCGTGTGGGTTCGATTCCCACCTCGAGTACTTTAAAAGCTTAGATGAAAGTCTAGGCTTTTTTTATGTCTTTTTCTTTCATTTAAGGCATTGCGTAAACCCAAACAACCCATTCGTCAATCCAAATATATCATTCATAAATTAAACCACTTCATTTCTCAGTCACTCCTTTAAGTTTGGTTAATGCGTATTGTCCTACATGTCAAATAGGAGAAAGCTTTTTAGTAACATCTTTGAGTTTAATTTTCTTAACAACATTTGCTTAGAAACAAAGGCTTTTATTCTTACCACAAAAATGTATAAGTCTTAAAAAGTTGTCCTCCCTATTTCATTTTGGTACGGTATCCAATAACTAATCTGAAACAACTTGAAAATGAATAAACTTAACCTACTTGCTTTAAGTATTGCTCTTATGCTTATATATTCATGCCAAAAAGAAGCACCCTCAACCAATGCAGTAGCGGACAATCCTAAAACTGATGTAGAAGATGCAGGTAAAAAAGTGGTACTTGGTAAAAAACTGGAAAACCCTTATTCAGTCGCTAACATGCGTAGGGCATTGATCAAGTTGCAATAAGTTTCACCAGGGACAAATAAGAAATATAAGGGACAAACGCTTAAAGACCCTACGGAGATACATACAACCGATGTTTATGTAAAGTTCTGGATAGAAAACGATGAACAAGAAAAGCTATTGCTTGCCGACTCCCTGAACCTATCCAGTGTTCCCATGGACGTGGAAATCCTGGAAGAAGGAGACTATCTTCCCGCAGAGGATTCGGTAAATGTGGAATCCAAGTGGGTATATACTTCGGTTCCTGTGGATTATAAATTCCATCCCGGAGTGAAGTATGAAAAAATTGAAGACTTATTTCTTCCCGAACCTGCACACATAGAGGAAGAAGATATGGAAGACGGAGAAGAGACCACTACGGTTGCAGGAAAGACAAAGATCTCCAAGCAATTTCTCTTTGATTTGGAAGATGAGGCCCTGCGCTTAACGGGCAATTATGAGAATCCAGAGGAATACGGCAATTCCCAGACAGAAAGACGTAAAAGAAGACCACTGGGCTATGTGAAGGTAAAGAACACGGTTACGGGGCGGATGGATCCCGTGGTAGGGGTAAAGATAAAGACCCGTAGATGGTTCAAATGGGCCAAAGGCTGGACAAACTCCCAAGGATATTACAGTGTCAACAGAAGATACAGAAGGCCCGTTCGTTATACGGTGGTATTCAAAAATACACTGGGCTTTAAGGTGTGGAGGTCCGTTGTAAGCATATCCTCTGCAAGGTACAGGGCAGGACAACATGGCAATGGAGGTCACAATATAAACCTTTATACCAACAATAGTGCCTGGAGCTGGGCTACCGTGAACAATGCCACGGTAAAGTATTTGAATTATTGTACAAAGTTTGGCGTAGGCAAGCCACATTCCAATCTCAGGATTGTGGCTTTGGGTGGCACGGGCCCATCTGCCGCGCCTATGTTGCGAAGGGTCTGGGGTGTCTATGGTTTTACCTCAAAATCTAAGGTGAAGAACTTTTTGGCCAAGGCCAACGGGATTAGTCTTTCGCTTAATACTCTGGCACACATGCTCAAATTTATACAGCCCGACCTCATCATTAGGGCCGGGGCAAGTAAGGGAACGGATGGTGTGTTTTCCGTTACTTTCCATGAATTGGCCCATGCTTCCCATTTTAAAAAGGTGGGTAGCGGCTATTGGATAAAATATATAAACTATATTATAACTTATGGCGCCTATGGAAATGGGAAAGGCAGAAATGCTGAATATTGTGGTGTCGGAGAAATGTGGGGGAATTACATTGAGTGGTTATTTTTAGACAATGAGTTTCCTTCAAAAAACTATCCCTCTAACAAAAATGAGGATTGGTATAACCCAGGATTTATGCTTGATGTCGACAATATAAAAGACATTACAACTATGGAAATCTTTTCGTGTCTCACTTCCACGACAAATAGCTTTAACAAACTTGTTTCACAATTAAAGACAAAAACAAATTATGATGGACAGATTGATAATGCGTTTGCTAGCTATAATGATTGGCCTTAATTCAATTTTAAGCTGTGATCCTGAGGAATCATTCGAGGACAACATTTATCAAAGGGTTTTTAGGAACGCTACAGATGAAGAAATAAAGTTAGTGTATCATAATTTTGGTGCCAATGGGTCTGATAATGGAAATGTTGTAATTGCGGACACCCTCGTTTTACTTCCAAATACTAAAAAACAAGACTTTTTTGAGCAACGCTACTCTTCCGATGGGGTCAAAGAGAATGATTTTCAAACTGTTATCGAAATGAATATAAGCATATACAATACAGTTGCTGAAGTTCCTAGGTTTGAGCTTTACATAGGGAATGATTTCATTAAAGAATGGAGTGGAGTGGCGGATTATTTGGGAAGTGAAGTTAACAGCCCGTACAATTTCGACTCATGGGAGATTTTTAAGTTTGAAGAAATTCTTAATCCCAGTTATGGGCTATTTGTTTATGGAGAAATAGTATTCACGATAACGGATGAAGATATTGAGAATTGACAAAGTTTTACTAATTGGACTCAGTCTTACTTCATTTATTAGTTGTGGGGTAACTGAGATGAATCCTCCAGATAAAATTTATTTGGACAATTACTTGAACAACTCTAGCAGTAATGTAAGACTTGAACTTGAAAACTTAGATGGCAAAGTGGTAAACTCAATAGAAATTCAAATGGGTCAACAGTTGTCTTTGTTATCAAGTTTAGGTTTGGGATTTAACGGTGGAGAAAAACCGATTCAGAGCTACGTCGACGACTTGGTAAATACGGGCAACGTAATAATAAAGCTTTATGTCGATGAAGACTTAAGGGTTGAATGGACATTGCTATCTGGTGATTTAGAGGAGAGTATTAAGAGTCCGTTTAACTATAATTCATGGAAACTAGAGTTGTTCGAACCACCATTTAACAATGATATAGTGGGTAAAATAGTATTTACAATAACCGATGAAGATATTGGGGATTGATAAAGTTTTGACTTTTCCTTTTTTGCGTGGTTTTGTCTGGATGATTGGGGTTAATTTAATTTTAAGCTGTGATCCAAGTGAAAGTCTTGATGCATTATTGGAAAATGCTACCGATAGTGATTTAAAAATCCATTTTATAAGTGCTATTTTGCTATCTGAGTTTATCGATAATGCTGAAATCATTAATGTAGAATCAATGGATAGCCAAGACTATCCACGAATTGGGGTAGCGGAAGGAATAGGTCGGGCAGGCTTGTCACTCTCAGTCTTTGATTCTATCTACATTTCAAATAATGCCAACGAAATATTGAAGATTTACAAACCGGATACCCCAGGTAAGAACATTTATAATATAGACCAATATTGGACGGTACGGGAAACCGGCAAGAACCATTTTGAGTATACCTATACGATTACTGATGAGGATATTGGGAGCTAGTTCTTATTCCCAAATACACCAAAACTTCTTACGTCATATTTTAGATATCGACTACCGATTTCAAAAAAGCATTCCAAATTACAACTATAGTTATTTAGAAATCATAAATAACACTTTTCAACAACTTGTAGATTTCATTTATTTAAAAATATATCTTTCAATATTCCAAGTATAATAGGACATTCCATGGTTTTTGTAAGAATTGTATGCAATAAGGTTTTTAGTAAACGTTAAAATTTTCTAAACCTTCTCATCGATTAATCGACGTTTCACAACAAATGATCGTTGAAATACAACATATATTCAGTTCATCGATGAAATTGACATACGTTTGAATATTCTTACACATAACACAACCTCATAACATTGACTATGCATGTCTTATTAACCAACCTCATAAAAAGGCACTTTTTTGTCTTTGGAATTCTTCTGTTCATATCGGTTCAAAATGGACACGGTCAAAACTGTTCTGTAAATGCAGGTATCCCTGAAACGATTTGCGAAAACATTACAGTCTTTAATCTTTCTGGTTCATCATCGGGTCCCAAAACAAGTGGACCTACTTGGTCACAAGTTGGCGGTCCATCTGTAATTATAGCAGACCCTTCTGATGTAAACACAGCAATAACCGGTCTGGTTGGAGGAAACATGTACACTTTTAGACTCAGTGCCGTATGTACCGATGGCTCTGCACAGTTTCAAGATGTAAATATTACCGTGGAACCAATTACTAGTGCAGATGCGGGAGATAATATTGAATCATGTCCCGGAACAGTAAGCTTAAATGCCAACCCACCTAGTGTGGTTAACGGTGAAAGTGGGTCATGGAGCATAGTGGGCAACAATAATGCAGGTGTTAGTTTTACTGATGTTACTTCGCCTACAACAAGTATTAACTTACCTGAAAACAGCGCGGGAACAACAACATTACAATGGGCAATCCAAGGACAAGAGTACGCGCCTGGAGAGTTTTGTGAGTCTACCTCGACCATAACAGTTACAAACTTTGGAGGTGTAGCTACTGTAGATGCCGGGAACACTCAAAACCTAGATAATTGTTATACAGTTACACAATCAACAACTCTAAGTGGAACTTTTGCTGGTAATGGAACTAATGGACAAATAGGTACATGGTCTTTTGTTTCTGGACCTAGTAGTCCAAATATTGTCAGTCCAAACATTAGAAATACTGGAGTTACGGGACTTATTCAAGGTCAATATGTTTTTAGATGGTCAGTTTCTGGCCCATGTGTTACTGGAGAAGATACCGTTACGGTCAATGTTGATGAAGGAACCCAAGAGATATCCAATGCTTCCATTCAAAACAATAACATACGATTCTGTGACCCTTCAATAACAACTGTAACATTAGTGGGTTCTGAACCGCAGTTTGCAGGGGATACTGTAGAATGGGAGCAGATTGAAGGACCTGGTGTTACAACTGGTGGAACCCCAGCTAATATTCTTACTGCTACAAATAGCACGACACAGGTAACTGGTTTGGATGGTAGCAGCACATATCGATTTTCGTATACCATAACCAATACAACCCCAGGAACAGGATGTAGTGATTCTAGTAGCGCATTAGTAAGATATTCAACAAATCCTGTAGGTATCGAAGTAAATGGTGGCGATGACAACATTGTAGCTGCCTGTGGTACTACTAGGGTCACTATTCCTTATACCACACAAGGAAATGGCAGCAATACCTTTAGTATAGTTAGTGGGCCTGTAGGTTCTACCGTAGTAAATCCAAATTTGTATAGCAATGCTGGGAGTACATCAAGAACTATCGATTTTGATTTGGAAGGAACATACACCGTAGTTTTTAGAAGGTCGCTGAATGGTGCCGTTCAAACAGGTTGTAGTGAGGCTACGGATGCGGTTAACGTAATTATTTCGTTAACTCCTACACAAGCAAATGCAGGTACCGATGTGACCCTTGATTGTGATGATGTATCAACGGAGTTGACAGGGAATCAAGTTTTAGATGGAAGTTCTTTATGGTCGCAGCTAAGTGGGCCGAGCACGGCAACAATTACCGCACCGTACAGTAGAATAACAGATGTCGAAGACCTTGTTCCCGGAACTTACGTTTTTCAATATGCCATTACTGGTGGTAACGCATGTGCACCCTCTGCCGAGGCAACTGTAACTGTTAATGTTTCAAACGATGACCCAATAACCACCGAAGCTGGTCCCACACAAGACATTTGTTTTAATACACCTACTCGGTTAGATGCTGATGAGCCGCCTGCCAGTAATCTGGTCGGTACATGGACTGTAGATAATGCACCACTAGGTTCTACTATTGTTTTTGAAGATGAGAATGATCCTAAGACTTTGGTTTCTGGTTTGGATACTGCGGGTGAAAGCTATACGTTTCGTTGGACAGTGGCAAACCCAAACAGTAATGTTTGTCCGACCCCAAGTTTTGATACTGTTGTTATTACTACAAATTTAACTGAAGGTCCTTCTTTAGCCGTTGCGGGCCCAGACCAGTGCTTATCTGCTGGTTCAACCAGTGTCACACTTGCAGGAAATGAGCCAGCTTCAGGTGAAACGGGTATTTGGACTTCCGTACCAGCAACGGGCATTACCTTCGCCAATCCAAATCAATTTGATACTGACGCTACCATTACAACGGAACAGAGTTACATACTCACATGGACTATAAGCAGTCCCGGATGTCAATCGACAACAGACGATGTTGAAGTAAGTATAGGTGCAGATGCAAATGCTGATGCAGGCCCAGACCAAGCTGATTGTAATAATACATTCACTTTGGATGCTACCGGTTCAGTGGGTAGTGGAGGTACCTGGTCGCAGGTCTCTGGTCCGGGAGGAGTAACAATTGCAGACGAGACAGATCCTGCTACACAGATAACATTTTCTTTTTCGGGACAATATGTGTTTGAATGGACAGCAACAAATGGAAGTTGCTCTTCTGACACCGATACGGTTACGTTGGATGTAGGGATACCACCAACTATAGCACAAGTTGCCGCCCCAATTGAAACAGATTGTCTTACTACAGCGGTAACGAGTATAGTACTAGATGGAAATGCATTTGATAGTAACATCGAAAATGGATTTTGGTCAGTACTTTCCGGCGCACCCAATACACCAACATTTTCAGATATCAATGACCCTAATGCTACATTGTCAAACTTGGTATCCGGAACTTATAATTTAGAGTGGACTATCATCGGTGATAGCAATTGCCCAATCTCGTCAGCGTCAAAAACGATAAATGTTTATTTTGAGGCCAATGCAGGTTCGGATTTAAATTTATGTGATGTTAGCAATTTCTTGTTAGAAGCAACTTTTGGTACTACAGGAACATGGACCCAATTATCTGGACCTGGAGTTGGAGGCGCTCCTGGAACAGCTGCGACTATAAATCAAAACCCTTCGGATAGTAATGTCGCTGAGGTTACGATAACACCAGGAAATACTTATGAATTTCGTTTTACAACAAACGGTGCTGGAGCTGCAGCTTGTGGTGTTACAACCGATGATGTAACTGTTGTTTCCAGTGCGGCACCTTCCATACCGCCAAATGCAGGTCCGGACAGGATCTTATGTGCGGGAGAGTTTACTGTGGGGAACGAGTTTATAACCTTGGCCGCCAACACTGCTCCTGGAGATGTGAGCTCAGCAACATGGACCATAGCAGAAGAACCCGCAGGAAGTGCTGCTGCATTGACCGATAACACAAATCCTACAACAACACTTACCGGGTTGACCGTTCCAGGTGTTTACGTTTTGGAATGGAATTTTGTTACAGGAAATTGTTCTGATTCGAAAGATGTGCTAAGGGTCGAGTTGTTTGAAGAACTGATTGCCGATGCAGGGCCTGATCAAGATACCGCATGTCAGCTGGAAACACAGCTGGCTGGTAATGTTATACCTTTTAGTACTGGTGTATGGACATTGACAGATACTCCTACTGGTTCAGAAACGCTTACAATTGATGACCCAATCTCTCCGACTTCAACCATATCCAATGTTTCGGCTCCAGGGCAATATGAACTTACATGGACTTTGGAATATGATCCTTCCATCTATCCAACTCCACCTACTGCATGTGACCCAGATTCAGACACAGTTCTTATAACTTTTGGAGCAAACCCACCTTCTGATGCAGACGCAGGTCCCGATCAGGAAGTATGTGGTGACCAGACCAATATGGCCGCTGTTGTACCTGCTGTAGGTACTGGAAACTGGACACAAACTGCTGGCCCCGGTTTTGGGGGTAATCCTGGTGCCGTGCCAAATATTGCAACTCCATCAAGCGAAACGACTACAATAAACAATTTAGAAGCGGGGACTTATGAATTCACATGGACCGTAACAAATGGGAATTGCGATCTCGAAGATACTATAGAGGTCATAGTTTACGAAGACCCTGGAACTGCCGATGCAGGTCCAGACCAAACGGTAGACCAATTTTCTGCTGTTACCTTAGCAGCAGTTCCTCCTTTGGTTGCTGGTACTGGAGTTTGGACTCAGGTTTCTGGCCCAACCACTGCAGGATTTGTAGATGAAAATGACCCAAATACCGAAGTTTTCGGTGCTACTTCGGGAACCTATGTTTTTGAATGGACCGTTTCCAATGGCAGTTGCCCTGTATCTTCAGATACTATAGAAGTTTCTTTGGTAGGGGTAGACTTAGAATTAACGAAATCTGCTTCCGCAGCAACCGCAAACACAGGAGATACAATAACATTTACCATTGATATATTTAATAACGATGCTTCTACAAGTGCAGATGCAACGGGCGTTTCTGTTAGGGATGCCATTCCTTCTGGATATTCTTTGGTTCCTGGAACGGTAAGCAATGGAGGCGTAGTTAATATAGGAGACCTTTCAATTACGTGGTCCAATCTTTCCATTACCAATGGCAGTACACTAAGTCTTTCTTTTGATGTGACTGTCAACGCTACAGGAGATTATTTAAACATCGCAGAAATCATTGCAAATGATACTTTTGATATTGATTCTACAGTAAACAATGGTCTTGATGGTGAGGATGATCAAGATTCTGCTGAAGTTGCCGTAAATGTTTCAGATTTAAGTTTAACAAAAGATATTAGTTCGGGTTCAAGTGCTACACCAGATGTTGGGGATACCATCATCTTTGAACTCTCTGTAACCAACGGTGGGCCCCAACAAGCGACCAATATAGTAATTGAAGACGTTGTTCCTTCTGGGTTTACAATAGGCACTGTAAACGATGGTGGAACTGCTTCAGGAAATACAATAAGCTGGAACATAGCTTCCTTTGCAGCAGGTTCCATAACACTTTCTTATGAAGCCACTGTAAATGCACCAACAGGTGCGACCAATGAATATAGAAATACGGCACAAATAACGTCTTCTGATCAATTAGACCCAGATAGTACTCCTGGTAACGATGATGGCGACCAAAGCGAGGACGATGAATCAGCCTTTACCATAACCACTCCAGATGTAATCGACTTGGAAGTAGAACTATTGGCAAGTACCAATTCGCCTAGTGTTGGTGATGTAGTGACTTTTACGATAAACTTGAGCAATCTTGGAACAATAGACGCTTCTGGCGTTAGTTTGGAAAATTTGGTGCCTTCTGGTTTTGGTAATGTTACTGGAATTACTGGAGGAGGATTATTTGATAACGGAACAGGTCTGATTACATGGAACGGGTTAGCTGTTCCACAAGGTACGGATACTACGGTACTTACTTTTCAAGCTACAGTGCAATCTCCAACTGGATCAGGTGGGGAATATACCAACATCTCTGAAATTACAGCTGCCGATCAGTTTGACGTAGATAGTACACCGAACAATGACGATGGAAATCAAAGTGAAGATGATGAAGATGCCATTACTATTGGACTTACCGAAGTGGTTGATTTAAGTATTGCGAAAAATGTAATTGCGGGAACCACAACACCCAATGTTGGAGAAACCGTTATGTTCGAGTTGGTCATTTCTAATTCAGGGCTAAGTAACGCTTCTGGCGTAGATGTTCAGGATGTGCTTCCAATTGGTTTTACCCTTACTGCTGTGAATAGTGGAGGAACTATATCAGCCAATACAGCAGAATGGTCAGGGCTTTTTGTTCCTGCCGGTGGGAATGTGGCCCTTACATATGAGGCAACGGTTAATACACCAACCGGAGCTGTAGGAGAGTATACAAACAGTGCGCAAATCACTGCAAGTAATCAATCCGATATAGATAGTGATCCCTCGGTGGGACCGGGAGTGGATGACTTAGGAGATGGTATTGCAGATGATGATGAAATAACATTGACGCTTACGCCGCAACAAGCAAACCTCTCTTTGAACAAATCAGTAAATGAATCTAACCCTGAAGTAGGGGAAGTGATCACATTCACCATTCAAATAAACAACGCAGGACCTAGTGTGGCCACCAATGTAGGAGTAGAGGACATTGTACCATCAGGGTACTCTATAGTTTCTGGAAGTGTCTCTGATGGAGGTATCTATAATTTTGGAGGCTCCTCAATACTATGGGATTTAGCTACGGTACCACTTACTGGAAGTACGCTCACATATCAGGCTACGGTAAATGCACCTACAGGAGCAACAGGTGAGTATGAAAATACAGCACAGGTTACCGCCTCGGATCAGTACGATCCTAACAGTACACCAAACGATAATACAGGTGATGACCAAGACACTGAAGCAGTAACGCCTAATGCTGCTGACTTAAGTCTTGTGAAAGATATTAACGCAGCATCAAGTGCAACTCCTAATGTTGGAGATACTATACTATTTGAATTGACCTTGACCAATGATGGTCCTGAAGAGGCAACGAATATTGTATTGGAGGATATTGTTCCTTCGGGATATACCTTGGGTACGGTTAATAATGGAGGAACTGCTATTGCGGGAACCTTTATTACATGGAACATTGCTTCATTACCCGTTGGAAATACTACGGTTTCCTATGAAGTCACGGTAAATGCTCCTACCGGAACAACAGACGAATATTTGAATACTGCGGAAGTTGCTTCCGTAGATCAATTTGACCCCGATAGTGAGCCAGGAAACGATGATGGAGATCAAGATGAAGATGACGAAGACTTTTTTGTCGTTACTCCTCAATCCGTAGATATTGAACTGGAAATAGTTGCAAGCAATACACAACCAGATGTTGGTGATGTAGTGACCTTTACTATTAATCTTAGTAACTTAGGAGACGTAGCGGCAACCGGAGTGTCTGTTACTGATTTAGTACCACCCGGATATGGAAACATTACGGGAATCACCAATGGCGGTAGTTTTAGCCTTATAACAAATGTCATTTCATGGTCTGGACTTGGGGTGCCCGTTGGAACCAATACCACAACCTTGACCTTTAATGCTACAGTACAGACACCGACCGGTACAGCAGGAGAGTTTACGCATGTTGCCGAAGTGACCGCTAGTGATCAATTTGATATAGACAGCACGCCAAATAACGATACTGGTAACCAAAGTGAAGATGATGAGGATGCTATAACTGCCGCTCCATTACTGGCAGATTTATCCCTGACCAAGATTGTTGTTGACAATGATACTACACCAAATGTTGGAGATGAAATAAGTTTTGAAATTACAGTTTCCAATGATGGTCCTGCTGATGCAACCAACGTTCAGGTAGTAGATCAACTACTTTCCGGTTTTGATTTTGTATTGTATAGTGCCACCTCGGGTATTTACAATGCAAACACTGGAATCTGGCAAGTAGGTACTGTGGAGAACGGTGAAACAGAGACATTGGTTATCGATGTTCTGGTTAATGCCTCAGGTTTATATACGAATACCGCACAGGTAATTGCCTCAGATGCATTTGATATTGATTCTACTCCAAGCAATGGGGTTGCAGCAGAAGATGATCAAGATGATATTGTAATTGTACCTCGATCTATAGTAGATGTTTCGTTGACGAAAACCGTTGACAATAGCACACCAAATGTTAACTCTAACGTGGTCTTTACATTGACCGTTGCCAACGACGGACCAAGTGATGCCACCACCTTACAAGTTACTGATGTTCTACCCTCTGGATTTACCTATGTTTCGGATAATGGAGCAGGCGCTTATGACGATGGAACTGGAATCTGGAATATTGGTACACTGGCCAATGGTGCTTCTACCAGTCTTAACATCACTGCTAGTGTGAATACTACGGGTGTTTACACCAACGTAGCGGAAATAACCCAGCATGCAGAAGGTGATTCAGATTCTACACCCAACAATAATGTGCTTGCTGAAGATGATCAAGATGAAGTAATTGTCACCCCGGTACAGCTTGTTGATATTTCAGTTACAAAAGTAGCTGACGATCTTACCCCAAATGTTGGTGATCCAATTGTATTTACGATAACGGTGACCAATGACGGTCCAAGTGATGCAACAAACATTGTAGTAACGGACTTTTTGGCCTCAGGGTATCAATTTGTTAGTGCAGTACCGAGCGTGGGCGTCTATGAGCCGTTGAATGGATCTTGGACCGTAGGAGATTTGGACAATGGTGTTACTGAAAATATAGTAATAACAGCGAATGTACTTGCAAACGGGGATTATACCAACACTGCTGAACTTACGGACTTGGCAGAGCAGGATATTGATTCTGAACCCGCGAACAATGATGACACAGAAGATGATCAACAGACGATTGAGCCAACACCCGTATTGGTCTCTGATCTCATTCTTCGTAAATCGGTAGATGTCCTCAGTCCATTTATAGGTGATGAAGTTATCTTCACTATCAGTATTTCTAACAATGGGCCAAGTGATGTTACTGGAGTAGAGGTCTTGGATCTACTGCCTTCTGGATATACCTATGTTTCCAACAATAGAACTGCAGGGGTTTATGTGCCAGGAACCGGAATTTGGGAACTGAATGGAATCATACCAAATGGAACTACGGAGACCCTGAATATTGTTGCTATTGTAAACCCAACGGGAGATTATTTCAATGTCACAGAAGTCTTTTCTTCAAATAATCTAGATCCAAACTCAACGCCAAATAACAATAATATATTTGAAAACGACCAAGATAGTGCAGGTACCACGCCGATTCCTGCAGCAGACCTTTCATTGGAAAAAACAGTGGATAATGAATTTCCAGATGTGGCATCTAATGTGACTTTTACATTGAACCTGACCAATGATGGTCCAAGCGATGCAACAGGAGTTGTAGTGCAGGATGCTTTACCTTCAGGATATACATATATTTCTGATGATTCGGGTGGAACCTATAATGCAACTACAGGACAGTGGAATGTGGGCACAGTTCCTTTGAATAGCAGTATTGTGCTCAATGTGACCGTTCAGGTGAATCCGACAGGAGATTATACCAATAGTGCTGAAGTTGTAAGCGTTATCGAACTAGATCCAGATTCAACTCCAGGGAATGGTATACTTGCTGAAGATGATCAAGATGAACAATCAACTACGCCAAGAGTTATAACGGATGTTTCGATTACTAAGAATGTGGACAACCTAAGTCCTTCAGTAGGAGATCAGATTGTATTTACGATAGGCGTGAACAACGCTGGCCCTAATGATGCGACCGGTCTTGTAATAGAAGATGTTTTGGCATCAGGATATAGTTTTGTGTCGGCAACTTCTTCATCAGGAACGTATAATGAGGTGACCGGAGCATGGGCGTTGGCGAATATTGCTAACGGTGCTACCGAAACATTGGATATCACAGTTCAAGTACGTCCAAGTGGAGATTACAGGAATACGGCAGAACTTATCGCTTTGGATACATTCGACCCTGATTCAACTCCTGACAATAACTTGGAATCGGAAGATGATCAAGATACGGTTGTCCCCATTCCAGATGGACTGGCAGATCTTTCTTTAACGAAAACAGTTGATAATCCTACGCCCAATGTTGGTGATGTAGTGGAGTTTACGGTCAATGTGACCAATAGCGGTTCTAGTGATGCTACTGGAGTTATAATTACTGATTTGTTACCATCAGGATACACGTATCAATCTCATATTGTTACTGCAGGAGTATATGATGCTTCATCGGGGCTTTGGAATACAAATGGAACTATTTTAAACCAGAGTACAGAGACTTTGGTCATATTGGCAACGGTTAATGTGCCAACAGGCAATGCAGATGAGTACTTGAATGTTGCAGAGATAACAGCTAGTGATTTAGCTGATCCAGATAGTGATCCAAATCAAGGTTTGGATGTGGACGATTTATCTGACGGTATTGATGACGATGATGAGGCAGTAGCATTTGTGACACCACAAACTACAGATATAGGAGTTGCCAAAACTGTTGATAATGCAACACCCAATATAGGAGATGAGGTTAGTTTCACGATTACAATAACCAACCAAGGTAGTTTACAGGCAACCAATATCGGTATCGAAGAACAAGTGCCATCAGGATATAGATTGGTTTCATTCCAAGCATCCGATGGAACTTATGATGGAGTTTCTGGATTTTGGGAAATAGAAGTTCTGGACGCTCTTGGTACTGCTAATCTTCAACTTATTGTCGAAGTATTGGACATAAATGATTATGTAAACACGGCGAGCTTGGCATTTGTGGACCAGTTAGATGTCAATAATACCAATGATTCCGCCGAAGCTACGGTTGAACCATCTTGTTTGATCATTTATAACGAGTTCTCTCCTAATGGGGATGGTGTCAATGAGTTCTTTAAAATCGATTGTATTTCTAGATATCCGAATAACCTATTACAAGTGTATAACCGATGGGGCAATATTGTATTTGAACAGCGCTCCTATAACAACGATTGGGATGGCACGTCCAATGGTCGTGCTACAATACAAAAAGGAGATTTACTACCTGTAGGCACCTATTATTACGTGCTTGATCTTGGTGATGGCTCTGAGCCAAGAACAGATTGGTTGTACATAAATAGATAGAGAAATGGGTATAAAAAAAGTGATAAAAAAACCTCAAATGAAAATACAGTTAAGATATACCTGTTTGGTCGCTGTACTATTGGGAACCTTCATGGTTTCAGCGCAACAAGACCCACAGTTTACACAGTACATGTACAATACATTGAGTGTAAACCCAGCTTATGCAGGCTCACGTGGACACCTTACAGCATTATTGATGCATCGTTCGCAGTGGGTTGGCATCAATGGAGCACCTAACACCCAAGTGTTGGCCGTTGATGGTCCCGTTGGGAAAAATGTAGGTTTAGGTCTTGTACTTTCACATGATGCTTTAGGCCCATCATCAGAAGTTTTTGTGGATGCAAATTTTGCGTATACGGTAAGACTTGATGATGCAGATAAAAAATTATCCTTTGGACTTAAAGGAGGAGGGCGATTGTTTAATGTGGATTTCTCAAAAGGATTGTTCGAAAATCCCGATATAGCCTTTCAAAATAACATTGAAAACAAGTTTTTTCCAACCATTGGAGCGGGTATCTATTACCACACGTCCAAGAGTTATCTGGGCCTTGCAGTCCCTAATTTCTTTTCTGAAGACCATTACGATGGACAGGAACAAGAAATAGCATCGGAACGGTTACATTACTTTTTAATTGGTGGAAAAATTATTGATTTGACCGCAGATGTTAAATTCAAACCAGCCTTTTTTGTAAAATGGGTGCCAGGGTCTCCTATTATTGCTGATGTTTCGGCAAATGCTATGATCAGGGAAACGCTTACGCTTGGGTTGGCATATAGATGGGACGATTCTTTCTCTGGACTTTTAGGACTTCAAATCTCTCCAGATTTAAGCATTGGATATGCATATGATTTCACAACTACCGATTTAAGAAACTATAATAACGGTACGCATGAGGTATTCCTTAGATATGAGTTTAAAACCGTGGAAAAACGACTTAAATCACCAAGATTTTACTAAGATGAAAAGCATAAACACCAATATAGCGCTACTTTTTTTGTTCATGTCCAGCTTCATGCAAGCGCAGTTGAAATATAATGATGCCGACAGAAATTTTGATAATCTTTTTTATGTAAGGGCTGCAAAACAGTATGAAAGCATTGTGGAAAAAGGGGACGATTCCCAAGAGGTACTCCAACGTCTTGGCGACTCCTATTTTTTTAATACGGATATGGAAAATGCCGCCAAATGGTATGGATTACTCTTTTCAAAGTATGAAAAGACACTTGAACCAGAGTATATTTTTAGATACGTACACGCTTTGAAAGGAGTTGGAAACTACCAACTGGCAAAAGCCATCATGAAAATATATACCAAGAAAAAAGACACTTCTGAATTTACGGTGGAGCAATTAAAGGACAATGATGAAAAATTGGATGAGTTATTGAACAAACAACCACAGTTTTATATATCAAATCTGGGAATAAACACCTCAGTGGCCGATTTTGGTACCATGTACTATAAAGATAAAATTGTATTCTCTTCCAGCAGGGATTCTTCAAAATTGGAAACCCGCTTGTACGAATGGAACAAACAGCCCTATTTGGATTTCTTTATGGCCGACACCAATGATTTGGGTGCTGATCTTACAGAAGTAACGCAATTCTCGGAAATACTGAACACGAGATATCATGAGGCCGTTGCCACATTCATTCCAGAAGGAAACGTCATATATTTTACCCGTAATAATTATACTGATCAAGATTTGGGCAGGGATGATGAAGGCACCAATCATTTAAAAATGTATACTGCGGAATTACGGGGAGGCGAGTGGACCGAGGCTGAAGAAGTACCCTTTAATAGTGAAACCTATTCGGTAGGGCAACCAGCGCTGAGTCCAGATGGCAATTTTCTCTTTTTTGTGTCGGATATGCCCGGAAGCATAGGCGGTACAGATATTTTTATGGTAGAATTGCTTGAGGACGGCGGTTTTTCGGAACCTGTAAATCTTGGACCAACCATAAATACCAGTGGAAGGGAAATGTTTCCTTTTGTCACAGGGCAGAAATTATATTTTGCCTCGGACGGGCATTTAGGTCTTGGTGGCCTTGATATTTTTGAAAGCGAACTGACTTCCAAAGGATTTGGTACTCCCGTAAATCTGGGAAAACCACTTAACAGTAACAAAGATGATTTTGCCTATATCGTAAAAGAGCATACAAAAAGAGGGTATTTTTCTTCAAATCGAGAAGGCGGTAAAGGTGATGATGATATCTATTCTTTCCAGCGTTTAGACGAACCTTGTAAACAGACCGTTAAGGGGAGTGTCATTAGAAAAGCAAATGCTCAGCCCATAGTAGATGTAAATGTTGAGCTGTTTGGGATGGATGGTACATCTTTAGGGAAAACCAAGACAGATCCTTACGGAGCATTCACTTTTGATATGGATCTGGATTGTGAGACAGAATATTTGATCAAAATAGATAAAAAAGGATTTCTTCCGGGAGAAAAGGAATTTACAACAACGGATGAAAAAGACTTCGTGAACAATGTTCCGTTGGAAATAGAAAAAGAATTGAACAAGCTTATTGTTAATGAAAATGGAGTACTTAAAATCAAGATCGATAATATCTATTTTGATTTGAACAAGGCCAATATTCGTCCAGATGCTGCACAGGAACTCGATAAAATTGTTGAGGTAATGAAAGAGTACCCAAAAATGGTAATTAAGATAGAAGCGCACACAGATTCTAGAGGGAGTGATCGCTATAATGAAATACTTTCCGACAAGAGGGCAAAATCCAGTGGGGATTATATCGTTTCGCAAGGCATAGCAAAAAGTAGGATTGAAAGTGCCATAGGCTATGGAGAAAAACAATTGTTGAACGAGTGTAAAAACGGGGTAAGGTGTACCAACGAATTACATGATGTAAACCGTAGATCGGAATTTATTATTTTGAAATTGGAATAAGAAACCTTCAAACCAAAAAATCATGAAAGACCTTCAACCTAAGTTGAAGGTTTTTTGATTAAATAAACATTAATGCAACCCTTGTGTTTTTTGTTTGTCTTTGGAATAGACGAATAAGAATTATTTTTAGCTGTCATTGAATAATCGTCGAGAATTTTTGGAAGCAAACGTACGTTTTACGCATCAAGCTTTGGTGGAACAGAGCAAAGAAGGAAACCGGACTGCCCAGTACCAATTGTACGGGTTGTACGTGGATGCCATGTTCAATGTAGCCATGCGCTTATTGACGATACGTGAGGATGCGGAGGATATTATTCAGGAAAGTTTTGTTGAAGCTTTTAAAAAATTGGATTCGTTCCGGTTCGATAGCACATTTGGAGCTTGGTTAAAGCGGATTGTAATCAATAAAAGTATTAACCATTTAAAGACGAAACGATTAGTGTTCTCTTCCTTGGAAAATGAAGGAGAACCAGTTGAAGATATTGAGATTGAGAGCACTAACAGTATGGATGTTGAAAAGATAAAAATTGGCTTGGGCCAACTACCGGAAGGGTACAAACAGATAATTACATTGTATTTGATTGAAGGATATGACCATGTGGAAATAGCAGAGATTTTGGAAATAACAAACTCAACCTCCAAATCACAATACCACAGAGCGAAAAAAAAATTAGTTCAAATTGTAAATGAATTGTAATGGACAATTTTGAAAAATATATAAAAGAAAACAAGCAAGCTTTTGAAATCCATAAAGTTGATAAGGATAAGTTATGGCATGGAATCTCTCTGGAGCTTGATGAGAAATCAAAAGTGAAGACGATTCCCTTTTGGAAATCCAGTACACTAAAGATAGCGGCCAGTGTTGCCTTTTTTATGGGATTGTCAGTAATGGCTTTTTTAATTTTAAGTGCCCCAAGTGAAAAAAATATAGAAGGCTATGTCAATGAAGAACTTTTTGATATCGACATGCACTATCAAGATTTGGTTCATCAACAAGTACAATTGGTGAAGAACCATCCAAAATTGACCGAAAGCGACAAGGAAGAATTTTTATCGTTCATGGATGAGCTGGATCAAGAATACGAACAATTGAAGTTGGAAATGCAGGACAACTTGGACAATGAGCTCGTGTTGGAAGCCATTGTGAACAACTATAGAAAACGTATTGAATTGATGGAAAATCTCCTCAAGCAAATCAATGCTTCCAAAAAAGAAATAGACTATGAAGGGTATACACTATAAGAGGAATCTTCTCGCACTACTATCATGTTTGTTTACACTTATGGCCCTAGCACAAAGTGAACAAACAAAGAAGTGGGAAAAGAACTATGACCTTTCAGCAAATGGAAAGGTTCATATTGAAAACAAATATGGAAATATCGTTGTAAATGGCTGGAACAAAAATCAGCTCAAAGTTTCTATTGCCATCAGAGTGAAACATAAAAAGGAAGAGAATGCAAAAAAGCTATTGGACAGAATTCAGCCAGAAGTTACATTCGCTGGGGATTTTATAAAGATTGCTTCGGAAATAGTAGATAGAAGTTCAAGTGTTTTTACCAGATATTTTAACAAGGCCAATCCTTTTGACTTTGATAAATCCAATATTCAAATAAATTATGAAATCTATCTGCCAGTACATTCAGAACTAACAATAACAAACAAGTTTGGGGATATTGTAACAAGTGGTTGGCAAGGAGATTTTGAGGCTGAAGCACAGCATGGGGACATCTGGTTGAACGATGATATATCAACTGCAAAAATAGACATGAAATTTGGAAAGTTGAGAGGGGACAATATAGGCTATGGGACTATAAAAATGAACAATGGTTCTATAGATATTGAAAGCGCCGAAAAGTTAAAGGTCATCAGTAGTGGAAGCGATATAAAATTAAACGAAGTATCAAGGTTGGAAATGTATTCAAGTAAAGATGAGGTGAGTTTAATGAACATTGGGCGTTTGCGTGGAGATTTTAAGTTTTCCAATGTTGATATTGCCAGTGTTAGGAGCGAGATGTTCCTGACCCTTAGAATAGCTGAGGTTGAAGTTGGTAAAGTTTTGAATTCAAACGCGGCGATAAACATAGTTCAAGAATCTTCTGAAGTCAATATGGATGTTTCTGGCATGGCGTTCAATTTTAAGGCGACCTTGGAACAAGGGCTCTTAAGGGTTCCAAAATCATTTTCAAACATTAAGACGGATGTTACCAATGCAGGAAAGAAAATAAGGGATGTTAAGGCCACCTATGGGGCTGGGGTCATGGGAGAATTTTCCATAAACGGAATAAAGGGCGTTATTGTACTTAGGGATTAAGAATATTTCACTATCAGAAAAAACCAAATAAAACTAAATTTAAATGCAACCTTTTAGAAAAACCATTGTCTTTAGTGCAACAACCTATATGATAAAAATGAAACCATATAAATTATTACTCTTCCTAGTGCTCTTTAGTTGTGTTGCATGGAGTCAAGATCAAGAAGATAATACTTACATAGAATTCAACGATAGAAACAATGTAGTACATGGGGTTTATCTTGGTTTAGGTACTTATTTTGGTGAAATAGATGGGGAAAACACATATCATGGTGTTTTTAAGATAGCATACGTAGCCAATAGACAATTTGAGGTTGGTTTTGCTGCGGTAGGGTTTTATTCTGAACAGGATATACGGGTAAATACATTCGATACTTTTGATTTTGCCGGGGCATATGGGGGGCTCCACATAGAACCTATTTTATGGGGTCGTTCCAAAGCGAACCTTTCATTTCCTATACTTATAGGTGCAGGAGGTGTAGTTTATGTTGAAGAAAATAATGGGGATGTTGAAATAGATTTGGATAAGGATGATTCAGATGAGGTGTTCGTTTTTGAGCCAGGAATCAACTTTTTGTACAATCTTTCCCGTTTTGTTCAGTTAGAAGTAGGTATGCGTTACAGATTTTCGAGCAGAATAAAACTAGAACCCAATGAGATAAAGAACATAAATGGGTTTTCAGCGGGCTTTGGAATTAAAGTAGGCATTTTCAATATGGGGCGTAATCGCTATAAAAAACATTTGGGCAATGAATGATAACTCAACGAACAAGGGCTTAATGGCCAAACATGTATTTTCGAATGATGGAGCAGTATACGTAAGAAGTTCGCAAAATATTGAGATGGATGAATGGTCGGTGATAAACTTTTATTGGATGCCGGTACTGCAATTAGAACAAGAGCTCAAATAATCTTTTGTTTCGTGGTGTCACGGCAGTACTAAGAGACAGCCATTTATCATAATTAAGTAATCTGTTTTACAATTTTTTCATTGATTCGATAAGCTCATCTTTTTTTCTAGGGGAAATACTCACATGCATATCATTGCTCATAATAATATACCCACCATCTGATTTTATATATTTCTTTACTTCTTTTAAATTGATCAAAAAACTATTGTGAACCCTCATGAATTGTTGTTCTGCCAATAAGATTTCATACTCCTTTAAGTGTTTGCTCACCAAAAGGGTGTTCTTATTTTTTAGGACAAAACAGGTGTAAGAACCGTCGGCTTTACAAAGGACAATGTCTTCAATAGCAATAAACTCCATGCCAGAAGTAGTGGCGAGGCATATTTTTTCTTGCTTGTAAGAGTCATTTCCAATGCTTTGCATGAGGGTTTCTATTTGTTGCCTATATACATTGGTGTCCATTCTTCTTCTCGCTTTTTCAACGGCTTCTTTCAATTCATCAAGGTCAATGGGCTTTAACAAATAATCCAATGAGCTGAATTTTATAGCCCTTATGGCATATTTTTCAAATGCGGTAGTAAAAATAATTTCAAAATCCGGGTCTTTAATCTGTTCCAAGATATCAAAGCCTATCCCAGACTGAAGTTCAATATCCAAAAAGACAACGTCTGGACTAAAAACGGACAATACCTTAACGGCTTCAGAAACACTGCTCGCGGTAGCTATGACCTGCACATCCTTGCAAAATTCTTCCAGAAGGGTCTTTAATGTGTCTCTACTTCGTTTTTCATCTTCTACAATAACTACTTTTAATATCATATCATCGGGTTTATGATGGGCCAATCTTTATAGAAACTCTGGTGCCAGTAGAATTGTTGTTATCGTCATATTTATCTATAATCTCAATTACACCTTTTTGCGGGTAGGGCTTACCTATTAGCTTTAGTCTTTTCTCTATTATTTCTATACCTCTTGACTTCTTTTTCTTTTTTAAAGTATTGTTCAGTTTTCTTGATGCAATTCTGCCTATGCCATTATCCTCTATAAAACAAACAATAACATCCCCTTTTTTCTTGAAACTTATTAAAAGTTTTTTATCACCTTCTTTTTTATTATTCAGACCATGGATAATAGCGTTTTCTATGAAGGGTTGAATAGCCATGAAAGGGATTTCTGTGGTATTTGTATCTAAATCCTCCGAAACATTTATTTTATATTCGAAAACATTGTCAAAACGAAGTGATTCTAGTTCTAAGTAGGAATTTAATAATTTTATTTCATCTCTCAACAAAACTTTTGTCTCAATAGAATTTTCAAGAACACTGCGTGTAGGGCTTCCAAATTTTGAAATGTATTTTAGGGCCGACATTCGGTCATTGTTCAGATTTTAATGCACAACTCTTTTTAATGATATGCTCCTAATATTGGGTAATTGTTTTTCGTGCGATTCTTAAAAAAGCGCCTTATATAATTAAGATATTGCTCTTCTATCAAAGACAGGCTTATTGTTTGGGACATGCAATTATTGAATCGTGTTTTATTTTTTTAAAAAGAGAATTTAAGACTGGACATTTTGCAAAATGGGGGAGAGGGTTAATAATTGAAGGATATCCAATTAGATGGCAAAATGCATTTTATCTCTGTAGGAGTTATTTTTCAAATAGATTTTGTTTAATAAAAAAGTCAACAATCCAGATAATCAAATCTTCGTTCTAGTAGTATGAAATAAAAACTCACCGTTTTCATTTTTAAATGATTGCTACGCAGCATAACCCCATACTCGTTTACAACCTACTATAAAAATTACTAATGGTGAGTTTGTCATACTATATGAAATGTAATTCGATTAATACCAAATGAATCAATCTGACTTATTTGCTTAACCTTATCAACCTAGACTCAAAATTAAAGTGATAGCAACTAATAATAGGTGCCCATTTGATATAGTGCCCATATGAATTGACCGATGGGGCTTTTGAATTCATGGTTGAGAAAATAGCTGTTTTGAGTTTATGAAATTAACCTTCAAAATTTGTCTGCAACACTCTAAGAAGGGACAGAAGACAGTATTTTTACAATAGAAAAATAGAATCAGTTTAAACGCAATAAACCAATCGATCTTAGTGTACTATATTTTATGGTCATCCCGTAGAGGATAGTTTTTCGGTTCGTGTTTGTAAGGAAGGCAAGCTGTTAGTGTGTTTTCTCTTGGCAGATTTTGAAAAATGACCCTTAAATTCTATAGCGGCTATATTGCTGAAATAACCTAAAGTTTCTTCGTAATCATTTATATTGATTCCCGCTTTTTTTAATCCTTTGAAAATTTCGGACTTGTCTGGTTTGGCCCCCCAATCCCCATAAATTCTTTTATCCCGAGATTTTATGATTAAAATCTTCAATTTATGTAGATGCCACGCTGGCACATAAAAGTTGGACACCCCATCTGCTAGGGATTTAAATGTTACATAGACTTTTCCGGTATTTTTATAAACAAATGCAGAATAACCTAAAATGGCATTGTTTAAAGGCAGTTTAAGGCAAGTGTCATTGGATTCTAGATAAAAGAGAATAGGATTGTTATAAAGGACTTCCTCAGTAATTTGAGGTACATCTAACTTAAAGGACCATCCAGGGGATTGGTTTTTCAAATCAAATGATAATAATTCAACAGTATTTGGAGCCATGGCTATAGTACTCTTCTTTTTATTGAAAGCCATCAACGATAAAGATTTTCGATAGAGATAGATCGGGTATCCTACAATTATGGCGGCACAGGTCAATGTCCATATAATGGTTATTAGATGCATAATGAAAAAGGTATTAAATTAAAAATCTGGGAACTTTTAAAACTTTACACTAAGGAACAACTTTATATAAGTTTTACAGGGGTGAAATATATGGATGGGCCTTCTTGATTGATGAATGAGGTCATATAGACAAAATGCAGATTTATCGGATGAAAGGAATTAAAAATCAAAACAAGCATTTTGTCTATGACCTTGTAATTAAAAACAGATAAAAAAGAAACTATAAATCTAAACCTCTGGTTTCGTCCAATTTTTGTAATTCACCAACTACGTTCATAACATCATAATCCACAATTTTTCTAGTACTATAGCTCCTCTTGATATTATTTACATATTTGTGAATTTCAAGAGTATAATAATTCTCCATATCAAAAAGAGATTCGTTTATGGTTTCAAAACTTTCCACAATGCTTTTTTTTCCGTAAGCTCTTGCACTATAGATTATTTTGTACTCAACGTTTTCTTTGTTCAACCATATTAGCGTAACCTCTATAAAGTTGTCCATGCGTTCTTTTAATTTATACGTTGCACGTTTGGGAATATTCCCCAGTTCATACTCTAGCTTGATTAAATCAAGAATCCATTTTTCAAGAAAGTCTTTTTTCATTTCGGTCAAATTTATTTTCTATTTGGGTTTGTTCTAATTCTGGTTCTTTTATGAACCAATTTTATTGATTTTATTTTTTGAGGATGATTTCTTCTCTTTTGATATAATCTCAACAGTATTTAAAATCATATCAAAAAAGACGTAATTAATAATTCAATTAACTTGGTTATTGGTCAAAACCGGGACTTGTAAATATGAAGAAAGGTTGAAAGCCTTCATGGGAAGAGGTTAAATTGGAAAATTATACAAATCGAGCAATTGAACGGGAGGTTTTGGTATATGGTACTTAAAGTGTCTAATTCATATTCAATATCTTTTTAAACCAGTTAATAGTATTTTTCCTTGCAATAATACTTTGTACGTTGTCATCAAAATCAAAACCGTGACCAACATTGGCATATACATTTAGTTCCACGTTGTTACCCTTTTTTTTGAGAAGATCAACCAAGCATAGACTATTTTCCGTGAGATATCCATTGGCAGGAAGTTGGTATAGTATAGGAGCATAGGAAACATATACATTACCTTCCAAACCATTGGTGCCACAAGCATGACTTCCCCAGTAATCAAAGCCGCCAGAACCGCCATAATAAAAGACACCACCAGCAAAACCGCCATCAGTTGGAATTTTTGGAGGTGCTTTTACTCCAGAAGAGGTATTATACTCTTTACCATCAAACTTTTGTTTCCATACCCAATCGGATGGAGTAGCATTCGAATCATATAAGGTTGAAGCAACAGTAGTAGCGCCATCTGAAAAGCCAAGAATACCAATGTCTTTTGGCCTTACTATACTTCTGCCATCACCAAAGGTTAGACCTCTTAATAGTGATAACGTAGCATTTGCATCCCTTGGACGAACAAACTGCGAACTAATTTTGAAATTATCTGGGGCTGTGGTCCATTTTCCAGTTCTTGTCGTTACCCCTCTTGTAGAATAACTGTCGACAAAAGCCCCGATGATACAGTTATCATCAAATATTTTTCGCCATTCATTATTTTGTCCAGACATAGCTTTACTTTCTGGGTCATGATTTTTCCACATTCCATCAGAGCCGTGCATCACTACTACTGCAGGATAATTTTGAATATCGCACCCTTCCGGAAAAGATAGATAAACAGGGATCCTAGTGTTGTCCACTAAAGCATATACGATTGTATCGGTAGTACCTGAAGGTATAGAAATTTCGCTTTGTTTTTGTGTTAAGCCAAATAAACCATCGTCGTTTCCGTCTCCACAAGATAAATAGAAGAGGACAAGAAAAAATAAGATAGGTAGCTTTAAAGAACCGATTGCTTTCAGAATTGATTTCATTTTCATTAGTTTTTTAAGTTCAATATGTACAAGTACAATTGGAGATGCCTTGAAAAAGATCTATCCCAACCGTAACGACATGCGTGCCACTGGAATAACCCAATATTTCGTTCATGATTACCTGATAAGAATATCCAAAGTAAAAATCCCCTTTTTTCAATCCCATCATGGGTCCAACATAAAGGGGTTTTCCCAACTGATCATTTAAAAATCGATAAGTAATACCCGCATAGTAATAATCTATAAAGTCATACCATTTGAATTTGGTGTTCAAATCTGTGATGGAACGTCCATCGTTCTCAAAATACTGCAAGAAAATAGATGGCTCTATTTCAAAATCGGAACGCCTATTCTTTCTATGCTTATAACCAGAATAGAGTTGATAGTTTCTTAAGACATTAGGTTCAAAAAGTTGATTGAATTTTTGAAAATCCTTATTTAAAATATTGCCAATATTGAGGTTTGCATAAAAACCGCCATTTCTGTATAATGTTCCTATATCAAAATTGGGATTGCTCGATGACCTATCATCAGTTATTCCCAAATCGTTGTTTGGGTCAAAATTTTCAATGTCTATCCTAAATTGATTTAGATTAAAGGATAGCGCGAAAGAGAAATATTGATCTTCATATTTATCAATTGTCAAATGATGTGCAAAAGATATTTTTGCACCTCTTTGCTTTGTTTCGCCATTAGAATCATTATAGAGAACAAAACCAACACCAGACCTGTTTCCCAATCGGACATCGGCGGATAGGGACTGGGTGTTAGGTGCATCCTCTATGCCTACCCACTGCGTAAGCCCTGTCATTCTTACTTTCACATAATTTCCGATACCAGCATAAGCGGGAGACATGAGAAAAGGA
Source organism: Flagellimonas sp. 389 (assembly GCF_018449435.1). Classification (GTDB taxonomy): domain Bacteria; phylum Bacteroidota; class Bacteroidia; order Flavobacteriales; family Flavobacteriaceae; genus Flagellimonas. The sequence continues at coordinate 1,277 of NZ_JAHCMU010000010.1, read as the reverse complement.
TTATCGGAAAGGTATTGGGAAAGTTGGGGCACTGTAAGCTCCTGTCCCCTTAAGGGCATAAAATTCAACAGTACTATTAGGCTTGTAATTCTAATTAAATTGTTTCTTAGCATATTTTATCTGTAAAGGGTAAAGTTTCCAACAAACTTACGTCCAGTGCCATCGTTCAATTGTATGGTATACCAATAGTCACCGGAGGGCATCGGATTGGATTCGTAGGTGCCGTCCCAACCGTTGTTGGATTGCCCCATGATTTTTATTTTCCTACCATACCTGTCAAAAATGTAGGTTTCTATATTAGGTAGGCTTTCTATGTTCCTTGGTCCCCAGAAATCATTTTGTCCATCATGGTTTGGGGTAAAGAAATTAGGAATTTCAATATCTACTAAATCCACAGATGTAGTATCAAACACCTCACAACCAAGACTGTCAACCACGCGGACTACGTAGTTTCCACTTTCCAGTGCTGTAAATGTATTCTGCGAAGTACCCTCATTATCATTATAGTAATAGGTGTATGGAGGCAAACCACCTAAAACGTTCACTTCTATTTTAGCCTCGCTATTCTTGGTAATTGTAATTTCCAACGAATCAATTTCATTAATTTCGAAAGGAATTGTACTTAGGCAACCATCAGTATGTAAAATAGCTGCAAAGTGAGTGCCCGGTGCCAAATCATTAAAGATTGGTCCCAGAACAAAATCCTGCGGATTGGTGGAATCTATTGCATATAATACCTCTGAAGAAATGCTTTGGTCTACCAAAAAGATTTCTGTACTGTTAGATAGAGCATTGCCGTTACAAAAATAATCAGTGTCTACAGTAGCACGTAGATTAGGTCCTGTGATTAAAATCTCAAATGACAACTCGGATGAACACCCATTGTTCGATGTTACGGACAGATTGTAATTTCCGGGCGCTAAATTGTTTATCGTAAAACTGTCTGTTTGAAGTATCATATCAGCGCCTGAGTTCAGTTGTACCATATAGGGTGCATCTCCATTGGTAATTGCAACATCCACTGAGCCATCTTCAGAATCTAAGCACAATGTATTTTGAGTATTTATACTGATTAAAGGATTGTTTGTGTTTACGGTGACCTGTGCGGTCGCGTCTGTGGTGCACGGTGCGATCGCGGTGACGGTATAGGTGTAGGTCCCTGGCCCTGCGGGTGCGGGGCTCCAGCTTCCCCCTGCATCTGGCGTTCCGCCGAGCTGTGCGAAGAGGTCAGCGGCGCTCACGGTATCGCCCTCACATATGGCGAGGCTCCCGTCGGT
>NZ_JAHCMU010000001.1 GCF_018449435.1 Flagellimonas sp. 389 | reverse complement strand
CCGCCGAGCTGTGCGAAGAGGTCAGCGGCGCTCACGGTATCGCCCTCACATATGGCGAGGCTCCCGTCGGTCCCTGCATCGGGAGAGGGGTAAATATTAATAGTCTGTACTACATCTACAAAATTGCCAGAGGTGTCAGTTATTCTATATGTACGAGTGATAATTTCAGGATTGAATCCACCATCTGACACATCGCTGATGTGGACCACGGTGTCCACAGAACAATTATCGTCTTCATCGTCGACAACGGACGGGTCTGGAGCTGGTGCTGTACCACAAACATCTATGGGGTTTGGATTACTTGCCGTTGGGTCGGTAAAGTCCCCAAAACCAATGGAGAACACGTCCAAATGTTCTAAATCAACATTATCAAAAAAAGCATCGGTACCTACTATAGCTGTTGCCGTTACATAATCAATAATGCCAGTCGTGAAATTCCCATCTCCATCTCGATCTATCATGAGTTGGATACCACAGGCATCATTGGTTAAGATATCCGAACCTGAAAGGTCTACCCGAACGCTCACCCCTGAAATTGGCAAGACCCCCGGAGAAACTGTTTTTTGAATTTTCCATTCTCGGGAAATTCTCAAAGTAATGTCACCTGAAGCAGGTAGCTCTACGTTAGTTGAATTTAAACTTGCACGATCGTTGGCCCATATCAAATAGTTATGAAGGTACGAGTGCAACGAAGTGCCGGAAAAGGTATTGTGAATTTCGGGTCTACTTAGGTCTAAGTTGTCACCTGAGAAATTTGGGTCTGTAGACATAGTGACCAAGGCATTGTCATTTACGCTTTTAGCAATACGTTGATGTAGGTTATATCGTAAATCTGGGTAAACACCAGTGTTATCCCGGTATCTATCCCTGGCCAATCCTGCTATGTCAAACCGATATACAGGATCTATAGCGGGATCCCAGATTACGGTTCCATCTGCAGCGAGGTATTGGTATCCTTGATTCCCAAAGGTGCTTCCCAATGAAGTTGTATTGAGGGTAATGCCATATTTTATGGACAAATAGCTTTCTGCACGTTGTACGGAGTTAACATCGAGTGCTCCATCCGCGATCAAAACTTCTGCTATGCTGCCTGTTAGATTACTATCGGAATCGCCACCACCACTATTAAAGTGTTTTCCAAGGCGGCTGAATAAATAAAGGTCATTTTCTGCAAGGCTATGATTTCGTATTTCTAAGATATCTTGGAGCCCATTTACCCTTGTTGCCAGAACTTCTTGTTGGCTCCCAATGGGTTCTACAACATCTCTAATGAACACACCAACGGTTGGACGATCGATAAGATCTATGCCGCCACTTTGAAAAAAGGAACCCCCGTTCCAGGTCCTGCCCACTGAAAATCGATTCCCATTTGAAACTCCCAGTGAAAGATTGGTGGTAGAACTATGATAGGCCTCTATATCCCCTCCATAGAGCAACCTTTGGGTCTTTGCGGTATTCCCCGAACCCTGGGCCTTGAAGACAATAAAAACAGTTATCTCTTCTCTGGAGACAGGGCGCGTATGTAAGGCTTCGCCGTTACCGCTTCCATCAAATTCGAGAGCGGGATTAAAATTCAGACTATTTCTTCGCAAAGTGGGTATGCCCGGCACCGAACCAGCGGGATGTAGATAAGTAGGAAGCCCGAAGGAATGTTGAAAGCCAGGATCAATGAGCGCATTCCATGGATTGGGATAATGTGTCGGGTCAGCGGGATGTTGGACCGCATTTTGATTAGAACTGGGTCCACCATCAACAAAATCGTACCAAGTGGTTACGGGAGTTCCATCTGCCGGGGCATATGGGGTGTATTGATAGAATTGGCCAGGGGGCAATGGGGCCGTGTTAACGGCCCTATCCGCAGTGTACCAGGTATCTACTTCAATCTGTGCAAATGCTGTTTGTGCCATGAGGACAAACAGGATAATGGGTACGTATTGGTGAAACCGGTCAAATTCTTTGACTGAAAAGGATTTTTCAGTTTTTGGTCTATTGGGCAAAAAATGTAAAGATTTAATCATGTCGGTCAAGTTTATTGTGATTTCTTGGAGGTTAGGGGCAAGAAATAGATTTGGTATAATAAAGTAAAGGATAAGTTGTTGAACCCAAGTTCATTGATCAACGAACAGCCTGTTTCAATTGATGGATGGGGTAAATGAATTCATGGTTGTACAATTTCAATTCATTTGATTCTATGGATACTTATTATTATTAACAGTATTATTCTTCTAAATCAAAGTGTATTTTAGTTATAAAAGTTCAAACACTTTATAATAAAAAACCACCAAGAAAATATCTTGGTGGTCAAACCATCATTTCGCATTAAGAATTTAAGAGAACACCAAACATTTCTATTCTTAATGAATCGTTAGATATGAATTGGATGGTTATTTAAATATACTTATAGGGAGATGTTTTCAATTTTAGTTTATCCATTACTACCAAGGAACCAATATGAAATTCCTTGGCGTAATGGAAACCTCAACTAAACTAAACACTTTTATGATCAACAGTTCAAAAAGTGTACTTGCATAATTTTGCGTTAAAACATACTAATAATTAAACCAAACTCTATTTTAACGCTCATTTGCAATACAAACGTAGTGTATCTTGAGTTTCAAAAAAGGGCCAATCTTATGAATGCCTTGTTTCGTTTAACGGATGCCTATTATGAACTGACGGTTCGGTCAAAGGCTGGGATTTTAATTCCCAATATTTAGAAAAGTGTGAACTTTTGTATAATGTTCTTGCATGTGATTTTTATAGGGCAAATCATTATCAAATAAAAGCAAACCTCTTTATAGTATTAATTGGCTCCAGTTTTTTACATTTAACGTGTATCAACAAGACTATGAATAAAGTCGAGTAAGTAGAATAGGAAAATTACTTACCTTAAACTTTACATGAAGAATACAGCAGAATGATATTGCCAAAAACTATACTACATTATTGGTTTACAATTTTTGTCTTTTTCAGCTTAACTATATCCTTATACAGTCAGAATTTACTTCCACCAGTTTATAATTACAACATTCTTGATTACCAAGGGGGGAGTAAAAACTGGGATTTAACGGTAAATTCTAAGGGAGAGCTCTTTGTCGCTAACAATAAGGGAATGCTTTACTTTAATGGTGAGCGATGGACACTCAACAAATTACCGAATAGTACAATTATACGCTCTGTACTGTCCGTAGGCGAACGTATTTACACAGGATCGTATGAGGAATTTGGTTTTTGGAAAAAAAAGAAGGGAATCTTAGAATATACTTCTTTGACACATTTAATAAAGGACCACTTATTCACAAGTGAAGAATTTTGGGAGATTCTCTCGGTCGATGACACCATTTTTTTTAGGTCCTTTTCATCAATTTACATTTATAAAAATGATACAATAACGGTTATAGAACCTAGCGAGGTCATTTCGGATTTTATTTGGTATGATGACAGAATGATTGTTGCCAGTAGTACAAGTGGCCTTTTTGAACTACAAGATGATGCTTTGGTTCCTCTAGAAAACCAGGAGAAATTATTAAATAGGACAGTCACTGATATTGCAGTTGTTGACGGAAAACTAATTGTAGGAACCAAATTGAATGGTTGTTATTTTTTTGAAAATGACGAGTTGATTTCCTGGAACGAAGATTTGAACGAGGAGCTCAAAAAGCATCAGTTGAACAAAATCCTAAAACTCGATAACGGTAAAATTGCCTTTGGAACCATAAAAAATGGAGTTTATCTATATGACTTTCAGACAAAAGAATCAAGGGTTCTAAACAAAGCTTCCGGTCTTCAAAACAATACATTGCTTTCCATGTTTCAATATGAAGACCAATTATGGCTTGGGCTCGACAATGGTCTTGGAAGGGTAAAACTTAATAGTCCTATTACATATTACACAGATAACTCAGGAGCGTTAGGTACTGTCTATGATGTTAAAATCTTTGAGGATAAACTCTACTTGGGCAGCAATACGGGCGTATTCTATTTTGACGATCATGACTTGAGGTTTATCAATGGAACCCAAGGTCATGTTTGGGATCTGGAAACAATAGATGATAATTTAGTATGCGGTCATAATACGGGAACATTTAAAATTCAGAATGGTAATACGGAAAAGATTTCCAACATCTCCGGAGGGTATGAAATTATAAAAATTCCCGAGCGAAGCACGTCCTACATTCAAGGAACTTATAATGGACTGGCTAAATATGAACGACTGGAAGATAGGTCCTGGGAGATTACCAAAGTAGAAGGAATAGGTTTTCCAATAAAGCAACTATGTTTTGAATCTCCAACTACAGTATGGGCCGTACATCCTTACAAAGGCTTTTATCGTGTTCACTTGAATGAAGATTACAAGAGCGTTTTGAAGATAGAGCAGTTTGACGGTATTGATATACCTACGAACTACAATATCAAAGTTTACAAAATTAAAAACCAAATTACGCTAAACATTGGGGGCATATGGCATAAATATGATCCTATTTTGGGAGAAATTGTGCTGTTCAAAGAATTTCAACAGTTCAATGGGAACGATATTTTAAATTTTGATGACAGTCATTTTTGGTTTGTGGCCAATGAAGAAATGAAGGAAATCATGTATACCGATTTAAAGTCGGATAGCTTGGTGATAACCGATTTGAACCTCAGAAAACGATTGGTGCCCGACTCTCACAATATTGTTAGGATAAATGATTCCATTTCATTTATTGTGTTAAGTGATGGATTTGCCAAAATCAATACCAAAAAACTTCGAAAACAATTGGATTCAAATAAGCTTCCTATCCCTGAGTTGAATTCTTTGAAAGGGGAAAGCATCCGTATTCCAATAATGGACCAGTATGCGTTTCAACTGTCTTTCAAGAACTCAAGACTATTGGAAGTGGAATTTTCCACGCCAAAATTGATTCAGCCCAGATATTTTTATGAGTTGAGAGGACCTCAAAATTATTCTGGATATGTGGAAGATGGTTCCATAAGTTTTCAAAATTTAGCCTACGGTGATTATGAGTTTAAGGTTTCAACGGTGGGTGTGGACAATACCATATCCTCTCCAAAAACCCTATCGCTTACTATTGATTCTCCGTGGTACTTATCAAGGCTGAGTTTGGGGCTTTATGGACTAGGGATTATACTTTCCATATTTTTTATACGCTGGTACAATCATAGAAAGTTAATGCGAAAGCAAAGGGAGCTAGAAGATAAGATGCAAAAAGAGCAAGAAGAAAAGCTTGCTGTTTTGGAAAAGGAAAAGTTAGCAAAAGAAATCAAGCTTAAGCAAAATGAATTGGCAAGCACTACCTTGAATATCGCCAAGAAAAATGAGATGCTTTTAGAATTGAAAGATATGTTGTTGGTGGATAAGGATAAATTTGCAAACACGCAACGGTATCGAAATTTTATAAGAAAGCTCAATAGTTCCGTCAAGGATACAGAAGATTGGAAGAGGTTTGAAGTAAGTTTTAAAGAATTACATAATGACTTTTTTGAACGGTTGCTTTCCGCCTATCCAAAACTAACCCCCAAGGATCTCAAATTATGTGCATATCTTAAAATGAACCTGTCCACAAAAGAGATTGCTCCTTTAATGGCCATAACGGTTAGGGGAGTGGAAATACACCGCTATCGCCTCAGAAAAAAGCTACAGATTGATGGCTCTGAAAATCTATCCAATTTTTTGATCACCTTTTAATTAGTACCATAAAGATCACGTTTTTTTGAAAAACCATATTTTCTTCAATACATCAACACTACATCAAACTGTTAATTATTTTATCATTTTACTTTGATAGAACTACAACTTTCCCCGTGAAATATGCCTTTTCAAACGTTTTCGTAAATGATGTAGTTGTTATGTATACAGAATAAAATAAGAGGCAAAGCTATTTTGCTAATTTGGCAATTATCTAACTCAAATTTTAAAGAATTATGAATATGAAAAGCGTATTATTATTAATTTCGTTTTTAATGTTGCCTGTAGTGTTTTTCGCTCAGGATAACATGACAGTATCGGGTACTGTTTTGGATAACACAGGTCAGCCTTTGCCAGGTGCCAATGTTATCGTAAAAGGTACGACAAACGGTGTTCAGACAGATTTCGATGGAAATTACGTCCTAGATGATATTCCAAGTGATGGCGTATTGGTATTCAGCTACATTGGATTCAGCTCTCAAGAAGTATCAGTTAGCGGTCAATCTACAATTAACGTAAGTCTTGAGGAAGACTCACAACTATTAGATGAAGTGGTAGTGGTAGGTTATGGTAGTCAAAAGAGAGCTAGTATTACGGGTGCAGTAGTTTCCGTTAAAGCAGAAGAAATTGCAAAACAGCCGGCTTTGACAGCTGCACAGGCAATTCAAGGTAAGGTTGCAGGTGTCAATATTGTTGCTAATGATGCACCTGGTGCAACACCTACAGTAATTGTTAGGGGTCTTGGCACTGCACAGGCCGGAAGGGAACCGTTTTATGTTGTAGATGGACAGCCTCTACAAGATATTAGAAGTATCAATCCAACGGATATTGAGTCTATAGAATTTCTTAAAGGAGCTTCTTATGCAAACATTTATGGAATTAGGGCTGCAAATGGGGTAATTCTTATTACTACCAAAAAAGGAAAAAAAGGAAAGGTATCGTTCAACTTTGATACGTTCTATGGAATGCGGAGCGTGCTCAATCAGGTAGAAATGGCAAATGGTGCTCAATATACCCAATACTTTAATGAGGAAAGTGCGGCATTGGGTGGTTTTCAGCTACAGTCAAGCCAGCGATATAACACAGATTGGTATGATGAGTTATTACAGACAGGAAGTCTAACAAGCAACAATTTCTCGGTTTCTGGAGCTACGGAATCCGTGGATTATTTCATGAGCTACAATTATTATGAAGAAGAAGGGATACTTCCAGATAATAAATATAGTAGGGGGAGTATAAGAACCAATAATACATTTCGTCTTTTTGACAATAAGGTTCGTATCACACCTAATTTAAACTTAACCTATACGAATGAATCCCCAAAACCTTTTGGGGCATTTAATGGTGCCTACAGACAGTCTCCATTGGTACCGGTTTTCTATGATAACGGCAGGTTTGGTCAGCCTTTTGTAAATCAGGATACAGGTGTTGTAGGTTTTGAGGCAAATGAAGGAGAATCGGTCGGGAGATTGATAAATACAGGAAATCCCGTTGCTCAGGCGTTCTTTAACGATGAAAATATCAATACTACCACCATCCAAGGCCAAATAGCAGCAGAAGTGGATATCACCAAAAATTTAACCGCAACAGGTCGTTTTGGCGCAACGCAGTTTTTTTCTAAAAGAAATGTTTATGAACCTAGAAGAGAGATATGGTTGAATGCAGATCCAAGAAGAACCATAGAGGAATTTGAAGCGGGAAGAGTGCCTGATGATGAGGGGTTTGTTTCCACCGAGTTTGCAAACAATCGCTTTAATGTAAGGGACAGGGAATTTTTTAGATGGAATTTAGAGGGATTTTTAACATATACCGAATCGTTTGGCAAGCATAATTTATCAGCTACAGCGGGGTTGAGCCGAGAGAATTTTGGAGGTAGGGAAGAAGTGACTGTTGAAGCTTTTGATGTTTTTGAAGAACCTAGATTAAGAAGTGTAGGTGATAGAGCATCTTCTCTTTTTGAAAATACTGCGGATCAAGAATTTAATCAATCTACGAACCTTCAGTCTTATTTTGCCAGAGTGGAATATGATTTTGCAGAAAAATATTTTGTTAGAGGAGTGATTAGACGAGATGGTACAAGTGATTTTATTACAGGTGAAAATTTCTTTGACAATTTCCCAGCAGTCAGTGTTGGATGGACTATTAGCGAAGAAAACTTTTTAAAAGATAACAATACATTAGACTTCTTAAAGGTTTTTGCTGGATGGGGGCAATTAGGAAACGCTAATGTACCCATAAATGTTCAGCAAATATTAAGCAATGGTTCAAGTTCAGGGGCAAATACAAATACAAATTATGTTTTTGGACCTACACAAGAATTGATTTTTGGAGCTGCCTTTGGTAGTCCGGTATTTCCGCTGCAATGGGAGGTTACGGAAGAAGTGGAGGCTGGATTGGATTTCGCGCTTTTGGATAGAAAATTATCGGGAACATTTGCCTATTACAATAGAAGAAATACCAATGCTATAATCAATGTACAGAACATATTGAATTCTCAGGCAGAAGGAAATTTTTTAGCTCAGGCCGCAGAAGTTTCGAATACAGGAGTGGAGGTATTGGTAAATTGGAAAGATCAAATAAGTGACGATTTCAGTTATAACGTTAGTGTCAATTTTTCTACAAATAAAAACAGGGTAGAAAATGTTGTTGAAGGATTTGATGGCGAAACTGGAGGTGGACTTGCTAATGGGCAAATAACCAAGAGACTTGAAGATGGACAACCAATTTTTGCATGGTGGTTGTTTGAGGCAGATGGCGTTTGGCAGACACAAGAAGAAATAGATAACAACCCTGCGTTTGGTGACCCTCTGCCAGGACATTTACGTTACAAAGACCAAAACGATGACGGGGTCATCGATGACAGGGATAAAAAATTCTTTGGATCTTACATACCCACATTTAACTATGGAGTAAGCATTGGTGCTAACTACAAACAATTCGACTTTAGTATCGATGGATTTGGTGTAGGCGGTAACAAAATTTACAATGGCCTCGCAAACACCAGACTTGGAGGGGAAAACATAACCTTGGAAACCTTTAATAATCGATGGACAGGGGAAGGCTCAACCAACTCTGCTCCCGGAGCAGAACGTGATGCTTTCGCTTCATCATACTGGTTAGAAGATGGTGATTTTTTCAGAATAAATAACATCACACTGGGATATACCATTCAAGGCCTTGGTTTTTTGAATAGGGCCAGAATATACGTTACTGCCCAAAACCCTTTCATGTTCACTAATTATTCAGGGTTCACTCCAGAAATAAATCGAAATGGAGTGCCTCGGGAAGAGGCAGGTATAGAGCTTTCGGCGTACCCTACAACCCGTACGTTTATCATGGGACTTAATGTACAAATCTAACTTGAAAAAAAACTGATATGAAAACTTATATAAATAACATATGTATTGGCCTTTTTGGAATATTAGGCCTAATCGGCTGCGACGACTTTGTCGAAGAAGTAGAAGTTGTAAGACCTACTGCTGAAGAAAGTGGGGAAGATTTTCAACCTATTCAATTTGTTACAGGAGTATATGGACGACATACCGATTTTGCTTATGCGTTTTCCTTTTTGGGGATTACTGAAATAATTTCAGATAATGCGGATAAGGGAAGTGCCCCTACGGATACGGGAACGGACAAAAATCTTCTTGATGGACTAACCCATAATGTGTCGACACCATCTGTGAGATCTATGTGGACACAGTGGTACAAAACCATTGGGCGAGCTGCGCTTGCAATTGAGTTTACCGAAGAATTCGAACCTATCGATGAGAATTTAAGAACACGATTGATTGCGGAGTGCAAATTCTTAAGAGCGTTGAATTATTTTTGGTTAGTACGTTCTTTCGGTGATATACCATTACAGCACGTCAGCTTAATAGATAGGGCACCAGTATCAGAAGTTTATGCATATATAGAACAGGATCTTACTGAAGCGATTGCTGATTTGCCCTTAAAAAGTGAATATGCTGCTGCAGACCTAGGAAGAGCAACACAAGGTGCCGCACAGGCATTGTTGGCAAAAGTGTATCTCTATCAAGAAAAGTGGCAGGAGGCTGCAGATATGTCCAATACTGTTATTAACTCTGGAGAATACGATCTTGAACCTGACTATGCAACGGTCTGGAGGGCTTCCACGGAAAATGGAATCGAATCTATTTTTGAGCTTCAAGGTAGAGGTGAAATCGTGGCACACGGCATACAGCAATATTCTTCTACTCAAGGTGCCAGGGGTGCTGGTGGTTTTGGTTGGGGATTTAACACCCCCTCTGAAGACCTTTTGAATGCATTTAATGATGAAGGCGATGACATTCGTCGAGATGCTACTATTATTTTTGCTGGGGAGGTTTTATTTGATGGCCGTATAATTGACCCGGCAGTAGAAAACCCAAGATATAATGAAAAAGCATATTCCAGTGCCAATGCAGGTCAGGCTGATGGGGATAAGAATATCCGTATCCTTCGCTTTGCAGAAATTTTATTGATTCGTGCAGAAGCATTGAACGAGCTGGGGCAATCATCGGACGCTTTAACACCTTTAAATAGGGTTAGAAATAGGGTGAGTTTAGCCAATGTTACTACAACTGATCAATCAGCATTGCGCTTGGCAATTTGGAAAGAGCGCAGGTTAGAACTAGCCATGGAGCACGATCGTTGGTACGATCTTTTGCGCCAAGGAAGAGCTGCAGAAGTAATGACCGCACATGGAAAACCTTTTGAAGTAGGAAAACATGAGCTTTATCCCATACCAAACGATCAATTGATACAAACCCCAGAAATGACGCAAAACCCAGGTTGGTAGTATGGGGAACAAATTAGTAGTTAAGTTAGTTTTAGTTTTTTCGGCTGTTGCATCTTTAGTAGCGGGGTGCAATGGCCCGAAAACTAAAAAAAATACCGCTGAAAATACCGCCACAACTGTTTCTTATACGGATAAGGAATTGATGGACAAAGTACAACGGCAAACCTTTGACTATTTCTGGGAAGGTGCCGAACCAATATCGGGACTTGCCCGTGAAAGAATACATTTGGACAATGTATACCCCGAACATGATAAGGATATTGTGACCATAGGTGGATCGGGATTTGGATTGATGGCAATTTTGGTTGGTGTTGAAAGAGGTTTCATTACACGTGAACAAGCTTTGGAACGCTATGAAACAACCATTGATTTTCTCACGAAAGCAGACCGTTTTCATGGAGCTTGGCCACACTGGTTAATACCAACAGGAAAAACAGCACCCTTTAGCAAACATGACGATGGTGGAGATTTAGTGGAAACTGCATTTCTGATTCAGGGATTGTTGACGGTCAAAGAATATTTCAAAGATGGGAACGAAAGGGAAAAACAACTTGTGGAAACGATTCAAAAACTCTGGGAGGAAGTAGAATGGGATTGGTATACCAAAGGTGGCAAGAATGCCCTCTATTGGCATTGGTCCCCAAACCATAAGTGGAAAATGAATTTTAAGGTGATGGGCTATAACGAAGCACTTATCATGTACGTTTTGGCTGCATCGTCCCCCACGCATCCCGTTAGCAAAGAAGTATATACGAAAGGTTGGGCAAGAAACGGGGATATTTCAAATGGTACTACGTATTATGACCTTGATACAGAACTGGACCATTACCCAGGAGGGAATTCTCCCGTGGGACCACTTTTTTGGGCACATTACTCCCATTTGGGATTGAATCCAAAAGGATTAAAAGATCAATTTGGAGATTATTGGAAACTGAACCAGAATCATGCACTTATCCACTACAGGCATAGTGTTGAGAATCCGAATGATTTTAAAGGTTATGGTGAAAAATGTTGGGGACTTACCTCTAGCTACTCCATAAACGGCTATACGGCGCACAGACCGGACAAGGATATTAGCGTGATTTCACCCACCGCGGCACTTTCATCCATGCCGTATACTCCAAAAGAAAGTCTGCGCTTTTTACGGTTTATGTACGAAGAACAGGACTCCCTTATTGGAAAATATGGTCCGTACGATGCATTCAGTTTAGAAGAAGATTGGTATGTGCCACGCTATTTGGCCATAGACCAAGGTCCGATTCCCGTTATGATCGAAAATCATAGGACTGGACTTCTTTGGAAGCTGTTTATGCAAAACCAAGATGTGCGGAAAGGTTTAGAAAAGCTTGGGTTTACATCATCAAACTAAATCAATACAACAAATAAAGAATTTGTTCAGACTGGAAGCAAAACAAAGTATACTCAGAAATGGTAAAAAAGCTATATATACTGTGCGCTCTTTTCATACTTTGTGGATGTTCCAGTAATGATGAAACTGATGAGGTAAGTACGATTGACCATCCTACCGAGCCTGTTGATCCCGTAACCGAGCCAGAACCAGAACCTATCCCAGATAAAGAACTTATGGATTTGGTGCAAGAACTAACTTTCAAATACTTCTGGGATTTTGCGGATGCTGATTCTGGTGCAGCAAGGGAACGTTACCACCCTTCGGAACCTGGTTTGGGAGAAGGCACAGTTGCTATTGGTGGAACTGGTTTTGGATTGATGTCCATTCTGGTGGGAATAGAAAGAAATCTGATCAGTAGGGAAGAAGGACTTCAACGTTTAGAACAAATAGTAGCTTTTTTGGAAACTTCGGATAGGTTTCATGGTGCATGGCCGCATTGGTTAAGTGGAAGTACCGGAAAAGTCATTCCCTTTAGTCCGTTGGATGATGGGGGAGATTTGGTGGAAACAGCATTTTTGGCCCAAGGGTTTATTTGCATAAAAGAGTATTTCAAAAACGGAAACGAAGAGGAGGTATTATTGGCACAAAAAGCAGATGCACTTTGGAAAGGAGTGGAATGGAACTGGTATACCCAAGGCCAAAATACCTTGTATTGGCATTGGAGTCCCCAAAACGAATTTGCCATCAATTTACAACTAAAGGGATATAATGAAACCTTGATTACTTATATCCTTGCCGCTGCATCTCCAGATTATAGCATTGCAAAGGAAGTCTATGACAATGGGTGGGCATCGAATGGAGGTATGGTCTCATCCAATGTTCAATATGACATACCAATTTTAGTAAACCATCCTGGCTCCCCACAATTTGGAGGTCCCCTTTTCTGGGCGCACTATTCCTATTTGGGATTGAACCCGAATGGCCTCTCCGATGCATATGCCGATTATGGAGCCGTAAACGTAAACCACTCCAGGATTAATTATCAATACTGTGTTGAGAACCCTTTGGGATATCGTGATTATGGACCAGATACTTGGGGACTTACTGCCAGCTATACCAGGAATAATGATGGAAGTATTGGATATACCGCACATAGTCCTGCTAATGATCAAGGGGTAATTTCTCCTACCGCGGCCATAAGTTCTATCCCTTACACACCTGAAGAATCCCTCAGGGCCATGCAAACATTCTATAGGTTGAAAGATATGCTTTTGGGACCGGCGGGATTTTACGATGCTTATAGTCCGCAACACAATTATTGGGTTGCCGAAGCGTATTTGGCCATTGATCAAGGACCTCAGATAATCATGATTGAAAACTATAGAACAGGTCTTTTATGGAATCTGTTTATGCAAAACGAAGACGTTCAAAAGGGTTTGGATAAACTTGGTTTTACGTATTGATTAACGCTTTAAAATGGTAAGGTTTTTGATGAAAAAAAGTAAGATATGAAACACACATTCCTAAAATTGAAACAAACTACATCGACAATATTTTTACTCTTAATATCTGTTGGGTCTTTTGGACAGGAAACAACTAAAACCTATTGTAATCCCATAAATCTGGATTACACCTACATGATCTACAATGCCCATAAAGATTTGTCCTATCGCTCTGGGGCCGATCCTGCAGTGGTGCGCTTTAAGGATGAATATTACATGTTTGTTACACGGTCCATGGGATATTGGCATTCAGAAGATATGGATGAATGGGAGTTTATCCGGCCTAAGCAATGGTATTTTCAAGGTTCCAACGCACCTGCGGCCCATAACTATAAGGATTCGGTGCTATATATGGCAGGAAACCCATCAGGTTCCATGAGTGTTTTATACTCGGAAAACCCTAAAAGTGGCGAATGGAAAGCTACGCCTGCTATTTTACATCGTTTACAAGATCCGGCACTTTTTATCGATGACGACGACCAAGGCTATATCTACTGGGGATCATCAAACAAATTTCCGATTCGAGCAGAAAAACTCGATAAAAACAAAAAATTTCGCCCTTCCAATGAAATTCATGAGCTCTTTAATTTAGAGCCAGAAAAACACGGTTGGGAACGTTTTGGTGAAAACCACCGGGATACCATTTTGAGTGGTTACATAGAAGGTCCATGGATGAACAAGTTCAATGACAAATACTATTTGCAGTATGGTGCTCCTGGTACAGAATTCGATGTGTATGGAGATGGTGTTTATATTGGCGATTCTCCTTTAGGTCCTTTTGAATATGCCCCGAATAACCCTTTTTCATATAAACCAGGAGGGTTCATCAATGGTGCTGGTCATGGTAGTACAGTAACTGGGCCCGATGACCAATTGTGGCATTTTTCCTCAATGGCGGTGAATGTGAACGTGGGTTGGGAAAGACGTATAGGAATGTTTCCCACCTATCTTGATGCTGATGGACTCCTGTATTCCAATACCCGTTTTGGCGATTATCCGCACTATGCTCCATCAACAAAGGATAAAAAGGGCAAGTTTACAGGATGGATGGTGCTTTCGTATAAAAAACCTGTAAAAGCATCTTCCCAATCCGAAGAATATCCAGCCAGTCATCTAGTGGATGAAAACGTAAAAACGTTTTGGTTGGCAGAAAACACAAACGACACCCAATGGGTTGAAATCGATTTGGGAAGACTTATGGAAATCCGTGCGGTACAAATAAATTATAATGATTATAAATCGGACATGTATGGTAAAATTCCAGGCTTGTACCATCAGTATACCGTTGAAGCTTCAGGTAATGGAAAGGAATGGAAAACCATTGTAGATCAAAGCCAAAATAAAAGAGACGTTCCCAATGATTATGTAGCCCTCAATAACCCGGAAAAAGCAAGATACATACGCTATCAAAATATCCATGTGCCTACACCTCATCTATCCATTTCGGACATACGTGTTTTTGGAAATGGATTTGGCAAAGCTCCCAAATCGGTAAAAAAGCTAGTCGTTGAACGTCATGATAAAAGAAGAGGCGCGCTGGTTACTTGGGATGCGGTCAAGGGAGCTCAAGGTTACAATGTTTTATGGGGTATTGCTCCCGATAAATTATACAGTTCTTGGTTGGTCTACGATAAAACAGATCTAGAAATAAAATCATTGAACACGGATCAAAAATATTACTTCTCGGTAGAAGCCTTCAACGAAAATGGCGTTTCCGAACAATCAAAAATCGAAATAATAGAATAATAATCGAATACATATGAAATATCAAAGACCTACTTATATTTTACGCATCTTCATCTTCCTTATTGGTGTAATAGCTATACAAGCTCAGGAACGTACCCCTCAGATTGAAGCACTTTTAGAGAAAATGACCCTGGAAGAGAAAATAGGACAATTGAATTTATTGACCCCAGGCGGGGGTGTTGCTACCGGTTCCGTGGTGAGCAAGAATGTAGAGAAAAAAATAAAAGCGGGGCAGGTGGGTGGCCTATTCGGGGTTTCAGGTCCAGAAAGCGTACGGACAGCCCAAGAACTTGCTGTTAACAATACCCGTTTAAAAATACCATTGCTTTTTGGTTCCGATGTTATCCATGGCTACAAAACTACCTTTCCAATTCCGTTGGGACTTTCAAGCAGTTGGGATATGGATTTGATAGCAAAAGTGGCACGTATTTCAGCTACCGAAGCTACCGCAGATGGTATCAATTGGAATTTTTCACCCATGGTCGACATTGCGAGAGATCCTCGTTGGGGCCGTATAGCCGAAGGAGCGGGAGAAGACCCATTTCTAGGTGCTGCCATTGCCAAAACTATGGTGGAGGGATACCAAGGCGAAGATATTATGGCCCCTAATACCATGTTGGCCTGTGTAAAACATTTTGCCCTTTACGGTGCTTCCGAAGCGGGACGCGACTACCATACCGTGGATATGAGCCGGACCAGAATGTTCAACCAATACCTTCCTCCTTATAAAGCTGCTATAGATGCTGGTGTAGGAACGGTCATGAGTTCTTTTAACGATGTGGATGGCGTGCCCGCTACGGGAAACAAATGGTTGCTCACCGATTTGCTTCGTGACCGTTGGGGTTTTGATGGAATGGTCGTTTCCGATTATACCTCCTTAAATGAAATGATTGCCCATGGTCTTGGTGATTTGCAAGCAGTATCGGCTTTGGCATTAAAGGCGGGACTGGATATGGATATGGTGGGAGAAGGGTTTTTGACCACATTGAAAAAATCATATGACGAAGGAAAAGTAACCGAAATGGAAATCACAAACGCTTGTCGACGTGTTTTGGAAGCTAAATACAAACTGGGATTGTTCGATGATCCCTATCGTTACCTTGATAAAAAAAGACCGAAGAAGGATATTTTGACCCCTGAAAACAGGAAATCGGCAAGGGAAATTGCTGCACGTTCCTTTGTGCTCTTTAAAAATCATAATCAGGTATTGCCTTTAAAAAAGGATGTGAAAATAGCATTAGTAGGACCTTTAGCAGATAGCCGAAACAATATGCTGGGTACATGGGCACCTACGGGGGACACAAGATTGGCGGTAACCATTTTAGAGGGTTTTAAAAATGTTGTGCCCAATGCTACTATAACATACGCCAAAGGAGCCAATATTTCGGATGACCCTGAATTAGCAAAAAAGGTGAATGTCTTTGGCCTCAGAATTGTAATTGATAAAAAATCTCCTGATAAATTATTGCAAGAAGCGATGCAAGCTACTGCCAATGCGGATGTTGTCGTTGCTGTTGTTGGTGAAGCAACAGAAATGAGTGGTGAAGCAGCAAGTAGAACGGATATTTCCATTCCTGAAAGTCAGAAAAAATTGATCAGGGAATTGGTTGCTACTGGGAAACCGGTCGTATTGGTCTTGATGAGCGGAAGACCATTGACCATTCCAGAAGAGTTCAATATGCCCGTTTCCATTTTGCAGGTATGGCATCCGGGTGTAGAAGCTGGGAATGCTGTTGCTGATGTGGTTTTTGGGAATTACAATCCTTCAGGAAAACTAACCGCAACCTGGCCCAGAAATGTGGGGCAAATACCTATTTATCACAGTGTAAAAAATACAGGGAGACCTCCGCTAAAAGATGAATTTCAAAAGTTCAAATCGAACTATTTGGACGTGGAGAATACCCCATTACTTCCGTTTGGTTATGGACTTAGCTATACCTTATTCAAGTACTCGGATTTGGTTTTGGATAAAACTAAAATTGGTCAGGGAGAATCCGTACAAGCGACCGTTACATTGACCAATACTGGTGATTACGACGGTGAGGAAGTGGTGCAGCTATATCTTAGGGACGTAGTACGTAGCATCACACCGCCAATGAGGGAATTAAAAGGATTCAATAAAGTTTTTCTGAAGAAAGGTGAAAGTAAAAAGGTAACGATAGCCTTGTCCCCTGATGATTTAAAGTTCTATAACAGCGACTTGGAATTTATTTTGGAACCTGGAGATTTTGAAGTTTTTGTGGGAACGGATTCCAATGCATCGCTCAAAACATCCTTCACGTTAAAATAGGATATTCATGAAATTTAGAATTATAGCCGCTTTCATAGTACTGTTCAGTTTTGTATCCGCGACGGCACAAACACGTTATGTGGATGCTATTTTTTCTAAAATAGAGACGACCACCCATACCTATTCAGACACGTTGCAACTAGATGTTTACGCTTCAAAAAAGGATGATATCGAAAATAGACCTTTGATTTTACTGGTACACGGAGGAGGGTTTAGCAGTGGAAAGCGCGACAATCCACTGGAAAAAAAGTTCTGCACAGCGATGGCGGAAAAAGGTTATGTAGTTGCTTCGATGAGCTATCGACTTTTGAGAAAGAACAAAGGTTTTGGATGTATGGTTCCTGCCCAAGAAAAAATAGAGACTTTTTTGGCAGCTACAGAAGATATTTTAAAAGCCACCGATTTTTTACTTAAAAACGCTTCGGATTTAAAGGTAGACCCAAATACTATCATCTTGGCTGGGAGCAGTGCGGGAGCCGAAGCGGTGTTGAATACGGTTTTTATGAAAAATCAATATCAGTTTAAAAAATTGCCATATGGAGAAATAAGTTTTTCTGGGGTCATTTCCTTTTCTGGAGCTGTTGTGGATGCAACATATATCACAAAGGAGACGGCGATTCCGTCCCTATTTTTCCATGGCACAAAAGATAAGCTTGTTCCTTATGCCACGGCACCACATCATTATTGCGATATAGAAAAACCAGGCTATCTACTACTTGACGGTCCAGAAAGTATGGCTGAAAAGCTGAAGGATTTAAATACTTCATACCTATTGGCAGTTGACCCTGTTGGTAATCATGATTGGGCGAATTTGGCCTATGCTTATGCTGATATGATAGCTGAATTTGTTGAAAAAACAATTATTAGAGGAGAAATGCTTCAATCAAAAATAGAAATTGGAAGAAACCAATGAGAAAGTGCGACAGATTAGTATTGGTAGTGATATTCTCATTGTTTGTAGTGGGGTGCAAAAACAAAGCAACGGAGGAAGAAATAGCGGACGAACCTCCAAACATTCTGTTCATCATGTCGGATGATCATGCGCTTCAGGCAATTAGTGCTTACGGTCATGAACTGAGTCAGTTGGCACCTACCCCAAACATTGACAGAATTGCTAAAAACGGAGCTATTTTCAGAAATAATTTTTGTACCAATTCCATTTGCGGGCCTAGCCGAGCCGTAATATTGACCGGAAAGCACAATCACATAAATGGTTTTCGACAAAATGGTGAGCGTTTTGATGGAAGTCAACCAACCTTGCCCAAGATGTTGAAAAAGGCGGGATATGAAACTGCAATTACAGGGAAATGGCACTTACACGGTAGTCCCGAAGGGTTTGACTATGCTAAAATATTGGTTGATCAAGGAAATTACTACAATCCAGATTTTATAGAAAATGGAGATACCACCCGAATAGAAGGTTATACAACGGATATTATAACCGACGATGCGTTGGATTGGTTGCGGCATAAACGAACAGACAGCCTACCTTTCTTTTTGATGGTTCACCATAAAGCCCCTCATAGAAATTGGATGCCCGCCTTACGACATGCCAATAAGTATGATTCCGTACAATTTCCGTTACCAGATACCTATTTCCCAGATTTTGAGAACCAACAAGCTGCCAAAGAACAACAACAGACCATTTATAAGGACATGTACGAAGGCCATGACCTAAAAATGACATTGGAACATGGAAGTGCCGAATTGGCGCATAACCCATGGACGACCGATTTTGAGCGTATGTCACAAGAACAGCGTAAGCAATGGGATGAGGCCTATCTGCCAAAAAACAATGCCTTCCACAAGGCTGATTTGAAGGGGAAAGAACTGGCCGAATGGAAGGGGCAACGCTATCTCCAGGATTATTTGGCGACTATCGCAGCTGTGGATGAGGGTATAGGTAGGATTTTGGATTATCTGGAAGACAACGGGCTCGATAAAAATACGTTGGTGGTCTACACCTCGGACCAAGGGTTCTATCTGGGTGAAAAGGGATGGTTCGATAAGCGTTTTATGTACGAAGAATCTATGGGAATGCCATTGGTGATGCAATTACCCGGTAGAATCAAACCGGGCACCGAAGTTGAGGCGCTTACCCAAAACCTGGATTTTGCCCAGACCTTTTTGGATTTTGCCAATGCCTCTGAATTTGCCAGCGAAATGCAAGGGGAATCCTTCAAAGGATTGTTGGATGGTAGTATGAAAGAAGGAGATTTTAGGGATGTGGTCTATTATCACTATTACGATTATCCTGCTTTTCATATGGTAAAAAAACAGTATGGTATCCGCACCAAGCGTTACAAACTCATACACTTTTATGATGATATCGATTCTTGGGAGTTTTATGATCTGGAAAAAGACCCACAAGAATTGATTAACTTAATTGACAAAGAATCCTATTCAGGGGTAATTGATGCTATGCATAAAAAGCTGGATAGCGTTCAAAAATATTATAAGGTTACGGAGAAAGAATTCGAAAAGGCTCCCAAGGAAAAAGTGGATAGGGCCTATGAAGCATTTGAAAGATTACGCGGCAAAACAAAATGATGAAAATAACAATCTTTTTTAACCTGCTATTAATTTCGCAAATTGTCCTTGGTCAACAATTGGACGTGCTGACCTACAATATACGATATGATAATCCAAGGGATAGCATAAACGGTTGGGACCAGAGAAAAGATTTTCTTATCTCACAGCTTAACTTTTATGCGCCTGATGTCTTTGGAACCCAAGAAGGGCTCATCCATCAGCTAAAGGATATTGAGAACGGACTGGATGATTATGCTTTTACAGGAGTAGGACGTGACCAAGGTGACGACAAAGGAGAGTTTTGTGCAATTTTCTATGATAAAGATAGACTGGAGCTTTTAGAAAACAACACTTTTTGGCTTTCTACAACTCCTGAAAAGCCATCGAAAGGTTGGGATGCTGCGATCAAGCGTATTTGTACCTACGGGAAATTTAAAAGTAAGGAAAACGGAAAGGAGTTTTTTGTATTCAATACACATTTTGACCATGTTGGAACCAAGGCGCGGGAAGAAAGTGCTGCATTAATTCTGAAGCAAATAAAAGCGCGGAATACAGAACAACTCCCAGCTATCTTGATGGGAGACTTTAATTTGGAAACTGCCAGTGTAGGCGTACAGCTTATTTTGGAAGAGTTGCAGGATGCCCATATAGCTGCTGGAAAAAATGCCCATGGACCTGAAGGCACATTTAACGGATTTGATTTTACAAAACCTGTTACGCGCAGAATAGATTTCATTTTTACGGATACCCATAATTTTGAGGTAATAAAAAGCGCTATTCTAAGCGATTCAAAGGATTGCAAGTATCCTTCAGACCATTTACCTGTTTATGCCAGCTTGTTGGTGAAGTAGTTTGGATAAGGAATGGTATAAACATAATCTTTAATTCAGGAAAAATTGAAGGCCCAGAAATTAGAAAAAAGAAAAATATTGCTTTTTAAGATTGCAGCAATACTTTTAGTGTTTTTGCTGCTTTTTCTGGTTGAGGTTGCACTGCGGGTCGTCAACTATGGAACCGATTATCCATTGTTTGTCCAAGCAAAGGGCAATCCTGAATTTTTGGTAATGAATCCCAATATTTCAAAAAAGTATTTCGGTAACAGAGAAGATGCAACTTCTGGATATTATGAATTGCTCAAAAAAGAAAAAGACAGTGGAACTACTCGAATCTTTGTTTTGGGTGCTTCCACTGCGGTAGGCTATCCTTACCAAAAAAACGTATCGTTTCATCGCTGGTTACAATATGCGCTCAACACAACCTATTTAGAGGAAGAGGTTGAGGTCATCAACCTCTCTTTGACCGCTGTAAATTCATATACCTTGTTGGACTTTACAAAGCAGCTTATCGATTATGAACCTGATGCGGTTTTGATTTATGCAGGTCATAACGAGTACTATGGAGCTTTGGGTGTTGGTTCGGTAAATTCGATTTCTAGGCGACCTTGGATGGTGAATATGGCACTAAACCTGAAAAAATATCGATTGGTACAATTGGCAGAAACAGGTTTAAGTAGTATTGGAAACCTCTTTAATAAAAAAGCCGAAGAAAGGGAGACACTAATGGCAAAGATGGTCGCCGATAGGCAGATTGCGTTTGGCTCGGAACGATTCCATGAAGGAGTTCATCAATTTAGTTCCAATCTCCAAAGTATGGCAGTTATATTGGAAGAGCAGAGCATCCCCGTTTTTATTTCTACCATTTTCAGTAATGAGAAAGATTTGGTTCCGTTTGTGAGCGATAGCATCAATATTGAAAAATCTGCAAAGCATCAATATGAACTTGGTATAAAAGCTTATGAAACCTCAGATTTTTTGAAAGCTAAAAATCACTTTTCATTGGCCAAAGAATATGATATGCTCCGCTTTAGGGCTCCAGATACGATAAATACGATTATAAAGGAATTGGCAAGCAGACATCAAAATTTTTACTTGGTAGATGCGGAAAAAAAGTTTCAAGATGCATCCAAGAATGGTATTGTCGGAAACAATTTATTGCTGGAACATGTGCATCCCAACCTTGATGGATACGCATTGTTGGGTCATACATTTTATGCTTCGCTAGTTGATAAAGCATTGTTCGGGACAAAGCCAGAGCGCATTCTAAAATTGGATGAATTAAAAGAGCAAATGCCGGTTACAACCGTAGATTCTTTGGCAGGTTATTATGAAACAATTCAGCTGAAAGAAGGTTGGCCCTTCTTTGAAGAGCTTCCCTCAATAAATAGGGATGAGATGAGTGTGCCTGAAAAGCTGGGAGGAAAGCTCGCGATAGGAACATTAAGTTGGGATGAGACCATGTCAGAATTATATAACTATTATGGACGCTTGGGAAATAAAGCAGGGCAACTAAAAGTTTCAGAGAATCTTGCTTTGGAGTATCCGTTGAAGGAACGCTTTCATACGCAAACCGCAATACTGGCATTACAGTTAGGTGCATTGGATAAGGCTAAACACTATTTTAAAAAAGCTTTTTCATTAAATAGAACGGTAGCGATGGCCCACAAAATAGTGGTAACTTTAGTTGAGGGAAATGCCTTTGAAGCGACAATCCCGTATCTTGAGTATTTATGGAAAAAAGAACCTGATAATAAGCAGGTGACCCAATTATCCGAAGCCATTAATTTGATTATTGTCTTCAGAAAAAACGAAGGTGAAATGAAAAGTGAAATGGCTGTTGATGTAGCCAGGAGTTATTTGACTTTAGGGAAAAGAGGCGAAGCTGCAAAAGTTTTGAAAAAAGTCCTTGAAGAAGAGAAGTTGAATGAAGAAGCGAGAGCACTATATGAAAAGATAAGCTAGAGTATGTATGGAAACCGTGAAAGAGTTTTGGTTATTTCTTAGAACACGCAAAAAGTACTGGTTGATTCCCTTGCTGATTGTACTTCTTTTTATCAGTATCGTAGTGGTATTGACTGCAAGTTCAGCATTGGCACCGTTCATTTATTCCCTGTTTTAATAATGGATCCGATATCTAAAAGACAATGTGTGGAAATCGGTATTTTAGCTTCGATACTATTCTTAGCGTTGTTTTTGTTTTATCGTGATGAAACAACATTCATCTGGATTTCCTTGGGTCTTTTATTTCTGAACCTTCTAGTTCCTATTGTTTTTTACCCATTTGCTTATCTGTGGTTCGGTCTGGCGAAACTATTGGGATTCGTTTCCACCAAAATTTTATTGACGCTGGCATTTGTTCTTATATTGATACCTGTAGGGCTTTTACGAAGATGGTTGGGAAAGGATAACCTTTACTTGAAACAGTTTAAGAAAAACTCAAAATCGGTATTCATCAAAAGAGAACATTTATATAACCCACAAGACTTGAAAAATACCTTTTAATGGCTACTGTTATCTTAGGTATTTCCGCATACTTTCATGACAGTGCCGCAGCAATTCTAATCGATGGTAAAATTGTAGCTGCTGCACAAGAAGAACGATTTACAAGAATCAAAGGCGATGCCTCTTTTCCTGTCAATGCAATAGCTTATGTGCTGGAAGAAGCAGGCCTTCATAAAGGTGAACCGCTCATGGTCGCTTTTTATGAAAAACCCTTGTTGCGGTTTGAACGGCTGTTGGAAACGTACCATGCCTTTGCCCCAAGCGGACTACCGAGCTTCTTAAAAGCTATGCCTTTATGGCTAAAAGGCAAACTTTTCATTAAGAAAGCCATTAGAAATCACTTTAAGGAATTGGGTTTTCCAAAAGTGACATTGCATTTTACAGAACATCATTTATCGCATGCTGCAAGTGCTTTTTTTCCAAGCCCATTTTCAAAAGCTACGATACTTACCATAGATGGTGTAGGCGAATGGGCAACCGCAACTGTGGGCAAGGGGGAGAACAATACGATTAAGGTTTTGCGCGAACAACACTTTCCGCACTCTTTGGGATTGTTGTACTCGGCGTTCACCTACTATTTGGGTTTTAAGGTGAATAGGGGAGAGTACAAAGTCATGGGACTGGCTTCTTATGGTAATCTCGAAAGTTTAGAAACACAGGAGTATATTACCAAAATAAAATCAGATTTGGTGGACATAAGAAAGGATGGCTCCCTATTGCTGAACATGCCATACTTTAAGTTTGCTACCCATTTGACAATGACGAATGATGCTAAGTGGTTGAATCTGTTTTCCCTTCCAAGAAGGAATGCTGAAGATGATTTGAATCAATCACATGCCAATTTCGCTTTCGCGGTTCAACATGTTTTGGAGGAACTTGTTCTAAAAATGGCCAATTCGGCCATAGCACTTACAGGTTGTCCAAATTTGGTTATTGCTGGTGGCGTAGGATTAAATTCAGTGTCGAATGGGAAACTATTGGATAATCCAAATATTGAAAATCTTTGGATACAACCAGCTGCAGGTGATGCTGGTGGGGCTTTGGGCGCAGCATTTTCGGTTTGGCATATCGTTGAGAATAAGAAAAGAGAAGTAAAGTTGCCAGATAGCATGCATGGCGCTTTTCTAGGACCTGCTTTTACGACAAGCCATATCATTAACGTTGCTCAAAAAATTAAAAAGGTCGCCTATAAATGTTTTGAAAGTGAAGATGAACTAATCACCAAAACGGTCAATGCTTTGATCGAGGGAAAGATAGTAGGATGGTTTCAAGGTAGGATGGAATTTGGACCCAGGGCACTAGGTAACCGAAGTATACTAGCTGACCCGAGAAATCCTAATATGCAAAAACGCATCAATGAGAAAATAAAGTTTAGGGAAAGCTTCAGGCCATTTGCTCCCTGTGTCTTGGAAGAAGATGTACATGAATATTTTGATTTGAAAATTCCGTCGCCCTATATGCTTTTGGTACGAAAAGTTAGATTTGAAAGATGTAAGAATGAAGTAAACGAATCAACTACTTTAATGGAAAGACTTTCCCAAACGCGTTCTGATATTCCTGCGGTTACCCATGTTGATTATTCAGCTAGAATACAGACAATATCCAAAGCTACTAACTCAAAATTTTGGAGACTTTTAAAGGCATTCAAGCAAAAAACAGGTTATGGACTTTTGATCAATACGAGTTTCAACGTAAAAGACGAACCCATCGTTTGCAATCCACATGATGCGCTACATTGTTTTCAAGAGACAGAAATGGACATTTTGATTATGGAAGATGTAGTCTTTTCTAAAAGTGGAGGTTAAAAAAGCCCGATAAGGGTTTTGATAAACAAAATCACCATCACGATTCCAAAAATAATACGCAATAATCCTGCTGAGGTTCGTTGTGCTACTTTCACACCGAATGGAGCTGCTATAAATACGCCGACTAAAATAGGTATTGATATGCTTAAAGAAATATAGCCAAATTGATAGGGCAAACTATTTTTTAGCGTATTTGAAGGGTCAATACTCAAATAACTTGTGCTTACGCCCACGGCCAAAAGCATTACGACACCAATTGATATAGAAGCCGCTTTTCTGATGGAAATGCCAAAAATATCCGTCAGGGCAGGAATCAAAACGATGCCACCACCAAAACCAGAAAGTGCAGATGTAATACCTGTTAAGGCACCCAAGCTGGCGTAACCAATTTTGCTTTTTTGCATGCCCTGCTGTTTTTTGGAACTATGTTCTGATTGTTTAAAGAACAAAAACCGTATGGCCACCAATAAAACCAAGACAAGAAACAAAGAATCAAAATATACCTTTTGATACCATGACGTGGATTTTAAAAATTCTGAAACAAGATAGCCTGCAATGACCGCCAGTATACCAATAAGGAATACTTCCTTTACATGAAAGTTGTTCATCCGGTAATGTTTCAGGCTTACTGCAAAACCATTAAAAACAGTAATGAACAATGAATGTGCGATGATATATTTTACCAATTCTGGCCCCTCTATTCCAAATGAAACCAAAACCAAATCAAGTGCGGGTATCAAAATGATATTCCCACCTGTACCCATAAGCCCCGAGTAGAATCCGTTGGCCAGACCTATAAAAAAAAGAACCAATACTAAGGATAGGGTCAAAGGTTGTGTTTAAACGGTTTTTATAATAATTTTGGATTAGGATAATTATTCGATTGGTCCTCTATGGTATTGTCCAGACAGGTAAAATCCTTTTCCACTAAAATGGAAAGTACGGTTGGATCGTTCCAGTCCACGTCGTTGCTATAGCCAACACGGTCGCTTGTTGCCCAAACATGCTTCTCTTGTTCTGGAAAATATACGGTAATAGTGTCATTGTCATAATCCGATTCAAGAGAAGTTATACCTTCTTTTGCTTTAAGTACGTAGGTGAATGCTTTGTTTGCGAATTGTACAGTTTCCAAATATTTACCTTCTTTATTGAACGCTTCTACTTCGGTTTTTGTCAATCGAAGGCGTACCGAATTTCCTTTGATCCTAATTTTCATCTTTTTCTTTTTTGTTGACCAATCCTTTAGTGAACTCGTTGAGTGTCTCTACTTTTTCCTCAAAATCCCCTTTGATGGTTTTTCGGTATTCGTTGAGGTTTTTTACTAGGTCGTCAATGTTTTCGGGAATTACATCTTCAAAATATTGACGCAGACGTTTTGCCGTAGTAGGAGATTTTCCATTTGTGGAAATAGCCACTTTTACATTGCCTTTTGTAACGATACCTCCCATATAAAAATCACAAAAAGGAGGATTGTCCGCAACATTGACCAGAATGGAGCGCTTTCTACAGTGATGGTATACTTTTTCGTTTACTGCAGGTACATCTGTGGTCGCTACTACGATATGCTTTTTCTTCAAATACTTTTTTTTGTATTTGCCCTTATACATTTTTACTGCATGTTTATCTGCCAGTGCAATGGTATCTTTTCTGTACATTGGAGAAATCATTTCAACCTTGGCATTAGGACTGGATTTTAATAGAAAGGTAAGCTTTTCTTCTGCCACATTACCACCACCTACTATTAAGACCTTTAGGTCGTTTACTTTTAAAAAAACAGGATAAAGTTCGTTCCGCTCCATCTATTTTCAGCTTTTTGAATGACATCCTTAACTGGATACCGAATAAATAAAGATACATCGATATTGTAAAAAATATACGTACTCAACAACTATAATTTTTGGGCAAAGTGAAAAAAAGACGCAGCCAAATTGACTGCGCCTTCTCGCTACTTAAACAAAACATTAATGACGATAATGTTATTTTTGTCTTTACTGTCTCACATTTCTTAGTCCTTTCGCCTTTAGGTATTCTAAAAGTTCACTGGGCCGGTCCGTCATGATTCCATTGGCGCCATTTTCAATAAGCCATCCCCATGAAGTATCGGGACCTTCCAATAAACTTAATTCATCGGTATGCCCAGCTACCAATGCATCCCATAGTGCAATATTGAGCACAAATATGTTTTCTTTTTTCAGAAATGCTATCTGCTCAAAGTTTTCGGAACTTTCAGAATCAAAAGTTACTTCGTATGCAACAGGCGAAAGAATTTCATTATAATCTTGAACGAATTGAGAGGGATTTTGGGTATTATCAATTAAGATGGGCATATAAATTATGGAATCCATAAGACTGCCGTACTTCTTTTTCATAACCTGAACGGTTTCTCGTCCCTTAAAAATAGCTTGTTCAATTGTTCCTGTTTTTTTTAGGATTTCGTAGGCTTCCTTAACGGTTTCTCCTTCTACCTTATCTAGATTTACCATTATCCTGTCCTTCGTAAGATTCATTATTTCCCCTAAAGTGGGTACTTGTATTTTAGACCCTCTCACCCCACATGCATTTTTTAAGCGAAGTGTTTTTATTTCATTTAGTGTAAGGTCGCTTACTTTTCCTTTTCCATTGGTTGTACGGTCTACGGTTGTATCGTGCATGGCAACTAAGTGTCCATCTTTGGTCAATCGTACATCTATCTCAACAATGTCAACCCCTAGATCGATGCACCTTTGAATGGCCGGTAAACTGTTCTCTGGTGCGTACCTCCAATCACCTCTATGGGAAACTGCCAGAACATAATGTTCTTGGGGATTTTTTAGATGTTCCAAAATCGTTGCAGCCCTTTTTTCTGATAGGCTAGAATCCAACTGTGCTTGAAGCGAAAACCCCAAAAGAAGCATGCTAACGAGGTATATTCTCTTTTGATTTTTCATGCTATAATGAATTTAACGATGTAGCCCTTTGCTCCTTAAATAATCCAACAGCAACTGAGGTCTATCTGTCTGGATGATATCGATATTGTTTTTAATGAACCAATCGTATACTGAAGGATTTAAAGCCGCTTTTTCATCATCATGCCCACCATTATGTGGTGGCCATAACGAGTTGACCCATACAGAAGCCCCTTTTTTCCTGATGTCATCAAAATAGTCAATCATTTTTATGGTATCCTGTGGTACTGTAAATTCAAAGGCTACTGGGCGTAAGCTATCAAGATATTTATCCACGATACCTTTAGCGTTTGGTTTTTGTAATCGTACGATGGGCATAAAAAAGACCTTGTCAAGATAAGCTCCAAACTCTTCTTTTACCTGTTCGTAGGGTATGGCACCTTTGATGACTACCTGCGCTTGTGTTCCTGTTTTTTCAATAACCTCAAAACACTTGTCAAAAATGGGATAGCTTTTATCAAGGTTTACCAAGATTTTATCTTTGCTCAGGAGCAATGTTTCTTCCAAAGTCGGAATCTTATGGGGCGTTTCGTGACCTATACCATCGCGTAACTGCAACGTTTGCAGATATTCCCAGGTTACTTCCGAAACTTTACCTGTGCCCGTAGTGGTTCTGTCGATAGTCTCGTCATGCATTAAGACCAATTGGCCGTCCTTGGTTTCCCTGATATCGATTTCTACCATATCAACACCCATTTTGATACAATTTTCAATAGCCTGTAGGGAATTTTCGGGTGCATTCCTCCAATCACCCCTATGGGCCACTATAATAACTTGATTGTCTTTTGAATCCTTAAGATTTGCAATCAATGTATCAATGGAAATAGTTTGTTTTGTTGTCTCAGGTTGTACTCCTTCGTTTTCTAACGAAACGTCTTTGGTATTTTCTTCTTTTTTACAGGAAAAACATACCATGATGGATAGTATGCACAATCTTATAATGTTTTTCTTCATTAGCTGATTATTAAAAGAGGGCAGTATTGAAGCTGCCCTCAATTTATGTTACTTAATATCCGGGATTCTGCTTTATAAAATCAGGGTCGGTATCAATCTGACTTTGTGGAATAGGGAGTACCAAATTGTTCTCGTTTATAGTGACTCCGGGATTATTGATTGTGAAAAAAGCGTTCATTACATCAATGGCGGTACCATAGCGTTTAAGGTCGAACCATCTTTTGCCCTCACCAATAAACTCAAAACGACGTTCTTGTTTTATGGCCGCTCTCACTTCTTCTTGTGTTGTGGCCGTTGTTCCTGCCAAACCTGCCCTTGTACGAATACGGTTCAACTGTAAAATAGCTTCGCCGGTCTGGTTATTTTCGTTCAATGCTTCGGCATATTTCAAAACTACATCTGCAAAACGAATGATAAGATGGTCGCTGCCTCCGTCATCGGCACCAGTTGCAGATATTTCGTATTTAGTTGAAAAATAGAATGGATTGGCATCTGGGTCAATAGCAACATAGTCGTCAAGTCTGGTATCTCCAGCTTCAAAAGAATCGATAAAAGCTTGGGTAGGTAAATTATGTCCTTTTGCGTTGGCAGTGGTTCCAGAGGGTCTAAATTGTGAGCCTGCAGAACTTCCTTCATTTTCCCCCTCAACATTTAAACCGCTCACATATTGTACCTCAAAAATAATTTCAGCGTTTCCTTCGTTAGCTTCTCCAAAAATCTCTGAAGTAGTGGGCATTAATTCGTATACTCCAGAGTTGACTACTGCTTCCAGGTTTGGCAAAGCACTGGAAAAATCCCCTTGTGTCAACTGCACATCTGCCAACAATGCTTGGGCGGCTCCCAAAGCGGGCCTACCTGGTGATTTGGTCGTTGGCAAATCTTGAATGGCTTCTGATAGATCTGTCTGGATTCGACTATATACTTCTGTAGTGGACGTTCTTCCTTGTCCAAAGAAATCAAATGGATTTTCGGTCTCTTCAATCACTAAAGGAACATCACCATACAAACGAACCAAGTTAAAGTATAACAGAGCACGTATAAACTTCATTTCCCCTATTCTATTGGCCTTTAGTGCCGCATCTTGAAACTCAATATCGGATATACGGTTGAGGACCACATTGGTTCGTTGGATTCCTTCATAGGATTCTCTCCAAATGTCGCCTACCAAATCATTTTCAGGATTGGTGGAAAAATCATCCAATTGCCCAAAACGACCTCCGTCGTTCGCTGCAATTTCCTCAAAGGAATCTTCGGCAGAAATTTCACCAACGCCAATCAAATCCAATCCATAAAGACCGTTGTTTTGTAATTGTGCATAAATGCC
The DNA here is from genome assembly GCF_018449435.1 of Flagellimonas sp. 389. Classification (GTDB taxonomy): domain Bacteria; phylum Bacteroidota; class Bacteroidia; order Flavobacteriales; family Flavobacteriaceae; genus Flagellimonas. Next base: position 350,195 of record NZ_JAHCMU010000001.1, on the reverse strand, counting down.
TATAATAGCGCTTTCCAGTTCTTGCTCGCTGGAAAAAAAATTGTTTGCAGCCTTTTCTGAGATAGGTATAATGTCCAACTCATCATCACACGAAAAGTATCCAAGTAAAACAATCAGTATCAGAAATATTTTTTTTGTAGAGTTCATTTTATCTTGATTTATTGTTTTAAAATTTTACGTTTAGTCCAAGAGCCACAAACCGTGTCAATGGACTTGTGGAATTGATCCAGCCTCTTGTAAGGGTTTGTGTTCTATTGTTCGAAGTATCCAATCCATCGGAATTGTACCCTCTATAATTGGTGATGTTAAAAATATTGTTCCCTGTTAGGTAAAGTCTAAGAGAATTTATTCCTAAATAATCCGTAATATTTTCCTGAAAATTGTACCCTACTTGAAGACTTCTCAGTCGAAAATAATCTCCGTCATAAACCGAAAGACTAGAAGCTCTTGTAATTCTTCCTGCTGAAGAAAAACTAGAGAAATCAGGTCTTCTGAAAAAGCCATCAGGATTTCTATCATTGAAATAATTGTCAACGTAATATTGCGTTGGAACGAAAAAGCCTTCGCCACTTTCCGCATCATAGAGCATATTATCAGCAACTTTTCTTCCTTCTATACCGGTAAATTGTGCACTAAGGTCAAAACCCTTGTAGTTTACCGTAAATCCAAAACCATACGTGAAATCTGGGTTGTAATCTCCCAAAGAGACCCTATCGTCTGGAGTAATTTGACCATCTCCATTAGCATCTCTTACGATATAATCACCGACCTCTGTCCCCGCAAAGGGCGTAATGGTCTCTGCATCCAACTGCTCTTGGTTTCTGTATACTCCAATGATATCGTATGTGTAAAATTCAGCAATGCTTCCACCTACTTTGGTCAAAAAGCTCATGCCGCCATTACTTTCAATGATTTGACTATTTACGTCCGGACCATCGCCCAACGCCAATACTTCATTTTGGTTGGTGGTAATATTTGCGTTAAACCCTAATCTAAAATCTCCAAACTCAAAATTGTTCCCTTTAATTTCCAGTTCAAAACCTTTGTTTTCCAATTCTCCAATGTTCTGAAGCGAGTTGGTAAACCCAGATTGTTGCGGAACAGGTACCTGTAATAGAAGGTCCGTGGTTTTTGAATTATAGTATTCGCCCGTTAATAATAGTTTATTGTTCAAAAACCCTAAATCAATACCTAGGTTAAGCGCTGTATTGGTTTCCCAAGACAAATCAGGATTAGGGGAGGTACGGGTGTACGAACCTGCTTGTAGTTGACCATCAATCACATAATTTTCTGGCTCTACTAAAGCTATGGATGCAAAATCACCTATTTGATTGTTACCGGTCTGCCCCCAACTCGCCCTTAGCTTTGCAAAGCTTATTGCTCCTTCTGAAGGAAAGAAGCTTTCATTGCTCAATGTCCAACCCCCCGATACGGAAGCAAATTCCCCAAACTTTGTGTTTGCGCCAAATCGAGATGAACCATCCCTTCTATAAGATGCCGAAAGCGAATATCTTCCATCAAAATCATATTGTAATCGACTAAAATAGGATATCAATGCCCATTTGCTTCGTTCTACTTCGGTAGAGGGATTTGTAGCACCGGCGATGTTACGTAAGTTGTCATCTGCAAAGTTGTTGCTCTCCAACCTAGTATTAAAACGACTTTCCTCCTGATAACTAAATCCGAGTAGTGCATCAAGATTGTGTTTTCCGAAAGTTTTATTGTAGGTCAATAAATTTTCAGTGATATAATTTTCCCTTCTGTTATTGTTTTCAAATGCTTCTGTTAGACTGTTCTCTACAGGGGTTCTATAATTACCAATATTGGATGGGGCAAAGAATTCCGTAAAAATTGTATTGTAGTCTCCACCAAAAGAAGTTTTGAATCGTATGCCATCCCAAATATCTATCTCCAGATAAGTGTTTCCAAAAACCCGCAAACGACGCTCAAAAAAATCGGACAGGCTAACTTTTGCGATAATATTTTCAGAAATGGGACCATCCCAATTATCATTGTTGTCATCTATTTGATTGGCAATTGCGAAAGTTCCGTCTGCATTGTAGATTGGATAGTAAGGATGCATTAACACCACTGCATAGGCTGGATCAGGTTGTCTTCCTTCTCCGGCATCATGTGCAGACCAACCTCTTTCGCCAGTTGGGTTTGAATTTACCAAAGAAACATTCGATGTAATTCCAAAACGGATACGCTTGCTTATTTGGGAGTTTAATTGGATGTTACTGGTATAGCGCTTATAATCAGAGTCGATAATAATATTTTCCTGGTCTAGATAGCCGAAAGAAACCGCGTAATTTGTTTTGTCCGTTCCTCCACTCAAATTCAGGTAATGGTTTTGTTGTGCCGCACTTCTAAAAACTGCATCGAGCCAATCTGTGTTTGTCAGACCTTGTTCTCCATTGAGGTAGTTTTGAAGAAATCCTTGTACCCTACTACGCTTTCCACCTCCGTTTGCGTCTCGGGTCTGGTTATCATCAGAGATGCTTCTACCAGTCCCTCCCGAGAGATAGCCAAAGTTTCTAGCATCAAAATCAAAAAGAGCTGTATCATAAGCATCAGCCAATTCAAAATTGTCGATTCGATTCTGAAAACCGTAATAGGTGTCGTAGGTCACTTTTAAATCTCCTGACTTTCCTTTTTTAGTAGTTATTAAAATAACTCCATTGGATGCTCGTGAACCATAAATTGCAGCCGATGCTGCATCTTTCAAAATATTAATGGATTCAATATCTTGAGTATTGATCGAGCTGAATGAAGAGCCTTCAGATAGTGGATTGCCATCTACAACAATCAATGGATTGGTTCCCGCGGTCAGTGTATTCAATCCCCGAATTTGGATAACAGAATTCTCTCCCGGGTTTTTTCCATTACCCACGACCTGTACCCCAGCAACGTTACCGGATAGCGCCTGTTCAAAGTTGGCCGAAGAGAAGTTGTTCAGTTTTTCGGTCTCCACTTTTGAAACGGCACCGTTGAATTTCTCCTTAGTTGCCGTTCCGTAGCCATATACAATGACTTCTTGCAGCTGATCCACATTTTCTTTTAGGATAATGTCCAAACTGGTTTGATCAGTAATTTGGACTTCGATCGCTGTAAAGCCAATGTAAGAAAAGACGAGTACGTCACCAGAGGTGACCTCAATACTGAAGTTTCCATCAAAGTCGGTGACTACACCGGTTTGTCCTCCTTGCACAAAAACATTGACTCCCGGTATTGGGGCGCCAGATTCATCTGTTACTGTTCCGTTGATGGTGCGCTGTATATTGGATTTTTTTACAGAGATGTTGTTGCCAGAGATTTTGTAGATAAGACCAGCTTTGTTGCCAATGTCATCAAGAATTGTCTTAAGTGGTTCGTTTGTATAGGTAAATGAGAATGTACGTTGGTCCTTGAGAATATCTTCAGAATAACGAAAAGAGAAGGCCGTCTTGCTTTCAATATTCTTGAATATCTTATCAATGGTTTCATCTTCTGCTTCGATACTTATTTTTGGATTATCAAAATTGCTGGCTTGGGCATGTAATGAAACACTAAAAAATAGTAAGGTTATATAAAGTTTGTAAATGACAATACTTCGTTTGCCATAATTGGTTGTTTTCATATGTTTGTAATTAGAGATTTATTTTGACGAGTAAATTTCTTTTGTGGGTTGGGACCATTGCACTGGTTTCAACCCTTTTTTTGTTTCTGTTTTCAGTTTTTGTCCATGGGTATAGGTTTAAGTGTTATCTCGTTTTTTTTGGTGTCTATGTTAAAATTAAAATTGGTCATAAAAGCTAAATCGTTTAAGATGGTATCAAGCGGTTCACTTTTATAACTTGCCCTTATGCGTGTTTCCAAGAGTTTGGGGTCTGCGCAGATTATACGCACTCCGTATTTGCGTTCTATTTGTTTTATGGCGTTGCCTAATTCTAAATTTTCAAAATGTAGCGTATCATTTTTCCATGCCATGATCCATTCAGAATCAAAAGTGGTTTTGACCAATTTGTTAAGCCCCAAGTCATATTTTGATTGCTCATTTTTTACCAAAACTATTTTTGAATTTGAATCTGAATGTGCTACTTCGACCTTACCGCTCTTTACCGATACCGTAGAAGATTCACCCTTAAAATTGTATACATCGAAAGACGTTCCCAATACTTTTACGGATAATCCATCGGTTTGTACAATAAATGGCTTTGCCGGGTTCTTTTTCACTTCAAAGAATGCGTTGCCTTCTAAAACTAGATTACGGGAATCCGAATCAAACCTTTTTGGATAGGAAATAGAAGAAGCATTGTTTATCCAGACCTTGGAACCATCTGGTAATATGACCTCCTTGATTTTTTCGCCTGAAGCTACATGCACTTCTATCGTAGTATATAAGGAAGAATAGATGAGCATTGCAGAAGCGACCAATATTGCCAGACTAGCAGCTATGCCATATTTATACAGCTTAATTACCTTCTGTTTCTTTATGGTAGTACTATCGGTAAGTCTATTCCAAGCTTTGTTCTTTTCTTTGCTGCTGACTTTTAAAGCTTTTTGTTTTTTCCAATTTGTGTGTAGAATATCTTCTAATTGGGCATCTTCATCATCAATGGCCTTTATAAGTTTTCTTTTCTCGTTGAGGTCAGCTTTTCCAAGCTTGTATTTATTCCAAATCTCTTGAATGGATGCCATAAGTAAGTATCTCGTTTATAGGTATATCCCATAAACGACGTTTGCACCCTATGCAAATACGTTACCAAAATGTTATGAAAACTTGTTTTTAAGGTGAATTTAGAAAAAGTAAATAAGGATGAGCCAAGCTAAATGTTCCAATTCTTTTTTGAGTAGGGTCAAGGCCCTGTTCATATAGTTTTCTACGGTCTTGGGAGCAATGCCCATTTTCTGCGCAATTTGATTAGTGGACATCCCTTCATTGCGTTTCATTTGAAAAACCGCTCTTGATTGTGGGGGTAAGTTATTAACGGAAGACTTTATTTTTTCTTCGTATATGCCAATGTCCATAATACTGTCAAGTGGAACAGAAGTATCGTCAATTTCAATTTCTGAAGACCTTATTTCGCTAATAATTTGTTTCCGAAGATTTTTTAGCGCATAGTTTTTTGCAATCGTGAATATATAGGAATCAAAGGATTTTTCAAGATTAATTTGCGTTCTGTTTTTCCAAATACTTATAAAGGTTTCTTGTAGTATATCGTCCAGATCATTTTTTAAGTTGGAGGAAATAAGAAAAGATTTTACTCTTGGATAATATATATCGAACAGTTTTTTGAAAGCTGTTTCTTCTGAATTTTTCAACCCTATTAAAAGATGCTGCTTATCCACGTTTTAGATTGACTGAAGCTTAAATATGGAAACAAATTAATTAAAAAAGCAATACTCTAAAGCATGGTATGGAAAATATAACCTTTAGTTAATTAAGTGTTTTTTTGAAACTAACTACTGAATAGTGACAGCGAAGTACTATGTTGATCGATCAAAGAGTAACTTTCATTGTTATAAGAAATACATCACCAATATATCTGTTCTTTAAACCAAAAAGACCTTAAAACTGATATTGACCTACCAATTCCCCATCAATGGATGGCCTTGGTAGATTCCCTTAAAATCAACTTATGTTTCACTACAGTTTGGATATGATTGTTCGGCCTAGGTACATCACGGGTTATTTGAAGCAAAAGTCGTTTTAATGCAATAGCTCCCATAGTGTTTGCATTTTGACTTATTGAAGTGAGGGAGGGACTGGAATGTTGTGATAGTTGACCATCGGTAAAGCCTATGACCGAGACATCTTCGGGAATTTGTAGGCCTTTCTTTTTTATGATGTTCATTGCTTTTATAGCTGCGAGCTCATTCGCTGCAAGAATTCCATCAATAGCGTTTTGTTGAATAAAAGAATCCAATTCTTTCTCAAAATTTCTATACCCGTTCAATTCTAGGACCAATCCTTTAGCGTTGTTCTCATAAAGTTTTTGCTGAATTGCCGATCTATATCCTTTCTTTCGTTCCTTGCCTACATTCGTCTTGGGAATTGTTGATATAAATGCGGGTCTTTTACACCCTGTAGCGATTAAATGTTCCACAGCATGTTCCGATGCTCCAAAATCGTTTATGCAAACCTTCTCACATTCAATGGAATCGCATGTTCTATCGACCATCACAACAGGGATTCCGTGGTCCATTAAGCTCAAGATATGCTTGTAATCCCTTAGTTGTTGGGTCTGTTTGGACATGGAAATTATGATGCCATCCACGCTCCCGTTGCAGAAGTTCTGGATAATTTGAGATTCTGTCATGAACGATTCCTTTGAAAAACAAAGGACACTCTTAAAACCTCTTTTGCTGGCGGATGTTTCTATCGCCTGTACCAATTTAGAGAAAAACTCACTTGAGATTTCGGGCACGATAATACCGATATGATGGGTAGCACTCCGTTTTAGGGCCACTGCGGCACTATTGGGAACATATCCCAACTCTCGTGCTATGGCTTTTATCTTAGCAGATGTTTGGGAGCCAATTTCAGGACTGTCGTTAAGCGCTTTTGAAACTGTGGATACCGAAACATTTGCTAGCTCTGCAATATCTTTGATTGTTGCCATACGCAATTATGATTTGGAAAAATGCGCTGTTGGAGGATTTTTAAGTATACCAGCTGATTGCTCCATTGTAATATTCTGTTGTGACGAGACCAATACCCACTCTGCTATGAGAATATTGGGTCGTCTACAAGATAGTTCATTAAGTTTCATATCGTATCGTTTACAAGTATGGTTCCTTGGCTTGGCAAGGTTTGAAAATGTGATAGCTCAATACTGAACTCATCCTTATAAGCCCTTGCAGCCTTTTTGATAAATTGTTCAATAGCATCCTTATGAATCAAATTTAATGTACAACCACCAAAACCTCCGCCCATCATTCGTGCTCCCAGAATCTGGGGCTCGTTCTTTGTAAGTTCGACCAAAAAATCCAATTCTGGGCAACTTACTTCATATTTTTTACTTAAACCTTCATGGGTTAGGTACATGAGTTTCCCCATTGCTTTAAGATCATTTCTTTTTAGTGACTCTACCGCTTCCAAAACCCTTGCGATTTCTTCAACAACATAGGAACATCGCTTATGAAGTAGTACACCTAGCTCATTTTTTGCTTCATCGATCATTTTAAAGGTTACGCTTCTAAAGGATGCATCGATACCAAATCGCTTGACCAGCATACCCAGTCCTTTTTCGCATTGCTGCCTACGTATATTGTACTCTCCAGTGGACAGGTTATGCGAAACATTGGTGTTCAGAAGTAACAGTCGATATGGTTCAATGCCCATGGATATGTATTCAAAATCGAGGGAACGGCAATCCAAAAGCATTACATGTCCATTTTTCCCCATAACCGAAGCGAACTGGTCCATAATACCACATTGGGTCCCTACAAAATTATGCTCTGCATTTTGTCCTATTTTAATGAGTTGCCATTTATTAAGTCCTAGTTTAAAAAGCTCATTGAGCCCATAAGCAAGGCCGCATTCAAGGGCAGCAGAAGAGCTTACTCCAGAACCCACGGGAATATCGCTGTGCATTTCGCAATCAAAGCCCTTCAGCTTATTGGTCAGTTTTTGGATTTCGGCGATTACGCCCAAAATATAATCGTGCCATCCTTCCGTGCCTTTACCAAGATTTTCCAGATTGACCACTAAAATGCTATCAAATCCCTTGCTTTTAATGGTGCAACGGTTTTTATTGCCATTGGTCGTAATGGTCATATGCATGCTCTTGTCAATTGCCGCTGGCAATACAAAACCATCGTTATAATCAATGTGTTCCCCGATCAGGTTGATTCTTCCGGGAGACTTAACGGTAACAGAAGTCTTTGAGGAATGGTCCATGGTTGTTTTTTACAAAGATCTTGTATAAACTTCAATTTTAAATGTTTTGAAACAATAAACATTTCTTAATTAAAGTGTTTGTATCCTGATTTCAAACGATTTTATATACCCAGCTTAACATGACATAAGAAATAGAAAGCCTGTTTTCTGAAAAATAAGAAAAGGTTGGGTCAATAAATTAGTATATAGTTCTTATGATGTAGCAGTACCTGCACCAAAAAGTTTACCCGATTGTAAGCCGCCATTACATTTGACAGTTCATTATGCTTGCTTAATACTATCAGCCTTGTATCATAGTCGCATATTTCCGATTCTATTCTGTTGGAATTGGCTAATCTAATAACCATCACTATGGCGGACTCGTTATTGTCTTTTTTAGGTAAAATATGCTAGGGTTCCTATAACAATTACAATACGTAAAGCCGATAGAATAACATCTATAATATCATAACTTTTTCTTGCTGGCATCAAGAATTGTTAAACTTCACTATTTTTAAACACTTTAAAAAGTCGGATTGAACATAAGAAAATTGGTTATACTTTTACTGTATTACCAGAGATATTGATTCTTTTAACAACAACGGATTTTTTTTCTATTCTATGTTTTGAAGGTTGTGCCCCACCCACTGAAATAAGATATTGCCCTGGAGTTACGACTTTATCTCCTTCTTTGTTTACATTACTTAACTGTTCACTGTTTATTTTGAAGGTCAAAGTTTTCTTTTCTCCGGCTTTAAATGCAATTCTTTCGAATGCTGCTAAAGTTTTGTGCGGATTATATGTATCCGCATTGGGATTTTGAACATAAATTTGAACTACTTCTTCTCCATCCAATGTCCCGGTATTTTCAACATCCACTCTTACAGTGATGTCATTGCCTGCTTCAAGATTTTCGGGTACTTGAAAATTACTATACTTAAAGGTAGAATAACTTAACCCGTATCCAAATTCATACAAAGGGTCTCCTTTGAAGTAACGGTAGGTCTTTCCCTTCATCTCATAATTACTAAATGGTGGTATATCGCCAATATCTTTATAAAATGTCACAGGTAACCTCCCGGCAGGGTTATAATCTCCAAAGATTACATCGGCTATTGCTGTACCACCTGCTTGTCCGGGATACCATGCTTCAAGAATAGCCGGAATATTGTCATTTTCCCAATTAATGGATAGTGCACTGCCATTTAGCAATACCAAAATGGTGGGTTTCCCCAAAGCCTTTATTTTTTTTATCAATTCGGTCTGGGTTTTGGGTAATTTAGTATGCACACGATCACCTCCAGAGAAACCGTCTACTTTTACTTTCATTTCTTCACCTTCCAACAAAGGACTGATACCCATACATAGAATCACTACGTCTGATTCTTTTGCTATAGCAACGGCCTCTTCTTCTATGTTGTCTTTTGGAGACTCCCATAACAAACGCATGATGGAATGATCTGTATTATCTTGTACACATTCAAAACGAAGTTTATACTTTTTACCTGCTTCCAATTTCACATATTCATATATTTTTTTTGGATGATGTACATCTTGTCTTTGGATTAGCAATTGGTCATCAAGAAAGAGCTTCATAGAGGAAAAAGCTTCTCCTCCTAAGGCATAGTTTCCAGTCTTGTCAACAGAAAGCACGCCCGTCCATCGCACTGAATAGGTATCATAGTCCATGTCTTCAAAGGGAGGGGTGGTCCTCCATGTAAAATTGACTGTTTTGTCAATTCTCGTGTGCTTTGGGTGCCCTTCAAAGGAAATGTTATCAAAGTATTCGCCCTTTAATCCTGTAACTTCTCCTGAATTGTCCGTAAACAAAACAGACTGTGGTATGGCTTCAAATATTGGAAGGCCTTCAGCCAATTTACAGCCTACTGCATAGGATACTTTGGCATTGGGTAGTTTCTGTTTGATACCTTTCAAAGGTGTAACCGGTTCCGTAGGATATCCATTGTAATTGCCTAACAGCACTTCCAGATCATCCGCATTTGAACCGATGACCGCAATTCTTTTAACCTTGTCCTTGTTCAACGGAAGTGTATTATTTTCGTTTTTTAACAGGACCATAGATTTACGGGCAGTCTGCAAAGCCAAAAGCTTGTGGTTTTCGGAATCTACTACATCATAAGATATGCTTTCATATTTAACGGCCCCTTCTGGTGCAAATAAGCCTAATTTAAGACGTGCAATCAGTAACCGCTCCAAGGAAACATCGAGTTCTTCTTGTTTAATGAGTCCACTTTTTACCGCTTCGACCAAAGCAGGGTAGGAATCACCGCAGTTTAAATCTGTTCCCGCCTTTACTGCCACGGCAGACGCCTCTTTGGCATCGGCACTTATTTCATGGGTACCTTTATCATAAAAATCTTTTATGGCCCAACAATCGGATACAATGTATCCATTAAATCCCCAATCGTCTCGTAACAAACTGCTTAATTCTTGGTTTCCACAACAGGGCATTCCATGGTAACTGTTGTAGGCACACATGATGGAGTAAACATCAGCTTCTTTTACTACTTTTTCAAAATGGGGGCTGTACGTGTTTAAAAAATCTTGTGGGCTGGGTGTGGCATCAAACCGATGACGATCTATTTCAGGGCCGCTGTGTACCGCAAAATGTTTGGCCGTGGCCACAAGTTTTAGATAATGGGGGTCATCTCCTTGTAACCCCTTAATGAAACGAACTGCCAATTCACCTGCTAAATATGGGTCCTCACCATAAGTTTCCATACCACGTCCCCAACGAGGATCTCTAAAAATATTAATGTTGGGCGTCCAAAAAGTGAGTCCCTGGTAAATTCCCCGTTTGCCTCTTGCAGCAAATTCATGGTGCTTGGCCCGAGCCTCATCAGAAATTGCTTCGGAAATTTTGGTCATTTGATTTTTGTCAAAAGTGGCTGCCAATCCAATAGCTTGTGGGAAAACTGTAGCCCTTCCTGCCCTAGCTACGCCATGTAAGCATTCATTCCACCAATTGTATTGAGGAATGCCCAATCTTGCTATGGCAGGAGATTCATAATTCATTTGAGATACCTTTTCCTCTAGGGTCATTGCTGCTATGAGCTCCTTTGCCTTTTTCTTAAAGTTAGGAGGGTTACTTTTTTCCTGACCGCTTGCTCTACTTTTTGATTTGGTGTCCGAACAGCTAGAAACAACACATAAAATAAATACAAGCTGACATATGATTCTAATAAAGTTCATTGCTATTTTTTATAAGGATTTTGAGAATTCAATTGTTTGTACATTACTTTAGTTTTTAAACAGCTATGGTCACTTGAGCGTTAATCCAATGCATCAATAAAACCTTGATAGGCTTCTTTTTTTGTAAAAGAATCATCAAATAGAAGGGGCCAGTCCTTGTTTCCATATCGAGTTATGATCCATGAGTCATTGTCCTTGAGGCCCCAAATAGTCAAAGCATATTTATACGCTTTTGGAATATCATTATATACACTTACTACATCCTGTACTTTGTTTCGTTGGGCCAAAGCTCTTTGTTTTGAAAACTGATTTATATTGCCATTTGGGTTGACCTTTACATCCAGTTCGGAAAAATGTACCAACAGCTTTCTTTTTACGATTTGATTGGTTGCAGATTGGATTTCTGATTTGCTGGGAGCATCAAAATTGATGTGCATTTGATACCCAACACCATCTATCAAGTTGTTCTTTTTTAAATGATCTATTAAGGCAAAGGTGCCTTCTTGTTTTTTTTGGTCGGAAACTAGGTTGTAGTCATTATAAAGTAATTTGACGGAAGCATCGGCGTTTCGAGCATATTGAAAACATTTTTTTACATAATCTTCACCCATTCGTTCTAGAAACAGTGAATTACGCAAAGTGGAGGTGTTATCTCCAATTGCTTCGTTAACCACATCCCATGAACCCACTTTTCCTTTATATCTGGTTACAACATCGGTTACATACGTTTTAATCAGTAACTCAAACTCTTTATTTGTACCGCTAAAGCCTTGTAAAAAATCTGGTATGCTTTCATGCCAAATCAAGGCATGCCCATGGACATTTATATTATTTGATTCTGCAAAATCCACGATGATATCAGAACGAGTCCAATCATAAATAAGGTTTCCATTGGAATCAATTCCTTTTAAAATACTTTTCATTTTCATTGCATTTTCTGCAGTAATGCTATTAAACTCTTGCCTATAGAATTTCTTGTACATACTGTCTTTTACCCGCAATGGGTTGACGGCGACACCCACTAAAAAATCCTGAGCTGCTGATTTTAAAGTTACTTCTTGTAGGGATTTAGTTTCAGCTACGGTAACAATATTCAAGGTTTGGGACAATCCTTTATCGACACCTCTACTTCTGGTACTAAACAGTGAGGTAAGAAGTAATAGGCCAGTTAATACGTTCAATATATGTTTTGTTGTCATTAGTGGTGCACATTTTTGATTTAAGAAACCCTTATTTGACCACTAGTGCCACATTATCGAACTGGAATGTTTGTTTGGAAGCACCTCCAGAGATATCAGTACTCACTTTCACTCTGGCAATTTTTGTGATATCAATATCCTTGTCCTGATTCGACGGATTATAAGCATATCCAAAATCACCCAAATTGATTTCTATCGTTTCCCAATCGCAGGTATTTTTTTTGAAGGAGTACAGCCAATTGACTTCATCTTCGCAACAATCATTTGGGCCATCCACTAAAATTAGGTTCATAATTGTACCTGGGGCATCCCCACAATTTACGTCCATTCTAAGAAAGACATCATTTACGGTTTTGCCCTTTAGCTTCTTTTTAGGTATTATGTGGGAGGTTATATCGGATTGGCTCACAATATAACCTTCAGAAGTGTCGCCGCTCCATACCAGTTCAAAATACTTACCATCACTTTCAGAAGTTCCTTTTTTTACACCATGGGAACCAACATCTCCATAGGATTGCCAAGCGTTGGGTAATATGCCATCTCCATCAAAGTTGGTTATGGGATACACTTTTTCTGTTTGCGCATAAGTAAACCAGGCAGAGAATAGCGTCAAAAGAAATAGTGTCGTAGTTGTGTTTTTTAAGTGCATTAGCTGTGTTTTGATCAGTGAGTGTCAAAAGTATTTTTAGATGGTTTATGAACAAAGGTTATTTGTAGCGATAATTATAAAATTTGATGTATAATGTAAGTTTGTCATTTTAAATCCTGATTTTCTTTTAGGGATTGTCCGATCATTATTGCACTGGGACTCCCTTTTTTGAAAAACGAGCTACAAGATGTCTTTAATTTTTTTGGTACATACTTACTTTAATTTCAGTTTATGAGTACAACAAAAAACCTCATCCAAATGATTTTATGTGATGAGGTTTTTGTTTAAAAAGTTTGATTTGGATCGTTTTATTGACAGACGCCAACATTATCCAAATAGAAGGTGCCTGCAAGTTCTGCATCTCCGGCACCTATCGTCATTTGAAAACGGATATATTCTCCAGTGGGTATTACACCTTCACCATCAGGAATTCCAAGAGCTTCTCCTTCTGGTGTAAATCCGGCCAGGGCAGTAACAAAATCAAAGCGCAGTTCTTCCCATCCATTACCGGAATGGACTACGGTTACCTCAACCTCACGTTCTGTCTCGTTATTTGGGTCTTGTTGCATATTTAACCTAACGGGGACTTCTACTTCCGACCAAAATAACAATCTTACAATTTTATCTTCAGCGCTAAAATTAGCAGGAGCTGTCATCTGAACTCCAAAGCCATCAAAAGGATTGCCACCAGTATCAACAATTTCAAGAACGTTTGAAACTTCAGGATTAGCTCCTGATGGGTCCGGGTTTTCGACCACAGGTGGATTCACAATATTACCAAAACTAAATGAGAATGAAGGGTCACCACCACTGTCCCAAGTAACTGGTGCACCAAAAATTGGTTCGCATGGGTCTTCTGGAGGAATTACCTCAAATTGCTCTTCCGTTACCAAGTCATTGGGAGCTATTGCCCTTATGGTCACAAAGAAATTCTCATCGGATTCTGGGTAGGAAAAATTGACTTCCTGCTGAATGCCGACGAGCACTGACGTGTCACCTGGGAGTCCCGATAGCACTTCGAATGCCGTTGCCCCAATTGCGGTAGGTGTCAAGGTGACCAAAAAAGGTGGTTCCTCATTGTTGAATTGAATATTGGCCTGTACTAGGGTGGGAGCTGAACCTTCCATCAGCACGGCATCAAATTCAACTTCTCGATTACAAGAGACAATAGAAATAAGAAGGATTCCTAGAATTAACAGTCGCATGATTAGTTTTCTTTAAATTTAGACAAGACAATATAGCTTTTTACTTCTTTCAACTAAGCTACAGGCGTTTTTTAAAGGCTGTTTGCAACATTTGAAACTTAAAATGCGACAAATTTAATCTTTGCTAAGGTTTAAATATTTTTTCTTGGGAACTCAATTCAACTATAGATGGCAAACGTCAAAATAGATTTATCCAAACTTACGATTCTACTTATCCTTTTTTTAAGCACGTTTAGCATTGATGCCCAAATAGATTTTAAATCCTTGGAGTTTGATTCAGTCAAAGAAAATATATTTCAACGCCCTATTACTGCTATGACAATGGATCAATACGGTTTTATTTGGATAGGAACCGATGGAGCCGGACTTTACAAGTTCAATGGATTTTCCTATGACTACTATGGATATGACTTAGTAGATTCAAATAGTGTCAACAGCAATTCTATAAACTCGCTATTCCTTGATAATTCTGGACAATTATGGATAGGAACCGATGCAGGACTATGCACGTACAACGAGGAACAGAATTCCTTCGATAGATTTGAAAACAAACAAAACGGCAAAATAATTAATAATTACTCCAATGTTTTATGCTTTGCCCAATATGAGGATAGGTTTTTAATAGGCACCTATGATGGAATAAAGGAATTGAATGTAGCGAACAGTTCCATGAAAAATTATGGGCCCACTGGAATCGCAATCCTTGATTTACAGTTTTCCACAAAGGGAAATTTGTATATCGCTACGAATAAAGGATTAAAACAGGAAAAATATCATCAAAAGGGACAAATTGAAGATATGGCCCTTATCAAAGATGGTTCATCTCTGCACGTGACAAAATTGCATTTGGATGAGCGAGAAAACCTATGGGCGGGGACTTTAAAGAGTGGCGTATTTAAAGGAGATTTGAAAAAGGCTCGGACGTCTTTCCATAAATTAAATGTTGTAGAGCGAACGATTATGGCTGTTGCCAGTGGAATGGATCATGTGTTTATGGCCGTGGAAAATGAAGGACTGGTTATTCTTGATATGAACGGAAATGTTGTAAAACACTACAGGTATAATGCCCAAGATGGTGAAAGCATTCGTTCCGATTCTGTTTGGTCGATTCTATTGGACAACGAAAATAGATTATGGTTGGGATATTATGAAAATGGTATCGGTTTTTTTGATAAACATTACAATAAATTTAAATCCATTAAAAAAGAGGATGTTGGGAACAGTATTCAAACCAATGATATAAAGGCATTTGCTAAAACAGAGGATGGTAAAATCTGGATAGCACAGATTAACGGTCTTGATATTTTAGATACAACTACAGGTCATATTACCAATGTTCACGGACAATTGGAATCGGAATACAAGGGCTTGAAAAAAGGAATCTATATTGAGGATGTTTTTGTTGATAGTAATGGAAATGTATGGATAGCAACTTGGGGAGAAGGTATTTTTTTGTTGAAAAAAGGAACAAAAACTTTTCTGAACCTTACTGCTGAAAATACATCTGGTGTACTACGGACCAACAAAGTCAGATGTTTTACAGAAGACGATATTGGCAGGGTTTGGATCGGTTCTTTCTTGGAAGGCGTTTATTATTATGATTCAAAAAATGAACTGGTCAAAACCCCAAATGGAGATTCTTATACCAATTCAGAAGTAGTGCAAAAAGACGTTAAAGTATTGTTTCATGACAGTTACGGATACATTTGGATAGGTACCTCTTCTGGGCTTTACCATATTGAAAAACAAGACAAAAATGACTATGTTGCCGTTGCGCACAGTACCGCTATTTCCTCTAAGTTTGGCGGACATCCCAGTTCCAACCGTATCCTTGATATCTTTGAAACCCAAGATGGAACAGTGTGGTTTGGAACCAATGGTGGTGGATTATTTTCTTACGATCGGGGAGCACGTGATTTTGAGCGGTTGGAGTTGGAAGGACGTGATTTGACTTATGTAAATGCCATATTCGAACCGTTTAAAAATGAACTTTGGCTAAGTAGTAAACAAGGAGTTCTGAAAGTAAATCGTGAAACAAATGATGTTATAAGATTTACTACCTATGATGGATTGCTGGAAAATTTCCTGATTGATCGAGCCATTATCATGGATGATAATAACCAACTGTATTTAGGGACCAAAAAAGGTATTAATAGTATAGATCCAGAGAACATAGTATATAACCCTTATTTGGTGAAGCCTTATTTAAAGGACGTAAAGCTATTTAATAAAATGATTGATCCTAGAGATAAGAACAGTCCTTTAACCATTAGTGGTGATACGAATGCCATTTCTTTGAAGCACAATCAAACTGTCTTGACCATTGATTATGGGACAATAAGTTACACTAGGCCTGAAAAAAATGAATATGCATATTTTTTGGAAGGTTTTGACGAAACATGGAATTATGTAGGTGCAAAAACAAGTGCAACTTACACTAACCTAGAACCTGGGACTTATACTTTTAAGCTAAAAGCATCCAATAATGATAGTATTTGGAACGATGCATCCGTGATTTTGAAAATTGATGTACTACCACCATGGTGGAAAACGATTTGGGCGTATTTGCTATATCTTTTGTTTTTAGCTCTTTTGGTATTTTCAATAATGTATCTATACAGAAAAAGAGTAAATGAAAGAAATACCTTTAGGCTTGAACGCGAACGCAGAAAACAAAAGGTAGAGCTTCAACAACAAAAACTCCAGTTTTTCACAAACATTTCGCACGAGTTCCGAACCCCGCTAACATTAATAATCAATCCTATCCAAGAGTTGATACAATTGAACGAAGCTGATTTTTCAAAATCAGTACGTCAAAAACACAATATCATCCATAAAAATGCAGAGCGTCTATCAAGGCTGATCAATGAACTAATGGACTTTAGAAAGTTGCAATCCAACAAGCTTCAATTAAAAGTCAGCCATTTCAATCTTATAAAACAAACAAAAAATATACTTAGCTTTTTCAATGAAGAGTCCAAAAGACGGGCAATGCGGCTAGACCTAAAATACGAGAATATAAATTTGGAGGTATGGGCCGATAGCGGAATGTTGGATAAAATTTTGTTCAATCTACTATCAAATGCTTTTAAGGTCACTCCCAATGAAGGTCGAATACAAGTAAATATAACTGCTGGGAAGAAAAAAGAGTTGCCCTTGGTCGGCGAGGCACCCATACCGGTCGTGGAAATAAGTATTAAGGACAACGGTCCAGGAATTGATCAAAAAGATTATAAGAAAATATTCAAAAGATTTTATCAAATAAGTGAATTGAACAAATCATACTATGGCAGTACCGGTGTAGGTCTGGAAATGGTGAAAAGTTTTGTTGAGCTTCACAAGGGGGTTGTGGAAGTCAATAGTGAATTGGGGAAAGGATCTGTTTTTAGAGTATTTCTCCCATTTGGCAAAGAATTTTTCAGTAGTGACAGCTATGCTTCAATAAAAGAGGATAAACAAGTTGCCTTGACTGATTTACAATTGAAGTCAAAACCGGAAACCTATAAGATTGAAGATATCCTATCCAAAAAAGAATTAAAAAAGAAATTGCTTATAGTGGAGGACAATGTAGACCTCCAAGATTATCTCATCTCAATCATGGAACAAGATTATGAATTGATTCTGGCGTCCGACGGTCAGGAAGGTTGGCTTAAAACTATGGAGCATCGTCCAGACATTATAATTACCGATGTTATCATGCCTCTTATGGACGGGATAGAATTTAGCAGAAAAGTAAAGAACGACCCAGGCTTAAACCAAATTCCAATTGTAATGCTTACAGCTAAAGAGCTTACCAAGGACAGAATTAAGGGAATGGAAGCAGGAGCAGAAGCATATCTCGTTAAACCGTTTGATACAAAAGAACTCAAAGTGGTAATGGAGCAACTGCTTTTGAAAAAAGAGCGCCTATTGGAACAATATGCGAATGTGCCTCTTGCCAACATAGAAAGAAAAGAAGCTGATTTGGACAATGATTTTATACAGCGTGTGGTGGGCTTTGTTCAGGAAAATATTGAAAACCCTTCCTTAAATGTTGAAAAACTGTCTTCACATCTTTGTTTGAGCCGAAGCCAGGTATACAGAAAAATAAAAGCTCTAACCGGTTTGTCTCCTATCGAATTTATTAGAAGAGTGCGGTTAGAAAGATCTAGAACACTTTTTCAAAACGATAAGAATCTCAATGTGAGTGAAGTCGCCCATAAAGTAGGTTTTTTATCCGCTTCTTATTTTACTGTTTGTTACAAAAAACAGTATGGTAAGCTTCCCAAAAGTGGAAAATAAGCTGATACACCTTTTTCCTTCTTATAAAAAAAACGCCTATAAATTCTTCGGTTAGTTTCCTGAGAGGAGTTGCCGATAGCGGGTTTTCTTTAAATGCAACATATGAACTATTTATTGCATCAAATAGAATTCGCTTGACCAAGATGTAAATATAACTTGCCTTAACCAAATTTTAACGATATCCAAGATCGTTTTGGAAATGCTAAAATTTAATCTGAAAAACAAACTAAACTAATTCTAAAAATGAGGCTAAAGAATTTAAGTTACGTTCTTTTCTTGATGATTACCAGTCAAGCAATTGGACAACTAATTACCGGAACAGTCACATCAAGTGATGGACCCTTGCCGGGGGCATCTGTTTTTATTAAGGGCACACAAGTAGGCATGGTTACAGACTTTGATGGAAAGTACATGCTGGACAAAGTAAATAATGGAGCTGTTTTGGTCTTTTCATATGTTGGATTTAAGACAAGGGAGATTTCTTATACAGGCCAAAAAGAGCTGGATGTTACTCTTGTTGAGGACCTGTTCAATTTGGATGAGGTTGTAATCGTTACTTATGGGACACAAAGAAACACACCTGTATCGGTCATTGATGCTGAGGAGTTGAGTGAGTTTCCTACCACGGACATTGGTCAAGCCTTGCAAGGTAGGGCAGCTGGTGTAAATATTACGAATGGAGGCTCGCCAGGATCACAAACTTTGATACAGATACGTGGAGTCAATACTTTTGGTGATGGCACTCCGCTTTTCGTAGTAGATGGAGTTTTTACCAATAGTATCAACAGTCTTGATTTGGCAAGTGTTGAAAAAATTGATGTTTTGAAAGATGCGGCGTCCCTTTCGGTTTATGGTTCAAGGGGTACCAATGGTGTAATTCTGATAACGACCAAGAAAGGTCGAGTGGGAAAAGCATCGTTTAAATTGGAAGCTTCTACAGGTGTTCAAGAGTTTAATAGACGCTACGACCTTCTTAATACGGAACAGTACATTCAATATCTAAGAGAGGTCAATGCTTTGGCAGGACAAAATGGAGGGCCGGACTTTCCAGTCGGGAGAATCAATGATAACCCTCAATTTGATGGTAATGGTGTGGATACCGATTGGCAAGAAGCCTATTTTCGCCAAGCACCTATGTACAACATAAGTGGTAACGTAAATGGCGGTAGTGAAAAAGCAAAATATAATTTAAGTTTTTCCCGATTGGACCAACAGGGAGTATTTGTAGAAACCGGCTTTACACGTACTACACTCAACGTAAATACAGATGCCAGTATTTCTAATTGGTTGGATATTGGTCAAACACTTTCATTGGCCCATAATGAAACAGTATTTCCTGAGAGGGATGGGGGGCGTGATCCCCTGCAAAATATTATAGGGCAAGCTCCCTATGTTCCGGTGGTAGGGGATAGCGGTCTTTTTGGAGGGACTAACGCAGATGACCTTAACGATTCCCGAAATCAAATAAGAATACAAGATAACCAGGACAACTTGACAAGATTTTCTTCTGCTATAGGGAGTCTTTTTGCAAACTTCAAACTAGCTAAAGGACTTTCATTCAGGTCTCAATTTGGTCTCAACGCTAATTTATTATTGCAGGATTCCGAGATAAGAGCTTTTGAAGAAGATGGCGGAAGGTTCGCAAACCCAATTAATTTTATCAATAAAACAAGACAAACTTTATCACAGACAATCTTCACCAATACGTTAGTTTTTGATAGGGATTTTGATAAACATTCCGTTAATATTTCAGCTGTTTTGGAGCAAACACAGATACAGTTGGAGTCAACTTCGATATCTGACAATAATGAGGTGTCTTCAGCGATTCCAGAAGCTTTTTCACCCAATGCAAGGGCTACTTCGTTCTCGGTACCCGAAAACCTAAACTCTATTCTTTTTCTTGGAGGATATGAATTTGATAATCGATATTCTGTTAGTGGTTCTGGAAGGCGTGATACGTCATCAAGATTTTCACCGGAAAATGCATCACAATGGTTTTTTTCTGGGGCGTTAGGATGGAACGTATCAAATGAAGAATGGTTTAATGTGAAAGCCATTAACAGTTTAAAACTTAGAGCAAGTTATGGGGAAACAGGAAATAATAGAACTGGAAATGCCGTAAACGCATTCTTGCCTACACTGGGTCTAAATCTCCCGGCTTCTTTAGGAGATGAAACATCTCCAGGTATAAGTCCTAATAATGCTGCTAATGCCGACTTACGGTGGGAAACACAGATAAAGCAAAACTATGGTCTAAATGCAGGCTTTTTAAACGATCAAATTCAGTTCGGTGCCGACTATTATAAGAACCGCAGTGAAGACCTTTTGATTCCGGTTGAATTGCCTTCCTCGGCAGGGATTCCAGGGAACGCCCAAACGGGTTCTACCGTAATTAGAAATGTAGGTGTCGTGGAAGTAGATGGTTTTGAATTTACTTTGGGCTATAATGACTATGAGGGTAAATTTAAATGGAATTTTTGGGCAAATTTAACTACCAATCGAAGTATTGTAGAAAATCTTGGCGTATCTGGAGAACCAATAGAAAGGGCAAGGTTGAACCCTCCCTTCGCTTCTGCATTGAACAGGTTGGCAGTGAACGAAGCGCCGTTTCACTTTTTTGGTCTGGTGGCAGATGGAGTTTATTCTACTCAGGAACAGGTGGATGCCGAACTACCGAACAATGACGATGCTGCGGTACCGGTTCAAGCAGGAGATGTAAGATTTCTTGATCTCAACGGAGATGGCCTAATAAATTTGGAGGACAGGGACGTTATTGGGAACCCTAATCCAGATTTTACCTACGCTATCAATCTTAGGGCAGAATATAATGGTTGGGATTTTGATATCTTGTTCAATGGAGTACAAGGTGTGGATGCCTTTAACAGTAATATATTTTACTTGGAAGGGCTAGAAACAGGACTAAACTATGGAGCCAGGGTATTGCGCAGATGGCAAAACCCCGGTGATATTACAGATATACCTCGATTTAGATTTGGAACGAATATCAATAATGAAATTTCTTCAAGATATATAGAGGACGCTTCATACCTTAGGCTAAGAAATGTTACTGTCGGATATACATTTCCCAATACTTTGATAAATAAGTCAGGCAACGGTATTATTAAAAAATTACGGTTTTATGTACAAGGACAGAACCTTCTGACATTTACAAACTACACAGGATTAGATCCCGAAATAGCTCCTTTTTACAATGCGCAAGGTTTGGTTGATGGCCTGGGCATTGATAGAAGTGCCCAACCCCGACCCGTTACGGTCTTGAGCGGAGTTCAAATAGAATTTTAAATAAATAAAAATTGTTAACATGAAAAGAATCGGTAATTATTATATAAAGAGCACTGTGCTACTCTTTACGCTGTTCTTCTTGTCCTGTGATGATAATGTACCTGTGGAAAACACAAATGCATTGAATCCTGAGATTTTCTTTGAATCATTAAGTCAAATCGAAGCTGCGGTAAACTCAAGTTATAATCAATTTCAGATTTTATATCAACGTGATGGATATGTTTTGCCAGATGCAATATCAGATGAGGTGGTTTCCAGTGGAGATGCAAATTTTGCTCCCTTTAATAGATTTGAGTTAAACCCAACCATCCCTAATATTGCATTGTTTTGGACGGCATGTTTTAATGGTGTAGGGGCCTGTAATTTTGTAATTGGAAATGAGGAACGGATGCGAACGAATGCTGTTACGAGTGATTTTACGGATGCTGACGTTGATAATGCCTTGGGTCAAGCCTACTTTCTGAGAGGACTCTATTACTATCATCTGGTAAAACGTTTTGGGGGCGTTCCTCTTAAAATTGATTTGGAAACTCAATTGGAAGATACACCAAGAGCCACTGCTGATGAAATTTATGGTCAAATGATAGCAGATTTAAAACTTTCAGCGCAATTGACACTTCCCAAGGGATCGACAGAGGTAGGAAGGGTTACCAGGGAAGCGGCTTATGCGCTGTTGGGTAAAGTTTACCTGCATCGGGAAATGTTTTCTGAGGCGAAAGAAGCTTTTAGCAATGTTGCAAATCACACCTTACTGCCCTTGGAAGATTATCGTGATAACTTCAGCGAATCTGGAGAGCATAATGATGAGTCCATGTTTGAAATAGGATATAATGGCGAAGTGGGAACGGAACAGGAACGTTGGGCACAAACTGGTATAGGTACTTCCGAAGTAACTTTCCGTTCGCAAGATTACACAGGATGGGGGAATGCGCGACCTTCCGAAAAAGTCATTGCCGAATTTGAGGAGGATGATCCTAGGCAAAGTGTTGCCATTTTATTCACGGATAGCCTTTATGGTCCAGCTAACAACCTTGCTTTTCCTGGTCAGTCAGGTTCTGTTGGGGCACCGGTCTGGTATAAATTTTCACAATTATATGATGAAGTGGCCGTATCCGAAAATAGTGGTATAAATGTTAGAATACTTCGTTATGCAGATGTTATCTTGATGCAGGCCGAAGTTGAATTGAACTTGGGTAATAATGAAGCAGCAGTAGATTTTCTAAATCAGATAAGAAATCGTGCAGGGATGCCAGAGTATGGAACTGCCGTAATGGATGCACGGGGATTTCCGGTGAATACCTCGGAACAGGTCTTTAACGCCATTGTCCATGAACGATTTGTGGAACTTTGTGGGGAACAACAACGTTTTGATGATTTGGTACGATGGAATTTGGATGACCAAGAACTTTCCATTTTCCCCGATGCCAACTTTAATAATCCAGACCCCTCGTTACGAGTTGTTCGGAATTATGATCCCAATGTACACAGGGTCATGCCAATACCGCAGAACGAAATTGATAGCAACACTGCCATTGGACCAGGTGATCAAAATCCCGGGTATTAAGATTGTATTGAGTTAGTTTAGTTAATTCGAATGAGCGGAGATTTAATTTTCGCTCATTTACTTTATCGGTACTTTTAGGAAATAGTTTAATTGTAAGACGTTTAAAACAAAAGGAAGTATGTTACGGGCTTTAATAGTAGTGGGTGTATTGGTATGCTTCAGCTGTGCGGATAAGACCAATGATATCGAAAAAGACGAAAATATAAACGAGGATAATATCATTTTTACCAAGCTTTCGGCTAAAACTACGGGAATAGCTTTTGAAAATACACTAGTAGAGACAGATACATTAAACTACTTTACCTATCCCTATTTATATATGGGAGGAGGGGTGTCTGCCGGAGATATCAATAACGATGGCTTTATGGACCTCTTTTTTTCAGGAAACATGGTCGAGAACAAACTCTACCTAAACAACGGAGATTTAACGTTTACGGATATTACTTCAGAATCTGGTTTAGAGGGCGATAATAGATGGTATACCGGAACTACCATGGCCGATGTAAATGGAGATGGGCTCTTGGATATCTATTGTTTGGTAGCTGGTCAATCCGGTACTAAAAAGAACCAGCTCTTCATCAATCAAGGCGACAATACTTTTGTAGAAAAGGCTGCTGAGTTTGGTCTAGATGATGGAGGAAATAGTGTAGATGCCACTTTTTTTGATTTTGACAATGATGGTGACTTGGATGTATTCGTTGCCAATTATCCTATAACACCATTTGAATACAATAGTCATCACTACAAGATGCGAATGGATAGGGTAACCGATTTAGAAACAGATAACCTGTACAGGAACGATAGCGGACATTTTACAAAAATCACGGAATCTTCTGGAGTAAAACTATACAGTCTTTCTTTGAGCGTTACGGCATCCGATTTAAACGACGATGGTTGGACAGATCTTTATGTATCCAATGATTTTGGTACTCCGGATTGCATGTACATCAACCAAAAAGACGGTACATTCAAAAATGAGATCAAGAATGCAACCGTGCATACAGCATTTTACGGAATGGGCGTAGATATCGCCGACTTCAACAATGATGGGTATTTTGATATCATCCAAATGGATATGGATGCTGCTTCAAACCGCAGGTCCAAGGCCAATATGGCCAGTATGAACCCCGAACTCTTTGAGAATATTGAACGCGTGGGATTCCAGTATCAATTTATGCAGAATGCGTTACAGATGAATACGGGATTCAGTCATAACGGCATTCCAAAACTCAAGGATATCTCCCGCTTGGCGGGTGTTTCATCAACAGACTGGAGTTGGGCTCCTTTATTGGCAGATTTTGATAATGATGGCTTTAAAGATCTTTTCGTTTCCAATGGAACTCGAAGGGAAATAAACAATAAGGACTATTTTGAAAGCCTTAAAGGAGAAAAGAAGCATAAAGACAGTTTGTTGGTCAAAAGTCTTCGTATTCCATCTGAACCTATTGATAATTATATTTTTAAAAATAATGGAGACCTTACTTTTTCAAGAAGCAATAAAACATGGGGCATAGAGGATAAAGGCTTTTCAAATGGTGCCGTTTATGTGGATTTGGATAATGATGGAGATCTAGAACTGGTTACCAATAATATAGATAAAGCAGTATCTGTATTCGAAAACCATAGCTCGGACATCAACAACCATATTACTTTAGCTTTTAAGGGGAATTCAAAAAATAGATACGGTATAGGTGCCAAAGTGCATGTATTTCATAACAAAATTCATCAAGTTCAGGAAGTTACATTGAGCAGGGGTTTTCAGTCCTCCATAGCACCAAAACTTCATTTTGGCTTGGGTAAAGATGAGCTAATAGATAGCCTTATTGTGATATGGCCCAATCAAAAAATACAGAAACTGACCAATGTTGAGGTTAATGCCAATTTGGTATTGGATTTGGAACTGGCTAAAAATGAAATTAAAAAAAACAATGTTGCTGCCAAACTATTTGATAGCTATTCGGACACCTTAGCGCTTTACAAGCATAAAGAAAATAACTATGATGATTTTAAGAATGAAATTCTCTTACCACACAAGACGTCGAGATTTGGACCTGGTTTAGCTGTTGGCGATTTAAATGGTGATGGCTTGGATGACTTTTATATTGGTGCTGCTACAAAATATCCGGGAGGCTTGTTTTTCCAAAAAGTGAACGGTTCTTTTGAACAACAAAAATTGGAGATTCTTCTACAAGATAGGATGTACGAAGATATTGGTGCACTAATTTTCGATGCTGACGGCGATGGGGACAATGATCTTTACATTGTTAGCGGGGGTAATGAGTTCAAGCCAGGCTCTCCGATGCTTCAGGATAGACTTTACATCAATCAAGGGAAAGGAAATTTTGTAAAAGATACAAATGCACTACCACAGCTATTTGAGAGTGGCAGTAGAGTCTATGCCTGTGATTTTGATAAAGACGGTGACCAAGATCTATTTGTGGGCGGAAGATTGATTCCCGGAAACTATCCTTATCCTGCTACGAGTTATATCTTAGAAAATATAAGCAAACCAGGTACTCCTACATTTATCAATGCAACCCGTAAAATTGCACCGGATTTCAATCAGATGGGGTTGGTAACAGCTGCGCAATGGCTGGATTATGATAATGATGGATGGAAAGACTTGGCGATTACGGGAGAATGGATGAAGTTGCGAATTTTTAGGAACGAAGAGGGACAAGGTTTTAAAGAAATGACCAAAGCGTTAGGTCTGGACGATACTATGGGCTGGTGGTTCGGTCTAAAGGCAAGTGACATTGACAATGATGGTGATATAGATCTTGTTGCCGGAAATCTTGGTGAAAATTATAAATATAAAGCTTCTGAAAATGCAACTTTCGATGTTTTCTTAAATGATTTTGATGGAAACAGAACCAATGATATTGTTTTGAGTTATTATAATGATGGGGAGCAATACCCGGTAAGGGGGAGGGAATGTACTTCACAACAGATGCCATCGATGAAAAAGAAGTTTGAAAATTATGATGCCTTTTCCAAAGCTACTTTGGTAGATGTATATGGGGAAAAAAAGCTGGAAAGCAGCATTCATTACCAAGTATCGTCCTTTAAAAGTGCCATTTTTATTAATGAAGATGGAAAGTTTAAGAGAAATAATTTACCGCTAAGAGCTCAAATAGCTCCAACAAACCAAATATTAATTGCGGATTTTGATTTAGATGGTGTAAAGGATATTGTTATGGGGGGCAATTTATTTGCATCCGAAGTAGAAACCCCTAGAGCTGATGCTGGCCACGGAATGTTCTTAAAAGGATTGAACAACAAAACATTTGAAACAAAAACTCCACAAGAAACCGGACTTTTTATGGATGGCGACGTAAAAGATTTAGCTACGATTACTATACAGGGGAAGCCCTACATATTGGTGGCCCAAAACAATGATTTTTTAAAATTCATTACTGTTAAAATTCAAATGAAATTTTGAGACACATTATTGTAAAGTAATGTTGAAATTAGACTAACTGTATCTTATTTATTGGCTTCCACAATAATATCGGCAATTTCACCAAAGGGCCAAGTCAGGTTCTGTCTATTGAAAATAGCGAGCCCATCATTGGAAACATTGCTATTTCCGTTATCCCACCAAACACTTGAAAAGCCTCTTTCCGCAGCGGCTTGGGCATAAAATGTTGCATGGGCAATACGGTCATCCAAGTTACTTTGGTTGCCAGAGGCCCATTCCCCTAATACCACAGCTTTTCCATTGTCAGTAAATTTAGCCTTTATCCGATCCATTTCAGCCCCGAGCTGTGCTTTGTCCTCATCCGTGCCCCAAGTGCTGTCGGTTCCCTCTAATGTGAAAGGGAACGGAAAATAGGAATGTAGGGAGATTATTGTTCTTTGGTCATCATTTGGAACGATCAGGGCGTCCATGGCAAGAGATAATGTACTGGCGGCATAGGTAGAAATCATGATTTGCCTTAAACTGTTGTTTCCTCCAGTGGCCCGAATAGCATCTAAACTCACTTGGTGATATTGGTTGACCATATCCCTTCCTTCGAGAGTTCCGCCCGTCCATTCTTCTGGGGAGTTTTCAAAGCGGGGTTCGTTTAGCGTTTCAAAAATTAAGTAGTCGCTATAGTTTTTGAATCTATTCGCAATTTGTGTCCATAGTTTGGAAAGCCTGTCCTTTACTTCATCACCTTTTTCATAAGTAGGTATAATCCAAGGATCGTCATGATGTACGTTGATGATGACATACATGTTATTGGCTCTTCCATAATTAACCACTTCTTCAACCCTATCAAACCAACTTTCCTCTATGGTATAACTGGGGGCATCTCCCTGATGAAAACGCCAGGTAACAGGTACTCTCAATGTATTGAACCCTCGGTTGGACACTTCATCTATCATAGCTTGTGTTGTTGCGGGATTACCCCAAAAGGTTTCATCTGGGCCTTCGGCGTCTAGGCTATTTCCTAAATTCCATCCTGTCTTCATTTCGGCAACAATTTCAACAGATGAAAGGTTTCGCATTACTCCATCATCAAATTCACTGGCAGCACCACTTTCTTCACTAGGGTTTTCGTTTACTGGTTGCTCCTGGACACCCTCTTCTCTTGGTACAATAGTTATGCTCCCAGATTCTGAACCGCAAGAAATGATATGAAATAAAACAACAAATGCTAACGTGAAATTTTTCATCTTAATCATCAATTTTTACTATCAAATTTAGCCAAAGCTGTTTTCAGTAAATAATAGTAATGATGTAAAAGTTACAAGAAATGTAGCATTAGGGGACTAATGATTTTGAAGTACCGTCCCATAATTTCATTATATGTAATACCTCCTGCGAAATTCATATAGGCATTGATCATAAGGATAACTGCTTCTAAATATGGATTCGCTAGCCAAGTTTCTTTCAAAAGCGAATCATAAATTTCGTAAAACTTGTCCCAAGATTGATTCAATAACAATTGAATTCTAGTTTAAAGTGGAAATATTAAGGGAAGTTAACAAATTGAAAAAGCCCCCGAACTCTCGGAGGCCTTGATTTTACTGGCGGTCTGGACGGGACTCGAACCTTGCTCAGCGAGCCCAATCGACGTGGCACTTCTGCCAAATATCTTCATTAATGTTGACGATTTGTGACCTATTTTCAATGATTGATAGCTCAACTTGTTTTCGTCTGATGCAAAAGTAGTAATTCTTTTCAATTAATAGTATTTAATATTGATAAAAATAAACTGATTGGTACAATTATCATATCAACCTTTTTAACAGAAGGCGTTCTGTCTTTGTTATCCCACTCAGCACATTCCCCTACATTTCGCGAAAAGCTTCATTCCGAGAAAGGAGCTTCACTACATAATTCTTGGACACAATCCCCAATTTCAGCTTTCCATTCCGTTAACCCTTCCCGATGCTCTGGGAAGGAACACTACATTCCCTAGCAAAAATTGTGAATTAAGTCCGCCTTTCATCGGAAAGCCATCACTTCGGTTTTCTTAACAGAATTTGCGGTAAGCCCTTCTTGAGTGCTTCCTCGAAAATCCTTAAAAACCAAACCGCTGTCTTACACATTTTAAGGGGTTTATAATGTATAAAGCCTTTATTGTTTTTCGGGTCGTCGAAAAACAGGAACGACATAACCAATTCTAATTTAACCACAGCTACTTATTTCGCTTAACTATCGGTACGCTCAAACGCAACTGCGTTTAAAAGAATTGCTAATGCCCTTATGGAACTTGTCAAGACTATACAAGTTTTAGTAAAAAATAAGGTTTCTACTTCCTTGAAAATGCGAGCATTTTACTACGTCGCAAACACACCTGATTTTACCCTAAAAGTCTTGACAAAACCCACTCTATCCATTGTGCGGTGCACGAAAGAAAAGAACAAACACCCCTTAAAATTTAATCTGTTTTAAATCAATAGGGGAAATTATAAATCACTTAAATATTTTATTATGAGTACTATTAAAAATCACGTACAGTTAATTGGAAACATTGGACAAGAACCAACAATTACGAACCTTGAAAGCGGAAAGAAAGTAGCCCGTTTTTCAATCGCTACAAATGAGTATTACAAAGATAGCAAAGGCGAAAAACAAACAGATACGAATTGGCATACAGTTGTAGCCTGGGGCAAGACTGCTGAAATCGTAGAAAAGTATGTTGTTAAGGGTAAGGAAGTTGGTGTAACTGGGAAACTTAAAACAAGAACCTACACAACTGATGATGGTAACCAACGCTATGTAACGGAAGTTGTAGCAGATGAAATCCTTTTACTCGGAAGTAAAGGCGATAACTAAACCTAAAACGAAAGAGGGCGTAACCGTCGAAAGATGCGCCCTCTTTTTCATTATTCACACTTAATTATATACACAATGAAAACACAAGTTAATGAAATAAAAATAAGTTACCACGGTGGTATCAAATCTAAAAATTGGGTAAAAGTATCTACCTCGTCTCAAGCTGCAGAAGTCCTATTTGAACATTGGGATAAAAGCACAATGCAATTACAAGAGACATTTAAAATTGTACTCTTGAATAACAGCAATAAAGTAAAAGGTATTTGCCAAATTTCGCAAGGTGGAATTGTGGGAACATTGGTTGATATGCGCATCCTTTTTGCCACTGTTTTAAAATCACTTTCCGTAGGATTGATATTAGCACATAATCACCCGAGTGGCAAGTTAGAGCCAAGTGAGGCAGACATAAAATTGACAAATAGAATTAAGAAAGCTGCATCTGTTTTTGACATCAGACTGTTAGACCATTTAATATTTGCACCCGATGGAGATTACTATAGTTTTTCTGATAATGGAATTTTGTAAAACGAACAGCTATGGTATATCTCAATTTTACAGACCTGAGCGAAGAGACTCAAAACCGATTATTGGAAAATTCCAAAGAAGATGTGAAACGAAAATTTGGCGATAGTATTCGCAAATACGTAAATAAAAATCACACCTGTTTTGAAACTATGATTGAAGAAGAAGCGATGCGAAACTTATATTCGTATACCTATGTTTTCAATCCTTAAAATTTGAAACCTTGATTGACGCACCTCTATATTTTTAGAGGTGTTTTTGCATACAATTCAAATCCTATTCAAGAAAAAAAATGTATATTTACAATGCTGAAATTCAGCATACAAATTAAAGTAGGGTTATCCAATTTTTGACTTTCGCCGATACCCTTACACATCAAATAAATCACATATCGGAGAATCATTTTTCCTAAAAATGGCAATCGACTTTTTAGTCGGATTGTATGGATTTTTGTCCCGCGAGCGGGACGAAAAGGAATAGCAAGAGGGTAACACGCTGCGCGATGTTTCGGATTCCTTTTCGTTTTCAAATAGCTGATTTCCAGTGATTTGAATATATTTTAATTTCCTAACTATCAGCTATTTGCGACAAACGGGCTGTAAACGCCCATTTTTAGGGAAGATTTTGCGACAAATAGGCGAAATATGGACTCATTTATTGGAATTAGATTTAAAAAGGAAACTGCAAAACGTTTCCAAACATTCTCACGCACTTACTTCAAATCGCACACCGAAGCGATGACTACAATGCTCGATTTCTTCTTCTACAACGAAATATCGCCAAAAGAAAAATTAGGTCCGACAGGGCGAACCATTGAAGCAAAACTCTTAAAAAGAATAAATGCAGTTATTGCCATAATGAGAGACGTAGAAAAGACACAAACAAAACCTACGGTAGCGATGATTCAATCCCTTTTTAAAACAGAAGAACCAACCAAGAAACCGCTGATTGTAGAAAAGAAATATGCCGAAGAAAAAAAGGAAGTACGCTTTCGCGAAAAGCAAAACCCAAGCAATCAGCTCTAAATATTTGAGCTATGTATATCACAATCACACCTCAAAAATTGGGCAACAATTACTCACAAAGTTCAGCGGATTTTGTAGGCTATTTAGAGAAAGAAAATGAAGGTTTGGAACAACAGGATATGGAACATTTTTTTAATCAATATAGCGACGAGATTTCCGCTGAAGAAGTGGTCAAGGAAATTGGCGGTAACACCGCAAAACTGAAAAAGAAAGAACCCAAGTTTTATTCGATTACAGTCAGTCCTTCAAAATATGAATTAAGAAAATTGCAAAATAACAGCCAAGATTTAAAGGCGTACACTCGTGAGTTGATGAAGGATTATGTGGCATCCTTTAATCGGGAAATTAACGGACGACCCATTACGGTTGATGATGTAAAATACTTTGCGAAAATCGAACATCTGAGAACTTTTAAAGGAACAGATTTTCAGATTAAAGAAAACCAACCGTATGCAACGAAAATACTTCAGCTCAAAACGGAAATTCGAAATATCCAAGAAGGACGAGCTGAGGGAAATATTAAGAGGATGAAAAAGGAAATTGCTAAACTCGAAAAACAAGCACCGCACCAACAAAATGGAAAACGGATAGTCCAAGGAATGAAAAAGGACGGTGAGCAAAGCCACATCCATATCATCGTGAGCCGAAAGGATGCTTCTAATTCTGTAAGTCTTTCACCTGGTAGCAAACACAAAGCTTCAGAAGTTGAAATGCACGGTAAAACTGTAAAACGAGGTTTTGACCGTGATGCGTTTTTCGCGAAAGCGGAACAAACCTTTGATAAAACTTTTGGATATAAGCGAAACTATGCAGAGACCTACAAGGCGAAAAAAACATTTGTCAAGAACCCAAATCTTTACTTTTCTGCCTTGATGAAACTGCCAGCCAACGAGAAGGCATTGGCATTCAAAATCATAAGCAAATCAGGATTGCCTGTTGTGCCAGGTATTCCAGTAAGTCAGGCGCAAATTGCGCTACGTGTTTTCAAAAGATTAAGACGTGGCGCTGAAATAGCAATTAAATCAAGTTCCATTGGAATTTAACGTGTATGCAGGTAGATAATCTCATAACGACACTTTCAATTATTGGACTGACCAGTATCGTTTTCTATGCGGTTTTTCAGGTAAGTCGGTATGCCTTTATCATCAATATTCTCGTGCTTGGTGCAATGGTCTTTTATTTAAAAGAGGAAAACGCATTGACTATTATTGCCCTGTATTTGGTTTGCCCTCTCATATTAATTAACATAGGAATGTATGTGTTTCTTCATAAAACGGACGAGCCGATAAATGGCGAAGGTAAATATCAGGTCAACTTCGCTACCACCAAAGGCAATTT
Source organism: Flagellimonas sp. 389 (assembly GCF_018449435.1). Lineage (GTDB taxonomy): Bacteria > Bacteroidota > Bacteroidia > Flavobacteriales > Flavobacteriaceae > Flagellimonas. Next base: position 317,761 of record NZ_JAHCMU010000001.1, on the reverse strand, counting down.
TAAATTAGACAATATTAAACGTGGCGCATCTATCATAGGTTCTGCGGGAAGTGGTAAAACCGAAAGCGTTGCATATGGATTCTTGAAACACTTTCGAAAGGAAGGTTTTTGTGGTATCATCCACGATTACAAAGATTTCGAGCTTACTGAAATGGCATATCCACTTTTCAAGGATAGCGATATTCCGTTTAAGGTTATTTCCTTTGATAAAATTATCCATCGGGTAAATCCTATTGCACCACGCTATTTAGAGAACGAGGAAAGCGTAAATGAGGTGTCACGGGTGTTAATTGAAAACCTTTTAGAGCAAAGAGAAAGCGGAACAACTGGCACGACAAAATTCTTCAACGATGCTGCTGAAGGTTTGATTGGTGGTTTGATTTGGAAACTAAAAACTGACTATCCTAAATATTGCACCCTACCTCATTTAATAGCTATTTATCAATTATTGGACACGGATAGTCTTATCCAATTTTTAGAAACAAATACAACATCGAGAGCAATGGCTGATGCTTTTATTAGTGGCAAGGATTCAGATAGGCAGACCGCTGGTGTAAAAAGTACTCTGGCCAATGCGCTAAAGCGAATTAGCACACAACGCATTTTTATGGCATTGTCCGGAGACGAAGTACCACTGAATATTAATAGCGAAAATAATCCTGCAATCATTTCCGTAGTGAACAACCCAAAATTTGAGACCTCTTACTCGCCTGTAATCGCAACTATTATTCACACGATTACCAAGCAAATGAGTGTGCGAAATTCAAAACCTTCATTTTTGTTGATGGAAGAAGCGCCTACCATCCGATTATTGAATATGCATCGAATTCCTGCAACGTTGCGTAGTTACGACATCGCTACTATTTACGTGATGCAGGACAAAATTCAGAACGATATGATGTATGGAGATAAGGCAAGTAAAGCCATATTGAGCAATCTATCCTATCAGTTTTTTGGTAAGGTAAATGACCCAGATACTGCTAAATACTACGAACGTTTTTTTGAAATAATAAAAGACCCGACCAAGAGTATAAGTCGTGGTCATAATCTAGATTTTGATACGCGCATTACTACGGGAGAAAAGGAAATCCCAAAGATAAGAGCCGATGTTTTCTTCAGGTTGAAACAAGGCGAATTTATTACCTATGCTGACGGGCGGGATAAGAAAGTGCAGTTTAAATTAGCTAATATTAAAAGACAGTTGCCAGAAGAAACAAAGCAGTTTTCACAAGCTGAATTGACAACCAATTTTGAAAGGGTTTATGATGATGTGCGGTCGATATTTAATTAAATGGTCCGAATAGGATTTGACTATTTTCAATATCTGGAGATAGTTCAATATAAACACCATATTGATAGCCGATTTCTTTTATGTATTCGGTTATTTTGAGAAGGTCATCACTTTTTTTCACATTTTTCCAGGACATTTTAACCTCAATGAGCAACAAGTTGTCGTCAGTATCTCTTATGTGTACGATAATATCAGGATAAACATAACTTGAGCCCTGTTCATTTTCTTCCCAATTAAGCCGTTTACCCATCAAATTTCCAACAGCATCTCCGACAGTATCGCCTCTCATCCTGTTATATTCTACATCCACTATATATCCATATTTCTGAAAGTAAGATTCTAAATAAATTGCGAGCCGATGAGTCACCGTTCTTTCGTTGATATCATAGGCGGAATCCATTAACAATGCATCTTTTGAATAAAGTTCCATCAATGATTTCCGGATTATAGAACGTATAAATGGTTTTGTCATATCATTTTTTAGAATCTGTTTTGTGATAAAAAGAAAAGGTGCTATTGCCCTTTAAGAGTACCATATCAGATAATTTAGAGAGCTCTTGGTGATTCTCTATGGGATAAAAGGTTTGCGCTCTCAAGTATTCCTCTCTTTTTCCACCTTTTAAATCCTTTTTGAAAGGTCTGAACCAAATTGCGTAGGGGTTCGAGTTGTAGCTAAAATAAATTCTTCTTTGGTCGAATGAACTACTCTCAGGTAATATCGTATATGAACGGATTGCATCTGTCAAAAAATAGGGTATCTCTTTAAAACCGATGTTGCTGTCAAAATGATAAGATTTTTGCATTTGATGCTGTTTAATGTGAGAAGAGAAGTGTCTGAACATTGTATGGACATAGGTAAATCCATCTATCAAAACCCTATTGCCGTTAAGGTCAATGATTTCCTCATCCTTTCCCAGTTCTTGGTAGAATTCGGCTACTAAAAGATAAATGTATTTACCGTGAAGTACTAAGGTCTTTTGCAAATACTCTTTGTAGTTGGCACCAATTTTTAGTTTGTCTGCAAACTTATCGAGTTGTTTTAGTTGATAATTGGTTTCTTGCGCAACATAATTTATAAGCCGAAAACCATTTGTTTTATCTTTAAGATATACTTTCCATTCTTCATAGGTTTTCTGAAGAAATGCCACATCCTTTTTTTTCCGTACAGTAGATATGGGACCATCATAGTCCATTACCTCTTTATGTCCATTGAGGTCATTAACATACCTTATGTATCTACTTCTAAAATGATAGTTTACGCAATTCTCATAATCTTCAATTTTAAAAGTACGTTGATTATTCTTATCTCTTAATTGCTCAATGATTCCCCCGACAAATTGTTCTTCGGCTAGAGAAATTTCCTCATTGTTGAAAACCTTGTTGCAGAGAGCCTGTACAATTTGGTCGTAATCCTTTGGCTTAGCCGGATTTCTATACAATTCGTTTAGTTCTTTTCTGGATATCATTATTAATGTTGCATATTATCAACAAAAATAGTAAATTTGTGGTAAATATGCAACAAAATGAATTCTAAGAAAACAGTTCTGTTACCAAAATATCAGAAAGTATTTGAGCAATTGGGCGAGAATATAAAGCTAGCACGAAAGCGAAGAAAGCTCACGGCTGAGCAGGTTTCCGAACGTGCGGGTATTAATCGGACTACATTGTATAGAATAGAAAAAGGCGACCCAGCGGTTGCCATAGGTTCTTATTTTAATGTTTTCAGAGTTCTCAACTTGGAAGATGATTTTAAAAAGCTAGCAGTTGATGATGAATTTGGCAGAAAACTTCAAGACCTTGATTTATTATAAGAAAGATGGCAACAGGAAAATTTGACATATATGTTTTTGCTGATTGGGTAGGTCTTAAAGAACCAACACTAATAGGAACTTTATCGGCACATTTTGCCAAGGGAAAAAAAGCATTCAGTTTTGAGTATGATAAAGATTGGTTAAAAACCGATGCACAACGATTGTTAGACCCGGACATTGATTTTTATTCTGGTCCGCAATATCCAACCAACAAAGAGAATTTCGGAATCTTTTTAGATAGTATGCCAGACACTTGGGGAAAGACTTTAATGAAACGTAGGGCTGCCCAAGATGCTAGAGCAAATAATGAAAAGGCCCGTACACTCTATGAAATAGATTATTTACTTGGGGTTTTTGATGAAAGTAGAATGGGTGCGTTGCGCTTCAAAACAGATTTAGAAGGTCCTTTTTTAGATAATGATGATAGAACGCCAACACCACCTTGGTCATCATTGGGCGATTTGCAAGAAGCCGTCAAACAGTTAGAAAGTGACGAACAAAATGATGATATACGAAAATGGATTGCAGTACTGATTGCGCCAGGTTCTTCATTAGGTGGTGCCCGACCAAAAGCTAACATTTTTGATACCCAAGGAAATCTATGGATTGCCAAATTTCCGTCAAAAACAGATACGGTTGACAAAGCTGCTTGGGAGTTTTTAGCCTATCAATTAGCTACTGCTGCGGGTATAGAAATGGTAGATTCTAAAATAGAGAAGATTAGCGGTCAGTATCACACATTCCTAACAAGACGGTTTGATAGAGACAATGGAAAGCGCATTCACTTTGCATCCGCTATGACGATGACAGGAAATACGGAAGATATCATAAAGGAATCTGCACCAAGTTATCTTGAAATTGTAGAGTTTATAGAAAATTATGGTGCAGATGTAGAAGCCAATTTGCATCAGCTTTGGCGACGCATCGTTTTCAATATTGCTATTTCAAACACCGATGACCATTTGCGAAATCACGGATTTATACTAACCGATAAAGGTTGGATTTTATCGCCAGCCTATGATTTGAATCCATCCATAGAAAAAGATGGACTTTCACTAAATATAGATATGGATGATAATACTTTAAACTTTGATTTGGCTAAAAGTGTTGGCGAGTATTTTCGTTTAAGCGAAAGCGAAATGGAAACTATTTTGGATGAAGTGCTTTCCGTTGTTAAGAACTGGAAAGATGTGGCAAAAGGTATAGGAATAAAAAATGCCGAAATAGAATTGATGGAAGGGGCTTTTAGATGGTAACAGCAGGATGAATATTGTTAAAAATTATAATTAATTAAAATGGTACAATGAACACCAAAGGTGATTTTTCTTCTTTAATATTTTTAAAAAAAGTCAATACGCGTAGTATTGAAAAGTTCCAATTCTGGAGGGATATTCAGCAATTTTACCAACATAATAATATAGAAGATGTTGAGCTTTTCGTAAGCTGTTTTGCTAGTATAAACGAGTTTTTTAAATCTGATTTTTCAAGTGGTCAATTTTACACTTGGCTTGAGAAGTACTCTGAGACCAACCCAGAAATTGCTAAACAAATAAAAGAAGAAATTGAGAAGAACCTTTCAAGGGATACTTATGAGTTTTGGGCAAGTATTGTTTACGGATTGAATAAGGTCGGTGAAGACTTTGTAGACGAAATAATCAACAATATAGAATCCGATGTCAGTTTCAGAATCTCTGCCGGGTTTCGCGCAGCAACAATAATTAACCTTGAAGAAAAACACTCCTTTTGCGATAGAATCAACAAGCTAATAGACATCAATAAGTTTAAAGAAATTCTTGAAGACATTGATTGGGCCTACTTGATGAATTTTTATACTCGTCATCTAGAGGATTTTCCAAAATTTAATAGTAGAATACAAGAGCTCTTTAAAATTGAATCATCGTATATCTATTCTGCACTAGTTAGAGCTTTAAATTCTTTTATTGAATTACAGAAAAATGAGGAGCTATTTCATCTGTCAATTAAGCATCTTGCAAAAGTTCCGCTTCAATATTCTGGCATTTACAATTCTTTAAATTTTTCGCTAGATAAATTTTTCGACTCCAATCCTGAGATTATCAAAATATTTCTTGAAAATTGGATTGATTTTCATTTGCCAAGTGCAAATGGTATGCAAGTTTTAGAGCATCTTTTGAACAATTTCAACGATAAAAATTCAAAGTATTTTCATAAGCTAATATCAACCTGGCTATTAAAATCACATAATTATGGTCTTGCAGTTCAATATGTGATTAGTGAAATTAGAAGCACAAGAGATTCCTTGCAATTAGATAGTGCTTGGATAAAAGAATTGAATGAAGAGGAAACTATTCTATTGGCTTTGAGAGTAATCGGTTTTGCTTGGGATAAAGATGTTGCCTATAGAATGCTCTTTCAAATATTGGCAGAGAATCTTGAATCACAGGAAATAATAAATCATACCGCAAGTTTAATTTATTCTGAATTGCTTTTAAATTACCCGTCATTGATAGAAAAACTTAGTAAGGAAAAAGTCTCTGATAAAAAACACAAAGCTATAATTAAACAAATTACGGGTAAAGCGGACGATTTTTTTAACCGACTAAGCAATCTTCCAATTCACGATGAATTTAATCCATCTGAAAAGAGATTGTCTTACTATAATAAAGTCCAATTTAGTGGTCTAGGTAATGAAGCAATTGAAAATAGGAAACCATCATTTTTAGATTTCGCAGACAAAACACGATTAAGAGTGGGTAAAGGTTTCTTTTCAAAAACTGAACAAGGTTTCACAGAGGTAATGGAACCAAAAAGTATTTCTCATTCAATGGAAATGCCAAGATTAGAATTTATTGACCCAATTGGGCAACAGGCAAAAAGACTACATTTCAGATACATTTCAAAAGATGAACTTTATAATTCGTGAATACATATCAATTCTTAAGGAAGACGGAGAGTTAGATTCTTTGTTGGCAGACCTACTTTTTGAGCAAGGATATACTATTAAATACAAACCAGAAAAGGGTAGGCAATACGGTGTTGACATATTAGCATTTAAAAAAGAAAAGCAAAAAGTTGTTGAAATTAGAATTTTAACCGTAAAACGAGATAATATCACGAGAAGTGCTTGGAACGGTAGTGTTAACGCAGCCAAACAATCTCTTGAAGAAATTCTTGAAGTTTATTTAAATAAACATCTTACACAACAAGAACAAAAACTTCCTATAAGAATCACACTAGCAACGAATGGTGTCATTTCACAAAACTTAGATTTAGATTGGACTTCATTTAAGGAAAAACATAGTAAGGATAATATTGTTATTGACTTTTTAGGTATTGATGATATTACAAATCAAGTAAAAGATGATTTTCTATTTGATACATTACTTGATAAAGAGAATCAGGCATTATTTCGAAAGACTTTGGCATTTATGGACTTAACTGATTATCAATATCATCATTATATTCAGCTATTAGATGCTCTTTTTGATAAGGCAATCCTGAGAAAACGTGAACTTCAAAAATTAATACGTTTAATAAAATTATTATTGGATTTAATGTTTAAGTGGAGCGATGAAGTTGGTAACCTAAAATCTGCAGTTACACTTAGCCATATAACGCTGTTGAAAACGTATAACTTTTTAACAAAGAGTAACAAACTAAAGCTTAAATACATTCAAGAAGAATATTTCAAAATTTACAGCTTGAGTCGCCTAATTGCTGTAGATTATTATAATAAAGTCAATGACCATTATTTTGTGGAACAGAGCGTACAGCGCTACTCAAAAAACCATTTGGAGTATGGCTTAAGAACTTGGGAAGAATTGGGGCTAATTTCTATTCTTGGTCATTTTGAGTTGCAACAATATTGGGTATATCTTCAAACTAAAAATAAAGCGGGGCAAGAAATATTCTTGCGCTCACTTACAGATGTGAACAAATCCTTGACATCCTTTATTTCAAAAAATTCATCTTTAAATTATCCTTTATATGACAACCATTTGATAGAATTTAACTTAGCAATGCAGTTTCTACGGATGTACCAAAAAGATGATTTTTGTTTAAATTGGATTGAGAAAATCCTGATATCACTTCATAATCAATATCGCATAAAACAATTATTTCCGCTCTTTAGACCAGACTATGAAAAGTTAGTTGACATATATTTTGGTAAATCAAAACAAAAATTAGAATCTTCAATGTTGTTAGCGAGTATACTTGATTGGTGTATTATTTTAGATTCAGAGGAAACATACGACAAGGTTATAGAGCTTATTAAGCTTTTTGAAGAAAAAATAAGTATTCAGACTTGGTATCCAACAGAAGATACCGTAGATATCTGTTTAGCTGAGGGGTATTGTGCTAAGTCCGGTAACGTTTTTTCATTTAAGAATATACCGTCATTCAAGGAGTATAAAAACAACATAATTGAACTACGAGAAAAGTTTGTAGAGGCTAGAGAATTCAAGCCCTACAACTTGGGTATGGAGGTTTTACATCACATTGCATCATTTCATCATAAACAGCTTCCATTACCATATTTATATCATCGTTTCGTAAAATAATAAAGTATAGAAATTAAAAAGGCCCTTTCTCTCTTGGTCCTTTACTCGTCACTTTCCATTGACCATTTTCTTTGATAAGTTTGAAGATACCAGGCTTATTATCATAGTTAGAACTGTATTTGACCCACGCAGTATCAGTCTCTATAACTTCATCCGATATGGTAACCTTTGCATCATTGTCTGCATCTGACACTAAACCTTGAATTATCATTAAACTATCATAACCATCAGAAGTTGTATGTTTTTTTGAGGTATTATTATCCTTAGCATAAAAACTTTCTACCACAATTGTTGCCGTTTCAGATGGCGACATGTTCTTGGTTTCAGAACAAGAAATGAATAAAAGTACGAGTGAGCAAATGACTAATCTTTTCATAATATTATTAATTTGGGTTATTGATACATCTGTGTGATATGTTCAGTTTTATATTGCGTTCACCATCTTTCTCGTTCAATTCTAAAATTGCCCTACGGTCATTGGACAACGAGAATTTAGGCATTACATAAACCAATCTTACCATTTTACCTTCTGCAATTTTTGACAGCAAATGGTGCTTGTAAATAGGTTCTTGATATAAACTCTGTAAGGATTTCCTTTTCCCTTTTTGTCGAGTCTCGATGAAAAGGTTCAAGAAATTCAAATCGTAATCCAACGTAGAATTATTCTCAATCTGAATGACAAAATAGAGTTCTTCTTTATCAAAAACTATATTTTCAACGGTCAAGACGATGCCCTGTGTGCGCTTCTTAATCCGACCGATGCGTTGGTTTCTGTTAAGAAGATAGGTGCAGAATTTTTGATAATAGTAGGTTCTGTTATCTATATTTTTTTCAGAAGTTACAACCTGAATCGAATCGGCTACGATTGGCTTCTCATTACCAATACTATTTGATAATGGGATAAAATAATTGAGCTTTGACAGCTGCTTTTTATATCTTACAATATACGAAAAAATTGCACCATTTCTATTGACTACCAGTAGATTACTTTCCTTCCCGGGCTTTGCCTGAAGTAATCCAAAATACTGTTCTTTTTCACGATTATAACTAAAGACAAAATTATCCGAACCGGTTATGCCTTGTCTTATGGGTTCTGGAAAAAATAGCGCAACGTTTTTAGTATCGTTTGCATAAATGGTATCTAATGCTACGTTTATTTGTGCTTTCGCGAAAGCGGAAATAATGAGGGCTGAAATTATAATATACTTTTTCATAAGAGTGCGTTTTAAATGCCCATTATGGGCCTCATAATTTTGGTTTTAGAATTAATTTGTAGTTGTTGAGCACAGTTACCTTCACACTTCGATTGCGTCGTCTAAATACCTGTGTAATTCCGCCTACTTGCGGAACAGTTGGGATATTGATATCACCAATAACATCATCCAAAACTTCAGTAGTAGCCTCTGCTCTAAAATTGTTCTGTACATAGATGCCTTCGCTACCATCGAGCAAATCGAATGCCATTAGTTTGGTAGGATGATGCTTTATGTTCTCAATTTCGATTAAGGCACGATTTGGCTGAAAGCTGATAAAACCAAAAACTGGCGTATTCTTTGGCATCGGCTTACCATTAATAGTAGCCGATTTGGTTAGGCGCATCCGTAATCTAGTGTTCGCTTTGACAATCTGGTCGCCATCGACAACCACATATATCGTTTCATCTGTATTACCAATAATTGAAACTTCATTGGGTTTTGGCGAAGCAGCAAAAAATAACTGATGTTCTAGCCCTAATTCTTTGGCTTCAATTTTTTGTTCTCTTTTTATTTCGGCTGAATCGATTTGTTGTGCGCTCTTTTGCGCAACTTTCTTTTGCCCTAAGTTTCTGTATTTCTTGTCAGAGTATTGAATTTTACCTGCATTGTATATACTATCCACAATGCGTTTTTTTTCAAGTTCTGGCAAATCAGGATTGTAAAGACCTGTGGAATCTAAAAGTTTTTCATCGTAGATGCTGGGTGCGTTATTCTCGCGCACTTCCTTTAGGTCATTGATAGCATCAAGCTTGGAATCATATTCTTTTTGGTTTTCGTCCAAGTCCGGTACTAAGGTCTGTTCAAGGTTTTCGTTCTCGTTTTCATCATCACCCATAACCATCATTGAATAGGAAATAAGGAATATGAAAATCACAGCCAATACCGAAGCAAATACTATTTTGTTTTTTTCTACTTTCATAATTGTGGTTTTTAAATGCCGATTATCGGCTCAACTTTCATCGTTTATCTTTTTTAAAGTGTTCTCGAAATAGTTCGTAATCAACAAACCGTGCGGATTGTTTGGGAAATTTCTATCCACAGGAATTAGGTTTCCGCTAGAAACCAGTTCGTAGGTATCTATAATTGAACCTCTGTTGATTTCAAAGACGGTTACCGTCTTAAAGACGTATGTTCCGTTTTGTTCTTCGATTTGTGAATCTATACTTAGTACTTTTTGAACAAGTGAGTATTGCAGCAATCGATTATAGACACCATCAGCTTTTTTCTGGCGATATAAGTTGTCTATGGAACTGTTACCTAGCCAAAGCGCTTTTTCCAAATTCCGCTCATAATTACTGGCGTCGATATTATAGAAGTAGTTATGGAACAGGTCTAAATGCGCCAATGCCTCTACTTTGAAATTCTCTTTTTGGGTAACAAGCTTCAGCGGAATAATACTGCCATCGGTATTAATGGCAAAGGCACTATTAAGTGCTTCTTTATTCGTCTTAAAAGCCATCCAAAGTGAAAAGGTGCTCGTTAGCATCGCAAAAATGACAACTGCCAACACGATAAATCTGTTCAACTTTAAGACGTTGTATATGTTCTTATATGGTGTTTTCATATTTATATGTTTAATCTGCCCTAGGCAGTAAATAATCTGAGGGTAAACGATGTGGCGCGTTTATATAATTTGAACTTTAGAAAAACAATGAAACAAACTGACCCTAGCTGAACCACAGGTGCAAAAAAGCCCTGGCCGACATCTGTCCCAAAAAGGTTTGTCCAGAAGTTTGTATTGATTTCAGTATAGAGGGCGTTTACAAATACATTAACCAGAAAGAATGCAGGCACCAACATATAAACCGCGGCATATAACTTGAAAAATGTGTAAGCAAGCGAACGGAATTTTTCAAAAACTGCTAGACTTATAACCAGCGGGAAAAAGGCTTGCATTATACCCAATAAAAAGTAGCGTTCAGCAAGGAATAGCGGGTAAATAAACAAATCCAAAATCCAAAGGATAAGGCTAATGATAAATGCAAATATTTTGAATCCGTAAAGTGGTGTGACAAGAGCTTCATATAATAAGGCCATTGCCGCTTGAGCAGCCTCTAAAAAATTTATTTCTTCTTCTATAGGAATATCCTGCATCTGTAATGGCAATAAAGCTGGTGCTGTACCACGATATTGCGCTTCTATGGAAACCAAGATGCCATCAAAAAAGCCTAAAACCTGCGTTGAAAATATAACCAGAAGTACAATGGCAAAATTCTTGGTCAATTCCCCCGGACTTAATCCCCAAGTATAACCGTCCTTATCCGCAATACCTTCATTATATTTTTTTAGGATATTGACCAGAAAGAACAATACGGCAAGTGTTTTCATTCCGGCAATAGTGTATTGCGAGAAACTACTGTTCTGTATGGTTTGAAATACAGCATCGACGTATTCCAGTCCAATTCCTAAAAATATAGTTGCGGTCATTATTAGTAATCTGTTTCTCTATTATTAATTTTGTCCTGCATTTTTCTGAAGGATATAATATCCTTGTAGCGTTTCGTTCTTGTTTGAATATTTGAAACCATTTGCTTTGATTCTAGTTCTTTTTCCTTCAAAACTTCAGCACGTTCAGCATCGGACATTTTTAGATTATCACTAGATAAAATTTCGCCCATAAATTCAACCGTGTCCAAAGAGTTTTGAACTATCGCATCAAATGATTCCGCAACTCGTGTAACTTCCTCTGGTTTGATATAAGGCGAGTTTAAAATATCCTGCAAATCGTTTTGCATTACATTGATAAGGCGTTGATTGTTAGCTGCTATTTCTTCAACTGCCCTAAGTTGTTGGACAACACTTGACACTTTCTCAATTGCCTCTTTCGCATCTTTCAAGAACTTTACGGACTTGATAAGTTGAGAGGTCTGTTTTGCCGATTCCACAAGCGATTTTACCAAACTGATAAAGTTGGTATTGTCATAAACTGGCATCCCCTGAGCGTTAGCACCGTTAGGCAATAAAAGGGCAACCATTAAGAATAGCCCGAACAAGATTGTTTTGATTTTTGTCTTCATAATATTATGTTTTAGATGTGAATTGAATTATTGCTTTTTCCATATCGTGATGCTCATTGTAGAGCTTCATTATTTCCTCATTTTCCTGGCCATCGGTCAGATAAGCTGCATAGACTTCTTTAGGAACTTCAAGCCGAAAGATGTTGCTTTCCTTCCCAATCTTGATAAAAATTTCGGTGTACTTCCGTGGTCCGGAAAGATTATTTTTGATGGACTTTAATTGGTTCAAGTCGTGACTTGAGAGGTTGAGCCTTTTGACCAATTCGTCATAGCCTTTTTCGTTGTTAAGGCTGTAAATGACCTGCGTATTCTCTAATATGCTAGCTGACGTTGAGTTATTGGGAAGCTGGTTTATGGATTGAAGAATAATCCCAATCGCACCATTTTGTTTACGTATCGCTTGATAGTAGAATTCTACACTTTCCAGTACGTTGTCGAATTTCAGTTGCTTTGCAAACTCATCGAAAAGGATGATGCCTTTTTCAGCACGATTCTTCCAAATAGTTCTTTGGATAGCCGACTTAATCAGCTTCAACATTACAGATAGAATTTCCTTATTGTCCTTGACTTCATCTAGTTCAAAAACTATCAATCTTTTGTCCTCAATTTTATAGGTCTGGTCTTCGCTGACTTCAAATAAGAAGCTATATAGACCATCGCCGACATATTCTGACATTACGTGCAAAAAGCTCGTAACATTGAAGTAGTCGGGATGGATTTTTAGGGTGTTCAGAAGCTCTTTCTGATGCCTTTCTATAAAGTTGTAAAAACCATCCAAGGAATGATTTTCTGAAGTGCTATCATAATAGTGACGAAGAATCTTTTTGACTGAAACCGACTGCGCTTTAGTAACCTTTAAATCTGAAGCGAACAGTTCAAACAGGAAGACGGACAAGTCTTCCAAACGTTCAGGGGTCAGGTCATTCACATCGCTTATATAAAAAGGATTAATACCCAGATTTTTGCCACTTTCATAACGAAGCACCGTATATTTCTCAGGATAGAGTTTGACAAATTTGGTGTAGGATCCACCAAGGTCAATAATGACTAGGCGGACACCACTCTCAAAATATTGGCGTAGAATGTTATTTGCCAAAAAGGACTTCCCTTCGCCAGTAGGTGCAAAAATGGCAAAGTTTCGTGCTTTGATACGCTTCTTGCGTTCGTCCCAAACGTCCTTTAGAACTGGAACGTTATGTTCTCTATCATTAAAGATAATTCCAGTAGCATCCGAGTTGTAGTTTGTATTATTAATAAACAAGCATAGTGCGTGTTTTAAATCCGTTACATATAAATCGTTATTTGAAAAGTTGGAAGAAAAACAGCAGTAACTATTTAGTATATAGTTCTTCCGTTCCTCACCTCTTGGATAATATGGGATAATATCCAGTTCCTTAAATTCAGTTTTGATTTTAGAACCGATTCGACTTAAATTTTCAGGGTTTTTATCCCAATAGACGATGTTGAGATGACCACGAATAATCCGTGCATTGTCATCTGCATTGATTTGGTCGAGAATATGTTGAATTTTACCAAGTACCACTTTGTTCTGTGAACCGAAGTTGGAACTTTTGTTGAGTTCTTCAACTTTCTTATCTAGAAGCTTGCGCCACTTTTGTTTATCATCCAAATACAGGATTTGATTAACAATATGATTCTCATTAAGCGTAAGCCCTAAGCCATCAATAAACCCTTGATGAAACACGAAATCGTCAGAAGTGAATTTCTCATTGGTCTTGCTACTCTGTACACTTTCGCCAAAGCACAGTTCGCTATTGATAGCCAGGGCATCAAAATGGTTTTCGCCAATATTGACGCTTTTCTTTTCTAATATGATGTCCGTATCAAAACCTTCATTGAATCCATTGAAATAACCATTTGTGAGGTGCTGAATGTCTTTCGCTTTAAGCTGGACAAAGGTCATTTTTCGGCTATTGTTTATAAAGGAAACCGAATCACTAACCGAGCCAATGAAGCTCTTAACGTTGTCATCTAATTGTTGAACAATCCCTTTAGAAACTTTACGAAAAGGGTTGACATATTTTGAATTATTTAGAGCCTTGTTCTTAGTGAGTGTAAAGAACAAAAAGCAACGATGTTCCATATAATCACGTCCTTTGAAATGCTCGTGTGTAGCTTTTTCTAAAAAAGTTGTTTTCGGCAGTTCTTCTGAAGTGTAACTCTTTTTAAGGTAGATATCCTGTTTTTGTACCACCGTGCCAATAGGTAAAGATTTTAAAGCCTGAAACCAAGCGCCGTGTATATCCTCAAAGTCTTTTTCTGATAGGGAATAAATTTCTGGTAGCGTTCCTTTATAGCACAGAACGACATTGCCATTATTGGCAAATATGATATTGTCCTGAACATCTGCAATAGGGTTATATGCCGAAAGATTAATCTTGTTCATAATCGAAGCCCGAATTTCTTTTGTTACTTATTATTCTTGGGAAGGCTTTAGCCATTTGAAATAGTTGTGGGTTAAGTGTTATTCTCGTGAGGGCTACATATAAGGCAGCATTAAAAACGAGAACGCCAATTATTATCCCGAAACTGAAAGAGAAAATGATAATGAGCAGCGAAGCCAAAATAGACACCATCATTAGGGCGAACAGGGAAATAGGCAGCCCAAAAATGACTGCCCTTTTTCTAATGTTTTTATAGACCTCGAATTTCTTCATACAACTTTTTTAATAAAACCCTCGATGAGGGTTCAATTATACTACGATGCCTATTAAATATGTGAAGATGCCCACAACCGCACCCGCAATCAAAACAAATACAAGTACTCTAGTAATACCTTTTTTAAGGTCTGCGTTTTCCCCAAAGAAATGTCCTGCGTTAAATAGGAATCCAACTAGAAAGATGACACCAAGTAAAATTGGAAATATGGTACGTATGGTATCGCCCACATCATTAACGGAATCTTCAATTCCCCCAATTTGAGCAAAAAGTGATGTTGAGAGCAACGATAAAAAAGTTGCTAAGTAGATTGATTTTTTCATAATAAAATTGTTTAGATTTTTTATTCATTTTCCCTTTCTGAAATTTACATATATTTGTACATAAATAACTGAAAATCAAATATTTGTGAATAAAATATTATTTGAAATCAATTGAATTTGTTTGCTATTAATTGGCATCAAATGCTATGAATTTTTAAAGGGAAGTTGTTGATAACCTGAAAATTGAAAATGAAAAAAGTGCTTAAAAACGTTAGTTTTTTGATTTTGCTCTTCAAAATGTGCATCATTTTTGGACAAGAATCGAGTACTCAAAAACGAATTGTTATTGATGTTGGACACGGTGGAAAAGATGCTGGTGCAATAGGCATAAATGGAATCCAAGAAAAGGATGTTGTACTCAATATTGCAAATGCCATTTTGAAGCTAAATAACGAATCTGATACCCCTTTGGATATTTACTTTACAAGGTATACCGATACACTTGTTTCTTTATCCGATAGGTCGAAGCTGGCCAAAGCCCTAAAAGCTGATTTATTTGTGTCCTTGCATTGTAATCATTCGGATAATGCAAATGCAAGAGGTGTCGAAGTTTATGTTTCAAAAAAGCAATCGATATATTCTAGAACATCTACTTGGTTTGCTTTTCAATTACAAGATGCTCTGAACTTTGAGCTGGGTTTTGAGAGTAGGGGTGTAAAGTTTGCAAATTTTCAGGTCTTACGTGAAACAATAAGCTATTGCGCCTCTGTCCTTTTGGAATTAGGGTTTTTGAGTAATTGGGATGAAAGTAAATATTTGACAAAAAGAAGTAAAAGTATTGCTCTAGTATTAATAAGAAAATTTCAATTAACGTTATGAAAAAATTATTTAAAGAGGTGGTTAAAACCTTAAAGGGACTCATCTTAATTCTATTTACTGAAATATCTTATATCATTAGAAATAGAACTAATTGATGTTATTTATGACTCGTTTATTGTCTATTTCTAACTAATTATTTAGAAAATCGAAATATTTATGTACTTTTGGAAAGCTTTTAAAAAATTAAAAATGACAAAGATTGGAAGCCTTTTCCTTAAAAAATCGGTTAAAAAAGCTGATATATCAAGAAAAACTGGTATTAGTTCATCCCGATTAAGTCTTTTGAGTAGGGAGGAATCTACGAAGTTAACGGCCCGTGAAGCATTTTTAATAGCACTTGCTATTGATATTAGTCCTGCTGATTTTCTCGAAGAACTTTATGGGCATTTAAAACTGAATAAATAATTATGGAAAACCTTAATTTCATAGATTTATTTTCAGGTGCAGGTGGTTTATCTGAAGGTTTTATCAAGGCAGGTTTCAAGCCAATTGCCCACGTAGAAATAGACAAAAAAGCCTGTGATACTTTAGAAACACGACTGATATATCATAAGTTAAATTCTGAAAATAGAACAGAAAAATATTACGATTACATTTCAGAAAAAATGACCAGAGAAGAGTTCATAAAATGCTTTGGTAATTCTGAACTTTCCGATTCCGTCATAAATATTTCAATTGGAGGAGATAACAACAAAATCATTTTTGAAAAAATAGACAAACTCGTCAATGGGAAACGAATTGACTTAATTGTCGGTGGCCCACCTTGTCAAGCCTACTCTCTTGTCGGAAGGTCAAGAGATAAAGATGGTATGAAAAATGACCCTCGGAATTTCCTCTATAAAGAGTACGCAAAATTCCTTAAAAAATACGAGCCAAAAGTATTCGTTTTTGAGAATGTTATGGGATTAATAACTGCTGAAAAAGGAAGTTATTTTAAAAATATGCAAGCATATTTTAAGCGTATTGGTTATGAATTAGATTATACAATTCAAAAGTCTGAGCATTTCGGAGTATTACAAAAAAGAAGAAGAATTATTTTAATCGGTTGGCAAAAAGGCACAGATTTTAAGTACCCAAAATTTGATATCCTCAATGAAGAATTTACTATAAGTCAAATTCTATCTGATTTAAAAAAAATAAAAGCTGGCGACCAAAAAAATGTAACAAAATATGCTAAACCTACAACTACATATCTTGAAAAGTTTGAATTAAGAAATGGAGTTGATTTTGTTACTCAACATATAGCGAGACCGCACAATGAAAGAGATTTAAATATCTACAAAATCGCTATAAACAAATGGCTGAAAAAATCAGAAAGATTAAAGTATCCAGATTTACCGACTGAACTCAAAACTCATAAGAACGAAACATCATTCGTTGATAGATACAAAGTTGTTGATATCAACGGTCTTTCTCATACAATGGTTGCGCATATAGCGAAAGATGGTCATCATTACATTTACCCTGACAACAAGCAAATAAGGTCTATTTCTGTCAGAGAAGCTGCTAGGATTCAATCATTCCCAGACGACTTCTTTTTTGAAGGAGGCAGAAGTGCTGCTTTTAGACAAATAGGAAATGCTGTACCACCTTTGATGGCAAAAGAGATAGCAAAACAGATTAAAGCACAGCTAAAATGAATGATACAGGATACAAAATAAGACCAGCTGCTAGGTTGATTCACACCATAGGAAGTGATTTAATTGGAGATTCCTATGCAGCATTAGTTGAGCTTGTTAAAAACTCTTATGATGCAGATGCAACTAACGTTGACATAGTATTTAAATACACAAAAATAGAGAAAGAAAGCGCCTTGATTATTTCCATAAGAGACAATGGCCACGGAATGAATTTTGACACAGTTATAAATAAATGGCTTGTTCCAGCAACTAACGATAAGCTAAAAAGAAAAATTAGTAAAAATGGAACAAGAACTCTTCAAGGAAGAAAAGGTATAGGTCGATTTGCTGCTTCAATTTTAGGGCAAGAAATGACACTTTCAACAGTAGATGAAAATGGTGAAAAATCAGAAACTGTTATTGATTGGAGAATTTTCAAAACAGATGATTATTTAGAAAATATAGAAATTCTTGTTGATAAGAATAATACAAACGAACCATCTTGTACAGAAATATTAATCATTGCCAAAGATGAGAAGTATGAAGAGGTAGTTTTAAATGAAGAAGGACTAGAAGAGACAGTTGAAAAAATTGATTCTAAATTATCTTATTGGAATAGAGATACTCTAGAACAATTAATAAATGAATTACGAAAACTCATTTCACCCTTTGAAGAATCAATTGATGATGAATTCAAAATTAACTTATCCTTTGAAAACTCACCATTTCCAGAAATAGATGAGAATATAAAAATTGATACTTATCCAATAATTCAATTTTACGATTACCGTATTTCGGGAACTATTTCAGATAAAGGGAACGCTAATCTTTTATTTGAAAACAATGTAAATCCTGAAGCTGTTCAAAAAGAGAAAATTTCAGCAAATTTCGAAGTTTCTGGGAACAACAAGTATTGTGGTTCTATGAAAGTAGATTTCAGGGTTTTTGATAGAGAACCAGAAGCAATCGATAACTTGATAAATAAAGGCCTAATCAACCCAGTATCTAAAAACTTAATGGGTAAAAGGCAAGCTAAAAGATTACTTGACGAAGTTTATGGTGTTAATGTTTATAAAAACTTCTTTCGAATTAGACCTTACGGAAATGGTGGAATTGATTGGTTGGATTTGGACAAGGATAGAATACAAAACTTCACATTAAAAATTAGTAATAATCAAATCGTTGGTTTTGTCACAATTCAATCCGAAGAAAAATCTGGACTTGAGGAAAAAAGTGCAAGAGATGGATTAAAAGAAAATGAATATTACTTTGGTTTAAAGGAACTTGCACAGAAAGCTTTATTCGAACTAGAAACTAGAAGGTTAGCTTATAGAATTAAAAGCGAAAAAAGCAGAGGAAAACAAACTAAAGTACAAGACACCATAAATTCTTTATTCAGTTTAGCAGAAGTTAAAACCTCTATTGGTAAAAAGCTTTCAGAATTTAAAATCGATAAAAAAGCAATTGATGAAATAGACAACATATTAACGGAAGAAGAAGCAAAAAAAGCAGAATTAAAAGAAGAAATTGAAAAGACAATTGCGATATATCAAGGACAGGCTACTTTGGGTAAAATTGTCAATTTTATTCTTCACGAAGGTCGTAAGCCATTACAGTTTTTTAATTCCGAAACTAGAGTTATGGAACGCTATTTAAAGTTTTACCGTGCAACCAAAGATGAAGAACACCTTGATGAATTAACTAAAAGTATCAATGGATTTCAAATAAATAGTAAGTTCATTTCTACTCTATTTAAAAGAATATCACCATTAGCTAAGCAAAAAAGAGATAAAAAAGCTGACTTTTCTGTAGTCAAAGTAATCAATGAAAGTCTAGATGTCTTTAAATCGAGTTTTGACGATGCGAACATTAAAGTTAACGTTCTTGGAAATGAAAAAATACAAATATTTGGATGGTCTGAAGACTTATATATTGCTTTGACCAACCTCATTGAAAATAGTGTTTACTGGCTAGGTGTTTCTAAATCAGACACAAAAGAAATAACTATTGCCGTTAGTGAAAGTTCTAATACAGTAATTATTGACTATAAAGATACAGGACCAGGTCTAACAGATTTAGAAATTGAATCAGGAGCAATTTTTGAACCTGGTTATTCTAAAAAGATTGATGGTACAGGTCTTGGCTTAGCAATCGCTGGTGAGGCATCTGATAGATTAAATGGAGAGCTATCGGCTAGAAAAAGTAATGACGGAGTGTGTTTCCAAATAGAATTCAATAAATAATTATGCAAGAACTTAAGATTTTAATAGTTGAAGATGATGGAGCAATTTACAAAGACATTTATAGAAGAAATATCCATTTATTCAATAAGGAAAACAAAGAGGTTCAAATAAATGACACTTGGATACAAGGAAAGGATGAAGCAATATCTGCCTTAAAAAATCCTGAAAATATTTTTGACGGTGCTATCGTTGACTTGGATTTAATGGGCAAAGGTGGAACAGATACTTCAGGAAATGAAGTTGTCAAGGAAATTAAGGATAATTTACGTTTTCCAACTTTTGTAATTACTGGTACGCCTCATAATATTTCTGAAGAGCTCAATGTGCCAAATGCTATATTTGATGTTTACGAGAGAGATAACGTAGACGTATTTGACACTTTCAATAGGTTTAAGCTAATTAAGTCAACAGGAATTCTAAATCTCTTAAATCGAAACGGCAAAATCGAAGAGTTAATTCAAAATATATTTTGGAATCATATTTCAACCTCTCTAGACAGTTGGGTTTTAGACGAAAAAAGAAATCCAGAGGAAAAAGAAGATTCGTTACTTCGATATACAATTCTTCATATGTTGGAGTATTTGAATGAGAATAATGTGCATCCGAGTGAATTCTATATCACCCGACCAGTCAAAGAAAAGCTTTCGACAGGAGACTTGATTTCTTGGAATGGTATTAGATATGTTATTCTGACACCAGCTTGTGATTTTGCTCAAAAGAAAGTAACAAAAGCTTTTTTGTTGCGAATCAAAGAAATTTCTGAAGAAATAAACGGTATTGATGAAATAAAATCAATTGACGACTTAAGCAAAACAAAAAAGCAAAAACTTGAACGAATAGTAAAAAATAATAAGGACTCTTACCTCTTTGTTCCAAAACATAATTCAATCAATGCAGGCGTAATCGATTTTCAGGATAAACTCTCAATCGAAATTGAAGAAATCGAGGAAAGAATAAGTAGTACAGAAATTGATAGATTTGCAACTATATCTCTACCATTTTTAAAGGATTTAATTGAAAGATATTCTAGTTATTACGCTAGGCAAGGTTCGCCTGACTTTGATTCAGATGAAGTAATGGATTCACTATTTAAGGCCTAATATGGAGTGAAAAATCGAGTAAATATTTTTCATTCATTTCCTCTTATCCCCAGCCCCCTTATCAAAAGCAATCAAATTAAACAATTCACGCATTCTGCTACGAACACGATTTCCATAACGTTCTTCAAGTTCTTCAGCATTAAGGTTCGTAGTAGCGTGAGTTTTGATTTTGTGTTTGGTATCGAGATAGAGTTCATATCTAGACAAGAGAACTTCGCCCATTACGTTCAAGTCTTTGCCATAAAACCGTCCTGCAGGTTCTACACCAAGGTCATCAAAACAATAGAATTTGGTGTTCCCATATTCCTCAACAGTTTTAAAACCAAGATGGTTAAAACCAAAAGTCACATTCCGGCAAGGAATCATTTCGTAAGGGCGTTGCATCGGAACTATGTGGCGCAAAAGCTTCATCAAACTAGTCTTTCCACAACCTACTGGTCCGGAAAGTAAAATTCCTTTTTCAATGTCAATTCCGTAGGCGGCACAGTTATCTTTATCCCTAATAAAATAAGAACAGAGCTTCAGTAGAATATCCTTGTCTTCATCATAAATTTTGAAATTTTTACCAAAGAGCAACTTTCCCTTGGCATTCAAATAAATCAAAATTTTTGGAAAGTCATAAATAACACTTTTTCCATCAAATTTCCCCAATGAGTATTCCACGCCACCTTCGGTAATTTTAGAGGGGTTGTCCATAGTCTTTGTTTTTAGTGGTTCGCAAGTTGTCCTTAATTTGGGATGCTTGTTTTTTGTTTGACTTGTTTTCCTCGTCGAACAATTCGGTTCTATCCAGCCAATTTGTGGCCAGGGCGCGCCAATCTCGAATCTCTTTTCCATCGCTAGTTTGCCAATTACGAGTTTCATAATGCTCAAAAAACTTTTTTCCTTCATCAGCATTAAAACCTTTTTCAACAAAAAAATCAATTACGGCCTGCCAGCCCTTTGGCTGTTTTATATAGTTTTCCTGTTTGATATTGTTTGTAGTAGATACCAATGCTTGTCCACCTACGGGACGGTGTGGGTCTACAACCTGTCCATTTATGGGATGGTGCTGTCCCACAACTGGTTCACGTATGGGATAGTACTGTTCCGCAAGCTGTTCTAATGTGGGATTGTACCGTCCCATATCTGGTTCATCACTTGTAACGATAATGGACATCTTTATTTTGCTGCCCTTGTATGGATTGTTTGAAGGGAAATAACACAGGTAAAGCCACGAGTCTAAATCTGTAACGCATCGATGGTATGTGGATTTTGAGCCTATTTTTGCACAGCGCATTAAATCTCTACGGTTAACATAAAATTCATCTGCAAAGCGGCTGCTGTTCCATTCTTGGAACAATGCCATATACAAACTGATATGGGTAGGATTCAGGCGGTCATCAAAATAGAACTTTTCAAAAGCCGCATTAAGTAGCTTTATATAGTTCATCATTTAAGAATTTGAACTGTGATGTACACGGTTGGCAATCATTATATTTTGAATTTCTTCGGCATCATAATAGATAATACCACCAACTTTGGTATAGGGTAATGTACCGTTGATGCGAAGATTTTGTAAAGTGCCTGGGCTGACTTGTAGCAAGTCCATTACCTCAGAAGATTTGAGGTACTTTTTTAGCTTTCCAGTAGCTTGTTTGGATAGTAGTTTTTTAATATCATCGAGCAATTCCATTTTGAATTCCCGAAGGTCGTCTGTTGTTATAATACTTGTCGGCATAATAGAACGGTTTTAAAGAAAGAGACTATCTCATCGTTGTCAACTAATTTGATAGCCTCTGACCTGATTTGACTTTCGTTCTACAAATTTGAATAGCTTTAATGGATTTTATTCCCCAGTACGACCGTACTACGGTCAAAATTTAACATTTTGAAATTTGATTAGTTTTAGGGTGTTTTGAGGTGTTTGCACTATTAATTGAACTTTAAATTGTACCAAAATTTATGGAAAAGAGGATGAGAATATAATTACCGTAGGTCAACCGTAGTACGGTCTTATTTTAGCAGATAAAAGGATAGGTAAATGAGAATGGTTAGCGACTATTCCTCGCTTTTATCCATTTCTGAAAGAAGGGAAGCAATCAGCTGGTCAAGGAACAATGTTCGGCTGTTTTTACGATTCTTGATGTCTTGAAAGGTTTTGTAGATGTCTTTGGGTTCAAAATCAAATATCTGTTGCAACTTTCTAGAAAGTTGCATAATACTTTTATTGTCCTGCTTCCCGAGACCTTTTGCGCATAGTGCGTAGAGCAGCTCAACCCAATCTGTATTTGTGAATGGCCAAATAATTTTTTCAGTAGGTTTTATATTCACACTAAAACCATTCAATCTATTTTTAATAGAATGTTTCTTTTGGGCCATATAATTAATAAGGGAAGTATAGGCCTTGAACTTTCCTAAAAGCATATCTCTTGGCGTACAAAAATCAGGGTCTTGAAAATAGAATTTAGAAGTAGTGATATGATACTTATCGAGATGGTCTCTTGTGTAATATGTCTTATCAAAATGGGTTGCCCCAGATTTTACGTATTGGCCAAAGTCAAGGTTATAAAGAAAAAAGCGATTTAGTTTACCAATCTTCTTTTTTATAAATTTTAGTTGGGCAGCTCTATCAGCTTTAGGAAATTGAATTTCAAAAGAATGAATCTCTGAGAAGTATATAAGTTTAATTAATGGTACTTGTTTTATTTTTTTAAAGAAATCAATTTCATCATCAATACTTTTAAAATCATTAGCCAAAATATTTCTTTTAAAAACGGTAAGCAAATTTCTACTTAACTCGATGGAACGATAGGATAGTTCCAAAATCGGAAGATTTTCGAGCCTTATCCCGTCTAATTCTACGAGAAGATTTTCGCCTAGTGATTCTAAATCCATTTATAGCCATAAATACAGTTAAGCACCAACATTATTGTGGGCGGTCTTAGTTTGGATGGGTTGTTAGTGGTTGTTAGAATTCTTTAGTTGCGAATGTGTGGGACAGGTACTTGAAAGTAGAAGTTTTTACGACAAAGGGCGGCCAAAGAACAACTGAAATGTAATAACATAATTTTGAAAGAAGGGTATTTTATTCCGTAGATATGTACGGAATAAACCGTATTTTCCTACGGTAATTGTTATAGTATCAAGAACAACGCTACTTCGCCTTTTTTCGATATCGACTAATGAATTGTCTTCTATTTTTTACACCAGTTTTTTTATAGATATTAGAAGCGTGTTTAGAGACAGTACTTTCAGCAATGAATAAATCTTTGGCTATTTGTTTGTAACTAAGATTACTCAGAATAGATAAGGTAATTTCTATTTCCCTTCGTGTCAAGTTTTCGTAGATTATTTTCGTTTCTGCCGAGTTAATTGCCTGTTCCTTGCTCATTGCAAATACTTCATACATTTTGGTCTTGTTTTCCAAAAAATACAAATGTCGGTCTATTTCAATAATGGTTATAGCATAAAAAGCAGCATTCATAACAGTAAAAGTCAACCATTGAAAATCCCCGATTAAGGTTAATATAGGTAACAATGCAATACTTGTCACACTAATCATTGATAACCTATTACGACGTAGGATGTATTCATTTGGATTGTTTGGATGGGAAATTCTTTCATAAAACATACCTAAAAACACAAAGGCAAGAACAGAAATAGGTATGGTAAAAAGTAACCTTGAAGCGTCTAAGGAATAGGTAAAAAAGTATGGAATTAAAAATAGTATAATAAAACTTCCAGAAGACAAAATCGCTAAATTTCTAATAGAAGAATTGTACTTTAATACAATGATATCATATTCTTTATAGAGGTAGTAAACTATATAAACACATAGAGCTATGGCAACGCCATAAGTTATAATGTACTGAATAATGAGAGGACCAGGAAAGTTCTTAATTGGCAAAAATCCACCTGTTAGATTATAGGTAATAAATAAAATACCCAAAGATAAAAATCGTTTATAACCACTTGAATCTTTTCGAGTTGAGTAGTAAAGTGTAAACAATACAATGACCGTATCTAATAAAAGATAGAAAAAAGTAGTCCAATGTATTGATGTTCCAAACATTTATCTTTTTCATCTCTGCTCAAATTTGTTGGTTTCTAAATTTTTTGTGACATTCTTCCAATGAAATATAGTGCCATTCATAGCCACATATACATCTGGTTTTAGAAATTGTACTGAGCATATTGCATAACCTAAATTAAAAGGGGCATCCGTGCCATAAGATGAACCTAGAACGAATGAGCCAACCAAGACTATCGTTTTATTTAGGTTAAGTTTTCCGATATATTTTGCGGTATCTTCCATAGTGAAAGTACCGTGGGTAACTATTATTTTTTTCGCGCTCGTAGCTTTGATTTTATCAACCAAAAGCCTACGGTCATCGTCTGTAATAAAGCGACTATCTTTATTGAGGACATTCTCTATTGAATAGGAAAATGAAACATTTGCCGACCTAAAAAAATCCTCAATCGAGATTTTATTTTCTTGAGTCTGATTCTTTTCTGAATCATAGTCCAGCCCCTCAATTGTACCACCTGTTGTAATTATATGTATCATAAAATAGGACTTGTTGTGACCTATAAATATAATGGTTATTATTTGCAATGTACTTTCATTCAGCACATCACGATTTACAGGTATTCTAAGAATCTTGCCATTTCATTTTCTGCAACCGTACTGCATTGAGGATTGCAAGCAACGCCACACCAACATCAGCAAAAACAGCTTCCCACATTGTGGCAAGTCCACCTGCACCCAAAATGAGAACTATAAATTTTACACCGAATGCCAAGGCAATATTTTGCCAAACAATTCTTCGGGTAGAACGACCAATTTTTATTGCTCGTGCAATCTTGCTCGGTTGGTCGGTCTGTATAATGACATCTGCAGTCTCGATAGCAACATCGCTGCCCAAACCGCCCATTGCTATACCTACATCACTTACAGCTAATACTGGCGCATCGTTAATGCCATCGCCTATGAATGCTACTTTCGAATCAGGTTGTCTTTTGAGTTCTTCGACTTCATTCAGTTTATCTTCGGGTAATAGGTCACCTTTTGCCCAATCGATTTTTAATTCTTTAGCTATCTGTTGGGTTATGGAATCCTTATCACCAGAAAGCATTATTACTTTAGAAATCCCAGAATCCCTGATTTGTTTTATCGCTTGGTGGGCATCTTCCTTCAGTTCATCGGCAATGGTAACGTAGCCCGCAAATTTTCTGTCGATGGCTACCATTACGATTGATTCCACAATATCATTGGTTGCAGACGGAACTTCGATGCCATTTGATGTCATCAACGCTTTATTACCTATCAAAACAGTTTTTTCATTGACCGTTCCTTTTAGGCCTTTTCCTGCAACCTCATAGACATTTGAGGCCTCTAAATCTGCGCCCTCGGCTTTATATTCCAATATAGCCTTGGCAATGGGATGGGTGGATTGTTCTTCCATTGCCATCAAGTATTTCATAAATTCCGCTTCCGAGAAACCAGAACTATTTACAACTTCCTTAATCTTAAAAACACCCTTGGTTACAGTTCCCGTTTTGTCCATTACCACGGTATTTACTTTGGTCATCGCATCCAAAAAGGATGCGCCCTTGAATAAAATACCGTTACGTGATGCTGCACCCAGACCACCGAAATAGCCCAAAGGAATGGAAATAACCAATGCACAGGGACAGGAAATAACTAAGAAAATTAATGCTCTGTACAACCAATCACGAAACACGTAATCATCAATAAAGAAATAAGGAAGAAAAGTCAGACCAATAGCCAGAAATACAACGATAGGTGTGTAAATCCGTGCAAACTTTCTGATGAACAGTTCAGTCTTTGATTTACGGGCGGTGGCATTCTGCACCATATCCAGAATACGGGCAATGGAACTGTCCTTAAACTCTTTAGTGGTTTCAACTTCGATGACACCATCGAGATTGATGCTTCCCGCAAAAACCTTTTCGCCTTTCGCAATGGTATCGGGCTTGCTTTCACCTGTCAAAGCTGCTGTATTAAACGACCCTTTATCTGAAAGTAAAATACCATCGAGTGGTACTTTTTCACCCACCCGAACCTGAATTTTCTCGCCAATCTCGACGGTTTCAGGATTGACAGAGACAAAATCATTATCTCGATAGACCAATGCTTCATTAGGGGGCACGTCGAGTAATGCTTTAATATTTCTTTTGGCGCGATTGACCGCTGCGTTTTGAAACAGTTCGCCTACGGCGTAGAAAAGCATCACCGCCACACCTTCGGGATATTCACCTATGGCAAATGCCCCCAAAGTGGCGATGGACATCAAGAAAAATTCTGTGAAGAAGTCGCCTTTTAAGATACTATTCCAACCTTCCCGTATGACAGGAAATCCAACCGGGATATAAGCTACCGTATACCAGACAACGCGAATCCAACCTTCAAAAAAAGGAAAGGCATCAAAATAATCAATGGCAATTCCAGCAATCAGCATCACAAAGCTGAAAATGGCAGGCAAATAAATTCTGAAGTTTGACAATTCTTCCGGACTGCTGTGATTGTGTCCGTCATCGTGGCTGTGCTCGCCCTTATGTTCTTTAGGGTCTAAATCACGTAAGTTTACTTTTTTCTTTTTCATTAGGTTGGTCTGTATTGGTTTAAGATAATTTCCAAGTCGTGAGGAAGTTCCATTCTCTTAAGAGGTGGAACTTTAGCACCACCCGTATTTCCTACGGGCACGTGGTCAATAAATGATTTCCACCCGCCAACGACCAATCGAACAACTTGACCTAAAATTTCTTTTGTATTTTTTTGTCTAAAGCCAAATTTGAGCATTAGCCAATGAGAATAGGTATGTTCGTAAGGATAGGACTGCCCAAGTATGTGCGAGCGTTCAAGATGCTTCCAAGCAATTCCATAATCTTTCCGATTCAATGTATTACGATATAGATTCAATTCCTTATCATAGTGTTCTTTTAAACCTTTAGGGATGTTGGTATTATATTTCATCAAACAAGTTTTTATAAATTAATCCAAGTCATAGCCTGTTCCTTATTTTTGGCTTCAAAATATTTGGCCTCGCTTCCGGTAAAGAAATCGGTTGCCTTTGCTGCCCATTCCTGCCATTTTTCATTTCCAACAAATGCTATTTTCCCGTAATCCTTGATATGGGCTACATCAGTCTTGATGTCTTCCCAAAATCCTTTAATAGTATAGCCTTCAAAATCTTCCATTTCAAAATAGAAGTCCACTTTGTGACCCTTGTCGATGATTCGATGGATTTGTTTGTGAATGGTTTTTAAATTTTCTTCGTTCAATTTACCCGAAAGCTTTGCGGCAATCAGGCTCTCTTTTTTCGTATCTATAAACTGTATCATAAGTTCTTATTTTTCAGAGTTCAAAGTACAGGTTTAAACCGTGCAACGGAAGTGCATTTATTGCCCGCTACACTTTTCGCAAATACCTTTTATAACCAAGTTAGCATCCTCAGCCACATATCCATCTGGTAGATTAACCTGCGGTATCTTATGTTCTGTAAGACATACGGTTTCATCGCAGTTGTTGCAATGAAAATGCAGGTGTAAATCTTGTTCGATTTCACAATTGCACCCAGGTTCACAAAGCGCATATTTTGAAATATTGGTGCCATCGTCGATTTGATGCACGATTCCCTTTTCTTCAAAAGTTTTTAAGGTTCGGTAAAGCGTAGTTCTGTCCGCTTTCGCGAAAGCATTCTCAATGTCCGTTAATGCAATAGCAATTTCTTTCTCGGCCATATACTTATAAATCAAAATGCGCATTGCCGTAGGTCGCACACTTTTGTTTTCCAATGTTTTTTCTATTTCTTTCATCTAATGATGTTATTAATCAATTTTAATGTGAGTGTTCTGCTTCGCCTTTTTTCATTTCTGCCATTAAATAGTAACCGTTGTTTAAGGCATATTTGGCATTCGATTTTTGTTCCGTTAGAAAATCAATAGGAATCCATTCCCCGTCTTTAGCCCCCTTTGTTATTTCATTAGGTGTAAAAGCCCAATCGTTACCTTCCTTTTCAGCTAAAAACACAAAAAATCGGTTACCATCAGCGGCTATGGCACTTTCGGGTATAGCCAACGTCTTATTGTTATCCGTTTGTATGCGTCCCTGAATGTACATTCCGGGTATCAGGTTGCCTTCCTTGTTCTCAATTTCTGCGTGAACGTGTATCGCTTTCGGGTTCTGCTCAAAAGTTTTGCCCACGGAATAGATTTCCGCGGTCAGTTCCTGCCCTTGATTGGATTGGACATTAAACGTTACTTTTTGACCTTCCTTTACCCTATAGACATCTTTTTCAAAGACCATCAAATCGGCGTGCACATGGTGGGTGTCCACGATTTCCATTAGGTCGGTCTGGGGTTCTACATACTGCCCTGTTTTGACTTCTACCTTTTGTACAAATCCTTCGATGGGACTTCTGAGCGCCACACGCTGGTAAATCGTTCCGTTTCTTACACCCGACGCACTAACGTTAAGTTGTTGCAGTTGGGCTTCAAGACCTTTTGCCATACTTCGGGATGCTTGGTATTCAGCTTCTGCCTTTTGGAAATTGGCACCACTTCCTACACCTGCATCGTAGAGGGTTTTTTGTCGTTCAAATTCCTTTTTCAAAAACTGACTATTACTAAAAGCATTTAAGTAGTCTGTCTGTTTCTGAATGATGTTGGGATGCGAGAGGTAAGCGACTGTTTGCCCTTTATTGACCTTATCACCCTCGATAACCTCGATGGAAACCACGTTTGCACCTACAACTGTTGTTATGGTGGCCTCGTTCTGGGGCGGGACTTCCAGTTGACCGTTCGCTTCCACATACCCGCTCATATTTCGCATTTGTAAGGTGTCGATTTTCATTTCTAATGCATCGAACTGTTTGGCCGTAAGCATCACTTCCTCAGCTTCGCCTTCTGTGTGGGCTTCTTCCGTTTCAGAATTTCCTTTATTGTTTTCAGCTGACTCTGATTTAGAATCACCACAAGAGGTTAACCCTAAGAGCATAACCAATAAACCGATGACTGTATATTTAGATAGATTTTTCATTATTGTTTAAAATATTGTAGTTCGAAAACTGATTTTAGATAATTGTCGAGCGCATCCAGTGCATCCATTTCGGTATTTATGGCATCCCTTATTATTTGTGTAAATGCTGCATAGTCCACTGCACCTTCCTTGTAGGCAAGTAGTGCGCCTCTGCGTTGCTCTTCGGCAAGGGGTAAGGCTTTATTATTATAAAATTGCCAAGATGTTTCCCACTTTTGATAGGACTTTACGGCCTGCTGATATTCGGATTGCAATTGGCGTTGTGTATAATCAGCATTAGTTCTTGCAATTTCGCCGTCAATTTTAGCGGCCTTGGCTTGGCTACGTTCCGTACCAGAAAATAAAGGAATGGAAATACCGGCCTGATAAGTGTAAAACCCGCTATTGCCGTTCACTGTTTGAAGTCCGCCCTGAAGATTAAACTTGGGAAGCAAGTCAGCACGAGCCGCATCATAATTTGCCTCAGCTTCATCAATTTGCTTTTGCGAAAGTTTCAGTTTGGGATGATTTTCCACTGTTGTGGGTATGCCCAATACGGCAAATTCACTTTCGTCAAGCGATTTAGGTACAGTATAGAAAGTGTCTGAAACCAACCATAGGTTTAGTTTTTGAAGGGCAATGGCGTAATCGCTTTCGGCCTGTTGCAATTTGTTGCGGATTTGCAAGGCTTGATTGGTAGCTGATGAATATTCCAAGCGTGAAATGGCTTCTACCTCATAATTGAGCGCAATGGCTTTTTCAAATTGTGAATAGATAGAATCCAGTTCTTGGTACAGTTCAAATTTTTGCCTTTGCTGATAGGCTTGCGACCAAGCTTTTTTAACTTCCTGTTCTATTTGAAGTTCAGAAAGGTCAAGAGCTGTTTCGGCCAAAGTGATACGTTGCTTTTGCAGACTCTTTTTCGCACCTATGCCGAATAAGTTGATATTCTGTTGCCCTAAGCCAACCAATGTATAAATACCCTGACCATCCGATATTTCCTCGCCACCCGTAAACACTTGGGTGTTGCCAAAGTCGTAAGCAGTCCCCTTTAATGCAGTTTGTCTTTGAATTTCCAACTGTTTCGTTTTCAAGAGCGGATAATTTTCCTTAGAAACTTCTACCGCTTTTTCCAATAATATTACCGGCAGCGAATCATTCTGTGGAACTTGCTGCGCTTTAGCGAAAGCAGAAGTAAATAGCAAACAAACTACTGCCATAGCGGTAGCAAATTTTGGATTCAATTTTGCCTTTCGTTCAGAACGTTTCTCGACCCATTGATAAAAAATGGGCAGAATAAACAGCGTTAAAAGGGTTGAAGTTATCAATCCACCAATAACCACGGTAGCCAAGGGTCTTTGCACTTCAGCCCCTGCGGATGCTGAAATCGCCATAGGCAAAAAACCAAGAATATCGGTAAAGGCAGTAAGCATAATCGGGCGTATCCTACGTTTTGTGCCTTCCACAATCCTGTCTTTTAAGTTTGTTACGCCTTCTTCCTTCAGTTCATTCAGACCGCTTATCATTACCAATCCATTCAGTACAGCTACCCCAAAGAGCACAATAAAACCGACCCCTGCCGAAATACTAAAAGGCATATCCCGAAGCCATAGAGCGAACACGCCACCTATGGTCGCCATAGGTATTGCTACATAAATCATCAAGGTTTGCGGAAAGGATTTTAGGGCAAAGTAAATCAGAATGAATATGAGCAATAAAGCTATTGGCACAACAGTCTGTAACCTATTGCTGGCACGTTCGAGGTTTTCAAAAGCCCCACCATAACGAATGTAATATCCAGGTGGTAATTCAAATTGGGCATCTAATTTATCCTGAATTTCTTCTACTACAGATTTAACATCACGGTCACGAATATTGATACCTACATACGTTCGTCTATTTGTATTGTCTCTACTTATTTGCATTGGACCAGGCTCATAACTCACTTCTGCAATTTCACGTAGCGGAATTTGTGAACCATTTGGAAGGTTTATGAACAGGTTTTTAATGTCAGCAATGCTTTCCCGATTCTCTTTTTGTAGGCGAACTACCAAATCGAACCGCTTTTCCCCCTCGAAAATTACGCCTGCTTTTCCACCTGCAAATGCAGCTTGTAACACACTATTTAGTTGGTTGATTTCAAGACCGTATTGCGCGAGCTTGTTACGATTATAGTTAACCGTAATTTGCGGAAGGCCATCGGTAGCCTCTACTTTCATATCCGCAACACCCGGAACAGTTGCAATGATTTTACCCATTTCTTCCGCTTTGCTTGCCAGTATGTCCAAATCTTCCCCAAACAGTTTAATAGCAACATCTTCACGTACACCCGTAAGTAGTTCGTTAAAACGCATTTCTATAGGCTGGGTAAATTCATAATTGACCCCGGGTACGATGCTTATGGCATCCTTCATTTTTTCGACCAGTTCATCTTTGCTTTCGGCGGATGTCCATTCATCACTTGGTTTAAGGATGACGAAGACATCGGCAATGTCCATCGGCATCGGGTCAGTAGGTACATCGGCCACACCGATACGGCTGATGATAGTTTCCACCTCTGGAAATTCCGCCTTAACTATTTGCTCTATTTTTGTGGTTGTTTCTATGGTTTCTGAAAGGGAACTTCCGGGTTTCAGGATGGCGTGAAACGCAATATCGCCTTCATCCAACTGTGGGATAAATTCGCCGCCCATTCTGGTAAAGGCAAAAATGGCAACTGCAAAAAGAGCAATAGCGATACCTATAACCATCTTCCCTTTAGTAAGCGATTTGGTCAACAGCGGCTCGTATTTTCTTTCAATCCAATGGACAAACTTATCGCCGTAAGACTTTTTTTCGGATTTCGGCGGTCTTAAGAATAACGCTGAAATCATTGGAACATAGGTCAGACAAAGCAACATTGCACCAATCATCGCAAAGATGAAGGTCAGCGCCATAGGCTGAAACATCTTGCCTTCGACACCTTCCAAAGCTAAAATGGGTAGGAAGACAATAAGAATTATAAGCTGGCCGAAGAAGGCGGCGTTCATCATCTTTTTAGAAGCCTTTGCAGCGATTTCGTCCCTCGTTTCAGAACTCACGGCCTTCTTTTTAACTACATAAGAATACATTAGGAAAACAGTACTTTCTACGATGATGACCGCACCGTCCACGATGATTCCAAAGTCAATCGCCCCCAAACTCATTAGGTTCGCCCATACGTCAAAAACGTTCATTAGTATGAATGCAAACAAAAGCGATAGCGGAATAGTGGATGCTACTATAAGACCACCACGCCAATTTCCCAAGAGCAAAACCAAAACAAAGATTACGATAAGCCCACCTTCCAAAAGGTTTCCAGTTACCGTTCCCGTTGTTTCCGCAATCAATTCACTTCGGTCAAGAAATGGTTTTATACTAACACCTTTAGGAAGTGATTGCTGAATCTGTTCCATACGTTGGGTCACGTTTTCGATAACTTCGTTGGAATTAGCCCCTTTAAGCATCAAAATCATTCCGCCAACAGCTTCGCCTTTGCCATCTTTTGTCAGCGCACCGTAACGGACGGCACTTCCTATACTCACCTTACCAACATCTTTAATCTTGATAGGAATACCATTGACCGTCTTGACGACCATATTTTCTATATCCGATACAGTTCTTGCAAGACCCTCGCCACGTATAAAATTAGCTTGATGATTACGCTCGATATAAGCACCGCCCGTATTCTGATTGTTGTTTTCCAAAGCTGAGAACACTTCGGTAATTGTGATACCAATAGCTCGAAGTTCGTTTGGGTCTACTGCAACTTCATATTGTTTTTTATTGCCACCAAAGGCATTTACTTCCACGACGCCAGGAACCATTGCCATTTGTCTACGTACTATCCAATCTTGAATTGTTCGCAGTTCTGTAGATGAATATTCACTTTGGTATTCGGCTTCAACCTCTAGGGTGTATTGATAGATTTCGCCTAGCCCTGTAGAAATGGGACCCATAGAAGGCTCACCAAAACCCATAGGGATTTGTTCTTGTACTTCTGTCAGTTTTTCTGCTACAAGCTGTCTGGGAAGATACGTTCCGACACCGTCATCAAAGACGATGGTCACTACGGAGAGTCCGAAGCGGGAAATCGAACGAATTTCCCTGACATTGGGCAGGTTGCTCATTGCCACCTCGACAGGATAGGTTACAAATTGCTCAATATCCTCTGTCCCCAGATTGGGCGATTGTGTAATGACCTGTACCTGATTATTGGTAATATCTGGCACGGCATCAATAGGAACTTGGGTCATACTATAGATACCTGCACCAATTAATGCAAGTGTGAGCAGACCAATAATAAATTTGTTATTGATTGAAAAATCAATGATTTTATTAATCATAGATATGGGTGTTAATTCAGTTTAAATTCTCTGTGGGCACATTACAGAAATGCAATGCACTATTTTGACATATCCAAAATAAGGACACGTCAAAACAGGATATAGCTATCCTATGAAAACTGAATTATACCTGTGGGGGCTGTAAAAGGGAATGAAAAAAGTTGTTTTCAAAACCATCGAAATGGTCGAAGTACTCTTGTGAAATCTTAGGTTGATACGGTTCGAATGAAGTTATGCCAAAATCTATAGTGTGAACGTGGCAACAATGACAATGACAAAAGGGCGAACATAATTCACAATCTTGGTCGTGCTCACTATCATAGTCAATTAAGGAAACTACTTGGGAATCTTCATTAATGTTTCCTGTATCGCTACAGGGCACACCATTAAGTGCTAAGAAGTAAATTGCTAATATGAGTGTAAAATATTTCAAGCTACAAAGATAAAAAGATTTTCGTGCAACTGTGTTGCAAAGTATTATTTCAATGAATCAACTACACTTCCACAAGTAAGCATCTGTTCGCCATAATAAGGGTTACTGATGACTTTATCTTTACTTATCCAAAACGCCCCTCTGTTGTTATTTGCCATTGGGCATTTCTGAATATATACCTTTGGGTTCAACCCTTTTATAGTCTTTACAATCGGTATAAAATTTTGGTTCAAAACCACAAAATGGCTACGCTGATTTTCGATGTTATC
Source organism: Flagellimonas sp. 389 (assembly GCF_018449435.1). Classification (GTDB taxonomy): domain Bacteria; phylum Bacteroidota; class Bacteroidia; order Flavobacteriales; family Flavobacteriaceae; genus Flagellimonas. The sequence goes on along the minus strand of NZ_JAHCMU010000001.1, from coordinate 282,974 downwards.
ACTTTCGTTTATTGACTTCAACATTTTTTTGATTTTGGAAATGTGGGCTTGTTCCATTTTACCCAAATCCGAATCAGAAACTGGCTCTAATATTTCTAAGGTTTCCTGTGAGAAAGACGAAACTTTTTGAGCATCACCAGCTACAAAGACATCTTTCATTTTAAGATATGGCGTTAAAGCAGACTGAAACGCAATTTGAACTGTCTTTGGTAGTTCCATTTTCATTGTTGAACTACTAGTGGTTTCGTTACCTGTATTCTGCATACCTAAGTGTCCTTCGTGTCCTGTCATTGTTTTTCCACCTGATTTATTCATCATTGACTTCTTACCCTGTAATTGTGCAGCTGCATCAACTGTGAAAGTCCCATTAGTTACTATTTCATCGCCTTCTTGTAATCCGGAAGCGACCATAAAAATATCACCAACTCGATTGCCAAGCGTTACTTCCTGCATTTCAAAAATGGGTTCATTTGGATTTGTCTTGATGTAAACTAATGAGCGTTCGCCTGTCCACATTACCGCACTCGCTGGAATGCGAAGTTGTACTTCTGAACTAGTTGATTTGCTTTTGATTTTGCCTGTGACGAACATCCCTGGCTTAAAAATCCCTTTGTTGTTTTTCAAATTGGCTCGAACCACGACAGTTCTCGTTTGAGTATTCAGAACGGGGTCTATGAATGAAACCGTAGCATCAAATATTTCATTGGGATAAGCATTGGTTGTAACCTTGATTTTCTGACCTTTCTTGAATTCTGAAATTTGGTTTTCATAAGCATCGAATTCTGCCCATACCAAATTTAGATTGCTCACCTTTACGATGGGTTGCCCTTGCTTTACGTAATCGCCTTCAGAAGCCATCTTTTCAGATACCGTACCGCTAACCGTTGCGTATATGGGAAAGTTCTCTTTAACCTTCCCTGATTCTTCGATACTATTAATTTGGCTTTCCGAAAGTTTCCAAAGTTTTAGTTTGTTTCGTACCGCTTTGTATAGAGATGGTTGCGATACTTTGAGTGAAGCTGCGGTAATCAATTCTTGTTGAGCCGCTACCAAATTTGGCGCATAAATAGTGGCCAATAATTGCCCTTTTCTTACTTCCTGACCTTCAAAATTTACATTGAGCCGTTCAATCCTGCCGTCGAAATAACTAGCTTGAATGGCGTTTTCTTCCTCATTCATTTTGATTTTGCCTGAAAGCGAAATCATATTCTCGCTGTCTTCTGATGCATTGCCTACAATAGTCGTTTGGATGTTTGCCAATGCCATTGCATTTTTTGTCATCTTTATTTCATTCATTGCTAAACCATCTGCGCTTGATTCCGCTGGAATTAAATCCATACCACAAATAGGACAGTCACCAGGTTCTGGTTGCATAATTTGTGGGTGCATCGAGCACGTCCACATTTGTTCAGTACTTTCATCTGAATGGTCGTGTGTTTCGGTCATCGCCGCCCCGTCTTTTTCGGTAGAATTACCACCAAAAATGAGCCACCCACCAAACAGTCCTATGGCAGCTGCGATACCGATGTATAAAATGTTTTTGTTCATATCAAATTATTTATTTTCCAATCGTTCAATCATCTGCTTCATTTCTTCAATTTCCTTTTTTTGTGCCTTGATGATATCCTCTGCCAGTTTCTTCACTTCAGGGTCTTTAATATCAGCACGTTCACTCGTTAAAATTGCAATAGAGTGATGTGGAATCATAGCTTTCATCCATAGTATATCACCTACTATTGGTGCTTGCACTCTTACTAAACCGAGAGCACCCACAAACAGAACTAAACTACCTACCAGAATTACAATATTCTTCTTTTTATCGTTATACATTTTTCGCATAAAAAACCACATTATTACTGCCATTGTAGCAATGCCAAGACAGACCATATAAAAACGGGTCAAGCTAAAAAATACGTGGTCTAACGAGTAGGTATTTAGATACATTGTAACGTACATTGCAACAAATGAGCACGCCAGCATTATGTAAAAAGTTTTATAGTTTCCTTTGTTTGAATCTTCCATATTCCTTTTGTTTTTAGTGTGAATTATATAATTGATTTTGTTCTTAATCTTAGTGCATTGGCGATTACCGAAACGGAACTGAAACTCATTGCCAAAGCCGCAATCATTGGGGATAATAGGATTCCGAAAAATGGGTAGAGTAAACCGGCTGCAATTGGTATACCCAACGTATTATAGATGAGGGCAAAGAACAGATTCTGCTTGATGTTCCTCATAACAACATCGCTTAGATTTCGTGCTTTCACAATACCGTGTAAGTCGCCCTTAACCAATGTAAGTGCTGCACTTTCAATCGCTACATCTGTTCCCGTTCCCATTGCTATACCAACATCACTTTTTGCCAATGCAGGCGCATCGTTAATACCATCACCTGCCATTGCGACTACGTGTCCATTTTTTTGTAGTTTTTCAACTTCCTGTAATTTATTTTCAGGTAACATTCCTGCTTTGAAATCAGCAAGATTGAGCTCTTTTGCCACGGCTTGGGCTGTATCGTGATTATCGCCTGTAAGCATTATGACATCAATATTTTTGTCCTGCAATGCTTTGATAGCTTTGGCACTTGTTTTCTTGATTTTATCACCTATAACAACATATCCAACAGTCTTGCCATCAATAGCCAGATAAGAAACCGTCTTGCCTTGCTTTTGATAGGTTTGTGCCTCATTTTCCATAGCCTCTGAAAGTTTCGCATTTGCTACTTCCATCATTTTAGTATTGCCCAAAGACAGTTCTTTTCCATTGACCTTTCCTTCAACACCCTTACCAGTTACAGCATTGAAACCAGTTGCCTTTAGAAATTCAGTTTGTTGTTCCCTTCCGTATTTAACTGTTGCTTCAGCGAGTGGATGCTCACTTTGGCTGTTCAGGGAAACGATATATTGTAGTACTTCATTTTCAGTAAAGCCATTATCAAAAGACCCCACTTTTTCAACTGTAGGTTTACCTTCCGTAATTGTTCCCGTTTTGTCAACTATGAGTGTATCTACCTTGTCCATCTTTTCGAGGGCTTCAGCGTTTTTGATTAGCACCCCATTTTGTGCGCCTTTACCAACACCTACCATTACGGACATTGGTGTGGCAAGACCCAAAGCACAAGGACAAGCGATTATTAATACAGCGATGGCATTGACCAAGGCATAAACATAGGCTGGCTCTGGCCCCCAAATTGCCCAGACCGCAAAGGTTATCAGGGCAATTATGACCACAACTGGTACAAAATATCCCGAAACCTTATCTGCCAAATTCTGGATGGGCGCACGGCTGCGACTAGCATCGTTTACCATATGGATGATTTGGGATAATAGCGTGTCTGAACCAACTTTTTCAGCTTTCATTAAAAAGGACTGATTTCCATTGATTGTTCCGCTACTGACCTTATCGTCTACGATTTTGTTTACGGGAATCGGTTCGCCTGTAATCATCGATTCGTCAACGGAAGTTTCCCCTTCGGTCAAAACACCATCCACAGGAATCTTATCGCCTGGCTTAACTCTTAGAATGTCGCCTAATTCAATATCATCGATACTTACTTCTTTTTCTTCGCCATCGACTATTTTAATGGCTTTATTAGGTGCTAGCTTCAATAGCTCTTTTACCGCGGAATTGGTCTTACTGTGAGCACGAGCTTCAAGTAACTGCCCCAAAAGGACTAAAGTGAGGATTACAGTAGCAGCTTCAAAATAGACGTGAACCGTACCTGCTTCGGTCTTAAATTGGTCTGGGAAAAAGTCAGGTATAAGCATACCTATTACACTAAATAACCAAGCTACACCAGCACCGATTCCAATGAGTGTAAACATATTGAGATTCCAAGTTTTAATACTGCGGTAGGCACGTTCAAAGAACATCCAAGTAGCATAAAACACGACTGGAATGGAAAGCACAAACTGAATCCAATTCCAATACTTCAATTCCAGAATATCATATAATGGATTATTGGTCAGCATTTCCGACATTGCTATTAAAAAGATGGGCAATGTAAATGCCACGGCAACCCAAAACTTTTTAAGTAGTTTTCTATAGGTCTTTTCCTCTGCGGACATATCGGGTTCCATTGGTACTAAATCCATCCCGCAAATTGGGCAGCTTCCAGCTTCATCCTTTACGATTTTTGGATGCATGGGACACGTATATTGCGTTACGGAAGAAGTTGACAAATTTTGTTCTTCGACTAAATCCATTCCGCAGACAGGGCAATCACCTGGCTTGTCATAGGTTTTGTCACCCTCGCAATGCATCGGGCAATAGAACGTTCCCGTTCCTTGCCCTTTTGCTGCTTTCTCTTTTTTATCTACAACCTTATGATGTTCGCCTAGAGTGTGAATACTGTACGAACCACCATCTTGCTTCAAAGCTTCCTGAAACTTCTCGATGGGAATATGGGATTCCATTTCGATGACCGCTTCAGCTTTTTCCAAATCTACGGATACGTTAGTCACACCTTCCACATTGGAAAGTGTTTTATCGACGTGAGTTTTGCAACCGTTGCAGGTCATTCCGTGGATGTGATAGGTGTGTTTCATTTGCTATCTAATTAATAGTTTCAGAAATGCGACCACATTTTAGCATCTTATTCCCATAATAGGGATTACGAATTTCTTCATCTTTAGATAGCCAGTAACCGCCTTTATTGTTAAAGGCCATTGGGCAAAATTGTTTATAGACCTCACCACTAGAAAGTGATGCAGCTACCACATCAGTCATCTTTTCCGTAACATCGGAAAATATAGTACGTTGTACTTCAATATCAGTTGTTTCTGAAATTTTAGAGAGCATACCTTTTAAATCTGCATCATCCGTGTTTTCCATTAACATTTTTGCCCCAGATTGAGCCTCATTGAAATCTGATTTTACCAATGCGGTCTTTAAATGAATGTAGTGTTGAAATTGTTTTCCAACCTTATCATCATTAAAGGTTAATCCAGCTGTCTTGGCAGTCTCAGTAACGGAATCTGAATTTTTGTTGTCATTTTTTGTTTCATTTTTACACGAAACCAAACTTGCGATAGCAAGCATTAATACTGTTGTCTTAAATAGTGTTTTCATTGTTATAATTTTAGATTATTGATTTATTAAATAATTGATGACGGCAGATTGCACATAGTACATTTGCACCGACACGATTTGATTAATTTGAAATTTTAGTTGTAATTCTTGAATGTCTAGTACATCGTTAAAATCTATTGTCCCCGTTTCGTAATTCTTTATCAGAATTTCTTCAGCATTCTTGGCTTGGTTAAGATTTTTTTCCTGAGTATTGAATTTTATCCGTGCTTGATTACGTTGTGATTTTGCTTTTGCGAAAGCCGTTTCCAACGAATTTAATCGCTCATTTTTTTGAGATTCTATTTCCTGTTGTCGCAACTTGTTTTGCTTGGAAACAGAATTATACTTATTGTTGAAAATGGGTATGGAAAGTGTAACCATTGGCATCACTATATCCTTTCCGTTATCGTTAAAGTTCATCGCTGGTCGCTCTGCCACGGGAACATAGTCTAGCCCAAATCCTAGATTTGGCGCACTTTCTTTTTGATTTAAAAGTTCTGATTGCTCTACGGATTTGTAGAGCTTGTCGTATTTAAGCAGTTCAGGATTGAGGGACAATCCTTCATCGCTAAAAACAGGGTCTTCCGATGGAATCATCATTTCTGGAACAACATCAACGACAATATCTTCCTCACGATTCAGCAGATTATTGAACACGGTTTGTTCTGCGATATATTCTTCTTGCAAAACTTCCTTTTGTTGTTGCAGTTCGTTTTGTCGAATTTGCAAACGCAATACATCTACGGCTGAGGCTTTCCCGACTTCGACTGATGTTAATGCCAAACGCTCGTATGTCTGCAATAATTGAATATTATCGTCCAGCACATTTTGTTTTTTCTTGTTGGAATACAAAGTGTAATACGATTGGGCGACGGAAAGCGCCAATTTTCGTTTGGCAATAGCAATTTCCACAAATTCGGTTTCAGCCATTGAACTGGCATAATTTTCCCTTGCTGTAATTGTTCCGAACCAAGGCAACATTTGAGATATTGAAAATCGTGCACGCTGAGCACCTGTTCTCGTTTCTGGTTCGCTCACAAAGTAGCCTGCACTAACGGTAGTGTTTGGCAATGTGTTAACCTCATTTATCCTTTCTTGGGCAATATTATACCGCAATTCATAGGCTTGAATCTCTGGATTGTTCGCCTCTGCTTCCTGAATGTAAGACTGTAATTCTTGTGCTTTCGCGAAAGAGGAAACAAGCAAAAGACATACTATGATTATTATATTTTTCATTTGCTCGCTCGTTTTAATTGAAATTCTTTTTTCATACTGAATAGCACAGGAACAACAAACAGCGTAATCAATGCTATAAGCATCCCACCGAAACTTGGTATGGCCATCGGTATCATTATATCGCTTCCTCGACCAGTGGATGTCAAAATGGGTAGCAATGCCAATATGGTCGTTGCTGTGGTCATTAGGCAAGGACGAATTCGTTTTTCGCCAGCTTCTACAATGGAATCACGAATTTCATTCTTGTTTTCAGGTGTATTTCGGTCAAACGTTTGTGTGAGGTAGGTCGCCATCACAACACCATCATCAGTAGCAATACCAAACAGCGCAATGAATCCTACCCATACTGCTACACTTAGATTTATAGTTTGCATCTGAAACAAGTCCCGCAGATTTTCGCCAAAGAAATTGAAGTTTAAAAACCAGTCTTGACCATAGAACCATATCATTAAGAAACCACCTGCGAAGGCAACCGCAATTCCCGTAAATACCATTAAAGATGTAGCTACCGAACGGAATTGGAAATAAAGAATCAAAAAGATAATGACAAGTGCCAATGGAACAACCACGGATAATGTTTTCTCTGCGCGTAATTGATTTTCATACGTTCCCGTAAACTGGTAGTTGATACCTTTTGGAACGGTTAATTCGCCATTATCGATTTTTGCTTTTATTAACGCTTGGGCATTTTCTACGACATCTACTTCGGCAAAACCGTCCAGTTTATCAAAAAGGACATAACCCACTAAAAAGGTATCTTCACTTTTTATAACCTGTGGGCCTTGTTCGTAACGAATATCTACCAACTCACCCAGAGGAACAGGATTTCCTTTTTCCACAGGTACGTAAATATTCTTCAAGTCCGTGGGGTTTTCTCGCAATTCCCGAGGATAGCGTACACGTACCGCATAACGTTCCCGACCTTCCACGGTTTGAGTTAGAGGCATTCCGCCAACGGCTACTTGCAAAATTTCCTGAACCTGCATTATTGAAATACCGTACCGGGCCAGTTGCTCTCTGTCAATATCAATTAGCAAATAAGGCTTACCTACGATTCTGTCTGCAAATACAGCTTGTTCTTTGACCCCTTCAGCCTGTTTAAGAACTGCTTCAAGCTGAAGACCAAAATCTTCGATTTCGCTCAAATTCTGGCCTTTGACTTTAATACCCATCGGCGCTCGCATTCCTGTCTGTAACATCACTAATCTAGTTTCAATGGGCTGTAACTTTGGTGCTGAAGTAATGCCGGGTAGTTTTGTGACCCGAACGATTTCATTCCAGATATCATCTGGACTTTTGATTTCAGGACGCCAATTTCGATAGTACTCACCATCATCGTCAATAATCAATTCATCTCGTGTAACTGTTGTCTGTAATTGGGACGCTTCATAGTTTTCACCTTCCTCTATTTCATTATTTGGATTGATAATTAACCTACCATTTTTGAGAACAAAAAGACCATCATCATTGACTTTGTAACGTTGATGTTTTCCTTCCGAATTCATCATATATTCAGACTTGTACTGAATGATATTTTCATACATCGATAGCGGTGCAGGGTCTAGAGCAGATTCCGTTCGTCCAGACTTACCAACGACTGTTTTTATTTCAGGGATAGTGGCGACTGCCATATCCAATTGTTGTAGAATTCGTTTGTTTTCTTCAACCCCTGCGTGTGGTAAAGATGTTGGCATTAACAGGAACGAACCCTCGTTTAATGAAGGCATAAATTCCTTACCTGTATTCTGCATTATAAGAACACCGAATATGATTATAGCCGTTGGTACGGAAAGAAATAGAAATTTATTCCGTAAAGCCCATCTTAAAATTCTTGTATAATATTTGCGGAAGACCCAAAATGTACCAAGCAATCCAAAGCACACGATACTTACAAAAATGAGGTTCATTGCAATACTTCGGTCAAAACCTAATGGTCGCCAGTATTCAGCCAATAAGAAAACAATGGCTACCGATGAAATGATGATATTGACCAAATTAGCTTTCTTTTCGGTCAGCTTTCCTTGTAGTCCAGCGATTCCCGAAGCACCAAAGGCAATCAATATGAGACCTAACCAGAACCCATATATCATTGCGATTATCCCCGCAATTATCAAAGAAATATTAAGTATGTATTTGAATGGGTTTTTGAGGCTTTTCTTTCGGAATAAAAAAGCTGCAAATGGTGGGATTAAAAATAGAGCGACAATAATAGACGCTGTAAGTGCCATTGTCTTGGTAAAGGCTAACGGGCGGAATAATTTCCCTTCAGCACCTACCATTGTAAAGACTGGAACAAAGCTAATAATGGTGGTTAGTACAGCCGTAAGAATTGCACCTGAAACTTCTGTGGTCGCATTATAAACGACTGTATTTATAGGCAGCTTATTTCCTTCAGAATCGGTGTTTTCCATATCCAAATGCCTAATAATATTTTCGGACAGAATTACACCTACATCGACCATTGTACCTATGGCAATGGCGATTCCAGAAAGTGCTACAATGTTCGCATCTATATTGAAAAGTTTCATCGCAATAAAAACCATCAATACCGCAACAGGTAATAGTCCGGAAATCAGAACAGACGCTCTAAGGTTAAAGACCATTATGATGATAACTAGAATGGTAATTAAAATTTCTAGCGTTAAGGCTTCATTCAGCGTGCCTAATGTTTCTTGAATGAGTTCGGTACGGTCATAAAACGGAACTATGGTAACTTGCGAAGTGCGACCATCGGCCAATTCTTTAGAAGGTAGTCCAGCACTTAAATCGTTGATTTGGTCTTTAACGTTGTTAATGACTTCCATAGGATTTGCACCATATCGAGCCACAACCACACCGCCGACAACTTCAGCACCCTCTTTGTCAAGAATACCGCGTCTTGTAGCTGGACCTAAATGGACTTTGCCCACATCCTTTATCCTGATAGAAGTGAATTCTTTAGAGGTAACTACCGCGTTTTCTATATCTTCTATGGACTTTACATAACCTAGACCACGAACCAGATATTCAGCTTGGTTCATTTCCAAAGTCTGAGCACCGATATCCTGATTACTATGTTTAACGGCTTTTACAATATCAGATAGCCCAATGTTGTACTGGCGCATCAATTCTGGATTCACGTCCACTTGATATTCTTGAACATAACCACCAATAGAGGCAACTTCTGAAACACCGCTTGCAGATGACAAAGCATATTTCACGTAATAATCTTGGATGCTACGAAGTTCCTGTAAGTCCCATCCACCTGTAACATTGCCATCCTTATCACGGCCTTCTAATGTGTACCAGAAAATCTGTCCCAATCCCGTGGCATCTGGTCCTAAAGCTGGGTTAACACCATCTGGCAATAGACCGCTTGGAAGTGAGTTGAGTTTTTCAAGAATTCGACTTCGTGACCAGTAGAATTCTATATCTTCTTCAAAAATGATATAGATGCTCGAAAACCCGAACATTGAGGAACTTCTAATGGTTTTTACCCCTGGTATTCCCAATAAGGAAGTGGTAAGCGGATAGGTAATTTGGTCTTCAATATCCTGTGGCGAACGTCCTTGCCATTTGGTAAAGACGATTTGCTGATTTTCGCCAATATCAGGTATGGCATCCACGGCCACAGGATTACTTGACAGAATGCCAGTATCCCAACCAAAAGGTGCATTTACAATACCCCAACCCACAAATAGGGCGAGCATTAGTACCGCAACAAGTTTGTTCTCGATTAAAAATTTTATGCTTTTATTGAGCATATAGAATGATAATTAGACAGTTATACAAAAGTTGGTCTTGATGTAGTTCTGAAAAAAGACCACAACAAAACAAGCCCAAAACGGAAATACCGCAGGGCGAAAAGGTTACTGTCTAAAAATCAAATTAGATATGTCTCGTAAAGGGTCTGGATGTCCCGTTCGACAAAGGGGGGCGAATAATCCTTGAAAGGAACGATGTTTTCATCAAGTCCTTCAAAGCGATTGATATATGTGTAGAAAAATGTTGCAACAAAAGTTTGTTGCTCGAATGTAAGTTTATCGAAAGACGTTTTTAAGTCTTGATTGCCTTCTTTTACAAATTGTTGGTCAGTACAACAATCTTTTTCGGTCATTGTTGGATTTTCACAGCTTTTGACTGGCTGTGCCTTTTCCATACCACAAGTCTCTGCGCTTTTGAAAACCGAAAAATCAACCAAAGAATCCCCACAATAGTGTATATTAACCGTAAAGGACATTGTAGTAAACAATACTACAAAAGCCATTAAAACAGATAATATTTTATGGAAAACCTTTTTCATTAATGCAAAATTACAAAAATTTAACAGTTTTTATTGGGATTAACAGAACTTTAATTTTGAAAACACAGCTTTTCCAAGCCTTATATCTAAATAATTCTATCAATATTATTCACAATTAGTTGGTCCTGTTTTGAGCCTTTGCTAAGTGACAATCTTTGAAAGCAATACCGCTTTTACAAGGACAAGGGTCATCTGGAGATATAAAAGTTTCTTTTGTAACAAAATCTGGTTCCCCCTCAAAATCACCTTCCTTTCCGGTTTCGGCAATATTGAGAATTTCTTCTACCTCAGCTTCTTTTCTTTTTATTTCCGCTACGGAAGGTTTAAGTCTTCGGGTAAGTTCCATATTGAAAACACTATCCCAAATTCGATATGTTTCTGAATCTTTGTTAGGTGGTTCATTAAATACTTCCCCTTCTTTATTTAAGGCTTGAAATTTTTTGAAATCTTCTTTTAATTCTGGTAATGTGACAAAGAATGTATCATTAGGGTCTACCGCAAAAAACAAATTTCTTAGAAATCTGTCGTTGGTACTAAACACTCTTGCAAATGGCGCATAAAACAAGTATTTCAAATCCAAAAGATTTGTCAATCGCTCACCGCATAACGAATTATTAATTCCAATATAGTATAGACAGACCACTTCATAACAATAGATTGCATATTCTGCCAAACTCTGTAAATCTGGATGCGATTCATTTTTCCATCTGGATTCAATAGAATTTTTTAAATCAGGATTTATGTCAAAATATTCCATCACAAGATTTAAAGTATCAACTGGCTCAATTTCGATGTAAAGGCGTTCTTTCAGCCTTTCCTTCAAGCTTGAAAACTTTTCTTCATTTGAAGGTTTATGGTCTCTTATTTTGATGTCTTTAAGATGGTCAAATTTTTCTTTGAATGTTTTCACCACGGCTTCATCCTTGGATTCTGTTCGCCATACATTGGCAATAATTTCATCCATAGTGTCGAACTCACCTCTTTTCCAGCGCTTTATAGATAGTTCTTCTTCTGTCTCAACGAAAGTCATCCCTTTTTTCGTAGGAGTATTTATAGATTTTTGAGCGCTTAGAAATGGTCTGTTATGGGCAGTTGTAAATTCACCAGTTAAAGATTTTTCAACTAGCAATTTATAATCCATATTAACATAGGCGTTATATGGAAACATTTTTTTTGCTAAATCTGTAACTTGGTCTTTAGGTGGTTTCTTTCCTTCTTTTTCTTCTTTTGCAAGGTCACCCAGAATTTCTGAAACCAGTAGAGGTGTGATGTTAACAATATAATATTTATGAAGTTCAACTATATCATCATAATTTAGGCCTTGAAATGTTGATTTATCCAGTACTATAGGTATTGACATAATTATAATCTCATTTTTCTACACAATTTAATTGTGTTCAAAATAGTTAAAATTAATGTTACAATATCTATTAAATCAAATGCATAATTCTAGGACAAGTATTAATGGTATTTAGAAAACAATTCTTTATCTAAATAAGGCACGTTTACAATGACGATATTGTTAAATTTCTTCAAACAGCTCTTTCCATTTTTCGCTGACCCATTTTATCCCTTAAAAGCGCCATATCATCACTAACCTTTTTTTCTACAACTCTTGCATAAATTTGAGTAGTGGATAATTTGGTATGACCTAACAATTTTGAAACAGTTTCGATAGGAACACCATTACTTAAAGTAACAGTTGTTGCAAACGTATGTCTTGCCATATGGAAGGTTAGGTTCTTTTTGATGCCACACAGGTCAGCTATTTCCTTTAAATAGCTATTTAGTTTTTGGTTTGAAAGTTTCGGAAGAAGGTTACTACTATTATGGGTTCTAAGGTGGTCTTTGTACTTATCGACTAAGACTTGTGCTTGATTTAATAATGGAATTTTAAATGGTGTGCCTGTTTTAATCCTATCTGCCATTATCCACGGATTACCATCTATACCAATTACAATATTGTCGCTAGTCAACTCTATAATATCACTATATGAGATACCGGTATAACAGCTAAAAACGAACAAATCTTTGACAACCAGAAGACGCTCAATCGAAGAGTTCAAGTCTTCGATACTCTGCAACTCTTCACTAGTCAAAAACTCACGCTCTTTCTTTTCAATCTTCATTTTAAAATTAATAAAAGGGTCTCTATCCAACCATTCCATTCGATAGGCAAGGGTTACCATTCTACGAAGACGTTTTATATGTTTCATAGCTGTATTGTTGCCGATTTTACTTTGTCCTGGTTTGGGAACATAAGAGCGCAGAAAATCCTCAAAGCCAATAACAAAACTATAATCTAGTTCAGAAATAAAAATATCAGTTTCCTCATACTCTTTTAAGATATACTCTAGCATATATCTTTGGCTAGTTTTATATTGACCCATCGTATTTTTATGCAGTTTATGCTGCATTTTTTCATTGTAATAATCAATAAGGTTTTGAAAAGAAAAGCGCTTTTTGTCTTCGCCCAAAAATCTAGCCTTGACCATTTGGGAAGTAAATGGTTTTTCTGCCTTTTTGAAGTCCTCGTATATTCGATAAATCTTTGATTGCACCTCGTTCAAATAAAGATTGAGAATACGTGAATCTTTACCGGTTCCATTAGCCCTTTGGGTTTTCTCATCCCAAGTGGTAATTTCAATTTTCTTTTTAAGGCTGATGTTCACGCGCTTACCATTTTGGGTAAGTCGAACGTAGATGTTTGCCTTGTTGTTTACAGCACGTTTACCGTACACCCAAAACAGTACTGAAAATGTTGATGAAGTTCGCATAGTTGTCGTCTTTTAATGGTTAAACATTACTGGACGAAAGTCAAATCAACTATATTAACTATGAGTAAGTTACGTTATTCTGTCAACATAATTTTGATAAAGAAGATATGTTGACGATTTGTGACCTTTTAGATGCAAATGATATCAAATTATATGATTGCTCTAAAAAAAGAAAACCTTGTAAATCATAGGATTTACAAGGTTTTGAGGGGTTTTGTTAACCCTTTAAGCGGTCTGGACGGGACTCGAACTTTTCGTGTTTTTTGCCCATTCTTTAGGGTTTCCGAAAGGGTCAAAATCAAGAGGCACCGAATTGCTCACCTTTTAACAAAATTTAACTTTTTTAACATAAAAAATGTTGATTTTTAATCAAATTTCGATATATAACTTTAATATTGACTAATAGGATTGTTTAATGTTATAAATAAGTATTTGCACCTTATTTTTTTGTAGTAGACTTTTTTGATTGCTAATTTGAATTTTAACTATCTAACATACCCGTCAGTACGGGTTAATTTTCAGTTTATCGCTGCTTTAGTAATTCCGCTTGTTTTGAAGGCTTCAGCAGGATTTTGGCAGTGATAAAAACGCACACTCCCTAAGAGATAGTTGTGGTACAATAAAGAAAAGGAACCACAGAGGAATACAAGACCCGAATAACAGAACAACTTGGAGCGGGTCACATATTTATAACAAGTGCAGGGTTTTATGGCTTACGATCACACAGATGCCGGTGAACCCAAATTCAGGAGTATTACACATAGGATGCGGAGTAAGTTATATATAAGGGAAAAAGAACATATTTGCTATCTTTGGGACTACTCCCTAATACTTTTCGTAGGACACGATGTTAGCGATAGTTTTATTTAGTCTATTTTTTCTCCAAATCTGTTCTTACCCAAATACCGTATGAAAATCCTGTCAATATAGGGAGGCGATTGCGATTTTCTTAGCAAATTTACTTTTTCTTCTAAGGTTCCATATCCAATATTCAGCCAACCGCGAGGATACCCAGCCTGTTCCTCTAAATCCTCAATCGTTAAATTCAATTTTTTCATATTCTCAATTGTGAAGAATTGTTGAGAGTCAATGTGATTTCCAAATTTTATAAAAACTTCCAGCACCAAATTTAGAATTGTCTTGAAATGTGTTTCACATACAGTGACAACGTCGGCTTCTGGAATATAATCATTTTGAGTTGGTGCAAGTCTTTGAAAGTATAACTTCATTTTACGATTTCCTTCTAGGTCTATAAATGACGAACCACTTCCAATTTGAAGAAAACCAATCTTTTGAGATTCGTTTCTAGAAATGAGAAAAAACTTTGCGAGTTTATTGCTTTTAAGTTCTTTCTGCTTTAGTTCATACCATTCGATAAATCCGTCCAAATCGGATAATGAAGATTGAAGCGCAAAAGTTATACTTCTGCACGCTGATAGGAAGGCACTTAAATAAAATTGAGGAACGTCCAAGCGATACGTACTTTCTTCTTCTCTAATCTTCTCCAAGAAAAAAGCCGTTTCATTCACTTTATTTTCAACTATTCCAAAACTTCTGCTCAATGTTTGTATTGTGAGTTATAAATTACCGTTAACGGTTTCGGCTGTGAGTCTTTATGTGATTAACTTTGCAAGTACGCAACAAACTGAAAATCAGCACGGATTTTCTTAAGTAGGTGTGAACGTGCAATCAATTATAATATATGCTATACTCAGTTTTTATTCAATTATTTTATTCAGAGGTTTAAATATTTCTTTTCCATTTTCAAACTCCTCTACTTTTTTAATTAGCTCAGAGTCCAATTCTTTATCAGACAATTTAGAACAAACTTTTACTAACCAAAGATATAATTGGACACAATCACTTAGCAGTCTAATCTCGTGAAAATTCATCAATGCTTCTCGTTGTTCTTCCGTTCTTTGTTCTCTATCATTTATCACTCCTAAAGCTGTCTCATCAGCGTGAATTAGATGGCTTGATTGAGTGAAATTTCTAGCTAAACCAAGTATTTCTTTAAAATCGTAATTCGTTGAAATAGTTTTAATCATTTCGTTGTAAGACCAAAGTTGTTCAGTTCTTTGTCTATTGGATTTTGTCCATTTTTCAGATAAAATGCGATGTTCGTTTTCTTCCAAGATAATGTCCGACAAAAATTTAGAATCAATGTTAGTCAATTCAATTATTTGCTTAGCTTGTTTGGATTGTTTCAGTCTATTTATTTCAGCTAAATCTTCCCAAAATTCTCTTACTTTTTCATTTCGTTCTGGATTGTCAAATGATGAAATAAAAGCAAATTTCACAGTACATTCTGCAATAGGTCTAAGAATAATATCTGCATCCCATAGACAATCGTTTTGAACAAGTAAAAATAGAGTTTGGGTTCGATTATGGATAAATGTATAATATGCTCTAAGCAATTGATAGAAATTAGTGTCTTCAATCAAAGTCAATTCACATATTGACACGTGAAGCGAATCGATTGTTTCCCTGAAGGATTTCCTAAATTCTTTTGTTGGCATAAAGTTTCTACAAATTGTGCACAACGGGATTTATATGCTGAATTTGATTTGGCATGTACTTCCATTCGAGATGGCTATACCCAAGTTTTATTATATTTCATTCAGTTTAGTTCCCATCGCTCATTTGAACTTATATTTCTATTATATGATAGCCCCTTATTTTTCTCATTAGGCTCCAATAGGTTCCACAAATTACTATAAAGATTTTGAAACACGCCCACAACCCCGTAGGGTTCCTTTTTTAGGTGATCTTACAAGTGTTACCCCACGATTCACAAGTTTGTTGTAGTCTCTAATGAAATCATCGGTGAAAAGGAAAAATCCAACCCGACCGACTTCCTGTTTGGTTTCCAATACTGGCAAATTGTTTCTCGTTGGTAACTTTAGCGAGAAGCAAGCAGCATTCTTTTGCTCCTGTTGGTGCAATAATCACCCATCTTTTGGATTCATCAATTCTAGTATCCTTAATATGAACGAAATCCAGCTTTTGAGCGTAAGAATCGATAGCTTTATCATAATCTTTTACAACCAAAGAGATATGGGCAATTTTATTGAACATTAAAAATCCTCTATTTAAAACTTCATAAATTCAGGGATTTACGATTAACCTTAGAAAGGGTGTTGGTAAAGGAGAAGAATGCTTATAAACGCCGAAAGTCGAATTAATAAAATCTTTTTGATTATTTTCTAATTGTCCGATTACGATGGGACAATTGAGAAGCTGTACAAAAAAAAGATTAGGGGATTTCAGCAAAATTTGATGGGACAGCCCAATGTCCTAGAATTTAGCAGCTCTTATAAATTTCAAAAATGAATTATTTACCTTAAATACTGTGGTCAAAGGACACAGGTCTTAGCGGTTTTTCATTTTTTTGGAAAAATGGTTGAGCAAGACGACAATACACCAAGGCGGTGTTCTTTCTATTAAAGTCTAATAGACAGTTGAATATATTTTTTTAAAGGGGAATTCTTAGAAAGTCACTGGGACAGTGCAATATCATAGACACTGAGAACATTAAGAATTTACAGGGGCAGTTACTTAGATTCACTCGAATTGCAAATTCATTTTCCTTCGAGAACAGTGCAACCCTTTCTTGTACCAAAAATTGTATCTTTAATTTGTTGTAGAATAATATTCATAGTGCGGTCTTTCATTTTTGATTTGACTTTCCCAAAGTCCGTACAAACCAGATTAATAATAATAGTGAGGGCAACTGATTTTCAAATCAGGTTGTCTTTGTTCTGTCCCGCTTGCGGGACAATGAAGAGCAAGAGGGTAGCGCGCTAAAGCGACGCTGCTGATGCATTTTCCTTCGGAAAAGCCCTGTTTGTTAGGGTTTTTGGAAATGGTTGATTTTAGGAAGTTTAATGTGGATTGTTGCAATAAAGCTATTAATACCTGTAAACACTGAACAGAATTGTAACAATTGTGACCTTAAAACAAGTATTATGGATGATTTTAGAGCAGTTAGGTTAAAGAAAAAGACCCTATCCAGATTTAAGAGCTTTTCAAGAAAAATGGGTAAGAGTTATTCCCATACCTTGGATATGGTCATGGATTTTTTTGAGTGGCATGGGTTCCTACCTTCAGAAAGGTTTGAAAAAAGTATCGGTCAGGAGATTCGCAAGAATAGAAAACGGACAGATGCAGTTATTGCGATTATCAGGGACATTGAAAAGAACCAGACACTTCCCACCATTGGCATGATGCAGGCTTTGTTCAATCAGGAACTGGATAATGAAGAGGATGAATTTGATTTTATTGAGGACATGACCGAGAAGAATCCCCCAAAGCGAGTACCTGTGTTTGATGGTGAAACGATGATTCCCAGAATCAAGTATGACCGTTTGGAGGAAAAGGCGGCCTCACTTCAAGCAGATTTAAAGAGCATCCTTGAAAATGTCAAGGTGGTCAAGAGCAGTTTTGGGAAAGGCTACCTGAAGCTTGAGATAACGGAAGGGCGGTTGGAAAGATATAGACATGAAACCAACAGACCTTTGGATTCTCATACACGATGAGAAGAATATAGCCGATAAATAGATGAAGTTGCCTCGCTCAGTAGTATTAGATTAAGGGTAAGGTTTTGGGACGCTTGCAGCGCGAAACATGGTTTCGCTCGCTTTTTAAACTTATAAAAATGAAAATTAATAACCGAGGACAATATTTCTTAGCCTATTGACATAAGTTGTATTGTTTTCCACTGTCAACAAATTAAAATATTGTGGTCAGATTTAACAAACCATTTGTTATGATAATATTGTAATTTTATAATGAACACTAAACCAGCACTATATGTATTTAAAGAATCAACTTATTTGTTTTTTTAGCTTATTTCTGTTCTTGTATACCAATTTCTCCTCCTTATATGGACAGTCCAAACCATGGATTGGCTTGTTTTGCAACGATCCTTATTTGTGCAGATCTAATTATAGAATAGGATATGATTTAGATTTGTTGATGAATGATGTCCGTGATGCTGGATATTTTGTATGGGATATAGAGCAAGGCCCTGAAGGATGGGTTGTTGGGCATTATAATGATATCCACAACAACAGAGGGGAACAGAAATTGATGTCGGTTAAAAGCGAGGCTTTAAATAGAACAATTAATTATAATAAACAGCTTGGTTTTTTTGTAATTGATTTGGAGTACGACAGGGATTATCAAACAATAAGAATTCTTTTTGAAAGAAAAGGAGCAGACTATGATCAAGAGCTGTTTAGCGCAAGAATATTTCCTAGAGCAAATATAGATTCCAATTTAAAAAATATGAGTATTAATTCAGTTTGCTTTATTGATGGATATTGGTATGTGGTCATGTCCAATGAATTCCCAGCATCTTATTTTTCTTATTCTTTGGATGTTAATATTGATCAAGCAATAAAGAATGTGGGAGGTATTAAACGGCTTAAGTCTTTATTTTATGAGAATGGAACATGGATAGCAAGTGGTTTTCCCAGAAGTGTAAAAACATCCAAGTATAAACTTGAAATGTTTAGCTCACCTTATGATATTTTCAGCTATTCCCATGATCATAACAAGTTGATTTCAAAAGTGGTATATGGTGGGGAAAGCTTTCTAACTGTAAGTGTTGATATTGACCAAGAATTGGAAAGTCAAGAAATTGATGGAATGATGTCACTAGATCAATCACAGTCAAATTTTTCAACTGATGAAAATATAAATACGTATGCTGTGGTAATAGGAGTTGCCAAATATGAAAATCAAAGGAGTTTGAATTATGCTGATGATGATGCCCAAGATTTATATTCATTTTTAAGAAGTCCAGAAGGGGGTGCGGTTCACAAGGACAGAATATTTAGACTGATTGATGAAGATGCAACCAAAAGTAAGATCTTAAAAAGTCTTAATTACATTGCTGAAAAGGCCGATTCTAATGATTTGATTTTGTTTTATTTTTCTGGACATGGGGCTAAAGGAAGTTTTGTTGGATATGACAAAGATTCCTCAAACGGATATTTAGTCTCTCATAATGAGATAAAGAAAATCTTTGAAAAAAGTCTTGCCAAGACTAAAATTTGTATCGCCGACGCATGCCATTCTGGTAGTATAATAAACCAATCAAAAAGTAATATAGATGGTATTGGCTCATATTATCAAGCCTTCAAAGATTCTAAGGGTGGGAGTTTGTTGTTTTTATCATCAAAAGCAGATGAGATTTCGACGGAGATAAAGGGAATAAGAAGGGGTATTTTTTCCTACTATCTAATAGAAGCGTTGTCCGGTTCAGCGGATTATAACTCTGATAAGATTTTAACAATTGATGAAGTCGTGAAATACGTCACGGAAAAAGTTAAAATTTACACTAATAATAGTCAGAATCCAGTGGTTTATGGAGACTTTGATGAAAAAACACCCTTAGGTTTTGTGCGAAATTAAACTATAAGACAAAATTAGTCTTTGCTCAACCGTTTTTCTAAGGATGCTACCTTTTGCTTTTCTGCCTGTACAAGACGCTCGTATAATTCAATAATTTTTTCAATTGGATTTATAGTACAGAGATAATTATTGTTGTTGGAGCTATTATCTTTAAAAGTATTGTTGATAATATTAAATACTGCTTCTTCCGAGAAATTCTCAATACCTTCTTTGGTCACTCCTAAAACTGAAGCAATCTCTTCCAGTTTCGCATCATCCACCTTCTCGCTGTTCTCGATATTGGAAACGGCCTGTTGGCTGATGCCCAGTTCTTCGGCCAAGGTCTCCTGCTTCATCCCACGGAGTTCCCTGATCCTACCGATTTTTCTACCTATATGGTTGTTCTTGGTCTTTGTCTGCATACTTCAAATATAGGGTGTTTCCCACAATAATCCGATTGTAAAATACAAAACAGTTCCGATAAAATACAAGTGCACATGGTGGGGTACTTGGCAATGTGGGCTTAATATGGTCAGTGATTCTCGAACCTTTTAAACCACGATCTCATGACACATGGCACAAACATACCGGAAAACTTTGAAAGAGCGGAAGAACTCTCTAATTTGCTCGATGGCATCCTGAACATCATTACCATCGATAGGGTCTTTCTGTCCAGACCACAGAAAGAGGGCGATATTGAATATCATATCATAACCCTCTTTGTTGATGTCAACAACGACCCACTTCCCAACGAAATCCGTTCCCTTGTGACCAAAAAGGGAAAGGAGCATCCCGATTTCAGGATAAGGATCTACACGGAGAACCAGTCCGAAATTGGCCTTGAAAGGGGGTCGTTGTATTTCTTGGAACATTGCTGTCTCGGGGAGAACATCTTTGCCCATCCCGAGGGGGAGAACATCATGGACTATTCCGAAATAGTGCACAAGACACTCATCTACAGGGCCACCCGTTATTTTGATTCTGAAATGGGAAAGATAAAAGCCTTTGCGAACACAGCGAACATATTGATAGGGGAAGGTAACCATGCCATAGCCACGTTCAACATGCATCAAGCCTTTGAGCTTGCGTTCCGTTTCATCGAACAGATGTGCATCGGAAAGAGCAAGGTGACCCATAGCATTATCAGCCATATCAATTATTGCATGCCTTTCTTTCCAACGTTGCATCCCTTTTCGGAAACCTCCAAAATGGACAACAACGAACTGCTGCTCCTCTTGGAGCATGCATACAGTGTGGCGCGTTACGGCAGCGAATTTGAGATTACAAAAAATCAGGCCAAAACTATCCAAACAGAACTAATAGGATTCATCCAAGAGGTGCAGTCCATTTTCCAACGTCACCTTGCTTACTGTAAGGAACGAATCGAGGGCAAGGAGCCGGATACCAGAGACGAAACCCTCCCTGAAAAGAACAATGAAAATGACGGACAGGGAAAATCCCTCTTGGAAAAACTAAAGGATCTGAAGGAGGAACACTTTTACACCTTAAAGCCCTATAGCCCGGAGAGGGGAACCTACAGTATCGATCTGTTGACCGATGGCTATCTGGACACCTCGTTTATGATTACCAACCTGATCAAGGTCTGTATCACAGCACTGGAAGTGGAAAACTTCCCAAACAGGTCTGTCCAACAGCCTGAACATAATGTACGGGAGGTACTGGGGTACGTTCTGGACTTAGTGCCGCATGAGGAAATGGAATTCCTTGACAAGATCGGGAAACTGTTATCGGAACAACAGACCAGCACAACCGATTAAAACAACAATATGAAATCAAAGAGGAAAAGGCTAAGGACCCTAGAGGATATACAACAGCTCAGGAACAATCTTTCGGGACTTTTGGGAAACAAAAAGTCCGGTGATGCTAAAGGAAACTATGTATCCTTCGAGGTCAGGGACAATAACCATTTGTTGGCACAGATAATAAGTCTTTTGGAGGTCTGTGTGTTCGCCCTTGATGGGGAGGGGATGATGATGTCACCTGCAAACAGGAATGCATCAAAGGAGGACAGTGTCACACAGGTATTGGAACTGGTACTGTCCATCCTTCCCGATAGCCAAATGTACTTTATGGACAAACTGGACGAAAGGCTATTGGAACTTGAAGATAAGTAATACTATAAAATTATGAATCCATGAACCCGAACGAAGAAAAGCTTATAAAGAATTTGAGACTCCACAGGAACTACCATACTCCGACCCTTCTTTTTTAATGTGGACGGTCATGCAGATTTGCTGTTGACGGTACGTGCATTTCTATGCCTCCCTATGAGTATACTTGACCCCGAACTGGGTTTGGACGATGTTCAGGAAAACAGGGGAGCCTTCAGAGGCTGTAAGATTAATGATTCAGTAGTTTTGTAAAGGATAATAGTAATCCTTTCTAGCAATTAAATAATTCCTGAAATTGTCAGCAATAGAAGCTATTTGATTTTTACAAAATCAACGCCTACTCTTGAGGGGTGGCCAAAAGCATGATTGGCAATTCTTTGTGTATAATCTTCCCTAAGAGTGGTTATGTATTCAACATGAAAATAGTTTAAATTGTGCTCGTTACCTTGTTTTGTGATTTTGTTTGTTATATCCCAAATTCTAATCTTATTATCTTCCAACTTATTGTTTTCAACATTGTAAACTTTAGGTTTTATATAAAAAGGCTTATAAAGAAATACTTTATAAGCTTCTAGCTCATTATTACATTTTCGATTTTTGAATTCATCTTCTGATTCGTTATCACCTTTTTTTATCTTTTCTTTTCTAACATATTCGATATCTCCCCAATGGACAACTTTGTTATTAGGTAAAAAGCTTATAAAAGCAGTATCCCCCAATTTTAAAGCCAATTCTTTATCCCTAAATTCGTTGCCTTTGGCAAAATAAAAATTATGCTGAATTTTATTTGGATAGTAACAATCACATAAGGCGGTTATGCATAGGTAGTATTCATCATTTGAATCTTTAAAAACATCCCCAAAATTCAAGTTTGGTATATCATTTGGGTGCAGACTCTTAACAGAAACGGAATTATAAAATACATTTAACTGAAAAAGATCCTCGAGGTTAGGTACTTTGTCATTAAGTTCTCCACTTTTGTAGTCTAAGAATTCGGTTTCTAATAATTTTAGTTTAGCCGTTCTCAGTTTAAGAGTTGCTTGCTCAATTAGTAGTTTTTTGATAATAATGCCAAATGTCTTGTCGTCTCGAATATGATTTCTAAATTGAAAAAGAGCTTCTGTGGAAGATTTCAGAATGGTATCATCGATGAATCGTTCGTTTGAATTAAAAACGGACTGCATTTCCATACCCAACAACTGAAAAAAACTGCCATTATTTTTTATAATAGTATCGGAAATTCTTTTAAGTAATTTTTTGTAATCCGAATCCTCAGAGACATCTTTTTTTAAGGTCAGAACAAAAGTATTATTGATAATAAAAGAATCATTTCCAGTATTCAATACTTCATATTCCTTTTGTGCCTGCTCGGGAATAATAACTTTGTCACTGACTAGAGAAACATATAAATGGCGCAGTATCAAATCTATAGGCTTTTTTCGCAGCCTTTCGATTGGGAAACCTTGTCTTTCAATCTTGTTTTCATTAAAAAAAGCTTCTATTTCTCCAATGCTCTTGCCCCAAATTTCTTCTACTTCCTTTATTTCAACATGTCCATATGTTTCCTTAATAGAATCATATTCTGCTTTAGTCACCCCAGAAAAATAGGCTTCTAGAAAAAGTGGAATTTGATTAAAATTTGCCGAGCTTGAATAAATACAGCAAAAATTAATGCATGGTGTGCCAATAACTTTATTCAACAGTTTCAGTGAATGTTCTTGCCCTGCAACATCAGCAAGTTCCCAATCCAAAAGAATTAAATCTCTTCCATTGAATAAATAATCTAAAGTTTTTGAATTCTCTAGAGTAGATACCTCGAACTTATGTATTGCTAAGTTTTTACCATTTTCTTTAAAAGTTTTGAATAGATCCACAGATAATTTTTCTTCTGGTATATTGGTATCAATGGCAGTTTCTGAAAAAAAATCTTTTGCTTTTTCATCAATAAATACGGCAGAATTTATAGATGAGTCCAATATGTCATATGCTTTTTGACTATACATCCCCTTTGTTTATTTGGTTAATAACGAAACAAGCTCCGTTCAACGAATTAAATTTTTCATCATTTGTAGCATAAATATCATAACCTGCTTCGTTTAGACTTTGCTTCGACAAGTAAAGTCCAATCCCTCTTCCATTTGGGCGTTGCGAGTAAAATAATTCAAAGATTCTTTTTAGTTTATATTCAGGTATTTTCTCACCAGAATTTATTAAAAGTATCTCATTCGTTTCTGGCCAATAATCTAATTTTATTCGTCGAGAATCTTTGTTTCTCATCCAATAAATTGCATTATTTATTATGTTAATGAAAACCGTATAAATAATAGGTTCTTTAATAGTAATATGATGCTTTTTGAAACTATCTGTGACATCAATTATGATGTTGTATTCATCAATTTGATTTTCAAAAAATTCTAATAAATAGCTGTAGATAGATTGACAGGATACATCCTTGGCTAGAGCTCCGGATATCCGATATAATGGTGATAACAAGGCATATTTGTCCTCCAATTGTTTGAAATTCGTTTCTAGATAATTAAACTCTTTAATCGATTTTACTACATTATTTGTACTTAGTATTTTTAATTGGGTATTAATTTTTGCATAAAGTTGATTAAACTCGTGATCAATGATTTCCACCGCAATTCCTAATTGTGCAGTATCTCTAGTTTGTTCCCACTGATATTTCATTTGGTCATACTGGGCCTTATAAGCACCTTGAACTAACTCTTCATCAATGTCAATGGATAAACGTTCAATATGATTTGTTAACGGGAATAATGTATTCTCGGCTTTTTCTAATACTTTGATGTATTTTTTCTCAATTTCCTTTGCGCATTGGGCGACTTGTTCTTTGGAAGTTATTTGATTTATTATTGTATTCTTGCCCTCGCCAAGTACATTTAATAGTAGTTTAGACCGTTCGCCATAATCCTCTAATAGGCTGTTAAATTTAACTTTGAGTTTTTGGCTGTGTTTTTGGAGCAATTCTTCCAAAGAAGAAATATAGTTATTGTATCTTTTTGTTAAATCAATCTGCAAATCTTTGATTTCCAGACGATCTTGTGCTTTTTCTATCAATACATCCCTTTTCGGAGCTACTTTTTCAATATAGCCGTTGAGCTTATTTTCAAATTTGTACAATCGCTCTGTTTGAGTATCAGTAGGCTTGTATCTTTTGGGTACTTTTGGAATCAGGTTTTGGAGTTCCAAGTCTAATTTTTGAAGCTGTTCCAAAATATTTTCGACTTCAGAATAGCCTAAATGTATTTGATTTAATTTTTTGTCAAGTATATTTAGAAGTTCCTCGTATTTTTTTTGATGCAGTTTTAGTTTTTCAGGATACTCATTCAAGGAACGTGTAAAAGCAATTTTTTCACTTTTTTCTCGCGCCTTATCTGCTTTTAAAGCTTCATTTTGATCTTGATTTTCTTTTAGTTTGTCCCTAAAAACAGATTGTTTTGGATTAGTTGCGAAAAAGTCTTGTGCTAACGCAACAAACATGTTAATTGCATCACTTGTAAATGCACGATATTTTGTATTGTTAATTAACCCTTCTCTACTTGATTTATCCTTTAAATCTGGATTTCTTTCCCGGGTTATATCCAAGTAGCCGTACATTCGACGATAAGAAAAATAATACGTACCTGCTCTTTTAGATCTTCTTAATTCAAAATTTAAGAAATCTGCATTTTCTCTACCATATGGTAATACCCTAAAATTATCTCGATATACATACAACCCACCGTATTCCTTTGCCTTATTTGAAATTTTATTGAATTGAACATCTGATAATGTAGAAGATTTTTCTTCTCCTTGTGAATAGCCAAGTTCAATTGGGATTTTACCATAAAATGAACGTTTATCTTTTTTTCTTGGATTTGTGTAAGAATAGTCGATTGTCTTATCAAATATCCTAATCTTTCCAATAAAAGTTCCTTTGCCATCAAATTCTCCTTTGATATAAACATCGGCCAACTTAAAATCAGAATGATTAAAAAATTCACCTCGGGATTGTAGTAAATCGTAGGTCTCTGATTCACTATGAATATCAAAAGAAGTATTAATTTTTAGCGGCTTTTCTAAAAAAGGATTGGTAAAACCAGTCAAACTGGATGTGACAAAATTCTTGTCTTCCATATTATCTTCATCCCTTTCCGAAAGTTCAACAATTTGAGAAATGGGATTAAAGATTAAAAAAAAGGTACCATGGGAATCATTTGTGTTATAGAAAGATGAAATACTATTAAGGATAGGATTTTCTAAAACTGCCTCCTCCGTATCTAAAATGATATCTGATTTTAATTCATTTTGCCCTTCTTCCCAGATTGGCTCATTGTTTAAATCTACTTCTTTTTCAAAATTTGATAAAAAGTCGCTTTTTAAGCTTTTGAAAATATCCTGTAAACAATTTAAATCTTCCACTGGTTTCAATGGGATTACTATGTCATCCAAGAATAGATTATAGTTTTCCAATAATCTCCAGTCAAAATATACAGCTTGCATTGAGTGCCCCAATTTCTTAGTTAGCATCAACATTGGATTCCCTAAGTAAGCAACGGACAAACGTCCTATTCCTTTTTCTCCAGCCTTAATACGGGGGGACTTCCATAAAGTCTCTTCTGATTCGTCCTCTATTTTGGCCCTTGATTTTGAATCTGTGCCTAATACCAGCCATTTATCTAAAATGTCGGAGTTTGACATTCCTTTTCCATCATCGGAAATTTTAAAATAGGATTGGGAGAGACCCTGAAATCCCACTTTAAATAATTCGGCTTTTAAGTTATCAGCGTAAGCATCATAACCGTTCTTCCATAATTCTGTAATAGCAGTGGGTAAATCTGCTATTTGTCCCTTACCCAATAAGTCTACTGCTCTAGCTTTTGTCCTAAACTGCATTGTAATGATTTTCAATTATCGCTTTACCTATAGCAGTTGCATACTTCGGCGGAACAGCGTTACCAATCATTCTGGCAGTATTGGCAATGCTGTTGGTTTTAAAAACATAATCTATTGGGAAGGATTGAAGGATTGCACCTTCTCTCAAAGAAATTGCCCTATCTTCCTCGGGATGACCAAATCGTCCGTTGGACAAACTAAAAAATTTAGTTGTAATGGTAGGAGCGGGACGATCCCACCACATTCTTCCATATATATCTTTAAAACTATCTTTTTTGCCTTTATGGCATTTTGGTGCCAATTCCTCATTATCAACATATGCTAATCTAGTACCTCCATCTTTAGGGGTCATAGCAAGTCTTTCTAAGTTTATTTTTTCTAATCCAGCAACGCGATGTAAGAAAGGTGTGTCATCTTTATGCCCTTGGGGTACTTTAGGAAATCCATTATGTTCTCCTAAAACATCTCTAACCGTTACTTTATTGCCACTTAATGGAATAGGTGCAACTTCTATTGGGGTAACTCTATTTGCAATAAGAGTAAATCTTCTACGATGCTGTGGAACACCGTACTCACTTACTTCGTGAACATCAAAGTGGACTTTATATCCATTTGCTTTAAGCAACCTTACAAATCCAGACAAACCACTTGCCCTTTTTTTTCTTAAAACCCCAGGTACATTTTCAACCACGACATAACCAGGATTGAGATGTTCTACAAAACGTCTAAATTCTTTGAGTAAGTTTTTGGATTTTGAAGATTTGGATTTATCGGTTTGGATAATACTCCAAAATTGGCATGGACTACAACCAATTAAAACAAGCTCATCGTCATTTTTTTTTAGGGAGAGTCTTTGTGTTAAATAGTCTTCACTTAAATCAAAAACATCAGCATGGATAAAATCAGCTCCTGTTATGTTAGATTCATATGTCTCTTTACAACTAATATCAAAATCAATTCCAGCAAGAATTTTGATGCCAGCTTCTTGCATCCCAAAACTCATGCCTCCTCCTGAACAAAAAAAATCAACTGCTTTTAGTTTTGGTAATTTGGTCATATGTATTATATAATAAGCTTTGTTGCCAATATACTTAAATCCTAATCATTATTCAATAACAAATTTGGTATGTGGTCATTGACTTGCAGTAATGAGATATACCTTAAATTTAAAGAATAGACTTACACAAAGTTAAAATAATCTTGTTACGATTAGCCAAAGGGAAGGAAGCAAGTTTTTCTATAGCAGTGAATTCCTTGTTCATTTAGTTTTACAGTTACTCAGTTATTTTATAATTTGGGGAAGCCCATTTTATATGGCTGAAATATTTTGACTAAATTAGTGGTGTAAAACATCCATAAGTTTTGTCTCTGTATGTACCGATTTGAAAACGGTTCAGAATTCGGTTAACTGACCTGAATTTATCGTGTAAAATATTTAAAATCAGCTATTTAATCTTAAAGGATTGCGTTTGCCGTGAAGAACATTAGGTTTAGGGGGAAATCGTGAAGATTTGACATGACTACCAATTCCACTTAAATATTTTTATGGACTCTTTCTTACCTAATTCATAAGTTTAGTGAATACCGGGTGCCTTTGAGTTCTCCTGTTTTAATAAGTATGGATTTGTCTGCCAAATCCTTTAGGTCACGGGTGGCTGTTGATGCAGAAGTACGGGCAATACTAATATAGTTATCCGCGCTGAGTCCACCATTAAAACCTGTATATCCAGCTTTGAACATACGTTGTACCACTTTAAGTTGACGGTCATTCATTAATGGTGAGAAACGGTCAAAAAATCTTGCTTTTTGAATCAAAAAATCAATAGTTCTTACCGTATGTTGTTGAGCGGCAATTATGGTTTCTCCAAAGTACACAAGCCATTCGGTGAGATCTAATTTGAAATTATGGGCTTCCAAAGCAGAATAGTAACCCTTTTTATTGGACTCAATAGTTTGTGACAATGAAATAAGTGCTGATCTCCCCAAATCCATGGACACTGATTTTTCAGAAAGTCCTCTGGCTATACGTCCATTGCCATCTTCAAAGGGATGAATAGCTAAAAAATAATAATGTGCTATCCCGGACTTGGCCAATGGAAGCATCTTGGAATTATTTTCACTATGAATTTCATTGAACCAAGAAACAAAAGTTTCCATTTCCTTTGTCATTTGTGCTGAGGGAGGAGCTTCATAATGGACGGTTGGTTTATCCAAACGCCCTGAAACAACTTGCATAGGGTCATCATGGGAACGATATTTTCCAATACCCAATAGATCCCTTCTACCGGAGGTAAGCATTCGGTGCCATTCAAAAAGGTGCTCATGGGACAAAGGTTCTGCATATGTTCGGTAGAGGTTGACCATCATTTCAGATATACCATATTCAGCTTGTGGA
Source organism: Flagellimonas sp. 389 (assembly GCF_018449435.1). GTDB lineage: Bacteria > Bacteroidota > Bacteroidia > Flavobacteriales > Flavobacteriaceae > Flagellimonas. The sequence goes on along the minus strand of NZ_JAHCMU010000001.1, from coordinate 253,784 downwards.
AGTTTTTTTCTTTCGGTTTCAAGGCCTAGATTCTTTTTTATGGATTCCTGTATGCTCCCGCGATCAAGATATTCCCCTTCTATGGCCGAGGTAGTAAGGGCCTCATCCGACAAAACCTCAATCAAAAGCTCATTCTTGTCATCTGCATCAATATGTTTTATGGAACCAAGAGCAACACCACTTGTTTGCACAAACTGATATTCCAAGTCCTTCAAAGCTGCCTCATCATAGGTAAAATTGGGCCAACCCTTTTGCTGCCAGTTCCATTTAAATGCTGTCATGAGCTATATACTTAACTTTTATAGCTCAAAAATAACTAAAAATTGAGCTATAAATTACAATTTTATAGCCCAAAACAGGTAAAAACTCATTTTGTAGTCTTTATTGAGGAGTTAGGTAGTAAGAATATTTGTTTGTAGATAACTTGGGGAGAACGGCGAAGACAACCAAATCACATCAAAACAAATGAAGTCAACTAGTTTAGAATTGGGACAAGCTTTGTACCGAAACTGTACCAAAATCGAGACAAGCTGTGGACAAGCACTGGTACCTTATATAAAACATATATAAACTAGATAAAACAATTATTAAACAAGGAAAGTTCTAAATTTCTACTTTTTGATTTTTCCAAACTGTATCAAATTAAATTGAAGTGTCCCAAATCAGAACAACTTGTGGGCAAGCGAATAAAAAAGTTTCAAATGGACTTGGCGAACTCCAATAGGGCTGGGTCATTTTTCAATTTTTCCATGTCGTCCGAAATTTTGCTGTCCAATACCTTGGCATAGATCTGGGTCGTCTTCAAAGAGGTATGCCCCAGCATTTTGCTCACGGATTCAATCGGCACCCCATTGGAAAGGGTCACGGTCGTCGCAAATGTGTGTCTGGCCAAATGTGTGGTCAATGTCTTTTTGATTTTACATGCTGTGGCAATTTCCTTTAGATAGGAATTGGTTCGCTGATTGGTGTATACAGGTAGCAATGTCTTTTTTTCAATCACTCTGGGATGATCTTTGTACTTATCGATTATGGCCTCTGGAATGCTCAACAATGGAATACTGCTCAAAACCTTGGTCTTTTTCCTTTTGGTCTTGATCCATTTGTTTCCTTTGATGTCCTTGACCAGATCATCCTTTGTCAATTTTTCAATATCGGCAAAAGCCAGTCCGGTATAACAGCAGAATAAAAACATATCCCGTACTGTGTCCAATCTTTCAAATTCAAATTCTTGCTTTAGCATCGATTCCAGTTCCTCGTGTGTTAGAAACTCCCGCTCTTTTTGTTTCCAACTTGCAGACCAATGGAAGAAAGGGTCTCGATCAATCCATTGATTGGCATATGCGATACGAACAATTTTCTTGAAATTGACGATATATTTGGTCGCTGTATTGTGAGAGCAGTTTTTTTTGCTCTTTAAAAAGTAATCAAAGCCCGTTATAAACTCATAATCGAGCTTTTTAAGAGGGAAATCCTTTTTTTGGTACTTGTGTACTATGTAATCGGAGATATGTGATTTAGCGGCTTTATATCGTTGGAGTGTTCCTGCGGAATATTCCTTGCCAACCAAACTTTCCATTTCATCATTGTGATTTTGGAATATTTCCAAGATCATATATTGTTTTTGGCCCTTGCCCAAAAAGATGTTCTTCACGGCATCGGCATCCACGTATTCTTCATTGCGAACCAACTCGTCATAGATGGAAACACACTTGGCTTTCAAGGCATCGAAGAATCGGTTCAATACCAGTGTTTCTGGAGTTTTCCCTCGTAATCTACCGGTATTGGCATCCCACTTTAAGGGGTCGACTTGTTTGCCTGTACTGAACTCTGCACGTTTACTGTCCAATGTAATACGGGCATAAATAGGCACTAATTTATTGTTGCTTGATTTTCTTTTTTTGGGGTAAAAAATGACATTGATTGTGGTGAACATGGCAAAAGGTTTTGATTTAACACTTTGAAGGTACAAAAAGGGGTCTTAAATAAATGTTAACAAATCCTTGCAATAAATTATAAAACAGTCAATTACAGCGATGGCGGTGAGCATTTTTTTGATGATGAAATGCGCACCGAATTGCTCACCTTTTATATGGTGTTTTTTGATGTTTTTTGGTGCCAATGGAAATGAAAAAAGCCTGTAAACATTTCATTTACAGGCTTTTGCATAAATTTGGAAATATTCCAAGCGGTCTGGACGGGACTCGAACCCGCGACCCCCTGCGTGACAGGCAGGTATTCTAACCAACTGAACTACCAGACCAATGATTTTATCCCTTTCAAGACTCTGACAACAGTCAGATTCAAATCTTGTTACAATTGCTTTTTGCAAAGCGAGTGCAAATATACATTCTCCAAATTGATTCAACAAAAGAAATTTAAAAAATAAAATATAAGGCTATATAAACGTTTGCCGTTCAATCATAAAGGCGTTCAAGACTTGTGAAAAATTGGAGCCAATATCCACGCCAACGTACTTTATATCGTATTGTGCGCACTTTAATTTAAGATTTTCTTGGTACTTTTTTACCTTTTCGCTATAAGCGTTCTTAATGTTATTCGCATATAAATTGATATGGGAACCAGTTTCTACATCAACAAAACGTTTGGGCGTATTTTCAAAATCAAACTGAAGTTCATGTGTATAGTCCAATAAATGAAAAAGGACTACAGCGTGCTTATTGTATTTTAAATGGCGAAGTGCTTCAAATAATTGCGCTTCCTCGGTTTCTGTCTGGAACATATCCGAGAACAAAAGAATTAAACTACGACGGTGTATTTTTTCTGCAATTTGATGTAAATAGGTATATGTTTTTGTTGTTTGGGAAACACTCTTGTCTTTTGAAACCTCGTTCAGTTTGGAATACAACATCTGAAAATGGCGCTCACTACTTTTTTCAGAGGCATAGAAGCTATAAGTGTTGGAATAAATGCTTAGCCCAACTGCGTCACGCTGTTTCTTGAGCACTTGCATAAGTGCGGCTATGGACAAAACTCCAAAACCTATTTTATTGAGTTTTTCAATGGACAGTCGCTCTATTTCAGGATAATACATCGATGCGGAATTATCCAAAATCATATGGCATCTCAGGTTCGTCTCGTCCTCATACCTTTTAGTATAGAGCCTATCCGTTTTGGCAAAAAGTTTCCAATCTATATGTTTTGTGCTTTCACCTGGATTGTAAATCCTATGTTCTGCAAATTCGGCGGAGAATCCATGGAACGGACTTTTATGGATACCACTTATAAAACCTTCGACAATCTGGTTTGCCAAAAGTTCTAGATTTTGAAAAAGCTGGGATTTATGAAGTTCAGACCTTATATCCATTCTGGGTTCAATATAAAACAAAAAAGGTTTGGCATATGCCAAACCTTTTTTAAAACTCGTTTATAAAGCTAAAATTTATAATACAGCCTCTATTGCATCTGTGTATACTTTTTTTGGAGATACACCAACTTGACGGTTTACGATTTCACCATCTTTAAAGACAAGTACTGTAGGAATGTTACGCACACCATACTTAGCTGCAAATTGTTGGTTGGCATCTACGTCCACTTTTCCAACAACCGCCTTTCCTTCATATTCAGTACTCACTTCATCAATAATGGGACCTACCATTCTACAAGGACCGCACCAAGCCGCCCAAAAATCTACAACGACAGGTTTGTCGCTTTTAAGTACTACTTCATCAAAAGTTGCATCTGTTATTTCTAGTGCCATTTTATTTGTTTTATTGTTTGCAAATTTAGTCAAATATCAATCACTTTCCTTACGGATACCATATACGAATTAATTATTGATCTATTGGTAAAACTTATTGGACCACTTTACATAAGAATAATAAGGCAGATATTTTTTTATCAATTTCAAAAGATTTTAATGATTCATGTATTTCAATACCTTTTTTTTTCAATTTTTGAACTCGTGGGTCATTTTGTAATTGTGACGAAAATACATCTGTTAAGGCAATAAAATATTTTGATTTTATTTTAGACATATTCAAATCCTTCAAAGTCTTTAATTTTTCAATATCCTTAAAATAAGCGTGCCAAGTGGTGGCTATCTTAAATTCAAAAATGATGTATTCTTCTGTTTCTTCATCCCGAAAAAGTAAATCTATGGGGCCGCTATTATCAAAACTCTGTTCCCGAAGCCACTCTACGGGCTTTCCAAATACTTCTAACTCAAATATTTTCAATAGTTTACCCACTTCAAATACAAAATGGAGTTCAGGCATAAAAAAGATTCCCTTGTTAGAGTTTGGTCCTTTAATTGTTTTGTCTTCGAATCGAAGCCAGTTAAAAATTAAATCATAAACTAAAGACGTATCCATGTCAATTCAACTTATAATGGATCTCTTGCTCTTCAAGTGTGTTTAGTAGCTCACTTGAAATATTGACCTTTTGCTTTCTGCTGGATAGGTTTAGTTTTATCTCATCCTGCATTTCATATACCACAAAGTTTAACTGATGGTCTCCCTTATGCGAAATGAGCGTATCTTTCAAAACTTGTATTCGCTTTTCCTGAAGCGCATCGATATTGAGTTTAATGGTCAATTTCTTGGCATAGGCATCCATTACGTCCTGTAATTGTTTAAAGTCATTGAACTGTAGCCTTGGGTCACCTTTTTTGCCAGTTTCCCGATTTATCCATCCCTCGCGTACAAAAGCTTTCATGTGAACAAAAGAATTGATCATGAGAAAATGTCTGAATTTGAGGTACTCTTCCCCAAAAATTCGGAACTCATGCGTATCCGTGTAGTCTTCTAGCGTAAAAAGACCCCATCCCTTTCCATTCTTTGAAATTCGATGCTGTATATCTGTAATCACTCCGGCAACCGTTAATTCTCGGTTCACATAATGCTCCAAATTGGTAAAGGCCGATACGCTACTATTGCAAAATGCACCAATCTCTTTTTTGAAATCATCTAAAGGATGTCCGGAAATATAAATACCAACGACTTCTTTCTCTCGCCGAAGCTTTTCCATGGTTCCCCATTCTTCGCAGGGCGGTACATCGGGTTCAGGTATTTGTGCTTCACTGATGCCCCCAAACATGTCCATTTGGCTGGAGTTTTTGTTCTCTTGATATTTTGCCGCTGATTTGATTACCTTTTCCAAGAACGTAATGTTGTCGCCTTCGGTATGAAAGTATTGTGCGCGATGTGTATCTCCGAAAGAATCGAACCCCCCGGCAAGAGCTAGGTTTTCAAAAGATTTTTTATTGGCTGAACGTAATTCTACACGCTTGGCCAGATCAAAGACCGATTTGTATGGACCATCTTCTTTTCTATTTTCCACAATGGTTTCCACTGCGGAACGACCAACACCTTTTATGGCGCCCATACCAAAACGAACAGCATTGTCTTGGTTTACGGCAAACTTGTAATAAGATTCGTTTACATCTGGTCCCAATACCTCTAATCCCATACGTTTGCACTCTTCCATAAAGAAAGTAACCTGTTTTATATCGTTCATGTTGTTGGACAATACCGCCGCCATATACTCGGCAGGGTAGTGGGCTTTTAAATAAGCGGTTTGATACGCAATAAATGCGTAGCACGTGGAATGGCTTTTGTTGAAAGCATAGGAGGCAAAGGCTTCCCAGTCTTTCCATATTTTTTCAAGAACGTCCCTTGGGTGCCCGTTCTTTTCCCCGCCATCCAAAAATTGGGGCTTTAATTTTTGTAGCAATGCAAAAATCTTTTTCCCCATTGCTTTTCGTAAAACATCTGCATCACCTTTAGAGAAACCCGCTAACTTTTGGGAAAGTAGCATTACCTGTTCTTGGTATACCGTTATCCCGTAAGTTTCCTTTAGGTATTCCTCCATGTCCGGAAGATCATAGGTGATTTCCTCATCCCCGTGTTTACGGGCAATAAAACTAGGAATGTATTCCATTGGCCCAGGACGGTATAGGGCATTCATGGCAATAAGATCATCAAAAACCGTAGGCTTCAGGTTTTTCATGTGCTTTTGCATCCCAGGAGATTCATACTGGAAAATCCCTACGGTATCTCCTCGTTGGAACAGCTCGTACGTTTTTTCGTCATCTAATGGAAAGTCATCAGGAACCAATTCTGTTCCGGTTCGTGCTTTTACAATTTTTACGGTGTCCTTTATGAGCGTCAGCGTTTTTAGTCCCAAGAAATCCATTTTCAAGAGGCCTGCGCTCTCCACAACTGAGTTGTCAAACTGAGTTACATATAAATCTGAGTCTTTGGCTGTAGCTACGGGTACAAAATTGGTAATATCATCAGGTGTAATGATTACGCCACAGGCATGGATTCCCGTATTGCGCAGAGATCCCTCTAGCACACGAGCCATTTTTACGGTTTGCCCTTCCAAATCGTCCCCTTCAGAAATATTCAGAAGTTCATTTACTTTTTCCAAATCGTCTGAACGGAACTTTTTCTTTAGGTCGGATTCCGCTACCCCAAAGATTTTGTTCAGTTTGGACATATTCGGGATGAGCTTTGCAATCCGGTCGGCATCATTTAACGGTAAATCCAAAACCCGTGCGGTATCACGAATTGAAGATTTTGCTGCCATGGTACCGTAAGTGATAATCTGCGCAACTTGGTTGGCTCCATATTTATTGATGACATAATCCATTACCCTGCCACGGCCCTCATCATCAAAATCAATATCGATATCGGGCATGGAAACCCTATCGGGATTTAGGAAACGCTCAAAAAGCAGGTCGTACTTTAAGGGGTCGATATTGGTGATGCCCAAACAATAAGCGACAACAGAGCCTGCGGCAGAACCACGACCCGGGCCTACGGATACATCCATTTTTCGGGCTTCGCGTATAAAATCCTCAACAATTAAAAAATATCCCGGGTATCCAGAATTTTCAATGGTCTTTAGTTCAAAATCAATCCGTTCCGTAATCTCATCGGTAATCTCGTTGTATCTTTTTTTGGCACCTTCGTAAGTAATGTGCTTTAAATAGGAGTTTTCCCCTCGTTTTCCACCATCTGTTTCATCCTCTTTTACCTTGAATTCTTCTGGAATATCAAATTTTGGAAGCAAAACGTCCCTAGCCAAGTCGAAAGGTTCCACTTTATCAACAATTTCCTGTACGTTCAAGATGGCCTCGGGAGCGTCTTTGAACAATGTCTTCATCTCATCCGAAGACTTAAAATAGTATTCCTGATTTGGCAATCCGTAGCGATATCCTCGCCCACGTCCTATAGGGGTAGCCTGTTTTTCACCATCCTTAACACATAACAGAATGTCATGGGCATCGGCGTCTTTTTTATCACAATAATAGGTATTGTTCGTAGCGACCAATTTAACCTGATGTTTTTTGGCGAGTGGAATCAAAACTTGGTTTACACGGTCTTCATCTTCTTGACCGTGGCGCATCAGCTCTATATACAAATCATCGCCAAACTGCTCTTTCCACCATAACAACGCTTCTTCAGCCTGATTTTCCCCAACATTCAATATTTTATTGGGTACTTCCCCATAAAGGTTTCCGGTGAGCGCAATTACATCTTCCTTGTATTGTTCAATTACTTTTTTGTCGATTCTTGGTACGTAATAGAATCCATCTGTGTAAGCGATGGAAGACATTTTCGCCAAATTTAAATACCCATTTTTATTTTTGGCGAGTAACACGATTTGGTAACCGTAATCTTTTACATTCTTGTTGGTATGGTCCTCACAGACAAAAAATTCGCAGCCAACAATCGGTTTGATTTCTTTTTCGGTCGGAGACTCACCGTTAGCAATGGATTCTTCATTTTTTTCCTTTGCAGTTCTGTTGTATGCTTTTACTTCTTTCACAAAGTGAAAAGCGCCCATCATGTTTGCATGGTCCGTCAATGCTACGGCAGGCATTCCGTTTTCTGCGGTGGCTTTTACCAAATCTTTAATATTGATCGTAGATTGAAGCACGGAAAACTGGGAATGGTTGTGAAGGTGAGAAAAAGGCGCATCAGCTAAGTTCTCTACATTTTCATTGATTTCGGCTTCGGAAATCTCATTTGTATCTTTTTCCCAAAGCGCATCTGCAATTTTTTTAGATGCTTTTTTGAGATTGATATGTTTTAGGCCAATAAGTTCAAATAACTGTGGATTGGCTTCTGAAAAATGTTCAAAATAATCGGGCTGTACATCCAGTTCATTAGTAGAATAATGCTTCTTTCGGACCAACTCCAAAAAACATCTTGTCGTGGCTTCCACATCGGCGGTTGCATTATGTGCTTCCGCAAAAGGTTCTCCAAAAAGATGTTCGTGTAGTTCTGTTAACGTGGGCAATTTAAATTTACCGCCACGTCCCCCTGGAATTTTGCAAAGTTCGGCGGTTGCTTCCGTACAGGTGTCCAAAACAGGAAGCTCTTGTAATGGGTTCTCCACATTTTCACGATGGAATTCCGCTCCCATGATGTTTACATCGAACCCTATATTTTGTCCAACAACAAATTTTGCTTTTGAAAGTGCCTCATTAAAACGTTCGAGCACTTCATTTAATGGAACACCCTCTTGTTCGGCCAGTGCGGTTGAAATTCCGTGAATCTGTTCCGCCTCATAAGGGATATTGAATCCTTCAGGTTGAACCAAATAATCTTGATGCTCGATACACTTGCCCATATCGTCGTGCAATTGCCAGGCAATCTGGATACATCTCGGCCAATTGTCGGTGTCAGTGATAAGGGCGTCCCAACGTTTGGGAAGACCCGTGGTTTCGGTATCGAAGATTAGGTACATAGGAATAAGATTCTAAAAGGTTCAGACGTTCAATAGCTGAATAAAAAGCAATGAATAAAATTATAGAAATACTGGATTTTCCAAAAATAGAGTTGTGAGGAGTTATTAACTAAAAAGAGCTGGACACAAGTCCAGCTCTTTCATTTTAGTATGTTAATGTCGATTATGATATGGCGTTTTCGTATAAATCCGCTGTTTTCAATGTTTCCCTTATCATAGTACGCTGTCTCATCAACATATTTTCTGTGGATGGTGGTAATACAAAATCTTTGTCGTTCAAGATATCATTATAGGTTTCAATGGCTTCATTCTCACCACGTCTTACCTCTTCCAATATGGCTTCATCGTCATTTGATGAGAATAGGGACTTAAAGTTGATCCAAGTTCTGTGTAGGGTTCCTTCCGTGCTTCCATCTTTATCAGGATCCTGCCCAAAAGCCTTTATCTCCTTTTTCAATTCATGTCCAAAATCGTATCGTTGTTTGGCTCTATTTTCGAAGAATTCCTTGATTGCTTCATTATTGGCTTTTTCAGCAACTTGCTTAAAACCTTTTTCAGCATCATAGGTTCTTTCTAATAATTCATTTAACTTTTTTGAAATTTCTACTGTGTACTTCATTAATCTCTTATCATTTTTAATTTATATGTGTTATTGACTTTCAACAACTACACTACACAATTTACAGGAATATGTCGTAAATCCAAGAATTTACAGCGGTTTAGCATCGTTTTAACGATATTTTGGATGAATGTTAAAGGATTTAACTTTATTCAAAGGGATGGTTGCAACAATATAAAATAAACGTATATTTGCACCCGCTTAACTAGAAAGCGATTAAAAAGAATTAATAACCAGGGTCGGGCACCCTACAAATTAATGTGATATGCCAGTAAAAATTAGACTTCAGAGACACGGTAAAAAAGGTAAGCCATTCTATTGGGTGGTTGCTGCAGATTCAAGATCAAAAAGAGATGGTAAATATTTGGAAAAGTTGGGAACTTACAATCCCAATACCAATCCAGCTACAATCAATTTAGATGTTGATGGGTCTGTAAAATGGTTAAGCAATGGTGCGCAACCTACTGATACTGCTAGAGCGATTCTATCGTACAAAGGTGTGCTTTTAAAACACCATTTATTGGGTGGTGTACGTAAAGGAGCGTTAACCGAAGAACAAGCCGAAGAAAAATTCAAGGCATGGGTCGAAGAAAAAGAAAAAGCTATTGCCAATAAAGTTGGTGGCTTGGATAAAGCAAAAGCAGACGCTAAGGCCAAAGCATTGGAAGCTGAAAAAGAATTCAGTGATAAACGTGCTGCCGCTGCATTGCCAGAAGTAGAAGAAGAGGTTGCTGAAGAAACTGCTCCTGCTGAAGAAGCGGTAGAAGCAACTGAAACCGTTGCCGAAGAAACTCCAGCTGTTGAAGAGCCAGTTAAAGAAGAAGCTACTGAGCCAGAAGCTAAAGCTGAGGAGTCTGCTCCTGCTGAAGCTAGCAAAGAAGAAGAGTAAATACTCGTACGATGCGCAAGGAAGATTGTTTCTACCTAGGCAAAGTCGTTTCAAAATATAGTTTTAAGGGTGAGTTATTGGTGAAATTAGATACCGATGAACCCGATATTTACGAAAACATGGAATCAGTATTTGTTTCAATAGGAAACAATCTGATTCCATTTTTTATTGACCGTTGTCGATTGCATAAATCGGCATTGCTCCGTATCGATTTTGAAGAAGTCAAAGATGAGCCAACTGCTGATAAAATGATAGGAGCCGAACTATATCTACCGTTGGATATGCTCCCTCCTTTAACAGGAGATAAATTTTATTTCCATGAAGTTATTGGGTTTACATTAATAGATGAGATACATGGTGATATTGGAATTATAAAAGCGGTAAACGACAGTGCATCCCAAGAGCTTTTTGAAGCGGAGAAAGGTGGAAAAGAGTTACTGATCCCTATCAACGATGATATCATTACTAAAGTAGATCGCCATAATAAGGAGATTCATGTGAAAACACCGGAAGGGCTTGTAGATTTATACCTAAATTAAGGTATGTCAAAGCCATTTCAATTCAAACAATTTACCGTTCATCAAGACCGCTGTGCCATGAAAATTGGTACCGATGGAGTTTTATTGGGTGCATGGACATGGCTGGGGCATCATCCAAGCAGTATATTGGATATAGGTGCAGGAACAGGGGTAATCTCATTACAATTGGCACAACGGTCCAATGCAGAAACAATCGATGCTATTGAGTTGGACGAAAATGCCTATGAACAATGTGTGGAAAACTTCGAAGCCTCGTCATGGGCGGATAGATTGTTTTGCTATCATGCAGGCTTGGATGAGTTTGTTGATGAGATTGAAGATCAGTTCGATTTGATCGTTTCCAATCCACCGTTTTACTCAGAGAATGTTGCAAGTGGAAATACTTCACGAGATAATGCGCGCCAAAACGGTTCTTTACCTTTTAACGAATTGTTGAGTGCAGCGGCAAAGCTCCTTTCCAAAAAGGGAATCTTATCTGTAATTATACCTTTTAAGGAAGAAAGCGATTTTATTTTTATGGCAGAAAGTTTCGGTCTCTTTCCAAATAGAATTATGTGGGTGAAAGGAAACCCCAAAGCAGAGGTAAAACGAAGTTTACTCGAATTTAGCTTCTCTGAAGTAGAACCAAAAATCGATGAACTTGTTATCGAATTAGAGCGACATCAATATTCTCAAGAATATATTGATTTGACCAAAGCATTCTATTTAAAAATGTAACAGAAGCTTCTGGTATTGTTATATTTCATTAGTACATTTGATAAAACTTTGCTGAATGAAACCTGATTTATTTGAAGCCCCGGATTACTATAATCTTGATGATTTACTTTCTGAAGAACATAAGTTGGTGCGTGATGCCGCCCGCCAATGGGTAAAGCGTGACATTTCACCAATTATTGAGGAATACGCCCAGAAGGCGGAATTTCCAAATCAGATTTTGAGTGGTTTGGCGGAGATTGGAGCATTTGGGCCTTACATTCCAGAAGAGTATGGAGGAGCAGGCTTAGATCAAATCAGCTACGGTTTGATTATGCAGGAAATTGAAAGAGGTGATAGTGGAGTGCGTTCAACGGCTTCGGTACAATCCTCTTTGGTGATGTACCCAATTTTTGCATATGGTACCGAAGAACAGCGAAAGAAATATTTACCAAAATTGGCGACGGGAGAATGGATGGGCTGCTTTGGATTAACAGAACCCAATCATGGTTCCAATCCTAGTGGTATGGAAACCAAGTACAAAGATATGGGGGACCATTTTTTATTAAATGGCGCCAAACTTTGGATTTCCAATTCACCTTTTGCTGATGTTGCAGTGGTTTGGGCAAAAAATGAGGAGGGAAGAATACACGGGCTTATCGTAGAACGTGGAATGGAAGGTTTTTCCACTCCCGAAACCCATAACAAATGGTCGTTACGTGCCTCGGCAACCGGAGAACTTATTTTTGATAATGTTAAAGTGCCCAAAGAAAACTTATTGCCCAATAAAACTGGATTGGGCGCCCCTTTAGGTTGTTTGGATTCTGCTCGTTACGGCATTGCTTGGGGAGCCATTGGCGCAGCAATGGACTGTTATGATACTGCACTACGTTATGCCAAAGAACGTGTTCAATTTGGAAAACCAATAGCTGCTACGCAACTACAGCAGAAAAAACTGGCGGAGATGATTACCGAAATCACCAAAGCACAATTATTGGCATTCCGATTGGGGCAACTTAAAAACGAAGGTAGAGCAACAACCGCACAGATTTCTATGGCTAAACGGAACAATGTGGATATGGCAATCAATATCGCCCGTGAAGCCAGACAGGTTTTGGGTGGTATGGGAATTACTGGTGAATATAGCATCATGCGCCATATGATGAACCTGGAAAGTGTCATTACTTATGAAGGTACACACGATATTCACTTGTTGATTACTGGAGCCGACATTACCGGGCTTCCTGCTTTTAAATAAGATGCCTTTATTAAACATTAGTTTGGTTTAGCCCAATCTTTTGAGGTTAAAATTGTATTTATCTCATAGCTGTTGTACTTAACATCAACATTAGCTTCGGGCGTTTCGATCATTTCTGTAAATGGAAGTAAAAGATTCCCTGTTTTTTTAAAATTGGACATCGTGGTAATTTCTTTTTGTCCATTTTTCAAGCTAAATGTTCCGAGCATTCTATAGGTTTCATTATTTATGGCATATCCTATAATGTTTTCTCCAATACCTAAAGCGATTACGGTAGTATCATCAGTCTCTTTGATTTCCTTGACCACGGTTTGTTGAAGTACTTTTTCCTGTAATCCTAATATTCCTGAAGAAAAACTAAACTGTAATTCTGCCACTCTTTCTTTCGGCATTTGCTGACTACGTCTGTTTTTGTAAACCCAACCTGTATTACCTTCCAGTTGTTCAACATATGGGAAAGAAGCATCAAGTGACTCTAAGCGTATAAATGATTTTTCCACATCCATTAAAGCTTTGAATGCTATTCCAGATATTACAAATTCGGTTTTAACCGTTTTTATGGCATCAATATATTTACCGCCATGGACCTGTTTTGTTTTCCGAAGAAGACTGAGTGCATCATCTTCTTTTCTTGTGGCTATAGTACTTTCATTGTGAAAACTACTTTCGTTTGCTGTTGAATTCTCAGCGTTACTTTCTTCTTCATCTCCATAAAAATAGATGTATCCATCAATAACGACCATGAAATCATCGGTCTCGCTACTATCATAAAAAAAACTGCTTTTTTCAACCTTTCCATTATCATAGGATAAAGTCAACAAGCCGTTCTTTATGGTGTACTTGCCTTTTTCGGCGTTGTCGCTACTTGTTCCTCCAGCAACATTGTTCCCGCTAACAATAACCGCTCCTGAGGTACTTTTGTTGAATGTACCATCGTCATAAAAATTAAATCCTTCATAATGCTGTGTGCCTACATAGGCCATACCCGTTCCCATACCTCCTGAACTACTGGTACTGGAAAAACTATAATATCCCGAGGGTACTTTGTTAGGCGGTTCCATTCGAATAACCTGAGTACCATAAAAATCGCCTATTAACTTATTGTCCTCAAAAGTGATAGTGTCATTTTCTATAGTATTGTCCACATATTCCATTATAATTTCACTTTCGGTCTCTTTATAACGACCATTTACCTTGGTTTGCCAATCTTTTTCATGGAGGTCTTCACAAAAAGTACCATCTTTTCTAAATAGAATCGTGTAGTCTACTCGCTCCATCTGCATAACAAATCTGATACCGACTCCTGCGTAAACAAAATCCGTATTGGTGCTTTGAGCGTTTAAGTGGGGGATGGCTACCAAGTAAAGGATTGCAAGGGCGGTGAGAAACGATTCTTTCATCATGGGGTTATCTATTAAAGAGGTAGGTCATTTGGTTTTGTACAAGATAGTAAAATCTAAAGTTCAAAATCTTCCTGTATAGTTATGAGAAAATTATTTTTTTGATGCCAGCTACTTATATCTTCAAATAGATTTTAGGTTCAACTCAATTTCTTAATTGGGATGGGGTGAAATCCTTATATTGGACTAGTGTTATTTCAACAATGATATGCTTTTAAGAGAAATGATATGAGTAGTAAAAATCGAAGGGTATTTTTAAAACGTATCGGTCAAGGAGCACTGGGATCTTTAACCTTACCGATGTTTGGCAATTCACTGTCCGAATATTGGAAAGCTGAAGGCTTAATGGAAGGGGATTATAGTTCGGAAGCCTACTGGGAGTTGGTCAAATCCCAATTTAGCATGGCTGAAGGACTTCATTATTTTAATAATGCTTCTCTTGGAGCTTCTGCCACTTCAATACGCCAGGCCACGCTCGAATTTAGAAATCTGTTAGATGGTTTTCCTTCAAAATACATGTGGGGCGGATGGCAAGAAGAAAAAGAACAAGTCAGAAAAAATGTTGCCAGTCTCTTTTCGGTGGATAAAGAGGAAATTGCCTTGATTCATAACACTACCGAGGGAATGAACCTTATTGCACGCAGCTTTGATTTACAAGCTGGTGATGAAGTAATTCTAGCAGACCATGAACATGCCAGCGGTACTATTCCTTGGGAAGTTTGGCAGGAGACGAAAGGAATAAAATTGGTCCGTCCAGAATTACCGATTCTTCCTAAAACGGTTTCGGAACTAACCGATGTTTACAAAAAAGCAATTACTTCCAAGACTAAAGTAATATCTATGTGCCATATGGTAAATACCAATGGTATGATGTTGCCCGTAAAAGAGGTCTCTAAAATAGCACATGATAACGGTATTTTGGTCGCTGTTGATGGAGCACAGTCTGCAGGAATGTTTAATATAGACCTGAATGAGTTGGGCTGTGATTTTTATGCAGCTAGCTCCCATAAATGGCTGTTTTCTCCAAAAGGAGTGGGAATCTTTTACGCAAAAAAAGAAAGTCAACACCACTTAAAACCTCTTATGGTGGCGAGGGGTCATACAGATGAAAGTATTCGGAGATTGGAAAATTACAACACCCGCAATCTACCCGAAGTTTTAGGTTTGGGTGCATCAATAGATTTTCATAATACGATAGGCGCTGAGGCAATTCATAAACGTAGCTACGAGCTTAAAGCATATTTCCGCTCCAAAATCGAGAACAATGATCATTTTACCATAAAAAGTCCAGTACTTGATCGCCTTTCTGCGGCGATTCAGGTGGTAGAGGTAAATGGAAAGGACGTTAAGGACATTAAGGAAAAACTTTGGGATACTTATGGAATCGATTGTAGGCCTATGTCGAGTCACGGTTTAAACGCACTACGGCTCTCTTTTGCCATTTACACTACCAAAAAAGACATTGATTATTTGGTGAACGCACTTGAGGAACTTGCAGTAAGTTAGTTTTGATTGCTTTACTTCAACCATTTTAAAAGCTTTTACGTTGATTTAATATTCTTAATATCAAGACATTGTTATTTTTAATGACATAATGAATAGCGTAATTGAATTTTTCAAATTGTAGTATTCGAATACTTTGATATTTAATTTGAAAGGATTGAGGGGTAGTTTTTAAAAACTGGAGTTGCTTTCCAAAACCCTTCAGAAACTCTCTTTCCAGATTTTTTGTTCTAAAAAAGCAATCTGCAAAACCAAGTTCAATCTGTGCTTCCTTTGAAATATCGACTTTATAGTCCATACTTTTTTTCTATCTCTTCGATGGGGTTGAATTGGACTTCTCCTTTTTCCAAACGGGAAAGCATGTCATCCATCATGATTGTATATTCTTCTGATGGTGATTCTAGCCTTCTCGCAGTTTCTTCAATAGTATATTCCAGGAAACTCTTCAAGGAGCGTTTTTGTTTTTTTGCTTCAGCTTCCAAAACACTTAGCGCATTCTCATCAAGATCAATTAATTTTCGAACTCTTTTCATAAAATATATATTTTATATATACAAAAATATAATTTTATAGCCAAGATTGCTTTTAAAAAAGTAAAAATCCATTACATTAGAGCATGTTTGCTTTAGTTGATTGCAATAACTTCTATGCCTCTTGTGAACGGGCTTTTCAGCCCCAATACAACAATGTTCCCATAGCCGTTTTATCCAATAATGATGGTTGCTTTATCTCTCGTAGTGATGAAGCCAAAAAACTTGGGTTGCCCATGGCTGCTCCAGCATTTAAGTATCGTAGGTTTTGTGAGGACAATGGTATAAAGGTCTTCTCATCCAATTATCCCTTATACGGTGATATGAGTAAAAGAGTAATGAATATTTTAAGTACGTTTACTCCAGACGTGGAAGTGTATAGCATTGATGAG
Organism: Flagellimonas sp. 389; assembly: GCF_018449435.1. GTDB lineage: Bacteria > Bacteroidota > Bacteroidia > Flavobacteriales > Flavobacteriaceae > Flagellimonas. Next base: position 237,243 of record NZ_JAHCMU010000001.1, on the reverse strand, counting down.
GCTTTTTTGAAGTTTGAGGGATTTGATGACTATGATTTTGATGTGTACGGAAGAGAAATTCAGCATAAAGTGCAAAAAAGCACAGGAATCCCGATCAGTATAGGAATGGCACCTACAAAAGCGCTGGGCAAAGTCGCAAATAAAATAGCTAAAAAATTCAGGTCAAGGACAAATGGGGTATTTGTGATCAATACTAATGAAGAACGTGTAAAAGCATTAAAATGGACGAAGATAGAAACCGTTTGGGGAGTTGGTCACGGAAACCTGAAGCGGTTAAAATCCAAAAATGTAAAGACAGCTTACGATTTTACTCAATTGTCAGATGATTGGGTCAAAAAGCAAATGGCAATCATTGGATTACGTTTAAAAAAGGATTTAGAAGGAATTCCAACACTTGAGCTGGATGATGATACTAGAGATAGAAAAGCAATAGCTACGACACGGAGTTTTGAATACACGTACTCTGATATTGAGAATATCAAGGAGCGGATATCTACTTTTGCAGGTAGCTGTGCAGAAAAATTAAGAAGCCAGAATAGTAGTTGTAACCATATTGTTGTTTTTCTTAGGAGTAATAAGCATAAGAAAGATGAGCCACAACATAGAAATAGTGCTATCATTACCTTACCCTATGCTACAGATTCAAGCTTAACGATAAGCTCCTATGCAATAGAAGCAGTACGCTCAATTTATAAGCAGGGTATAAAATATAAAAAAGCAGGAGTAGTCGTTTCTGGCCTGGTTCCTACAAATGAAAGACAATTGGATTTGTTTTTATCTGAAGACCCCAAACACCACGAAATCATGAAAGTAATGGATAGTGTGAACGATAAGTATGGACATAAAGTTAAAATTGCAAACCAAGATTTAGAACGTACATGGAAAATGCGACAAGAGCACCTTTCCCCAAAGTACACGACCAATATTAACGACATTATTAGGGTGAAATGAGTTCAAGAAAAGTAGGTGAGACCAATGTATTGACTTTTTTCACTCCAGATAAAGGTAAAAATATAAATATTCCAATATCCAATAATACTGTCTCTGCAGGATTTCCTTCCCCTGCCGAAGATTTTAAGGAGAAACGTATCAGCTTAGATACTAGTTTAATTCATAATAAAGAAGCTACATTTTTTGCCAGGGTAAGTGGTAGGTCCATGATTGGAGCAGGTCTTGATGATGGGGATTTATTGGTGATAGATAGAAGCCTAGAGGCTGAGAACGGTAAAATAGCGGTTTGTTTTTTTGATGGTGAATTCACGGTAAAGCGACTTCAAATAGAAAAGGATTCTATTACGCTAATGCCTGAAAATAAAAAATATAAACCCATCAAAGTTCCCAAAGGGAGCGATTTGTTGATTTGGGGGATAGTAACCTACGTTATCAAAGCAGTCTAACTAGTTGTGATATCATCCAAACAAGTTGATACATCCAAATACTTTGCTATCTTTGCCACGTTGTGTTGGATTTCAATCTATATTTGATTGAAATCAGGTTGAAGCATCAAACGATGCTCACCAATGAAAGGCTTTCCATAAGGAAGGCTTTTTTTGTTAGTGACCATCAATTTCCCCAGAGCGCGTGCATCATGTAATGCAGAAGAGATGCGGCCAGTTTTGCAGTTTGGCCATCAATATCAAACTTTGGATTCATTTCTGCAATGTCCAGACTTATCAATTTCCCTGAACCAATAATAGTTTTAAGACATTCCAGTACAATCTCTGGTGTAAACCCCATGGGGGATGGCGCGCTTACTCCCGGTGCATAAGCGGAAGAAAATCCATCTAAATCTATGGTTACGTAAACCTTGTCCACATTTTTAATAAAGGCTTCTATCCACGTATTGATTTCATCCAAAAACTGCATCTGAAAAGTATCTGAAAGAATATAAGTTACATTCAAGTCTTTTGCTGTTTGAAAAAGCGTACGGTCGTTAGCATCTTTCCTAATCCCAAGGCACAAATAATTGAATGGAATATCCTCTCTTTTAGACTCTTTTGCGATTTGATAAAAGGGAGTGCCAGAGTTATTGTTGATTGTATTCTGACGGAGGTCAAAATGGGCATCAAAGTTTATGATACCGATAGTCTGTTTGTTATTCTCTGAATCTAAAAAGTTTTTTATGCCATGGTAATGACCATAAGCCATATCGTGACCGCCACCCAAAACAATAGGGAATTGTTTCTTTTCCAGAAGTGAAGCAACAGCTTTTGAAAGGGTCTCTTGAGCGGCTTCCATATTTTCGTCTTCACAGCTTATCGTGCCAGCATCATGTAATAACACAGTACTAGCGAGATGATTTGGAAACTTTCCCAAACTTCTTTTAATGACTTCGGGACCTTGTGCGGCTCCTATTCTACCTTGATTTCTTTTTACGCCCTCATCACAGGCATATCCCAATAATGCAATGGATTTTTTTGAGGGTTCAGAAATCTCAAGTAAAGGAACACACCGTACTTTTTCATGTAGGTACAGGTACTTATTGCTGACCCGCCCATGCCAAATGTCCTTATTTGGATTTGTATAGTATTTCATTATACATTAAAAAAGATGTTCCAATATATCGGGTTCGACTAGATTAGGTAAAGTTACCCTTAAATTAGGAGTACGTACCATTTCACGTTTTATGGCAAATATAGCCTCTTTGTTTCTGGCCCAACTTCTTCTCGAAATACCATTATTTACATCATAAAACAACATGCTTTTCAATTTACGGGAAGCCTCTTTCGAACCATCCAGGACCATCCCAAAACCTCCGTTCATGACTTCGCCCCAGCCAACACCACCACCATTATGGATGGAGACCCAAGTAGCGCCTCTAAAGCTATCGCCAATTACATTATGAATGGCCATATCTGCAGTAAATTTACTACCATCATATATATTACTGGTTTCTCTAAAGGGAGAGTCGGTGCCACTTACATCGTGATGATCACGTCCCAAGACCACTGGAGCCGAAATATCACCTTTGGAAATAGCGGTATTAAAAGCGTCTGCAATCTTGGCTCGGCCTTCGGCATCGGCGTATAAAATTCGAGCTTGCGAACCGACTACCAATTTGTTCTGTTCCGCCTCTTCAATCCATATAATATTGTCTTGCATTTGCTGCTGAATTTCTTCGGGTGCAGTAGTCTTGATTTCTTTCATGACTTCCAAAGCAATAGCATCGGTTCGCTGTAAATCTTTGGGATTGCCAGAAGCGCAGACCCATCTAAATGGGCCAAAACCATAGTCAAAACACATTGGCCCTAAAATATCCTGAACGTAAGATGGATATTTGAAATCGATATTGTTCTCAGCCATTACTTCCCCATTAGCACGGGAAACTTCCAATAAAAAAGCATTGCCATAATCAAAAAAGTAGGTGCCTTTTTTTGTGTGCTTGTTGATGGCATTTATTTGTCTTCGTAAAGACTCCTGCACTTGGTTTTTAAATTCGGATGGATTCTCAACCATCATTTCATTAGCCTTTTCAAAGGACAGGCCAACCGGATAATACCCTCCGGCCCAAGGATTGTGCAAGGAAGTTTGGTCTGATCCCAAGTGAACAAAAATATCCTCTTCATAAAATTCTTCCCAAACTTCAACAATATTACCTATGTAGGCCAATGACACTACTTCATGTTTAGCAATGGCTTCTTTGGTTCTTTTAACTAGCTCAGATATATCGGTCAACAACTCATCCACCCAACCTTGTTGGTGTCTTTTTTTAGCCGCTTCTGGGTTCACTTCGGCGCAAATAGTAATGCAACCTGCAATATTGCCAGCTTTGGGTTGGGCGCCACTCATGCCACCTAAACCTGCCGTTAAGAACACTTTTCCGTTGGGGGATTCATCTTTTTTCAATACTTTTCTAAAAGCGTTCATTACGGTAATGGCGGTACCGTGAACAATACCTTGCGGTCCAATATACATATAGGAGCCTGCTGTCATTTGTCCGTATTGTGTAACCCCTAGAGCATTGAATTTTTCCCAATCGTCAGGTTTGGAGTAATTGGGAATCATCATGCCATTGGTAACGATGACTCTTGGCGCTTCTTTGGAAGAGGGGAATAATCCCATGGGATGCCCCGAATAGATATGCAAGGTTTGTTCCTCCGTCATCTCACCCAAATATTTCATGGTCAACAAGTACTGCGCCCAGTTTTGAAATACGGCTCCGTTACCCCCATAGGTAATGAGTTCCTCAGGATGTTGCGCCACAGCGGGGTCAAGATTGTTCTGAATCATTAGCATAATTGCAGCGGCCTGTTTTGTTTTTGCTGGATATTCAGAAATAGGCCTAGCGTATAGCTTGTAGTTTGGTTTAAATCGATGCATATAAATTCTTCCATAACTATTAAGTTCATTGGCAAACTCTTTGGCCAATTCTACATGCCAATCCTTTGGAAAGTAGCGCAATGCATTTTGAACGGCCAGCTTTTTCTCATCTTTTGATAAAATATCCTTTCGTTTGGGAGCTGGATTGCCGTTTTTGGGATAGGGCCTTGGCGTTGGAAGCTGTTCAGGTATTCCCTGAAGGACTTGCGATTTGAATTCTTGAAGTTCCATATTAATTTCTTTCAAAAACTTGTTTCCCATTTTTCCAGACCATACTGGGTTTTAGCTGTCCTTGATGATAGGTTATTTCCTGATAGTTATCGGTTGGAAAAACAACAAAATCAGCAAGCTTGTTTGTTTCCAAAGCACCTCGGTCTGTCAAATTCAAAGCAGCACTTGCCCTAAAAGTAATCCCGGCCAGTACTTCCGCATTTGAGAGTTTTTCAAAGGTCCCTAGAATACTTGCTTGGGTGAACAAATGCCCCATTGGTGCCGAACCAGGATTATGGTCGCTAGCAATGGCCAAAGCTCCTCCTGCATCTAATAGCTTTCGGGCAGGGGTAAAGGCGCATCCTAAACCTAAGGAAGCTCCGGGTAATGCTGTAGAAATAACATTGCTGTTGGCCAACAACTGAATTTCATTTTCGGTGCTGGCTTCCAAATGATCAGCGCTTATGGCACCAAAATGTATGGCTACTTCACTTCCACTAGTCGTAAATTGATCCGCATGTACCGTTATATCAAACCCCATTGCCTTTGCTTTCCTAAAATAGGGGGCTATCTCCAATGCTGAGAATGCACTTTCCTCAATAAAGGCGTCAATCCGATTGCTAAGCCCTTCAGATTTTAAAATGGGGAACAGTTGTGTGGCAATTTCCTCTAGGTAATTTTTGTTGCTATTCCAATCTTTTGGTTTCATATGGGCGGCCAAACATGTTGCTATTAGATCTGCTTGTGTTTTTTTCTCTGCTTGTTTGATGGCCCTTAGCATTTTGAGTTCTTCATCAATAGAAAGGCCATAACCACTTTTTACTTCTATCGTTGTTGTACCATTTTCTAAATGGGTTTTGCTTCTTGAGATAATGCCTTCAATCAAATCCTCTTGAGAAGCTTTGCGAGTTTGTGTCACAGTGTCCCATATGCCGCCTCCGGCTTTGGCAATTTCCAGATAAGTCTTTCCAGAATTTCTATAAGCATAATCTCTAGCTCGCGAACCACCAAAACAGATATGTGTATGGGAATCTACAAATCCCGGAAGGCAAACATGTTGTCCTTCAATATGGTGGGTGTCGACCGCATCGGACTTTAAATCCTCAAAATTACCAACAGCTTTGATTTTTTCTTCGGAAACAAGAATGCCTCCTTGCTCAATGATGACCAATTGGTCATCTGATAGAGCTCCTTTAAGTGGTAAACCTGACATTGGAAGCAGTTGTGTAAATGGACCTATTAATAGTGGTTTGCTCATGAGTTAGTATGTTTCAAATTCTTCTAGATAAGGGGTGTTCCATTGAAGGTTTTTTGCTGTCATGGTTTTTTCCACTAGCGCAATAATTTCACCTTTTTGGATAGTTTCTATTCCTTTTTCAATATCATCAGCAAAAACGCGGTCACTATCTGCGAAGGAAACTTTGGTTCTTATGAATTTATGAATTTCATCCAATACAATACCTGATTTTAAAGGTTTTCTAAATTCAAAGGCTTGCGCGGCAGTCAATAGTTCAATAGCCAATATCTTCTCCACATTTTCAATAATCTGAAGTGCTTTTCTCCCACTTATTGATCCCATGCTCACATGGTCTTCTTGTCCTAAAGAGGTTGGGATACTATCCGCGCTCGCCGGAAAACACAGACTTTTATTTTCACTGGCTAATGCTGCTGTAGTGTACTGTAAAATCATGTATCCAGAATTGATTCCGGTATCTTCCATTAATAATTTGGGTACTCCTGGACTATTTCCTTCCAGTGCCAAATAGATTCTTCGGTCCGAAATGCTCCCTAATTCTGAAGCTGCCAGTGCAGCGTAGTCCAAAGCCATGGCCAAGGGCTGTCCGTGAAAATTGCCACCGCTAATGGTTAATTCATCATTAATGATTACTGGGTTGTCGGTAACGGAGTTTAGCTCAACTTCCAACAATTCTTTTAAGTGCAACCATGTATTTCTAGATGCGCCATGCACTTGAGGCATACAACGAAGCGAATAAGGATCTTGAACACGTTCACAGTCGATATGGTCTTCCAAAATTTCGGAACCTTGGAGCAGTGTTCGTATTCTCCCGGCCACATGTTGGTTTCCTTTAAAAGGTCGAAGTGCATGCAATTCCTCATGGAAAGGTCTCATGGAACCTTGAAGTCCTTCCAACATCATAGCCCCAATAATATCGGCATGTCTAAGACAATATTGAAGTTTTTGCAAGACCATTACACCATGTGCAGCAATGAATTGTGTGCCATTTATTAACGCCAAGCCCTCCTTTGGCCCAAGTTCCAAAGGTTGAAGCCCAGTTTTTTTGAATAATTGCTCCGTGGTGATGGTTTCACCGTTGTAATTTACCTTGCCCAGTCCTATTAGTGGAAGAAATAAATGAGAAAGAGGAGCCAAGTCTCCAGATGCTCCCACAGAACCTTGTGATGGAACTACCGGAATGGCATCATGCTCCAAATGCCAGAGCATTCGATTAATTGTAGCAACTGCAATACCGGAATATCCTTTAGCTAGCGCATGGATTTTTAAGATGAGCATTAGTTTGGCAAGTACTTTGGATATGGGCTTGCCAACTCCAACACTATGGCTTTGTAAAATATTGGACTGAAGAATTTTAGTATCCTCCTTGGAAATCTTGGTATTACATAGAGGTCCAAATCCCGTATTGATTCCATAAACGGTGTCTCCCTTGGCAACAATATTTTGAACCCGAAGATTACTCTCTTCTATTTTCTTGAGATAATCTGCGGATAGTATTCCTTTGACCGAACCTTTGGCAATGCCTAAAGCAATGCTCGCTGTTAGATAATGTTCGCCAAAATGAAATGTTTTGGGTAGTTCCATAAACTTAACTTGAGATTTATAAAGGTAGCATGTGTTATTAATAATTACTAATACTTATTTTTGTAGTATTTAATAACTATGAATTATCAAATAGAATTAAGACATTTCATTTATTTTTTGGCCGTGGCGGAAGAATTGCATTATCGTAAGGCAGCAGAAAGACTATTTATATCCCAACCTGGGGTAAGCACGCAGATCAAACAGATGGAAGGAATCCTCCAAACACAACTATTCATTAGAGATAAGAAAAAAGTTAGGCTAACACCAGCAGGGGAATTTTTAAAAGGAGAAGTAGAGTTTATACTGAACCATTTGGAGCAGACCAAAAAACAATTAAAACTTATTGGCGAAGGGCATTTAGGTGAGATTAGAATTGGATTTTTGGGTTCTGCAATGCAAAATGTCATTCCAAATTTACTGTTGGACTTAAAAGAAAATTTTCCCTTTATACATACCAGCCTTGAAGAGCTCTCGAACAGGGCACAGATACCTGCAATTCTTAGCGACAAATTGGATTTAGGGTTTGTACGATTGTCAAGAGTGCCAAAAGGACTAAAACTAAAACCTGTTTTTGAGGATACTTTTTCGTTGGTTCTGCCTAAAGACCATCCATTAGACATGAAAGGATTTAAAAATATTGGTCAAGTTGCAACGGACGATTTTATTCTTTTCTCACAAGACTATAGTCCGCAATATTATGATACAGTTTTGAGCATTTGTGAAGATGCTGGTTTCACGCCCAATGTTTCCCATAAATCGGTTCATGCACAAACTGTTTTTAAATTGGTGGAAAACAAGTTGGGTATAGCCATAGTTCCTACGGCCTTGCAATATGGGTTTCAAATGAAGGTTAAGTTTATTGAATTGGAGCAGATTGAGCAGCGGGCTGTTTTATCAATGGTATGGAAAGAGGACAATCGAAACCCAGCATTGAAAAATTGCATGGATTTACTATTAAAGTTGTAGCACGAAAACGTTTCAAGATGTAACTTTGAGAGACGTATAAAAGTAGGGTTATGATATTTGATTTAATTAAGAAGAGACGAAGTGTTTTTCCAGCACAATATAACGATAGACCTATCGAAAAGGAAACTGTTGAGCGACTTTTGGAGGCTGCAAATTGGGCACCTACCCATAAAAAAACCGAACCATGGCGGTTCAAGGTTGTAATGAGAGAGAAAAAGGTGGCATTAGGAAAATTTCTGTCGGATAAATACCAAGAAATAGATTCAAAACCAAAGCAGATAAAAATAAGAAAACTACAAGAAAACCCAGCTCGATCGGGTGCGGTAATTGCCATTTGTATGCAGCGTGACCCTAATGAAAGTTTGCCAGAATGGGAAGAGTTGGCCGCCACTGCCATGGCCGTACAGAATATGTGGCTGTGCTGCACAGAAATGGGCTTGGGATGCTATTGGAGTTCTCCTGGCCTCATTACGTATATGGATGAATTCTTTGATTTAAACGATGGGGAAAAATGTCTTGGATTTTTATATATGGGGTATTATGATGATGCCATACCTCCTTCAAGCCGAACCCCGATTGAAGATAAGGTGGAGTGGTTGTGATCTTTTTGTGGTTTTACAGAAGTGTTTATCTAAGATTAACTGAAGTCTAGGTTGTAGTTCATAACGAATTTTTAAAAAAATCCAGTGCTAGTTTCAACGTTTCTTCGTGTATTTTCTTTCTGCTGACGGTAGGTTTGTCAATCGTTATTTCTGGTGCTATATCTTTCCCAAATGTTGTAGGCTCATTCAAAAACACATAATGATTTACATCTTCATTGAATAGATGTATTTGGCTGGTTTTGATTAACCGATTGTACTTTTCGGCATTGTTTTTTATGGGTGTGTTTGTATCGCCTTTTCCTGCTACGATAAAAATAGGTGCTGTAATTTTTTCTGTTTGCGCTGTGGAATGGAACCCAAAACCAATTGCTGGCGCCATTACAAAAAAAGCCTTGATTCTATCATCTTTTACTAGGTTTCTGTATTTATTGTAAGATGAAACGATAAGACTGTCATTTTCAAAATCTATGATTTCGTCCGTTTTTGGAAATTCGGCAGGCATTTCCCTTTCCTCGGAGTTTTCATCTTCTCTAACTGTTCTATCTACATAACCACCTGCCAACGCGATATTTGTATAGCCCCCTAAGGAAAAACCAACTCCCCCTATTCGCGAAGTGTCTATTTTTGTTCCAATTTCTCGGTCTTCAAGAATGTTTGTCAGCACAAATTGAACATCAATAGCTCTTTCCCACCATTTTACGAATTCTCGGGGTATTTTATTGAAAGTTGAATTCCCGTAGTGGTCTAGTGAAACAACAATATACCCCTCTTTTACCATTCTTTCTATGAACCAAGTCAATGAAAACCTGTTGCCTCCCGTTCCGTGCGAAACCAATAGTAACGGAAACTTCTCATTGGGAATCGTTGCGTTCGGAATTGTTCTGATAGTTTTAAAAAGCTCTTTTCGGTTTTCTTTTGGTTCTTTTTTGGTCAATGTATCCAAAGTGGGATACCATATTTCCGTTAGTAACGGTCTGTTTCTTGATTCGTCCACATACGTTATTGATTTTTGACCTATGTTAAAGGATTTTTCTTTTTGTTGTGTGCAGGAAAATAATATAGTTATTAGTAGTAAAACTAGCTTAGTGTTTTTCATTTGTTGGTTTGTCAGTTGCATCTAAAGACAAATGAAAAATAGTATTGTTACGTTTTTTAAAGTATAATTTTTGCCGAAAGCATATGTGTAGTTCTTTCAACTCGTTACTACTCCATAGACTGAGTGGTCATTTAAAAAGTAAATAGAGGAGTTCTGTACTCCCAAACCTTTACCACAAAAATCCCCAAGTAAATTACAGCCAACATAAATTTTAGAAAGGTGCCCGTGAGAAACCCAATAAATGAACCAAACGCAGCTTTTAGTGCAGTTTTCTTATCGGCTTTATTGATGAGTTCACCAACCAGTGCGCCTACAAAAGGCCAGATGATAATACCAAATATGCCCAAAACTGGAAAAAAGATAGCTACCAACAAGCCAATTACCGTACCTATCATCCCTGCCTTGCTACCACCAAATTTTTTGGTGCCCATCGCTGGGATGATGTAATCTAATATAAATACCAAAACTGCTACAGCAGCAGTAATGCCCAAAACCCACCAATCATCAGGAACTGCTTTGGTAAGATAGAGTAATAATAGACCGACCCAGCTTATGGGCGGTCCAGGTAATACGGGCAGAAAACTGCCCAGTATGCCGACAAGCATGAAAACAAACCCCAGAACAAGTAAAGCAATATCCATAATCCAGATTTACCAATAAGACAAAATTAAGGATCTAATGTTACAAGGAATATTTAAAATAAATTTAGTTTTTAACTAAAAAAATAGTTTAAACTAAAATTTTAGTTATATTTGTTTTATATAAAACTAAAAACTTAGTTCAATAATGAAACAGCTTACTAAAGCAGAAGAGGAAGTAATGCAGCTGTTGTGGCGATTGGAAAAATGTAACGTAGCCGCTATAATCGATGAATTGCCAGAACCCAAACCAGCATACAATACGGTATCCACCATAGTGCGGATATTGGAGGACAAGGGATTTGTAGATCATGAAAAAGTTGGAAAAGGCCATTTGTATTTTCCTTTAGTAAAGAAGTCCGATTACAGCAATCAATCCATCAATAAACTGGTAGATGGCTATTTTCAAGGTTCTTTTAAAAGTATGGTTTCCTTTTTTATGCAGAAAAATGACATTAGTCTATCTGAATTGGAAAGTATTATGAAACAAATAAAGGACGGGGAAGAATGATACAGTATTTTTTAGAGTGTTTGGTATTTCAATTGGTTTTTTTGTTGATCTATGACCTGTTTTTAAAATGGGAAACTTTTTTTCAATGGAACAGGGTGTATTTGATAGCTACGTATGTGCTATCGATTGTGTTGCCTTGGATTACGATCGAGGCATTTAAAACAACCGTTCCTGAGGAATTTTCAAATTACACACAATTTGTATTTCAACTTAATGAGATACAAGTAGGAACAACTGATACTGAAGCTGCTTTTCTCTCTCCAGCAGAATGGGGATATCTTATTTTCTTTATAGGGGTCTTGTTTATGACATTTTGGTTCGGATTTAAACTATTTCGTTTATATCGTTTGCGACAAACAGGAGCGGTTAGCTATCATACGAATTACACTAAAGTTGTGGTGGACAAAAGTGAACTTGCCTTTTCCTTCTTCAAGTACATTTTTTTAGGAGCAAAAGTTTCTAAAGAAAACACCCCAACCATTATTGCCCATGAACTTGTTCATATTGAGCAGAAGCATTCGTTGGATTTACTGTTCTTTGAATTGATGCGTATTATTTCTTGGTTCAATCCCTTGGTGTATCTCTATCAAAAAAGAATTGCTGAACTGCATGAGTTCATTGCCGATTCAGAAGTATCCAAGCACAATAAAAAAGAGCAGTACCAAATATTGTTATCTGAAGTGTTTCAAACCCAAAACATCAGTTTTGTCAATCAATTTTTTAAAAAATCATTAATCAAAAAGCGAATAGTCATGTTACAAAAATCAAAATCAAAACGAATTTATCAGTTAAAGTATCTGTTTTTGCTACCTATTATTATGGGAATGTTGTTATATACCTCATGTGAAAACGGGACAGGTGAAAAGAACAGTATTGAAAGCTCAATTGAAAAGAAAGGCAATGAGACCTTTCTGGTGGTGGAAGATTTAAATGCAATGACCGAAGACGAAAAGAATAGGCAAGAGGAACTGACAGATGAATTGATGAAAACGAATGTTGCGCAAACCTTAATAGCGGAAGATGGTAGTAATTCCGTAAAGATTTATATAGATGAAGGTAAGATACAGAAAATGGAGGTAGAAAAAGATGATGCTACAATGCGCGCATCTCAAACTTCTAAAAGTTCGGTTCCATTTGGGGAAATTGATGAAGTCCCAATATTTAGGGGATGTGAAGGAGCTACGGATACGAGATTATGTTTTATGGAAAAAATACAAACGCATATTAAGAAGTACTTTTATTACCCGGAAGAAGCACAAAATAAAGGTGTCGAAGGGCGTGTTCATGTTATTTTTACAATAACGGAAGAAGGCTTTGTTGAAGACATAAGAACAAGAGGTCCCGATAAAATACTAGAGGATGTGGTTACGGATATTATTTCGAAATTACCAAGAATGCAACCAGGAAAGAGTAATGGACAGCATGTAAGTGTCCCTTTTTCCATTCCCGTAACGTTTAAGCTACAGTAACACCTTTACAGGAAACATATATTCTGTTTGGTGGCAATTTTGAATCAAACCCAAAGAGTACTCTTTGGGTTTTACGTTTTACTTTGAAGGCGGATTCTTCAAAAAATCGTAATTTCAGCCAAATATTTGGGGCTGTATGCGGAAGTTTTTAGTGTTATGTTTTTTTGGTTTGCTTGCCTCTTGCGAACTGTTTACCTCAAAAGAAGATAAGACCCAAGAGATTGTCAATAAAGAACTCTTGGAAATCGACTGGAACGATGTTGACCAGTATCCACTTTTTGAAAAGTGTGATGAAACCGCAACAAAGCAAGTACAAAGAGATTGTTTCCAAAGTGTGATGATGGAGTATTTTACCAAGGCCATGGATGGACTTCAATTTCAAGTAGAAAGGGACTTGAACGATACGACCTATATTGACTTTTTAATCGATGAACATGGATTTATCACGATATTGAATGTTGAGGAAAACACGGAAATACTTAATGAAATAGGTGATTTTAATACAAAAGTATCCAACAGGTTAAATGATTTAACGACCGTAGCTCCAGCATTAAAAAGAGGGATACCCGTTGCGTTAAAATTTAGGCTTCCCATAGTTCTAAATACCAATTGAAAAATTTGGCCACAGAAAAGATTATTTTAGGAATTGACCCAGGTACGACGGTTATGGGTTTTGGGATTATCAAGGTAGTCAACAAACAGATGCATTTTGTTCAGATGAACGAATTAATGCTCAAAAAGTATAGCGATCCCTATACTAAGTTAAAACTGATCTTTGAGCGGACCTTGGAACTTATCGATACATTCCATCCAGATGAGATTGCCATTGAAGCCCCTTTTTACGGAAAAAATGTACAGTCCATGCTCAAATTGGGTCGTGCACAAGGCGTGGCCATGGCCGCAGGACTCTCTAGACAGGTTCCTATAACGGAATACATGCCAAAAAAGATCAAAATGGCCATTACAGGAAATGGAAATGCAACCAAAGAACAGGTGGCCAAAATGCTTCAAAGTATGCTAAAGTTGAAAACATTGCCCAAAAATCTGGATAGCACGGATGGACTTGCCGCTGCAGTCTGTCATTTTTATAATGAAGGAAGGGTTGAAGTTGGCAAACATTATACTGGATGGGATGCTTTCGTGAAGCAGAATCCGAAGAAGGTACAATGAGCAATGAGCAATGAACAATGAGCAATGAGCAATGAACAATGAACAATGAGCAATGAGCAATGAGCAATGAACAATGAGCAATGAACAATGAGCAATGAACAATCACTTATTTATTAATGAACGATGCGAGTAAGTAATGAAGGATAACCCACTTGCGCAGAAATCTTATGAATTTGCCTTGAAAATCGTGAGATTGTATAAAAATCTTGTTGCCGATAAAAAGGAATACGTATTATCCAGACAGTTATTGAAATCGGGCACTTCAATCGGTGCGAATATTTCTGAAGGCAATGGAGCAATTTCAAAAGCTGATTTTTCCGCAAAGATATCTATTGCCTACAAGGAAAGTTTAGAAACTAAGTATTGGTTGTCGTTACTTCGAGATTCAGGATATATACCTAAAGAAAAAGCAAATCAACTTATAATTGAAGCGGACGAGCTATCAAAAATTATGTTTTCGATACTCAAGACAACAAGAATTGGAAAATGATAACTTCCCTTTGTTAATTGATAATTGCACATTGATAATTGAGAATGAGCGGAATCTACATCCATATCCCTTTCTGCAAACAGGCGTGCCACTATTGTGACTTTCATTTCTCCACTCAAATGAGAAAGAAAGAAGCAATGGTCAAGGCACTTCAGAAAGAAATGGAATTACGCAAGGATGAGTTTAAGAATGAATTGGTAGAGACCATTTATTTTGGAGGTGGTACCCCTTCTGTTCTTACAATGGTTGAGATAAATGATTTGATAAAAACGGTATATGCGAACTATACCGTGGTTGAAAACCCAGAAATTACTTTAGAGGCAAACCCAGACGACTTAACGGAGGACAAAATTCTAGAATTGAACCAAAGCCCAATTAATAGATTGAGTATTGGAATTCAGTCCTTTTTTGATGAGGATTTAAAATTGATGAACAGAGCGCATTCATCTAACGAGGCAATTCAATCATTGTCTAGGGCAACACGTTATTTTAAGAATATTTCCATTGATTTGATTTACGGAATTCCGGGTATGGACAACAAAAGATGGCAGGCAAGTATCGACAAAGCCCTCTCTTTTGGGCTTCCCCATATTTCCAGTTATGCATTAACCGTAGAACCCAGAACTGCATTAAAAAAGTTTATAGAAAAAGGAATTGTGGATGCTGTAGATGATAATCAAGCACAGGAACAGTTTCATATTTTGGCAGATACTCTAGAAGCGCATGATTTTGTCAATTATGAGATTTCCAATTTTGGTAAGGAGGGTTTCTTTTCCAAAAACAATACCTCATATTGGAAAGGGAAAAAATATATTGGAATAGGCCCATCGGCACACTCTTTTGATGGGAAAAGGAGAGGTTGGAACATCAGAAATAACATAAAATATATAAAAGCCCTACAGCAAGGGGAACTTCCGTTAGAGATTGAGACGCTTACCAAAAAAGATCGGTATAACGAATATGTAATGACAGGTTTGCGAACTATTTGGGGTGTTTCTTTAAATAGAGTGCAGGAAGATTTTGGAATCAAATATCTAGAATACCTGAACCAACAATCCGAAAAATATATAGCAAAGCACTTACTTTTTATGGACGGGAAAAAACTAATCGCTACTAAAAAAGGAAAGTTTCTGGTCGATGGGATTGCCTCTGATTTATTTATGATTAATTTGGAATCATGATTGCAAACATAAAACATGGTTCCAGAAATTTTAAGATAGATCTATCCAAACCATTGGATATTTCAATTCCGTTAATTGGTACGGATGCCAATGTAAATGCTTGGTATCTGCCTCCCCCTAAAATTGAACCACATCAAGAAGATGATTTTATCGGAAAAGTTTCCGAAGGGGCAGCCGTTAATTTTAATAACATTTGGTTTAACCCCCACTCACATGTGACGCATACCGAATGTCTGGGCCATATTACTGCCGACTTTCATTCCGTAAATCAAAACCTAAAGCAATTTTTTTTCTTGGCAGAAGTAATTACGGTCGCTCCAGAAAAATTAGGGGATGATATGGTGATATCGGAAAAACAGCTCAAATATGCTTTGGGGAACAAAAAAAGGGAAGCTTTGATCATAAGGACCATTCCAAATTTGGAAAACAAGCGTTCTATGCAGTATTCCAATACAAATCCTCCGTATCTGTTAGAGGAAGCGATACATTTTTTAGTCAAAAAAGGAATCATGCATTTGCTCATAGACCTTCCGTCGGTTGACAAAGAAAAAGATGGAGGAGCACTTCTGGCACATCATGCATTTTGGAATATAAAGGAACAACCAAGGCAGAATGCCACAATTACAGAATTCATATTTGTTCCCAATAGTATAGATGATGGTTGCTATTTTCTAAACCTTCAAGTGGCACCTTTTGAAAACGATGCCAGTCCAAGTAGGCCTGTATTATATAAGATTATGGAATAAAAAGTTAACGGCAATCTTCATATATTTAAAAAATGGATAGCATAATAGAAGCTTTTTTAGGGTTGGTTCTGGGAGCAATACTTATGTATTGGTTGTTTTCTATTTTTAGAAAGAAAAAGAACAAAGAAATCACGGAACAGCAGTCTACAGTGTTATTGGATAAGATAAAAAGTGTTTGCAAATTGGTTTCCGTAGAAGGGGATTTTGCTGAAATCTATCATTACGAGAATACCAAAGAACGTTTTATGAGTCTTTTGAGCAGTAAGAAAAAGGCTTTGATAGTCGTGAAAGCAAAAGCGCATATTGGGTATGACCTAAAGAAATTGGACCTAAAAGCTGATAATAAGAACAAGAGAATCATTCTTGCTAATTTTCCAGAACCCGAAGTTTTATCCATTGAGCCCGACCTCCAATTTTACGATATAAAAAATGGACTCTTTAATAGTTTCTCCCCAGATGATCTTACTAAATTAAATTTGGAAGCAAAAGACCACATAAAGCAGAAAATACCAGAAAGTGGATTGATGGAAACTGCAAAAAAAGAAGCATTGCAAGCTGTATTATTGGTGGAGAAAATTGTAGAGACCATAGATTGGACATTGGATTACTCAGCTTTGGAAATCACAAACAGAGAAAAACAATCAATTGAAGAATAGAAACATTATGAAAAGAGGAATTATTACTATATTACTGATGATAAGCTTTATGGCAACCAGTTTTGCTCAAGTTGAAGATACTATGAGAACATTTGACCCTGCCTTTTCCCATACCGTCTTTTTTTGGCTTAAAAATCCAGAAAGTAGTAAAGACAAGGCGCAGTTTGAAACGTCTTTGAAAACGTTCCTTCAAAACTCTAAGTATGCTAAGACAAATTTTATAGGTACGCCACCTACTGCCACAAGAGATGTCGTTGATGGTTCATTTACGTATTCATTGATCGTAACCTTTGAGTCTGCTGAAGCTCAAGAAGGATATCAGAAAGAAAAAGCACATCTTATTTTTATTGAAGAATGCAAGGACCTTTGGGAGAAAGTTATTGTATACGATTCTCAAGGTATTTAAAATGAATATAGAAGAACTAAGAGATTATTGTATTCAAAAGAAAGGGGTGACAGAAGAGTTTCCTTTTGATGAGATTACTTTGGTTTTTAAGGTAATGGGCAAAATGTTCGCTTTGATGGCATTGGAAAGAATGCCTCCCCAATGTAATTTAAAATGTGATCCGGAAAAGGCAATAACACTAAGGGAAGAGTATGATGGGGATATAATTCCAGGATACCACATGAGCAAAAAACATTGGAATACGTTACTATTGAATAACCTGCCACCAAACTTGATTATGGAATTAGTAGATCATTCCTACGATTTGGTAGTTTCAAAATTGACCAAGAATTTAAAAGAACAATTGGCTACTTTATAGATAGATTTGATCAAAAAATCAATTATTTATCGTATGATGTATACCATTCACCGATAGTTTTTCCTAATTTAACGCAATTGTAATCTTTTTCTTAATGTGTTTTTGGATTTTTGTATACTAAACGATAAAAGTTATGAATGTTCTGTTCATAGAAGATGATATGATAGAAACCATGAAATTGCAGCGTGCGATTTCTAAGTTTCAGTCTAAGCACAAAATCGTTGAGGCTAAAAATGGAGAAGAAGCCTTAGCTTTATTAAAGACAGGTAGCTTACCTGATATCGTTTTGCTTGATCTTAATATGCCAAGAATGAGCGGAATAGAATTTCTTTCCATTTTAAAAGCTGATGACAAACTCAAGTTCCTTCCTATTATAATCCTTACCACATCGGAAAATCGTGTGGATTTGTTAAAGTGTTTTGAGATTGGAATCGCAGGATATATCATAAAACCTTTAAAATATGAGGATTACGAGTCAAAACTCAGAAAAGTTTTTGATTATTGGGAGATTAGCGAACTAATCAAAGCCTAACAAAAAAACTGATTTCACAACATAATTTTTAATATCAGGTAGTGTAATTCCTACTTTTAGGTCATAATATCTTGTTATGAAAGGAATTGTATTCACCGAATTCTTGGAAATGGTCGAATCTATTTATGGATTGGAGACCGTTGATTCCCTGTTGGAGAATTGTGATCTTCCCTCTGGTGGGGCCTATACTTCTGTAGGAACTTACGATTTTAATGAAATGGTAAGCTTAATCGCTGAATTAAGTACAGTAAAAGAAATTTCCCAAGAGAATCTATTGTATTCCTTTGGGCATCACCTTTTTGTTGGTCTAGTGGAAGCACATCCAGATGTGGTCTCGAGCTACAGAACGCCATTGGGACTTCTTAATAGCATAGAAGATCATATTCATATCCATGTAAAAAAGCTCTATCCAGACGCTGAACTCCCTCAATTCAAGGTGCTTTCAAAAACAGACAATTCCCTGGAAATGATTTATAGTTCATCCAGAGGCCTTTATGCACTGGCGCATGGACTTATTGTGAGAACATTTGAACACTTTGAAAAAATAGTAAAGGTTGATTATAAACTAATGAATGAAAACGGAACAGAAGTCAAGTTTGCGATTGTCCAACACGGATAGTAACGAACTTTCCATATTAAAGCGTGCACTTGTACGGGAGAAGAAAGCCCGTAAAACTGCTGAGAGTTTGCTGGAAAGTAAAGCAAAAGAACTCTATGATGCTTCTTTGCACTTAAAAGAAGCGAACAGTCGTTTAGAAACTTTATTGAATGATGGAGGTACACGTATAGACAATGCCTTTGTTAATATTATTGACCCATATGTGGTGATGGATATGATGTCCAATGTCATAAATATGAACACTTCTGCAAAGGAATTTCTTGGATATGATCATACCAAGGAAAAAATATGTCTTCAAGACTTGGTTCATCAAGACTATCTGGAATATACCGCAGAATCGTTTCAGACGCTTATGCAGGTCGGAATCTTAAAAAATTATACTGCCAAAATACTGACAAAGTCCCAAGAAGAAAAATTTGTAAATATCAACGCAAGTCTTGTTTATAATAAAGATGGAAATCCAATAGCTGCTCAAGGTGTTATAAGAGATATTACCCAAGAAGTAGAGATAAGAAAACTTCTAGAAAACCAGAAAAAGCAACAAGACATTATTGTTGAGAATTCTTCTTTGGGAATATTATTGATCGTCAAAGAAAGAATCATAAAAGCCAATAAATCATTCATTGACCTTTTGGGGTATTCAGAAGTAGAGTTGAAAAAGATGACTATCAACGATATTTCATCATTGGAGGACAGTAGCCTTTATAAGGACTTGCTACAGAAAAGCTTGGAAAGCGATACCAAAAAATTCTCCATAGTTAGAAAATTCTATAAGAAGAACGGTGAGACACTTTATGGAAAAACATCCATGAGTTCCGTATTGGATGCAAATGGGGACATAGAATATAGTGTTGCCATGATAGAGGATATCACCTATGAGAAAATTTCGGAAGAAAAGGTAAGAGCTTCAGAAGAAAGATTGATGAGTTTGATAAAAAACCTACAAACAGGAATTTTATTGGAAGATCAGAATAGGAAAATAGTTTTGGCCAATCAAAAATTCTGCAACCTTTTTGATATTCCAGTTTCACCACATGTGTTAAAGGGACTCAATGGTGAGAAATCCATCCATAAGTATAAAAAACTATTCTTAGAGCCAGATACCGCCATCCGACGTATAAACTATGTCATAGATAAAAAGGAAGCGGTAACTGCTGACGAGATGGAGCTTTTGGACGGAAGAACATTCGAGCGTGATTATATTCCGTTGTTCAATAATGGAGAGTATCAAGGACACTTATGGAGTTACAGTGACGTAACGTTGCGAAAAAACTATAGAAAGAACCTAGAAGTTCAGAAAGAGAAGTACGGGAGTATTATTGCAAATATGAACTTAGGTCTGGTTGAAGTTGATAGCAATGGCAACATCCTAATGGTCAATCAAAGTTTTAGTGATATGGTGGGCTATTCCGCCGGTCAATTAATCGGGAAGAATTTTAACAAGGCCGTACCTCTTGTGGATGATGAAACAGAGGAACTAAAATTGCATAACAAAAATCATGAGGGAGGTATTTCTGACTCTTATGAAATAGCTGTAAAAGTAGGTAATGGGGAAAAGCGGTTTTGGTTGGTAAGTGGAGCTCCAAGATACGATGATGCCGGTAATGTAATAGGCTCTATTGGAGTTCATTTGGATATCACTGATCAAAAAAACCTAGAGCTTCAAAAAGAGAGTTTGTTACGCGAACTGGAATCCAGTAACAAAGGACTACAGGAGTATGCGCATATTGTTTCACATGACTTAAAATCACCATTGCGAAGCGTAAGCGCACTGGCCACATGGCTTTATGATGATTATAAAGACTCTTTGGACGAAAGCGGACGTTACAATCTAAAGATGATGCAGGAGAAAATTGAAGGAATGGACAAACTCATCAGTGGGATTTTAAAATATTCTACGGTTAATAATGACGTTTTGGACCATACCGAAGTTGACGTAAACGAAGTAATCCAAGAAATAAAGGAAATCATTTACATCCCTGAGAACGTTACGATTAAAACCAAAAAGAAGTTACCGCTAATTAAAGCGGACAAGACCAAGATTCACCAACTGTTCCAGAACTTTTTGAGTAACGCTGTGGTCAATATCGATAAAAAGAAAGGCCTGGTGGAGGTAGATTGTAAGGAACACTCCAAGTATTGGGAATTCAGCATAAAAGATAATGGAGTAGGTATACCAAAAGAGTATCATGAAAAGATTTTTCAAATTTTTCAGTCTATTGGAAATAACGAAAGGTCGACCGGAATAGGATTGTCCATAGTTAAAAAAATTATTGACAGATATAATGGAAATGTTTGGTTGGAAAGTGAAATAGGAGAAGGAACAACGTTTTTCTTCACTTTAAAGAAAGAGCTTAACATTAAGAAATAATATAAAAAAACACAAAGGAACCTAAAATTACCTTTTAACCCATTGAATAGATAAATGCATTCTTTATTAAAAAAACAAATGAAAAAGCTTCTCTCCAAAGACCTAAAAGAACATCCGGGAATGGAAGCATTTATCGATGCAGTTAGCCAATCATATGCGCAGTATGATGAACGATTGAGCAAAGAAGCCAAAAGCCAACATGAAATAGCTGAAACATTAAAAAAAGCAATTGTAACGATACAGCATAAGAAGAATGGGAAAATCAAAATAGAACAGGATCTTGATATTAAAAAACTTGTTACGGATATAGAAAAACAAACCTACAAGGTAGCAAAGGTCACGGCAGAAAAAGATGCACTAGTAAAAAATCTTGAACAGCAGAACGAATCCCTGAACAATTATGCGCATATGGTCTCACATGATTTAAAATCTCCAATACGAAATGTGCACTCGTTGGTAAGCTGGGTTTTTGAAGACGCCCAAAATGAATTCAAAGAGCACCATAGTGAAAATGTGCAGCTTATTTTTAAGAACCTGACTAAAATGGATAGCTTGATAGATGGTATTTTGAGGCACTCAACAATAGATTCCATTGAGGAAAGTGCCAAGGTAATCGACCTAAATCATTTGATGGATGAGATACAAGAGACCATCTTCGTGCCAAAGAACATATCCATAAAGAAAAGTAAGGATCTGCCCAAGTTGTATACAGGGAAATACAGACTGGAACAGCTATTCAAAAATCTTATTACCAATGCCATAGCTGCCACGGAAGACCGCAAATACGGACAAGTGATCATAGATGTCAAAGAACAAGATGACGGATGGTTGTTCAGTGTAACCGATAATGGTAAGGGAATACCAAAACACTTGCAGGCCGGAATTTTTAACATGTTCAAAAAACTGGAAAACAATGCCGATACAACTGGTATTGGACTGGCTCTGGTTAAGAAAATAATCAATTATTACAAAGGTGATATCTGGCTCTCCTCAAAAGAAGGAATGGGCAGTACGTTCTTTTTTACTATTAAAAACCCCCATAATGACTGAACAACCCAACCTTGACTATATAAAAGAAATCTCTGGAGGAAACGAAGAGTTTGAAAAGAAATTTTTGACCATTATACAAACAGAGTTTCCAAAAGAGAAGCAGGAATATCTAGATTTTTTAAAAGTGGACAATCTAGAAGAATCTGCAAAAATCATACATAAGATAAAACACAAATTGGGTATTCTAGGACTTAACACTAGCTATAGATTAGCAGTAAAGTATGAAGAAGACCTAAAGCGTGGAGATATACAACTCAAAGAAGAGTTTGACGAAGTATTACAAGTAGTTGAAGATTTTGTTTTAAAACTGGCGTAAGGTGAAATGTATAATTGTAGATGACGAAGCAAGTGCAAGGGCCATAGTTACGGCTCTTTGTAAAACAATTCCAAAAATGGAAGTTGTTGCTGAACTCCCAAATGCTTTAGAGGCCTTAAAGTTCTTAAAGCATACACAGGTAGATTTAATTTTTCTGGATATTCATATGCCAAAACTTACTGGCGTCGATTTTATCGAGACCGTTAACGATCCACCTAAAATCGTACTTACAACATCCGATAAAGATTTTGCTATCGAAGCCTATGGGTATGAGTTCATCGTAGACTATTTGGTAAAGCCCATAACCTATGAACGGTTTCAAAAATGCGCCGTTAAATTGGAAAATGCCCTTAAAAAATCCAAACAGGAACAATTGGAAATTAATGCTGCTCAAAGCGAAGAAGAAGATTTGTTCATAAATATAGACAGACGACTTATCAAATTAAAATTTAAGGACATTCTATTGATAGAGGCCAAAGGAGATTACATAGAAATACTGGCCCAGAACAAACGCTTTAGAGTGCACTCTACACTTAAAAAGATAAAAGAGAAACTGCCAGAATCAAGATTTCTTCAAATTCATCGATCTTATATCATCAATTTTACACAGATAATCGACATACAGGATAACAGTGTTCTCATAGAAAAAAGTGTAATACCCATTAGCAGGTCTAACAGACCAGAATTGATGCAACGCCTTAACCTTTTATAGAAAGAAAGAAAAATACTACAATATTTTGATTCTTACACGTTAGTATAGATAGACGCTTTTTGAAAATGCTAAAAAGATATTGGTAACATATTAACCTACTTAGCATATGTCATTAGAAATAAAGGAAAACAGAGGGATTTTTGAAATTTTTGGTAAAGTGACCACACAGCATATAGGTGCTCTCAATTCTTATTTTGATTCAATTCTAGAAAAACACGAGAGTATTGTAATCAGTCTGGAAAATATAACGCTCTTAGATTCCGCGGCAGCCCACTTCTTTGAAAAACTTTACTTAAAGTCGGTAAAACAGAACAAAGTCGTTTCGTTGATCGGTAGACAAAATATGAATATTCAAGAGATAATGAATATTACACAAACCAATTATATTCTTAGTAAGGATCGCGTATAATATTATAATCTTCCAAAACTCAAAAATGAAAGTAACTGCGTATAGCCCTTATTTTGGAATTGAACCAAAACACTTGAATGATACTGATTTCAATAAACTGATTTCATATTTTGAGTTATTGGATGCTGTACAAAAACCAACGGTAAGCTTGGTAGTGCCCGTCTATAGGGCAAAGGAAACATTAGTAGCACATATACTTTCCTTGGCTAATCTAAAGACCATCATTCCCTACGAAGTTATATTCGTGGAAAACAATGCAGATAAGGAAACTTTGTCAATTTTAGAACAGCTCGGCGCCAAGGTTATAAGCCAAGAAAAACAAGGAATAACGTTTGCACGACAGAAAGGATTGGAAGAAGCCAAAGGTGAGATCATTTGCAGTATGGATCCAGATTCTATCTATGACCCCTACTATATAGATAAAATGGTACTTCCATTTTTCAGGAACAAAAATCTGGTGCTATGCTACTCCGTATCCAAAAGCTATGAAAATGATTTTCAGTTATCCCTAAGAATGAAACTTAGGAACTCTTTGAAGAACTTCTATTTTAGATGGAAGTTATCACAAGGATTTGTGTTGAAAATAAAACATATAAGGGCGGTATGTATGGCCATGAGAAGAGATGCCGTTCTTCCTATAGGATATGAAACAGATTTACGTGCAGTATCTGGTTGCGATGATGGGATGTTGGCCATAAAACTGTACCAATCAGGTCAATTCCAATTTGTACCGGTAGATGTTTATACCGCTTTGCCTCCTAAAAGAGAACCTGCAAAACCGTTTCCATTTTGCAATCTAAAATACATGCCGAGTAAAAAAGCAATACAAAAAACTTATGAGGAACTTCAAGTTGAAGGAGTATCCGAATAGATTTTTTAGTAGCTGGGCATAACGATCATTTCTTTCTGCTACAAGAGTACTTTCCATACACCTTGATTGGAAAGTTACAATGTATACATTCCTTTTAAAAGGGTACTTGCACCTTGGTTTTTAGCAAACAATCATACACAACTCTTCTTGCAAGGCATTACTTACAATAAACAACAACTTACAACACCCTCCTCTTGTTTTACAACAATGAATTATTAATACGTAATATTTAACCTACTTTTCGGATATGTTTAAGATTACAATACTTTAAAAGAAATATATATGAAAATACTGGTAGTAGACGATAAACAATCACTAAGTGATTTGGTATCACAATTTCTGGGTCAATCATATGATGTAACTACGATGGAAGATGGTTTGGCCGCATTGTCATGGATGCAAGAAGGAAACATTCCGGATCTAATAATCACAGATTTGGAGATGCCCAACATGGATGGTTTTGAACTCATTAAAAAAGTAAAGGAAAGCGGTTACTTCTCCAACATCCCAATTATTGTATTGAGCTGTAGGGACAGTAGTGCAGATCGCATTCAATGCCTAAAATTAGGAGCTGATGACTATCTGGTAAAACCTTTTAATCCAGAAGAGCTTTTAATACGTGTAGAAAAACTGCTTATACGAGCTTAATATTATGGAAGTTGTATCTGATAAAAAACTTTGTCTTCTTTACGTGGGAGCAAACCAGAAAATGGTCGATCAATTTTTGGAATGCAGTGATAAAGTAGATTTTCATGTAGCCAAGAATGCTGTTTTGGCAATAAATTGGTTAGAGAAAAACAAAGAAGTGGATGCCGTTATTTGTGAGAAACAGATTCCAGGGCAGTCAGGTATAGCATTTCACAACGCGTTACGTGAAAAATTTGTGGAGCAGCCTTCCATTCCATTTATTCTTGTGGCCGAAAATCGCGACAAGACAGACTTGTCCGAGGCCGTTAAAAATGGAATAGATGATTTTTACGTACAACCGATTTCTACTTCAAATATTTTGGATAGGGTCCAGTTTTTAAAAGAACTTAAGGCCAACCTTAACAAAGAGAAAATCTTGATTCCAAAAGGGTCGATAAAGGAATACAAGATAGGTTTTTGGAAACGGACCTTCGACATTGCCGTAGCAGGGACTGCACTACTTCTAGGGTCTCCTTTTTTGTTATTGTTCATTATAGCGATTCGATTAGAGTCAAAAGGAAAGGTCTACTATATTTCAAAAAGGGTGGGAACGGGATATAAGATTTTCGATTTCTACAAACTACGGTCCATGTACCCCGATGCAGATAAACGGCTAAAAGAATTTCAGCATCTAAACCAATATGTACATGAAGATGAGGTCCAATCCGAAGCAGCAAATATAGCTGAGAGCAATTATGAATTCAAAGGGACGGTGCTTTTTGGCGATGATACCGAAGTGGATGAAAATCTTCACAACAACAAGAGAAAAGAAAATGCTAAAAGTGCTTTCGTAAAATTTGACAATGACCCTAGAATAACCAAGGTGGGAAAAATCATTAGAAAACTTAGTATTGATGAACTACCACAATTGATAAACGTGTTAAAAGGAGATATGTCCATTGTAGGTAACAGACCACTGCCTTTATACGAAGCAGAAATGTTAACGACAGACGAATGGACAGATAGGTTTAATGGACCTGCGGGAATAACAGGCCTGTGGCAAGTTGAAGCTAGGGGCAGGAGTTCTAAAATGTCGCCTGAAGAACGAAAAACATTGGACATAAAATATGTGGAATACGCGAATAGCAAAAATGCTTTTTTGATAGATATGTGGATAGTACTTAGAACATTCAGGGCGGTATTTCAAAAAGAGAATGTATAATGCGAAGGAGTAAGTTCATCTTTACATTGGCAGTGTTACTTTGCGGTTTTTCATATAGTCAAGCCATAAATGATTTTATTGAAAAAGGGCTTAAGGAGAATGACATCAGTAAAAGCTTACCTTCCATAGACAGCCTTATAGCAATGGCCAAGGATTATTCCCCTTTTATAAAGGTTACCGTATCAGAGCAGGAATATAGGGATGGAGTCGTATCCGCAGAGCAAAGGGCTTGGTTGGAATACATAAATCTTGAAGCAGGTTATAACTATGGCATCTTTGACAACCTTAGCAACCAGCAAATTGCAGGCGATCCTCAAAGTCAAACCCTTTTCTCCACAGAACAAAGTAGGTATAATGTTGGGGTCTCACTGCGTATGCCCTTATCTGCATTGGTCAATAGAAAGGCGAGGATAAAAAGTGCAAAAGGGGAAGCGAAAAAGGCACGATTTGAGACTCAGGTAGCTGAGGTGGAATTGGAGCAAAAAGTGGTGGAGTTGTACAATGACTTGCTCAAAACACATCGACTCTTTTTTATTTCAGGTTCTATTGTGGATAATTTCAGGGTTCAATCCATACGTGCCGAGAAGGATTTTGCAAGCGGTATTATAAACGTTACCGAATATACCCGTTTACAGCAGATGATGAACCAGGCGACCATGAACTTTGAACTACAGCGTTCAGAGTTTATTTCTTCGGTAATGGCATTGGAGAGTGTTATTGGAGCAGATTTGAATATTTAATAATGAAGTTTAACCTCTTATTTTTTGTTCGCCTTTTATTAAGGCATGCAGGCTTATTGATTGCTATGCCAATCATTCTGGCTTCCCTGGTATTTTATTTGACACAAGACGAACCAAAGGTCTATAATTCCAAAGCGCGTGTATATACAGGTATAGCAACAGGGTCTAATATAGAGCTGGAAAACACGAAAATAGATTTTAGGGCCACCAATACGGCCTATGATAATTTGCTCAACCTTATCAAGGCAAGAACGACAATAGAAATTGTAGGACTAAAATTGTTTACCCAACATATGGTGTTGGACAGTGCGGACATTAAAATTATTTCGAGGGAAAAATATCAAAGATTGATGGAATCCGTTCCCGAAGAAGTGAAAGATTTAGTGGTCAAGGGCGATGTCGAAAAGACTTTTGAAAACTTTGTAAAACTGAAGGAGTCCAATCATACCAATTACATCTATCAGCTTATTAATCTTGACCATCCAGATTATAGCATTGAAAAAATCAATGGTCGTGTTGGATTAAGGCGAATTTCAAACAGTGATTTTGTGGATATCGAATTTGAATCCGAAGATCCAGGAATATGCCAAAATACCTTACTCATTCTATGTGAAGTCTTTGTGGAGCTTAATGCGGATATAAAGGTCAATCAGTCTGATGCCGTTGTAAAATACTTTCAAGGTCAATTGGGAAAATCCACGATTAGTTTGAGAGGGGCAGAAGATGAGCTGCTACAATTTAACCAAAGCAATAACATTATCAATTACTACGAGCAGACCAAACATATAGCTGCGGAGAAGGAGGAATTTGAGATAAAGTATTTAGAGGTGTTTAGACAGCACAATGCAGCTAAGGCAGTTCTGGATATTTTAGAATCAAAACTAAAAACGCATGAACTAAAGCGAGTGTCCAGTGAGCGTGTAATGGGATTGCGGAAAGAATTATCTAGCCTAAGTTTTGATGTATCCATGTTGACATTGGGAATAGAAGCCGATTCCACTATCCAAAATAAAAAGGCGAAAGAAGCGGCCCTAAAAATGAAAAGGATAGCCGAAATAGAGCAACAAATGGTTGAAAACATAGATACTATCTACGTTACGGATTATGACAATAAAAGTTTGGCATCGACCAGTGTTTTAGCAGATTGGTTGCAAAACACAATAGGATACGAAGGAACTAAGGCGCAATTAAAAGTCATGGACGAAAAGCGCAAAGAGTTTGAAAAATTATATCAAGAGTTTTCCCCTTTAGGGGCTACAATGAAGCGTTTGGAGCGTAAAATAGATATAGCCGAGCGGGAATATTTGAGTCTGTTGCATAGTCTAGGGCTGGCAAAACTAAGGCAACAAAATGTGGAGCTCAAATCCAATATTAAACTTACTGAAGTTCCATTTTTTCCTATAAGTCCAAAACCAAGTAAACGAATGCTTCTCGTCATTGTGGCGGGAATGGTAGGTTTTGTTTTGGTAGCAGCAACGATACTTGTCCTGGAACTTTTGGACGGAAACATCAATACGGCAACACGTGCCGCAGATAAGATAGAATTAAAGGTTTCATCAATCTTTCCGGTCATCAGCGATAAAAACAATAAAATAGACTACGAGTACCTCCAAAATAAAGCTGTTAATGCAATTTCCAGGAATATTATTCTGAATCAGTATAAGAAAGAAAAGGAAAGTGAGCCAGTAATCAATATGCTTTTTTCAACGCAGGAGAATGAAGGGAAAACGTTTATTTGCAAACATTTGATCGCTAAATTGTGCGAGCTCGATTATAGAACATTACATGTTACCTATGATGATGAGGATTTGGGATTGATGGGCGAATGCTACCATAAAATCCTTTATGGCGTGAGCGATCAGCTTTATAAGATTTCCAATGTCCAAGATTTTGATGTTGACAAAAGCATCGAAGACTTTAGCAGTTTTGACTTTATCATATTGGAAATCCCAAGTATTATAAAAAACCCTTTTCCTGTAAAACTGGCTTCTACCATGGATTATATGTTTTTGGTGACAAGAGCAAATAGGGCATGGGGAGAAGCTGATAAGAATGCATTAAATCTTTTCAAAGAGGCAACTACAGGACCCGAACCGACCATTATTCTCAATGGAGTAAAAGTGTTGGAAATGGAAACCGTTGTAGGGGAACTTCCTAAGAAAAGATCGTTGATTCGTAGCTGGATCAAAAAGATGGTACAGTTTCGTTTTTTTAATAAAAAATCCGTGGCCTAATGTTGGGAAGATTGAAACATATTGGCAAAGAAAAGAATCTATCCTCCTTAATGGCCAACGTGAGCGTTGCGTTTTTAGGATTGTTGAGTTTTATGCTATTGACCCGGCAATTGAACAAAGAACTGTTTGGAGAGTGGGTATTATTTATAACCTTGGCCACCTTTGTAGATCTCTTACGTTTTGGATTGACCCGAACATCTTCTGTGCGATTACTTTCCGGAGCCGACACTAACAAACGCAAAACAATACTCGCGGCAACCTTCAAAATAAATCTTGTCCTTTTAGGAATATTGACATTTTTATGCTGGTCAATTTTGGGAATTTTTGAGTTCAATGGTATCGAAGTAAACAATGGCTACGGATTATTTCTTTTATACTATCCTTTTTTGGCGCTCTCCAATCTAAGTTGGAACAATGCAATGGCCCTCTTTCAGTCAGAGCAAAATTTCAAGCGGATGATGTTGGTAAGGCTTTCCAATGTAGGACTGTTTTGCCTTTTTCTTGTTTTAAATCAATTCTGGCTGAATCTTGGACTTTTGGAAATTGTTTGGATAAATATTTTGGTCAACGCCATTTCGAGTATTTGGTGTTCCGTTAAATATTGGGATGGATTATGTTATGTGGGACAGACTAAAAAATCCATTGAAAAAGAATTGGTGAATTTTGGAAAGTACTCCATGGGAACTTTGGTGAGTTCTAGTCTTTTAAAAAGTTCGGATACGTTTATCATTGGAATGAGTCCATTTTTAGGTTCTGCCGGTATCGCCATGTATGCCATTCCGTTAAAGTTGACGGATCTTTTGGGAATACCTTTGCACAGCTTTGCCATGACTGCATATCCCAGAATGTCCAAAAAGTCCATAGAAGGGGATTTGGGTGGAGTAAAGAAGATTTTCTATTCGTATGTGGGCATTATTACGCTATTATTTTTTCCTGTGGCCTTAGTAAGTTTTGCATTTGCTGAATATATGGTTCTCTTCCTTGGAGGAAAGGAATATATGGATTCATTGCCCTTACTTACTTTAATTTTCAGGGTATTTACGGTATATATTATGCTCTTGCCCATAGATCGTTTTACAGGGGTGTTACTGGATAGTATCAACCGACCCAAACTTAATTTGTACAAGGTATTGGTAATGACTTTTGCCAATATTGTTTTAAACATATTGGCCGTGTTCGTATTTAAAAGCTTGGTGGCCGTGGCAATAGGTACGGTACTTTTTACAGCAGTGGGAATATTTCTTGGGTTCTATTATTTAAAAAGAGAAATTCAAATTAAAAGCACGCAAATAGTTTCTGAAAGTTTATCATTTCTCAAAAACCTAAAAACGCATTTGGGCTAATGAATCCGTTCAATAAAACATATGGATCGGACTACTTAAAAAAACCACTTCCTGTTTTGGTGCTCTTATCAGTAGTAATTACTACGGCTCACCTTACAGCGACAAAAGGACTAGTGGCAGGTATTGGGGTAATGGTTCTTCCATTTGCAATAGTGTATTTGGGCGCCCTCTTTGTAAACCCAAGAATAGGAGTGATAACCGTACTCATTTTCAATTTTTTTGTATTGGGCATAGGAAGATATGTGCCAATGACATGGGGATTGCTCATGGACGGTCTAATGGTGCTCATGTATCTCGCTCTTTTTTTTAAGGCTTTCAGAATAAAAGTGCCTTGGAGCAGAGCGAGTTCCCAACTTACCGTTTTAGCATCGCTTTGGTTTGGGTATGCCATTTTTCAGATTGTTAATCCAGAGGCTGTTAGTGTGGCCGCTTGGTTTTATGCCATGCGGGGGTTGTCGTTGTACATGTGGTTGTTTATACCGCTTGTTTTTATTCTTTTCAACAAACCAAAAGACCTCCAGTTGTTTTTTATTATTTGGGGCGTTTTGTCGCTTTTGGCAACTACCAAGGGTATGCAACAATTAATTTTTGGTGTTGATCCCTTTGAACAGGCATGGTTGGATGCTGGTGGCAATGTTACCCATATACTCTTTGGAAAACTCAGGATATTTTCCTTTTACTCGGATGCAGGTCAGTTTGGTGCTGCACAGGGCCATACAGGTGTTGTTTTCGGTGTACTTACCTTATTTGCAAAAAACAGAAGATTTCAGATTTTTTGCGTAATAGTTTGTTTGGCAGGTCTTTTAGGTATGATGATTTCTGGAACTCGTGGAGCAATTGCTGTTCCCGCTGCCGGCGGTGTGATGTTCCTGATCATTCGAAAACATATTCCAAGCATAGTCCTCGGAGCGCTCGTGGGAATAAGCGTTTTTGTTTTCTTTAAATATACCACTATAGGTAACGATAACGATCAAATAAGAAGAATGCGAACTGCGTTCGACCCTAACGATGCCTCGTTACAAGTACGATTGGAGAACCAGGCCAAGTTAAAAGGATATCTGGCTTCTAGACCTTTTGGAGGTGGTATAGGCTCTACAGGGAACTGGGGGAAACGTTTTTCGCCAAATACTTTTCTGGCGAACACAGCAACAGATAGTTGGTTTGTGGCAGTATGGGCGGACACAGGTATCGTAGGTCTCTATTTACATTTGTTCATACTCTTTTTTGTACTGATTACCGGCGCCTACAATGTAATGTACAAAATACGGGACGGCTGGCTAAAAGGACAGATTGCAGCGTTGGTATGCGGTATGTTTGGCATTATGGCGGCTTCCTACGGAAATGGGATTTTTGGACAGTTTCCAACCTGTATATTGATGTATGCAGGGATGGTGTTCATGTTCATAGCTCCAAAACTGGACAAGAAGATCATGGAAGAAAAAGAAGCTGAATTGGAATTGAAAGCAACATCCTGAAATAACCCACAAAAAACATGAAACCACTCGTATCAATAATAACCATTAATTATAATGAATCCGAAGTCACTTTGGATTTATTGCAATCTATTAGAACGCTTACCTATCCAAATTATGAAATCATTGTGGTCGATAACGCTTCGCCAAATGACAATCCAGATAAGATAAAAGAAAAATACCCAGAAATAACCCTAATCAAGAGCAAGGAAAATCTGGGTTTCGCAGGAGGCAACAATCTTGGGGTTAAACAAGCAAAAGGTGATTACTTGTTATTTATAAATAATGATACCATTGTTCCAAAAGATTTTATCGAATCCTTGGTACAAACACTTCAAGATGATGAGACTATTGGAATGGTAAGCCCAAAAATTAAGTTCCATTGGGATCCTACACTTATTCAGTATGCCGGTTATACGCCCATGAGTCATTGGACAATTAGGAATAACAGTATTGGATACCATCAAAAAGATAATGGAGATTTTGATGCTGAGGGAGAAACACAGTCCATACACGGAGCGGCAATGATGGTTCCAAAAAGTATTGTGGAAAAAGTAGGTATGATGACCGAAATTTACTTTCTGTATTACGAAGAACACGATTGGGCCGAAATGATAAAACGGGCAGGCTATAAAATATACTACCAACCAAAATCATATATACTGCATAAAGAATCGGTTTCAACCGGAAAGTTCAGTCCATTGAAGACCTATTATATTTCCCGAAACAGGATTCTCTTCGCCAGAAGAAATTTTAAGCCGTTTCAACTATGGATAAGTTTACTGTTTCAATGCTTTGTTTCCATTCCCAAAAACAGTTTCATGTTTATTGTAAAACGCCAAAATGAGCACTTAAAAGCGTTCTGGAAGGCAATTTTTTGGAATTTGAAAAACAGTGCTACAATTGGATGATAATACGACTTGCAGATTGAGTTAATTGATTTTAGGGTATTCTTACCACCTAGATTCTAACTAGTTGACAACACCAAGAAAGTATTTCACAACAATTAATTTTCTTTCCATAAATGTAAGGTAATATTTACAAAATCATTAAACCTACTAGAATGATTAAATCCTTCAAGTTTTCAATTATCCTATGTCATTGTGCTTGCGTCAGCGAAAATGACCTTGATTCGCTAGTTGAAGATTCAACAACAATGGATGAGAATAATTCATTCGAGGTTAATGATTATCTGGAACAAATCAAACTTAATATACTTTAAAATTATGAATATAACAGTAATAGGTACAGGCTACGTTGGCTTGGTAACCGGTACCTGCTTTGCAGAGACGGGAATCAACGTTGTTTGCGTGGACATTGATGAAAAGAAAATTGAAAAACTGCGCAATGGTGAAGTTCCCATTTATGAACCGGGCCTAGATAGCCTTTTGGAACGCAACTTGGACAAGGGCAGGATTTCTTTTACAACAAGTTTGGAAAAAGGAATAAAGAATAGCGATGCCATCTTTATAGCTGTGGGAACACCGCCAGATGAGGATGGTAGTGCAGATTTAAAATATGTACTGGGTGTTGCCAGGGAAATAGGGCAACATATGGAAGATTATAAGGTAATTATTACTAAAAGTACTGTTCCCGTAGGAACTTCTTACAAGGTAAAAGCTGCCGTTGAAGAGGAATTGGTAAAAAGAGATGCTAACCTTTCGTTTGACGTGGCATCCAATCCAGAATTTTTAAAAGAAGGTAGCGCCGTAGATGATTTTTTAAAGCCAGACCGCATCGTAGTAGGAATTGAAAGCAAGCGTGCCGAAAAAGTGATGCGTAGATTGTACAAGCCTTATTTAATGAACGGACACCCACTATTGTTCATGGATATTTTCTCTTCGGAAATGACCAAATACGCGGCCAATTCCATGCTGGCGACAAAAATTAGTTTTATGAACGACATTGCCAATCTATGTGAGCTTGTGGGAGCTAATGTGGATTTGGTAAGAAAAGGAATAGGTTCCGATTCTAGAATAGGAAATAAATTCATTTACCCCGGAACTGGTTATGGGGGCAGTTGCTTTCCAAAAGACGTTCAGGCACTGGTACGAACAGCAGATGAATATGGACATTCTTTGGAAGTATTGAAAGCTGTGGAAAGTGTCAACTACCGTCAAAAATCAGTTTTGGTGGAAAAAATAAAAAGTCATTTTGGAAAGAATCTTAAAGGCAAGCAATTTGGACTTTGGGGATTGGCATTTAAGCCAAAAACGGATGACATGAGGGAAGCTCCATCATTGGTGATTATAGAACAATTGAAAGCCCTTGGTGCTACGGTAAGAGCTTATGACCCGGTTGCGATGGAAGAGACCAAACGGATTTTAGGTGATAGTATCGAATATGCCAAAGATGAATACGACGCCATTATTGATGCCGATGCACTCATCTTGGTGACCGAGTGGTCTGAATTTAAAATGCCCAACTTTAGAATATTGGAAAAGCTCATGAACAGCAAAACCATATTCGATGGTCGAAATGTATACGATCCAGAAGAATTAAAAGAACAAGAGTTCACCTATTACAGCATTGGTAGGGAAGTTGTGAAAAGCACAGAAATAGAAACCGTAAACCTTTAAACAAGATTATGAAACGAATATTGGTAACAGGGGGTGCAGGTTTTGTGGGCTCCCATTTATGTGAAAGACTCCTAAACGAAGGCAATGAAGTGGTGAGCATGGACAACTATTTTACTGGAAGGAAAAGTAAAATAGTACATTTAATGGACAACCCTTACTTTGAGGTAATCAGACATGATGTAACCTTGCCTTATTTTCTTGAGGTAGATGAAATTTATAATTTGGCATGTCCTGCCTCACCAGTACATTACCAACATAATCCGATTAAGACCATAAAAACATCGGTTTTGGGGGCAATCAATATGTTGGGATTGGCCAAACGGATTAAGGCAAAAATTCTTCAAGCTTCCACAAGTGAAGTCTATGGAGACCCAGAATTGCATCCCCAACCGGAGGACTATTGGGGTCATGTTAATCCTATAGGAGTTCGCTCATGTTATGATGAAGGCAAACGTTGTGCAGAGTCACTTTTTGTGAACTATCACAATTCCAATGATGTCTTGGTGAAGATTATAAGAATCTTCAATACCTACGGACCTCGTATGGAACCTGATGATGGAAGGGTAGTATCCAATTTTATTATACAAGCACTCCAAGGAAGGGACATTACCATTTTTGGGGATGGAACACAGACGAGAAGTTTTCAATATGTTAGTGATTTGGTAGATGGAATGATAAAAATGATGGATACCGAAGATGATTTTATTGGCCCCATCAACATTGGCAATCCAGGAGAATTCACCATGTTGGAACTAGCTGAGAATATTATTGACCTAACAGGTTCAAAATCTAGGATAATACACTTGCCCTTACCTGCCGATGATCCTATGCAACGAAAGCCGGATA
The DNA here is from genome assembly GCF_018449435.1 of Flagellimonas sp. 389. Classification (GTDB taxonomy): domain Bacteria; phylum Bacteroidota; class Bacteroidia; order Flavobacteriales; family Flavobacteriaceae; genus Flagellimonas. The sequence goes on along the minus strand of NZ_JAHCMU010000001.1, from coordinate 201,642 downwards.
TCTCTTTGGCGCAAGAAAAACTGAAGGATTGGAAGCCAGAAATCGATTTGAGAACCGGTCTTGAAAAAACCATTGCCTACTTTGATAATCTGCTCAAAGAGCAATCTATTAAAGAATTGATAGAAGGATAATCACCGTAAAAAATAGATAAATGGATGTCATAAGAATTTTAATTCATGCTCTGGAAATCCTTTTATTTGGATATTTTGGATTTGCATCCATTTACATCTTTATTTTTTCGTTTGCAGGTCTTTTTAAACGTAAGAAACAAGACAAAAGTTCTAATAGACAACGAAGATTTGCTGTCCTGATTCCAGGATATAAAGAAGACAACGTAATTGTCGAAGTAGCTAAAAAGGCTCTTGAACAGAGCTATTCAAAGGAGTTTTTTGAAGTTATTATCATTGCCGATTCTTTTCAGAAAAGCACTTTGGAAGCGCTTGAAGAATTTCCTGTAAGTGTTGTTGAGGTCTCCTTTGAAAAAAGCACAAAATCCAAAGCCCTTAACCAGGCAATGAAGGTAATCGGTGATGAATATGATGTGGCCTTGGTTTTGGATGCCGATAACATTATGGAAGAGGATTTCATTGAAAAAATCAATGATGCCTTTGACGAAGGATATTCCGTGGTGCAAGGACATAGAATAGCCAAGAATACAAATACGCCTTTTGCGATTCTGGATGCCATAAGTGAAGAAATCAATAATCATATTTTTAGAAAAGGACACCGCGTATTAGGATTATCCTCTGCATTGATTGGTTCTGGGATGGCCTTTGACTACCATTTTTTTAAAAATACCATGGCCAATGTTAATGCAGTTGGCGGGTTTGATAAAGAATTGGAATTAAAATTATTAAAGGACGGAACAAAGATTGAGTATCTAGACGATGCTTTGGTCTTGGACGAGAAAGTCCAAAAATCAGAGGTGTTTTCCAATCAGCGCAAGCGTTGGCTTTCTGCACAGTTCATTTATTTTAGAAATTATTTTGCATCTGGTTTACAAGAGTTGTTTGTTCGGGGCAATGTGGATTTCTTTGACAAAGTCTATCAAATGGTATCGCCTCCAAGGGTATTATTGCTGGGATTGGTAGTGATTATCACCTTTTTGTACTTTATGACAACCTTGTTTTTCCCAATCAATTTCTTAATAATTCCCGCTATCTTTTGGTATGCTGTCCTGCTATTGACAGTAGTAGCATTTTCTTTCGCAGTACCCAAAAAGTTTTATAGCCTGCAAACGCTTAAAGCTTTGCTTACACTTCCAAAGGCATTTCTGCTCATGTTCCTATCACTGTTTAAATTGAAAGGTGCTAACAAAAAGTTTATTCACACGGAACATGGTACGATCAATAGTTAATAGCAACATATGAAGATAGGCATAGAAGGACAACGACTTTTTAGAAAAAAGAAACATGGCATGGACATGGTCGCTTTGGAGCTTATTAAAAATCTTCAAAAAATCGATGGTGAAAATGAGTATGTAATTTTTGTAAAACCAGATTTTGATGACACCTGTATTCCCAATGCACCTAATTTTAAAGTTGTAGAGCTAAATTCAAAATGGGGTTACCCGGGATGGGAACAAATTGCATTGCCCAAAGCGGCTTTTAAAGAGGGCTGTGATGTTTTGCATTGTACAAGTAATACAGGCCCTTTGTTTTCTAAAGTACCGCTAATTACCACCTTGCACGATATTATCTATTTAGAGAGCATAAGCGTATTAAAAAAAGGAGGAACATGGTATCAAAAACTGGGAAACATGTACCGAAGGTATTTTGTGCCACCAGTGATTAGAAAAAGCAAAAAGGTCATTACGGTCTCCAATTATGAGAAAGAGCGCATCAGTAATTACTTTGGTTTTAAGGACAACCGATTGACGGCCATATATAATGGTGTTGGTTCCCACTTTAAAAAAGTAACCGATCTAGATCAGTTAAAAACTATCCAGAACAAGTATGCGCTACCGGATAATTTCTTTTTCTTTCTAGGGAATACAGACCCCAAAAAAAATACCAAGGGCGTATTAAAAGCATTTTCAGAGTTCAATAAAATATATCCCAATCAGTACAAGTTGGTGATGTTGGATTACGATGAAGCCGAACTTCAAAAGCTTTTGGCTTCTATAGAAGTAGAGGAAATTAGACCATTGATTCATTTAACGGGATACGTTCCAAATACCGATTTGCCAGCTATTATAAGCCAATGCGCTATATTCCTGTATCCCTCCTTACGAGAAAGTTTTGGCATTCCAATTTTAGAAGGGATGGCCTGCGGAGTGCCGGTGATCACTTCAAATACGTCATCAATGCCAGAGGTGGCCGGAAAGGATACTGCTTTGATAATAGATCCCTTTAATCCAATAGAAATTACAACTGCGATGCAGACGTTGGTAGAGGATAAAATGTTGGCCCAAGTTTTGGTCGAAAAGGGCATCAAAAGAGCACAACACTTTTCATGGGAAACCATGGCGAAAAATGTTTTAGAACTGTATGAGGATGTCCATAACGAACTTAAAAACAGCTAACATGATCAAAGGTCAAGATATCATAGTTGTAGGGATACAAGCATGGGATATTGAAATTGGCAGTAACTGTAAAAATATTGCCACCGAGTTTGCCAAACAAAACCGAGTACTTTATGTAAATCCTCCATTGGACAGGGCAACATTAAAGCGGGAAAGGGCTACAGAAAAAGTTCAAAAGAGGATTAAAATAAAAAATGGGGAAGAAACAGGTCTTGTGCAAATTGGGGAAAACCTTTGGAACCTTTATCCCAAAACGTTAATAGAGTCTATTAATTGGATTTCCTTTCACTCCATATTTAAACTGCTTAATAAAAGAAATTCAAAGCTTTTTTCGAATGATATTATAGCTGCCATGCATCAGCTAAACTTTAAGGATGTATTCTTATTTAATGATAGTTCCATGTTTTTGGGGCTACATCTTAAAGAATACCTATCCCCTAAAAGTTACACGTATTACATGCGGGATTATTTGATTAAAGTGCCCTATTGGGGAAAGCATGGAGAGCGTATAGAACCACAACTTATCGAACAGGCCGATACCGTTGTAAACAATTCTACACTCTATACGGAGTATGGCTCTAAATTCAATCCCAATAGTTTTATGGTGGGGCAGGGTTGCGATGTGTCCTTGTTCAATGATGAAAACGATACGATACCTGTACCCAAAGAATTTGAATCCATTCCAAGGCCCATTATGGGTTATGTAGGATATTTAACAAGTATGCGATTGGACATTGAACTTTTGGAATATATGGCCAAAACAAGAAGAAACTGGAGTATTGTTTTGGTAGGGCCCGAGGATGAAGACTTTAAACAATCAAAATTGCATGGGTTGAAGAACGTATTCTTTCTAGGAAGCAAAGATGCTTCCGAACTACCCGCTTATGTTAAAGGGTTTGATGTTGCCATGAACCCGCAAGTAGTAAACGATTGGACCATAGGGAACTATCCTAGAAAAATTGATGAGTATTTGGCGATGGGAAAACCTACCCTGGCTACGAAAACGAAGGCCATGGAAATGTTTGAAGAACACGTCTATTTAGGAAGCACTAAAGAAGAATACATTCAATTGGCAGAAAGGGCTTTGGCAGAAAATAATTCAGAATTAGTTGAAGAACGAATAGCATTTGCGAAGAGCCATACGTGGGAGAATAATGTTAAGGCCATTTATGATGCCATTAAAAAATCAGCATAAATCAAAAGTTATGGACGTAAAGGATAGAATTAGAGGCAGTGAGAGACTTAAAAAATTTATCTACTGGCTATTGGTGCCTAAAAATCAGGCAAGACCTCGTTTATGGGTAAAATGGTTTGTAAATCCTTTCTATCATAAAAAAGGAAGAGGCGCTACCATTTGTCGAAGGACCCGCATGGATGTATTGCCGTGGAACATTTTTGAATTAGGTACAAATTCCACAATAGAAGATTTCTCTACTGTGAACAATGGCGTAGGTGCCGTTAGAATAGGTAGCAGAACCAGGATAGGTCTCGGTAATACGATTATAGGTCCCGTAACCATAGGGAACGACGTTAGATTGGCACAAAATGTAGTGCTTTCAGGACTTAATCATAACTACGAAGATGTTTCAATGCCCATTCATGAACAAGGGGTTTCCACAGCGATAATTACGGTAGAAGAAGAAACTTGGATAGGGGCAAACTGTGTAGTTGTAGCAGGTGTTACTATAGGGAAACACTGTATTATTGCCGGCGGAAGCGTGGTCACCAAAGATATTCCAGCGTATTCTGTGGCTGTTGGGAACCCGGCAAGGGTGGTTAAAACATACAATCACGATACTGGCGAATGGCAGAGAGCGGTAAACAAGAATTTGATCGCAGTATAGTTGGGTCATGAATTAAAAAAGTAATAATGGAGTTTTTAAAAGTATTTTTCTGGGTTTCACTTTTTATCATTTTTTATGCTTATTTGGGGTATGGAATACTACTGTTCATTATCATTAAACTTAGAAGGATCTTTGGATTATCCAAAAAATTTGAAGGTAATGATGATTATGAACCCGAAGTAACGCTCTTTGTAAGCGCTTTTAATGAAAAGGATTATTTAGAGCAAAAAGTAAAAAATTCAAAAAGTCTTAATTACCCCCAAGATAAAGTAACCCAAATTTGGGTTACGGATGGATCTGATGACGGAACTCCAGATTTATTAAAGAAATATGATGGGGTTGAAGTATACCACAAAGATGGCAGAGCTGGGAAAATTGCTGCTATGAACCGAGGAGTGAAATTTGTAAAAACTCCAATAGTCATCTTTTCCGATGCCAATACAGACTTGGGCAAAGATTCCATACAAGAAATAGTACGCTTGTTCAGAAATCCAAAAGTAGGTTGTGTTTCTGGAGAAAAACGTATTTATTCCAAAGATGTTGATAGTGCTGCGGGTGCAGGAGAGGGGTTATATTGGAAATATGAATCGCAGCTAAAAAAATGGGATGCAGAACTATATTCCGTCGTTGGTGCGGCAGGAGAACTTTTTGCCATTAGAACGGCACTTTGGCAAGAAGTGGAAAAAGATACATTATTGGACGATTTTATGATCTCATTGCGTGTTGCCATGTCCGGTTATACCATTCAATATAATCCAGAGGCGTATGCCATAGAAACTGCTTCTGCCAATGTAAAGGAAGAACTAAAACGAAAAGTAAGGATTTCTGCCGGAGGCATACAATCTGTAGTCAGATTAAGGGCGTTGCTTAATTTCTTCAAATACGGAACATTATCTTTTCAATACATATCGCACCGTGTATTGCGTTGGACACTTTCCCCACTGTTACTTTTTTTGATTATTCCTATAAATTTTGTTTTGGCACAAAGTGAAGGGTTGTTCACATTTGGTTTGTTCAGTACATTATTTTGGGGACAAGTATTGTTCTACGCAGCAGCACTGTTAGGTTGGTTTCTGGAAAACAGACAAATTCGTCTAAAGGTTCTTTTTATACCGTACTACTTTTTTATCATGAACCTTTCTGTTTTTCTAGGCTTTGGAAGGTATATCAAGGGAAATCAATCTGTAAATTGGGAGCGCGCCAAGAGAAGTGCCCAGGCAGAAGCGGTTGCTTAACCCTGTTCTTCATAAAGGGGAAGGTCAAAATAAAATGTACTTCCTTTTCCAACTTCACTACGAATTCTCAGTGTCCCGTGATTTTTTTCCACAAAGCTTTGGCATAGCACAAGACCTAGACCAGTGCCAGGTTCTTTTTCCGTACCCAATTTGCTAAAGTGCTCATTTGGGTTTAGGATTTTATCAATGTCTTCTTTTGGAATTCCGTTGCCGTTGTCCTCAATTTCTATAACAACGTTGTCTTTGACCAATTTTGAATTGATTTTAATGATACCATCTACAGGCGTAAACTTTATGGCATTGGAAAGTATGTTTCGCAATACGGTCTTGATCATATTGTTATCCGAAAATGAGTGGATTTCTTCAGAAACGTTATTTTGTATTTTGATTCTTTTATGATCACTGCCCAATTTCAAAAGCCGAATGGTTTGGTCTACCAAATTGTTCAAGTTCAGTTTCTCTGGAATCATTTGAATCTGGTTGCTTTCAGATTTCGCCCAACCCAACAAGTTCTGAAGCAGGTTCAATGCTTCATCCATCGTTTTTAAAAGGTCAAAGACAGTTTCATCCAAGAAGTTCTCGTCCTTAGGGTTTATAATTCCCCGCATGATAAAGTCCATTTTTAATTTGGCTGCACTTAGTGGGGAACGTAGATCATGTCCAATAATGGAGAACATTCTATCTTTTAGTTCGTTGGATTGTTTTAGGTTTTTAGCTTGTTCTGCAATTTGGTTTTTGGCACGTATCAGTTCAACATGGGTTTGTATTCGTGCAATAAGTTCTTTCTCGTTAAAAGGTTTGGTCACATAATCCACTCCTCCAACCTCAAACCCTTTTATTTTATCCGTTACATTGACTTTTCCGGTTAGAAATATGATGGGAATATCCTTATAAGCAGGAATTTTTTTGACTTTTTCACACAGTTCAAAACCTTCAATTCTAGGCATGATAATATCGAGAAGGATAAGATCTGGCTTTCTTTTTTTAAGGCTTTCAAAGAAATAGTCGTCATCGCTGGTACCTTCAAATATGTAATTATTTCGCTCTAAAATAAACCGGAGCAGTTCTAAATTCAACTGCTCGTCATCTACAGCAAGGATATAGGGTTTTTCCGTAACTTGGTTTTTCATTTAAACTAGGGACGATTGTTTTTAAGAGTAGGAAAAAGTTTTTATTAAAATTAAGTATTTACTTTCAGATTGCTTCTAGAAAGGCCAATAAATTGGTTGGTGTTGTTTTAAAACCTATATTATGTGTTCTACCAACAAAAACCGACCGTTCACAACAATAATTGACCCAACCTAAAAAGTAAGATTATATTTACAAAGTAAGTAATACGAAAATAATATCCATGATACATGTTTTGGTTACTGGGGGAGCGGGATTTATAGGCTCCAACTTTATTCCTTATTTCTTAGAATTAAATGCGGAAATCCATTTGGTCAATATTGATGCCCTCACCTATGCCGGTAATCTTGATAATCTGCATGAGGTCGATGGGCATGATCGATACACTTTTATTAAAGGGGACATATGTGATAGAAAGCTTTTGGAAAAGATTTTCGAAAAGTACGACATCCAAGGTGTGATTCACTTTGCGGCCGAATCCCATGTAGATAATTCCATAACCAATCCAGATGCTTTTATGCAGACAAACATTTTGGGTACATTTAATTTGATAGATGTGGCCAAAAAATATTGGATGATAAGTCCTGGGGTATATAAGGGGGCATATAAACACTCAAGGTTTCATCATGTTTCTACAGATGAGGTATACGGTACGTTGGGAAAAGAAGGTCTTTTTATGGAATCTACTCCTTATGCTCCAAATAGTCCGTATAGCGCTTCAAAGGCTTCCTCGGATTTTATCATCAGAAGCTACTACCATACCTATGGTATGAATGTGGTAACAACCAATTGTTCCAATAATTATGGTCCAAAGCAACATGATGAAAAATTAATTCCGACCATCATACGAAAAGCCTTGGCAGAAGAACCTATACCCATTTATGGGGATGGATCTAATATAAGGGACTGGTTGTATGTTTTGGATCATTGTAAAGGAATTGCCTTAGCCTATGACAAAGGTGCATCAGGAGAAACATATAATATTGGTGGTAGGAACGAACGAGACAATCTCTATATAGCCCAAACCGTTTGTAACATACTAGACAGAAAATACCCAAGAGGAAAAGACACCTCTTATAAAGACCTGATAACGTATGTTAAAGATAGGGCCGGACATGATTTTAGATATGCCATAGATGCATCTAAAATTGAAAATGATTTAGGCTGGATGGCAGATGAAAATTTTGAAACAGGTATCGATAAAACAATAGATTGGTATCTAAAGAAGTTTGATGTAAACAAGACAAAAAGTTTAGTCCAGTAATTTTGGACACCATATCCGTATAGGTTTTAAACCAAGAAAGATGAAAGGAATAATTTTAGCAGGAGGCTCTGGAACAAGACTACACCCTATAACATTGGCGGTCAGTAAACAGTTGATGCCAGTGTATGATAAACCAATGATATACTATCCTCTTTCGACGCTTATCGAATCAGGTATTTGGGAAATATTGATCATTTCAACACCTCACGATTTACCCATGTTTCAGCGATTGTTGGGAGACGGGAGAAAATATGGCTGTAAATTTGAATATGCAGTTCAAGAGCAGCCCAACGGATTGGCAGAAGCTTTCATCATTGGAGAGGATTTTATAGAGAACGACAAAGTAGCTTTGATACTTGGGGATAATATTTTTTATGGAACAGGTTTGGAAAACCTGTTGCAATCCAATAACGACCCAGATGGAGGTATTATTTACGCTTATCACGTAACTGACCCAGAGCGGTATGGTGTGGTTGAATTTGATGATTCAGGCAAGGTGACATCCATTGAGGAAAAGCCAAAAAAGCCAAAATCCAATTATGCTGTTCCCGGAATTTATTTTTATGATAATGATGTGGTAGAGATAGCAAAGAATATTCAACCCAGTAAACGGGGCGAATTGGAAATAACGGATATCAACCAAGAATACCTTAAAAGAGGAAAGCTGAAAGTGAGCATAATGGATAGGGGTACAGCTTGGCTGGATACAGGAACCTTTCAATCGTTAATGCAGGCTTCCCAGTTTGTACAGGTCATAGAAGAAAGACAAGGATTAAAAATCGGTGCTATAGAGTCATCTGCATACAAGATGGGGTTTATCACAAAAAGTCAGTTTAAAAAATTAACCGAACCATTTTTGAAAAGTGGTTACAGTAAACGATTGCTAGAAGCTTTGGTATAGACTATGGAAGTATTTAAAACAGCAATAGAAGGATGCTTTATCATTGAACCCAAGGTTTTCGAGGATAAACGAGGGTATTTCTTTGAAAGCTACAACCAAATGACATTTGAATCATTGACCGGTTCAAAACCATTTTTTGTACAGGACAATGAATCTTTCTCTTCTAAGGGCGTATTAAGAGGGCTTCATTTTCAAAAAGGAGAACATGCACAGGCTAAGCTAGTACGTGTTCTGGACGGAGAGGTTTTGGATGTTGCCGTAGATATAAGACCCAACTCCACTTCGTTCGGGAATGTAGTTTCCACGTTGTTATCATCGAACAATAAAAAGCAAATGTTCATTCCTAGGGGATGTGCCCATGGGTTTGTAACGATAAGCGATACCGCCAAGTTTTCTTATAAATGCGATAATTTTTATAACGCTGCATCGGAAAGTGGAATTATTTATAACGACCCAACGTTCAATATAGATTGGATTTTAGCAGAGGAAGATTTGATCATCTCAGAAAAAGATAAATTTTTACCTGTTTTTAAAGAAGCAGTTTCCCATTAATTTTAGATACGCATTATGAAGATATTGGTTACAGGAGCAACTGGTCAATTAGGAAGTACCTTTAAATCGCTCATTGCTGAGGGGCACACCAAGAATCTTGATTTTGTACTTAAATCCTCCCAAGACCTGGATGTTACAGATTTTGAAGCGGTTAGGGAAGAATTGCTTTCTTCGGATTATTCCTATTGCATTAACTGTGCAGCATTCACAAATGTAGATAAAGCAGAGGTTGAGACGGATTTGGCCTATAGCGTCAATGTGACCGGAGCTCGAAACTTGGCAATAAACTGTAATGAGAGCAAGACGGTTTTGATCCATATTTCCACGGATTTTGTTTTTGATGGATTTTTGAGCACCCCTTATGCAGAAGATGATATTGCCAGGCCCATTGGGTTTTATGGTGATACAAAGTATAAGGGCGAAAGAGCGGTTATCGGCAATTTAGAAGAACACTTTATCATAAGAACCTCCTGGCTGTATTCAGAATTTGGGAATAATTTCTTGAAGACTATGGTTAGATTGGGGAATGAACGAAAAGAACTATCCGTTGTCTATGACCAAGTGGGAACACCAACATATGCTTTGGATTTGGCAAAAGTTGTACTTCACATCATCAAGGCCCATAGTATCGACTACGGGGTTTATAACTATAGTAACGAAGGTGTGGCCAGCTGGTATGATTTTGCCAAGGCCATATTCGATACCGCTAAAATTGATATTGAATTAAAACCGATTCTCTCCAAAGATTATCCGTCTCCTGCAGAACGCCCAAAATTTACGGTATTGGATAAATCCAGAATAAAAAACACTTTTGGTTTGGCAATTCCACACTGGAAGGATAGTTTAAAAGTGGCCCTGTCCAAAAAAGACGTGATGAATCATTCTTAAGACCTTGTTTTAGCCCTTCAAAAAAACATTCTCTTTTTTAACGTATGATTTTTAAAATTCGACGATAGTTTTTGCTTGCTCGTCTTTACCTCTTTTTCCATTTGATGCCTGTACTATACATTTGAAGTATAAATCAAAGCATAACCCCAAAATCTGACATCATGAAAAATAAGAAAGGCCGCATAGTTTATTTCGGATTCGCAAAATTGGACTTTAAAACCGACTCCTACCAACTTTGCGATATACAGCTCGAAAAAGAAGAAATGGTAATCAATCTACACACTCCAATAGTGCTATAATCAACTACAATCAGCTTACATTCTAAAGTACTTGTGTTAAAGGCACATCAAAGAAGTTTTAAAGGCCTTTTACTTGAACTTTATGAAAAGAATCGGCCTGTAACTTGAGCAATTCCTCGGCTTTTTCTTTTTTATACCGATATAGTTCTTCCTCGGTTTTAATATCCTCGTAAACCTTTTGATTGAGTTCACCATCGGTAGCGAACAATAATTTACGTTGGGCCACTTTCTGGGAAACCCAAGTGGCGACCACACTTTCCTGTTCTTCAAATTTATAGTCATACTCCCCTTTTTGAGCTAGAAGTTTCACAATAATTGGTGTCGTTTCTATGGCCAAAAACAGGAGGAAAATAAAAAAAGAAGGTAACCACGGCAGCTTTTCCAAAGCATTTATACGAGCCATAAGTCCATCAAAGCCATCGATTGTGGGTTGCGAACTGTCCACTGCCGCTTTGTAATCTGTTCCTAAACTCGCAATCTCATTTTCTAAGCTGATGATTTTTTGTTGATTGGTCTCCTTAAGTTGAGAAAGCTCCTTAAGATATGCGTCGTGCTTTTCACGCTTTTCTTTATATACAGGACCTTTGCCCAATAAACCTGTTCCTGCTGTACCTTCAGCTTCTGAAATATAAGTGTCGTACAATGCATTGGTTTCAGCTTCTTTAGTTGCTATTTCATTTTTTAAACTGGCAATCTCTTGATTCAGATTTTCGATTTTTGGATTGTACTGTAAAGCAATTTGTTCTTGATTGGCCAGTGTCATTTCATTTTTCTCCTCCAACAAGACCTGATTGATTTCTTTTTCGAAGATTTTCATTTCCAGCGGCTTGGAAATAACGACGGCAATAATCAGCGCAAGAATTATTCTCGGAGCTGCCTGAAAGAGTTCACTTTTAAGATTATCCCTTTTCTTTATGGTTGACACAATGTACCTATCAAGATTAAAAATGAGAAGCCCCCATAATAACCCGAAAAAAACAGCGGTGTAGATGTTGTCAAAAACAGTGTATAGTGCATAGCCGCTGGCGATAAATGCCATGACTGCAGTAAAAAAAACAGTTGCTCCTATGCCTGCATATTTGTTGCGTTCCCCATTGGAACAAGTTTTCAGGATATCAGTGTCCGCCCCTGAACAGAAGATAAAGAATTGTTGTAACATGATAGTGCTCGTTTTGGTTTGATCCCTCGACTACGCTTGGGACTGATTGACTATTAGAACGCAAATGCTGTTGATTTGTTACAAAAAAGCCTTCTAAATGAAGGCTTTAACAGTGATTTGTGATTGATTTAGGCGTGCAGCATCAAAAATGAGTGTCAATTTTAACAATAGGGGTTTTGTTATCGGTTTTTTCAATACTGATACTTAGATTCTTTTCCTTTTTTAAGATTTTGATAGCTTCATCAGAAGTTACTTTTTTCCCTTTGTAAAAAAAGATGGCACCTTGCTCTGCCATTTCGGTGGCGTGCTTTAAAGGGGTTTTTGGCTCTGGTGGTAAAGGAGGCATTGGTGGCTCCATAGCTTTTTCATGTGCTCTTATAGCAATTTCTTGTTCTTTTAGTGCTTTTTCGTGAGCTCTCATGGCCTTTTCATGCTCTTTCATTGCAAGCTCCTGTTCTTCCAAAGCTTTTTCCTGTTCCTTCAAAGCGAGTTCTTGTTGTTTTAATGCAGCTTCCAGTTCTTCTTTTTGGGCATTGCTTGCCGTGGATGTTGTTTGTTGCATCACAGTCTCCGTTATGGTTTCTCCATCTTTGACCACAACGCTGTAGGTTTCTTGGTTCTTTATGGTTTTCTGTACATGCTTCTCAATGACGTCTTCTTCGATATCTATATGATCAGGCGCCTTTGGAGGGCTGGGAGGCTCAGGAAATTCTGGAAAAGGCTCTGCATCCTCACGTTGTTTGTCCGACATTAAATTATATATATACTTCAGTCGGTCAACCTCTTTTGTTTTAATATGCATATTATCCTTGGGCATAGTATTGTATTTCTTTGCCAGTTTATTGTATTCGGCCATTTGCGCTCTAGAAGCACTTTGTTGTGACTTCTGATTGGAAATACCATAAATTTGCCCCTTGATCTCAAATCTTTTATATGTTTTTCCCGAATCTGGTCGGGTTCCCAAGATGATTTCTTCATTAGTATTTGGTGGAGCCAAGGTCTTTTTTTCGCTAAAACCATAAAGCAAAAGCGTTGTAAGGGGTACGATTAGCAAAACTCTAATTAAAATTGATTTTTTGGACGTGTGTGTTTTCATGATTTTAAATCGTTTTTTGATTGATGAATAATTGATGGCATTTGCCATTTTGACTGACTGATATTTGTGCAGACTATCGTTTGATAAGTACGATAGCAGTGTGTTTTGATACTCGTTGGTTGAACTATTCTTTTTTAATACAGCACTATCTGCCAAGAATTCATGATTCAGTTTTATAGATTTTTTAAAGAAATATAATAGTGGATTGAACCAAAACAGAACATGTAGGATTTCGATAAGGAGGACGTCTATACTATGTTTTTGTTTTGCATGGATTTCTTCATGTAACAATACTTCACTGGGAATTGTTTTTGACTCAAAATCCAGCTTGTTCAAAAAAATATAATTGAAAAATGTATGCGGTGTAAATTTCTCCAGCAGCAATACATTGATAGTGAAGTGTTGTTTTACTTTGGGATTATTACTAATTCGATTTAAAATTTGAAAAAGATTCCTGAAAAAGCGAAATACAAAACCAAGTAACCCAATACTATACACAGACCACCAAACTAAAGACCAATTGATAGTGTTCATATCATTGGGCAAAGGTGCTTCAACAACCGTTGCTGTGCCATTTATGGGTTGAACAGCTATCGAAGCTGTTATGGGATCTACATACTCTACAAAAACAATACTTGGGACTATAAGAGAGAACACTAGTGCCCCTAGTAGATAGAACCGCTTAAATACATGCATGTTTTCTTTTTCCAATAGAAGTTTGTAAAAGAATAGGAGAATTGCCATGCAGGCACCAGATTTTATAAGATATGCTAACATCGTTACTTCTTTTTGATTTCGCTATCGATCAACTTCTTCAGTTCTTCAAGTTCAGATTTGCTAAGGTTGGTTTCTTGAGTAAAGAAAGAAGCAAATTGTCCTGGGCTGTTATTAAAGAAATTTTTAATGAGACCGTTCACATGTTTTGAGAAATAGTCTTTCTTCTTTACTAAAGGAACGTATTCACGCGAGCGTCCATAACTTTTATAGGTCACAAAGCCTTTGTCGGTCATCCGTTTTAACAATGTTGCCACTGTGGTGGTGGCAGGCTTGGGCTCTGGATAAGCATCAAGTAAATCTTTCATAAAAGCTTTTTTGTGCTTCCATAAAATATTCATGAGTTCTTCTTCCGATTTTGTTAGCTTCATTTTCTACACTATTAGAAATAGCTCTACAAATATAGAATAAAATATCATTTTCTACAAATGTAGAGGTTGTCTTTTTTAAATTGAGTAGGGAAGTTTTTGATTTAGTAGTACCTATATCAGCAATCCTAGAATGAAAGCTTAGATGATTAGGTTACGTATCTTGAATGCCCGTTGTCTTTGTTTTTTTCATCATAATATTGACCAGAATACCAATGAGCACTGTGCCTATTGCAGCGTAGATTGCAGAGAAGACGAGTGGAAAAAAACGAAACATTAGTACATCTAAAACACCCTTAAGCGTGAAGGGTGGGGGAGCATCTTCATATATAGGGATACACTCACCAAACCAGAGGTAACACAAACGATTTCCTAACATTGTAAGGGCTTGCCAGAAAAAAGGGGCCGATAATCCGACCGGCAAACCTGCCAAAATAGGTGTAAAATAAATAGAGTTATTCGGGATGCTATCAAATAGCTTCCAAAAAATAAAACTCGAAAAAAACATGACCAAAAAGCCGGTCACCAGAATTACAATTAAGTTCGAAAACTCAAAATAGCCATACCAATAGTAATTGTAGGCAACCGCTGCCAGACCGTTGAGCAGTGCAAAAAGAAATGCTTTCGACATGTTAAGGAACTCTGGAAAAATTTTATTGACCGCTGTTTAATTCGGCAAAGTACTTATAGAAATATGGAATGGTTTCAATACCCTTTAAATAATTCCATACACCAAAATGTTCGTTGGGTGAATGAATAGCGTCACTATCCAGTCCAAAGCCCATTAGAATCGTTTTACTTTTTAAGACCTGTTCAAATAGCGCAACAATGGGAATACTACCACCGGTACGTTCTGGTATGGGTGTTTTTCCAAACGTAGTTTCATAAGCCTTGGCTGCTGCCTGATAACCAATGCTGTCCATATTGGTAACATAGGGCAAACCTCCGTGATGTGGTGTGACCTTGACCTTAACACCTTCTGGAGCAATAGCTTCAAAATGTTTTTTAAACAACTCGGTAATTTCATCTGGTTCTTGATGGGGTACCAAACGCATTGAAATTTTCGCATAGGCCTTACTGGCAATAACAGTTTTTGCACCTTCACCGGTATAGCCTCCCCAAATGCCATTAACATCTAACGTTGGTCTTATCGAATATCGCTCAGAAGTGGTGTACCCACTTTCTCCATGGACATCCCCAATATCCAGTGCTTTTTTATAGGCTTCTATATCAAAAGGAGCTTTTGCCATTTCCGCACGTTCCATATCGGAAACCTCTTCCACCTTATCGTAGAAATTGGGAATAGTAATATGGTTGTTCTCGTCATGTAGTGATGCAATCATCTTGTTGAGCACGTTTATTGGATTGGGTACCGCCCCGCCGTATATTCCTGAATGCAAATCTCGATTTGGGCCGGTAACTTCTACTTCAACATAACTTAATCCTCTTAGCCCTGTAGTAATGGAAGGTACATCATTGGCCATCATTCCCGTATCGGAAATCAAAATGATATCATTGGAGAGCTTTTCTTTATGGCCTTCCAGGAAGTCCGCCAAGCTATCGCTTCCCACTTCCTCTTCCCCTTCTATCATAAATTTGATGTTGCAAGGCAACACCTCGTTTTTGATCATAAATTCTGCAGCTTTCACGTGCATATACATTTGACCTTTGTCATCACAAGCACCTCTGGCAAAAATTGCTCCCTCAGGGTGTAGTTCAGTTTGCTTGATGACTGGCTCAAATGGCGGAGAAGTCCATAATTCCATAGGATCGGGCGGTTGCACATCATAATGTCCATAGACCAGCACGGTTGGTAATTTAGGGTCGATTATTTTTTCACCATATACTACGGGATATCCTTTGGTTTCACATATTTCTGTTGAATCGCAACCAGCATCTTTTAAGGATTGTTCTACCATGTTTGCAGTCTCGATTACATCTTGCGAAAATGCGGAATCAGCACTTATTGATGGTTTTCGTAATAGCTCTAAAAGCTCGTTGATAAATCTATCTTTATGTTGGGAAATGTAATTTTTTATCTGATCCATATGGTTTTTTTAAAAGGAGTTTAAAATTACAAAAAGAACTTTTTAAAAAGAGTGTATTTGAGAAATGAAAAATTGATTTATATTTGCAGCCCGATTATTCGGGTCAACAAGCGGGCGTGGTGGAATTGGTAGACACGCCAGACTTAGGATCTGGTGCCGCGAGGTGTGGGAGTTCGAGTCTCCCCGCCCGCACTACAAGAGAAGAGCCGAGATTTTTAATCTTGGCTTTTTTGTTTGGGTACAACATCGGTATAGCATTTTACCTTCTTCGTATGCTAGTATTGATTGGATACAATTGTATTTAAACTGAACCAAATTATATCGACATAATGTAAAAGTGGCTGTGAAGCCTTTAAAAAATTCATTTAATAAACTTTAGGAAGAAGTTATAGAATTTCCATAAGCCAATCACTCAGCAATATTTTGCCGTCAGTTCTTTCATTGAGTTGCCGAACAGCTTTATTGTAGTATTTTAATAAGAACCTTGGGTGCTCCATGACATAAAAGAGCTCCCTTTTTCCAAAAGCTTTGTATATCGCTCCAAACAATTCTGCACCCAAAAAATAGGCTCTTCCCTTTTTTCCTTGGAGCCAAAAAGTGAGCATGCGCTCCCTGACATCTTTCTGGGAATATGTGCCATCATAAATAGCTTTCATATCACCTTCAAAAGCGTTAAACAATTCACTTTCTTTTAGTGTATAACCACGCCAGATTTCCATAATTTCAGCATCAGTATTTTTGGAGCGCCCTTCGCTGATTTTATCCACAAAACCTCCTGGCATATTATCCACAAATTTGCTTGCCGTACCCTCGGCTACAAATATTTGCAAAAATGAATATCCCAAAGAGTCCTTGGGGTTTTTGAATTCAGGTGCTGAAACCTTTAACCCCAAGTGATGGGATTCGTGTGCTATCAAGTCTACCAATGATTGTATGTCAATATTGCCGTTCACATCAGTTTTTAACTGAAAAAAATCATAGCCTTGATTGCCATTGATGGCAAATGCGTTGCTGCCCCCATTGGGATGTACGAAAAAGTAAAAGTCTGGAATCTTCATGGACTTTGGCAACCACTTTTGGGCATTGGATACTCCCTCTTGAATCATCTCATCAAGCGCTGCTTCTTCCAACATGGAAAGATTCTTCTTGAATGTTTCAATGTTGTCAAATGCGTTTTTCCAGTATGGAAACATTGCATCTGCCCTTTGATTATCACCTAATTTATACTGACTTGGAAACTTTAATGAGAGTATCATTCGCTTAAAAATTTCCTTCGGTAAATGGTTTGGTCTCCAATCCCTGTTATAATGTTCAAACATGACCTTGTATGGTCTTGTGAGCAAGACGCTATCCAATGTCTTTTCTATGGCTTGTTTCGGAAGGTCTGACTGTAATTGCTCCAATACTGTCAACATACCTGTGCAAGCTGTGATGTCCGTCTCCACTTTCTGGGCAAACCCGTTTGGCGTATTAAGAGAAAGACAAAAAAATGATATGAAGATGATTTTTTTCATTGTCGAAGTCCTTATTGTTTGAGCAATTCCAAGATGTCCAAAAGATCTGTGCTGTTATTATTGATTTTCCTGAAATCGTCATAATAACTATCCGTAACGGGATGGAACCTATCGGCTTGTTTTGCTTCGGACCATCCTTTTTTAATGGATTCCAGCGCATTGGGATTTTCTTCGTGAAGGTTTAGTAGCAGGTCGGTAATCTTTTTCTTTTCTCTAGCAGATAGTTCACTGTTTATCAAAACAGGGCCTAAAGGAATTTCCTCGGAAATCCATAGAATCTTTGTTTGTTCCAATAGTGCTGTATTATCTTCAATCTGTTTGTAATATTCATTACTGCCTATGGCACAAACATCAGTTTCCTTTTTTAGCAATTTATTGAAGGTCGAGCTGTGATTGCCTCCATATTTCACTTCTTTGAACGTAATTTCCGGAGATTTAATACCGATTGAACTTAATAGAAGTCTGGGCACCAAATTACCCGATGTGGATTCTTTGTTCACGAACATTATTGATATACTATCGGCATCGTTTTTTAAAACGGTCAAATCCTTTGCACCAGTATTGTTGGTCAATAGCACTGTCTTGTAATTGTCCACTGCATTCTTTTTTACCATCAAAGCTGCAATGGGCTCCATGGTATTGGTTCTTAGACTGAGCTCCAAATACCCTAGTGTGTTAATCAGTGCCACATCTACATCATTGGATTCTATCCCTTTTACAAAAGATGTCACATCTGGATAGCTTATGGTCTCGACCGGTCTTTCTAGGAGTTCCTCCAATTTTTTCGATAATGGCCTTAGATTGTCTATTCTATCATTAGTGGCGTACGTGTACGTTGCCACCCTTAGGGTTTCAGTACTTTTTTTGCACCCTGTTTGAAATAAGGAAATGTTGATTAGAAGCCCTATTATGATTCGCGTTCTGTTCATATTTTGATAGTTTAAGTTCAATTATTTAATGGCCTTCCCCCTTATCTGTGGGATTATGGGAACGAATGGGGAATACAAATTATAGCGCTCCAGTTCCAACCTACTGAATCCACTTCTCTCCAATAAGGACGCCGTATCTCTATTAGTGTGACAACCTTCAAAAAACCAATGCCATGGTTTGTGTATCAGGTTCTGTATGAAACCAAGAATTGAATTTTCCCGTGCGTTCACATGTTCAATAAAGACAAATTCACCCGAAGGCTTCAATATTCTCTTTATTTGATGCACACATTGCAATGGATTTTCAACCGTGCAAAGCACCAAAGTGCTCATAACGAAATCACAGGAGTTGTCGGGAAGATCGATTGTTTCACCGGTCACGGATTTAATATTGAGATCGATACCGTACTTTTTGGCACTTTTTCTCAGGTTGGCATGCATATGGATATTTGGCTCTATGGCAATAAGCTTGGTCCCTTTTTTCAAATACCTCATGTTCGCCCCTGCACCTGGGCCTATTTCAACGACAGTATCAGGATGATTTTGAAACAATCTTCTTTTCGATTTCCCCCATAGAATGTTCATGTAGCCGGAGATGAAATAAAAAAACCACGAGTTGAT
The DNA here is from genome assembly GCF_018449435.1 of Flagellimonas sp. 389. Classification (GTDB taxonomy): domain Bacteria; phylum Bacteroidota; class Bacteroidia; order Flavobacteriales; family Flavobacteriaceae; genus Flagellimonas. The sequence continues at coordinate 182,498 of NZ_JAHCMU010000001.1, read as the reverse complement.
AGGCCCTCGAACGGCATTGTTTTTAAAATTGTTGCTCATTATATTTTTTTTAATTGGTTCAAAATGTAGAATGTATAACTTCAAAAAAGTGTTGGTAACGATTTTCATTGTAACCTCTTCTTTTCTTGCTCCGCACCATTGCGCTTATATTTGTTTTCTTTTTTGCCTCCTCCGAAACTCTTGATATAGGTCACCATTAAAACCCTTGGTTCAGGGAAATAGGTCTCTGTGGTATTGACAAAAGGCTGAAGGGTATTGGTTTCGATGTTCCAATTATCCGAGGCCAACATATTGCTAAAAGATAGTTTCAATGTTCCATGTTGTTTATCAAGTTGGTATCGCATTCCTAGGTTGAGAGCGCCCCTACTACCAAACGTGCTTATTCCGAACAAGGTTGGAGATTGATAGTACCCGGCCAGTTCCAGATCTATTTTTCTGCCAAGTACAAATTGTTGCGAGATAGTGGTCCTAAGACTGCCTTTGTTTCTTTCGTAGATCGTTCCCTGAAAGTCAAATTTCAGTGACTCATGTTGAACGGAGATATTGTTTTCCATTTGCCACCACCATGCAACACGTATGGGTAGACCCAGTGAAATACTGAGGGTGTTCCTCATGTCCATATTCTCTGCCTTGAAAATATATTGCTGACCATTATCCGAAAGTCTAGGTTGGAATTCGACGATGGCCTCTTTTGCGGTCAAGTATTGCACGGTTAAACGCTTTCCTATCCAACTCCATTCAACTCCATATTTGTTGACTAATGCAGGTTGAAGATTGGAATTTCCCGAGTATAGGGCATCTGGCCCCAAAAAGAGAGCGAAGGGTGCCAATTGGTTGAAAGACGGCCTATTGATACGGCGACTAAAATTGGCCTGTAAACTACTCCCATCCTTTATTTGATGGGTAATACTCGCCGTAGGGAATAGATTTCCATACTTTCTGGTAACACGATTCGGTTCGCTATCAACTTCGAGCTCGTTATTGGTATCTTCAAAGCGAAGACCAGATGTTAAGCTCGTTTTACCATTCAACTTCCATTGGAACGAGGCATATATGGCCCTAATATGCTCTTTCATCACAGTGTTGTTGGAAAGGCCGTTGTCAACGAATGTTTGATCCTGGATGTTGGAACTTACCGTGATATCGTTATTGAAGTTGGATGAAACGGTCTTGACCCCTGCTTCAAGTTGTAGTTTTTCCGATATTTTTCCCCTGTAATCAAGATTGTACACATCGAAAGTAATCGGAGTTGTCTTTTGAATTTCAATAAAGCAACCGGCCATTTGCGAATCGATCTGGTAATCACTTGGATTGTCATCCTTGTAGTAAAGATGGTTGTAGTCAAAAATCAGCGAGTGTGATTTTCCAATAGACTGTTCGATCTGGACGTTGGGCGAAATGTGGTTCCATTGATTGATTTCGTTGGTCTCGATATTGAGGGCTTCTTGTACATTTGAATTATCGTTCCTTAGTACTTCATCAGAAGCAAGCATGTCCCACTTGCTGTTGTAACCACTTACAGTACCGCTTAAGGATGTGTTTTTTAGAACAGAATAACTCGTTCCAAAACTGTAGTTGTGTGAAGTGGTTACTGGTTTCCTATTACTAACGACCGATATCCTTTTTTGGCTCATTGGATTGTCAAATTCGCTCTCCAGCCCCCACTTTTCATGAGACCGGTTTCTGTCAAATGAATAGCTTCCGTAAAAACCAAACTTGCCGTTTTGACTATGAAAACTTGAAGAAACTCCTGTTTTTTCGGCTTTTCCATAGCCACTTGTCAGAGATAATGATCCTCCCTGCCCTTCAGCATTTTTGACCGTTGTGGTAATATCGATCATTCCACCCGAGCCGTTGGCTTCATATTTGGATGGAGGATTATTAAAGATCTCCAGATTTTCAATATTTGTGGCCGGAATGCTTTTTAACAGACCGATAAGGGCCTGCCCATCAATACGACTGGCTTTACCGTTGACCATGATCGTTACTTTGCCGTTTCCCTGCAATGTTAGTGTCCCGTTTTGTTGATTTACAGAGACCCCCGCGGTATTCCGCAATACATCGAATGCCGAACCTCCTGAATTCGCAACAATTTGCCCAATATTGATGATGACACTATTGGGATTTTTGTCATATAGTCTTCTCTTGGCTACCAATTCAACGCCGTCCAGTTCTATTGATGCCATGTCCAATCGTAAGCCTCCCAAATCAGTTGGGCCATCTTGATGGGCAAATTTTTTAAGGAAGTCTTTAAAGCCAAGAGCTTCAATCTTCAATATGTACGAAGCAGGTTTCAAATCATTTATTCGAAAATTCCCGTCCATATCCGTTATGGCCCCGGCGAGAAAAGTATCGGCATTGAATATCATAACATGGACTAGACGTATAGGATTTTTAAGACTGTCTATTACCTGTCCTTCAACAGCATGGTCTTGTCCCAAGCCCAAAAGGGGAAAGCACAAAAAGATTGTCTGTGCCATGCGCTTAATAAGATGGAAGAATGCTTTCATGTTAGGCCGTCGTGTGTAGCTTAAAAAAAAGTGCCCACGTATTTCACGGAAACCGTGGGCACCAAGCACTAAAAAACTACGTAGTCATTATTGGTTACTTGGATTTTAGATCGATAGTGAAATTGCAGTTGAAGATGATGATGTCCTGGTCAAATCGCGTAAGGTCAACTTCTCCAACAAGGGTCGTTTTTCCTTCCTGCCCTAGAAAATCATCGGTAACGGCCACTATATTGTTTTCTGTCGGTGTGAATTCCGTAGAAAACTTTCCATCACCTATTGGTCTTTGCAAAACGTCGCCTCTTGAAGTGATAGAACCTTTTCCCGTGAAATTGAACTTGGTTACTATTTTGGAGATAAGGGTATCATCAGGGTTTTCTGTAGTTCCCATGTCACAGTCCTCTAGGGTTCCGATGATTTCACCGGTCTTCGAATCAACCAAATCCATTAAAAAGCAGAAGGCTTCAACGGGTTGGCCATTATCCGGATTCGTAATTGTTTTTAATTGGGCGACCGCCGTTCCCCTACCTATTACTTTTAACTGGGTCTGTACGGGATCAGGTGCGTCGCCGGAATAATCATCACTGTCGCAAGCAAAGAATAGGACAGTCATTAATACTAAAAAGGTGTTCTTGATAATTTTCATGATAAAAGATTTAATTATTAAATGATTGTTATGGTAAATGTGAATTTTCCACTGTTAGGGCGAACAACAGTGCACTGCCCATCAAGGGATGGGTAGTGGCTATATGACTAAAAAAATGGAAACCTATGCTTTGCCTAGTCCGATTGCAGATTGATCGTGAACAGGGAATTAAATATGAGAATACCCTTGTCGAATTCGGCAAAGCTCACCTCACCTTCCAAAGAAACGGTACCTTCCATATTTTCAAATTCATGGGTCGTGTCTATGACGTTATTTTCAATCGGTATGAACGAGGTGTCGAAATTGAGCTCGTTTACAGGCGGTCGTATTTCATGGAATACGATATTTTCTGCCTGGATCGTTCCTCTCCCATGGATATTTATGGAAGTGATCACTGTTGAAGTTATGGTGCCGTCACTAGGTATGTGCATATCAACGATACAGTCTTGAAGTGTTCCCATAATTGCTCCGGTTTCTGGGTGTACTAGGTCCATTAAGAAACAATTAGGTCGTAAATTTTCCCCGGTTGTCGGATGCACAATGGTTTTGGGCTGGCCAACAGAAGTGCCTCGACCTATTACCTTCAATTGTATTTGTTCAGGCGCTACTGCCTCTTCATTGATGTCACCGTTGCTACATGCGAAAATGAACAAGGAAATGATTTTTAGAATGATACTCTGGCTACTGTTCATGATGTTTGAATTTGATGATTGATGTTTGTATGGAATTGGTTGTAAATGGTTTTCCCGTAATACTTTATTTCTTGTTCTTTAATATGTCCTTGAAGAGAAGCATATCCTTTATTCTTGAGGATGCACCATGATAAAAACCGGTCTCATGGGTATAATCTTTAGGGTTTTTAAAGGTTCCGAAGAGAATATCGAATAAGGCAATACCAGAATAGTTATACGCATGTATGCCCTTTGCATGATGAATGGTATGGGATTCGGGCCTTTGTATAAGATATCCGATCCAAGTTGGGGTCTTAATGTTAGCATGTTGAAAAATGGATAGAAAAGTAGTGGTCAGGATAATGACCGTAGTGGCTTCAGGGGTAAACCCTGCTACTAGAACAAGACAGACACTGCTTAAGATAATCCACCCAACCATATCCAGAGGGCTAAAATAAAAGGCTCCATAACTGTCCAAACGCTCTGCACTATGGTGCATTTGATGCATTCCCCTCCACAGGAAATTACTATTGTGCATGGTTCTGTGCCACACATATTCACCAAATTCATAGACAAGTACTCCTACCATAGCTCCCCAAAAGGTGCCGAGACTTGTCAAATCGAAAACTTGGTAGTCGGCAAAGAACCCATCCCATATTATCGGAAGGTAGGAAGAAAGAAAAAAGAAAAGAACAAATGCTAATAGGCCCCGTAGTTTCCAAAACTTTACATGGGGCAGCTTTCGAGCTGGTAACAGAGATTCCCATAGCATCAATCCACCATACATGGCGAAGATGATGTAGGATATTGGATCAAAAATCAATTCAAATGGGGTGGGTAACTGTAATAAGAAATTTTCCATAGGTAATATTTTATTAATGACTACTAATCTATACAGACTAGACGGTGCAAATATATAATTATATTTTATTGTACCAACTAGTTTGTTTAAATTTTATATCTTTAACATATGGGAAGAGATGGAAAACCAACACGGGACAAAATACTGGCAGAGTCGAAAACCTTAATATTTGAAAATGGATTTTCGGGGACCAGCATTGATCAGATATTGGCTAGGACTGGTATTACGAAAGGTGCATTTTTTTATCACTTCAAGACAAAAAACGTACTGGCCCACGCCTTGATCGAAGAATTTGCCAAAGAAGATATCGCCCATATGAATGAGGCCTTGAGCAAAACTCAGGAGTTGAAGGGTGATGCCCTAAAGCGACTTTTACAGTTTATACAGGAGTTTATCGATATGATGTCTGGTCTATCGGAGCCTTACAGTTGTCTGTATGCATCCTATACCTATGAACCCAGTCAGTTCGATAAAGAAACTTTACAACATATCTCGGAAACTATTTTAACGTGGAGGAACACAATGGAGAGCTTGATCAATGATGTTCTCAAGGAATATGATACCAAGATTGATATCGACCTACAATCACTGGCCGACCATACCGTAGTTATTTTTGAAGGTGCCTTTGTTGTTTCCAAAGCTTTGAAAGGTAGGGATCTTACTGCAGACCATTTGAGGCACTTGAAAAATTACTTCCAACTTATTTTTGAGCCAAAAGGAACTGTTTGATTTCCATTATTTAATAAGTTCTTACAATTGTCCGATTGCAAGACAATCAGATGAATTTTATTACGATTTTCTACTTGAGTTCTAAATGCAGTCCTTTTTGGTAGTTTCGGAAATTAACATTTTCTGGTAAACTTTTGAAACCATTGATTACCATTGCAGGTACAACAATGGTTCAAAAAACACCAAATTCATTCAAAACACACTATTTATTTGAAATTTATAATTCTGGTTTTAAAATGCTTATGAAAGCACGCTAGATTTCTTCTAAAACTCGAAATCTAGCGACATTTCAACTATCGTTTATTTGAACTTTCGTATTTCTCCCTTTACAATTCTTAACAAGTTCATTTTTTTGGTGTAATCTATTAGTTTATTTTTAGAAGTATAAGTTATCTAGTGAAGGTTTAAGTGAACGATTATGAAGAAAAAGTATTTATTTATTGCCTTGATTTCAGTTTTGCCATTGCTCGCCGCTTCCCAAGAAGTATCAAAATCTGATAGGGCAAAAAGTATAGTGGATGCCGTGAACAAAAAGAATCCCAAACAGTACGTCGAAAATTTCAGCGATAGTGTGAAAGTATATATGTATGAGGAAGATGGAAGCTTTGTTCTTCGCGTCGATGGCAAAAAAGCATTGTTCAAGAACCGAGAAGCTCACCTTAAGAATCATCCTCAGGTGAGGAATGAAATTCAGCACCTTGCAGAAATTGACAATAGGTTAATCATGCATGACATCGTTTGGCTTGCTCCAAAAATAAAAGAAGGTAGTTCAGTTGTTGAGATTTTTACTTTTGATGAAACTGGAAAAATTATCCGAGTCGACGTCATCCAACAGAAGAATCTCTTCAATGAAGAATAGTAAAATGGAAGAGTTCAAATAAAGGATGGATATAGAACTATTGGAAACATAACTACCTTGTGATAAACCAAACCAGAAAGTTTACTTATTTAACTTTACAGGTAAAGATGATGAGTGATGAATTAGAAAACCTTATTAAACAAGCTATAAATGAACAATTGGACGGTAAATATTTTTTTGTTGACTATCATGGTGGAGTAATTAATGAAGAAGTAAAAACCAACTTAGCAATATTAGAACTAAAATATAATTAAACGATGATTATTAGATTGCCAAAAGATGAGGACAAGCATGTGTCGGACACTTACGACATAGCCCGAATTATGCAAAAAATATTGTTTCGCAATAACAAGATAAGCAGGGCTAAGGAATATTTTTGGTCAATTGGGTTTGATAAGCAGAATAACATTGCTTACATAGAATTGGTTACTATAGGAATAGCAAATAGGAACATAATTAGACCCCCACAACTCTTCAGAATGGCAATAGCCAAAGATTGTGATGAAATCGTTTTGTGCCATAATCACCCATCGGGCGACCCAAAGCCAAGTAAAGCGGATATTGAATTTACTAACAGTATGATAAAAGCTGGTGGGCTTTTGGATATTGTAGTAAGAGAGCACATCATATTAGGCCAAGACTCATTTGAGGTTATTTAATATTAAAAAAGCCTAAAATCATAAAGTATAATTAAACGATTGCTCTGAGAACTATAGGCATATGAAGAATGAATTAGGAAATTTGCTGAAATCCATTCCAGGACAAGTAGTTTACAACAACATTGTTGATTTTAAACTTTTGATCGAATCTTATAGAGATCCTAAGATGGATACATGAAAGTTCAAATAAAGGATGAGCGGTGTTCTCACATTCATATAAACAAATTCAACTTTCTATTGAAGCATATACAAACTATTTGGCGATATCCAGACAGTACTTTTGAATCAGTTCTTAAGAAAAAGAACAATTGGAAATGGACATTGCTATTCTTCATTAGCAGTGGGATAGTCCCATGTGCATTTATATTAAGAAAAATGCATTTGTTTAAGTTTTCGAGCACTAATGAAATGCTACTAACTTTAGGTTTAGTATTAGGTGTTGGGGGATCAATGGGAATCACTATTTGTTTTGTATTAGCATGTCTTATGAAAATGTATGGAAAACTATCAAATAGAAATTTTAGTTGGAGTGAGGTCATTAAAGTATTGACCTGGTCATCAGCGCCCCTGCTCATAGCTTCTCTATCTGTTTTAATGATAATATTACTTGGCAGGGCGATATTTTATTTGGGGCAATTGACCGCTCCTAGTGTAATGTTTCAAATGATTGCTGGTTTTATGCTTTTTGGAATAACTCCACTTTACGTTTGGAATACAATTCTAATAAATAGGGGGCTGCGAAAAACGAAAAGTGCAAGTCGGAATCAATATATCGTATATCTTTTGATTTCATTATTACCTTTAATTTCGGTCTCTTATTTGTTGGTAAGAATATTTATGAAAGATTAGTAATATGAAAACAGATAATAAAGTTCAAATAAACGATATCCAATACCTCAAATTCTAAGATATGGCATATCCATCAATTCCAATGAAATAAAGCTAAACTTTACGAGCTCAAACCCGGTTTAAATAGTATAATTGAAAGAATTGATTTTTTTTAAGAAATATGTGACCTTATCAATCTGATGGTGTCTGATTAGATGAGATAAAGAAGAGTTAAATCCAAGAATTCACCCTTTATCCTTAAACAAAAATCAGCACACCCATCGTAACCGGAAACGTTAAGAATTCATTTCACCGGGATCGTACCTCGGTGGGTGGCTTTTTTAACATTTGTGAGTTGCTGATCAATGACTTCCTTTAGATAACCCGAAAATGGAATAGTATCGTTTCCATAAATAACCCATCTATCAAGAGTCACCTAACATAATTTTTTTTTGGAAAAAGGTTTAAGCGGGAAATTACGGCCATATAAATAATAAATACGGCGCTGCCCCTTGAACATTCATTTTTAAAACTCATACATCGGAGTGCTATACGAAATCATCCCGATTTTATAGTTTTAGAGAGGGAAGATGTAGAGGAGTTGATAATTTTATTGTCAGATGAATTGAATTCTTAACCCAATAGTTCAAAAAAACGACTATGAAAGAAGCTTAGTCATCAATTAAGAGTTAGGACAATTTTAGCTCATAAAATCATTTTGATAATTGGCACATGACTTCTTGGGAGAATTATATTAAACCTTACCGTTCCACAAATTGTCGCCCAAAATCTTAGGGAGCACTTCTTTCTTGTAATTACGACTTAAAGGAATTTTATGTGACCTGATTTGTATCTCATGTTGGGCTACTCCTTCAATTTTATCCAAAGCAATAATGTACGATTTGTGTACCTGTAAAAAGGCATTGGGGTCTAACCTTTCGATTACGTTTTTGAGGGATAACAAGCTTATATATTTTCGTTTATCTGTCTGGATGATTACATAGTTTTGCAAGGCCTGCACAAAAAGAATGGCATTATGATAGATCTTTTCATATTTCCCATCACACTTAACAAAAAAACAGGTGCGCTCCTCTTCTTTGATTATGGTAGTTTGCTGCTTTTGCAAGAGTTCCATTTGCTGTTTGGCCTTGGTCGCTGCTGTAAAAAAACGACTGAACGAAATGGGTTTGAGTAGATAGTCCAATACATTTAAATCAAACCCCTGAATGGCATAATTGGGGAAAGCGGTGGTCAAGATGGTCGTTGGAGGTTTAGGATTGGACCTTAAATACTCTAGCCCGTTCATCATGGGCATCTGCACATCCAAAAATAATACATCGACCTCGAAACTTCCTAATAATTGAGGAATATCAAGTGCAGAAATACCAGTGCCAACACATTGCATAAAATCAACTTGGTCAATATAATTGACAATGCACTCTCGTGCCAACGGTTCATCATCTATAACGATACAGTTCATCATCCGCTTACTTTTGTTAATGATATGGATGTTTCTTCTTCCAATTGCAACTGTAGTTTTATGGTATGTGTATCCTTTGTCTTGGTGATGATAAGAATATGTTCGTTGGGGTAGATAATTGCCAATCGTCGTTTTACGTTTTGTAACCCCAATCCTCCGTACGCCACTCCATTTGGTAAAGTATGCCGTAACTCAAAATTTGCACTGTTCTCTAGTACAAATTGTAATTTTCCATCTTCTAAAACAATATTCAAACGAATCCATTTTTTGAGTTTCTGGTCTTCTGATAAATGTTTGAAGGCATTTTCTATAAAAGGTAATAAAATAAAAGGAGCGATGGCCAAACTCTCTTCCAATTCAGGAATATGGACCTTTAGCTCAAAATTTTGATTTTGTCGCAGACTTTCCAATTCGATAAAGCTTTCAATGTAAGCTAGTTCTTTTTTAAGGGGAATTTTAGGACTGTTGCAATCGTATAGTTGGTACCGAAGCAGATTGGAAAATTTCACCAAGGAATCGGATGCCATTTTCGGATTCTTATTGATCAATACAAAAATGGAATTAATCGTATTGAACAAAAAATGGGGATTGAATTGTGATTTTAGAAATTTTAGCTCGGTTTCCAACTTCTCTTTTTCCAATACTTGTTGCCGCTTTTGGGCGACTATCCAGATTTTAGCCAATTTAATGCTCAAGCCCAATGTCGTGGCTGCTATACAGGATGAAAATGCACTATATCTAAAAATACTAAAAGGAGTAGCGGGCGCAATGTTGAAGAGTTCATATACATTCACATTTGCTATGGTCGCCGCAACAAAGTAATTTCCGGTAATAGCGGTAGACATCAACAAAATCACGGCGATAGTTGAAAGAAAGAAGGCAAGGTACTTCTCCTTTTGTAATAATTTGGGAATAAGGACATATAAACAAAAATAGACGCCAACCGCTTGGTATACCACATAACCAAGATACTTTACGATTGCGTGGGGTTTTGTGAGTGATTCCAATACTTCGTTTATACTGCCCGAAAACAAGGTCCACCATGCAAAATGGTATCCTGCCCAAAACAGCACATGATGCAGCTTATAACGTTCTAAAAAGACCCAGATAGCATTTGTGGGCATAGTTTTCTTTGAGAATTAATGGGTTGTAAATAACAAGGTACAACGATAAACTTTCTTTATGAAATACCGTCCTTTCCAACTTGACGTCAGGTGAGTTTTTATTGACCAAATACATTTGATAGTTGGTATCGATGCAAATCAGTACAAAAAACAACTATTTCTTCCTGTGATACCTATAAATGCCCTCTTGGTCATTCTCTTTTTTAAGATACTACAGATTGATGCTACTTGCATTCAAACCCAAACAAATGAAGTTGTATTGCATTTCCATTTTTCTTTTTTTAGGATGTTCAAAAATGATGTTCGGGCAAGTATCGGGTTCTGTCACGGATGCTGATGGCAATCCAATTGCATATGCCAATGTCATGGTGCACAGTATCCTTGACTCTATCATGCAAACCGGTACCATTACCAATGATGATGGTCTGTTTGAAATTGAGTTCAATAAAGAAGGCACATACTTCCTTCGTGTTTCTCTTTTATCCTTTCAAACATGGAATTCTGAACCCTTTGTTCTTTCAAATGCCAATTTGAAGAAACATTTTCCTGCCATTGCATTGACAGAAGAAGTTACCTTGTTACAAGGTGTTGAGGTTACCGGGCAGCGTAGATTTATTGAGCGTACCCAAGAGGGCAGTGTCGTCAACGTTCAACAAAGTATTTTGACGAAAGGCAGTACGGCGCTGCAATTATTGGAGCGTTCTCCCGGTGTTATTTTAGACCTGCAGAACAACAGTTTTTCCCTTAATGGAAAGAGCGGTACGCTTATTATGATCAATGGCAAAGCACAACGGATTCCAACTGCTGATTTGATTACGATGCTCAACGGAATGAGTGCCGATAATATAGAGAAAATAGAATTGTTGACCAATCCTTCCGCACGATATGATTTAGATGGCAATGCAGGAATCATTAATATTGTCATGGCAAAAAACGAAAATCTTGGCATCCGTGGAAACCTAAATCTAAGTGCTGGTTATGGGGAAGGGGAAAAGCAGACCACAGGACTTTCTCTTAATTATGGTGGTGAACGTGCTAGTGTATTTGGTTCGTATACCTTTTCATATGATGATACCTTTTCAGGTTTCAGAGGGGTTGGCACCACAGAAATTCCCGCTTTAGGTGGTAATACGAGTATTGATTTCACCAATCGTACACAACAGATCAACCGAAACCATAATATTAATTTAGGGTATGATCTTCAACTTTCGGAAAAATCCTCTTTTGGAGCAAATCTGTTGTACAATCAATCAGGATCAATGAGTGTAGTTCGCAATAGGGGATTGTATGATTTTGTAGATGACCCTTTTTTAGAAGCTCTTATAAGGTTGAATGCCAATGGTAGGTTGAAAAATGTCAATGCCTCTGCCTATTACGAAAAGAAGACCGATGCAAATACCTTGGCTATTACCGCAGATTATATCAATTACAATAACCAAAGGCCCAACAGAGTAGATAGTTCGTATCTGGATGAAAATGGAAATCCTTTTCAGCCTGACAATGAAATCTATAATCGAGGCAACCGCGGGGTTAATGAAACCGATATCAATGTGGGAGTAGTACAATTGGATTACAAACACATCGCAAACGAAAATTTATCGATAGAAGCCGGAGTAAAAGGGTCATTGTCCAAAACGGTGAATGATGCCCGTATCGAAATTTTACAAGGCGATGAGTTTGTAGCCGATGATCGTTTTATAAGTAGTATCGAAAATGAAGAAAGAATAGGTGCCATGTATTCCCTTGCCGACTACGAATTTAATAAAAAGCTAAAGGGTCAAGTTGGACTGCGCTACGAGTATTGGGACCAGAATTTTGATGATACTACATTGAACCGTAGCTTTGGAAGACTTTTCCCTTCGGTATTCTTGACCCATTCTTTCTCGGATACTACAGCATTAAATCTGGCCTACAACAAACGTATTACACGACCCGACTATGCAGATTTGGCCTCGTTTTTGATTTACAATAGTCCTACTTCCGTATTTAGTGGGAACCCACAATTGCTTCCGGCAATTACGGACAATATTGCCCTTACCTACAATAACAAATCATTTAGCATTTCGATATTGGCTTCAAATGAGAAAAATCCAATTTCCCGTTTTCAAATTACCCGTAACGCACAGAGCAATGTAGCGGTTATAGCACCGGTAAACATGGATTATCAGCGAAGTATAGATGTACAGACCAATATCCCTATTCGTTTTACCCATTGGTGGAGTATGAATCTTAATGGTACTTTGGGAGTTCGTGAATTCAAATTATCGCATACGGATGAAAAAATCACTCATGATTACATACACTTTAACTTCAATGGAAACCAAACCATGCGTTTCCCAAAGAATTTCTCTTTGGAGCTATCGGGTTGGTATACTTCTCGTCACTTTAACGGAAGTGGTAAAGTTTTTGGTTTTGGTGTTTTAAATGCAGGTCTGAAAAAAGAATTTAAAAATGGAAGTAGTTTTCAATTTTCGGTAAACGACATTTTCAGGACGTTTGATATACATTCCCGTGTAGGCACACTCACTAGGGAAGCTTTTGGGGATATGTTCAATGTAAGGTATAGGCCGGAATCCGGTTTTTCCCAGATTTTCCGAGTTGCGTATTCTTATCCTTTTGGCAATAAGAAAGTGAGGGATGCAAAAACAAAAACAGGGGCCGATTCTGAGAAGTCCAGATTGTGATTATTTCATGAATTGTTTACTCTTAGGATTTGATAGCATTAGTCTGAAATCCCATTTTTTGCTAGAAATGCAGAGAGTTCTTGTACGCTTGGATTTTTAATAAATTCGGGCCCGTAGGTTACAGTGGGGAATTTTAATTTGCCATCATACAATGAGCGAACAGTTTCTTCAGCTTCCTTATCGGTTTCTACATTGAAGTCCTCGAATGTTATCCATTTTGACTGCATATAGTTTCGCAAGGCGGAAGATTTCATACACCAATCGGTTCCGTATAGTTTTAGACTAGGCATTTTTAGATTTTAATTTTAACAAAGCTGGCTGTATTTTTTCTGCGTTACCGACAATGAAGGGGGTCAATGACATGAGGATAATGGATACCGCTAAAAATATTTGATAATTTGTGGCACTTATAAGTTCGTATTCCAAACCACTTTGTGCCAACACAAAGGAAAATTCCCCTATTTGAGCAATTGAAAACCCAACAGCTATGGCGGTTTTCCAATCCAATTTCATGACTTTTACGGCCAAGATTCCGGCAATAGCTTTCACTGCAAAAGCAAATAAGGTCCAGAAAACGATCCAACCTAAATCCGTAAGAAATATTTCATAGTTCAAAAGCATTCCCATAGAGATAAAAAAGAAACTCATGAATACATATCGAAAAGGCAAAAAGCAAGATATGGCCATATGGTTGTAGTCTGTCTCGGCAATGATCAATCCGGCGATAAAAGCACCTAGGGCCAGTGATAGTCCTAATTGTTCCGTAAGCAGTGCAATGCCCGTTACAATAAAAACAGTGGCAATTAAAAACACTTCTTGGCTTTGTACTTTCATCACCGTTTTTAAGAAAAAAGGAATGACAAACCTAGCCAAAACATAAGCAATACCGCCCATTAAGACCAGTTTGCCAAGCAACCATAACAAAGCGGTCAGGGGATCGTCACCAGCACCCGCTAAAATTGGTGTAAAAAGCATCAACGGTACGATCATAATATCTTGAAACAACAATACCGCCAGAATGAATTTACCGTGTGGGGTGGTAATCTTATTTCTATCCTGCAAGGTCTTTACAACAATTGCCGTGCTACTTAGAGCATACAAGAATCCCCAAAAAATACTTTCTTCTACACTTGGGCGCATCAATAGCCAAATAAGTGCGGCGGTCAATATAATGGTGAAAAAAACTTGGGCACTTCCACCACCCAAAACATATTTCTGGATTTTCTTTAAGTTGCTGAATGAAAATTCCAACCCTACCGTAAAGAGCAGTAATATAATGCCAATCTCTGCATAGACATCTACTTCTTCCATATCGGCAAAATACTGGCTGGTGTTTGGGCTAAGAAGTACTCCCGTTATCAAATAGCCAATAATATATCTGATTTTTAAAAATTTACAGATTATTATAACGACTGTTGCCACCCCAAAAATAGCACAGATGTTAACAAGTATGTGGTGTTGCATGGAAGGTTTTCTTTACTCGAAAATTACAAATATTCCGAATGGGAACATTGATTTGTGTAGCAGAAATTCGTCTTGAATACTGTTAATTTTTTATAACTGAACAACGCTTATCTTTTAATGCTCAGCAATTTTTATTTAGAATTATTAAAAATAATAAGTATGTTTGTGAGCATAATTTTTAGATACACCAAAAACTAAAAAGCGTGGGTGTAATACTTGTATTTATAGGTAGTTTATTGCTCTATGCAAAATCGAAGCATTTTCCACAATTTTTAAATTTCGTTGGAATAACAGCACGGCAAAAACCAGTGTTAACTAGGGTAGTGGCTTACATTGTTTTTTTGCTTTCTATTTTAATATTTACTGTCCAATTTGATTTTGCCACAGCTTTGGTCATATTCATGATAACGGTAATGCTTGCCTTAGGATTAATAATTACCCTGCTGCCTTTAAATCAAAAATATGTGTATCTCTTTGCGGGTTTGAGCCTGGTAATTATAGTAATGGAAAATCTCATGTAAAATGCCAGCAAATAAAAAACACTTATCGAGCACGGGGCAACGTTTTTTAAAGATCAGTGCGGGTATTTTAGGAGGTTATTTGGTTACCATTTTTGCCCATAATGCACTTGGGAGTCTCCTAACGGAAAAGGGAGGTTTAATAATAACCACGGCATATACTTCCTTTTTACTGTGGGCCCTACTATTGGTTTTGTCATTTATGGCCAAAAATGGCTGGAAAGTTTGGGGGTTATATATTCTATTATCTATCATTTTTGCTTCAATCATTTTTTTGAACAAGTAGTTAAAGGAACTAATGCGTAAAATCTAGTTTGATGAAATTAAAAGCTTTAAAACCAAGATTGCACAATGCGATGTTCCATACACATACCGTATCTGGTATTGTGATAAGTTTTGCTTTGTTTGTTTGTTTCTATGCTGGTGCCGTGGCGCTATTTATGGATGAACTCTATCAATGGGAAAATCCAAACGCCAGAATTGAAGCTATAAATCCAGCAGAAGTTGACTATGATAAAATTGTAACAACTGTTGCAGCAAATATTGAAGGTTTTGACCAAAGTGAACAATTTGGTTTTGTTCCACCGAGTAAGGTAAATCCCTTAATTGAGTTTTATGGTAGTAAAACCAGTAGTTCCAATGTTACCGAAAGATTTACGGCTTCCATTCATCCAACAGAATATAAAATATTGTCATATGGAACAGAACCCATGACCCATATGGCCCGGACTATTTATGAGCTTCATTACTTTCATCAATTACCCCTTATTGGTATTTATCTATCTGGTTTTGTAGCATTTTTCTTTTTGTTTGCTGTTTTTACGGGTGTGCTAACACATTGGAAAAATATTGTAAACAAGTTCTATTCCTTTACAATAAAAGGTAAATGGAAACAGGTTTGGACCAATGGTCATATATCACTAGGTATCATAACCTTGCCATTTCAAATCATATATGCAGTTACCGGTGCGCTTTTGGGGTTGTCCCTACTCTTATTGGCACCTAGTGCTTTTCTTATGTTTGATGGGGATACCAATGAAGTCATTAAGGCCGTACGTCCTGATGCTGGAATCAAATACGATAAGAATGCCATGGTAATCGATGATGGAGTGAGCATTAATAGTATCTATAAAAATGTTAGCACTTCACACCCTGAAAACCCCATAACTTATATCTATGCAAGGAATTTTGGAAAAGAAGATGGTACCGTTAATGTACTATTCGATGATAAAAAAGGAATCACGGGCGATGGTATTTTTGTTTATGGTTATAAGGATGGTAAATTGTTGCAAGCCATAGAACCTAACAACAAAGCCTATTCAAAGGGAACATATGGCGTATTGATAAAATTGCACTACGCCACTTTTGGGGGTATTTTTCTCAAGATTATCTATTTTATCCTCGCAATGATTACGTGCTATATCATCCTAAGCGGTGTAATGATTTGGCGTACAGGACGTGACAACAATAAGTATACGGATAAACAACGTAGGTTTCACCATAGGGTAACAAAATTATATCTGGCGATTAGCTTATCCATGTTTCCGGCATTGGCGCTTATATTCATTGCCAATAAACTGGTTCCTTTAGAAATGATTGAAAGGGTGTTTTACGTGAATACGATTTTCTTTTTGGGTTGGCTGTTACTTACACTCATAGGTCTTTTTTGGAACAACTATCGCAAACTAAACCGTAACTATATCTTTTTGGGAAGTGTTTTTGGACTCTGTATACCTGTGATAAATGGTATCATTACGGGTGATTGGATTTGGAAAACATTAGTGAACGGACAATACTATGTATTTAGCGTAGATGCAACTTGGCTTATTATTGGCGTATTTGGTTTGCTTATATGCCAATTTTATTTAAACACTAAAAAAGATTCTGAGCATATATTGGAGAATTCAGAAGATGAGTTAGTTACGATACCTGATTTTGATGAGAAAAAGACCCCGGTGTTTCAATCTATCTCTAAGGATAGTTAGTGAGTAGTAAATGAGTCCGATGGGTGTTTTAATTTAGAACAATTGAAAATCTTATTTTGTATAGTCTTTTATACATTATATGCTACAAATTAATCCCAATTCCAACCCAAACCGAAGCTGCTTTTATTCACTTTAGGTATTTGTAATCGTTGTGGCAGGCGTGCTCCAACAAAGATTCCGTAATCTTTTCATGGAACTATTTTATCCAGTAATTCGTTGCTTAATAACTAGTTGCAAAAAGGAGAAAAAGATTAATGTAAATTTCTTAGAATCATTCCAAATAACGTTTACATTTGCACTTTATTTTTAATAATTCTAAATAACCGTAAATGAAATTTGGTATTTCTTTAACTGCTTTTTTACTCTTCTTTACCATTGTAAATGCACAAACAGGAACCATTTCCGGAATCGTTGTCGATGGTAATAACGAACCGCTCATGGGCGTTAACCTCATGGTCTTGAATACCGCTATTGGTGGGCAGACTGATTCAGATGGCAGTTTTTCCATTACTGGTATTCCAACTGGTGACAATGTGCTCAAACTATCCTATTTGGGGTTCAGATCTAGAGAAATCAATATAACAATAGTTTCTGGCGCGAATGAAAATCTAGGAACTATAGTTTTATATGAAGGGAATGAGGTTCTCAATGAGGTTGTAGTCCAAGGAGAGCGCCGCAATAAATTTTCTAGAAAGGAGACAGCCTATGTTTCCAAGCTTCCATTAAAAGATATAGAGAATACTCAGGTATATAGTACGGTTACCACTGAATTATTGGAATCGCAAGTAGTCGTTAATTTTGACGACGCACTTAAAAATGCCACTGGTGTTGAGAACCTTTGGGCATCTACAGGACGTGGAGGCGATGGTGCGGGATACTACGCGTTAAGGGGTTTTTCGGTACAACCGCAATTGGTAAACGGTCTTCCGGGATTGACCAATGGAACAATAAACCCCGCAAATATAGAGCGTATCGAAGTCATTAAAGGTCCATCCGCCACATTGTTCGGGAATGCGGTTTCATCCTATGGCGGTCTCATCAATGTTGTCACCAAAAAGCCATACATAGGCTCTGGCGGTTCACTTTCTTTTACCTCAGGTTCTTTTGGCTTTAACCAAATAGTCGGGGATTTCAATACGGCGCTGGATAAAGATGAAAACCTATACTTTAGGCTTAATTCTTCATACAGTACAGAGCAAAGCTTTCAAGATGCTGGATTTAGAAAATCCTTTTTTGTTGCGCCATCATTGTCCTACAGGGTCAACAATAGGTTGTCATTTTCCTTCTATGGTGAAATTACCCAAGCAGAGCAGACCAATCCCACCTTTTTATTTTTGAACAGGACCGCACCTACAGAAGCGCAAAATTTGGATGAACTTAATTATAATAACAAGCTATCTTTTACGAGCAATGAGCTCACCCTTCAAAATCCCACGCAGAATTATCGGTTGGAGATGGATTATAAACTTTCTGATGCATGGCAATCACAAACGTTGTTGTCAACAAGCGCGACTTCAACAAACGGATATTACACATATTTGTTTGAATTTGGCATTTTGGGCGGAGATACGTTTACGCGTTTTGTGAGCAAGCAGAATTCCAATACCAACACCACTGATATACAGCAAAATTTTATTGGTGATTTTAAGGTTGCCGGATTAAGGAACAGAATGGTCATTGGTCTGGATTACCTAAATGTGACTACGACGGATAACAGTAGTGGTTTTGTTTTCTACGGCAATACCACACCCGAAGGTGTATCGAGTGGTGACAACCCCTTTACCCCAGATGTAATCGAGGAGGATACATTCCCACTTTCAACCGCTGGAGTTGATGCGGCACTGGAAAATACAGCTATCGGGAATAATAATTCAGAATACAGTATTTACAGTTTGTATGTTTCCGATGTAATCAACTTTACCCCACAGCTTTCCGTAATGCTTGGTTTACGATTGGATAGATTTGACAATGATGGTGATTTGCTCGACGAGGAAGATGATTTTGCACAAACCGCCCTTTCTCCAAAAGTTGGTATTATGTATCAACCCATAGCGAACAAACTATCTGTATTTGCTAACTATCAAAATGGATTTAACAATGTAGCCCCACAATTGGTCGGAGATCCAGAAGCAGGTGCACAGACTTTACAAACATTTGATCCCGAACAGGCAAACCAGTTTGAAGGCGGTATGAAAGCAAATTTTCTCGGAAATAGATTGAACGGCACGATAAGCTATTACGATATTACCGTAAAAAATCGTGTTATACAGGACCCGTCAAACCCTTTCAATTTTATTGCGAATGGAGAAATTGAAAGCAGGGGAGTTGAGCTGGAACTTAATGCAAATCCTATAAGAGGGCTTAACGCTCGTGGAGGCTATAGTTACAATGATAGTGAAACCACAAGGACGGATGACCCTTTGATACTCAATAAAAGACCTCTTGAAGCCGGTCCAAGAAATTTATATAATTTCTGGGCAAGCTATGCTTTTCAATATGAAAAACTCAAGGGTTTTGGACTTGGCTTCGGCTTTAACGGTGCAAGTGAGCGGTTTGTTAAAAATTATACGACCACAGGGGATTTTACCTTGCCGGCATACACAGTGTATAATGCTTCTGCTTTTTATGAAGCCGATAAATACCGTATCACCTTAAAACTGAACAATGCAACCAATCTAGAATACTATAAGGGTTGGTCTACCATTAATCCACAGCAGCCACGTGCTGTATTGGCTAATGTAACGTATAGATTTTAGATATTCTTTAGTTTTGTTTTCACGAAATACGAATGGGCAATCCTTAAAATGAGTTTTAAACGATTAATAAGAACCATACATAAAATACTAGGGCTAACTAGTGGGATAGTGGTCTTTATTGTAGCAATTACTGGTGCAATGTGGGCGTTTAAAGATGAAATTAAAGGATTAGATGATGAATACAAAAAGATAACTGTACAAAACAGGTCTGTTCTATCTCCTTCGGAGGTAAAAGAAGTGGCCCAGGACATATACCCTGGTGTCTCTTTGCATGGTACGGTCTATAACAAACCGGGACAAGCAATTGAAGCAATTTACTACCAAGAAGAACCCCTGTTTTATCAAAGTGTCTACCTAAACCCCTATTCTGGGGAATTATTGCATATAGAAGATCATTTGAGCGGATTTTTTGCTTTTGTACTGGACGGCCATATGTATCTCTGGTTGCCCCATGTAATAGGAGAACAGGTTGTTGGAATTTCTATCCTTATGTTTTTGGTAATGGTTTTATCTGGAATTATACTTTGGTGGCCCAAAAAGCGCAAACATCTTAAGCAGCGCCTTAAATTTCAGTGGAAATCTACAACGCGATGGCGGCGTAAAAACTTTGACCTACACTCCATAAGTGGATTTTATGTTTGTCTTTTCGCGCTCATATTTGCCATAACGGGGCTTGCGATGTCATACGACTGGTTTCAGTCAGGTCTTTATAAAACTATAGGCGGTCAAAAAAATTCGATATTTCTTATTCCTGAAAGTAGTCAAGAATACATAGATACCTATGATAAGAAACCGATAGATAAGCTTTTACCAAAGCTTTGGCGCGAAAACCCTCAAGCCGATAGTTTTGAAATACATTATCCACATGCAGCAACAAGTAGTATTTATGTAGAAGTTTCCAATACTGATGGCGTATATTATGATTCTGACTATCTTTTTTTTGACCAGAACACTTTAGCGGCAATACCCTCAGAAACTATTTATAGAAAATACAAAGATATGGCCTTGTCGGATAAAATCCTTCGTATGAACTATGATATTCATGTAGGGGCCATAGCTGGATTGCCAGGTAAGGTTTTAGCATTTTTGATAAGTATTTTGATTGCAAGTCTGCCAGTAACTGGATTCCTCATATATTGGGGAAAGCATAAAAAAAAGGTAAAAGCTGGAAAAAATGAAACAGTTTTTTCTTTAGAATAGACCAAGGAAATTTGAACTAAACGTAGACAAGACATTTTTGAAGCTCTTCTAGTGCATTCTTAATGCAATTTGAAGTGAATTTTGAATCTTAAAAAGGCAATTCTCCCAAATCTACATTGCCACCGGAAATGATTATCCCGATTTTCTTATTGGAAAACAGATGCTTTTCCTTTAAAACCGCTGCTAATGCAACAGCACAAGAAGGTTCGCACACAATTTTTAAACGTTCCCAGATAATTTGCATAGCACTGATTATTTCTTCTTCCGTTACCCGTATTATCCGTTCTACATACTGTTGGATAATCGGGAAGTTCCTATCTCCCAATTGGGTCTTAAGTCCATCGGCAATGGTATTGGTAGTTTTATTTGTTTCAATGACCCCACTTATTAAAGAGCGATACGCATCGTCCACTTCAAAAGGTTCTCCACCAATTACCTTGCAATTGTTGCCAAAATACTGGGCTGCCAATGCTGTGCCTGCGATAAGACCGCCTCCTCCTACCGGAGCTATTACATAGTCTAGATCAGGATAACATTCCAGCAACTCTACGCAGGCGGTACCTTGCCCCAAAATGACAGCATCGTCATTTGAGGGATGAAGAAATATTGCTCCTGTTCCCTGTGCTATTTTTTTTGTGGTTTTTTCCCTAGCTGCTAGCGTTGGTTCGCATTCTATGATTTGTCCACCGTAGGCCTTAACGGCATCTTTTTTTACTTGTGGGGCATTGGAAGGCATTACAATATATGCCTTGACACCTAAACTTTGGGCTGCCAAAGAAAGTGCCTGTGCAAAATTACCGGAAGAATGGGTAACGACCCCGCTGTCTTTTTGTTGGTCAGAAAGTTGCATAATGGCATTGGTTGCCCCCCTCATTTTAAAAGCGCCCATTTTTTGAAAATTCTCGCACTTAAAAAAAAGCTTGGAATTAACCATGGCATCAATCAATCTTGATGTAAGTACTGGGGTATTGTGAATAAATGGCTTTATCCGATTATGGCATTCAATAAGGGTGGTTTTGTTCATGTGTCTCTTTAAGTACCATTGTCGTTCTTTAGAACAACATGTTCCTATAAAGATAGGAAGGACAATGAAAATCGCAAGGCTTTGGCGATGCGAATCAGTAAAAACGACTAGAGATTTAACCTATTTTGAAACCGTTTGTTTTTTTCTTGTTTGTTGCTTCGAAACACCGTTCATCCCCAATTCTGGTATGACCAGTAAAGGAATTTGTGTATGGAACGCAGTTCGTTTAACAATAGGTTCACGGGTCATTTTTTCCATGTAACTATGCTGGTAGTTTAAAAGTGCCAACAAATGAATATCCAGTTCCTGAGAAAATATCTCTAAAGTCTTGGAAACCGAGTTGAGTTCGGATACGGTATGCACATAATGCTCCGTATCGCTCAAGTACCTTCTTAACATGTTCAAATTAAACTGCTGTAGTTCAGATAGTGCCTTTATGCCATATTGAACATGTACTATACGAATGGTCGCTTGGAACATTTTGGCCAAATCCAATAACGGTCTCAGTTCGGACATCGTGTAAAAACGATTAAAGTCTGTTGCAAAGGCAATCTCCGAAGGTGTAATAAAGTCAAAGTACTGTGGAATTGCCAAAACGGGACATCTTTTGGTGTTCTTGATAATACGAACAGAATTACTTCCCATAAAGACTTCATCTATTCCCGAAGCTCCTTTGGTTCCCGTAATCACTAAATTTATTTCAAAGGCATCCACTATATCTTTTACTTCCTCAACTAACAGGTTAAAAGACGAAATGGTCTCGAAACTATGGTTTGTATTACCATACTTGCTCTTAATTCTATCCACCGTTTTGTTCAAGCCCTGTTCAGAAGCATTTCTTACAGCATCTACTATGCTCACCCCATCAATCATTTTGGCCATGAATCGGCTACTTGGAATTACGGGGGTGTACGTATTGAGTAAATAAAAAGTGCAACGTTTGTTGCGGAACAACTGCATGGCATAATTAATGGCATTCCATGCATTGTCTGAAAAATCTGTAGGTATTAAAATCTTTTGCATCACGCTATTTCTAAAGATGTAATAAAATTAGCGTTAAGTAAAAGGGGAGACTATGACAATTATCAGCTTTTGGTAGAGGTGTTTATTTAGAACCCTTCTACGAGTTCCACCAACTTGCGCTCATTCTTTATGCCTACCTTCTTCCCAGAGGTATGAATTAGTCCTTTTTTCTTGAATTCTGAAATAATCCGTATTGCAGATTCTGTAGCGGTACCCACAACATTAGAGATATCCTCTCTAGACAATGATAGTGCCAAAAAACCATTTTCATCTTCGCCAAAATTATTCTTCAGGTATAAGAAAGCTTCTGCAATACGTTGTTTTACAGTCTTTTGAGACATGTTCACGATTACATCGTCCGCTTCCTTTAGGTCGTGGGCCATATGTCGCAATACCTCGAGTGTAAAGTTTGGATTTTTTTGAAGTGTATGGTTTATGGTTTCTTTTGGAATAAAACAAACTTCCATATCATTGACTGCAATGGCTGAGAGATTGGCACATTCCTGCGCAACAACGGAACGTTGTCCTATTACTTCACCTGTAGATGCTAATTTAACAATTTGATCTTTGCCATTTGAGCTAAGTTTGGAAAGTTTAGAGACACCATTGCGTACGCAATATACCCCATTTAACTTATCACCTTCTTCGAACAAAGGTTCTCCCTTTTTAATTGTTTTGGTCGTTTTGGAATCGGAAACGGCCTTTAACTCTTCTTTGCTCATAGCTCGTAAAGAGTTGAACTGACGTACGATACAATTCTCACATCTGCTTTCCATGACTGTTTGGTTTACCTGACACGTAAAATTACGGTTTATTAAATTAAAAAAAACTATAATTTTTTAGGTTCATATTAAATCAATTCTCTAAGCCCTTCTTTTGAATTTAGAACGATTTCACTACGATTTACATTTAGAAATCCTTTGTTCTTAAAATGGGTCAATAAATTGATGATATATTCTTGAGAAGTCCCTAGAACAGAAGCCATGTCTTCACGTTTCAGCCGTATCATTAATTTTCCGTTAGGATCTTGTCCAAATTTCTCTGCCAGATATAGCAATAGTTGTGCTAATCGTTGTTTAATGCCTTTGTTCGCGCAATAAATGATTCTGGTTTTATCAACAGCATTGGCATCTTCTATAAATGCATGTAACAAGTCGTTACAAAAATCAGTATTTGTCTTAAGATTGTACTGTATCTCACTTTTGTCAAAGCAGCATAATACGGTTTCCGTTAAGGCTGTGGCCGTTACATTTGCTCCTTTGTTCGATATTATGGAACGTTTGCCCATAATGTCACCTTTTCCCAAAAAACGTAAGATATGTTCTCGCCCCAAATTATCGAACGTACTGAATTTGCAAGCACCTTCCTTAATACAGTACAGTTTGTTCAAAAGTTGATTTTCCTTAAAAACAATAGCACCCTTGGAAACAAATAATGATTCTGAAGTTTCCAAAACCCTATCTAAGGCCATTTTGGAGAGCGATTCAAAATTCCTCAATTGTTGTGCCTTTATAATCGTACACCTTTCCATACCGCAAAGGTAACGGTGGTAACTTCCTTAAAAACTGATATTTATCATATTTTTTCCGCCCACCATGGCACACCTTTGCGTCAGGTATAAACGCGAATGTGTATGATTGTTTCCAAATGTTATCATTGTGGTGATGATTGCAATAGGACAAAGGTGCTTTTTGATGAAAAGGAGTTTTGTTGTAACGGCTGTAAAACGGTCTATGAGATTTTTACCACCAATGGACTGTCCAACTTCTACGATATAGAGGAAAGGGCTGGTACTGCACCTAATGAGATTCAACGTAAATATGATTTTTTGGAAAATCAGGATATTGTTGAAAAGCTGGTTACGTTCAATGATGAAGGAGTTCAGGTCGTCAATTTAAGTATTCCGTCCATTCACTGTAGTTCATGTATTTGGGTATTGGAAAACCTTAACCGTCTCAATACATCCATTACAAGCTCTCAAGTAAACTTCCCTAAAAAAACGATTCGAGTTACCTATACTATTAATGATTTCTCGTTGAAGCGCTTAGTGCTTATGTTGAGTAGCATAGGTTATGAACCTTATATTTCTTTGGATGAATACAATAAAAAAGAAAGAAAGGTAGACCGTTCCCTAACCTATAAGTTGGGTGTTGCAGGTTTTGCCTTTGGGAACGTAATGTTGTTTTCGTTTCCAGAATATTTTGAGGTAGAGGAATTCTGGCTGGATCGGTACAAACCCGTATTTCGCTGGTTAATGTTTGCTTTTTCTTTGCCCGTGGTATTTTATGCGGGCAGCGGTTATTTTGTGTCGGCCTATAAAGGATTGCGTTCTAAGTTATTGAATATAGACGTTCCCATTGCTTTGGGTATTCTAATGTTGTTTTTAAGGAGTACCGTAGATATTGTTTTCGATCTAGGCTCTGGTTTTTTTGATAGCCTCACCGGACTGGTGTTCTTCTTATTGCTTGGAAAGTTCTTTCAGCAAAAAACATACTCTTTTCTTTCTTTTGAACGTGATTACAAATCATATTTTCCAATTGCCGTGACCAAATTAAAGAAGAATGGCGATGAGGAAAATATCCAAATCTATAAAATAAAGATAGGAGACCGTCTTTTAATTAGGAGCAACGAACTCATTCCCGTGGATTGCATCCTTATTAAAGGAATGGCAGAAATAGATTATAGCTTCGTTACAGGAGAGTCACAAGCGGTCTTTAGACAATCTGGAGAGAAACTTTTTGCGGGCGGAAAGCAGCTTTCGGGTGCTCTGGAAGTGGAGGTATTGAAATCTGTGTCCCAAAGCTACCTTACCCAACTATGGGGGAATTCGGTTTTTGCAAAAGATAAAGTAACGGCGTTCCAAACACTAACGGACAGTATTGGAAAACGCTTTACCATTGGTATCTTGACTATCGCTTTTATAGCTACTGCATACTGGTTGTTACATATGCCAAGTATGGCCCTTAATGTATTCACGGCAGTTCTTATTATCGCATGCCCTTGCGCCATCGCCTTAGCAGCTCCATTTACGTTGGGAAATATGTTGCGCATATTTGGCAAAAACAAGTTCTATCTCAAGAATACGAACGTAATTGAGCGTTTGGCAAAGATAAATACAACAATTTTTGATAAGACGGGAACAATTACCACTACGGAAAAGGACACTATTTTATATGAAGGAGTAGCACTTACCGAAGCCGAAACAGCATTGCTGAAAACTACGTTGCGAGCTTCGAACCATCCCTTGAGCCGATCTCTCTACGAAATTTTAAAATCAAATGCGATTATGACCTTAGATGAGTTTCAAGAGTATACCGGTAAGGGGATAGAGGGTAGGTCGAAGGAACATTCCATTAAAGTGGGCTCTGCAAGTTATGTAGGACGTAATTCTTCTGATACTATTGCAAGTACGGCTGTTTATGTAAGCTCAGATGAGAGTTATAAAGGATGTTTTGTATTCAAAAATAAATACAGGCAGGGAGTGGGTAAACTTTTCAATTCTTTGGGGGAACATATGCAACTTGGAATTCTTTCCGGGGATAATGACGGAGAAAAGCAACAACTAAAAAAAATACTTCCAGAAAATACTGATTTGTTGTTCAATCAAAAACCTGAAAACAAACTTGAATACATAAAAGGATTACAAAAAGATAGAAATGTGTTGATGGTTGGTGATGGTCTGAACGATGCTGGAGCTTTGGCGCAAAGTGATGTTGGAATCTCTGTTTCAGAAAATATCAATGTCTTTTCACCCGCTTGTGATGCTATTTTGGATGCTTCTGTGCTTAGTAAGTTGCCCTTATTTATCAAAATGTCCAGAAAATCGATTCAAGTTATAAAATTGAGTTTTCTCCTCTCCTTATGCTATAATGTTGTTGGATTATATTTTGCGGTTACAGGGCAGTTACAGCCCGTGGTAGCTGCTATTCTAATGCCTTTGAGTTCAATAAGTATTGTTGTTTTTACGACACTCTTCACTAATGTTCTGGGAAGAAGAATAAAAATTAATGAAAGCTGATATATATCATTTTTTGAAATTAAAGGTAAAAGTAGATTTACGGTAAATTAAGGTAGGTATGAGTGTTATATATGTGTTATTGGCCATAAGCATTTCCGTGGCGATAGTTTTTTTTGCCGCCTTTGTCCTTTCGGTAAAGAGCGGTCAATACGATGATGCATACACACCTTCCGTTCGCATGCTCTTTGAGGATGAACTCCTATCTAATTCAAAAGACAGCACTAACGAAAAAGAAATTAAACTAACTAAAAGTACAAACCAATAAATATGGAAATACAACAATTTAGCTACGACAATAAGATCGTACAAAAGTTTTTATATGCCACCATGCTATGGGGTGTTGTTGGAATGCTAGTAGGACTCTTACTGGCTTTTATGTTTTTGTTTCCCAATGTTACGGATGGTATATCATGGCTCAGTTTTGGACGGTTACGTCCTTTGCACACTAATGCGGTGATTTTCGCCTTTGTGGGGAATGCCATCTTTGCAGGGGTGTATTATTCCACACAACGACTCCTAAAAGCCAGAATGTTCAATGATTTTCTAAGTAATTTTAACTTCTGGGGTTGGCAATTGATTATCGTAGCGGCAGCCATTACATTGCCTTTAGGGTATACCACATCAAAAGAATATGCAGAATTGGAATGGCCTATAGATATAGCCATTGCTGTAGTTTGGGTTGTTTTTGGTTGGAATCTTATCGGTACCATCCTAAAAAGAAGACAACGTCACTTGTATGTAGCAATATGGTTCTACTTGGCCACATTTGTTACAGTTGCGGTGCTCCATATTTTTAATAGTTTGGAATTGCCGGTAGCGACTCTAAAGAGTTACTCGGTATATGCAGGGGTACAAGATGCCTTGGTACAGTGGTGGTACGGCCATAACGCTGTTGCTTTCTTCTTGACCACACCATTTTTAGGATTGATGTACTATTTTGTTCCTAAAGCGGCAAACAGACCAATTTATTCCTATCGTCTTTCCATAGTCCATTTCTGGTCATTGATATTTATCTATATCTGGGCAGGACCTCACCATTTATTATATTCTTCTTTACCGGATTGGGCCCAAAACCTTGGAGTAGTTTTTTCAATAATGCTCATTGCGCCATCATGGGGTGGTATGATCAATGGATTATTGACACTACGTGGTGTATGGGATAAAGTAAGAAGCGATGCTACATTAAAATTTATGGTAGTGGCAATTACGGGCTATGGTATGGCCACTTTCGAAGGACCCATGTTGTCCCTAAAAAATGTGAATGCCATTGCTCACTTTAGTGACTGGATTATTGCACACGTACACGTAGGGGCATTGGCCTGGAACGGTTTCTTGACCTTTGGTATGATTTATTGGTTGGTTCCTAAAATGTTCAAGACCACACTTTACTCAAAAGGTTTGGCCAACCTACATTTTTGGATAGGTACCTTGGGAATCATATTGTACGCACTGCCAATGTACGTAGCAGGATTTACCCAGGCGTTAATGTGGAAGGATTTTAATCCAGATGGCACCTTGGTATACGGAAACTTTCTAGAGACCGTTACCCAAATTATTCCAATGTATTGGATGCGTGCCATTGGAGGTACAATGTACATCGTTGGTATGCTAATTTTAGTATACAACATTGTAGTCACTATAAGAAAAGGTAGCTCCGTAGAAGATGAATTGGCAGAAGCGCCAGCATTGACACGAGTGTCCAAGAAACGTGTTGCCGGAGAAACCTTCCACAATTGGTTGGAGCGTAGACCTGTACAACTTACGATTCTGGCTACAGTTGCAATTTTAATAGGAGGGATAATTCAAATTGTTCCGACCATATTGGTAAAATCCAACATCCCAACGATTACAAGTGTTAAACCGTACACACCTTTGGAATTGGAAGGACGTGACCTGTACATACGCGAAGGTTGTGTGGGATGTCACTCACAAATGATCAGACCGTTTAGGAGCGAGGTGGAACGCTATGGTGAATATGCCAAAGCGGGAGAGTTCGTTTACGATCATCCCTTCCTCTGGGGAAGTAAAAGAACGGGTCCGGATTTATTGCGAGTGGGAGGAAAATACTCTGATAACTGGCACTTAAATCACATGTACGATCCGCAAAGTACCTCATCAGGTTCCATAATGCCCGCCTATCAATGGTTGGTCACCAGCGAACATGATAGAAGTGCGGTCCAGAGTAAAATGGAGGTGATGGTCAAGCTAGGGGTTCCCTATACGCCAGAAGATATAGCCAACGCGGAGCATTCTATGGAGGAACAAGCATTACAAATCGAGAAAAATCTGTATTCTGACCCAGAGTTTGTAAAAACCTATGAAGCGGATAAGAAATACGCCCAAGAAAACGGTGAGGATTTTATACAGATGCGCGATAGGGAAATAGTATCCTTGATAGCTTATTTACAGCGATTGGGTACGGACATTAAAATTAAGGACAACAACGGATTGTTATCAGAAAATAAAGAATAAGCTAAGAATTAAGATGAAAGATAAAAGACACAAGACTTTTGGAATTACAGTCTAAAATCTCATATCTAACATCTAAAAATCTATTGAACGATGTTGAAATTTGTTAAGAACCATATGGAGAGTATAGAAGGTATCGCAAGTTACCCTATGATATCCCTATTGATTTTCTTCGTGTTTTTTGTATTGCTGTTTTGGTGGGTTTTTACTGCTACCAAGGCACATATAAAAGAAATGGAAGAACTCCCTTTAGATAAAGATTACCATAACCAAAAATAGTATTATGAGCACAAGAACACCTTGGTGGATACGCATTCCGGCCCTATTCTTCATCATCTTCGGATTAATGGAGTACTTTATAGATTCAGGTGATAAACCAGCAATCATCGAATATCCTATTACGCAGTTCTTTATGCTGATGGTATTGCTGATTTTGATTGCTATCGAATTGATTTTGAGTTCTATTGAAAATGTAATGTTTCAAACCCTTTCTCCCGAGGCCAAAGAGCGTTATCTGGCGGCTAAGAACAAGAAAAGGGAATGGACCTGGATCAATAATGTATACGCACGTCTTACAAAGACCCGTGCCATAGAAAAAGAAGGAGAGATCATCATGGATCATAACTACGATGGTATACGTGAGCTTGACAATGTTCTGCCGCCTTGGTGGGTATACATGTTTTACGCAACCATTATTTTTGCAATAGTGTATTTGATACGTTTTCATGTTGCAGGGGACTATGACCAAAAATTGGAATACGAACAAGAAGTTGCCGCCGCTAAAATTGCCATAGAAGAATATAAGAAAACGGCAAAAGATTTGGTGGACGTAAACACCGTTGAGTTCCTTGCCGATGCTTCGGATTTAAGTGCAGGTGAAAAAATCTTTACCACTAACTGCGTTGCCTGTCATATGGCAGATGGTGGTGGTGGAATTGGCCCAAATCTAACAGATGAGTATTGGATTTTGGGTGGAGGTATCAAAAATGTTTTTAATACGATATCTGAAGGTGGACGCGATGGTAAGGGGATGATAGCTTGGAAGCAGAGTTTAAAACCTGTTGAAATGGCTCAAGTTGCAAGCTACATATTGACGATGGGAGGCACAACACCAGCAAACCCTAAAGCGCCTGAAGGTGAGATTTGGGTAGACCCAGATGCTCCCGAATCAGAAAAGACAGAAGAAGAAGCAACGCCGGCAGAACAGGTTACAGATTCTACGGATGTTGCCATGAACTAAGAAACAATAACATCTTTTGGTGATTTCAGAAAGGTGTTTGAAAGATGGAGGAGCTGAAAATTAAACTGAATGGAGGAGAACTTTAGAGATTCCATAGGAACTATAGCCGAAGACGGCAAAAGAGCTTGGATTTACCCCAAAAAACCAAAAGGCAGGTTTTTTGAATACCGCAAGTATGTAAGTTACGGACTCCTACTTTTCTTGTTTGCCGCACCATTTGTAAAAATAAATGGCAATCAGTTCTTAATGTTCAATGTGCTGGAGAGACGGTTCAATATTTTTGGATTTCCTTTTTGGCCACAAGATTTTCACCTTGTAGTCATTTCAATGCTTGCAGGTGTTATTTTTATCGCACTTTTCACAGTAGCTTATGGACGTATTTTTTGTGGCTGGATGTGTCCACAGACCATTTTTATGGAGATGGTGTTCCGTAGGGTAGAATATTGGATCGATGGTGATCGTGGAGCGCAAATGCGGTTGGACAAATCACCATGGAACGGTAAAAAAATTAGAAAAAGAGTGTTGAAATGGACTGTCTTTTTTATCATCTCATTCTTGATAGCCAATGTTTTTTTAGCATACTTAATAGGAAGCGATAAACTGATTCGATACATTTTAGATGGCCCAATGGCACATTTAGGAACAATGATTTCCTTATTGATTTTTACGGCAGTTTTCTATTTTGTGTTCGCTTGGTTTAGAGAGCAGGTCTGTATCATAGCTTGCCCTTACGGCAGATTGCAGGGCGTGCTTTTGGATGATAAATCCATAGTGGTGGCCTATGATCACCAGCGTGGAGAAGGGGACAACGGAAGGAAGAAATTTAGGAAAAATGAAGATAGGGATGCCTTGGGGAATGGTGATTGTATCGATTGCTTTCAATGTGTAAATGTTTGCCCTACGGGAATAGATATTCGTAACGGAACACAATTGGAATGTGTGAACTGCACGGCATGTATAGACGAATGCGACCATATTATGGAAAGCATTCAAAAACCTATAGGACTTATTCGTTACGCCAGTGAAGATGAGATAAATAAGAAGTCTAAGTTTAAGTTTACTGCCCGTATGAAGGGGTACACGGCAGTTTTGACCGTGCTTATAGGGGTTTTGATAGGAATGCTTTTCCTAAGAAATGAATTGGAAGCAAATATCTTAAGACTTCCCGGTCAGTTATATGAAAGGAAAGCCAACAATATCATCAGTAATGTGTATACCTATAAACTGTTGAACAAAACATCTGATGACATAGATAATATCAGTTTTCAGCTGATGTCCCACAAGGGCGAGATCAAGATGGTGTCCCAAGCTGGTTTCAAGGTTTCGGCAGAACAACTTGCCGAGGGAACGTTGTTCATAGAAATCAATAGTTCGGCATTAACCGGCGATAAGGATAGGTTGAAAATTGGAGTATATAGTGGAGGGGAACTTATAGAAACTACCGTGACCCAATTTTTGGCGCCACGAAGCTATCATTGATGGTTGTAGTATGTTGAAAATCCATAACGAATTGATTTTTTGGCAAGTAAGAATGAATAACGATCGTGGTTATTATAAAATTACTCTAGGCCATGTGCTTAGAGCCTAAAACAGTAATATGAAATTAAACTGGGGAACAAGTATCGTATTGGCTTTTATAGCGTTCATTGCTTTTATACTCTACTTTGTAGTAAGAATGAGCATGGACGATAGTACAAACCATGATTTGGTAACCGATGACTACTACAAACAGGAATTGGCCTATCAAAAAGAAATCGATGCTTCTAACTCAGCTTCAGAGATGGGTGCAGACCTAAAACTGGAGAAATCCGAAGGAGGTTTAAGGATTTTCTTCCCAGAACAGTACGATTATAAAAAAATTAAAGGTACAGTGTCCCTTTATAGACCGTCTAACAAGCATTTGGATGTTGACTTTCCTATAAGTTTATCCAAAACACATTTGCTCATACCTGACAATAGCTTGCTGGACGGTCGCTGGGACATTAAAATAAAATGGCAATACCAAGGTAAACACTTTTTGCACAAAGAGAAACTGGTCTACTAGAATATGTTGTTATCCGCACTGGCATTGGGTTTGTTGGGAAGTCTGCATTGTTTGGGCATGTGTGGACCCATAGCCTTTATGTTGCCGTTGGAAAGGGATAACAAGGTCAAAAAGGCAACACAACTTTTTATTTACCATTCAGGACGCTTATTGGCATACGGAATAATTGGTATGCTCTTTGGCTTTTTTGGCAAGGGGCTATCCTTGTTTGGAATGCAGCAAAAATTATCCATTGGTATAGGTGTGATCATGATTCTTTTGGTAGTGCTGCCAAGTAAATATTTCAATAAGTATAAACTTTCAAAACCTACATATAGGGTTCTGGGAAAAGTGAAATCAAAATTAGGAGCAGAACTTAAAAAAAAGACTCCAGATGCCTTTTTGACCATTGGGTTCTTAAATGGATTCTTGCCTTGTGGATTGGTGTATATGGCGTTATTGGGTGCCATTGCCTTTGGTAACCCATTGCAAGGGGGACTTTACATGGTGTTGTTTGGAGCAGGTACTATTCCATTAATGACGTTAGTGGTCTTTTCCGAAGGATTATTGGGAAGTCCGATAAAATCTAAAATTCGAAAATTGGTTCCGATATTTGTATTGTTGATCGGGGTACTTTTTATCATCAGAGGGCTTGGATTGGGTATTCCGTATGTTTCACCCAAAGTTGCTCCAACAGATTTGGTATCCTCGGCAATTGAATGTCATGAACCCTAAAAACATATATAAAAAGTGAAAATAACATCAGCAGAAGAAGTAGTAAAAGTAGTTAAGTCGGGTGACCGTGTTTTTGTTCAAGGAGCTGCAATGACTCCCAATGAACTTGTCAATGCACTTTGCGACCGTCACAAAGAATTAAAGGATATAGAAATCGTCTCCATCCACACAGAAGGAGATGCTAAATATACGGAAGAGCCTTATATTCACTCTTTCGCTTTAAATTCTTGTTTTGTCGGAGGTAACGTAAGGAAAAGCGTAAACACCCCCAATGCTGGTTATATTCCAATTTTTTTAAGTGAGATTCCTTGGTTGTTCAAAAGAAACATTTTACCACTGGATGTCGCCATTGTACAGGTTTCTGTTCCTGATAAACATGGCTATTGTTCTTTGGGCGTTTCCGTAGATGTTGCATTGCCGGCTATTAGAACTGCGAAGAAGATAATAGCACAAATTAATCCAAGCGTTCCCAGAACGCATGGAACCGGTATTGTACATGTAGATGAAATTGAGTTTGCCACAGAGGTAGATCGCCCCATACATGAACACGAAAGTGGCGTAATATCCGATATAGAGCAAAAAATTGGTATCAATGTAGCTTCTTTAATTGAAGATGGTGCTACGTTGCAGATGGGCATCGGTAATATTCCCAATGCTGTACTGGCCAACCTCAATAATCATAAACGTCTTGGCATTCATACAGAAATGTTTTCTGATGGAGTGCTGCCATTAATCGAAAGTGGTGTAATTACCGGAGAGGAAAAGGCAGTTAAACGGGGTAAGATCGTTAGCTGTTTTGCGGTTGGGTCTAGAAAACTATATGATTTTATAGATGATAACCCAATATGTGACTTTAGGGATTCGGGGTATACCAACGATACCGCTAGAATTCGTAGAAATCCTAAAGTGACAGCTATCAATAGTGCCATTGAGATTGACTTGACCGGCCAGGTTTGTGCAGATACTATAGGAAGCTATCAATTTTCTGGGGTGGGTGGCCAAATGGACTTTATAAGAGGAGCTTCGCTTTCACCTGGGGGCAAGCCTATTTTTGCAATGCCCTCGGTCACCAATAAGGGAATTTCTAAAATTACACCATTCTTAAAGGAGGGTGCAGGCGTTACCACGACAAGGGCACACGTTCATTATGTAGCAACCGAGTTTGGTGTTGTGAATCTTTATGGTAAAAACTTACAACAACGTGCAAAGGAACTTATTTCCATTGCGCATCCAGACCATCGTGCAACATTGGAAAAGGCTGCTTTTGAGCGTTTCAATAGATAACTGTTTCCTCTTCTAGGGAAGATGAACAATTTTGAAGGAGATATAAAAGACTCACTGAAAAGGTTGAATGAAACCATAGAAGAATTTGTTTTTTTCTTTACTAAGCATTACGATTACAGCAAAAGAATCAATACGCTTTGGAGTGCTAAAGATATTTTAGGTCATCTTGTGTTTTGGCATGAGAGCTTTGAACGTAACCTTAAATGTGTTGCGACGGGGCTTAAGCCAAATGTTTTAAAAGGCAAGCTTTCTGATGTAAACAAACAGAGCGTCGATTCGATGCGTGATGTAGATATAGCTACACTATTAGATAGGTTTGGCAAAGCCCAACGAAGTATACAAAGGCATATTTTTAATACTTCGATCCAATATATTCCTTACAAACAAGGCTCTAGGGATTATACGAGACTGGAACATTTGCAAATAGTGGACGCCCACATCAAAAAGCACTTGAAACAACTAAAAAAACGTATATGATATGGCACGACCGAAAATAAAAAAGGACTTACTGGAATTAAGTACGGAGAACTTTAAAAAGTTGAATGGTTACATTGCTTCTTTTTCCCAGGAGGAGCAAGAGAAGGATTTCCCCGAAGGAACTATGAATAGAAATATAAGGGATGTACTGGGGCATCTGCACCATTGGCATTTAATGTTCTTGGACTGGTACACCGTTGGTATGAAAGGGGAAAAACCAGATATTCCTGCCAAGGGATATAACTGGCGTACAATTCCAGCATTGAATAGGGAAATTCGTGAAAAATACTCCACTTTGCATTTGAACGAAATTAAATCACGATTTGATGCAACCCATGCGGAAGTTATGAAAATCGTAGATTCACATACCAATGAAGAATTGTTTGAGCGCAAACGTTATGGATGGACCGGTAATAATGCTGTAGGAGCCTATTTGATTGGGGTATTATCGAGTCATTATGATTGGGCTTATAAACTTATTAGAAAAGCAAAAAGTAAAATGGGGAGCTTTTAAAAGCTCCCCATTTTTGTAATCTCAAAAAAATCAAAAAAAATCAATCAACTATATTTTAAATGTGATGACCGGAGTTTCGGAATGGTTGGCAATATCTTCCCCAATACTGCCCATAAAGAAATGGGATAATCCTCGTCTACCGTGTGTTGGAATTCCAATAAGGTCGGCAGCTATGCTTTCGCTGTAATTGAGGACTCCTTTTTCAACAGTATAATCATTATAGATTTCAACCTCCAAGCCTAGTTTAGCAATATTCAAAAATCTTGAAATTCTATTATAAGCATCCTCGGTGCTTAAAAATTCATCACCAGGTGTATTTATATAAACAAGATGTAATTTGGATTTGAACAATTCCGAAATTTTGATAGCTCGCTTAAGTGCCGGAACATTTTCCTCCTTAAAATCACATGCAAAAACAAAACGTTCAGGAGTGAACTGTTTCTCGTCGCCTTTAATGACCAGTACGGGAACGTCAGAAGTTCGTACCACACGCTCGGTGTTGGACCCTATAAATACCTCCTGTAGTCCATCTGTACCGTGTGACCCCATAACTACCAAGTCGGCATTGTGCTTTTTCACGATTTCGTTAACCTCGCTAAATACCTTGTAATGTTTAATTACAGGAATGATTTTTACATCTTTTAGATAGGGTTTGTCCAAAAAGTCAGAAAAACGTTGCTCTCCTATTTTTATAAGGTGTACTACTTGCTCTTGTGATACATAACCAGATTCGCTCATAATAGCCGGAGAAAGTTCTAGCATATGCAACACTATCAGTTCTGCATCTCCATTTTTTGCTAAAGTAGCTGCAGCTTTTAGGGCTTTTTCTGATTGTTCTGAAAAATCTACGGGTACAATTATACTTTTCATTTGTTTCTTTTTAATGGTTAAACGGTCATTGAAAATAATCGGGTCTCTGGTTTTTTTCGATGTAATTTTAAATCAAAGGCCATGCTAATATTTCTAACAAAAGGTCTTCCTTTTTTAGTTACCTTAATTCCTTCAGATTCAATTTTCACCAAACCGTCTGACTCCAGTTCCGATAAATTATCAATGATTTTCTGAAAATCTCGTATCTGTGCCTCGCCCAATCCCCAGTTTGTTTCAAACTGGCACATTATATTGAGTATATGTTTTCTTATAAGTTGAT
Organism: Flagellimonas sp. 389; assembly: GCF_018449435.1. Taxonomy (GTDB): domain Bacteria; phylum Bacteroidota; class Bacteroidia; order Flavobacteriales; family Flavobacteriaceae; genus Flagellimonas. The sequence continues at coordinate 145,569 of NZ_JAHCMU010000001.1, read as the reverse complement.
CTTCTTTGGTTAAAATATGTCCTCTATAAATTGGGATTACACCACATGATACCAAGTGCTCATATTCTTCCAAGCTTTTTACATTCTGTGCAAAACCATACCAACTGTCCCCAATACTTGAGGCTCCCAAACCGATCATTAATTTGGTTTTGGACGAGGTGTAGCCCATAAAATTACGGTGAAGGTTTCCCTTGACCATGGCCTCATGTAAACTATCTGTTTCAAGTGCAAAATGGTCCATGCCCACATCCTTATATCCAAAATCCGTCAGCATTTTTTTGCCCAATTCGTACTGTTCCTTTTTTTCCAAAGAAGTAGGAAGGTCATTCTCTTTGTAACCACGTTGACCGTTACCTTTTAACCAAGGTACGTGTGCGTAGCTGTAAAAAGCAATTCTATCGGGTTTGAGCGCATTGGTCTTTGCAATGGTTGTTTCTACATCCTTGAAATCCTGAAAAGGCAATCCATAAATGATATCGTGTCCAATGGATGTATATCCTATTTCTCTTGCCCATTCGGTTACCTTTTTAACATTCTCAAAAGGTTGAATCCTGTTTATGGCTTTTTGAACCTTATGGTTGTAATCTTGCACACCAAAACAGACTCTTCTAAACCCCACATCAAAAAGAGCCTGTAGGTGTGCCTTTGAAGTGTTATTTGGATGACCTTCAAAGCTAAATTGAGAATCAGAAGCTTTTTTTCCAAGCCTAAGTATTCCTTCTACAAGTATTTTTAAATGTTTTGGTGAGAAAAATGTTGGGGTGCCTCCACCAAGATGAATTTCCTTGATTTTTGGCTTAGCCCCTAAAAGATTGCAGTATAACTGCCATTCCTTTAAGACAGTATTAATATAGGGCAGTTCAACTTCGTGTCTCTTTGTAATTCGCTTATGGCAACCACAGAACGTGCACATGCTTTCACAGAACGGAAGGTGGATATAGATGCTTATACCATCTTCCGGATTGTCATTGTACGCTTTCACAACGGTATCCTTCCAGAGTTTGCCAGAGAAGCTGTCCAAATCCCAATAGGGTACCGTAGGATAGCTGGTATACCTGGGACCTGGAACATTATATTTTTGAACAAGTTGGCACATAGTAGGATGTTGTTATAGTTCAAAATTAATGGGGGACACGCTTAAAAAACATGATAATTATCAGGTATGCGGTATTTCTTACATATGACAACCGTCATATTTTAATTGATTGAGGCTTTGTAGTTTAGTGGATGTACAACAACTATCAAGTTCTTAGACATGGGAGAACATATTCCTAAAAGTAAGTCCGATGATCTGGAGCGTAAAGCTTTTGTAAGGCACTTGCTTAATGATATTAAAGCTCTTGAACTTCTCTTAGAGCGTAATTTGATTGAGGACGGTATCATAAGAATTGGTGCCGAACAAGAAATGTGTCTGGTAGATAACGAATTCAGGCCCTCCGGGAAATCCTTAGATCTTCTGGAGCGTATTGATGATCCGCATTTTACTACAGAGTTGGCGAGCTATAATCTTGAAATAAACTTAGATCCATTTCAGTTGGGCGGTGATTGTTTTTCCAAAGTGGAACAGCAACTAGGGCAATTGCTCAACAAGGCTCGTACAAAAGCAAAAGAACTGGGAATACATATTTTGTTGACCGGTATTCTGCCTACCATCAGTAAAAATGAATTGGGAATCGATTTTATGACACCAATTCCACGTTACTATAAACTGAATGAAACTTTAAAGTCGTTCCGAGGGGATCACTTTTCATTAAAAATAAGAGGGGTAGATGAATTAACGCTACGCCATGATTCCGTTCTTTTTGAAGCATGTAACACCAGTTTCCAACTCCACTTACAAATTCCCCCCAATGATTTTATTAAAAGCTATAATTGGTCACAGGCTATAGCGGGTCCAGTTTTGGGAATATGTTGTAACTCTCCTTTTTTGTTGGGCAGAGAACTTTGGAAAGAGACCCGTATTGCTTTGTTCCAACAAAGTTTGGACACAAGAAAATGGACCAATACGCTCAAAGAGCAGATTGCCAGAGTGGGTTTTGGAAATCATTGGCAGAAAGATTCCGTAGTAGAAATTTTTAAAGAGGATATTTCAGCACATCGCATTATTTTGACCAAGGCCATAGAGAAAGAATCATTGGAGGTCTTAAAAAATGGGGGTGCCCCTAAGTTAGATGCCCTCAATCTGTATAATGGAACGGTTTATCGCTGGAACCGCCCATGTTATGGGGTTGGAAATGGAAAGCCCCATCTGCGTATTGAGAATAGGTACATTCCGTCTGGGCCTACTGCAATAGACGAACTAGCGAATTTTGCATTTTGGGTTGGACTTATGGTTGGAAGACCCAAAAAGTTTGACGACATGCCAAGTGTTATGGATTTCAAAGAAGCCAAACTCAATTTTATAAAAGCTGCGAGAACGGGTAGGCAAACTGTATTTTTCTGGCTTGGGAAACCCATAACACTTAAAAAGCTACTTGTAAATGAATTGCTGCCAATAGCTTATGAAGGTTTAAAAAAACATGGGGTTGATGAAAAAGATATTGATAGGCTGCTTGGTATTATAAGGGCCAGAACAAAAAAGGGTACTGGAGCGGAATGGCAAGTAGAGAATTTTAGAAACCTCAGAAAACATATGAAGTTGGATAGTGTTTTGGTCGCATTGACAAAAGCTATCTCTGACAATCAACTGAAAGACATACCTGTACACAAGTGGCCCAACCTAGAAGATATAAATGGTGACGAATCTTCATCGTACAAGTGGGTAGGACAAATTATGTCCACCAAGCTCATGAAGTTGTACGAAGATGATTATATTGATTTGGCCGTATCTATAATGCAATGGAACAATATTCATCACATTCCTGTTGAAAATAACAATGGAGAGCTTATCGGGCTTTTAACTTGGAGCCATATTGAAGAGCTGAAAAACCGACAAGAAGAAAGGGATGCTAAAATCGCCGACATCATGATAAAAAAAGTAGTGACAGTCCAGCCAAGAACAACCATAGAAACCGCAAAACAATTAATGAACGATTACGAAATTGGCTGTTTGCCAGTTTGTATAGGTTCAAATTTGGTGGGTATAATCAGTAAAGTAGACTTAAAACATGCCAAAAGTATATAGTCATGCCCTTAACGAAACAACTGAGGTTGAACGAATCATAGACCATCTTAAAGGTGATGAAGGTGGCCCAACTGTGATTTTTTTTGCGGGGATACATGGCAATGAACCAGCTGGTATATTTGCCCTTAAACATGTTATCCGTGAATTAAAGCTTCGGCAAAAATCAATTCACGGGGAAATGTATGCCATAGCGGGAAATTTAAGGGCACTTGAAAGGAATGTGCGATTTCAGACTGAAGATTTGAATAGGATTTGGTCACCTGATAGGATTGATGAAATTAAGGGTAAAGAAGAACAGGGCACGGATGAAGAAAAGGAATTGTTGGCATTATATGCGTTATTCAATGAAATTTTAGAGAAAAGTACCCCGCCATTTTACTTTATAGATTTACATACCACATCCAGTGAAACTTCACCATTTGTAGTTTTAAACGATAGCTTACTCAATAGGAAATTCGCAATGAACTATCCATTGCCCGTTGTTTTGGGAATAGAGGAATATTTGGTAGGGGCTTTACTAAGTTTCATCAATGAGTTGGGCTATGTATCCCTCGGATATGAAAGTGGTCAACATGACGATATCAATGCTATAAAAAATTGTATCGATTTTGTTCATTTTACGTTGGCACTAACTAATTCTGTAAACCTATCCAAGAAAGAATTGACCGCACTCAAAAATGGGGTTATGAACTCCAGTAAAGTATCGAACAAGTTTTACGAAATTTATTATCAGTACGATATAAAACATGGAATCGATTTTAAGATGCTTCCGGGGTTTGTGAATTTTCAGGAGATTTCGGACGGGGAGAATGTTGCTTTGGAGAATAATGCCATTCTAAAAGCCAAGGGAAGAAAACAGATTTTTATGCCTTTATACCAAAATCAAGGCAATGAAGGGTTTTATTATATCAGGTCGATTCCCAAAATACTTCTATGGATGTCAAAAGGCCTTCGCAAAATAAAGGCCGACCATCTTTTGGTAAGATTTCCTGGGATTCGATGGGAATCGTTACAAAAAGATGCGTTGTTGGTCGATCAAAGAGTGGCAAGGTTTCTGGCCAAGTCTATTTTTCACCTTCTAGGCTACAGGGCAAGACAGTTTGATAAAACACATTTGGTAGTCAAAAGTCGGGAAACAGCTTCCAGAAATAAAGAATACTTGAATACTGACTGGTTTTAATACAAAAAAAAGAGGCTCCGATTAAATATTCTGGAGCCTCTATTATAGATGGTTAAGTTAGTTACTGCATTACAAAATTTATAGGGATCCCGTAGTTTACTTTAACAGGTTTTCCTCTTTGTACACCAGGTTTCACTGTCGGAAGTGCCGCGATGATTCGTACCGCTTCATCTTCTAGCAATCTATCAGGCCCTCTCTTTTTAATATCCCTTACTCTACCTTTGGAATCGATCACGAATTGTACATATACTTTGCCGGTAATTCCCATTTCAAGAGCGGTGGGGGGATACTTAAAGTGTTTTTTCACATGTTCTTGCACCATTCTGTTAAAACAAGCTTTACGCTCTTCTTCTGAACTTAAGTTTTCACATCCTGGAAATACCGGAACATTTTCAATAATGGCAAAAGGTACTACCTCTTCTTCTTCCATTTCGCCAACCTCAACATCGTCTATACTTACGGCATCGTCAACAAAAACTTCTTGGCTACTTTCCGTACTTTCAATAATGGTTTCCTCGATGTCCTCGACATCTTCAACGATTTCTATAACATCCGGAGCTGCTGGCGGTGGCGGTGGCGGGGCGGTCAACACGGTTTCCGTAATCGGGACATCCTCTTTAAGATCGTCCACTACTTCGATTACATTTGCAAAATCGGATTCTTTCTCATATGTCTTCACTTCTAATGATTGCCACGTTACAAAGAGCACAGAAGTAAGACCTATCATAAAATAAAGACTGCTATTGCGTCCTATATCAGCGTTGGGGTTCTTTTTTGGTTTCATGACTTTTCTTATTTAATTGAGATAAAGTTATGCAGGGGTTAAAAAATAAAATATGATAATAATCAGGTATGAATCATAAATAGCTCTCTTGTGCTATGATAGCTTTACTCAGCGGTATTATGTGCCATATCTTTTTTTGTAAAATCGGTTTTGAATGTTAGCGACATCCTAACCACATCATGGTCGGATTTATCAAAATGATTTTTTAAGTATCCAATACCTACTTTAAGAGAAGGGGATATTGTTTGTCCTAAACCAATGTAGAATCTATTTTGATTGAACAGCTGAGGTTCTATATTTATAAAGAACTCATTAAATGTTCTAAAATATACATTCTTATAAAGGGGCTTAACAAATTGAAGTCGATACCTTAATCTATTATTGATACGAACATTATTGGTGTTTTTTTTCCATCTTGTTTCAAATCTCCATCTGTGGGAAATCTTGTTTTTTTTAGATTTTGATTTTAGGCTGTACTCTTCATAAACCCAAAACTGTGTGGCATTTGGAAATTCTTCTGATCCGGTGTAGTTCTTTGAACTTAAATAAGCGACCCCCGCTGTCAAGGCAGATGAGTTATTGAATTTATACGACAAACCCGTCCTAACAAAGGCAAATTCATATTTCTCGAACATGTCGTGATGTCTAAGGATACCTACGAGCGGAATGCTCCATTTCTCATGAACCTTGTTGGTACCGTAAAGAACGAGCCAAGAGCCAGACCTATCTTCACTATCGCCTTGTCCGTAAGAAGTTGTGTTGGTTAGAATAAAAAATGTTGTGAAAAAAACAAAAAATGGAAATTGCTTTGCACCTCCCATAAAAGCCGCTTTGAATATTGATATGCAAAGTTTTGGTTTTAATGAATCGGATAAATATGATACTTATCATTCCAGAGGCCGAACCTTAAAATATGAAAGCAATAAGACGATGTTGAAACAGGTCTATTTCTAAATGAAATTATTTCCCTATGATTTAAGAAATTGATTTTGTGGGCCGTAAATAGTTAAAAAGTCCTAGGAAATTTCTAAAAAATACAATGCCCAATTGAAAGGTAAACAAGAAAATTATTTTTTGTCTTCCCAAATGAGCGCAGCAGCGCCACAAATGGCAGCAGTTTTACCATCCATTCCAGATTCCAGTAGTTTTACCTTACCTTTATACACATCTAAAAGGTATTCGTTAAAATATTTGTCTAGGGGTTCTTTTATCCATTTTCCACTATTGACAAGGCCACCCATTAAAATAAAAGCTTCCGGTTGGGTGAAAGCTGTAAAATTTGCCAAAGCCAGTGCCATTATTTTTGCAGTATAATCAAATGCCTTTATAGCAATAATATCACCTTCCTCTGCAGCTTTTGTGATATCCTCTCCATGAAGGTCGTTGTAAGCCACATCCTTAAATCTTGAGTCCACAATATATTTGCTCAGCATGTACATTATGGTACGCTTTAGACCTGTAGCGGAAACATAAGCTTCTAATCCGCCACGGACACCCAATCCTGTTAATCTTCCATCCCCTATAGTCATATCTACGTGGCCCAATTCTCCGGCAAAACCGTCATAACCATCTATAAGTTGACCATTGGCAACAATGCCAGCACCAAATCCTGTGCCTAATGTTACTACTATAAAGTCGGTCATGTTTCTACCTCTTCCAAAAAGCATTTCGCCCAATGCAGCGGCGCTTGCATCGTTCATGATTCTCATGGGCATATCCATGCGTTCTTTCAATTTTTCAAGAATGGGAACACTGCCTTTCCAAAGCAGATTACTGGCGTTTTCTATAGTTCCTCTTTTGCTGGAAGCGTTTGGTGCTCCAATACCGCACCCCAGAACAGTGACCTTCTTTCCTAAATTTTCAATAAGTTCTTCCGATGTGCTACGGATTTTATCAAGATAAGTATCCAAATCTGGAAACTCCTTGGTTCTAAAGAAAGTTTTGACAAGGCATTTTCCATTTTTGTCCACCAATCCAATTTTGGTCTTGGTTCCACCAATGTCTATTCCTATAACAATTTCCATGTGCTCAGTCGTTTTTTAAAATGATTTTAAAGATAGCCAATATGTCCAAAATTTCTTCTTTGTCCATTGTGAAAAAATAGAAATCGAGTTTTCTCTCGCTAAATATCCAAAACCTGATTTCCATCATGTTTTAGGTCGGTGTCCAGCTATAATTTTGAGGTCATGAATTCTTTCATTTAAATTTTTCAGGTATGAATCTAATTACTAAAATTTTAATCCCTTTTGATTTTTCAGAAGCCTCGATAAATGCTTTGAAGTATACAATGAGTTTTGCTGGCCCAAATAGGGATATAGAGATATTGGCGTTATATGTAGCCGCTATGCCGATAACAGAGTCCGAAGAAAAAACCTTAAAAATAGATTTCTCCAAAGCTTTGAAATCTTTTAAAAGAAAGGTGAAAAACCCTCCCTCTTTTATTACTGCCAAGGGTGAAATCATAAAAAAAATTCTTGAAACACAAGTAGAACATGGAGCTAACCTAATAGTTATGGGTACCATGGTAGATAAAAGTACGGATGAGGCTATAACGAACACATCCAGGCTTGCATTGGAGGCCAATTGTCCAATGATATCAGTTCCTTTTGGATGTGAAATCAAAGAACCTACAGACATAGCATTGGTCTTGGGCAACGAGAAAATAGACGATAGAGAAGTGTTGCGTACACTTTTGGATATTTCTAGAACTTTTGACTCCAAGGTGCACGTATTAACAATCTATAAAGAATCTGTTTATGCAGAGGAGACTGTTGTGGATAGTAATGAAAATCTACTCAAATACTACTTGGAGCATTTTTACGAAGAACATGCTTTTAGTAAAAATGAAGATGTAGAGGAAGGAATTCTAGATTATATTACGAAAAAGAATATTGACCTTTTGGCAATTTTGCCCAGAAATCATACAAAAAACAGCACTCCATCGGAGGGGCGCTTGACAAAACTGTTGACTTTGCATTCTGAAATCCCAGTTTTAACTTTGGATTAATGACAACTTCAACAAAAACACTATGTTAACACTACTCGTAATACTAGGTATTACAATTACTTTGTTTATCTGGGGAAAATTTCAACCAGATGTTGTGGCACTAATGTCGATGTTATCGCTCTATTTGACAGGGATACTAGATGTAAGTGAGACCCTAAGTGGTTTTAGTAACACTACGGTAATCATGATTGCCGCACTGTTCATTATTGGTGAGGGATTATCGAGAACTGGTTGGACGGCTCTGGCCGGTCAGCGTTTTGTAAGCTGGGCAGGCAAAAGTGTTCCAAAATTATTGGTCATTGTTACATTGGGTGCCAGTGTTCTTTCAGGTTTTGTAAGCAATACAGGGACGGTTGCAGCTTTGCTTCCGGTAACTGTTTCAGCGGCGTGGAGTGCAGGAACGTTGCCATCAAAGTTATTGATGCCAGTGGCTTTCGGCTCCAATACAGGAGGGTTGTTGACCTTAACAGGTACGCCGCCAAATATCATAGCAAGTAATACGCTTATTGAAAACAATCTTGAGGGGTTTTCATTTTTCGAATTTGGTCTGATAGGTCTGCCACTGTTGATTATTGCCATCATTTATTTCAGATATGTAGGATATAGATTGTTGCCCAAAAGGCAGACGAATGAAAGACCTGCCGATATTGATGCAGAGATGCACAAATGGATTTCAAACTATAGTATTGGAGACAATTTATACCGACTTCGAATTCGCTCAATGTCCCCTTTAATAGATACTAAAATTGGAGATTGGAATTTTGAATCGAAATATCAAATTGCCGTGATGCGTTTAAAACGAAGACATCCAAGCCCACTTCATAAACGGGTGCCACAATTTGTAGAGCTTCCAGAACCTGATACGGAAATGCGGTATCATGATATCATTACCGTGAAGGGAACGCCTGAGGCAGTCGATAAATTGGTATTAAAATTTAGTTTGGGCGTCATTCCAACACCTGCGGAAATGGATACATTGAAAAACGAATTGATCAATCAAGAAGTAGGTATGGCAGAAATGCTATTGACACCGAACTCTATTTTCGTAGGGAGAACCATCAACTTGGGTAATTATTTAAAAAGGGCTGGGGTCCAATTGCTGGCCGCATCAAGAAATAACAGACCACTTTCAGGTAAAATAAAAATGGAAGCAGGCGATGCTTTTGTAATAAGAGGTCCTTGGGAAAACATAGAAACCTTAAAGTCGCTATACGAGAATGTAGTTATTTCTGGTAGTCCAGAAGCACTTTCCAAAAATGTTGCTACACTCAGCACAAGAAGCTACATAGCTATGGGAACGCTTATCTTAATGATATTGCTCTTAGTGTTTAAAGTATTCCCCGGCGCGATAGCTGCGCTCATTTGTGCGGGAATTATGTTGTTGACACGATGCGTACCTATATCAAAAGCATATAAAGGCATTAGCTGGACAAGTGTTGTTATGATTGCCGCTATGATACCCATGGGGACTGCTCTTCAAAAGACAGGGGTTGCCGAAATGGCAGCTAACGGATTGGTAGATATGTTGGGAAGTATACACCCAACGGTTCTTTTAGGAGGAATTTTTTTACTGACCACAGCATTTAGCCAAACCATTAATAATTCAGCTACGGCAGTGCTCATGGCGCCAATAGCATTATTGGCGGCAACATCATTGGGTGTTTCTCCAAAACCCTATTTGATAACGGTGGCCATAAGTGCTTCAACAGCATTTTTAACTCCTGTAGGCACTACTACAAATGCAATGGTAATGTCTTCTGGGGGATATAAGTTTATAGATTATATAAGGGTAGGTGGCCCGCTATTACTGCTATTTTTTATAGCAACGATATTGATTGTACCATTGGTCTGGAGTTTTTGAATTTAACTTTTGAATTGAATAAGAGATACTAATCATAATAAGAATATCACGCAATAAATCAAATATAAAATGACCGAAATGGAAATGACCCTAGAAAAGCTCCCGGTTGGTAGCATTAAGGAACTAGAAGACTTGCTGGAAGTAGCACCAAGTGTTACCGTTGCAAGAAATGCACAGGAATTGGTAGAGCTGGCCGCTGGCGGTAAAGAGAGCAACTTTCATGAAGTGCGATTCTATTTGCCAGATGGGCGCAGCTATCTTGAAGCTGAAGTGGCCCGTACAAAAAATGGTATTGCAGCCAACTATACCGAAGCATACATGCGTCGACGCGATCCAGACTGTATGGTGATAGCTGATGATCTGCCCACAGATAAACCTACCTTTGAAAAACGGTTTGGTTATGCTTTTGATTCGCTAAGGGAAGAAACATTTGAATGGCTGAAAACACAGGATTTGGCACTATTCTATTTTAATGCCGGCCAACCTGGCATGGGGTATGCTGCAGTAGCTATCATTCCCGCCAATACAGGTTTTTTTGGACTGGGACTGGCCCTTTTACAAGGCATACTTGATCCAGATAAACTACCTGAAGATTTTGCGCCAGAAGCAGTAATATATGCTGCCCCACCTTTTCGCCATACCCATTTTGAAGGAAAACAAGTCGTGGTACACAACAGAATACCGGGTAAATACGAAATGTTCGCATACAATTTATATCCAGGGCCAAGTGCTAAAAAAGGTGTATATGGAATGTTGATCGGTAAAGGGGAAGACGAAGGTTGGGTTACGGCTCACTGTTCTACAGTACGTGTTATTACACCTTATGACAATGTGATAACCATGATGCACGAAGGAGCAAGTGGTGGCGGTAAAAGTGAAATGCTGCAACTGCCCCACCGAAAGTCAGATGGTAGTCTGTTATTGGGTAAGAATGTGCTCACTGGTGAAGAGCGTACAATAGAACTTCCAAGAACCTGTGATCTAGAACCTGTAACCGATGATATGGCGTTGTGCCATCCTAATCTTCAAAAAGATAAGAAGAAGTTATGGTTGGAGGATGCGGAAGACGCTTGGTTCGTCCGTGTTGACCATATTGATGAATATGGGAAGGATACCATGCTTGAAAAAATCACTGCACAACCAAAAAATCCTTTACTGTTTTTAAATATAGAAGCTGTTCCGGGTGGACATGCAATGATTTGGGACCACAAGGAAGATGAACCCGGAGTGCCCTGTCCAAATCCAAGGGTGATTTTACCACGTGAATCGGTACCGGGCGTATACTCGAAACCGGTAAAGGTCGATATCAGGAGCATTGGTTTCCGAACACCACCTTGTACCATGGAAAACCCAAATTATGGAATTGTTGGTATGATGCACATATTGCCTCCGGCATTGGCTTGGCTATGGCGTTTGGTAGCACCTAGAGGGCACGCAAATCCTAGTATTATCCAGACCAAAGGTATTGGTAGTGAAGGTGTAGGTAGTTATTGGCCATTTGCCACGGGTAAAAAAGTAAAACAAGCCAATCTGTTGCTCGAGCAAATACAAAATACCCCAAAGGTGAAGTACATTCTCACGCCAAATCAGCATATTGGTGCTTGGAAAACAAGCTTTATGCCGCAATGGATTAGCCGTGAATATCTTGCACGTAGAGGTAACGCAAACTTTTCCCCGCATAGACTAAGCGCTTCTAGATGCAGCCTATTGGGTTATGCCATGAACACAATGAAAGTTGAAGGACGGCAAATTCCAAAATGGTTCCTAAAAGTGGAATATCAGGAAGAAGTAGGAAAGGAAGCATATGATCAAGGTGCTAAAATATTGTATGATTTCTTTATCCAGACACTGGCACAGTTTCAGGATGATACGTTGAACCCGTTGGGTAAACATATAATTGAATGTTGTCTGGACAATGGTTCAGTAGAAGATTATGAACGAATATTTAAATCTTAAAAAAGTGAATAACATTTGATGAATGAAGTTAAAGTTCTTATAGTGGTGTAAACCTTTTAGATTGGGTGGAACCCGCTTCGTCTTTGGGCATGCGGGTTCAAGCCCATAAAAATTTGAGTGAGGTAACGATGTAGTCCCGTTAATAGTTTTTTTGATTTATAAGGTAAGTGGCCACTAGTATTGTTTTTGTAACCGCGTTGCAGTTGTACCGTTGGTCTATGATTTTTGGACACAAATTTTTAAATTAATAATATCATGAAAGCTATTATCAGAGAGACAAAAGAATTGGAAAAGTATGGAATTAAGAATGCCAGAGTACATTGGAACTTAGATCCTGAAACCCTCCAAAAAATTACTGTTGAAAAGGGGATGGGCACCGAAACCGAAAATGGTACACTATCCATAAATACAGGTAAGTTTACGGGGCGTTCGCCCAAAGATCGTTTTTTGGTAAAAGATGACTATACCAAAGATAGGGTATGGTGGGGTAGAATCAATAAACCAATTTCACCAGATAACTTTAAAAAACTCTATGACGAAATAACTAAATATCTTTCTAATAAAGAGGTTTATGCAAGGGATGCCGCTGTTTGCTCTCATCCAGATTATACTATGAATGTTCGTACGGTTACTGAATTTCCATGGTCCAACTACTTCGTCAAAAATATGTTTTTAAGGCTTTCTGATGAAGAACTGAAAGACTTTGAAGAAGAATGGCTGGTACTTTGTGCGCCTAGATACGAAGCACCTAATCCAGAGGAGTTCGGCATTATTGCTGGAAATTTCTCTATCCTTGATTTTACGCGTAAAGTCGCCTTGGTTGGTGGGTCGGAGTATCCTGGTGAAATAAAAAAAGGAATTTTTTCTGCATTGAACTTAATATTGCCCGTTGATAAGAACGTCTTGCCAATGCACTGTTCTGCAAACGTTGGCGAAAAAGAGGATACCGCAATTTTCTTTGGCTTATCAGGTACTGGAAAAACGACCTTATCCGCAGATCCCGATAGAAAACTGATAGGTGATGACGAACATGGTTGGACAGCCGAAAATATTATCTTCAATTTTGAAGGGGGGTGTTATGCTAAAGTAATTGACCTTACCGAAGAAAAGGAACCAGATATTTTTAGGGCGATCAGGCCTGGTGCATTGTTGGAAAATGTTGTTTTTAAAGAAGGTACCAAAGAAGTTGATTATTTTGATAGCTCAATCACTCAAAATACAAGAGTAAGTTATCCAATCGACCATATTGATAACATTCAAAAACCTTCGTATGCATCGAACCCAAAAAATATCTTTTTCTTAACGTGCGATGCCTTTGGTGTTTTGCCTCCAATGTCTAAATTGACCCCTGGTCAAGCAGCATATCACTTCATCTCGGGATATACTGCCAAGGTTGCTGGTACAGAGGCTGGTATTAACGAGCCCGTACCATCGTTCTCGGCATGTTTTGGAGAGCCTTTTATGCCATTGCATCCAGCAGTTTACGCTGAAATGTTGAGCAAAAAGATGACAGAAGCAGGAGTCAATGTTTGGCTTGTCAACACTGGATGGAGCGGAGGCCCTTACGGAGTTGGATCAAGAATAAAGTTAAAGTATACCAGAGCAATGATATCTGCGGCCTTGGAAGGTAAATTGGACGATGTGGATTTTGATGCCCATCCTGTTTTTGGGTTGCATATGCCAAAGTATTGTCCCGGGGTACCAACAGAAATATTAGATCCTATGAACACGTGGTTGCAAAAAGGAGCATATGTTAGTAAAGCCATTCAATTGGCACACTCGTTCCACATTAACTTTGATAAATTTGCAAGTCAAGCCTCAGAGGAAATCCTTAACGGTGGTCCATTAATTGATTCACATCATAGTTTGGATGACCATTTTTAATTAAAAGAAAACGTGAGTAACAAGAATAAATTTAAGATTGAAAGTCTAGGTGAACCTAAATTTAAATCTCCCCTTCAGCTAAGTACTGTTAGGGGAGATAATATTTTTAGTTTTATCAAGGAAGATGATAAATTGGTATACGACCTCTCCTTGGAGAATTACAACCAATGTCTAAAAAATAGTGAAGTACCCCAGTGTTTAGAAAAGGCGGGCCCACGACAAAATGTTTTTTTTGAACCAAGTAAATCGACAGCGGCTATTGTTACTTGTGGCGGATTGTGCCCAGGAATCAATAATGTCATACGCGGTGTGGTAATGGCACTCCATTACTTTTACGATATAAAAAGAGTAATCGGAATACCGTATGGCTATGAAGGCCTTATTCCTGATATAGGACATGGTTTTGTAGAGCTAAGTCCAGAAAAAGTTAAGGATATCCATCAATTTGGAGGAACCTTCCTAGGGTCTTCTCGTGGTGGCCAAGATGTCTCAAAAATGGTAGATACCCTTGTAGCAAACAAGGTAGATATGTTGTTTGCCATAGGTGGTGACGGAACTTTAAAAGGAGTAAATGCCATAGGTGAAGAAATCCAAAAAAGAAATGAGAACATCAGTGTGGTGGGAATACCCAAAACCATAGATAACGATATTGATTTGATAGACGAATCTTTTGGTTTTGAAACTGCTTTTGATGTGGCAAGTCCAATCTTACGGGATGCCCATAATGAAGCCGCGGGTGCGTTTAACGGAATTTCCATCGTCAAACTTATGGGGCGGGACAGTGGATTCATAGCAGCTTCTGCGGCCTTGGCCATGCCTGTCGTAAACTTTGTGCTTATACCCGAAATGGATTTTAAGTTAGAAGGTGAAAATGGATTTTTAGCGGTTCTTAAAGAGCGTTTAGACCGTAAGAAACATGCTGTTATTGTAGTTGCAGAAGGTGCGGGCCAACATCTTTTTGAAGGTGAAAATACGGTCAAAGATGCATCTGGAAATGTAAAGCATGAGGATATTGGTCTATTTTTAAAAGATAAAATTGCAGAACATTTTGTTGATTTTCCAGTAACCATAAAATATATAGACCCCAGTTATATTATTAGAAGTGCGCCTGCAAACTCCAGTGATAGTGTTTATTGTAGTAGATTAGCGTACCATGCCGTGCATGGAGCAATGGCAGGAAAGACTAAATTTGTTGTCAGTACCGTGAACAATAGATTTGTTTATGCGCCTATAGTAGAAGTGACAAAAAAACGAAAGAAAATAGATTTGGAGAGCGAGTTTTGGTTCTCTGTTTTACAGAGTACAGGTCAACCTTTTTCAATTAAATAGTTTTTCATTTTTTGAAAACTGACAGATGTCATGTTTTTGTGTATAGCAAGTTCCTAGATTTGGTATAAATCAAAAAAGCAACTTGTTATGGTAGTGAATATTCAATATCAAAAAATGAAAACCAGTGAATCCTTGAACGAGATATTGCTCAAAAAACTGGATAAGTTAGGGGAAAAATACAGTTGGGTCATAAAAGCCAATGTACTTTTCAAATTGGAGAATGATAAAACGGGAGAAGAAAGTAATATATGTGAAATTGAATTAAGTGCCCCTGGACCTCGCCTTTTTGCAAAATCCAAAACGGATAATTTTGAAAAGTCAATGGCCGAAACCATTCATGAACTCAACAAGCAGCTCGAAAAACGACAAGGTGTATTTATTAGGCACTAGCGTATGAAAATTCCAAAGTAACCGTATAAAACTTACTCCGATGAAACCAAAATTAGTAGCCCTTTGCATGTTGCTCCTAGCGGGTTGTTCATCTACAAAGCTCGTTAGCACATGGAAGAGTCCAGATATCGTTTTGTTCGATGCCTATAAAGTGCTTGTGGTAGGCATGACCGAGGATGAAGATGTACGTACGGCATTTGAGACAAGACTTGCCGAAAAACTAAAAACGAAGGGAGTGGAGGCAATGCGGAGCATAGACCTTTTTGATGTTGAATTTACATCTTCGGAAAAATCAGAGAAGGAACTTTCAGAAGTTGAAGAACAGTTATTGGAGAAGGGATTTGATGCCATTCTTTTTACTAAGGTTGTTGGTACGGAAAACAAGCGTACGTTGAAAGGGAAAATAAATAGGTTCAATGATATGTACACTCGTTTTAGTACAGATTATCTTGATAATCAAAATATTTATTACAATTCTGAAGATCATGAGACCTTCAATATCTATAATGCAGAAACCTCATTGTATTGCATTTGTGTGGATAAGGAAATAGAGCTTATTTGGAGAGGTAATTTAGATATTATGGAACCTGTAAAAATTGAAAAAACTATAGATTCCTATGTGAAGACCATAGCCAATGCAATGAAGGAGCAAGATGTTATTTTTTAAAAATAGCTAACCTTCTTGCAAGAAAAACCCACTTACTTGGCAACGGTATACACAGTTAGTTATTCTTGATTATTTGTCACTTACCCTAAAATTCCTAGAAAATCCAATACTATACAAACAGGAATAGCGATAAGAATAAGTACAAGAACGAATACCATTAGCCGTAAAAAGCCAACCAGCATTTTACTGCCAAAAGAAACTTGATCAGTCATAATAGTGTTATTTTTTCCAATGTACGGAAATATTCACTCATCAATCCTAAATACCATGTGGTTATTCGATTAACGGGCATTTTTAACTCATGTTCCGTATTATCGCTAACTAGACTTGGTATTTTTAGCACTCAATTTTCTACCCAACTCTTCTAAAGAAACCCCTTTTGTTTCTGGCATAACGAACAGTACCCATGCAAGTTGGCAAACCATCATTAGGGCAAAAAACAAAAAGATGGGCCAAGGATTGTCTTTGAAAATTCCTTTTTCAGCATCTAAGAAAATGGGCGTTACCAAGGTAATGATTGCTGCAAAAATCCAATGGGTTCCCGTACCCCAGGATTGACCGGATGCACGTACTTTGTTCGGGAATATTTCAGAAATAAAAACCCAGATTACCGCACCTTGTCCAATAGCATGTGAGGCAATAAAAACCAAAATAAATGAAAGTAGTAAGGTTGAACTCGCATTACTATAGAAACACCATCCAACTACGGCCAAGCTAACGATGTAGCCTATCGAGCCTATTTTCATGAGCTGTTTTCGACCCAAATGATCAATCAAACGAATACCGACCAAAGTAAAAATCAAATTAACAATTCCTATGGATATAGAACTAAAAAGTGATTCTTTAGCTGCCAATCCAGCACGTTCCAAAATTTCGGGGGCATAATAGAGTATAAAGTTAATTCCTGATAGTTGATTGAAGAAAGCAAGAAAAAACGCCAGTAACAATTGCTTGTTATACTTCCCTGAAAACAAACTGTCTTTAGAAAATGTCTTCCCTAAAGCTTCTTTTATTTCATTCAATCTTTTAGTAGCTATTTCTTTATTGGAGATATATTCCAGAGTCCTAAGGGCTCCATCTTCATCTTGTCGTTTCATCATCAACCATCTTGGACTGTTGGGGATGCTCAAAACCATAAAGGTATAAGCCAGTGCTGGAATTGCCTCTACGCCCAACATCCAGCGCCAGTCATTTGCACCGCCAAATCCCTCTAACAAGTAGTTGGAAATGAAAGCAATGAAAATTCCAAAAACAATATTAAACTGGTACATGGCACCTAGTTTGCCACGGTTATCCGGTGTTGAAATTTCAGAAATATATATGGGTGCAGCTACTGAGGAGGCACCGACCCCAACACCACCAATAAACCTGAAAAAGGAAAACAGATAGGGGTCATGTGCAATTGCAGAACCCAAAGCGGAAACAAAATACAGAATGCCAATCCATATCAATGTTTTCTTTCTTCCTAGTTTATCACAAGGTATGCCACCAAATAGTGAGCCAAGCACAGTCCCCCATAAGGCCATGCTCATAATGAAGATTCCATGGAATAATGGAGTCGTGTCCCAAAGTTCCTTAATGGGTAAATTTGCACCGGAGATAACTACAGTGTCAAAACCAAAAAGAAAACCCGCTAAAGCAGCAGTCAATGATATTCTAAAAATACGGTTGTTCATGATAGGTTGATTTCGCTAAAACTAGGAAAAAATCAAAGAAGCGCATGTATAAACTCCATAACAAGTTCAGTTGCTCCTAAATTTTCCTTTATATAATCTGTGTTTGTATTTCCTGTTTCATTTCTGAAATCATTATCCGAAATAAAGTGGGACATCAAACTTTTAAATGACGCATTGTCCGTGATAACGTGGATTCCATTTCTGTCCACCAAGTCCTCCGCTTCCCTGAATCCCTTATAATTAGGCCCTATTATTACAGGAATGCCATAAACTGCCGGTTCTAAGGTGTTGTGGAGCCCGGTGGCAAAAGCCCCGCCTACATAAGCTACATCTGCATAGCTATAAATTCTTGTCAAAAGTCCAATGGTATCTATAATAATGACTTCATGATCCGCTACGTTTTCTTGTGCTATTTTAGAATAGCAAACTGATTTTTTAGTTATGCTCGTCTGTATTTTTTCTATGTGTGCAGGCTTTATGGTATGAGGAGCAATTACGTGTTTTACGGTTTTTTCCGAAGAATTTATGAAATCAACAAGTATTTCTTCATCTTCAGGCCAGGTGCTTCCCGCAACCAAACAAAAATCACTTTTTTTGAAGTCTTTCATAAACTCCAATGCATTGTCTTGCTTTAAAATCTCAGAAACCCTGTCAAAACGAGTGTCGCCACTTACAGTAACATTTTCAAAATTTAAAGAGGTCAATAGTTGTTTTGAGGATTCATTTTGAACAAAGAAATGAGAGAAGGACTTTAGACTTTTTCGCATGAATCCACCGTATGCCTTGAAAAAAATCTGTCGTTTGGAAAAAATAGCTGAAACCAATAGTGTTGGAATACCTCTTTTTTTAAGTTCATGCAGATAATTGGGCCAAATCTCATACTTTATAAATATGGCGATTTCAGGATCGATGTTGTCTAAAAACCGTTTTGCGTTGGATAACGTATCCATTGGAAGATAGACAACAACATCTGCTACTCCTGCATTTTTTTTCACTTCGTAACCTGATGGCGAGAAAAAGGTGAGTGCAATTTTATGGGATGGATACTTGGATTTTATTCGTTCCAAAATCGGGAGCCCTTGCTCATATTCCCCTAAAGATGCTACGTGCATCCAAACAAATCGATTGCCGTTGGAAACTTTTGCTTCAAGTTTTTGAAACACCTCTTTTCTTCCAGAGACGAATAATTTTATTTTGGGGTTAAAAAGAGCAATAACCTTTAAAACAATCCAAGATAGAGAAATTAGAATAGTGTAGATAAATCGCACTGACATCATATTTCCGCTAAAATACATTCTTTCATCAATAGGTTGTTATGGTGTGTTAATTTCTTATTTTTAGGGCATAATTTATTTGGATGAATAAAATACAGATGGTTGACCTTAAAGGTCAATACGAGGGTATTAAAAATAAGGTGAATGCTTCCATAACGGAAGTTTTGGATTCTTCAGCTTTTATAAACGGCCCACAAGTTCATGAGTTTCAAAAAGAGTTAGAAACTTATTTGGATATAAAACATGTTATTCCGTGCGCAAATGGTACAGATGCACTCCAAATATGCATGATGGGGCTTGGCTTGCAACCCGGCGATGAGGTAATTACTGCCGATTTTACCTTTGCCGCAACTGTTGAGGTTATAGCGCTATTAAATCTTACCCCCGTATTGGTGGATGTTGAGCCCGATACATTTAACATAGACGTTAAAGCGATTGAAAAAGCAATCACTCCAAAAACAAAAGCCATTGTCCCCGTCCATCTTTTTGGACAATGTGCCAATATGGATGCCATTACGGAGTTGGCCGAAAAGCATGGGCTTTATGTTATTGAAGATAATGCACAGGCCATTGGTGCCACGTATACGTTTAAGAACGGAAAAAAACAAAAGGCAGGGACAATAGGCCATGTGGCATCGACCTCTTTCTTTCCCTCCAAAAATTTAGGATGTTATGGGGATGGAGGGGCTATCTTTACGAATGATGATGATTTGGCCCACACCATACGTGGAATGGTAAACCATGGAATGTACAAAAGATACCATCATGATGTGGTAGGCGTAAACTCGCGATTGGATTCGATTCAAGCAGCCGTTTTAAGAGCTAAACTACCAAACTTGGACGCTTACAATGAAAAGCGAAGGGGAGCCGCAAAAAAATATTCCAAGGCATTTGAAGGACAGGCCAACATTGTTACGCCCAAAACTGTAAATGGTTGTGAGGGTATATGCGATACGTGCGATTGCCATGTTTTTCATCAATATACCCTAAAGATTGTAAACGGTAAAAGAGATGCGTTGGTGCAACATTTGAATGATAACGGCGTTCCATGTGGTGTATATTATCCCATTCCTTTGCACAGACAAAAAGCGTATGTGGATGACCGTTATGACGAAGCCGATTTTCCCGTAACGAACCAACTGATAGAGGAGGTCATCTCACTGCCCATGCATACGGAATTGGATGATGAACAGATTGAATTTATCACAAGCTTGGTCATAGACTTTGTAAACCAATGAAAGAATGAAAATACTTGTTACCGGAGGATTAGGATTTATAGGTTCCCATACCGTAGTTGAACTTCAAAATAAGGGTTTTGAAGTCGTAATTATAGATAACCTTTCCAATGCGGATGAAAAAGTTTTGGATGGTATTGAATCCATAACCGGAAAGAAACCCATTTTTGAGAAAATGGATTTACGGGAAAAACCCAAAGTTGAAGCGTTTTTCACAAAACATAATGATATTGATGGGATAATTCATTTTGCGGCCTCAAAGGCAGTTGGTGAAAGTGTTGAGAAGCCTTTGTTGTATTATGAAAACAATCTTGGGGTATTGGTTTATATCTTGCAAGAGCTAATAAAAAAAGAAAAAGCTAGTTTTATTTTTAGCTCTTCCTGCACGGTTTATGGCCAGGCGGATACTATGCCAATAACAGAAAACGCACCGGTAAAACCAGCTGAATCACCCTATGGGAACACAAAACAAGTAGGTGAAGAAATAATAAAAGATACGTGCAAGGTAAACCCACAGTTGAATGCAATCGCACTTCGTTATTTTAATCCCACAGGAGCTCATCCGTCAGTTGAAATAGGTGAATTGCCCATAGGTGTTCCACAAAACCTGATTCCTTTCATAACGCAAACAGGTATAGGTCTGCGAGAACAACTTTCGGTTTTTGGAGATGATTACCCAACCGAAGATGGTACCTGTATCAGGGACTATATCCATGTCGTTGATTTGGCCAAAGCCCATGTTGAGGCATTACAGCGCTTACTGGACCAAAAGAATGATTCAAATTACGAAGTTTTTAATCTAGGGACAGGTAAAGGAAGTTCGGTTCTCGAAGTGATTCAGAGCTTTGAAAGGGTTTCTGGAAAAAAACTGAACTATAAAATAATGGATAGAAGGCCTGGGGATGTAATTCAGGCATATGCCGATACAAAAAAAGCCAATGAAGTCCTAGGCTGGAAAGCAACCTCTTCTCTAGATGACTCCCTAAAATCTGCATGGGATTGGGAGCAAAAGATTAGAAGTTGAAAAAATGTACCCTTTACATAAAGCCTGTCCTCTGGACGGGCTTTTCTTTTTAGATAAAAGTTGATGTACATTCCATGGTAGAACTGGAATCTATGCTTATTTTTAGAAACATAATCAGCTAACACTATCAAGATGAAGAAAAATATTTTTGTATCATTTTTCCTTTTTACTTCTTTCCTGTTTGCACAAGAAACGTATTTACACTGTGGAAGTATTGTAGATGTAAAATCCGGTAAAACCCTATCAGAAAAAACAATAGTAGTCTCTGGTAAGATTGTCAAATCAATTCAAAATGGATATAAAACCGGGAATGCTGGAGATAAGGTCATTGATTTGAAGAACAAGACTGTGCTGCCCGGTTTCATTGATATGCATGTCCATATCGAGAGTCAGTCAAGCCCGCAGTCCTATATTGAAAGATTTACTTTAAATGATGCGGATGTAGCCTTTCAATCCACGGTATATGCAAAAAACACATTAATGGCTGGTTTTACTACCGTGCGCGATTTAGGGGGTACTGGTGTGAATATAGCGTTACGAAAAGCGATCAATAAGGGAACGGTAATTGGTCCAAGAATATTTACGGCGGGTAAGGCAATTGCAACAACTGGAGGGCATGCCGACCCTACAAATGGAATGAAAGGTTCCAATATGGGAGACCCTGGGCCAAAAGAAGGTGTGGTAAATTCCCCCGAAGATGGAAAAAAGGCAGTGAGACAACGTTATAAAGATGGCTCCGATGTAATTAAGATTACAGCAACAGGTGGTGTTTTAAGTATGGCAAAGAGCGGTCAAAACCCTCAATTTACCATTGAAGAGATAAAGGCAATTACCGAAACTGCCAAAGACTATGGTATGTTGACTGCTGCACATGCACATGGGGATAAAGGGATGCAACGTGCCGTGAAAGGAGGGATAAAAACAATTGAGCACGGTACATTGATGAGTGAAGAAACCATGGACTTAATGATTCAGTACAATTCTTTTTTGGTTCCAACGATTACAGCAGGAAAGCAGGTAACGGAAAAAGCCAAAATTCCTGGTTATTTTCCTGAAGTTGTTGCGAAAAAAGCAAGCGATATTGGCCCTAAAATACAAGGGATGTTTCGTAAGGCGTATAAAAAAGGAGTGCCTATCGCTTTTGGTACAGATGCAGGGGTGTTCCCACATGGTGAAAATGCAAGGGAATTTGGTTATATGGTCGAAGCTGGAATGCCTCTTATGAAAGCAATCGAATCCGCAACGATTACCAATGCAGAACTTTTAGGAATGGGGGATACTTTAGGACAGCTAAAGGAAGGTTTTTTGGCCGATATCATTGCTGTGGATGAAAATCCCGAGCAGAACGTCAAAACCTTGGAAAATGTTGTCTTTGTTATGAAAGAAGGACAAGTATACAAATCGGAATAATTGTTTGTTTGAAGTAGAAATATAAACATAAAGATGTCACCCGACTTTAACAACAGTATTGAACTATTGGAATTTGTTCATAAAGAACCGCTTTATGAAAATTTTCTGCTGCAATTGAAAAAAGACTTTTCATTGGTAAACATAAAGATGGACTTTTCATTGGATGTACTTCCAGCCGATTTAAAACAACTGGTGCATGAAAAGATTTATTTCTTGCTATTGGAAAAACATCAACAATATTTAAACCTGCTCTATGTTGTTGATATTCCAGAACAGGCGATACAGAGGATAAGCGCTATGGATGAGGTTGATGTTTCGGACGAGGTCTGCTTTTTATTGTTGAAAAGAGAGTGGCAGAAAGTTTGGTTCAAGCACAGATATAGTTCTTGAAAGATTTTCAAGGCTATCAATATGTTGAGAGGTCTGTCTTTAGTATTATTTATTGTATTTTTGATTAAATTTTTCAGATAAGTTTTAGCTGTAAACTGTCTATGGATAAATATTCTTTTTTAAATGCTGCGCATACTTCATTTTTTGCGGAGCTGTATGATAAATATCAAACGAGTCCCGATAGTCTTGAGCCCAGTTGGAGGGCTTTTTTTCAAGGTTTTGATTTTGGTCAGGAAGGTTCTCTGGAAGAGCTTGGTATCGAATCTGAAAATGGAGGAAAGGTTGTTCTTTCCAATGGAAGGGAAATCGAAATGCCCGAGACCCTTCAAAAGGAGTTTGAGGTTATTCGACTAATAAATGGATATCGCTCTCGTGGGCACCTGTTCACACAAACAAATCCGGTAAGAGAACGTAGAAAATACGAACCTACTTTGGAAATATCCAATTTTGGTTTGTCCGAAGCGGATTTGGATACCGTATTTGATGCAGGGAAAATTATTGGGATAGGTTCCAGTTCCTTAAAGGAGATTGTTTCCCATTTAGAACGTATTTATTGTGATGCCATAGGGGTCGAATATATGTACATACGTACCCCAGAGCGTATTCAGTGGATTCAAGACCGTTTAAATGTCAACGATAATCACCCAACTTTTTCACCGGATGAAAAGAAAAACATCTTACGAAAGCTAAACGAAGCCGTTTCTTTTGAAAGCTTTTTGCACACAAAATACGTAGGACAAAAACGTTTTTCGTTGGAAGGAGGGGAATCGCTCATTCCAGCTTTGGACGTAATCATTGAAAAGGCTGCAGATGCCGGGGTGAAGCAGTTTGTCATGGGAATGGCGCACCGTGGTAGGTTAAGCGTGCTTACCAATATTTTTGGTAAATCACCAAAGGATATCTTCAGCGAGTTTGATGGAAAGGATTATGAGGAAACCATTTTTGATGGGGATGTAAAATATCACTTAGGTTGGACTTCCAGAAGGGAAACCGATTCCGGGAAAGTGGTGAACATGAACATTGCCCCAAATCCTTCGCACTTAGAAACAGTCAATTCGATTGTAGAAGGTATCACTAGGGCAAAACAAGATAGTGATCATCAAGAAAATATTTCAGAAGTACTGCCCATATTGGTACATGGCGATGCAGCTTTTGCAGGTCAGGGCATTGTTTACGAGATTATACAGATGGCCCGTTTGGAAGGATACCATACGGGTGGAACCATTCATATCGTAGTAAATAACCAGATAGGGTTCACGACCAATTACCTGGATGCTAGATCATCCACATATTGTACCGATGTTGGGAAGGTTACACTCTCGCCGGTACTTCATGTAAATGCAGATGATGCGGAGGCCGTAGTACATGCTTCCATTTTTGCCTTGGAGTATAGGATGCGCTTTAAAAGGGATATTTTTCTTGACTTGTTGGGCTATCGCAAATACGGACATAATGAAGGAGATGAACCTAAATTTACCCAACCACTGCTCTATAAGTTAATATCCAAACATAAAAATCCAAGGGATATCTATGCTGAAAAGCTGATTGAACAGGGGATTATAGATAAAGACTACGTAAAGCAACTAGAAGCGGAGTACAAGAAGAATCTCGAAGAAGATTTGCTTGATTCGCGCAAAGTGGAAAAAACTAGGATCACCCCATTTATGAAGGATGAATGGGAAGGGTTTAGCCAAAAGACGGAAGATGCTATGCTCAGTCCTATAGATACATCCTATGAACTTTCAAAACTGGATGAGGTTGCCAAAAGCATTACAGCTCTACCCAAGGAAAAGAAGTTTCTTAGAAAGTTGGAACGACTGGTGGCGGCCAGGAATAAAATGTATTTTGAGGATAATCAGTTGGACTGGGCCATGGGGGAACTCTTGGCTTATGCCTCATTGATAGAGGAGGGATACGATGTTAGGATGACAGGACAAGATGTGGAACGTGGAACTTTCTCACATCGCCATGCGGTCATCAAAACTGAAATGCACGAAGAAGAGGTTACGTTATTAAACACTTTGGGCAAAAATCAAAATGGAAAATTCCATATCTATAATTCGCTCTTATCCGAATATGCCGTAATGGGCTTTGACTACGGATACGCAATGGCGAGTCCAAAAACATTGACCATTTGGGAAGCACAATTTGGTGATTTTAGTAACGGAGCGCAAATTATCATTGACCAATATCTCTCTTCCGCAGAGGATAAGTGGAAATTACAGAACGGACTTGTATTGTTATTGCCACATGGTTATGAAGGTCAGGGTGCAGAACACTCGTCTGCACGAATGGAACGGTATCTTCAACTTTGCGCAAAAGATAACATGTACATGGCAGATGTGACCACACCTGCAAACATGTTCCATTTGTTACGTAGGCAAATGAAAGCCGATTTTAGAAAGCCACTTGTCGTTTTTACACCGAAAAGTTTGCTGAGGCATCCCAAAGTATTGTCAACAAAAGAAGAGATGGCAAACGGAAGTTTTCAGCCATTGATCGATGATGAAAAAGCGGCTGTTTCAAAAATTAAAACGTTGGTTTTCTGTACGGGTAAGTTTTATTATGACCTACTGGATAAAAAAGAAAAGGAAAAACGGGACGATGTGGCCTTGGTACGTTTAGAACAATTGTTCCCGCTACCGACCAAAGAAATACAAAGTATCCTAAAAAAATATAAAAATGCGGGTGATGTGGTTTGGGCACAGGAAGAACCTAGAAATATGGGGGCTTGGGGCCATCTATTAATGCATTTTGATGAAGCAAAACAATTTAGAGTGGCTTCCAGAAGATTTTATGGTGCTCCAGCGGCTGGTAGTGCGGTGAGATCCCAAAGAAGGCACGCCCAAATAATAGATTACGTCTTTGATAAGACCAAGGACAACATGAAATTAAGATAACTTTATAGCATCAAAACTAGAATAACATGGTTTTAGAAATGAAAGTTCCCTCGCCTGGGGAATCCATCACAGAAGTGGAAATTGCAGAATGGTTGGTTCAAGATGGAGATTATGTTGAGAAAGACCAAGCAATCGCTGAGGTAGATTCGGATAAGGCGACGTTAGAACTCCCGGCGGAGGAAAGCGGGATCATTACCTTAAAAGCTGAAGAGGGAGACGCCGTTGCAGTAGGGGAGGTGGTTTGTTTAATTGATACCAGTGCAGAAAAACCAGAGGGTGACGATGCAGCAGAGGAAAAACCTGTAAAGAAGGAAGAACCCAAAACGGTTGAGTCTAAAGAAACCTCTCCTCAGAAGAAGGAGGTAGAAGAGACCAAAACATATGCGTCTGGCACCCCATCACCAGCAGCAAAGAAAATCCTTGATGAAAAGGGTATAGCGCCTGCTTCTGTTTCAGGTTCAGGAAGAGATGGTCGTATCACCAAAGAAGATGCAGTAAAAGCCGTTCCTTCTATGGGAACTCCTACGGGCGGCAATAGAGGCGAATCACGCTCCAAACTCTCTATGTTGCGACGTAAAGTTGCTGAGCGTTTGGTGTCAGCCAAAAATGAAACCGCAATGTTGACC
The DNA here is from genome assembly GCF_018449435.1 of Flagellimonas sp. 389. Classification (GTDB taxonomy): domain Bacteria; phylum Bacteroidota; class Bacteroidia; order Flavobacteriales; family Flavobacteriaceae; genus Flagellimonas. The sequence continues at coordinate 118,852 of NZ_JAHCMU010000001.1, read as the reverse complement.
ACTTTTAACGAAGTGGATATGTCGCCCATTTTTGAGCTTAGGAAAGAATACAAGGAAACCTTCAAGGAAAAACATGGGGTGAGTTTAGGCTTTATGTCCTTTTTTACAAAAGCTGTGGTTAGGGCTTTGGAGCTGTATCCGGCTGTAAACTCTATGATCGATGGCAAAGAGATGATATCTTATGACTTTTGTGATATCAGTATAGCTGTTTCAGGTCCAAAAGGACTTATGGTTCCGGTAATCAGAAATGCTGAAAATCTAAGTTTCAGAGGAGTAGAAGCTGAAGTGAAACGATTGGCCATTCGTGCACGGGAAGGTGAGATTACCGTGGATGAGATGACCGGCGGTACATTTACCATCACTAATGGTGGCGTATTTGGTTCCATGCTGTCGACACCAATAATCAACCCGCCACAAAGCGCCATCTTAGGAATGCACAATATTGTTGAAAGACCGATTGTTAAGGATAGTCTTATCGCAATTGCTCCAATAATGTACGTTGCGCTTTCTTATGACCATAGAATAATAGATGGTAAGGAATCCGTAGGGTTTTTGGTAGCGGTTAAAGAAGCTTTGGAAAGCCCGGAAGAATTATTAATGGATGGCGATGTGAAGAAAGCATTAGAGCTTTAAAAACAAGATTGTTTGGGCACGGTCGAGAGTTTTATGTAACGGATATAAAACCTTCGACCATGTTCGAATCAACAGCTATCATCTGTTTTTTAAAAACAGACATTCCTTGTTATAATCAATAACCGCTTTACCTTTTTTAAGAATATCGGCACCTATGATGCCATCCACTGGCGTTACATTGTGTGCGGTTAACGCATGGTTTACGTGTATCAAATCAAACAATACTATTTTTTGTTTGCTTTTTTTCCACTCCCCAATTCTAATTTTGTTCTTGGTGGAAACCAGGGTTTCCATTTCTGTGGCTCCTGCTCCTGCTGCCTTAATGTCCGATACTTCGGAAACCATTTTAAAGAATTCGATTTTGTCTATGCCTACACAGGTGTTGGAAGCTCCGGTATCTAAAATGAACCGTCCTGATACTCCATTGATTTTAGCTTCAATTTCAAAATGATTGGTCTCGGTAAGCGATAAGGGTATTCTGGTATAATCTTTGGATTTAAGAAATTTTTGGAGTGATTTCATGCATTTTTATTGTTCCACTTTTCATGCTGGGCTAATCGAAGCATTTTACAGGGCTATTTTTATTCGAATCAACTATTACAAACGTCTAAGATAAACCTATTTTTGCTTTATGATTATAACCGATACACATACACATTTGTATAGTGAGGCTTTTGATGAGGATCGTGACGATATCATGAAAAAAGCCATTCAAGCTGGTGTTGAACGTTTTTTTATTCCAGCAATCGATTCAACGTATACAAAAGCCATGTTGGATTTAGAATCCAATTATCCTGAAAATGTTTTTCTGATGACGGGATTACATCCAACCCATGTAAAAGATAATTTTAAGGAGGAGTTAGCCCATGTGGAGCAACAATTGGAAAATAGAAAGTTTTATGCGGTTGGCGAAATAGGTATCGATCTATATTGGGACAAAACTTTTTTGAAACAACAGCAAGAGGCGTTTGTACATCAAATTAGATTGGCTAAAAAGCATCGATTGCCCATTGTGATACATTGCAGGGAATCCTTTGATGAAATATTTGAAATTTTAGAACAAGAGAAAGCCAATGATCTATACGGTATTTTTCATTGCTTTACGGGAACATTGGAGCAAGCGCATAAGGCAATATCTTATAATATGAAATTGGGCATAGGTGGTGTTGCTACTTTTAAAAATGGCAAGATTGACCAATTCTTGGACAAAATTGATTTAAAACATATCGTGCTCGAGACGGATTCGCCCTATTTGGCACCAGTTCCATATCGAGGAAAAAGAAACGAAAGTTCCTACATTTTGAACGTTTTGGAAAAACTTTCTATAATTTATGGAAAAACCAAAGAGGAAATAGCTGCGATAACAACCGAAAATTCTAAAGAAGTGTTCAGTATTTAGGACAAGATGCAAAACCAAACAAACATATTGCTCATTTACACCGGCGGAACCATAGGTATGGTGAAGGATTATGAGACTGGAGCCCTCAGAGCTTTCGATTTTGAAGAGCTTATGGGGAATATTCCAGAATTGAACCAATTGGATTGTAAGATAACGGGAATATCTTTCGATGAGCCCATAGATTCTTCCAACATGAACCCCGAGTATTGGGTGACCATAGCTTCGATGATAGAAGAAAACTACGATGTATATGATGGATTCGTGATATTACATGGCAGCGATACCATGAGCTACTCCGCTTCAGCACTCAGCTTTATGTTGGAGAATCTTGGTAAGCCTGTGATTTTTACAGGGTCACAGCTCCCCATTGGCGACTTAAGGACGGATGCAAAAGAAAACCTGATCACATCTATCCAAATAGCAGCTTTAAAAGAAAAGGGAAAAGCAGTTGTGCAAGAAGTAGGGCTGTATTTTGAATATAAGTTGTATCGGGCCAATAGAACGACAAAAATAAACGCGGAGCATTTTGAGGCATTTACTTCATTGAACCATCCGCCATTGGTAGAATCCGGTGTTCATTTAAACGTTCATTACAATTACCTTTTTAAGCCCTATGGTAACTCAAGAAAAAAATTGAAGGTGCATAAAAAAATGGATACTAATGTTGCTGTTCTTAAGTTGTTTCCGGGACTTAATCCTTCTGTCTTGACATCGACCTTAAAAATTTCAGGATTGAAAGCATTGATATTGGAAACTTATGGGGCTGGCAATGCCCCTACAGATGAATGGTTTTTAAATACACTAAAAGAAGCCATAACAAATGGCCTTCACATTATTAACGTTACACAATGCTCGGGAGGAGGTGTTTCAATGGGACATTACAAAACAAGTGAAAGGTTAAAAGAAATGCAAATGATTAACGGAAAGGATATTACAACAGAGGCTGCTCTTACCAAGGCAATGTACCTATTGGGCAGTAATGTTTCGGGAAAACTCTTCAAGACTATTTTTGAAACCTCACTTCGTGGTGAAATGCAGTAAAATTAACGCCTCAAATTTTATTAACTAATTATTTTTTTGTTATTTGGTCGACCTAACTATAATAATAGAGAGGTGGCCGAGTGGTCGAAGGCGCACGCCTGGAAAGTGTGTATACACCAAAAGTGTATCGAGGGTTCGAATCCCTTCCTCTCTGCTGAGCATTATTAGTTTTTCAATTATAATTTTTTTATATCTTTAACATTATTAACTAACTAAATTTAAGTTTGAACAAAATGAAGAAAATATCCTCTACTCTGGCCATCGCCGGAATGTTTGTTATGGGAACGACAACTGCTTCTGCGGCTGTTTTACAAGAAGAAGCTGCAGCTACGGCCAGTAAAGGTTTCACCCAAATACTAAAAGAACAGTTTATCCAAGGAGGTCCTGCCTTTATGGGAATTGTACTTTTATGTTTGATTTTGGGCTTGGCAGTTGCCATCGAAAGAATTATTTATCTAAACTTAGCAAGCACTAATTCCGCCAAGCTTAGACAACAAGTTGAAGATGCTTTGGCTTCTGGAGGTATAGAAGCGGCAAAAGAAGTTTGTAGAAATACAAAAGGTCCTGTTGCCTCTATTTACTACCAAGGACTAGATCGTTCAACAGAAGGTCTTGATGCAGCTGAGAAAGCTGTTGTTGCTTATGGTGGAGTTCAAATGGGACAATTGGAGAAGAACGTTTCTTGGTTGTCTTTATTTATCGCTATTGCGCCAATGCTTGGTTTTATGGGTACGGTAATCGGTATGATTGCGGCATTCCAGAAAATTGCGGCCGTTGGTAACTTAAGTGCATCTTTGATTGCAGGGGATATTCAGGTAGCTTTATTGACAACCGTATTTGGTTTGATTACAGCGATTATCCTTCAAATTTTTTACAACTATATTATTGCAAAAATCGATAGTATCGTAAATGATATGGAAGATTCGTCCATAGCGCTAATAGATATGTTGGCAGCTCACAAAAAGTAATTACGAAAATTTAAACTATCGAGAATCATGAATAAATTAGTAAAAATAGTGCTCATTGTCATTGGGCTCGTTGCAGCGGGATTGTGGTTCTTAATGCCATCTGCTGACGATCCGGATGCCATCAACAATGGAGCAATGAACTTTATGTTCATTATAATGTACATTTTATTGGCCATTGCGATTATAACCACAGTGTTCTTTGGATTTGGAAAGCTATTTTCCTCACCGGCAAGTATAAAAAAAGCACTTTTTGCCATTGGTGGATTGGCTTTGGTCGTTGCGGTATCCTATGGACTTTCTTCTTCTGAAGAAGCGAAAGCTGTTGTAGATACGTTTGCGAGCAATCCAAACCTTGAGGCGACAGAAAGTACCGTAAAAACAATTGGGATGGGACTAAATGTATTCTTTATCCTTACATTGGTAGCTGTACTCTTAATGGTATTGCCTGGATTGAAAAAAATGTTTGTTAAATAAAATATAGAATTATGCCTAGAAGAAAAGGAGCACCAGAAGTGAATGCCGGTTCTATGGCAGACATAGCTTTCTTATTGCTTATCTTTTTCTTGGTAACCACTACCATAGAAACAGATGCTGGATTAGATCGTATGTTGCCACCAATGGAGCCGCCAGAAAACCCTCCTATCATTAAGCAGAAGAACATTTTTACGGTAAATATCAATAAGAATGGTCAATTGTTGGTTGAGGATAACCTTATGCAATTAACGGAATTAAGAACCGCAGCTACTGCTTTCTTAGAAAATGGTGCTGATGGGTCTTGTGATTATTGTAAAGGGAGAAGAGATCCGGCATCATCGGACAATCCTGTAAAAGCGATTATATCACTGAAAAACGACAGGGAGACCAAATATAGTACATACATAACGGTACAGAACGAGCTTGTTGGTGCATATAATGATTTACGTAATAGAGAAGCCCAACGCCTTTTTGGCCAGGACTTTACCAAAATGGAGTCTGAGTATTTAAATCCAGAAACACCGAAGAGTGTCAGAGATGGTTTAAAGGACAAGGTTAAGCGGATTCAAGATATGTTTCCACAGAAGCTATCGGAGGCTGAAACATCAACTAATTAAACTAACAATAGTATGGCAAAATTTGCAAAAAAGAAGGATGGGGATTTGCCAGCGGTTTCAACCGCTTCATTACCCGATATCGTCTTTATGTTACTGTTCTTTTTTATGACGGTAACAACTATGAAAGATAGTTCATTGTTGGTTGATAATACACTCCCTAACGCAACTGAAATAAAGAAGTTGGAGAAAAAGGATAGGGTTATCTATATCTATGTAGGTAAGCCCACGCAAGAATATCAGAAGGTTTTTGGAACAGAGCCAAAAATTCAATTGAACGATAAGTTTGCAAGTGTAGATGAGGTAGGTTCCTATATTCTCGCGGAGCGTGCCAAAAAACCACCAGAAATACAAAATGTATTGACTACTGCTTTGAAAGTAGATAAAAATGCAAATATGGGTCTTATCACCGATATTAAGCAGCAACTCAGAAAAGTAAATGCCTTAAAGGTTAATTATACAACCTATGAAGGAAACGCTTTTAACAATCTGCAGTAGACAATAACTTAGATTTAGTGGAAACGCTCCAAATTTTATAATTTGGAGCGTTTTTTATTTTAGAAGTAGGTATGATAATGTCTAGTAATGTTTTAAAATGTTTTGCCAGTATGGGATTCATCGTAATGACTGTCCATATGAGTGCACAATCCAATAGGGACAGTATAAACTACAAGTCGTCGGGCAGATATCTTGAGGATCAATTTTATGCTGGGTTGGGATATAATTTTTTACTGGACAAACCTACCGATGTTATTCTAAGAAATTTATCCTATAATTTACAAGTTGGCTTTATAAAGGACATTCCTATAAATACTAGAAGAAACTTTGGTTTTGGACTTGGCCTGGGGTATGCAGCGAATTCGTATTACAATAATATTGTAGCGAACGAGGTTGATGGTTTAATAACCTATAGCATTACCAGTACAGCAGATTTTCAGAGAAGTAAGTTCGAAACTCATGCCATTGAAATGCCTTTGGAATTGAGATGGCGTACCTCTACCATAGATGAATATAAGTTTTGGCGAATCTATGCAGGGGTCAAATTGGGTTATGTGTTTTCTGGAAGGTCAAAATTGGTAACAGAAGATGGTTCTAACGGATTTTCCAATGGAGATATCCAAAATTTTCAATATGGCTTGGTGTTGAATTTTGGATATAACACATGGAACATACATGCGCACTACAGTTTAAACCCACTTTTAAAAGACAACATCTCCTTAGAAAATGGTGACCCGATAAATGCAAGAGTATTTCGTATTGGCGTTATCTTCTACATTTTATAGCCAGTACTTCAGAATAATAAGTTGGGAACATAATCCTATCAATAGACCTATCAATAATTCAGATCTATTATGTGCTTTAAGATAAAGCCTTGAAGTAGCTACAAGCCCGGTCATTAATGTAAAAACGCTTATGGCCAGAGTTATATTTATCTCAAAGTGTATGCTTAGACCTATCATGAACATTAATATGCTGCCCATTCCCAAAAGATGAAGACTGGTCTTAAACTTTAAAAATAATAGAATAAGTGCTGTACAGGTAGCCGTTAAAAGTCCAGTAAAAAAATAGAAAAGTTCATGAACATAATTATTTGGAATTACCTTATAGAGTATCATTAAAAGAAGCACACAGCTTATGTATAGAGGGTATTTACGTTCTTTAATAGTAGGTAAGAATATAGAATTAATGAATCCCATATTTTTAAGGATAAGAAAGAAAATAATTGGTATGATTACCGTAAGGATAAAAATGGGAAGAATATTGCCACTTTGTAATTCTAATGAACTGTATTTTGGTGTTACCAAAAAATATAAACTGGTTCCACCAACAGGAATGAAGAGCGGATGGAAAATGTAGGATACAATATTTAAGAATTGGCGCATTAGATTTGCTTTCTTAACCTAGCTACGGGTATTCCCAACTGCTCTCTATATTTAGCAACAGTTCTTCGTGCAATAGGGTACCCCCGTTCCTTAAGAATCTTCGCTAACTTATCGTCTGTTAAAGGCTTTTTCTTTTCTTCTTCTCCAATAACAGTTTCCAATATCTTTTTTATCTCTTTGGTTGATACGTCTTCTCCTTGTTCATTTTTCATAGACTCGGAAAAGTATTCTTTGATGAGTTTGGTTCCATAAGGGGTGTCCACATACTTGCTATTCGCAACTCTAGAAACAGTGGATACGTCCATATGAATCTGGTCAGCTATGTCTTTTAATATCATAGGGCGTAGCTTTCGCTCGTCTCCAGTTAAGAAATATTCACGCTGGTAGTTCATAATAGTGCTCATGGTCACATAGAGCGTCTGCTGTCTTTGTTTAATGGCATCTATAAACCACTTGGCCGCATCTAATTTTTGCTTTATGAAGAGCACCGTATCTTTTTGGGACTTGGATTTTTCCTTGGCGTTTTTATACCCTTCGAGCATATTATTATAATCCCTAGAAACATGAAGCTCTGGGGCATTTCGTCCATTTAAGGTCAATTCCAATTCACTTTCTACTATTTTAATTGAAAAGTCAGGAACAATATGCTCAATTATTCTAGTGTTCCCAGCATAAGAGCCACCAGGCTTTGGGTTCAATTTTTCAATTTCAGAAATCGCATCTTTGAGCTCTTCTTCCGAAATATGATGCTTTTGCATCAGTTTTGAATAATGCTTTTTGGTAAACTGTTCAAAGGACCTTTCTAGAATTGAAATCGCCAGTTCAACGGCAGGACTTTTGCTCTTTCGTTTTAGCTGAATGATAAGGCACTCTTCCAAGGACCTTGCTGCAACACCGGCAGGATCAAGATTCTGTACTATTTTTAAAACACCTTCAATTTGTTCTTCTTCTGCATAAATGTTTTGGGTAAAAGCCAAATCATCCATAATATCCGTTAACGGCCTTCTTATATAACCACTTTCGTCCACACTGCCCACCAAAAATTCGGCAATGGCCCACTCCTCATCGTTAAGATAAATGGTGTTGAGTTGATTTATCAGGTATTGGTTGAACGAAGTACCGGATGCATATGGAATACTTTTTTCGTCATCATCTGGACTATAATTACTTGTCTGGGTTCTGTAATCCGGAATTTCATCATCGCTTAAGTAATCATCAATATTGATTTCTTCGGCAGCGATGGTTTCACTATCCGCAGAATCATCGTAAGTGTCCTCAAATCCATCATCTATCGTTTCGTTTTCAGCTTTACCACTTTCAAGAGCGGGATTTTCCTCCAGTTCCTGCTTCAAACGTTGTTCAAAAGCCTGTGTGGGCAATTGGATCAATTTCATGAGCTGAATCTGTTGGGGAGACAGTTTCTGGGAAAGCTTAAACTGTAGATGTTGTTTTAGCATAAAGTTTTTGGTCTTCCTTCCTTATAAATTTAAGGATTCATAATTAAAACTCTGCATTTTGAGGGGTTCTAGGGTAGGGGATAACGTCTCTAATGTTTCCCATCCCGGTTGAGAACTGAACCAAACGTTCCAGCCCAAGCCCAAAACCACTATGGACAGCTGTTCCAAATCGCCTTAGATCCAAATACCACCAAAGTTCTTTCTCGTCAATATCCAATTCCTTGATTTTTTGTTGAAGAACTTCCAAACGCTCCTCGCGTTGTGATCCTCCAGCAATTTCACCAATTCCGGGAAAGAGTACATCCATCGCCCGAACGGTCTTTTTATCTTCGTTCAACCGCATATAGAACGCTTTGATTTTTGCAGGATAATCAAAAAGGATAACAGGACATTTAAAATGTTTTTCAACAAGAAAACGTTCGTGTTCGCTTTGTAAGTCCACTCCCCATTCGTTTACAGGGAATTGAAATTTTTTCTTTTTGTTGGGCTTACTGTTCTTAAGAATATCTATTGCCTCGGTATATGAAACTCTTTTGAAATTATTGTCTACAACAAACTTGAGTTTTTCTATCAGTGCCATTTCTGACCGTTCGTTTTGAGGTTTGGATTTTTCCTCATCCAAAAGACGTTTTTCCAAGAATTCAAGATCATCTAGGCAATTGTCCAAAACATATTGCAATATCCATTTGATAAAATCTTCGGATAGGTCCATGTTGGCATCCAAATCATAGAAGGCCATTTCTGGTTCGATCATCCAAAATTCGGCCAAGTGCCTTGAAGTATTCGAGTTTTCGGCTCTAAACGTAGGGCCAAATGTATATACCTTTCCCAATCCCATGGCATAGGTCTCTGCTTCCAATTGTCCAGATACCGTAAGATTGGTTTCCTTTCCAAAAAAGTCTTGGGTATAGTCTACTTCACCGTTATCGCTCAATGGTGGGTTTTTAATGTCCAAAGTAGTTACCCTGAACATTTCACCTGCACCTTCGGCATCTGAGCCCGTTACAACGGGAGCGTGCATATAGTAAAAGCCATTTTGCTGAAAATAACTATGAATTGCAAATGATAATGCCGAACGAACACGCATGACCGCCGAAAATGTATTGGTACGCACCCTAAGGTGAGCCTTCTCCCTTAAAAACTCTAGAGAATGTTTTTTTGGTTGTATAGGGTAGGTTTCCGCATCTGCTGTACCGTGAACAAAAACATCGGTAGCTTGAATTTCTACACTTTGTCCTCTTCCTTGACTTTCTACCAGTGTTCCTAAAATCTTAAGCGCTGCACCAGTTGAAATCTGTTTTAGCAAGTTATCGTCAAAGTTTTCAAAATCTACGACACATTGTAAATTATGTATGGTAGAACCATCATTTAAAGCGATAAATCGGTTACTTCTAAATGTTTTTACCCATCCGTTTATTTCAACCGTGTCTCCAACAGGTTGCTTGTTAAGCAGTTCTTTTATTGAATAAGAATTCATTGTAAGCTATCGTAAATTAAGCGGTAAAGATAGGTTTTTGATAAAAAACGATAGCAATAGACAGGGTATATTTATTACACGATTAGAGGGTTATTTATCCTTTATGTTGATTTCATCTTTTGGTAAGATGTCTATTTGTGGTTTTTTAAGTACTTCCTTGTTTGCAATACTTCTTTCAAGGGAAAGCAAAAGTGATGGAAGTAAGATAAGGTTGGCCAACATAGCAAAGAGCAATGTGGCCGAAACCAATCCACCCAACGCTTTTGTTCCGCCAAAACTGGAAATGGTAAAAACAGAAAATCCAAAGAACAAAACTATGGAAGTATAGAACATGCTCACCCCAGTTTCGCGCAAAGCAGCATACACCGATTTTTTGATTTGCCAGCGATTGGCGGCAAGTTCCTGTCGGTATTTGGCCAAAAAGTGAATCGTATCATCCACGGAAATACCAAATGCGATGCTAAATACAAGAATGGTGGAAGGTTTTATGGGAACGCCCAAATAACCCATTAAACCAGCTGTGATGACCAATGGCAAAAGATTGGGGACCAGCGAAATTATAATCATCCTGAACGAACGGAACAGGTAGGCCATGAAAAGGGAAATGAGTCCTATTGCCAATGCCAAGGAGAGTAGGAGGTTCTTAACGAGGTATTTGGTTCCCTTTAAAAACAACAATGCTTTCCCTGTCATAAATACATTGTAGCGTTCACTGGGAAAGAATTTGTCTATAGATTGTAGCATGCTCTTCTCGATTTCTTCCATGCGATCAATCTTTACATCGCGCATAAAAGTTGTTACACGAGCGGTTTGGCCCGTGCTATCCACAAAACTTTCGAGAAGGTCCCCATCATCAGAAGACTTTCTGGCCACATCCATGATAAATGTGTTTTCTTGGGAAGTGGGCAGCTGGTAATATTTTGGAATTCCATTATAAAAGGCTTGTTTGGAATATTTCACCAAATCGACAACGGATATTGGTCTGGAGAGTTCTGGTGTTTCCTCTATTACGTTACTTAATTGGTCAATCCGTCTTAACGTTGCAGGTTTTATGGCACCATTTTTTCGTTTGGTATCTACCACGATTTCCATGGGCATAATACCATCAAACTCTTCTTCAAAAAAACGAATGTCCTTGAAGTAATGGGTGTTTTTGGGTAAATCTTCAATTCGGCTACCCGTAATCTCAATTTGATATATGCCGATGATACTCAAAATCAAAACAATAATGGAAGTGATATAGACACCAATTCTGTAATCCCGTACCATGCGTTCCATCCAGTTCACAAAAATATCTATCCATTTTTTGTTCAAGTGTTTTAGGTGCTTGGTCTTGGGAAGCGGCATAAAACTGTAGACGATGGGAATAATCAAAAGTGATAAAATGAAAATCCCAATAATATTAATAGATGCTACAATACCAAATTCTTTGAGCAGATCGCTGTCCAGAATAATGAAGGTTGCAAATCCTGAAGCGGTCGTAATATTTGTCATTAAGGTGGCATTCCCAATTTTGGAAATAACACGTTGTAACGACAGGGCTTGATTACCATGTTTTTTTACTTCTTGCTGGTATTTATTGATAAGGAATACACAGTTGGGGATTCCAATCACAATAATCAGTGGGGGAATCAATGCGGTAAGAATGGTAATTTCATACCGTAGCAAGCCGAGTATGCCAAAGGACCACATTACGCCGATTATAACCACGAACATAGAGATGAAGGTAGCCCTGAAGCTCCTAAAAAAGAAGAAGAAAATAATAGATGTTACCAATAAGGCGGCTCCTATGAATATACCAATTTCATCTACAATCGACTTTGTGTTCCATGTACGTATATAGGGCATTCCCGATACCCTTACATCAAGATTGGTTTCTTCTTCAAAGCGTTTTACAATGTCGGCCAGATCATTAAGAATGAATTCATTCCTAACAGCGGTGTTCATGATGTCCTTATCCAAATAGGCGATAGTTTGGATGGTCCCACTCTCTGGATTATAAATTAAATTATCATAAAATGGAAGCTCGTTAAAAAGCTGGTTTTTCAGTTCTTTTATTTCTTGGGTAGTTTTTGGCGCTTCTTTAATAAAAGGTTCCATGACAAATTCTTGCTTGTCATTGTCCTTGACCAAAATTTTAAGATTGTCGGTGGATACTACAAAATCAATTTCGGGAAAAGCCTCGAGTTGTTTGCTTAGTTTATTCCACCTATTAAATTTACTTGGGGTAAACAGCGAGGAATCCCTAATGGCTAGAACAATGGCATTTCCTTCTTCGCCAAATATGTTCTTAAATGCAATGTACTGAATAGTCGCAGGGTGATCATCTGGGAGGATATTCGCTTCCGTATTGGAAAATTGCATATTCTTCCATTGCATTCCCAAAAAAACTGTAAAGGCTGCAACTCCAAGTAGAATAAGAATTCTGTTGCGTAGTATGATTCTTGACACCTTTGCCCAAAATCCTTTAGTAAGCTTAGCTACCATATTGATTTTATTCGGCGCAAAGGTAAAAAATGATTGGCTGTGTTCCTAAGTAAAGTAAACTGATAATACTAGTATTCTTAAACCTTCATGATTTCCGCTTCTTTTACGGAAAGAATGGCATCCACTTTTTTGCTGTAAGTATCGGTAAGTTCCTGTACATCCACTTCAGCGTTTTTTAACAAATCTTCCGATATATCTAAAGCTTTTAGTTCCTTATTCGCTTCTTGTCGGGCACTACGTATACTTACTTTGGCATCCTCAGCTTCGGATTTGGCCTGCTTTACCAACTGTATTCTTCGTTCCTCTGTCAATGGTGGCACATTAATGATGATCATTTCACCATTGTTCATGGGATTGAAACCTAAATTCGAGTTCATGATAGCGGTCTCAATATCTGCAAGGATGCTTTTTTCCCATGGCTGTACAGAAATGGTTCGGGCATCCGGAGTGTTGATATTGGATACTTGTGAAAGCGGGGTTATGGAACCATAATATTCCACCATAACCGTTGATAACATTACCGGGCTTGCTTTTCCAGCACGTATCTTGATCAAAGCTTTTTCCAAATGGGAAATACTTCCGTCCATGCTCTCTTTGGCGCTATCAAGTACAAATGTTACTTCTTCGTTCATAATTTTAAAATTTTAGAATTGAAATCAAAGCCTATGCCATTTTAGACATTGACTACGGTTCCAATGTTTTCACCAGAAACTATTTTCATAAGATTTCCTCTAGTGTTCATATCAAAAACAACAATGGGAAGCTCGTTTTCTTGACTTAATGTAAATGCTGTTGTGTCCATTACCTTGAGACCTTTAGAAAGGACATCTTTAAAAGAAATGGAATCAAATTTTGTAGCAGTTTTGTCTTTCTCGGGATCGGAGGAGTAAATGCCGTCTACGCGGGTTCCTTTTAAGATAACATCCGCTTTTATTTCGATAGCTCTCAGTACCGCCGCTGAATCTGTTGTGAAATAAGGATTTCCCGTGCCTCCACCAAAAATGACCACCCTGCCTTTTTCGAGATGGCGCATGGCCCTTCTTCTTATAAAAGGTTCTGCCACTTCGTTAATTTTTATAGCGGATTGTAGCCTGGTCTCTACCCCTTGAAGCTCCAATGCACTTTGTAGGGCAAGTCCGTTGATTACCGTTGCCAACATGCCCATATGGTCTCCTTGAACGCGATCCATTCCTTGGCCTGCTCCAGAGAGTCCCCTGAAAATATTGCCGCCACCAATAACTATGGCTACTTCAACCCCTTTGGCAATTACAGCTTTAATGTCTTCTGCATACTCGGCTAAGCGTTGTGCATCTATGCCGTATTGCTGTTCGCCCATTAGGGCCTCACCGCTTAATTTTAATAAAATTCTTTTGTATTGCATTTATAAGGTCTGTTGAAGTCCGGACAAAAATAATCAAAATTATTTATGGCGAATCACCTTAAAAAGAGAAGATGTGAGAATTAAAATCAATAAAAAAATCCATACATTCTGTAACCTTTTTAAAAAACTAAAGTATACCCTTCAACGAGCCAAAAAAACAATATCAAATTGCAAGATTTAACTGATAATACGCTCATGCTAAAAGTGAAAAATGGCGACTTGGATAAGTTGGGGTTGCTTTATGAGCGACACAAAAAAAAATTGTTTGGGTTTTTCTACAATCTAGGAAACAATCCTTCGGTGAGTCAAGATTTGGTTCAGAACGTATTTGTTAGAATTTTAAAGTATAAGGGATCGTATTCTGGAGAGGGAATTTTTGCGGCTTGGATGTTCAGTATGGCTAGAAATGTAAATTACGATTACCACAAAAAGTCTTCGAGCGAAAAAATTTCTAGGAATGTTTCGCCTGAAGATATCAAAGGAAAAGCTGAAGATTATTTAAACGATGCTATTGAAACGGATGGCAACAAGGCCTTAGTGAAGCAAGCATTGGAAATGCTTCCAAAAGAAAAGAAAGAACTTTTGGTCTTAAGTAAATATAGAGAGCTAAAGTTTAGCGAAATAGCAGAAATTGTTGGTTGTACGGAAGGTGCTGCGAAAGTAAGGGTGCATAGGGCGCTCAAGGAGTTAAAAACTATTTTTTTACAACTAGAAATTGTGTAAGATGATACATAAAGAAAAGTTTGAAGTACAGGTGATGGATTACATGATGGGAACAATGCCCTTAAATAAAAAGAAGGCTTTTGAAGATTTTCTTGCCAAGAATCCAGAATATGATTTGCAATATCAAGACTTAGTGGACACATGGCAAATGGTGGACGCTTTGAATGCTCCCGCACCCTCTGAAAAAATGGATCAAGCCTTTTTTACAATGCTTTCCGATGAAACGGCAAAAACAAAGAAGAAAGCCAGATCAACCATCTTTTTAGAGACTCTTGCTACAATTTTCAAACCACAGTTGGTATATGGGCTTCTTTTATTGGGTGTTGGTCTCGGGATAGGCTATTATATGAATGCTCCAAATGATGGAATCAGCGAGGATGCGATTGTTATCAATAAGGAGACGGAGAGCATTAGACAAAAACTTGTGCTCACATTATTAGAGCAACCATCTGCAAACCAGCGACTACAAGGTGTTAGCGAAGCGAATAAAATTGAAAATGTGGATGAAACCATAGTGAAAGCATTATTGAAGACTTTAAATAGTGATTCCAATGTTAACGTACGATTGGCCGCTATCGAATCTTTGACCAATTATGTGGACAACCCTCTGGTTAGACAGGGTTTGGTGCAGTCCATTCCAAATCAAGAATCGCCTATGGTTCAAGTTACCTTGGCTAATTTGATGGTTGCTCTACAGGAAAAAACGTCAGTTGAACCTTTCAAACGGTTGATGAAACATAAGGAATTGGATACGACGGTAAAGAAAAAAATAAAGAATTCTATTGAATCAATCATTTAGTTTATCACTCGCCCTGAGCTAAGTCGAAGGGTCAATCATCCCAAAAATCGGGATTCAATCAAATCACGAACAGTCAAATTTTTAAAAGATGAAACAGTTAATTTTAATGGTATTCCTCATCTCGTTTTTGGGAATGCAAAGTTGCAATGCGCAGCAAAAAAAACACAAAGAACAAATAAAAAAGGAAGTACCGCTTTCCAATGGTGTTGAAAACCGATTGGTCATCAAAAATGTTTTTGGATCCATAGCGGTTGAAGGGTACAGTGGAAACAAGGTGTTGGTCGAAGTGGAAAAAATTATTTCTGCTGATAATGCCAAAGATTTGGAATTGGGAAAAAAAGAACTCAATCTAAAAATCGTTCAAGAAGAAAACTTAGTTATTCTACATCCTGATGCACCTTATGTTGAGTTCGATAAAGAGAACCTGAGGTACAATTGGTGCAATAAAAACGAAGAACCTCCATACGAGCATCGGCTAAACTTTACGGTAAAGGTTCCCAAATCAATTCAAATTGATGTTAGTACCGTAAATGATGGAGAAGTTCTTGTAGAAAATACCAATGGTAATTCTGTGAAAGCAGAAAACATCAACGGTGGGATTGCATTGACCAATATTACTGGAAAAACGGATGTGAACTGCATCAACGGTCCGGTGAACATATCCTATGCCGATAATCCCAAAAGTTCGTCGAAATACTATGCGTTAAACGGCGATATTAATATTTCATATCAAAAAGCACTTTCCGCTAATATTTCATTTAAAAGCATGAACGGGGAACTATTCACCGATTTCAATATCAATAAACAGTTCATGGAAACAAACAAGGAAACTGGGGATAAGGCAAAATATAAATACGAGGCCAAACCTGTGGTCCAAATTGGTAGCGGTCAGGTTGATTTTGACTTTGAAACGCTAAACGGAAATGTATTCATCAAAAAAATATAACGACATGAGAAACTTCAAATTAATAACAATTATAGTAGCATTGCTGATGGTAGGTATATCATCGGCCCAAGAAAAAAGTATCGATTTGTTTTCGGTCCCTTTAAGTAGCCCCAATAGCCCGGGTAAATTAGTGGTAGACCAAATAGCAGGGTCAATTCATGTTGAAGCTTATGAAGGTAAAGAGGTTGTAATAAAAGCTTCTTTTGGGAGTGAAAAAAGACACTATAAGGATGACGGAAACAACAATGGCATGAAGCGCATTTCCAATACTTCATTGGCTATAAGTGCCGAGGAAAAAAATAATGTAGTACAGGTAATCAATGAACAATGGAACAAGGTTACAAATCTAGAGGTAAAGGTTCCAAAGAACTTTTCATTGAAGTTGTCTACGGTAAATGATGGCAATATTTCCGTGAATGGCGTGAATGGCGAAATGGAGATCAGTAATGTGAACGGAGAGATTACATTGAAGGGTGTAAGCGGTTCGGCGTCGACCGATACAGTGAATGGAGATATAAAGATTGACTTTGTGAGTATTACTAAAGATGCAAATATGGCATTCAGTAGTCTTAATGGTGATGTGGCGATTACTTTTCCAAATTCTTTAAAAGCAGATGTTAAAGCAAAGTCCGATATGGGGGAGATTTTCACTGATTTTGACATGCAGGTTTCGGCAAATAAACCAGAAGTGAACAAAAACAATTCTTCTGGTTCCTATAAAGTAAAGATAGAACAATGGGTTAGGGGTAAAATAAATGGTGGTGGCCCCGAAATGTTGTTCAAAACTTTTAATGGCGATATTCTAATAAAGTCAAAATAGGAAAGGCTATATATACTATAAACAAAAAGCCGGTTTTCTTAAGAGAACCGGCTTTTTGAATTTTATGATTTAGGATGTTATCCTACAGTAGCACGTTTAAAACCTGTTACTGAAACGTCTCCATGAGATTCAACGTATTTTGCAACATTGATTTTTTCATCTTTGATAAAATTCTGGTCTAAAAGACATTGTTCTTGATCCAAAGTAGTGTTGTCAGAAATAAATCTTTCCATCTTACCTGGAAGGATTTTATCCCAAATCTGCTCAGGTTTTCCTTCTGCCTTTAATTGTGCTTTTGCATCTTCTTCAGCCTTGGCAAGAACTTCATCGGTCAATTGTGCCCTTGAAATGTATTGTGGAACATTTTTCAATGTTTTTCCTAAACGGCCAAGTTCAATGTTGTCTTTTTCAATTACGGCAATTCTAGCTTCTGTTTCCGCGGCAACAAAATCAGCGTCAAAATCTTTATAGGACAACGTTGTGGCGCCCATAGAAGCAACCTGCATAGAAAGATCTTTTGCAAGTACATCAGCAGTGTCCACAGCAGCAGACAAACCAACTAAAGCAGCAATCTTATTAATGTGTACATAACTGCCAACGTAAGGAGCTTCCAACTTTTCAAAAGCGGTAATGCCTAATTTTTCGCCAATAACACCAGTTTGTTCTATTAACTTGTCCGTTACGGTCATCCCTCCAAAATCAGAAGCTAAAAATTCTTCTTTTGTGGCGTAGTCCAATGCTTTTTCCGCTAATTCGTTAGCTAGTGCTATAAAATTTTCGTTTTTTCCAACAAAATCTGTTTCGCAACCCAATACAATAGCAACACCAACAGTCTTATCGGCATTTACTTTTGCTATTGCAGCACCTTCAGAAGAATCTCTGTCGGCTCTTTTGGCAGCTATCTTCTGTCCTTTCTTACGAAGAATCTCAATTGCTTTATCAAAGTCACCTTCTGCTTCGACCAATGCATTTTTACAATCCATCATTCCGGCTCCGGTAGCTTTCCTTAATTTATTTACTTCAGCGGCGGTAATCTTTGCCATTTCTTTTCTATTTAAAAATTTATGTAAAGTAAAACACTATTTAAGTGCCTTGTTTTAGGTGAACGTTAAATTACTATTCTTGATTATTCAACTCCTCCTTTGGCGTTGTCTTGCCATTCCTTTAATTCGTCCCACTTCCCGTCAGCAGCCATTTTTGCTTGTTTTGGCCATGTTGTAGGGTCGAGATGAGCCATTCTTGAACTTGCCTCGGTCAAAATCTCCTTAACTTTTTCCGGATCGGCTTCAGAAAGTGCAGCATATGTTGTAATACCGTTATTGGTCAATGCTTCGGCTGCTTTTGGACCAATACCTTCAATTTTGGTTAAATCTTCTGTTTCGGTAGCTTCGGCTTTTTTAGCTTCTGGCTTTTCTGTTACTTTAGCTTCGACCTCTTTTTCAGCAACAGGTTCCTCCTTGGCTTCTTTTACAGGAGCACTTTTCTCTTCGGCAACAGGTTCCTTTTTGACTGTTTCCTCAGCGGGAGCACTTTCTTGTTTTACTTCAGGTTTCTTTGCTTCTACAGTTTTTTCTTCTTTAGCTGCAGGAGCTTCCTTAGTTGCGGCTTTTCCTTCTTGCTTATCGTTTTTACGTTCAGACAATCCCTCGGCGACAGCCTTCGTAACTTCTGTCATAATAACCTCAATGGATTTTCCGGCATCGTCATTTGCAGGAATTACGTAATCGATTGGTCTAGGGTCAGAGTTGGTATCGATCATTGCAAAAATTGGAATGTTCAATTTCTGCGCTTCTTTTACAGCAATGTGCTCTCTCATCGTGTCAACAATGAAAATAGCTCCGGGAAGTCTGGTCATTTCGGAGATAGAACCTAGGTTTTTCTCCAATTTGGCTCTTAGACGGTCAACTTGTAGACGTTCTTTTTTGGAAAGTGTGTTGAACGTACCATCTTTTTTCATACGATCTATAGAAGCCATTTTTTTAACAGCTTTACGAATCGTTACAAAATTGGTCAACATACCACCTGGCCATCTTTCAGTGATGTAAGGCATGTTTACGTTAGATACTTTTTCAGCAACAATATCTTTAGCTTGCTTTTTTGTAGCTACGAAAAGAATTTTTCTTCCTGATGCTGCAATTTTCTTGAGTGCTTCGTTCGCTTCATCAAGTTTTGCAACTGTTTTGTAGAGATTGATAACGTGAATCCCGTTACGCTCCATGTAGATATAGGGCGCCATGTTAGGGTTCCACTTTCTTGTAAGGTGTCCAAAATGCACACCTGCTTCTAATAAGTCTTTGACTTCAATGTTACTTGCCATTTTTTTGTAATTAGTTTACGTTCCGTTGTAGTAGCAATGAATAGGTGGTCACAAAAATGTTCGCCCTAATCATTTAGATGCTAAACTAAATTCCAAAAAGTCGATTTTTGCTCTTTGGAACAACGACAACTTGGTTAAAAATTAACCCTGAAATCTTTTCAGGGTTTTCAATGAACTTTATCCTTGATTAATTCAGGATATTTTATAATGAGATACTGAAAACAAATTCAGCATCATACAATTAACGTTTAGAGAACTGGAATTTCTTACGGGCTTTTTTCTGACCGAATTTCTTTCTTTCCACCATTCTCGGATCCCTTGTCAACAATCCTTCAGGCTTAAGAACAGTTCTGTTCTCTTCGTCTATTTCACACATTACTCTAGATAATGCCAAACGAATAGCTTCGGCCTGACCAGTTATTCCACCACCATATACATTTACCTTAACGTCATAGTTACCTTCGGTTTCGGTAAGTGCGAAAGGCTGATTTACCTTATATTGTAAAGTCGCTGTAGTAAAATACTCTTTTAAATCTTTCTTGTTTATGGTTATGTTTCCCTTTCCTTCAGAAACATATACTCTTGCAACGGCAGTTTTTCTTCTACCAATCTTATGAACCACTTCCATTATTTGTAGTCGTTTAAGTTTATTGCCTTGGGTTTTTGTGCTTCTTGACCGTGTTCTGTTCCAACATATACTTTTAGGTTTCTGAACAATTCAGCACCTAACTTGTTTTTAGGAAGCATACCCTTGACAGATTTTTCAATAATCCTTTCAGGATGTTTCTCCAACAATTCTTGAGCAGTTGTAGAGCGTTGCCCTCCAGGATAACCTGTATATCGCAAATAGGTTTTTTCTTCCCACTTGTTTCCGCTCATGGTTATTTTCTCAGCATTTATAACAATGATGTTGTCACCACAGTCAACATGAGGTGTAAAATTTGGCTTATGTTTTCCTCTGAGTAACTTTGCTACTTTTGACGCCAATCTCCCTAACGTTTCTCCTTCAGCATCAACCAATAACCACTCTTTGTTAACAGTAGCTTTGTTGGCAGAAATAGTCTTATAACTTAATGTATCCACTTCTAGAATATTATTGATTTAAAAATCTATCCCGATTAACGGGCTGCAAATGTACAATTATTAGATTGAATTACAAATGGTTGATTGGGAATATTTTTTACTTTTTCTACTCTGTCGTATCTGATGAAATGATTGCACTGCCATCTTGATTGTTTTTTGTTAAAAAGCACTATTAAATTTAAGCAAACTGTAACTATCTTGATTTATGCTGGTCTTTAAAGCAACTTATCAAATCAAAAGACCAACACAGTGAGAAAACTGATCATATGCTGCACCCTACTTTTATTTTCTATTTATTTAAATGCCCAAGATTCTACACAGGTTGTGACCAAGAAGATTTATGTTACAAAGGCCATTGGGCAATCACCACCGCCAGAAATAGATGGTCTGCTGAACGATATAGCCTGGAACTTTGTTGAATGGGGAGGGGATTATATTGAACTTCAACCCGATGAAAATACGCCGCCGAGCGAACAGACCAAGTTCAAAATAGTTTATGATAGTAAGAACCTATATATAGGAGTGCGATGCTATGATACAGATCCAGATAAGATTGAAAAGCGATTATCCAGGCGAGATGGTTTTGAGGGAGATTGGGTAGAATTCAATATTGACAGTTATCATGACAAGCGTACCGCTTTTTCTTTTACCGTTACAGCAGCTGGCGTAAAAGGGGATGAATTTGTTTCAAACAATGGAAATAATTGGGACAGTAGCTGGAACCCAATTTGGTACACAAGGACAAATATTGATGAAGAAGGCTGGACAGCCGAAATAAGAATCCCGTTAAGTCAGTTAAAGTTTGGGGATGCTGAAGAACAAGTCTGGGGACTGCAATCTACACGAATGTTTTTTAGAGAAGCGGAACGCTCAACCTGGCAACGAAAACCAATAGACCAGCCAGGTTGGGTAAGTGAGTTTGGCGAATTGCACGGACTGAAAAAAGTAGAACCTCAAAAACAATTGGAAATACAGCCATATACCGTAGCGAGCACAGAAACGTACGAAGCGGAAGAAGGAAATCCGTTTAGGGACGGAAGCGAAAGTGATATAACGGGCGGGCTAGATGCAAAGATTGGGATTACCAATGACTTGACAGTTGACCTAACCGTAAATCCAGATTTTGGACAGGTCGAAGCAGACCCTTCTGCAATAGCCTTGGATGGTTTTCAGATTTTCTTTAGGGAACAACGCCCCTTTTTTGTAGAAAACAAAAATATTTTTGACTTTAATGTTTCAGAATCCGAAGCGGGAAATACCTTTGGGTTTGATAATGTTTTTTACTCAAGACGAATAGGTAGAAGTCCACAGGGATCCCCAGATATAAGCGATAATGAATTCGTAGACCAGCCAGATAATACACCCATTATTGGCGCTGCTAAGTTTAGTGGTAAAACCAAGAACGGATTGGCAATAGGGGTTTTGGAAAGTGTTACTGCAAAAAGGTATGCGGTAATCAGTGAAGAGGATGGGACGCGCAGAAAAGAAGTGGTCGAACCTTTGACAAATTATTTCGTGGGAAGGCTTCAGAAAGATTTTAACGACCGTAATTCGTATATCGGCGGAATTTTAACTGCCACCAATAGGGATAATTTAACACAGGAGCTTGATTTTCTTCATAAATCGGCTTATACCGGAGGTGTTGATTTTAAGCACCAATGGCATAATAGGGATTGGTATGTTGAAGGGAATGTCATAGTGAGCCACGTTACGGGAAGCGAAGAAGCAATCAAGAATACCCAAGAATCCATCACCCATCTTTTCCAACGGGTAGATGCTGACCATGTGGCTGTAGACTCTACCAGGACTACACTGTCGGGTACTGGTGGCAATGTTCAAATTGGAAAAATTGGAAGTGGTCATTGGCGGTTCGAAACAGGAGGAACTTGGCGATCGCCAGAACTGGAACTCAATGATATTGGATTTCAACGACAATCCGATGATATTCGTCACTACACTTGGATTGGATATCAAACCTTAAAACCGGACAGTACATTTAGAAGGGTAGGTATAAACTATAACCATTGGAGTACTTGGGATTTTAAGGGGAACCACAATAGTTTGCGCTTTAACACCAACAGCTGGCAAAACTGGGCCAACAACTGGTTTTCCAACGTTGGGTTCAATTATGCGCCCTTTCAGTATTCAAATTTTGCGCTTAGGGGCGGTCCACGGTTACGATTGTCCCCAGAAATAAGTTTTTGGAACCGTGTCAGTACTGATGATAGGAAGAAATTCACCCTCAGTGTTTTTCACAGAGGGGAAAAAGCTGTGGACAACTCCTATAGGTCCTATTTTGTTGAAGGTGGGTTTACGTACCAGCCTATAAATGCACTGCGTATTTCCGCATTTCCATCGTTGAGTATTAATCAGGATAAGCTACAGTTTATTGACAATTTTGATGATGTAAATGGTTCTCCAAGGTATCTTAATGGAGAGATTCAACAGCGAACACTTAGTATGTCCTTTCGTTTAAACTATACCATAAACCCTAATTTAACCATTCAATATTGGGGGCAGCCATTTATTTCGAGGGGTCGATATTCAAATTTTAAGCACGTTACGACAGCAACAGCAGAACGTTTTGAGGATAGGTTTGTACAGTACGAAGGGAATCAGGTCTCATTGGCCGATGATACGTATTCCATTGATGAGAATTTGGATGGGGTCGAGGACTTTAGCTTTGATGACCCCGATTTTTCATTTGTGCAATTCCGTTCCAATCTGGTCATACGATGGGAATATATTCCGGGATCGGAAATCTTCCTGGTTTGGTCACAGGATGTATCACGCGATGGAAATCCATCAGAAGGATTGCTATCTAGTTTGGGAGATAATATCTTTAATCAGAAACCACAAAATATTTTCTTATTAAAGGCAACGTATAGGTTTGTGCTTTAAGACCTCTAAGGTGTTTACTGTACTATTTTAGGTTTTTTTTCGTTATTTGCTCAACCAAACAACACAAAACCAAGTATGATGAAAAAAAATATTGTATTCTTTTTCTTGATAATTTCCCTAGTTATTTCATGTTCAACAGACAATAAAGAGGATGAGACAATGAATGATGCCACTGTCGATTTAGTTGGGACATGGGTGCTTACCGACCTGCGTATTGATGAAAACACGAACGATGATGACCTTAATTTTGCGAAACAGATTTTGGATAATTTCAAATCATCTGATTGTGATATTGTGATATTCACTTTTAGAGGTGATGGTACCGCAGTATCAGAAAACAAAGTGAATTTTATAGCTGAAAATATAAACGTAGGTGCTGGAGGTTTATCTGTTGATTGTCCAAGTGAAAGTGTGACTGAAACAACGACATGGTCATTGGATGGTGATCAATTGACTTTTGTGGACAGTAATATGGAAGAGGAGGTTATTACCGTTGTTTTGGAGGATGAAAACACTTTGATTATCGCTGGTGAGGACATTAATGCCGATAATTATACCGGAGCTGACGGTGTTTTCACGAGACAGTAAATTAACCTTCATAGTCAAACTGGGTCTGTCGAAGTTTGTATGATATCCAAAATTAAACCAGTTATATTTTTTTAAGGGCTGTTACCAAAGCTTCATTTGCTTCTTGGGTTCCAACAGTTATTCTTACAAGACCTGGAGCACCAAATTGTGAAACAGGTCGTACCATAACACCTTGTCGCATTAGTTTATCTGTAAAATCGAATTCGGGAATAGGCGGATCTATAATAAAGAAATTTCCTTGTGTGGGCCAGTACTTAATCCCTAGAGACGTGAAGGATTCGATGAGGTATTTTCTGCCGTCTTGAACAGTTTTTACTGTTTTTTCAATGAACAGAGAATCGTTCAATGCACCTATTGCCGCTTCTATGGATGTGATGGGGAGCAAAAAAGGCTTGTGAATCTGCCGCATGTAATTTGCAATAGTGGCGGTCGTATAGCAATATCCTATACGTTGACCTGCCAATCCGTATGTTTTTGAAAAACTATTGATGGCGACCACATTGTGTCCTTCTCTAACATAAGGTAAAGCTGTCACATAATCTTCTGCATCGGCAAAATGGCGATAGACTTCATCAAAAACTACGATAATATTTTTTGGGATACGGTGTAAAAAATCCTCAAGAACTGGCTTTGGGATATAGGTGCCCGTTGGATTGTTTGGACTGGTCAAGAAAATGACCTTGGTTTTATCGGTAATGGAAGATAGCATGCCTTCTACGTCCAAATCATAATTCGGTGCCAAAAGAGGAACATCTACTTGTTTTGCCCCGTACCATCTAGAAAACACCGCGTAAGGAAGAAAACAAGGATTGGAATAAATTACCTCATCCTCCTCATTGATAAATGCTCTCAACAACATATCTATAATTTCGGAACCACTGTTCCCGCAAATAAATTGGTCTACTGCCAGTTGCCCATCAAAATCATTCACCAAAGCTTCCCGTAACCGAATATCTGTTTGATCGGGATAAACATCCACAATTTCTGCAGCCTTTTGTAGCGCTGTAACTGCCTTTGGAGAAGCACCCAAAGGGTTTTCGTTTGAGGAAAGTTTATAGATTTTTTTATTGGAAACCGGTATGTTCTTTCCGCCTTTGTATACTTCCTTTGGCTCAAGGTACGGCTTGAAAATGGACTCTATTCCTTTGTTCATTATCCTACTTTTTCAGCATACATCAATGTTGCTAGTGCTTTTTTTGTTTCGTTGCTTTCCAGCATTTGTTTTGACATCCAGTGGAGCTCCTTCTTTAGTTTTTCTGGTTTTCCATTCAGTTTTTTCTCGAGCATTCGTATTTCATCGTCATTGCCAATTTGTTCTACTTCTTCTAAGGAAGGAAGTTTTTCCAAATTCCCCAGTCTACCTAGATTGTTCCCTGTGAGAATTGTGCTATTTCGAATGCTTTCCGGGAGTTGGTCAACACCTATGCCTTTATTTCGAATCGGTTTTGGAATCTCAAAAAGGGAACTCCCGCTGGCTCTTGTATACCAACTTCCCCCCATTCGTCCCACTAAATCCAATTTGAGAGGGTCTAACTTTCCTAATTCGTCTAAATGCTTTTCATTGATGTGAATGAGCTCTACTTTTGCCAAGATGAGATTTCCGGCACCTGGGGTGTCGGCCAATTCTATAACTTGACTAACAGTACACTCAAAAGAAACCGGAGCTTCCGCAACGCGAGGAGGTTTTACCTTCTCACTTGGAATTTCTGTTAACCCGGATTTTATAAATTCGTTCACACCTTTTTTATAGGCAGTGCTGGACAAAGACATTTGTTCAACAATTGGGAAGTCCACAATATTAATAACTACTTCCGGTACTTCTTTTATATTTTGATGCGAGTGCTTTAATGAATTGTCCCGACCGCTCCGTGCCGGAGAGAAAATCATTACCGGAGGATTGGAACTGAACACATTAAAAAAACTGAAGGGACTCAAGTTGACATTTCCTCCTAAATCAATGGTGCTGGCAAAACAAATAGGCCTTGGGGCCACTGCATTAAGCAAATAGGAATGTAGTTCTGGTTGCGATATTGTACTGGGGTCAATGGTTTTTACAATGGACATTGTTTTGGCTTTAGTTTATGCGAAGATAAACATCTATTTCGCTGGAAGAATTTTAGCTGAAACTTCTCCAAACCCTATGCGAATACCATCTTTTTCTGAATACCCCCTCATCGTTACAGTATCTCCGTCATTGATAAATTTACGTTCCGTTCCATCTTTCATTTTGATGGGTTTTGTACCCATCCAAGCAAGTTCCAACATAGAACCGTATGAGTTTTCATCTTTGCCCGAAATCGTCCCGGAACCATAAAGATCCCCAACATTGATATTACAGCCATTTACTGAATGATGTGCCAATTGCTGTACCATATTCCAATACATATATTTAAAATTGGAACGGCAAACCGTTTTTTCCTCACTGCCTTCTGGAGTTATATCAACTTCGAGTTGGATGTCATAGTTTTTATTTCCTTCGTATTCCAAATAAGGCAGTACTTTGGGTTCTTGTTGAGGTCCTGATACCCTAAAAGGTTCAAAAGCTTCCAATGTAACTATCCAAGGAGAAATATGTGATGCAAAGTTTTTTGCTAAAAAAGGTCCCAATGGAACATACTCCCATTTTTGAATGTCGCGTGCCGACCAATCGTTCAACAATACCATGCCAAAAATATAATCCTCAGCATCCTTTGTTGCTATGGATTCTCCAATTGCGGTGTTCCTTCCTGTAATAAAGCCCATTTCCAGTTCAAAATCCAATCGTGCCGATGCTTGAAAAACCGGAGTTGAAGCATCTCTTGGCAAAACTTGTCCTTTTGGTCTGTGAATAGGTTCGCCACTCACTATGATCGAACTTGCCCTTCCATGATAGCCTACCGGAATGTGCTTCCAGTTGGGTAACAACGCATTTTCGGGATCACGGAACATTTTCCCAACATTAGTGGCATGCTCAATACTAGAATAAAAGTCGGTATAATCCCCTATCGCGACCGGCATATGCATATTGGCTTCAGACTGCAGTACAAAAAGCTCTGGCTTACCTGCCAGAATGGAAGCTTCGTCTTTCAACCAGTGTTGAATATCAACCCGTACCTTTTTGGTAATGGCTTTTCCCAATGATATAAAATCGTTAAGGGTATCTTTTTCCAGTACTGCTGTATTAAAATCAAATACATCCAGTTCGGCTACGGCTGCCAAGTCCAGAATATGGTCACCTATGGCAACCCCTGCACGAGGGCTTCTGTCTGCGGTCGAAAAAATTCCAAAAGGGATATTGTGAATTGAAAAATCTGAATTTTCAGGTATGTTTATAATCATTATTTAAATAGCTATGAGATTTGAGAAAATAGATTTGAGATAAATTAAACATTATAACTAATCTCACTTCTAAAATCTAATGTCTAAATTCTAGTTTTTTACTCTAACCAAGATTTATAATACTTTCCGTCGTCGATTTTTAAGGCATTTTCCGTGACCTGCAAAGGTTTGAAGGTATCTATCATCACGGCCAATTCTTCGGTCTTGGTCTTGCCAATACTTGCCTCGTAGGTTCCGGGGTGCGGCCCATGCGGAATGCCCGCAGGATGTAGGGAAATATAACCTGGCCCTATTCCCGTTCTGCTCATAAAATCACCATCCACGTAATACAGAACCTCATCGGAATCGATATTGGAATGGTTATATGGTGCCGGAATGGATTTGGGATGATAGTCGTACAATCTTGGGCAGAACGAACAGATAACAAATGCCCCCGTTTCAAAAGTTTGATGCACTGGTGGCGGTTGGTGTACCCTACCTGTAATCGGTTCAAAATTATGGATTGAGAATCCGTAGGGAAAATTATAGCCATCCCATCCCACAACATCAAAAGGATGTGTTGCATAAACAAGATGGTGCAGCATGCCCTGTTTTTTTACTTTCATGATAAACTCCCCTTTTTCGTCGTATGTCTGCAAATCCTGTGGTAGTTTGTAATCGCGCTCGCAGAAAGGAGAGTGTTCCAATAGTTGGCCAAACCAGTTACGATAACGTTTAGGGGTATAGATAGGATGAAACGACTCGGCATATAAAATGCGATTGTCTTGCGTATCAAATTCAATCTGATAAATCATCCCTCTTGGAATGATAAGATAATCTCCATATTCAAAAGGAATATTCCCTAAAAACGTTTTCAACGTTCCCGTTCCCCTGTGAATAAAAAGCATTTCATCGGCATCAGAATTTTTATAAAAATACTCCGTTAGCGATTTTTTAGGTGCTGCCAAACCAATATGGACATCGTTGTTGACCAGCATGGGTTCGCGTGCTTCAAGAAAATCGTCCTTGGGGGCAACATTAAAACCAATGAGCTTTCGTGATTTAATATGCTTGGCCTCCGCTATTTTAGGGCTAAGATCAATGGACTCTTTGATTTCCTTTATTTGGGTGGGTCTATGCACATGGTACAGCAAGGATGACATTCCGTCAAAACCAATGGTGCCGAACAATTGTTCGTAATACAGGCTGCCATCTGGTTTTTCGAACTGCGTATGTCGCTTTTGTGGATATTTCCCTAATTTATGGTATACAGGCATAAATACTGTTTTAAAGTTCAAATTCAAGAATCAAGTTCAAAACTGCGAACTTTGAACTTGAAACTTTGAACTTGTATTTTAATGTAATGTTCCTCTAAGCTCTTGCTCACGCTCTATGGCTTCGAACAATGCTTTAAAGTTACCTTTTCCAAATGATTGTGCACCTTTTCTCTGAATGATTTCAAAAAACATAGTGGGCCTTGGTTCTACAGGTCGTGTAAAAATCTGCAATAGATACCCTTCGTCATCACGATCTACTAAAATCCCCAATTCTTTCAATGGTGCTATATCCTCATCGATTTCTCCCACACGGTCGAGTACTACATCATAATAGGTTTCGGGCACTTTCAGGAATTCCACACCACGACTTTTTAAATCTCTAACGGTTTGGATAATGTTATCCGTAGCTACGGCAATATGTTGCACGCCTTCACCTTCATAAAAATCCAAATATTCTTCAACTTGTGACTTTTTCTTTCCTTCCGCAGGTTCGTTTATCGGAAATTTGATTCGGCCGTTTCCGTTGCTCATCACCTTGCTCATTAATGCGGTGTAATCGGTAGAGATATCTTTATCATCAAAAGAAAGGATTTGGGTAAAGCCCATTACGTTTTCATAGAAATTCACCCATTCGTTCATTCGGTTCCAACCTACGTTTCCAACCATGTGATCCACATATTTTAAACCTGTTGGCACTGGATTATAGTCTGGTGTTTCCCATTTTTTAAAACCAGGCATAAACGTACCGTTATAATCTTTTCGTTCCACAAAGATGTGCACGGTCTCACCATAAGTATAAATTCCAGAACGAACAATTTTTCCGGTGCTGTCCTCTTCAGTTTTTGGCTCCATATACGATTTAGCACCACGTTCTATCGCTGTATTGTATGCATAAGTAGCATCATCTACCCATAAGGCAACAACTTTAACGCCATCACCATGTTGGTCAATATGTCTTCCAATATCAGTACCGCTTTTTAAAGGTGAAGTCAGTACTAGGCGAATTTTATCCTGTATCACCACATAACTCTCCCTGTCTTTTAATCCTGTTTCCAATCCTGCGTAGGCCAAAGATTGAAAACCAAAAGCAGTCTTGTAAAAATGTGCAGCTTGTTTGGAATTGCTAACATAGAGCTCCAAATAGTCAGTACCATTGATGGGCATAAAATCTTTGGCGGTATCGTGTATTTTTGGTAACGTAGAAGTTGACATTGTAGATTTAATTTAAGAGTGATTCAAAAATATTGTTGCTTATGCAACAAAAATAGTAATTTTGACATACGAAATCACTTTGACAAGAAAATTTTAGGTAAAAATTAGTGGTCGTTTCGTATTTGACACCTAATTTCATGAATAAATAGATTCTCGCCTGCACGGGAACGACAAGTATGCTCAATCAAATAGATGAAATATCGGGAATAGGATTGCATTTGGACATGGTGCTTCGTAAAGTTCAGGATGCCTATTTAAGAAAGTTCAAGGAATTGGATATTGAACTTACCATTGAGCAATGGGTGATTTTATATCGTATTTACCAATTAGGCGAAGATGTTTCACAGTCCGATATTGTAAAATCAAATTTTCGTAATCGTGCCACCACTTCAAGAGTTATAGGTGGTTTAGAGCGTAAGGGTTGGATAACCAAGACTCGGTTTGATGGGGATTTAAAACGTTTTAAGTTGGAGTTGACTGCAGAAGGACGTGCTATTATCCTTCAGATTGAACCTCACGCCGATATACTCCGTAAAAAGGCTATTGAAGGGTTGGACACTTTTGAATTTGACACTTTTTTAAAAGTCTTGGATAGGATAGGGGAGAACTATGAGGAGTAAGTTACTTTACCAATCGAGGAATCAGCTCTTCATTTTTATCAAAGTCCAAGGTGTAGTAGGTAAAGTTCAGATTTTTTAATTCTGCATATTTGAGTACTAGAATATGTCCTGTAATCGGATAATATTTTGAGCTATTATCTTTCTTCTTGCCATTTTTCGAAATTTCGCTGTCATCGAACAGATTTCTTCGCTGTGCGTTGGTTATGCTTATGGTTTCGAGCCCACCATCACTGCTTAGCTCATAATCGACCAAAATACCATCGTATAGATAGGCATTTCCATTTAGCTCCAGAACAGCGTCGATAAAAACAAACTCAATATCCTCAACGTGGTCTTCTTCCAAGATGATTTCTGTTCTGGGAAAGTCAAAAAATTCCCCTTTTAAAATATAGTGCCACGAGTTTTGGAACCGAAAGAACTTAAATTTTCTATCCCACCTTCTACTTCGTACCAATCGTTTTATAAGGTAGCCGGAAAAACTTGCGACTAGGAACATGGATAGATTGTACACCAAAACTCCTACGGCGCTGTTCTCCAAATTTTGAAAAGATCCTTCAGAAGGGTTGGAAGATACGATGTCGCCCAATGTATAAAGGTCAACATGGAAGCCAATAAATTTTGCGGAAAAATACCAGAGAAATTGAAAGAACAGGCTTGGCAGAATGGTTGCTATGAATATCGCAAAGAAAGTTTCCTTAAAGTATTCTCGTGAAAATTCCTCGGTATAGTAAAACCTTCTAAATAAGATTCCGGGAATAAGTAAGAAAAACAGGACTAGCGTAGATAGGGCAATACTCATTAAGCACTTTTCAGCTTTTCGGCCTCTGCATGTATCCTATCTTTTGTTTCCTTGGATAATTTTATGGTGGAATGTTCATTATGACGAAGTGCCCTGACAGCGTCCGCTAATTTCTTGGAATCCTTGGGACTGTTCAAAATGATGCTTACCCTCCTGCTGGTCAAAGGGGAGTCTGTGTTCCAAAAGGAAATGTTCCTTTTATCTATTTGTTCTTTATTGTTCGACATCTATGTAAAATTAGAACAAAATTCTTATTGATTGATATAATTTAATGAAAATTATAGGATTAGTCGTTGCACTTTCAAGCTATTACCATCCAAATAGCTCTAAAATCAAGTTAATGTTAAATTAGTTATCTCATGTCGAGTCAAACATTTGACATTAAAAGTTCAAATAAACCTTCTGGATTTATTAAGGCCCAAATTATGGGAATCAAGAAAAATACCCACAAAAGTATTTGTGCATTTTTAGGACGAAGCTTTTTAGCGGATATTACTTTTAAGATGATAAAAAGTAAAAGGTAATAAACGAAAAGAATGCCAGTGGCAATACCAACTAATGCTACTAACGAGTCTAGTGTTATAAAGAACACAGAACTAATAAGCAATGCGATAAGGATAATAATAGTAAGAACGTTCAGAATACGCATTAGATACCTAGTTTGGTTGGTAGGCCTAGCTTATGGACCAATTTTCTTCTCGGGCAGTGTTCTAATGCGCTTCCAGCCAATTATCTCCGATGCCCACTTCCACATCTAAAGGAACAGCAAGCGTGTAAGCATTTTCCATTTCGGTTTTTATCATGGTTTTTACTTCTTCCAATTCCGGTTTGTAGGCATCAAAAACCAATTCATCATGTACCTGTAACAACATTTTTGTTTTGTAGTCTCCTTCAGAAAGCTTTTTGTGGATGTTGATCATGGCGATTTTAATGATATCCGCTGCGCTTCCTTGAATGGGCGCGTTTACCGCATTTCGTTCTGCTGCACCTCGTACTACAGCATTGCTGCCATTGATGTCCTTTAAATACCTACGCCTTCCCAGGACAGTCTGTACATAGCCATTGTCCCGGGCAAAATCTACCTGTTCGCCCATATAATTTCTAAGCTTGGGATACGTCTTGTAATAGGTTTCTATCAGTTCCTTGGATTCGGCACGTGTCAAATCTGTTTGGTTGCTCAGCCCAAACGCCGAAACACCATAAATGATTCCAAAATTCACCGTTTTGGCGTTGCTTCGTTGCTCGCGTGTGACTTCTTCAATGGGAACGTTGAATACCCTTGAAGCTGTAGAGGCATGAATATCCTCACCATTTTTAAAAGCTTCAATCATAGTATCTTCTTCGCTCAAAGCTGCAATGATCCGTAACTCTATTTGGGAATAATCAGCCGCTAGCAAGGTGTAGTTTTCATCCCTTGGTATAAAAGCTTTTCGAACCTGTCGGCCACGTTCCGTTCTAATGGGGATATTCTGTAGATTTGGATTATTGCTGCTGAGTCGTCCAGTAGCGGCAACGGTTTGCATGTAATCGGTATGCACCCGACCGCTATGTTGCTGTACCTCGTTAGGGAGTGCATCCACATAAGTGCTTTTTAACTTGGCAAGACCCCTGTAGTCCAATACATTCCGAATGATTTCATGGTCTTTGGCCAAATAGGAAAGTACGTCTTCCGCAGTGGAATACTGCCCTGTCTTTGTCTTTTTAGGTTTGTCTACCAACTTTAGCTTATTGAACAGGATTTCACCCAATTGTTTTGGCGATGCGATATTAAATTCCTCTCCGGCAGCTTCATAGATTTTTTGTTCTAGATTTTTGATATCTACATCAAGAACGGTTGAAAGCTCATTAAGAAAATCCTCGTTAAGATTGATTCCTTCGGTCTCCATATCTGCCAAAACCCTAAGCAAGGGAATTTCAATGCTTTCAAAGAGTTCTTCGGTCTTTGCTTCTGAAAGTTCTGGTCTAAAATGTTGTGCCAATTGAAACGTGATATCAGCATCTTCGGATGCGTATTCGGTTTGTTTGTCCAAAGCAACTTGCCGCATACTCAACTGGTTCTTTCCTTTTTTGCCAATGAGTTCAGTAATGGAAACTGGTGTATAGTTGAGGTACGTCTCGGCCAATACATCCATATTGTGTCGCATATCTGGATTGATGAGATAATGTGCCAACATGGTGTCGAACAATTTTCCCTTTACTTCGATACCGTAATTTTTCATCACTTTGATATCGTATTTCAGGTTTTGTCCAATTTTTTCTATGGTTTCAGATTCAAAGAAAGGTCGAAGTTGTTCTAAAATTTCTAATGCGGTGTCTTTATTTTCGGGGATAGGGATGTAAAATCCTTTTTTTGCTTCCCAGCTAAAGGCAATGCCCACTAATTCGGCTTCAAGTGCATTTAATGAGGTTGTTTCCGTATCAAAACAGACCGAACTTTGCTTCATCATTTTTTTCATAAAGAGCTGCATTCCTAAACCAGGTTCAATACTCTGGTAAAAATGGGGAACAGTAGTTACGGTATTTCTACTGTTCTCATCTTTGATGGTGGCGGGTGCATCTGTGGGACTTCCCCCAAATAATGTGAACTGTCCGCTACCTGCTACCTTTGCTTCTTTTTTGGCGGTTTCCGTGCTGGACACTTGTGTGGTTTGTTCCACTTCTCCTGAGAAAATCTTTATAAATTGGTCCTTTAGGCGACGAAATTCCAATTCCTCAAAAATCTCCTGCACTTTTGGACTGTTTGGCTCGGACATTTCATAATCTTTGGCATCGAAGGTTACCTCACAATTAATATTGATTTCAGCTAGTTTACGGGATAATCTGCCCAATTCGGCATTTTGTTCTACCTTCTCCTTCATTTTACCCTTCAACTTATCGGTATTGGCCAGAAGCCCTTCCATAGAATCAAAATCGGCAATGAACTTTTTGGCAGTCTTATCACCAACACCGGGAAGACCAGGGATATTATCACTAGCATCTCCCATCATCCCCAAATAATCGATTACTTGCTCGGGCCTTTGCACGCCAAAACGTTTCTGTACTTCTGGAATACCCCAAATTTCGATACCATTGCCCATCCGTGCTGGACGGTACATAAAGATATTTTCGGAAACCAACTGTCCAAAGTCCTTGTCTGGAGTTACCATGAATACTTTGTAATCCTCTTTTTCCGCTTGTTTTGCCAATGTTCCAATAATATCGTCTGCTTCAAAACCTTCCAATTCCACTACTGGAATTTGCATGGCATTCAAAATATTTTGAATGTAAGGAATAGCAATCCGTATGGCATCTGGCGTCTCATCACGATTGGCTTTGTAGGCTTCGTACATCTCTGTGCGTTCCACACTTCCACCTTTATCAAAACAAACTGCTAAATGGTCAGGTTTTTCCCGTTTGATGACATCAAAAAGTGAATTCATGAATCCCATGATCGCTGAAGTATCCATGCCTTTGGAATTGATTCTTGGATTTTTGATGAGTGCGTAGTATCCGCGAAAAATCAAAGCGTAGGCATCTAGTAGAAAAAGACGTTTTTGGTCTGGCATATTATTGATTTGCTAATTTTAAGTTGAAAGTTTTAAAAGTACAAAGTTTGTTTTGAAAGCTTTAATTCAAACATGAAATTATGCATTCCGTTAATAAGGTCTTAAATCCTTAACCTAAAAAACTTATGAGATATCTTTGCAAAAAAAGATGACGCGTCTTTTTGTTCTGACTACGTTCTTGTTTTTCGCATTCTATGCTTTTCAGGCTTTTAAGAAGTTGAGCAAGAATGGAATAATACGAATTGTGTATTGGGTACTCATCGGTGCTACTGCACTTTATTTTATTTTTGAAATAGCCCTGGACATTTCCAATGTGTTTGTAGTTCCTGAAAAATTAGTAGGATTTGCGCTCTTTTTTGCTTTTTATCTTTTTCTAATGCTCGCCAGCGGTTTACTGTTCTTTGAGGATGTCTTTCGCTTTGGAAGCTATGTTTTCAACAGGAAGAAAAAAGATTCTTCAAAGATGCCATCCAGACGGGGCTTTATTTCAAAATTGGCACTTGGTATTGGCGCTATTCCGTTTGCAACTTTGATTTATAGCATTTACAAAGGAAGATATAATTTTAGGGTATTTGATTATGTTCTTGATTTTCAAGATTTGCCGGAAGCCTTTGACAGTTATAAAATTGTCCATATATCTGATTTTCATTGTGGCGGATTGGATAACTACGATGAGGTTAGCGATGCCGTTAAACTTATAAATCAACAGCAAGCGGATGTTATCTTGTTTACAGGGGATTTTGTAGATAGACGTGCGAACGAAATAGACGAATGGAAGACATTGTTTTCTTCTTTAACAGCAAAAGACGGTAAATACTCTATTCTTGGCAACCATGATTATGGGGATTATGTTCATTGGCCTTCTCAAAAGGAGAAAGAAGCAGATTTTGAACTATTAAAACAACATCAAAAAGAAATGGGTTTTGATTTGCTTTGTAATGAAAACAGGTCACTAACAAGAAATGGTAAAAGCCTTTCTTTTGTAGGCGTTGAGTATTGGGGTTATAACAGTCTTAAGAGAAATGGTGATTTGGACAAAGCTTTTTCAAATATAAAAGAGAATAGTTTTAAGATATTGATGACGCATGACCCTACACATTGGCAATATAGAGTTCTTGATCATGAAGAAAGTGTGCCGCTTACACTCTGTGGCCATACACATGGTACGCAGTTTGGTCTAGAAGTTCCAGGCGAATTCCAGTGGACGCCAATAAGACATGGATTCAAATACTGGGCAGGTCTGTACAAAGAAAAAGACCAATACTTGAATGTGAACAGAGGGTTTGGATATACAGGATTTCCCGGTAGAGTAGGCATTTGGCCCGAAATCTCCGTATTTACACTAAAAAAACAAATTCTTAATGGCTAGAAATGACCGGTTTCTTAGTTGAAACAAATAAATTCGTAAAAAAACTACTATGCTTCGTTGGGTCATTTTTATAAGTATCTACTTGGTTCTTGGCTTTTACTCTTTTCAAGCTGTTAAAACTGCTTCTCGATATCCATGGGTACATTATCTATTTATAACATTATATATATTGGTCATTGCTAATTTTCTGTATCAATTTATGGGCACCGATGGTGGTCGGGTCTTAAGTAGACCAAAAAGTTATGCTTTTGGTTTTCTATTGGCTATGCTTTCTTTTCAGATTATTACGATCATATTTTTATTCAGTGAAGATATTTTCAGGCTTCTTTTAGGTATTTATCAAAAAGTGTTCAGTACTCAAAAAGAGTTTAGCATACCATCCAGAAGAAGATTTTTAAGTTTGATCGCCCTTGGCGTTGCCGCTTTGCCGTTTGGTGCTTTGCTCATGGGAATGTATAAGGGCAAGTACAATTATAAAGTGCTAAAATATCAACTTGAGTTTGATGATCTCCCTGCTGCTTTTGATGGGTATCAAATCACCCAAATTTCAGATGTGCACAGTGGTAGTTTTGACAATCGAAAAATGGTTACTTACGGAGTTGATTTGATCAATAAGCAACAAAGCGATGTCATTCTGTTCACCGGAGATATGGTAAACAATAAAACCGAAGAGATGCTGCCATGGGCAGATTTGTTTTCTACGCTGCATGCTAAAGATGGGGTTTACTCCGTTTTAGGGAACCATGATTATGGTGATTACGTCGCTTGGGATTCTGAAGCAGAAAAAGCGAAGAACCTAGAAGATTTAAAAAATCTTCAAAAAGAAATGGGTTTTGATCTATTGTTGGATTCGCACAGATATTTGGAAAAAGATGGAGAAAGGATTGCGCTGCTCGGTGTTGAAAATTGGGGCCGGGGCGGATTTAAAAAAGCAGGGGACCTGGAAAAAGCCAAAAAGGGAATTTCCAAAGATGATTTTAAAATTTTAATGAGCCATGATCCTTCACATTGGGAGGATGTTGTCATCAATGACGACTACCATTATCACTTAACTTTAAGTGGACACACACACGGAATGCAATTTGGTGTGGAGATTCCAGGTTGGATAAAATGGAGTCCTGTAAAATGGCGTTACAAATATTGGGCTGGAATTTATGAGGAACTTGGACAGTTTATCAATGTTAACCGTGGTTTTGGTTTTCTTGGTTATCCAGGTCGTGTTGGTATTTGGCCCGAGATTTCTGTGATTACCCTTAAAAAGAAAGGTTTAACGTGAATTTAACGCCTAATCCTTCTTCGTAGAATCGTACACAAAGCTAAATTTTAACAAATTTTCTTACTTTTGATTGGTAAACCGAAGAACTCAATATGTCTAAATTTGGTGAACTTATAGATTTAAAAGTACCAGTATTGCTGGACTTTTATGCAGAATGGAATGATCAATCTACCTCCATGCACCCCGTACTGCGAGATGTAGCAGCTGCACTTGGCGATAAAGGAAAAGTGATTAAAATCGACGTTGACAAAAACAAAGAACTTTCACAGGCCTTGCGTATAAAAGGATTGCCTACTTTGATGATTTACAAAAAAGGTGAAATGGTTTGGAGACAAAGTGGGGAACAAGATGCCAATACATTAATAGGTATCCTCAACGAATATATTTAAAAATACCGCCTAGAAGTTCTAGACGGTATTTAATTTCCTTTTCATTATTTGTTCTTCAAAAAATCCAAAATACTTTTGGGGTCTAGTCTTAACGTGTAATCTTCGGAGACGAAATGGTGAACAACGGTTTTGTTCCTACAGATGACCGTAGGTGGCTGGTATGGGAAGTTCATAATCTGTGTTACCATTATGCTTATCTACATGAAGTCCAAAAGAATCATAAACATCCCTTAGATTTTCTGGCATTTGAAAGACTAGGTTTAACTTTTTTGCATACGTATTATTAATGTCGCTGAGTATTTTAAATTGCAACTCATTTTTTTCAGAAGTAGTTAATGAATTATCTGGAGTTTCTGGTGAAATGGCCACCAAGTCAGCTCCAAGTTGTTTAAATTCTTCCAAATGTTGTTGTAAAGCGCCAAGCTCCAAATTACAATAAGGGCACCAACCTCCGCGATAAAAAGATATGATCAGATACTCATTTTGAAGTATTTCATTTAGTGAAACTGGATTTCCATGCTCATCTGGCAGTTGAAAGTCTGGGAGAATATCATCTGCCTTTATAGCCTTATCTGAAATATTCGCATTCAACAATTCTTCCTTGCTTTGTTGCATTACGGCGTACTTATCTTGGGGTATAGCCTTTGATGAGTTTTTTCGTTTTTTTGTAAGTTCTTCTGTAAGTTAAGTGTCATCGCTATGATTATTTTTAAATTTAAACCATAGTCGAGTTTTCATTAAAAGCTTTCCGCTTTTAACAAAAGTTTCTTAAAGGGAAATATTATTGATTTATTTTAGAAATGGTGTCCATAAGTTGCATGCTATCCAATAGAACGGAGTCCTGCAAATCGGGGTCCGGTATGGGTTCTTCAAAAACTTCCTCTTCTTCACCTATAAATTGAGAAAACTTATCAATGTATTCATTGAATATCAATGTTTCTGACTCCGCAAGTTCTCTATCTTGATTCTCGATAAGAATATCTATATTCCTACGATAGGCCTGCATGTCAGCTAAAATATCATCAATTTTTTCATACTGCTCATCCAGAGGAATCCCCGAATAATACTCTAAACGGTCTTGATATACTGATTTTAATTTTTCAAAAAGAGCTCTGGCCTTTTCCGTTTCACCTACTTTGTAATACCCATCTACAAAAGGCTCAACAAAGGCATAGAAATAGAAGTGCTCAACTGGTATATTGGTCATTGCGATATCAATGACATCTTTTGCCTTTTCAATTTTGTTCTCTGCAATCAATGTTTCCATCAATCTTGCCAAATTACTCCTGAACGATAATCCCTGGGAGCGTGTTTGGGTGTCATGGTAGATATCACCACCAGAATTTCCCCAATCCCACTTTTTGACGATATCGTACATTAGATCACTGTCGATACGTCCCATTTCGAAAGAGTTTCTATTTTTGGTTTTGATCGGTACCAATTTGTATACTAATCCATCCAGCTGAAGATAATCCTTCATCCAAATATATTCGGCATTATCAAAGCTGCCCCCAGAAAAATAGATAGGTCTTTTCCAATCGTTATTGGCAATCAGGTCCAACATTAAAATTCTATTTTTGGGAAGCGCACTTTGAGGTAAATCAATATCAATATAATCAACAATTAAAGCGGAATCCTTTTCTTTGACCAGTCCGCTCTTTAAAACATTCTCCTTGTTGACAGGGATTCTTAACTTATTTGTTGGGTAATATACAATATCTAGATTGCTTTCGGAATAAGCACTAAGATCCGCACCTTGTTTTTCCAATAGGTACTTGAACTTTGTTTGAGGCTTATCGCTACCGATCCAATTTACAAAGTCTTTGATGTTCCAGCGGTTTTCAGTGACCCCTTGGTAATAAACAGCATCCCTGGAACCATATCGATACTTATCGTGTGTGAGTTGGGATGGGATGGGGTCGCTTTCATAAGCTTTGCGCTTCATTTGGTCAATATACCAATCTGTTGCGAAAAGACTTGTGTTCACTATACGAACATCTGTTCTATGGCCTTCAATTTCTTGTGCGTACCATAACGGAAAAGTGTCATTGTCACCAATTGTAAATAAAATGGCCCCTGCATCTTCTTTAGTGGAATCTAAATACGCTTTTGCAGTCGAATTGGCTGTGTAACGATTTGAGCGGTCATGATCATCCCAATTCTGAAATGCCATCAAAAATGGTACTGCCAAAAGACACAAGATGGTAATTACAGGAGCTGCTATTTTTGCCGAGAGTAGTTTTTTGAACTCATCAAAAAGGCCATATACCCCAATACCTATCCATATGCAAAAAACATAAAAAGACCCCACTAGTGAGTAGTCACGTTCCCTAGGCTGAAAAATATAGGGATTGGTATAGAATTGTATGGCAAGCCCGGTAAACAAG
The DNA here is from genome assembly GCF_018449435.1 of Flagellimonas sp. 389. Lineage (GTDB taxonomy): Bacteria > Bacteroidota > Bacteroidia > Flavobacteriales > Flavobacteriaceae > Flagellimonas. Next base: position 78,690 of record NZ_JAHCMU010000001.1, on the reverse strand, counting down.
AAAAACACCAGAAGCACCCAAAAATGTTTGGGGTTTTTTGAAACTTGAAAGACGATTCCAATAATCCCCAATAACAAGGGCAAAAAGAAATAGGTGTTTCTTCCTTTGTTGTTTTTCCAATCGTCCGGTAGGTTGTTTTGGGAGCCTAAACGAAGACTGTCTATAAATCCAATGCCGCTTAACCAATTTCCGTTTTCATCATACCTTCCTTGAATATCATTCTGTCGACCTGTAAAATTCCACATGAAATAGCGCATGTACATGTAACCAAATTGAAATTGAAAAAGATATTTTAGGTTTTGTCCCAATGTAGGTGGTTCAACTTCGATATATTCACTAAACTCACGTAAAAATCGCATATACTGTTCCGTGTCCAGTTCACCTTGGGAATAGGCACTTTTAAATTGGGATACTGCCTGTCTTAGCTCATTGTTAGAGATGTATTCCGATTTTATTCTGAACTCCAATACCCCAAAATGACGCATATAGTTCTCTGCGTGCTGGTCGCTCCACAATCTCGGAAGAAAACCAACATGGTCTTTATTTGGGCCTTGGATAGCATCCTTATAGTTGTTAACGATGATATACTTGCCCAGTTTTTCATCTCTCTCATATTTAGGGCGATCATCAATATCCTCTCCGGCCGGTGCAAAGCTGTCTGAATAATAGGCTCCGTAAAAAGGGCTTTCCACTCCAGGATATTGTTCCCTATTGTAATATGCCAGTAGTGATCGGGCATCTGAAGGGTCATTTTCATTTACAACAGTTTTGGCATTTGCCCTAATGGGCAGCATAAGCCACGAAGAGAATCCCAAAAAGAGAAACATTAAACATAAAACAATGGTATTTGCCGTTTGAAAATTGTTTTTTCTTGTATATCGTAGGCCAAAATAAAATGCGGCTATAAATAACAGTCCTATTATTATAGAACCAGAATTGAATGGCAGTCCAATATTATTAATAAAAAATACCTCGCCCCATCCAAAAAGTTGAAGTACATAGGTCAAAGAAAATTTGTAGACCAACATCAATAAGGCTACAACTATTATATTGGCCAAAAGAAAATTCTTGACCGTCGTTTCCTTGTACTTTTTAAAGTAATATAAAAGTCCTATTGATGGTATGGCCAAGAATCCCATAAATTGAATCCCAAAGGTTAGACCGACTAAAAAACAGATAAGTAATAACCATCTGTTACCTCTAGGTTCTTCAAGATTGTCCGTCCACTTTAGGCCAAGCCATAATAATAAGGCCATAATTAAACTTGCCATGGCATATACTTCTGTTTCCACGGCATTGAACCAAAAGCTATCTGAAAAAGTAAAGGCCAAGGCGCCAACTAGACCACTTCCAAAAATGGCAATAGCCTTACTGTTGGTAATGGATTTTTTATTGGATATAAGTTTACGGGTCAGATTGGTAATTGTCCAAAAAGTAAACAGTACGGCAAAAGCACTTGAAACAATGGAAACTGCATTTACCATTAAAGCTATTTTAGAGGTGTCTCCAAAAGCAAATATGGAAAAGAAGGCCCCTATCATCTGTAAAAGTGGAGCGCCTGGAGGGTGTCCTACCTGTAATTTTGCCGAAGTGGTGATGTATTCACCTGCATCCCAAAAACTGCCCGTAGGTTCTACGGTCAATGCATAAACAATAAAAGCTATGGCAAAGGAGCACCATCCTAATATGGTATCCCATTTCTTGAAGTCATTTGCAAACATAAAATTGGTGTTTACCAAGTTGGGGCGAATTTAGTAAATATAGTAGAGAAGGTCGTTCATTTTTGGAAAAGCTTTAACAGGTACCATTCATGAAAAATAGTTTGGAATCTTACCCAAAATATTTGTCGAAACCAAAGTTTGTTTTAAATTTGCACGCTCTTATTGATAATGACCCATGGTGTAATTGGCAACACAGCTGGTTTTGGTCCAGTCGTTCTAGGTTCGAGTCCTAGTGGGTCAACAAAAAGCGAATGGAAATCCCAGTTTCATCTGAAGCTGGGATTTTTTATAAAATGTCCAGTTGCAAATACAGTAATAATTGTTGTATATTTGCACCACTGAACGAATAAAATGGTATTCATGAGGGGACTTCGAGTCCCCTCTTTTATTGTTTAATTTTATGTTTAAGGAAAAGGTAACATCATTATTAGATAAAGCACTGGAGGAAAAACCATCTTTATTTTTGATTGATTTTACGGTTGAAAACAATAATACGATCCGAGTTGTTTTGGATGGAGATGAGGGGGTTGACCTTCAGGATTGTATGGATGTCAGTAGAGCCATTGAGCATAACTTGGACCGCGAAGAAGAAGATTTTTCTTTGGAAGTGACCTCTGCCGGGGCTGCTTCACCATTAGAGCTGCCGCGTCAGTATAAAAAAAATATTGGAAGAAAGCTCATGGTGAAGATAGCGGACGAAGAACTGGAAGGAAACTTGACCCAAGCAACAGAAGATAAAATTACCTTGGAGTGGAAGGCAAGAGAGCCCAAGCCCGTTGGTAAAGGAAAAGTTACGGTGCAGAAAAAGCGAGAAATTGCGTTTTCTGATATCCATGAAGCAAAAGTTATATTAAAATTTTAATTGTAGTTCAAAAATGGAAAACCTAGCGCTCATCGAATCCTTTTCGGAATTCAAGGACGATAAGTTTATAGATAGGGTAACGCTTATGGCAATTTTGGAAGACGTTTTCCGAAATGCACTTAAGAAAAAGTTTGGTTCTGATGAGAATTTTGACATCATTATCAACCCAGATAAAGGAGATTTAGAGATTTGGAGAAACCGTGTAGTGGTAGAGGATGGCGAAGTAGAAGAGCCCAATGAGGAAATTTCGCTGTCGGAAGCTAGGAAGATCGAACCGGATTTTGAAGTTGGAGAAGATGTATCCGAAGAAGTAAAATTAATGGACTTGGGAAGAAGAGCGATTTTGGCGTTACGTCAAAACCTGATTTCCAAGATTCATGAACATGACAATACAACCATTTACAAGCAGTTTAAAGATCTTGAAGGGGAAATTTATACTGCGGAAGTACACCATATTCGTCATAAAGCGATTATTTTGTTGGATGATGAAGGAAATGAAATCATACTTCCAAAGGAAAAACAGATTCCTTCCGACTTTTTTAGAAAAGGAGACAATGTAAGGGGCGTAATTGAAAGTGTTGATCTGAAGGGGAACAAACCAGCAATCATAATGTCCAGAACTTCGCCTATTTTCTTGGAACAATTATTTTTCCAAGAGATACCAGAGGTTTTTGATGGATTGATTACAATTAAGAAAGCAGTGAGAATACCCGGTGAGAAGGCCAAGGTAGCTGTGGACTCGTACGATGATAGAATTGATCCTGTTGGTGCCTGTGTGGGTATGAAAGGTTCTCGTATTCATGGTATCGTTAGGGAATTGGGCAATGAAAATATTGATGTTATCAATTGGACCAACAATTCCCAATTAATGGTAACCCGTGCATTGAGTCCTGCAAGAGTATCATCTGTTAAACTCAATGACGAGAAGAAAACGGCCCAAGTATACTTAAAGCCAGAGGAAGTTTCAAAAGCGATAGGTAGAGGCGGTCACAATATTCGATTGGCAGGACAATTAACTGGATATGAGATAGATGTGTTCCGTGAAGGTGTTGAAGAGGATGTGGAATTAACGGAGTTCTCAGATGAAATAGAAGCATGGGTCATTGATGAGTTTAAGAAGATTGGTTTGGACACAGCAAGAAGTGTTTTGGAACAAGATGTCAATGATTTGATAAAGCGTACGGATTTGGAAGACGAGACCGTTCAGAATGTAGTGCGCATCCTCAAAGAGGAATTTGAAGATTAAACTATATATTAGCAGCGAATTTTTAGGGCAAGGAAATACAATTTATGGCAGGAAACCCAACAATAAGGCTTAATAAAGTTCTCAGGGAATTGAACATTTCACTGGATAGGGCTGTGGACCACCTTTCTTCCGTAGGGCACGAGGTTGAGGCAAGGCCTACAACAAAGATTACGGATGAGGTGTATCAAGTGCTGTTGGATGAGTTCCAGACAGATAAGAGCAAAAAGGTAGCTTCAAAAGAAGTTGGTGAAGAAAAGCGCAAAGAAAAAGAAGCGCTGAGAGTCCAAATTGAACAAGAACAAGAGGAACGAAGACTTGCCAGAGAAAAAAGAAATGCTCAGCAGGTCATTAAGGCCAAGGTGGAACTATCCGGCCCTAAAACGGTGGGTAAAATAGACTTGGATAAAAAACCTGAATCCCCTAAAGTCGAAGAAAAGCCTGAAGTAGTTGAGGAGGCACCGGTTGTTGTGCAAAAAGAAGAGGAAAAGGTTGAGGAGGTACCAGTTACCGTACAAAAAGAAGAAGAAAAACAAGTTGCTCAGGTAGAAAAAGTAGAAGCAGAGGTAAAAGAAGAGCCTAAGAAGGCCGTTGAGCCACAGAAAGTTGTGAAGTCGGAGAAAGAGGATGATGAGCCTAAAGAACCTGAAGCAATACAAACACAGTATAAAAAGCTTAGTGGGCCAAAAATAACCGGTGACAAAATAGATCTCTCCCAATTTAACAAACCCAAGAAAAAGAAGGAAGAACCTAAAAAACCAGCTGCTTCATCTTCGGATAGTAATGCGGATAGAAGAAAACGCCGTAAGCGTATTATCAGTAAAAACCCATCCCAAAATGGAGGCGGAAACCGTCCAAACAACAGGGGAGGAAACAATAGTGGTCCGGGCAGAAGGGGTAATCAACGTACATCTGCTCCAAAAGTAGAGCCAACAGAAGAAGAAGTACAAAAACAAGTACGGGAAACCTTGGAAAAACTTCAGGGTAAATCCAGTAAGGGTAAAGGTGCAAAATATCGTAGGGAGAAAAGAGATCAACATCGTCAGCAGACGGAGAAAGATCTTGAGCTTCAGGAATTGGAGAGCAAAGTGCTTAAGGTTACGGAGTTTGTTACCGTAAATGAAGTGGCCACTATGATGAATGTTTCATCTACCCAAATTATATCCGCTTGTATGTCCTTGGGAATCATGGTGACCATGAACCAGCGATTAGATGCTGAAACACTTTCTATAGTAGCGGAAGAATTTGGATATGAAGTAGAGTTCGTTACGGCGGATATTGAAGAAGCCATAGAAGAAGAGGTGGACGCGCCAGAAGATTTAAAACCAAGAGCACCTATCGTCACTGTAATGGGTCACGTTGATCATGGTAAAACATCATTGCTGGATTATGTAAGAGAAGAAAATGTTATTGCAGGAGAAAGCGGTGGAATTACACAGCATATTGGTGCCTATGGAGTATCGTTAAAAGACGGTCAAAAAATAACATTCTTGGATACACCAGGTCACGAAGCCTTTACGGCCATGCGTGCACGTGGTGCCCAAGTAACGGATATCGCTATTATTGTTGTTGCAGCGGATGATGATATTATGCCACAGACCAAGGAGGCCATTAGTCATGCTCAAGCAGCAAGTGTGCCAATCGTATTTGCTATAAATAAGATTGATAGGCCTACGGCCAATCCAGATAAGATTAAAGAAGGTTTGGCGGGCATGAACTTGCTAGTGGAAGATTGGGGAGGTAAAATTCAGTCCCACGATATTTCGGCAAAAACAGGCCAAGGTGTCAATGAGCTTTTGGAAAAAGTGTTGTTGGAAGCTGAATTATTGGAATTAAAGGCCAATCCTGACCGATTGGCTTCGGGAACGGTAGTTGAAGCTTTCTTGGATAAAGGTAGAGGGTATGTATCCACTATTTTGGTCCAGACAGGAACACTTGAGATAGGGGATTATGTTTTGGCGGGAACTTGTAGTGGTAAAGTAAAAGCCATGCAAGATGAACGTGGTAATGATATCAAAAAAGCTGGGCCTGCTACGCCGATCTCAATTCTAGGTTTGGATGGAGCGCCACAGGCAGGAGATAAATTTAGTGTACTTGAAGATGAGCGTGAAGCGAAGCAGATTGCAACCAAGCGTTCGCAGTTGCAACGTGAACAATCCGTTCGTACGCAGAGACACATTACTTTGGATGAAATTGGAAGAAGAATTGCCTTAGGTGATTTCCAAGAGCTCAATATTATCCTTAAAGGTGATGTGGACGGTTCTGTAGAAGCGTTAACGGATTCATTCCAGAAATTATCTACTGATGAAATTCAGGTAAATATTATTCATAAAGGAGTTGGGGCCATTACTGAATCTGATGTGTTGCTCGCAAGTGCTTCGGATGCTATAATCATCGGATTTAATGTTAGGCCTATGGGCAATGCCCGCATGGTAGCTGATAAAGAGGAAATAGATATTAGAATGTATTCCATCATCTATGATGCCATCAACGACCTGAAGGATGCCATGGAAGGTATGTTGTCCCCAGAAATGAAAGAGGAGATAACGGGTAATGCCGAAATCAGGGAAACCTTCAAGATTTCTAAGATCGGAACTATTGCCGGTTGTATGGTGACCAGTGGTAAGATATTCAGAAATTCCAGAATCAGGCTTATTCGTGAAGGCGTGGTAGTCTACACAGGTGAGCTAGCCTCTTTAAAACGTTTTAAGGACGATGTAAAGGAAGTGTCCAAAGGATATGATTGTGGATTGCAGATTAAGAATTACAATGATATAAAGGAAGGTGATATCGTGGAAGCATTCCAAGAAGTTGCCGTTAAGAAAAAGCTTTAAAGTAAAAACTAAGCTTTAACTAAAAAATCCCGCCTTGGCGGGATTTTTTATTGTCTTATCTGGAATCATTTTCGGGTTTTAAAAGCATGGCATCCGGATACTTTTTTCGTACTTCCAAGTATTTTCGTTCCGCTTCTAATTTTGTTTTGAATTTACCCAATCGAACTCGATACGTAGGAGATTCAAATTCAATTTTTGAATACCAAGTTGGGAAATCGATATCCACTTTTGCCTTTAGGTTTTTAGCCTTCTGATAGCTGCCAAAACCGACTTGAATTTGGTAAAAATCCGTCTTGGAATTCACTTCACTATATCGTTTTACCAATTCATCGATACGAGGGTCCTGTTCAATAGTAATGCTACCTTCTTGTGCTGATAGTGATGCTGTTAAACCAGCGGTGAGTATAATAGATACAAGGGATTTCATGATGTGGGTGTCTTTTTTTTCTTAGTGTTAATACAAATGTAATTTTTTATGAATTAAACAAGGTGGGAACATCTTATTTAGAATTCTTATAAATTAGTTATTATCGATCCCTTAACATTTCAAAAAATGAGTCCATGTCGTACATTTGTGTCCAATTTTGAGCATGTTCGAGCTACTATGATAAGTATCAGTATAGTAACAATTGTGCCAAAAATTTCGATAGAAATTTCGTTAATATGAAAAAGGTTTTATACCGCCATCTATTTTCTAAAGTTTTAGGTTTCTCCCTCCTAGTTTTTTCCACTTCATTTTATGCGCAAGAAGAGACTGCTGCTACCGAAGTCGTTGCTGAAGAAGCCGCTGCCACAGGCGGCGACGCTGCCAAGGGTAAACAGTTGTTCAATCAGAATTGTGCTGCTTGTCACGCATTGAATCGTAAAATGACAGGTCCTGCATTGGCAAATGTGGAAACACGATTGGCTGAAGAAGAGGGATTGGATAAGGAATGGCTTTATTCTTGGATAAAGAATAGTTCCGCAATGATCAAGGCGGGAGATGCTTACGCTAACAAAATTTATGCAGAGTATAATCAGGCTGCGATGACAGCTTTCCCTACATTATCAAATGCGGATATTGATGATATTTTGGCATACACTGCTGCCCCTCCGCCTGCCGCCGCTGCAACTAATGCAGCTGTTCCAACGGATGGCGGTGCCACTGGTACTTCAGGAGGTATATCCAATGAAATCATTTTAGGAGCTTTAACGTTGGTGTTTGGTCTTTTGGTAATCATGTTGTTTTTGGTCAACAATACACTGCGAAGAATTGCGGAGGCCAATGGTGTGGTATTGGAAAAAGAAAAAGCCGAAAAACGTACGCCGATTTGGAAGGCATTTGCCCAAAACCAGTTTTTGGTTTTGGTAAGTGTTATTTTTCTTCTTTTGGGGAGTGCTTACTTTGCTTATGGGTGGATGATGCAGATTGGTGTTGATCAGGGATATGAGCCCATTCAGCCCATTCATTATTCGCACAAAATACACGCAGGTGACAATAAAATTGAATGTAAGTACTGTCACTCTTCTGCGAGGGTTTCCAAACATTCTGGAATACCATCCTTGAATGTCTGTATGAACTGCCATAAATCCATTTACGAGTATAAAGGAAATCCAGAAGGGCCAAGTGCTGAGGATTTGGCGAACGGCTACACCAATGAATTCTATACTGGAGAAATAAAGAAATTGTACAAAGCTGTGGGATGGGATGAGGAGAATCAAAAGTACACGGGCGAAACCAAGCCTGTAGAATGGGTTAGGATACATAATCTTCCAGATTTTGCATATTTCAACCACTCTCAACACGTTTCTGTTGCGGGAATTGAATGTCAGACTTGTCATGGACCGGTCGAGGAAATGGAAATCATGTATCAATATTCTCCATTAACTATGGGTTGGTGTATCAATTGTCACCGTGAAACCAATGTAAAGGTTGAGGGTAACGAATATTACGAAGCTATTCACGACGAACTTTCCAAAAAATATGGTGTGCAGGAGCTAACAGCTGCTATGATGGGCGGTTTGGAATGTGGTAAGTGTCACTATTAAGAATTAAAAGAAGATAATCTCAGATATATCGTATGGCATCAAACAAAAAATATTGGAAAAGCGAAGCGGAGTTAAATCCGAACGATTCCATTGTTGAGGCGCTAAAACAAAATGAATTTGCGGAACAAATCCCTGTTGATGAGTTTTTGGGTGACAAAGAGAATTTGTCGGCCACCACTACCAATAGAAGGGATTTTCTAAAATATGTAGGATTTAGTACCGCGGCCGCTACGGTTGCTGCTTGTGAGGGTCCTGTGCATAAATCTATTCCTTACGTAGTTCAACCGGATAGAATTGTGCCTGGGGTTGCCAATTTTTATGCAACTACAATAGCAGATGGTTTTGATTTTGCCAGTGTTTTGGTGAAAACCAGGGAAGGTAGGCCGATAAAAATAGAAAACAATACGGATGCTGATGTAAATGGAGGGGCAAATGCAAGAGTGCAAGCTTCGGTTTTGTCCTTATATGATAGCACGAGGATTCAAGGTCCAACTGCAGATGGTGAGCCAATTGAGTGGAAGGTATTGGATGCATCGGTTAAAGCTAAATTGGGAAGTCTGAAAAATTCCAATAAGCAGATTGTTTTATTGACCCAAACGTATGCAAGTCCTTCTACGGATAGATTGATTGCTGAGTTCAAGGCTGCCTACGGTGAAAATGTGAGCCATGTAGTCTATGATGCTATTTCTGAAGATGCTGCGCTTAATGCTTTCAATACGGCTTATGGTGAGCGTGCTTTTGCTGATTATAATTTTGAAAAAGCAGACGTAATAGTGTCTTTTGGTGCTGATTTCTTGGGAGATTGGCAAGGTGGAGGATATGACGCAGGATATGCGAAGGGACGAATTCCTAAGAATGGAAAAATGTCCAAGCATATTCAATTGGAATCCAATATGTCTTTGACAGGTGCTAATGCGGATAAGCGATATCCTATGACGCCTACGCAACAGAAAATAGCATTGGCCAAATTGTACGGAAAGCTAAATGGTTCTAACGTTGGGGGAGGAACTTCAGGTGTGGATGAAGCTGTAGAAAGTGTTGCCGCGCAAATCAAGAAAGCTGGAAATAAAGCTGTTGTGGTTTCTGGTCTTAATGATGTAAATGCACAAACTATTGTGCTGGCTATAAATAAATTATTGTCAAGTGAAGCTTTTGATACAAACGAACCAAAGTATGTTCGTCAGGGTAATGTGGCAAAAGTAAATAAGTTGGTTTCCGACATGAACTCGGGACGTGTGGGAGCTTTATTGATGGATGGTGTCAATCCTGCATACACACTGCCAAATGCTACAGAATTTGTGTCCGGTCTTGAAAAGGTTGACCTTTCTGTTTCCTTTTCTTTCAATAACGATGAAACCGCACAAGCTTCAAAATATGTTGCAGCAGCTTCCCATTATTTAGAATCTTGGGGTGATGCACAGTTTAAAAAAGGACATTACAGTCTAATGCAACCCACCATAAGGGAGCTTTTTGATACACGACAGTTTCAAACTGCTTTATTGACTTGGATGGGTGCTGAAAAAACGTACTACGAGTATATTAAAGAAACATGGGAGACTTTTGTTTTAGGAGAGGCAAAATGGAACCAGGCTTTACAGGATGGTGTCTTTACCGCTCCTGTGATGGTTGCAGAATCCGATGAACAGCCATTGGCGGAAGAAGCAGGTGACGAAACGGAAGAAGTTCAAGAAAGTATAGTTCCAATTGCCTCGGCAATTCGTTCTTTGGTGAATACCAACACCACTGGGATGGAAATGGTTCTGTATCCAAAAGTGGGTATGGGAGATGGTCGTCAGGCTAACAATCCATGGTTACAAGAATTTCCAGACCCAATCACTAGAGTTTCTTGGGACAATTATCTTACAATTTCCAAAGCCGATGCGGAAGCGTTGGAAATGGAAAATTATAACGTAGCTGATGGAGGCTTAAACGGTAGTTACGCTAAACTAACGGTTGATGGTGCGGTTTTGGACAATGTTCCAGTAATCATTCAGCCAGGTCAAGCAAAAAATACAATAGGTTTATCTTTTGGGTACGGCAAAAAGGCTGGAATGAAGTCAGAAATGGCTACCGGTGTCAATGCGTATACCTTATATAATAATTTTTCCAATGTTCAGTCCGTTTCTGTTGAGAAATCATCAGGAACCCATGAATTCGCATGCGTTCAATTGCATAAGACATTAATGGGTAGGGGTGATATCATTAAAGAGACCACGCTTGAAATCTTTAATACAAAAGATCATCACGAGTGGAATCATATGCCTCAGGTTTCTTTGAATCATCAGGAAACTCCGGTTACCTCACCAGATGTTGATTTATGGGATGAGTTCGATCGATCCATAGGGCATCATTTCAATTTATCCATTGATTTGAATGCTTGTACCGGTTGTGGTGCTTGTGTTATTGCTTGTCATGCGGAAAATAATGTTCCTGTTGTTGGAAAAGAGGAGATTCGTAAATCAAGGGATATGCATTGGTTGCGAATTGATAGGTATTACTCTTCAGAAGATACTTTTGAAGGAGATAATGAGAAGAAAGAAGGACTTGACGGTCTTTTTGGAGATAATGGTTCTCTGGGCGGATTTGGTGAAATGGAGGATGCTTCGGCAAATCCAGAGGTAGCTTTTCAGCCTGTAATGTGTCAGCATTGTAATCATGCTCCGTGCGAAACGGTATGCCCAGTTGCAGCAACGGCGCATAGTCGACAAGGACAAAACCATATGGCTTATAACCGTTGTGTAGGTACAAGGTATTGTGCAAACAACTGTCCATACAAGGTGCGTAGGTTCAATTGGTTCCTATATCATGATAACGATGAGTTCGATTACAATATGAACAACGACCTTGGTAAGATGGTTATCAACCCAGATGTCAATGTTCGTTCTAGGGGGGTTATGGAAAAATGTTCTATGTGTATACAAATGACACAGAAGACCATTTTGGATGCAAAACGTGATGGACGTGTTATCAAGGATGGGGAATTCCAGACAGCTTGTTCAGCTGCTTGTGGTAGTGGGGCTATGGTTTTTGGTGATATCAATGATAAGGAAAGTAAAGTGGCGGAACTGAAGGAAGATGATAGAATGTATCACTTATTGGAGCATGTAGGTACAAAACCTAATGTGTTCTATCATGTCAAAGTAAGGAATACCAACGAGGCTTAATCAATATAATAAGAAGTAACTAGAAGATAAATTATGGCGTCGCATTACGAAGCACCTATTCGAAAGCCCTTAGTTATTGGAGATAAAGGATACCATGACGTTACCGTGGATATCGCTGCTCCTGTAGAGGGGAAGGCCAACAAACATTGGTGGATTGTATTTACCATTGCATTAGTTGCATTTCTCTGGGGTCTAGGATGTATCATTTATACCGTTTCCACGGGTATCGGAGTTTGGGGTCTTAATAAGACGGTTAACTGGGCTTGGGATATTACAAACTTTGTTTGGTGGGTAGGTATCGGTCACGCGGGAACATTGATTTCTGCTGTATTGCTTTTGTTCAGGCAGAAGTGGAGAATGGCTATCAACCGTTCTGCAGAGGCAATGACCATATTTTCGGTTATACAGGCTGGACTTTTCCCGATCATTCACATGGGTCGTCCTTGGTTGGCCTATTGGGTACTTCCAATACCTAACCAGTTTGGTTCGCTATGGGTGAACTTTAATTCTCCGTTGCTTTGGGACGTATTTGCAATCTCAACATATTTATCGGTTTCTTTGGTATTCTGGTGGACAGGTCTTCTACCTGATTTTGCCATGATCCGGGACAGGGCGGTAAAGCCGTTTCAGAAAAAAATATATAGCCTGTTAAGTTTTGGTTGGACAGGTAGGGCTAAAGATTGGCAACGTTTTGAAGAGGTTTCTTTGGTTTTGGCTGGTCTAGCTACTCCTCTTGTACTTTCGGTTCACACTATTGTATCTTTTGACTTTGCTACTTCAGTAATTCCGGGATGGCACACGACCATTTTTCCTCCATATTTTGTTGCAGGGGCTATTTTCTCTGGATTTGCAATGGTAAACACACTGCTTATCATTATGCGAAAGGTTTGTAGTCTTGAAGCCTACATTACGGTACAGCATATCGAGTTAATGAATATTGTAATCATGATTACGGGTTCTATTGTAGGCTGTGCTTACATTACAGAGTTGTTTGTAGCTTGGTATTCTGGTGTGGAATATGAACAGTATGCTTTCTTAAATAGAGCTACTGGGCCATATTGGTGGGCTTATTGGTCCATGATGACCTGCAACGTCATTACTCCACAAGTAATGTGGTTTAAAAAAGTGAGAACCAGTATTATGGTATCTTTTATAATTTCTATTGTGGTAAATATTGGAATGTGGTTTGAACGTTTTGTAATTATTGTTACCTCATTGCACAGGGATTATTTGCCATCTTCCTGGACAATGTTCTCTCCTACATTTGTAGATATCGGAATTTTTATAGGAACCATAGGATTCTTCTTTGTATTGTTCTTATTGTACTCTAGAACCTTCCCTGTAATAGCACAGGCAGAAGTAAAGTCTATTTTAAAGGCTTCCGGATCAAAATATAAGAAACTACGTGAGGCTGGAAAACCTTTATATGAAATGCCCAAACGGGGAAAAGTAGTTGAAGAATCGGTTACTGATGACGTTCTTATGGATGAAGTTGTTCCAGCTGTTGACGATAAGGTGGGTGTAAATGAGTTACTGAGTGCTATTGGAACATTTGATGCAACCAAAGAAACACCGGATGATCTGAAAAAGATAAAAGGTGTTGGACCAGAAATGGAACGTGTCTTGAATGAAATAGGAATTTACACATTTGCACAGGTTAGTCGAATGACCAGTAAGGAATATGATTTATTGGATTCAATAACTGGAAAATTCCCCGGTCGTGCGCAAAGAGACGATTGGGCCGGACAAGCTAAAGTATTAAACGATAAAAAGTAATAATGGCATCAAAAGTAATACAGGCACTTTACACAGACGATGATATATTGATGCATGCCGTTAAAAAAGTAAGGGCAGAGCACCATCATATCGAAGAAGTGTATACACCTTTTCCCGTTCACGGATTGGATAAAGCGATGGGATTGGCAGATACCAGGATAGCGATAACTTCTTTCATGTATGGCTGTTTGGGCCTTACGGTTGCCATAGTTATGATGAATTACATCATGATTGAAGACTGGCCGCAAGATATAGGTGGAAAACCAAGTTTCAGTTATTTGGAAAACATGCCCGCTTTTGTACCTATTATGTTTGAATTGACGGTATTTTTTGCAGCGCATTTAATGGTTATCACATTTTATTTAAGAAGTAGGATGTGGCCCTTCAAAAAAGCTGAAAACCCTGATGTAAGAACAACTGACGACCATTTTTTAATGGAAATAGGTGTTCATGACAATGAAAAAGAATTGAAAGAATTGTTGTGGGATACGGGAGCAGTAGAGATAAATGTTACAGAAAAGGAGTCATAAAAATATGAAGCATTTAGGTAAAATAGTTGTCGTTTTGGTTTTGGTTCTGTCCGTTGCAGCATGCGCAGATAAGAACAGCCCAAACTATCAATACATGCCAAACATGTATGAGTCTGTGGGTTATGAAACATACGAAAAAGTAGATAACGGATTGTTCCCCAGTGGAACTGAAGCTATGCTTCCTGTAGAAAATACAATTTCAAGAGGGTACATGCCTTATGATTTTGAAAACACTCCTGAGGGGAAAGAATTGGCAAGATTACAACCAAGTCCCCTAGATTCTCTTCAGAGTGGAGCTAATTTGGCTACAGGTAAAGAACTTTATGATATATACTGTGCTATATGTCACGGTGCAAACGGTAAAGGTCAAGGCACTTTGGTAAAGCGAGAAAAAATATTGGGAGTTCCTAGCTACGATGATGCAGCGCGTAATATTACAGTAGGAAGCACCTATCATACAATGTACTATGGATTAAACTCAATGGGTTCTTATGCGTCACAGATGAATAATGAGGAAGAACTTTGGCAAGTGGCCGAGTACGTTATGAAATTAAAGGAAGACCTAACAAAATAATTGGATAAGAGTATACTATGTACACGTTTTCAAATAAACTTAGAATAGGATCTTTCATTGCAATGGCAGTTGGATTGATTTGTTTAGCAACAGGTTTTTTAAGTGCTCCCAGCACAGTGGAAGAAGCTAAAGCTATGGTTGCTTCTGCACACGGTGATGACCATGGAGGAGAAGTTGCACACGGCGATAAGGCTAGCGGGCATGCTGAAAAAGACACCCATGGAGAAGCCGCTGCACATGTAGGAGAGCACGATGCATCGCATGATGAGCATGTATTGCATCAGTTGCAAAATAGACCTTGGTCTGCACTTTATGTAGCTGCTTTTTTCTTTTTTATGATATCACTTGGTGTTTTGGCATTTTATGCAATACAACGCGCCGCACAGGCGGGATGGTCGCCATTACTGTTCCGTGTTATGGAAGGAATCACCTCTTACTTAGTGCCTGGAGGAATTATAGTGTTCGTTATCTTGGTACTTTGTGTACTACATATGAACCATATGTTTGTTTGGATGGATGCCGATGTTGTGGCCCATGACAAATTGCTTCAAGGAAAAGCGGGATATTTGAATCCTACCTTCTTTTTAATAAGAGCAGCTATCTTTTTAGGCGGATGGATTTTCTATAGACAATACTCAAGAAAGTTATCCTTGGCGCAAGATGAATCCGACGATAATTCAAACTTTATCAAAAACTTTAGATGGTCCGCTGCATTTTTGGTATTCTATCTAATAACAGAATCCATGATGTCTTGGGATTGGATTATGAGTGTTGATCCACACTGGTTCAGTACACTGTTTGGCTGGTATGTATTTGCAAGTATGTTCGTTTCAGGAATAACGGTAATCGCTATGATTACTATCTATTTGAAATCAAGAGGATATTTAGAAGATGTTAATGATAGCCACTTGCATGATTTGGCCAAATTTATGTTTGGTATCAGCATTTTCTGGACTTATCTTTGGTTTGCACAGTTTATGTTGATTTGGTATGCCAATATCCCTGAAGAAGTAACGTACTTTGTTACAAGAATAGAAGATTACAAGTTGCCATTCTTTGGAATGCTTGCCATGAATTTTATATTCCCGTTGTTGGTGCTCATGAACAGCGATTACAAAAGGGTGAACTGGTTTGTTATAATGGCAGGTATTGTAGTACTTCTAGGGCATTATCTAGATGTTTTCAATATGATTATGCCAGCTACTGTGGGTGATCAATGGTATATTGGGTTGCCAGAGATTGGAGGAATACTATTCTTTGGAGGATTGTTTGTGTACTGGGTGTTCAATGCCCTTACAAAAGCACCATTACAACCAAAGCGTAACCCATTTATTGAAGAAAGTAGACAATTTCATTATTAATACGATTAAGTCTTAGAAAGATATACAATGACTGCATTATTAACATTGACTGTTTTAGTACTGGTAGCAATCGCAATCTGGCAGATGACCAAGATTTTCGAATTGTCCCAGTTAAAAACGGAAAGCTCCTCTGAGGTCGCGACTGACTCTGATAACAAGTACAACGGATACCTGCTGTTCGCATTCCTTATTTTTATATACGGTATAACTATTTTCAGTTTTGCTAAATACACAAAAGTACTTTTGCCAGAAGCTGCTTCTGAACATGGTGGAGAGTATGATCAATTAATGTGGGTTTCTTTCGCCATTATCTTTTTTGTTCAAACCATTACCCAAGCACTTTTACATTATTTTGGATACAAGTACCGTGGTGAAAAAGGTAAGAAAGCGTTGTTCTTTGCAGACAATGATCGATTGGAATTTATTTGGACTATAATCCCGGTAATCGTTCTTGCAGGATTGATTCTTTGGGGTCTCTACACCTGGACAAACATAATGGATGTTAATGATGAAGATGACCCTCTTATTGTGGAGTTGTATGCACAACAGTTCAATTGGACTGCGCGTTACGGAGGAGAGGATAATGTTCTTGGAGATGCAAGTGTACGTTTGATCGATATAAACCGTGCCAATGTACTTGGTCTGGATGAATCCGACCCAAATGCTTCGGATGATATAATTGTAAAGGAGTTGCATTTGCCGGTAGGACGTAAGGTTAACTTTATGATGCGTTCGCAAGACGTTTTACATTCTGCTTACATGCCTCATTTTAGAGCACAAATGAACTGTGTGCCGGGAATGATTACTCAGTTTTCTTTTACACCCACAATTACCACTGAAGAGATACGTTTGAATCCGGATGTTGTGGATAAAGTAAAGCGGACCAATAAAATAAGAGCAAAAAAAGCTGCAGCGGGTGAACCAAATTCGGACCCATGGGAATTTGATTATGTGTTACTTTGTAATAAGATTTGTGGAAAGTCGCATTACAATATGCAGATGAAAATTATCGTAGAAACAGAAGAAGAATACAATAAATGGATTGCAGAACAAACAACGTTCAAAGAGACTGTAATGTCTGGGGATACTATGGAGCAGGAACCAAATACTGTTGATGTTGTTGTAGAAGAAGCATTGAAAACTGAAACAGAAGTTGCTGTTGAAGATAATCCGATGGAATAAAATAGGCTATAAAAAAGAAATATAAATATTAAAAATTAAGGTTATGTCTGTAACAGCACATGCACCAGCAAACGTAGATGATCATGCCCATGACCATGGACACCACCACAAAGAAACATTTGTAACCAAGTATATCTTTAGCCAAGACCATAAGATGATTGCCAAGCAATATCTTATCACTGGCCTTATTATGGGATTCATAGGGATTGCTATGTCCCTATTATTCAGGATGCAACTGGCATGGCCGGGAGAATCCTTTCCAATTTTTGAAGCAGTACTAGGGAAGTGGGCTCCTGATGGTGTAATGGATGCGGATATTTATTTGGCGTTGGTTACCATTCACGGAACCATAATGGTGTTTTTTGTTCTAACAGCTGGTTTGAGCGGAACATTTAGTAACCTTTTGATTCCTTTGCAAATTGGGGCAAGGGATATGGCATCAGGATTTTTGAACATGTTATCCTACTGGATGTTCTTTATTTCTTCATTTATAATGATTGTTTCATTATTTGTTGAGGCAGGGCCGGCAGCAGCGGGTTGGACGATATATCCTCCATTAAGTGCACTTCCTATGGCACAGCCAGGTTCAGGAGCTGGTATGACACTGTGGTTGGTATCCATGGCAATATTTATTGCATCATCGCTTTTAGGTTCGTTAAACTATATTGTAACAGTAATCAATCTAAGAACAAAAGGGATGTCAATGACTCGCTTACCTTTAACGATTTGGGCGTTTTTTGTTACTGCTATCATTGGTGTAATTTCTTTTCCAGTATTGTTGTCTGCAGCACTTTTGTTGATAATGGATAGAAGTTTTGGAACTTCTTTCTTCCTTTCTGATATTTTTATTCAAGGGGAAGTACTGCATTACCAAGGTGGTTCTCCAGTATTATATGAGCATTTATTTTGGTTCTTGGGTCACCCTGAAGTTTATATCGTATTATTACCAGCACTAGGGATTACATCTGAAGTAATGTCTACCAATGCAAGAAAACCAATTTTTGGTTATCGAGCTATGGTAGCTTCCATTTTGGCAATTGCATTTCTATCAACTATCGTATGGGGTCACCATATGTTCATTTCAGGGATGAATCCATTCTTGGGCTCTGTATTTACATTTACAACACTATTGATTGCCATCCCATCAGCGGTAAAAGCATTTAATTATATAACGACACTCTGGAAAGGAAACCTGCAACTGAATCCTGCGATGTTGTTTTCCATAGGTTTGGTTTCAACATTTATAACAGGGGGTCTTACAGGTATTATTCTTGGAGATAGTACGCTCGATATCAATGTACATGACACGTATTTTGTGGTAGCTCACTTCCACTTGGTTATGGGTATTTCCGCATTGTACGGACTATTTGCCGGGGTATACCACTGGTTCCCAAAAATGTTCCAGGGTAGAATGATGAATAAAAATCTAGGCTATGTGCACTTTTGGATAACTGCAATATGTGCTTATGGTGTTTTCTTCCCCATGCACTTTGTAGGTATGGCAGGAGTGCCAAGGCGTTATTACCAAAATACAGCCTTCCCAATGTTTGATGAGCTGACCAATGTACAAATCTTAATGACGGTTTTTGCGATTATTGCAGGAGCGGCTCAACTAGTATTTGTATACAATTTTATAAGAAGTATATTCTACGGAAAAAGGGGAGAAGTAAATCCATGGAAATCGAATACGTTGGAATGGACTACGCCACAAAAGCATATGCATGGTAACTGGCCTGGTGAAATACCACATGTGCACAGGTGGGCCTATGATTATAGCAAAACGTATGAAAACGGAGAATACATTATTCCCGGACAGGATTTTGTTCCACAGAATACGCCATTGCAGGAGAACGAAGAAGAGCTCAATCATTAATGGGTGTTTAAATAGAACTATAGAAAACCCATCCTGACAGGATGGGTTTTTTGTTTCATTGCATTTTGCTTAAAACAGTATTTGCCGTAATTGTAATATCTTTAATCATCTTTTAAAGAAATGTCGTGAGAAATTGTATCCTACTCCTCTTAGTATTGTGTCACCTTGGTTTGCTGGCACAGCGTAAACCCAAAATAAAGGGAAGTCGAATAGTAACGGAAGTCAACGAGGAGCTTCCAGGCTTTAATGCAGTACAGCTCAATGACAATTTGAACATTGTATTAAAAAAATCATTTGGTCCTGGTTATGAAATAGTGGCCGACGATAACCTCATCGATGTTTTAAAATTTGAAGTAAAGGACAGTACCTTAATAGTAAGTTCTTTTTATGATATTACAGCGAAAAAGCAACTGGATATTACGGTGAATTATACCGAGCTAAAGGCAATTACTTTAAAAGAAGGTAGCATTATGACAAACGATATCATAAACAGTGACGAATTGTTTGTAGATGCCTTTGAAGATGCCAAGTTGAACTTAAAGGCAAGTGCAGCCATAATGGACATCAACTTGGAAGATAATAGTAGGGGTGATTTTAACGTAGATGTAGATTCGTTGAACATTAGTATAAACAATAGGGCAGAAGTTTATATGTATGCGGTAAATGAAACAAGTATGGTGGATTTGGAAGGAAATTCTTCATTGACACTCGAAGGAACAGCTGAGCGTATGGTAATCAATCTAACTTCCAATACAAAATTTAAGGGTGAAAAAATGGAAGCAGCTTCAATAAAAGCAAGCCTGAAAGGTACTGCAAACGCAAGACTATATGCTTATCGTGATTTAGAACTATCGGCAAAAGGTAGTTCGAGGATTTATCTCTTTGGAAATCCAAAAATTACCATAACGGAATTTACGGATACCACTCAGCTAATTAAAAAAGTAGAGTGAGTTGTTGATTTTAATTAGGAAAACCAATACAGTCTGACACTCCAAGAGCCCAAAAATCTAATTATCCAAAAATCCGAACTACTGTTTAGCGATAGGAGCTGTCAAGCAGTGTTTTGGAATCCCAAATCCATCTACAAGAACCTCAATATGTGGTCTGAGCTCTGTGGATAAACGTTCTACCCGTTGTCGTATCGCTTTAGACTTTGTTCCGCCAATATATCCCTGCTCTAAATACCATTCTGCGTTTGTTCTAATTTCGTGTAGTGCATACAGCGTTCCCAATTTTTCCAATAGCGTCCTATGTTCTTCATCGGAAACAGTAGTACAAAACTCGTTGAATATTTCATAAGCCAATTCCACACTGTACGCTTTCCCTAATCCCAACAAATGGGTCTGTACTTTTAAAAAGGCTTGGTACGATGGAATCCCCTTTTTAATATAATTGCGAATTCGCATAGCTAAAGTGTATGTGAGCCTTCTGGTTCTGTAACTAAAAGCGTGCTTGTGAAATTTTGGGTTGTATAGATGTTCCTTATCGACTTTGTTAGAGTATGCAGGATTGATTGTACTTAATTTATCCGCAAGTTGGCTTCGCAACAATTTAAGTACCGAGGTAAAACCAGCACTATTGAATTCAGCTTTAAAGTCTGAAAGAACTCCTTTTGCGGCCAATTGTAAAAGAACGTTGTTATCACCTTCAAAAGTGGTAAAAATGTCCACATCGCCTTTTAAATCAGCGATTCTATTTTCTAGCAAATACCCTTTTCCGCCACAAGCCTCCCTACATTCTTGAATCGTATTACTGGCAAACCAAGTAATCACCGATTTTAAACCAGCTACCTGAGTTTCTATTTCTCTTTTATCCAGTTGGGAAGTATCACTATAGCGCTTCATGAGTTCCTCTAAAGTAACGTGGTAGACATAAGCACTGGCGATAGCAGGTGTCAATCGAAGTTGGTGCGTTGGATAATCCATTATCAAATCTTCCTGAATCTTTACGCTATCATTGAATTGTCTTCGGTTTAAGGCATGCTTCACGGCAATCGTTAATGCCATTTTAGCGCCTCCCAAAGCACCTTTGGCCACACAAATACGACCGCCCACCAATGTGCCAAGCATAGTGAAGAATCGTTTGTTTGGATTTTTTATAGCTGAAAAATACGAGCCATCATCTTTGATTTCCCCATATTTATCCAATAGATTTTTACGGGGTACTCGTACCTGATTGAACCAGATCTTACCATTATCGACACCGTTAAGCCCTAATTTATAGCCGTTGTCTTCAATAGTGATTCCTTCAAATACCTGATGGCTTTCATCTCGTAGTGGTACTAAAATGGCGTGTACTCCCTCATTTTTTCCATCGACGATCAACTGTGCAAAAACAGATGCCATTCTAGCATGCAACGCATTCCCTATATACTCTTTATTGTCATTTTTTCCAGGTGTATGGAGTACAATAGTATCCGTAGCCCTATCGTAAGTAGCCGTAGTTTTGATTCCTCTTACATTGGAACCATGTCCGGTCTCTGTCATGGCAAAACAACCAAGCAGTTTTGTTGTTCCCGTATTGGCCAAATAGTCGTCATGATGCTTTTTGGTTCCCAGTTTTTGAATGCTACCACCAAATAGACCAAACTGTACTCCAAACTTTATAGCCAAACTCCCATCAACGAACATTAAATGTTCAAAAATGGCGGCATAGGCGGGCATGTTCCCCAAACCACCATATTCTTCATCATAGGCCATTGCACCATAACCGTTCTCGCCCAAAAGTTTTACCTGTTCCAAGGTTCGAGCCCTAAACGTTTCCTTATTTCGCTCGATGCTCCAATCAAAAATGGGTTTATGAAGAAAGTCGCGAAAATCATCAATAATTGCTGTATGGGGTTCTTTAAGAATACCATCCAAAATAGTTGCTGAATATTGGTGCGAAGTCTTTTCATGAATTATTTCAACATCGAACAAATGGTTGTAGTGGTTGGGCTGTATCCCCAAATGAATCTCTATATGTTTCAGATGGTCATTAAAGTCGCAATGATCACAGTGAACGCTTGCCAATCTTTGACTCAAAGAAGTTAAAGGATAGGTATCGCTTTCAACAAGTTTTATATCGGAATTGGAAATTGTATGTTGCCAATTTTTGATTTCTTCATTGGCAGGTGGAGCATCCCTGTTCAACCAGAGTAAAAGCTGCTCTTTTTCATGTTGTTCGAGCGAAGCATCCTCTTCAATGGTTTTGGTTACAACAGATATTTCAGAAGCTGAAAGCAAGTCGTCCGACCAAATAATGTAGAAAAAGGGAATGTATTGTATAATCCCGATAGAATACTCAGTAGTTACCATAAAGCGTTACAGTTGAAGCAATTTTATTTGAAGTATCTAATTTAAGGCTTAGATTTTTAAAAAGACAAGAAAGAGGTTTGTTACCTTTAATTTTTCAAAATCCTCGTTTTCCATATTTTTTCTAACTTTATTCAAATAAATCAAAATGCTCACAAAACAAAAACTAAAAGAACATATTGAGTTTTTTCCAGATGAATTTTCTCTTGATGAGTTGGTCGAGCGACTGATATTTATAGAAAAGATTGAACGTGGCGAAAAACAATCCTTGGAAAACGATGTAACTGAACATGCGCAATTGGATAAGGAAATTGAAAAATGGTTCAAGTAAACTGGACTCCGCAAGCTATTTCAGATTTGAAGGATATTGCGGACTACATCAAAAAAGACTCAAAATATTACGCCAAGCTTCAAATTATCCGAATTAAAAGTAGAGCGGAAATTCTAAAAAGACAGGTTTACTTGGGAAGTTTGGTGCCAGAATTTGAAAGGGATGATGTAAGGCAATTAATCGAAGGAAATTATAGGATTATCTATAAGGTAGTTACTAAAAACCGAGTGGATATCCTAACCATCAATCATTCTGCTAGAGACTTAACAAGAAGGAATATCAAATAAATTTCGAGGTATTACAAATTGTTATTATCAAAAAATGAAGATTACCTTGAAAAGTTCTTAAAATAGCCTACTGGTCAAAACTCAACTCATATTCAAGTTTAAATAAAATGGTTTTAGGTAGACTTCGTTTTCGACTATATTTGTTAGGACATGAATGAAAACTTAGACCCAAATCCTGAACATTTTTCTCAAGAAGAGCTCGATATTGAAAGAGCGCTAAGACCCATCACTTTTGATGATTTTACGGGTCAAGAACAAGTATTGGAGAACTTGAAAATTTTTGTGCAAGCTGCAAATTTACGAGGTGAAGCTTTAGACCATACCTTGTTTCATGGACCTCCGGGATTGGGAAAAACTACTCTCGCACATATTTTGGCCAACGAGTTGGGGGTGGGAATAAAAATTACTTCGGGACCCGTTTTGGATAAACCGGGAGATTTGGCAGGCCTTTTGACCAATTTAGAAGAACGGGATGTGTTGTTCATTGATGAAATCCATCGGTTGAGTCCCATTGTTGAAGAGTATTTATATTCCGCAATGGAAGACTATAAAATTGATATCATGATTGAAACTGGACCAAACGCAAGAACGGTTCAAATCAATCTAAGTCCATTTACACTTGTGGGGGCAACCACACGTTCAGGATTGTTGACAGCGCCAATGCGGGCAAGATTTGGAATTCAGAGTAGGTTGCAATACTACAATACCGAACTGTTATCCACCATCGTAGAACGTAGTGCTGAAATATTGAAAGTTCCCATTACCAACGAAGCCGCCATAGAGATTGCTGGCAGGAGCAGGGGAACGCCCCGTATCTGCAATGCGTTGCTGCGAAGAGTTAGGGACTTTGCCCAGATAAAGGGAAATGGAAGCATAGATATGGATATTTCAAAATTTAGTTTGAAGGCCTTGAATGTTGATGCTCATGGATTAGATGAAATGGACAATAAAATTCTGAGCACAATTATTGATAAATTCAAAGGGGGTCCTGTTGGAATCACTACATTGGCCACCGCAGTATCAGAAAGTGCAGAAACCATTGAAGAAGTATATGAACCTTTCTTGATCCAGCAAGGATTTATTATGCGTACCCCCAGAGGTCGTGAGGTTACGGAGCTCGCTTATAAACATCTTGGGCGAATAAAAGGAGCAACGCAAGGAGGCTTGTTTTAATGAAAAAGTTACCCCATGTTTCTGCACTCAAAGTATTGCTCAACAGCAAACGTATTCTAAAAAATCCTTTGCCCTTCCACCATGAAAATTTTGAAAAGCTTGGTGATACTTTTCGCATTTCTATTTTAGGCGAGGGAAAGGTGTTGTTCTCTAGAGATGCAGATTTGGTCAAGCAAGTGCTTCAAAAAAAGCATCGCTATTATTCCAAATCTAAATTACAGACCAAGGATTTGGCAAAATATATAGGCTATGGATTGCTAACATCGGAAGGAGAGCATTGGCGGGCGCACAGAAGAATGATTCAGCCTGCATTTCATGTAAAAAAATTGAAAGGCCTCTTTTCTATAATGCGCAATGCCATTGTTGCCGAATTGGAGCGTATTGTTCCCAGTACGGAGCAAGATGTATTTGCCTTAATGGGCGATTTGGCATTTCAAGTTGTCGCAAAATCACTCTTTAGCAGTAATGATATTCGGGAACCCATGTCCCGCCTTCAGCATATCACCGAAGAAAACCAGAAAATGTTGATTCGCGAGATGCGACAGCCCTATTTTAAATGGTGGTACAAAGCTTCTGGAGAAATTGGGGAACATATGGATATGGCAGAAACAGGAAGAGATATTCTTAATGACCTCATAGAAGAACGTTTATCCAGCGGAAAAGAAGAACACGACTTACTGGACATGTTGTTGAATGCAACTTATGAAGATGGTGCAAAAATGCCCCGAAGACAGCTTATAGATGAAGTTTTGATCCTATTTACTGCAGGGCATGAGACAACTGCAAACGCCTTGGCATTTACACTTTACTTTATGAGCAAGGATGAAGAATTACAAAGAAAGCTCTTTGAAGAAATCAGTAGTCTGGAAAAGGATAACTACACATGGGAAGATTTGAGCAAACTATCTTTAACTACATCTTGCATAAAAGAAGCGATGCGTTTATATCCGCCAGCTTATTTTATAGACCGAGTTGCTATCGAGGATAACGAGATTGATGGCTTACATATGAAGAAAGGTACATTGGTGTTGCTTTCCATTTTTGAGTTGCACCGGCATAAAGATTTCTGGGAAAACCCAACGGAATATATTCCAGACCGTTTTGTAGCTATGAATATGAAAGAAGCTTCAAATTATTATTATCCTTTTGGAGCTGGGCCGCGTATGTGCGTGGGCAATGCCTTTGCAAATTATGAAATGGTCATGGTCATGGTCGAGATTATTAAAAAGTATCATATTAGTACCAAAATGTCCCGAGTAGAAATCAATCCTATGATTTCTCTAAAACCAAAAGAGGTTAAATTGAATTTTGTTCTACGATAATTATGGGTAAACAGTCTAATACCACACTAATAAAAAATGAAGCTAAACGCCTCGGTTTTTTATCTTGTGGAATTTCCAAGGCTGAATTTCTGGAAGATGAAGCCCCTCGATTGGAAAAATGGCTCAACCAAAATATGCATGGCGAAATGCAGTATATGGAAAACCATTTCGACAAACGCTTGGACCCGACCAAATTGGTGGAAGGTTCTAAATCTGTTATCTCATTATTGCTGAATTACTACCCATCCGAACATCAAAATAAGGATGCATACAAGATTTCAAAATATGCTTACGGTACAGACTATCACTTTGTGATAAAGGATAAATTGAAATCATTACTGCATTTTATACAGGAAGAAATCGGTGAGGTACATGGTAGGGCATTTGTGGATTCCGCACCTGTGCTCGATAAAGTGTGGGCAGCCAAAAGTGGTTTGGGATGGATTGGAAAGCATAGCAATTTATTGACCCAACAAGTAGGGTCGTTTTATTTTATTGCCGAATTGATCATAGACCTGGATTTGGAATATGACAGCCCGGTAACCGACCATTGCGGAACTTGTACCGCTTGTATTGATGCTTGCCCCACAGATGCCATTGTGGAACCATATGTAGTGGATGGGAGCAAATGTATTTCTTATTTTACCATCGAATTAAAAAACGAGATTCCAACAGAATTTCACGGTAAATTTGATGACTGGATGTTCGGTTGTGATGTTTGCCAAGACGTCTGTCCTTGGAACCGTTTCTCAAAAGCGCACAGCGAACCACTTTTCAATCCAAATCCCGAATTACTTTCCATGACCAAAAAAGATTGGGAGGAAATCACGGAAGATGTTTTCAAAAAAATCTTCAAAAAATCCCCTGTAAAGCGAACCAAGTTTTCAGGTTTGCAACGAAACCTAAAATTTTTAAAAAGTTAGTAAACCTACTACAACGATTGAGGTTACCCCATGATGATATTAGATGTTAAGTTTTTTTTAAGAAAAAATTAAAAAGACTATATTGCCTTGTAAGCAAACTATGATTTTCTTAAAAATAGGCCAGTAAATTTACCATAATCGAAAGAAATTGGGTTACGTCTAAAAATCATAATGTGCACAAACGGAAGACAAACTAACTAAATCAAGAAAGACCATGAGTGGATTACAGACCTTGGATATTATTGTGATTCTGGTATATCTCGTAGGAATTATAATCTACGGTATATCAAAATCAAAAAGAAGCAGTTCGGAAGACTATTTTTTAGGAGGTAGGACCATGACATGGCCTATTGTTGGGATTGCACTTTTTTCTGCAAATATTTCAAGTTCTACACTGGTTGGTTTGGCTTCGGATGGTTTTCAGACCAATGTCAACGTGTACAACTACGAATGGTATGCCGTTGTCATCCTTATTTTCTTCTCCATATTTTTCTTGCCGTTTTATTTAAAATCTGGAGTATATACCATGCCGGAATTCATGCAGAAACGCTATGACAAAAGATCGAGATATTACTTTTCTTTGATAACGATTGTTGGAAATGTACTCGTGGACACGGCTGCGGGACTTTACGTTGGTAGTATTGTTTTAAAACTTTTGTTCCCAGATGTGGATTCCACCTACATCATCATAGGTTTGGCTGTTGCGGCCGCAGCATATACAATTCCGGGTGGACTTAACTCTGTTATACAAACCGAAGTTATTCAGGCGGTTTTATTGATTATAGGTTCCTGTTTGCTCACCTATTTTGCTTTTGAAGAGTTGGGTGGTGGATGGAGTGGTATGATGTCCAAATTGGATGCGGCATTGGCATCTGGAGATGTCAATTTTGGAGACAGAGCTACCGAAGGAAAATTTATACCGTCCAACTCGGGGGAGGTGTTCAGCCTAGTTCGCCCCAATAATGATGAATTTATGCCCTGGTGGGGATTATTAACGGGCGTACCACTGCTAGGATTCTATTTTTGGGCAAATAACCAGTTTATGGTGCAACGTGTATTGGGAGCCAAAGATTTAAATCACGGTCGCTGGGGTGCATTATTTGCAGGTTTGTTAAAACTTCCTGTAATTTTTATCATGGTAGTGCCCGGGGTATTGGCACTTCTATTGTTTAATACTTTAGATATTTCAAACCTTAACTATCCACTAGCTACTGGAGGTATGTGCGAGAATCTTTCAGATTGTCCTAATCTAACCTATCCTGTACTATTGTTTCAGCTTTTGCCCACCGGTATTTTGGGTCTTGTAGTTGCGGGACTATTGGCAGCTATGATGTCATCAGTTTCAGCAACGTTCAATTCGGCTTCAACATTGATCACTATGGATTTTGTAAAACAACTTCGTCCAGAAATGACCAGTAAACAATTGGTAAGGGCAGGACAGATAGCTACATTGATATTGGTGGTTCTTGCATCACTTTGGGTTCCTTTCATAGAAAAGGTGAGCGATTCGCTATGGGGCTATCTTCAGTTGGTAATTGCTTTTACAAGCCCGCCAGTAGTTTCAGCCTTTATTTTAGGATTGTTTTGGAAAAGAGCAAATGCCACAGGAGCTTTTATAAGTCTCTTGGTTGGAGGAGCAGTAGCCATTTTTATGATATTGTCGGCCAGTTATGACATTGCGCCTTACCTAAATGAATTCCACTTTCTCGCCAAAGCCAATCTTTTGTTTGTAATAAGTCTGCTCACCCATATTATAGTCAGTTTGACAACTGGAGAGCCAGATGCACAAAAAGTAGCGGAATATACCTATAAGAAAGAAATGTTCGCGGAAGAGACGGAAGAACTCAAAGATTTGCCATGGTATAAAAACTATCGCTATTTAGCCATTATATTATTAGTGGTGACAACAATTATAGTTGGGTATTTTTGGTAATTGAACATTAAAAGAATATGAAAAGACGCCACTATGTTTTGGCGTCTTTTTTATTTTATTTTGATGTGCGTCCAATTAAAAAGAATAACCTATACATTTATAGCCTCAAAAAAGAAAGATGAGCAAAGAAAAACAACGTCAAGAAGCTTTATTGTACCACGCGAAGCCTCAGCCAGGTAAAATAAAAATAGTGCCTACAAAGCCTTATGCTACCCAGCGCGATCTAGCTCTTGCCTATTCTCCTGGGGTTGCTGCACCCTGTTTGGAGATTGAAAAAAACAAGGATGATGTTTACAAGTACACCGCCAAAGGAAATATTGTTGCAGTAATTTCTAACGGAACGGCCGTTTTAGGATTGGGAAATATTGGCCCAGAGGCATCAAAACCTGTGATGGAAGGGAAAAGCTTGTTGTTCAAGATTTTTGCTGATATCGATGGAATGGATGTTGAACTGGATACTACAGATGTTGATAAATTCATTGAAACCGTAAAGATTATAGCACCAACTTTTGGGGGAATCAACCTTGAGGATATTAAAGCGCCGGAAGCTTTTGAAATTGAAAGACGTCTAAAAGAAGAATTGGATATTCCGGTCATGCACGATGACCAGCATGGTACTGCCATTATTTCGGCAGCTGCTTTACTGAATGCGGTGGAACTTGCCCATAAAAAAATTGAAGAGATAAAAATTGTGGTCAGTGGCGCCGGTGCAGCTGCTGTTTCTTGCACCAGGCTTTATATTGCATTCGGTGCAAAGCCTGAAAATATTGTAATGTTGGATAGCAAAGGTGTCATCCGAAGTGATCGTGAAAATCTTTCCAAAGAAAAAAAGGAGTTTGCCTCGGATAGAAAGATAGATACTTTGGAGGAGGCCATGAAAGATTCGGATGTCTTTATTGGATTGTCCATTGCCAATATCCTAACACCCCTAATGCTTAAGTCCATGGCTAAAAACCCTATTGTTTTTGCAATGGCAAACCCAGACCCTGAGATTGAATACAACTTAGCTTGTAAAACAAGAGATGATATCATTATGGCAACAGGTCGTTCAGATCATCCCAATCAAGTGAACAATGTTCTTGGATTTCCATTTATCTTCAGGGGAGCATTGGATGTTAGGGCGACTAAAATCAATGAAGAGATGAAGATGGCTGCGGTTAGGGCTTTAGCGGATTTAACCAGAGAACCTGTTCCGGAACAGGTAAATATCGCTTACGATACTAAGAGATTGTTTTTTAGCAAGAAATATATCATTCCCAAACCTTTTGATCCAAGATTGATAACTAAAATTCCACCAGCGGTGGCAAAAGCCGCTATGGACAGTGGAGTGGCAAAAGTACCGATTGAGGATTGGAAAAAGTATGAAGAAGAACTATACCAGAGATCTGGAAATGATAACAAAGTAGTTCGCCTTTTGCACAACCGGGCGCGGGTTAACCCCAAACGCATTGTTTTTGCAGAAGCAGAATTGCTCGATGTAATGAAAGCAGCACAAATAGTCCATGATGAAGGTATAGCCATACCAATTTTGCTAGGATATAGGGAAACTATTGAGAAGTTAAAAAAGGAATTGGAATTTGATGCCGAAGTGCCTATTATAGATCCACGCTCGGACGAATCAAAGGAAATGCGGACTAGATATGCGATGAAGTTGTGGGAATCCAGAAAAAGAAAAGGAGAAACCAAATACAGCGCAAATGTCAATATGGGCAAGCGTAATTATTTTGGCGCTATGATGCTTTTGGAAGGTGATGCAGACGGAATGATCTCTGGCTATTCCAGAGCATATCCATTGGTATTAAAGCCTGTATTTGAAGTTTTGGGACGTGCAAAAGGAGTCAAAAATGCCTCCACAGTAAACATAATGATAACCGATAGGGGACCACTATTTTTAGCGGATACTTCCATAAATGTAGATCCTAGTGCAGAGGCCTTGGCAGAAATAGCACAAATGACCGCAAATGTCGCCAGCACGTTTGGCTTTAATCCTGTAATGGCGATGTTGTCCTATGCAAATTACGGTTCTTCTAACCATCCAAATGCCCAAAAAGTTAGGGAAGCTGTCAAAATATTGCACGAAAGGAATCCCGAGTTGGTAGTTGATGGTGAGATTCAAACGGATTTTGCATTAAGTCAAGAACTGTGTCACAATAATTTTCCATTTTCAAAATTGGCAGGAAAAAAAGTAAATACATTGGTATTCCCAAATTTGGATTCTGCAAATATTACGTATAAATTATTGAAAGGCCTGAACAATGCCGAATCCATAGGCCCAATTATGGTGGGTCTTCGAAGATCTGCACATATTTTACAGTTAGGAGCAAGTGTAGATGAAATGGTGAACATGGCCGCAGTAGCTGTAATAGATGCTCAAGAGCGTGAAAAACGGCGAAGGGCAAAAATGGGGGAGTAGAGAGGCTTAAGACTTAAATACAAATGCAAGTTCAAACTCAAAACTCAAGTTTAAGCATAAGTTCAAACTAAAATTTAGATTTAAATAAACAACCGGGGTGCTGAGCGTAGCCGAAGCAAACAACGAACAATCGACAAAAACAACCATAATATGATTACCCACTTAAACGGAAAATTAGTTGAGAAGAACCCCACTTATATTGTTGTTGAATGTGGTGGCATAGGCTATTTTGTGAATATTTCACTGCATACTTTTTCTCAGCTTAAAGATCAAGAAAATATACGTCTTTACACACATTTGCAAGTGAAGGAAGACTCGCACACACTTTTTGGTTTTTTGGAGCAGTCAGAACGTGAAATATTCAGGTTATTGATTTCTGTTTCTGGTATTGGATCTAGCACTGCAAGAACAATGTTATCCTCCTTGTCACCTGTCCAAATTAGGGATGCTATTGCCAATGGAGATGTTCCTGCCATTCAGTCAATAAAAGGAATTGGTGCCAAGACCGCACAACGTGTTATTCTTGATTTAAAGGACAAGATTTTAAAAGTCTACGATATGGGAGAAGTTTCCCACCAATCGAACAATACAAGTAAAGAAGAAGCGTTATCTGCTTTAGAGGTTCTTGGTTTCGTACGGAGGCAGTCTGAAAAGGTTGTTGACAAGGTGCTATCCGAAGATCCTTCACTAAGCGTTGAGGACACTATTAAATTCGCGCTGAAAAATTTGTAATTAGTTTGAAAAGAGGGGCACAACCAATACTTAAATCGATAGGATTTAGGTACTTTTTCTTTTTTACATGTTTTCTGATAACCGCCAACCTAACAGGCCAGGAAACCAATGAACAAGTTCAGGATTCAGTGAAAACTGGTTTTGAGCTTGGTCAGCTAATATTGGAAAACCCCAATAGTATCATAGCCAAGTACACGTACGATCCAAAACTGGATATGTATATCTACACGGAACGTGTTGGCGAATTTGATATCAATTATCCTGTCATTCTTACACCAGAACAGTATTTTGACCTTGTTCAAAAAGAAAAGATGAAATCCTACTTCAAGGATAAAATCGATGCATTTACAGGAAAAAAAGAGGGTAGTGAAGAAGCTAGAAAGAATTTACTTCCAAATTTTTATGTGAACAGTAGCTTCTTTGAATCCATTTTTGGAGGGAACACCATTGAAGTAATTCCGCAAGGTTCTGTTGCTATGGACTTGGGGATACTTTGGCAGAAAAATGACAACCCTGCATTATCTCCCAGAAACAGGACCAACCTTTCCTTTGATTTTGACCAAAGGATAAGCCTGAGCTTGTTGGGTAAAGTAGGGGAACGTCTTCAGGTAACGGCGAACTATGATACCGAAGCAACGTTTGATTTCCAGAATTTGGTTAAAATCGATTATACGCCTACCGAGGATGATATTCTTCAAAAGATAGAGATAGGTAACGTAAATATGCCTTTGAACAGTTCTTTGATTACTGGTGCGCAGAGCCTTTTTGGAGTAAAAACACAATTGCAATTTGGTAAAACTACGGTAACAGCGGTTTTTTCGGAACAACGGTCACAAAATAATACAGTGGTTGCACAAGGAGGAGGTACAGTCAATGAGTTTGCATTGACCGCCTTGGACTATGATGAGGACAAACATTTTTTCTTGGCACAATACTTTAGGGATAATTATGACCAAGCACTCGCTAACTATCCCTTCATACGTAGTCAAATACAAATTACTCGCCTTGAGGTGTGGGTGACCAACCGAAATCAGCAGACCCTGAACGTAAGAAATGTTGTTGCAGTTCAAGATTTGGGAGAAGTTGAATTGGGAAGCGATGGTAGGGAAATTACCAGAATTGGGAAAGAAGGCAATGCTCCGGCAGGATTCTTTAATGTTTTACAACCGGGAGCTTTGCCACAAAATGGCGCCAATGACTTTGATCCTGCACTAATAGGAAGTGGCGGAGCTATGAATACGGGTGTTAGGGACATTGCAACAGTTGATAATGGTTTTAATGTTGAAGCAAATCAAGGGTTCGATTACGCCATACTGGAAAAT
Source organism: Flagellimonas sp. 389 (assembly GCF_018449435.1). Classification (GTDB taxonomy): domain Bacteria; phylum Bacteroidota; class Bacteroidia; order Flavobacteriales; family Flavobacteriaceae; genus Flagellimonas. The sequence goes on along the minus strand of NZ_JAHCMU010000001.1, from coordinate 45,813 downwards.
GCCCGAAAATTGGAAGTGGGAAGAGACTATCAATTTGATACACAATTGGGTTACATTTCTTTAAACCAACGTTTAAGCAATGACGAGGTTTTGGGTGTGGCGTTCCAATACACGTTCAATGGAGAGGTTTTTCAGGTTGGGGAATTTGCAAATGGCGGTGTAGATGCTACGACCGTATCCGGTGGCGTTAATCCCATCATCGAAAATAATACGCTCATATTAAAACTACTAAAAAGTAATATTACGAATGTCGACGATCCAATCTGGGATTTGATGATGAAAAACATCTATTCCACTGGAGCGTTTCAACTAAGCCAAGAAGATTTTAAACTGAATATCCTTTATTCAGATCCTACACCTAGAAACTATATTACTCCCGTAGACCCAAATGCAGGTTGGCCCACTGGACTTGAAGAACGTATTCTTATCAATGTGTTCAATCTGGATCGCTTAAATATCTACAATGATGTTCAGCCCGGTGGTGATGGATTCTTTGATTACGTTCCTGGAATTACGGTAGACACACAATCCGGTAGAATCATCTTCACCAAAGTGGAGCCTTTTGGAGAGTTTCTATTTGATGAGTTGGGTGGTGGAACGTATGATGTTGAAAATGATCAAGGATACAATGTTAACCAGCAGAAATACGTATTTAGGAATATGTACGCGAAGACCAAAGCTGCTTCGTTGCAAGATGCCGAGAAGAATCGTTTCCAGTTAAAGGGGCGCTACAAGTCTGAAGGAAATAATGGGATACCCATTGGTGCGTTCAATGTGCCAAGAGGTTCGGTACGAGTAACTGCAGGTGGTCGTCAATTGCAAGAAGGTATAGATTATACCGTAAACTATCAAGCAGGGACAGTACAGATTTTAGACCCTAGTTTAGAAGCCTCCAATACCCCAATAAATATTTCAGTAGAAAATAATGCAGTCTTTGGACAGCAGACCAGAAGATTTACAGGGATAAACGTAGAACATAAATTCAATGAGAATTTTGTCTTGGGCGGTACGCTGTTGAACCTCAATGAGCGACCCCTTACCCAAAAATCAAATTTTGGTATTGAGCCTGTGAACAATACTATTTTTGGTTTAAACGGGAATTTTAGCACCGAGATTCCGTTTCTAACACGATTGGCGAATAAGCTTCCAAACATAGACACCGATGTTCCTTCCAATCTTTCCATACGTGGCGAGGTTGCTTTTTTGAAGCCAAACTCTCCTAAAAACGCTGATTTTGAAGGGGAGACCACTACGTACATAGATGATTTTGAAGGCGCACAGGCTTTAATTGATATTCGTTCGTCTTTGGGATGGACCCTGGCTAGTCCGCCTGTTGAATTTGCACAAGATAGAACTGGCTTGGACGTAGGTTTTGAGAGGTCAAAAATGTCCTGGTACACCGTTGATCCAATTTTCTATACCAACCAAAGGCCTTCGGGATTGTCAGATAATGATATTTCGCTGAATGCAACCCGTAGAGTATTTATTGACGAGGTATTTACAGAAACCGACATTGCGCAAGGGCAAACCCAAGTACAAGGAACTTTGGATGTAGTATATTATCCAGATCAAAAAGGACCCTATAATGCTAATCCCAGTTTTGAAACTGAGCCTGATACTAATAAGTGGGCAGGTATTATGCGTCCGTTGAGCAGTACCAATTTTGAACAGTCCAATGTGGAATTTGTTCAGTTTTGGGTATTGGATCCTTATATTGATGGTGATACCAACGATTCAAATGTTGGGGAACTGGTACTTAACTTGGGAAATATCTCAGAAGATATCCTCAAGGACGGAAGAAAGCAATATGAAAATGGATTGCCCGGTACTACCAATGTAGAAACTCCTAGATCTACAATATGGGGTCAAGTTCCTTCAACACAATCGCTGGTCTACGCTTTTGATGCTGACGAAACAAATAGGTCATTGCAAGATTTGGGTTTTGATGGGTTGGATGATGCTGAGGAACAAGCTATTTACAACGGACCTGCAGAAGACCCTGCATTTGATAATTACCAGTATTATTTGAATAGAGAGGGAGGCATTCTAGAGCGTTATTTGGATTTTAATAATCCACAAGGTAATTCTCCGGTTGAAGTAACCAACACCAATAGGGGATCAACTACATTGCCCGATGTAGAAGATATTGATAGGGATTTGACCATGAACACCGTCAATAGCTATTACGAATATCGTATTCAAATTAAACCAAATACTACAGTGGATGACCAGTATGTGACCGATATTCGGGAAGGTACTGCAAGTGGCAATAGAGTCCCAAACGGAACTGAGGTCAATTATCGATGGATTCAGTACAAGATTCCATTAAGTGATTTTACAGAAGCCGTTGGTGGAATAACGGATTTCCGTTCCATTAGCTTTATGAGAATGTATATGACAGGCTTTACAAGTGATGTCATACTGCGTTTTGCTACTTTGGATTTGGTACGTGGAGACTGGAGAACCTATACAAACTCACTTCAACCAGATGAAATTGATAGTGATCCTTCTGATGATGGAACGGTACTTGATGTAAATACGGTCAATATAGAAGAAAACTTTGCAAGACAGCCTATTCCCTACGTTTTGCCTCCAGGTGTGGTTCGTGAACAATTGAATAACAATAATACCATCATACGTCAGAATGAACAATCCCTCTCCTTCGTTGTTGAAAATTTGGAGTCTCAGGATTCTCGTGGGGTATTTAAAAATGTGAATATTGACGTTAGGCAGTACGAACGAATAAAAATGTTCATGCATGCGGAAAAAATATTGAACGGTGACTATTCCGATAGCGATACCCCATTGGTCGGTTTTCTAAGAATTGGAACTGACTTTTCTGAAAACTTTTATCAAATAGAATTACCGCTTCAATTTACTCCCTTTAACGTGACGTCGCCAGATCAAATTTGGCCAGATGTAAATCAGCTTGATATTGACCTGAGCGATTTGAGTAAGGTGAAATCAAGAGGAATTGCAGAACAAACACTCAATGAGGTAAACTACTATGAAATCATTGACGGTGAAGCTGTTTTAGTAGATGAATTTGCGCCAAGGACCTTGGGTAGATTGCGTATTGGCATACGAGGAAATCCATCTTTGGGAAGTATTCGTGGTATGATGGTGGGAATCAAGAATATTGACGATTTACCCGCTCGTGGTGAGGTTTGGTTTAACGAACTTCGTTTGGCGGGCTTGGATAATAACGGTGGATGGGCGGCAATTGCTGCTTTGGACGCAAATATGGCAGATTTTGCAAATGTCACTGCTACGGGAAGCAGAAGTACGTCTGGTTTTGGTTCCATTGATCAAATGCCCAATGAGCGTTCACGAGAGGATGCCATATCCTACGATGTGGTGACCAATGTGAATGTAGGTCAATTGTTTCCAAAAAAATGGGGAATTCAGTTGCCGTTTAATTACGGCATATCGGAAAGTTTGATAACCCCGGAATTCGACCCTGTTTATGACGATTTAAAATTGGACGACCGTATTGCCGCAGCTGAAACCCAAGAAGATGCTGAAACTATTCAAAGACAAGCGGAAGATTATACCAAGAGGACCAGTATCAATCTAATTGGAGTACGGAAAAATAGGGGAGAGGAAGCAAAAGAGAACTTTTTCGATGTAGAAAACTTTACGTTCAATTACTCCTATAACGAAACGGATCATCGGGATTTTGAAGTGGAAGAATTGCGAGACCAAAACGTAACCACGGGTTTTGTATACAACCATAATTTTAAACCGGCCCCGATTGCTCCTTTCGCAAAAAAAGACTCTTTGTTTATGAGTGAATATTGGAAATGGCTTAAGGAGCTTAACTTTAATGTGCTACCTACCAGTATTTCTGTGAATGCCAATTATAACCGTTCCTTTAACCAGCAACGGTTTAGAGATGTTTTGGAGCCCGGTGTAGACGCTCTAGATCTCCCGCTTTTGCAACAACGTAACTATTTGTTCAATTGGCAATACGCGTTAAACTATAGTATTACCAAATCATTGCGATTAAATCTAACAGGGTCTAACAACAATATTGTTCGTAACTACTTTAATGTCGACGATGATGAAAGTTCTGGAATTAATCAAGATTTGGATTTATGGGACGGCTTTTTTGATGTTGGGGAATCCAATAGGCATTCGCAACAAATGCAGTTGAATTATGAACTTCCATTTGATAAATTCCCTTTCCTAAACTTTATCAATGCACAGTACTCCTATACCAGTAATTTTGATTGGCAACGTGGCGGCGATGCTTTGAATGAGGTGGTACAGCTTGAAAATCCCGGAGAGCAGATCAATACGATACAAAACGCCAATACGCATAATTTAACCGGTAATTTGAGTATGCAGCGTTTTTACGATTTCTTGGGATTAAAGAAACGAGACGGTAAGGTTACGGCCAATCAATCAGCTAGAAGAAGGGACAAAGCAGGAAATCTAGCATCGGAAGAAGACGAAAAACCACCAAAAAAGACGAGCAAGACGTTCAACACCATAGTCGATTTTGTTACTATGGTAAAGCGAATAAACGTAAACTACAGTGAAAATAATGGTAAGGTGCTTCCCGGGTACACACAATCTATTGGATTTATAGGTACGGCTAGGCCTTCATTGGGCTTTGTGTTCGGGAGTCAGTCGGATGTACGTTTTGAAGCGGCCAGAAGAGGGTGGTTGACCACGTTTTCGGAGTTCAACTCCCAATATTTGGAAAATTCCAATAAACAATTGAACATCACCGCAACTGCGCAACCTACCCAAGATATTACGATAGACTTAACAATGGATAGGCAAATATCCAATAGCTATCAGGAGAATTTTCAGGTAAATGATCTTGGTGGTGGAGAATTCCAATATGAAGAACTCTTGGGGAACAATTTTGGAAATTTCAGTATTTCCGCAATGATGATAAGTACTGCCTTTAGTAAAAGTGATGAGTTTGATTCCGAAACCTTTGAAAAATTCAAACAAAACAGGATTACCATTGCAAATCGATTGGTTTCGGATCGGGGACAAACAACAGGTCCTTTGGATGACGACGGATTCCCACAACGTTATGGAAAAACACAACAAGAAGTTTTATTGCCTGCCTTTTTTGCCGCCTACACAGGGCGAGATGTAAATAGAGTCAATTTGGATGCTTTTCGGGAAATTCCCATTCCCAATTGGAATATCAAGTATACGGGCTTAATGAAAAATAGATGGTTTAAGAAGAAGTTCAAGCGTTTTTCTTTGAGCCATGGTTACCGTGCTGCCTACAGCATCAATTCCTTTCAAACCAATTTGGAGAGAGAGAATACGACAATAGACCCTGATACCGAAGATTTCCTTCCAGAAAACATCATCAATAATGTAGTGCTTAATGATCAGTTCAATCCATTGATCCGAATGGATTTTGAAATGAAAAACTCGTTTAGTTTCCTTGCAGAAGTAAGAACGGATAGAACATTATCTTTAAGTTTTGACAACAACCTGCTCACGGAAATCAATGGTAGGGAATACACCTTGGGATTGGGCTATCGCTTTAAAGATGTGAAGTTCGTAACCAATATTGGTGGAGAAAAAACACGTTTAAAAGGTGATTTAAACCTTAAAGCAGACTTGTCCTTAAGAGATAATATCACCATAATTCGCAACCTTGATATTGATAGTAACCAGATTACATCGGGCCAAAATCTAATGGCCATTAAGTTTACAGCTGATTATGCCTTGAGCAAAAGCTTAAATGCCCTATTCTTCTATGACCATACGTTTTCAGAATTCGCAGTGTCAACTGCTTTCCCGCAGACTACTATCAATGCGGGCTTTACTTTGCGGTATAATTTTGGGAATTAAAAATCCCCACGACGCAAACTCCCTCCTGTTTTTTTGATATAAATTTTACTTGAAAAGCTATTACTGATCCGTTACATTTGTCACTGGACTAAAAGAAATTAAAACAATGAACGTACCAGCAGAATTAAAATATACGAAAGATCACGAATGGATCAAGATTGAAGGTGATACGGCAACTGTGGGAATTACTGACTTTGCACAAGGGGAGTTGGGGGATATCGTCTATGTCGAAGTAGAGACTTTGGATGAGACACTTGACAAAGAAGAAGTGTTCGGTACGGTGGAAGCTGTAAAAACTGTTTCTGATTTATTTTTACCGCTAAGTGGTGAAATCGTGGAATTCAATGAGGTCTTGGAAGATGAGCCCGAAAAGGTGAATTCCGACCCTTACGGTGAAGGTTGGATGATCAAAATAAAAATAAGCGATCCTTCGGAAGTAGATGGTCTAATGAGTGATGAGGACTATAAAGCATTGATTGGTGCTTAAAAAGCACGTTTTTGCAATATTATTTGTAAGCTGGGTATTTTTTATTACAATACTTAGCTTATTTTCTTTTTCAGGGGTTGATACTAGTGGAGTTGCTATTCCTTATGCGGACAAGATTGTCCATTTTTCATTTTACCTGATTTTTGCAATACTGGGTTGCTTCTTTTTAAGGGAACGTACACAGGGAGATATAACCATAGGAAGAGCAGTATTGTCAATCTTGTTTACAGCTATAGCATATGGCATATTTATTGAGGTGTTACAATACACAGTTACTGCAAATCGCATGGCCGAATTTGGAGATATTATTGCAAATACGCTTGGCGCAATTGTAGGAGTTAGTGTTATTAAATGGTTTTTTTCTAAAGAAAGGCCGTTAAAATGGAAAATTTAATTGCTTATTTAACTAATTAATAATTAAATTAGCGAACATTAAAATCAAAACAATGGAACTAAAAAAGAATCCAAAGGCAGATGTAGGAAAAAACAGTACGCTCTATTTTGTAATAGGATTAGCGGCCGTTTTGGGATTGGTTTACGGAGCCATGGAATGGAAAAAGTACGACCCTGATAACGATTATGATATCTCTATGAATATTGAAGATCAGTTGGACGAAGAAGTACCAATGACGGAACAGATAAAGACTCCGCCACCGCCACCGCCACCAGCTGCTCCAGAAGTTATCGAAGTTGTAGAAGATGAAGAAGAAGTTGAAGAAACCGTAATCGAATCAACTGAGACCAGTCAGGATGAAGAGGTGATGGAAATAGAAGAGGTTGAAGTCGAGGAAGTTGAAGAAGATATTTCTGTACCATTTGCGGTTATTGAAGACGTTCCTGTTTTCCCTGGTTGCGAAGGCGCCAGCAATAAGAAGAAGTGTTTTCAAGAGATGATGCAAAAACACATTCGTAAAAATTTCCGCTATCCAGAAATTGCCCAAGAAATGGGTGTACAAGGAAGGGTGAATGTCATTTTCGTAATTCAAAAAGATGGTAGCATCGGTAATATTAGAATGCGTGGACCGGATAAAAACTTGGAAAAAGAAGCATTGCGAATTATCAATAAGCTCCCAAAGATGACTCCAGGTAAGCAACGGGGAAGAGCGGTTAAGGTACCTTTCAGTATCCCAATTACCTTTAAGTTACAATAAGATATATGTAATTCTTGCCGAGGCAAGAATTGAAAAAGCCCTAGTGTTCTCGCTAGGGCTTTTTTTTGTTTTTATGAGAACTGTCATAAATACTGTGGCAATGTTATATAATTGAGAGTGGATATTTCCTTAGAAACAATATAAAGACTGGCAATTGGTTGGAAAAGAGTTGCTCTGACATTATCTTTGCCAGCCAATATAACTAGTGGATGAAATCTGCAGTAAGTTCTGTAAAAAGTACATCTTGGTCTTTAATTTATGCCGATTTTAAGGAAATCACTAAGGCCCGCTTGGCAGTAAGTGTGGTTTTCTCTTCCATTGCAGGATATTTTCTGGGTGCTTATCAAATCGATTTTGTATCAGTGCTTTTGCTTGCCTTTGGCGGGTATTGTATGGTAGGTGCTTCCAATGCCTACAACCAAGTCATTGAAAAAGATTTGGACGCTTTGATGAAACGTACCAGAAACCGTCCAGTTCCTTCTGGGCGTATGTCGGTAAATACTGCTATGGCAATAGCCATTGCGCTAACATTGTTGGGAGTGTTGTCTTTATATGTCCTCAGCCCAAAAACGGCAATGTTCGGTGCAATTTCAATCTTTCTATACACGAGTGTATATACACCTTTAAAAACTAAGACCCCACTTTCTGTATTCGTTGGTGCTTTCCCGGGCGCCATACCCTTTATGTTGGGGTGGGTGGCAGCAACAAATGATTTTGGTATAGAATCAGGAACCCTCTTTATGATTCAGTTCTTTTGGCAGTTCCCCCATTTTTGGGCATTGGGTTGGATGTTGGATGAAGACTACAAAAAAGGAGGCTTTAAAATGTTGCCTACAGGCAAAAAAGATACTGGCACAGCACTACAAATTATATTATACACCATTTGGATGATCGTTATTTCAGTAATGCCTGCATTTGGTTTTACAGGTCGATTACAGTTGTCCGTACCTGCAGCTATTATCGTGCTATTGGCAGGTTTGGCAATGCTTGGTTTTGCATTTAAACTGTATGAAAAACGCGATAATCCTTCCGCAAGAAGGTTAATGCTGGCAAGTGTGACCTATATTTCATTGATACAACTAATATTCGTTATAGATAAATTCAGTAAAACACTATTTTAAGAGTTCTAAATAGCGATTTGAATTGATTGAGCTTAAAAACGAAATATGAAGAATAAGGTTTTAAAATATATTTTATTATAGCAGGAATTAAATTTTAGATTTAAATGGATTTGACCGAAGGAACAATGCAGCAAAAGAACAGCCGGGCCAAGAAAATGATGCTTTGGTTTGGTATTGTAAGCTTGATTATGGGGTTTGCTGGTTGGACGAGTGCCTATATCGTAAGTAGTAAACGAGATGATTGGATCAGTGATTTAGAATTGCCACAAGCTTTTTTTATAAGTACCGCTATAATAATATTAAGTAGTATTACTTATGTACTCGCAAAGCAGGCAGTCAAGAAAAATAATCAGAAGTTGGGAACTATTTTTCTGGTAACCACATTGGTTTTTGGGATTTCCTTTATCATATTACAATTTATGGGATTCTCGCAAATGCTGGAAAACGGATATTATTTTACGGGTCCAACGAGCAGTATTAAAATGTCGTATGTATTTTTGATTGCTGCTGTACACATAGCCCACGTGGTCGCTGGTCTAATTTCGCTATTGGTGGTTTTGGTACAGCAAATTAGGGGAAAATATATGCCAGATACTATGTTGGGGCTGGAATTGGGTGCCACTTTTTGGCATTTTTTAGATTTTCTTTGGGTGTATTTGATACTATTTATGCTTTTTGTAAAATAAATTTTAAGAGAAAAAGTTTTCATTGAACTTTATCTTTTCGAATACATCAAAAGATGTAAATTTGTGAATGTTTTATTAAATCGACTTTTTTATGGATACAACGGTAACTACCGGTACTGAAGATAATGTTTGGGGAGGCGGAAATCGTCCGCTGGGAGCGAGCTATGGAAAATTAATGATGTGGTTTTTTATTGTCTCTGATGCTTTGACCTTTTCTGGTTTTTTGGTCTCCTATGGCTTCTCTAGATTTAAGTTTATAGAGACTTGGCCCATTGCTGATGAAGTATTTACCCACGTTCCCTTTTTCCATGGAAACTATCCAATGTATTATGTGGCTTTCATGACTTTTATTTTGATCATGTCCTCTGTAACTATGGTGCTTGCTGTGGATGCAGGCCATAAAATGATGCAGAAGAAAGTCATTTTTTATATGTTCCTCACCGTAATCGGAGGTGCTATTTTTGTGGGTTCACAAGCATGGGAATGGGCAACATTCATAAAAGGTGATTATGGAGCTATAGAGACTAAAGGAGGAAGAATTCTCCAGTTCGTAGACGCAGAAACAGGAAAACGCGCCGCCTTAAGTGATTTTTCCACAACTATATCAAGCGAGCGAGTTGAGCATGAAAGCAAGAACGGAGTATGGTATTATGAAGGGAAACCTTTACCCAGTTACTCTGTAAATGAAGTTTTGGAAGGGTTCAAGGCAAGTCCTAATATATTAATTCGTACAGAAACGATAAATGATGAAGGAGAGAAGACGATATTAAATCGCCAAGAATCACTTGCAAAACTTAAGGATGCAAGTTTGGTGGTTGAAGGAGCTAATCTTGTCCGTAATGAGTACGGTAGCCGACTGTTTGCAGATTTTTTCTTCTTCATTACAGGATTTCACGGATTTCACGTATTCTCTGGCGTAGTCATCAATGTAATTATCTTTTTCAATGTCATTTTAGGAACATACGAGCGAAGAGGGCATTATGAGATGGTTGAAAAAGTAGGGCTCTACTGGCACTTTGTGGATTTAGTATGGGTTTTTGTATTTACATTCTTCTATTTGGTATAACTTGATCTAATTTCTGGAATTCAGAAATTCAAAAAAAATATAATAAAATGGCGCACGAGCATAAACTGGAAATTTTCAGGGGACTTTTAAAGTTTAAGTCCAATATTCAAAAAATATGGGGAGTACTTGTATTCCTATCTATTGTAACTGCAATAGAGGTTGCCTTGGGTATTATTAAACCAGAACTTTTGACCAAGAATTATTTTTTGGGCATGAAACTCCTTAATTGGATCTTCATCATATTGACCCTTGTCAAAGCATATTATATTGCTTGGGATTTTATGCACCTGCGTGATGAAAAAAGTTCCTTGAGGAGAGCTATAGTATGGACCCCAATATTTCTGGTTTCCTATTTGATATTCATCCTGCTATTTGAAGCCGATTATATCTACAATGTGTTCAAAGACGGCTTTTTGGCTTGGGACTTCTAAGAAAGTATTAACATAGAAAAAAGACGGTTTACTAACCGTCTTTTTTATTTTTGTATAAGTGGGTTAAAATGAAAAAGACTTTTGTTTTAGTTATATTATTTATATTTCCATTAGTGGCTTACCTTTTCTTTGCCTCTGGGGTAAATAACTTTGGAAAATTGCCTGTTCTCACAGAAAATATTCCCGATTTGAAAGGTTTGAACATGGATGGAAAAATTACCATTTTGGGATTCTTGGGCAATGATATAGATGATGTAAAAGGGAACGCCTTTAATCTCAATCAGAAAATTTACAAACGGTTTAGTGGATTTGTTGATTTCCAAATGGCTATGGTCGTACCCCAAGGAAATGAGGATGGAGTAGAATCCCTTAAAGAAGAATTGGGAGAATTATCCGATGTGGACAAGTGGAATTTTGTCTTTGAAACCGATTCAGAAATAGAAACTTTTTTCCAGAGTTTAAATGTCAATGTAAATTTAGATGAAAATTTGGGCACACCATACGTTTTTATCATTGATAAAGATCGAAACCTACGCGGAAGGGAAGACGATGAAGATGAGGGCGTCAAATACGGCTTCAATACTACCTCTGTTGCAGAATTAAATAACAAAATGGAAGATGATGTTAAGATTATTCTTGCTGAATATCGTCTTGCTCTAAAGAAAAATAATGCCGACAGGAGCAAATAACAAAAAGAAATATACCTACGTTTGGGTGTCGACCATTATTTTGGTGTTCGGGATTTTTGCCGTTTATGAAATAACAAAAAGACTCAAAGAAGGAACAATTGTCGAAAATGATAGAATGAGCATTGGTTCTTTGCAAACTGATCTTGCATTTATATTGACCAATGGACAAAAAAGACGTGTTCCAGAATTTTCCTTTCACAATCAGGATAGTCTGCTTATCTCAAATGAAGATTTTCTAGGAAAAGTATATGTGGTAGAATTTTTCTTTACCACCTGTCCTACTATTTGTCCTATAATGACCAAAAATTTGGTTGAACTTCAAGATACGTTTGAAGAATATGATAATTTTGGAGTGGCTTCATTTACAATAAATCCAAGATATGATACGCCTTCTATATTGAAAAAATATACTAAACGCTACGGGATAACAGATAAGGACTGGCATTTAATGACTGGAGATCAAGAAGATATATATAAACTTGCTCAAGAAGGTTTTTATATTATAGCTAATGAAGATGAAAGTGCTCCAGGTGGCTTTGAACACTCTGGTATGTTTGCTTTGGTCGACAAAGAAGGATTTATACGCTCCAGAACAGATGTGAACGGTAATCCCTTGATTTACTACAGGGGAACCATAACAGAAAAAGAAGGAGTGAGTGACGAAGGCGAGCCACAACAGATAACGATGTTAAAAGAGGACATAAAAAAGTTATTGCTAGAAGAATGACAAGTGAAGTTTCAATACGAGAAAGACGTTTCAATAAATGGATTACGATCATATCGATTGCAATACCAGTAGTAGTGGCATTATTGTTTGGCTATAAAATTCCAAATGCAGAACCGTTATCCTTTTTGCCCCCTATCTATGCTTCCATCAATGGCTTAACGGCTATATTGCTAATTGCTGCTGTTTTCGCAATTAAGAATGGGAAAAAGGACGTACATCAAAAGTTGATGATTACTTGTATTGGTCTTTCATTGCTATTCCTTGTTATGTACGTTGCATATCATATGACATCAGAGAGTACAAAATTTGGTGGTGAAGGCGCCATTAAGTACATCTACTACGTTATTCTTATTTCCCATATTGTGCTTTCCATAGCAGTAATCCCCTTGGTTCTGCGTACCTATGCCAAAGCGTATTTGAATGATTTTGCCTCGCATAGAAAATGGGCAAAATACACATTTCCCATTTGGTTATACGTTGCAATAACCGGAGTTGTCGTCTACTTAATGATTTCACCGTATTATGTCCACTAAAAAAACAAACTTAATTCCTTCTTCTGTTTCCCGTAGCGGTTCTCTCAATATATCGTTGGGAAGAAAGAGTTTGTTTTTTCTGCTGTTGATTTTTTTTATTTTTCCAGAGGTTTCGAATGCACAATGCGCCATGTGCAGAGCGGTCGTAGAAAGCGAAACAGATGGTAAAACCGCTGAGGGAATCAATAACGGTATAGTTTATCTTATGGCAATTCCTTATATTTTGGTGGCAGGACTGTTCTTTTTCATTTACAAAAAGATGAAGGGTTAGGCGATTCGTATTTTTTTAGTATTTTTTGTGTGTAAAGTGTAACAAATTCTTTTGGGGCACGTCATATAAGAGTACGTATGCGTATTCATCAATCATCAAACTAACAACCATATGTTCGATATAGAAAGGTGGCAAGAGATATTTGACACCATCCGTAAGAACAAACTTCGCACATTTCTCACAGGGCTATCCGTTGCTTCTGGGATATTTATTCTCGTGATTTTATTAGGCTTTGGGCAAGGTATGCAAAATGGTATTGAAAAAGAGTTCAAGCAAGACGCTACAACAAGTATATGGGCATGGCCGGAAACAACATCAAGAGCTTATAAAGGACTCAACCCAGGAAGAGTTGTTCGATTTAAGAATAGGGATTATGAAATGGCCGGGCGTTTGTTCAAAGAAGAAATTGAGTACGAATCTCCCCGGGTCTTTGTTCGAGGTGTAGATATAGTCTACGGGAATGAAGCCTTGGTGTACGGTATACAGGGAGTGTCTTCCGAGTTTCAGTTTATAGAGGGTTTTGGTACTTCGGAAGGTCGTTTTATAAACTACAAAGATGAGATTTCACTAGGTAAAGTAGCCGTCATTGGTAAGAAAATCAAAGAAGACGTATTCAATAAGATGGATACTCCAATTGGTGAGTCAATAGATATTTCTGGAATTAGATTTACGATTATAGGGGTTTTCAATGAACAGAACGAGCGGGAAGAAGAACGAATCTATATTCCGTTAACAACGGCCCAACGTGTTTTTAATGGAGATGATACCTTAAATACATTGTCTTATACGCTGCCGCCCGCAGAAAATTTTGAAGAAGCTGTGGCCAGTGCCATAAGCTTTAAAGATAACTTAAGAAAATACCTGAAGGAAGAGCATATGGTGGCACCCGAAGATGAATCGGGTGTAAGGGTCTGGAGTGCTATGGAAGAAGCCAAGCGTTATTACGGGATTACGGGAAATATGAAGCTTTTCTTCTGGTTTGTGGGTGTCTGTACCATTATTGCCGGAGTAGTGGGAGTAAGCAACATTATGCTCATAGTTGTTAAAGAACGTACTCGTGAAATTGGTATAAGAAAGGCTCTTGGGGCCAAACCTTGGTCCATTGTTGGGATGATTTTACACGAATCTATTTTTGTAACTGCCATTTCTGGATTTGCTGGCCTTATTTTTAGTATGACCCTGTTGGAGGTTGTAGGGCCGCATGTTGAAATAGATTATATCGTTAATCCGTCGGTGAATTTTAATGTGGCATTTTCGACGGTAATGGTATTGATTTTTGCAGGGACAGTTGCAGGATTTGTTCCAGCTTGGAGAGCTGCAAAGGTACAAGTGATAGAATCTTTAAAAGATGAGTAAAATGTTCACTCTAAGTAAAGGTAATGTTCAATAGAGATAGATGGAGGGAAATTTTGGAAGTCCTAACCAGCAATGTTGGTAGGACCATACTAACAGCTTTTGGTGTTTGTTGGGGAATTTTTATTCTCATCGTATTGTTAGCGGCGGGGAAAGGTTTTGAAAATGGGATACGACAAGACTTTGGAGATATTGCTACAAATACGATGTTTATGTGGACCAGAAGTACCACAAAAGCATATGAAGGATTGCCAAAAGGGAGAAGTTTTGAGTTTAAGGTAGACGATGTTCAGGCCATTAAGGACAATGTGCCCAATCTTAGATTTATTTCCCCAAGAAACCAATTAGGTGGCTTTAGGGGCGGTGGAAACGTGATTCGGGGAATACGGGTCGGAGCTTACAATGTTTATGGTGATTACCCAGAAATCATTAATCAAGATCCTATGACCGTTACTTCTGGTCGTTTTTTAAACCACAATGATATCCAAGAAAAAAGAAAAGTGGCGATTATTGGCCAAGGCGTTAAATCGGAGCTTTACGAAAAAGGAGAAGAGGTTTTGGGAACATATATCAAGATTCAAGGCGTCAATTTCATGGTCATAGGAACTTACAAAAAGAACAGTAATGATGGGGATGGTGAAGAAGCACAAAAGGAAATCTTTGTACCGTTCACTTCGTTTTCACAAGCCTTTAATAGGGGGGAAGATGTTGGATGGATGGCCATAACTGCACATGATGGAAGTTCTATTTCCCAGCTTAAGGAGGGTATTGTCAATGTGATGCGCGAAAGACATAAAGTACATCCAGAAGACAAAAGAGCCATTGGATATTTTGACTTGTATGAACAATTTAACCGGGTAGAGAGTTTGTTCTTTGGATTAAAGGCCATCGCATATCTCGTTGGTATCATGGTGTTGCTTTCCGGTATCATTGGGGTGAGCAATATTATGCTGATCGTTGTAAAAGAGCGGACCAAGGAAATAGGAATACGCAGGGCTTTGGGTGAAGAACCTATATCCATTAAGAAACAAATATTGATGGAGTCAATTTTCTTGACCATTATTTCTGGAATGATAGGCATCATCTTTGGTTCCCTGGTCATCTATGGAATCAATTCTTTATTGGACAGTGTTGGCCCCGTGGATATGTTCGTTAACCCAAGTGTTAGTGTTGGTGTCGTAAGTGGTGCCCTTACCATATTAATGGTTTCAGGACTATTGGCTGGATTTATACCAGCGCAAAGTGCTATCCGTGTTCGACCCATTGAAGCATTGAGGACGGAATAAAATTGAAAATCAATCAAACTAAATCATAAAACGAAAATGAAAAAGTCAGTTACCATTATCATCTTATTACTCATAGTAATTGTATTTGGTGGTTCAATGTATTACCTCTATCAAAAAAACGCCGAGAACCCCGTAGTTTATGAAACGGAAAAACTTTCCAAACAAAATATCGTAAAAAAAGCTGTTGCAACTGGGAGTATTCTTCCTTTGGAAGAGGTGCTCATCAAACCTAATATTTCTGGAGTAATAGAAGAAATATATGTGGAGGGCGGAGATTATGTGAAATCAGGAGACCTATTGGCAAAAATAAAAGTAGTCCCTAACTTAAATGCCCTTATCGATGCAAGAAACGCCATTGATGAGGTTAGAATCAATTTAGATGACCAAAAAAGAAATTATGACCGACAACTATCGCTTTTTGAAAAAGGGGTTATTCCCAAAGCAGATTTGGAGCGCGCCGAGGTCACATTTGATCAAGCAAAACAATCATATCGTGCTGCTAATAAAAGGTATGACATTGTGAAAACGGGTACAACAAGTGGTTTTAGAAACGCAGCTAATACCTTGATACGATCTACAGTAAGTGGTATGGTGCTCGATGTGCCGGTTGAAAAAGGAAACCAGATTATAGAGAGTAACAATTTCAATGAAGGAACAACGATAGCAGCTATTGCCGATGTGGAAAAGATGATTTTTGAAGGTAAGGTAGACGAATCTGAAGTTGGAAAAATAAAAGAAAACCTGCCTTTGGAAATTACCGTAGGCGCTATTGAAGATAAGGTTTTTGATGCGGTATTAGACTATATAGCACCAAAAGGAGTAGAGGAGAACGGTGCCATTCAGTTTGAGATAAAGGGAACATTGAAAAAACAAGATACTGTTTTTATCCGTGCAGGTCTAAGTGCAAATGCATCCATAATTTTAGCTAGGGCAGATGGCGTTTTGGCGTTAAAGGAGGCACTGGTTCAATTTGATGATGAAACTAAAAAACCATACGTCGAAATTGAAACTTCGGAACAGCAATTTGAACGTAAGGATATTGAACTTGGAATCAGTGATGGCATTTTTGTTGAGGTGAAATCTGGTCTAAATCAGGAAGATAACATCAAAGTTTGGAATGCCATAGAAGAGGAAGAAGATTCCAATTAATATTTAACAAAAAAAATCAATTAATCTTGTAACAATTTAACAACTTGTAAGTCCTATTGAAGGAGCTACAGGTTCCAAACAGCTAACAGTACCAACTCATGATAGAAATCAAAGATCTTCACAAATCCTATAAAATGGGAAGCAATTCACTTCACGTTTTAAAAGGAATAAATTTTACCGCTCAATCAGGAGAGCTTGTTGCCATAATGGGATCTTCAGGTTCGGGAAAATCCACATTGCTAAATATTTTGGGAATGTTGGATGGCGCTGATAATGGTGAGTATATTTTAGATGGCGTACCGATTAAGGATTTAACAGAAACAAAGGCCGCCCAATATCGAAATAAGTTTTTAGGTTTCATCTTTCAATCGTTCAACCTTATTAATTACAAATCGGCTCTTGAGAATGTAGCTCTTCCTTTATATTATCAAAAGGTAGGAAGAAAAGAACGTCAGGTAAAAGCATTGAACTATTTGGAAAGAGTAGGATTAAAAGAGTGGGCCACACATTTGCCCAGTGAATTATCGGGTGGTCAAAAACAACGTGTTGCGATTGCAAGAGCAATGGCTGCAGAGCCTAAGGTACTTTTGGCAGATGAGCCAACTGGTGCGTTGGACAGTAAGACTTCATATGAAGTAATGGATTTGATTCAAAAAATCAATGACGAAGGAAATACCATTTTAGTAGTGACCCACGAAGAAGATATCGCCCATATGTGCAAACGTATCGTACACTTAAAAGATGGAGTGATTGTAGAAGACAAAAAGATAGAACAAGTTAGAGCGGAACAGTATGTTTGATCGTGACATTTGGCAAGAAATATTCCATACCTTAAGAAACAACAAGCTTAGGACTTTTTTGACTGGGTTTTCCGTAGGGTGGGCAATTTTTATTCTGGTGATGCTGCTTGCTTCTGTTAACGGAATGCAAAACGGTTTTACCAACCAGTTCAATGACGATGCCACAAACTCTATTTTTGTTAGACCTGGTACTACTGCAAAAGCCTACGCAGGTTTTGAAGCGGGGAGAAGAATCCAGTTCAAAAATGACGATCTTGATTATATAAAGAATAGCTTTCCAGATGATGTTGAATATATAAGCGCAAGATATTTTAGCAATACCACTGCACGTTACAAAAGTGAAACAGGCTCCTATTCGGTGCAAGGGGTTCACCCGGACCATCAAGCTATTGAGAAAACCATTGTAACTAAAGGAAGGTATATCAACAATGCGGATATTGTCAATAAAGCCAAAGTCGCTGTTATCGGAAGAAAGGTCAGTGAGGATTTATTTGGACAGGAAGACCCTATAGGAAAGTTTGCTGAGTTCAATAGTTTGCCCTTCAGGGTTGTTGGGGTTTTTACAGATGATGGTGACGATAACGCAGAACGTAGGATATATGCGCCAGTAAGCACATACCAAAGAATTTATGGGAATACCAATACCATAAATCAGATTTTGCTGACTTATAATCCATCTTTTGATCTTCCCAAGGCGCTGGAATTTTCGGGTAGATTGGAAGATTTAATGAAGAGAAGGCATAAGGTATCGCCATCGGATCAAGCAGGAATAAACGTATGGAACTATGCTGAAGCATTTGATGACATCAGTAGTTTTTCTGCGGTACTGAATGCCATAAGTATCGGTGTTGGATTTTTAATTTTAGTTGCAGGGATAGTAGGCATCGGTAATATCATGGTATTTACTATCAAAGAGCGAACTAAGGAAATAGGGGTTAGAAAAGCATTGGGCGCCATGCCAAAGCAAATTATCAATTTAGTTCTTTTGGAATCGACTTTTATAACGGCACTATCAGGTTTTATAGGTTTGATATTCGCTTGGATTATTCTGTCACTTTTAGGACCCGCGATAGACACTCCTGCATTTAGTAACCCTTCCGTTAGTTTGTCGACGGTAGTTACGGCTACAATTATATTGATTGTTGCCGGAGTTCTGGCAGGTCTTATCCCAGCGATAAAAGCGGCAAATGTAAAACCGATTGTAGCATTAAGCGATAAATAGTTATGTGGTTGTTCGATAAAGACTTGTGGATAGAGATTTTTCATACCCTTGGGAAGAACATGTTCCGTACGTTCTTAACTATGTTAGGTGTCATTTTCGCTATGATTATCCTGATATTGCTTTTAGGCTCCGCAAACGGTATGAGCAATGGTTTTAATAAAGTTTTTGCAGGTACCGCTTCCAATAGTCTTTTTATTTGGGGGCAATCAACATCCGAACCTTACAAAGGCTTTGAGCGGGGCAGAAGAATACGATATAAGATTGAAGATGCTGATATTTTAAGAAAACAAATCCCGGAAATAGAGGTTTTGGCACCAAGGATAGAATTGGGAAGTCATAGGGATGTTGTCACCGTATATAGGGACGGAAGAAAAAGTGGTTCTTCCGTTTATGGGGATTATCCAGAAATTGATAATATCACCAAAAAGAAGTTGGTCGAAGGGAGGTTTTTGAACAAAACTGATATTGAAAACTCTAAAAAAATATGTGTTATAGGTGAAGAAACCTATAAACTATTGTTCGATAAAGGTGAGAATGCCATTGGTCAAGATATTCGTATCAATGGGGTATTCTTCACTGTTGTAGGTATTTACAAACCTAACAACAATATAAATATTGATGGTGAAAATGCGGTATTCATACCTTTTACCACTTTTCAAAAAGCATTTAATACGGGCGACCGTATGGGATGGATGGCCATTGCCGTAGAACCAAATACCAAAGTTCCCGTTGTGGAAAATCAAATCAAGACCATACTTAAGACCAAGTATGATATCCACCCAGATGATGAAAGAGCCATTGGTAGTTTCGATATGTCCGAAATATTCAATAACATCACCGGTTTTACAGATGTACTTAAAGGTTTCTCCTTCTTTGTTGGCATTTTTACTTTGTTGGCAGGGGTAATAGCTATCAGTAATATTCTGTTGATTACCGTTAAGGAGCGTACCAAAGAAATTGGTGTACGGAGAGCGTTAGGAGCCACTCCAAGAACCGTAAAAAGGCAGATTGTGGTAGAAGCCATTGTTTTAACTGCTTTTGCTGGACTTATAGGATTTGCGATATCCGTAGGTATTCTAGGACTGCTTAATTCTATGTTTGGAAGTGGTGACGATTTTCCGTTCGTGAATCCTATGGTAAGTATTCCACAATTTCTTATTTCTTTTTTATTGATGGTGGGACTAAGCGTGTTGATAGGATTGATCCCAGCAAATAAAGCGGTTAAAGTAAGGCCAATAGAAGCATTAAGAGAAGAATGACCAAAACTAAATAATTCAGATAATAATCAAATAATTTATAAATGAACAAGTATTTAAAATATGGATTAATAGGGATTTTATGTATTGGAATCCTATACGCTATTGTCTATTTTCTAAAACAGAACAGCACTCCGACCCAATTGTATAAAACCGAATCCCTAGAAAAAAAGGATATCGTAAATAAAGTAATTGTAACAGGGAAAGTAATTCCTGAAGATGAAATCAATATAAAACCACAGATTTCTGGAATTATAGATAAAATCCATCTGGAAGAAGGTGCTAAGGTCAATGCAGGCGATTTAATTGCGGTCATCAAGGTTGTGCCCAATGAGCAATCCCTTTACCAAGCGCAAGGCCGTGTTCGCAACGCTGAATTGGCCTTGAACAATGCCAAAATGGAATATGATAGAAACAAAACGTTGTACGATAAAGGCGTGGTGTCCAATCAAGATTACACCAATCAGAAATTGACCTATGAACAGGCCCAACAGGAATTGAAAAATGCAAGGGGTGATTATCAGATTATCCGAAGAGGTTCTATTGGAGGCTCAACTGCGGCTAATACGAATATCCGTGCTACAGTATCCGGTACTATTTTGGAGATTCCGGTAAAAGAAGGAGATCAGGTCATACAAAGTAACAATTTTAATGATGGAACCACGATTGCAACGATAGCAGATATGACCAAAATGATTTTTGAAGGAGAAGTGGACGAAGCCGAGGTAGGTAAACTCCACTTAGGGATGCCTTTGGAAATTAATCTAGGTGCCCTTGAAAAGGATAAATTCAACGCAAAACTTAAGTTTATAGCTCCAAAAGGAGTTGAAACAGAAGGTGCTGTCCAATTTAAAATTGAAGGTGATTTGGTCGTTAGCGACAGTACTTATGTTAGAGCTGGGTATAGTGCAAATGCATCAATCGTTCTAGAGGAGAAGAAAGATGTGCTAACACTTAAAGAGGCATTGTTGCAGTTTGATAAAGATACAGAGCAACCCTATGTTGAAGTTGAAACAGGAGAGAATGAATTTGAGCGCAAAGAGCTTGAACTGGGAGTAAGTGATGGAATTGATGTAGAAATAGTCTCTGGACTTGAAGAAGATGCCAAAATAAAAGTATGGAACAAGCTAGAACGGAAAGAAGATGCCGAGGATGAATAGACCAACAAATTGTATCAATCAAAAAATCGAAAACCGAATGAAACTTAAAATCACTTTACTCCTATTGTTTTGTGCGATGTTCATCACCAACGCGCAAATGAGAAAATGGACTTTAGAAGAATGTGTCGTCTACGCTGTGGAGAATAACCTTACCATTGAGCAGTCAGAGCTTGATTTAGAAACGGTGAAAATCGAACAAAAAGATGCTTTTGGCGGTCTGCTTCCCGATCTTAACGGTGATGCCAGAATAAGTGAAAATCTTGGTCTTTCGTTTAATCCTACTTCACAGCAACCGGTTAGCAAACAGCTTGATTATGTGGGAAACCTAAATTCTAGATGGACACTTTTTGACGGACTTAGAAATTTTAGAAATCTAAACAGGGCTAAGATGAATGCCATTGCCAGTCAATATCGCTTGGATGATTTAAAAGATGATATTCGATTGAACGTTGCCAATGCCTATTTACAGGTATTGTCGAACAAAGAATCGCTCAAAGTTTTTGAAGCTCAATATGCTGTCACTGAGCAGGACCGTAAAAGAACTAAGGAATTGGTGGAGTCAGGTGTTGTTCCCAGAGGGGATTTGTTAGAAATCGAAGCTACCGCTGCTTCTCAAGAGCAGCAAATAGTAAATGGAGAAGCACAAGTCTTAATTTCGCGAGTAAATTTGGCACAACTATTACAGATTACGGATTACGAGAATTTTGACATTGCTGATCAATCCTTTGAAATCCCACCATCGGATATTTTGAAGAATTCACCAAAAGTTATTTTTGATAAAGCGCTTACCTTCAGAAATGATATAAAGCTTGCTGAGACCAATGTGGATTTGGCAAAAGAAGATATCAAAATAGCAAAAGGCGCCTATTATCCAACCTTGACCGCTTTTATAAATTACAATACAAGGTATTCTGATCAAAACCTTAATCCAATAGACTTAACTATCAGACCTTTTACGGAGCAACTTTGGAGGTTTGATGGAACGACCTACGGTTTTCAATTAAATGTGCCATTTTTCAATGGTTGGAACACCCGTAATAGTGTGAAAAGGTCGAAAATTGAGTTAGAACGAACTAAGTTACAATTGGAACAAAACAAACTAGAACTTGAAACTAACATCCAACAAGCACACGTAGATGTAACAACTTTTAGTAAGGCACATGAAGCAGCAATTAAAACACTGGAAGCCAGGAAGCTAGCGTATGATTATGCCAAAGAGCGCTTTAATGTTGGGTTGATGAATGCATTTGATTTTAGCCAATCTCAGGCTAGGGTCGATAATGCTGAGGCTGAGGTCATCAGAACCAAGTATGATTATATTTTCAGATTAAAGATATTGGAATTCTATTTTGGTATTCCAATTTCGTTAAACTAGTATCTTTGTGGCCGCTATGGCCAAAATACTCAATCTAGAAACTGCAACTACCAATTGTTCCGTAAGTGTATCCGAAGGTGATGCTACCATTACCTTGAAAGAGAATAATGCGATAAATTATTCGCATGCTGAACAATTGCATATATTTATAAAAGAAGCCTTGGAAAAGGCTTCTTTGTCTTTTTCAGAGTTGGATGCAGTTGCTGTTAGTAAAGGTCCAGGCTCCTATACAGGTCTTCGCATAGGTGTCTCGGCAGCAAAAGGACTGTGTTTTTCTTTGGATTTACCATTGATTTCAGTACCCACATTAGAAAGTATGGCAAGGCAGGTCAATGCGCAAGAGGGAGAACTGATTATTCCTGTATTGGATGCAAGAAGGATGGAAGTATATTCAGGTGTATACAACAAGGATTATACTGAAGTTAGAGAGGTCAAAGCAGACATTATTGACGAGAACGCCTTCGCTGAATATGTCGCTTCAAATAAGGTGCATGTTATAGGTAGCGGCGCGGAAAAATGTCAAGAACTGTTAAAACATCCCAATTTTATTTTTGATACTTCGGTAGTACCCTCGGCAAAAGAGATGGCGGTAATTTCCCATCAAAAATACCAAGATAGACTTTTTGAGGACGTTGCCTATTTTGAGCCCTATTATTTAAAGGATTTTATCCTCCAAGGAAAAAAAAACAATTAATCAACATCATGCACCACCCGTTGCGGGAATGGAATTTCTATTCCAGCATCGTCAAATCGCAATTTCGATTCTTCATGTACATAGAATTTGGCAGGCCAAAACACTTCGTTTTTTGCCCAATATCGTAACGAAAGGTTTACAGAACTATCCCCTAATGAACCAACATAAACTTCTGGTATGGGGTCTTTCAAAATATTTTCGTTGTCGGCGCAAATCTGTAAAAGAATATCTTTTGCTTCTTTAATACTGGAGCTGTAACCTATACCAATAGTGTAATTGTCCCTTCTTTTATCCTCTGAGTTATAATTGATAATGTTGCCGTTAGAAAGCTGTCCATTGGGAATAATGGCAACTTGATTGCCAAAAGTGTTCAGTTTTGTATTAAAAATAGAGATTTCCTTTACAGACCCGTCCACTCCTTGGGCCGAGATAAAGTCACCAACTTTAAAAGGCTTAAAGAGAAGAATAAGAACTCCACCAGCAAAATTTGCCAAGGACCCTTGTAAAGCCAGTCCGATGGCTAATCCAGCGGCACCTAATATAGCTACCAACGAAGAAGTTTTTACCCCTAATTGTGTCACTACTAATACAAATAGGATGATTTTTAAGGTTATAGAGATAAAACTTTGCAAAAAAGTTTCCAGCGTTTGGTCATAATCTTTCTTTTCGAAAAATTTTCGGACCATCCTGTTCAGGAACTTCACTACCCATAGCCCTACAATCAATAGGATAATGGCTAGTATCAAGTTGGGTAAGAGGTTCCATATCCAATCTATGGCCTTATCGATATGTTGCTGGTAATTTTTTAAATCTTCCATTGGATTGGTTTTTGTTGTACGCAAAATAAAGTTAAGTCGTCTTTTTTTGCAAAACTATGATTATCAAATTCGATTATTTTTTTAACTGTTTCAATACTTCCTCGGCGGAATTAACAGGAATCTTGCATGCACCTTCAATACAAACGTAAACCAAAGTTTCTCCTTCATTGAACCTGTTTTTCAGTAAATCCAAACTTCCATCTCTTTCGGAACCTACCAAAATGCTGTTCGGTAAATAGTTACTGTGGATTTTTTTGCCCAGCTCCTTGTAATCAGCTCCAACGACAGCTATCTCATAAAAGTTCTTGTTCTCATAAAGCACTACATGTAACCAATTGGCAAATCCTTGTGCACTTTTATCAAAATTCTCTTGTATGTTTTTCAACATCTGTTTCGTTGTTTCGCCATAACCTTCATTAGGGAAAAGTTTGTGAAACTTCAATAAATTCTTTGCCATAATGGAGTTTGATGCAGAGATGACATTGTCATTGGTCTCAATACTTCTCCTGATAAGGGATTCATCTTCATCCGAAGTGAAATAGAACATTCCTGATTCCTTATCACTAAAATGTAGTTGGGTATAATCTAAAAGCCTTTTGGAATGGTCTAGCCATTTCTCATTAAAAGTAACTTCATATAGTGCTAGATACGCTTCAATAACGGTGGCATAATCTTCTAGAAAAGCATTGATACTACTTTCCCCTTCTTTATGATTTCGGAAAAGGGAATGGTCGTTTTTAAGCATCTCTTTTTCAATGAACAGTGCATTTTTTATAGCAAGATCAAGATATTCCTTCTCTCCCAAGTAGCGATAAGCATCTACCAATCCTTTGAGCATAAGACCGTTCCATGAAGTAAGAATCTTATCGTCCAATCTTGGCTTGGATCGTTCCTCCCTTTTTTCTTTTAGAACGTACAGTGCCGTACCCATTTTCTGCTTTAAATCTGAAACGGCAATACCATGTTTCTTGGCAATTTCTTCTTCGGATTTATCTCGTATCAATACATAGTTTCCTTTTTCCCAAAAACCATAGGAATTGATATTGTAATACTCCTTGAAAACTTTAAAACCAGGACCTAAGATTTCTGTGAGTTCTTCTTCTTTCCATACGTAGTATGCACCTTCTTCCAGTTCCCCATTTTCATCAAGACTATCGGCATCCAAGGAAGAATAAAAACCTCCATTTTCATCCGTCAATTCTTCTTTTACAAAGTTTATGGTCTCTTCTACCACATTTTTGTATAAATCGTTTTTTGTAACGGCGTAGGCTTTAGCATATAAGCTTGTGAGTTGACCATTGTCGTACAACATTTTCTCAAAATGTGGAACATGCCATTTGGTATCAACCGCATATCTCGAAAACCCGCCACCAACATGGTCATAAATTCCTCCGTACGCCATACGGGTCAATGTGGTATCAACATATTCCATGATTTCAGGTTTGGAATTGGCCGTAGCGTAATGCAAAAGAAAATCCCAATTGTTGGGCATCATAAATTTAGGGGCACGTTTGTAACCGCCTATATAGGTGTCAAAATGTTTGGACCAATTGGTAACTGCTGCATTCAATTGGTCAAGGGAATAGATATCTGAGTTGCTTTTGTTTTCTACCAGATTTATAGCATTTATGCCATTCGCCAAATCACTTGCATATTGTACAACTTTGGATTTATCGTCCTTGTACAAATCCGTAAGCTGCTTTAAGGATTTTATCCAATTTTCCTTGGGTACATAAGTTGCTCCCCAAAATGGCCTTCCATCTGGTAAGGCTACAATATTGAGGGGCCAACCTCCATTTCCAGACATCATCTGAATGGCATCCATATAGATTTGGTCCACATCTGGCCGTTCTTCCCTATCAATTTTAATATTGATGAAGTTTTCGTTCATCATCTGTGCCACTTCCTCATCTTCAAAACATTCTTCTTCCATAACATGGCACCAATGGCAGGCAGCATACCCAATACTTATAAGCAAGGGTTTGTCCTCTTTTTTGGCACGTGCCAAGACCTCTGGTTTCCATGCTTCCCAGTTTACCGGATTATGGGCATGTTGTAAAAGGTAGGGGCTAGTTTCATCAATCAGCGCGTTGGTGTGTTTATGGGTCACTTTGTTTGATTTTTGGGTACAGCCGTACGTTAAGACGAGCAAAACCGATAAAACTGTAACTTTTTTAAGCATTGTACTGATTTAAGCATAAAAAAAGCGCCTATTCAGGCGCAATTTTTATTTTTTGCCACTTATTGATCATTTGACCTCAAAAGTGATTTTTACATTAACTCTGTATTCATCTATTTTTCCGTCATTTACGGAAGCACTCTGTTCATTGATATAAACGGAGCGAATATTCTTTACGGACTTAGATGCGTGTTCTATTGCATTTTTTGCCGCTTGTTCCCAGCTCTTGTCCGAGTTTGCCAATACTTCAATAACTTTTAAAACTGCCATGGTTACTGTTTTTTAAATTATTTCAAGTTAGCAAAAATTGACCAGAATAGAAACTGTTAGGTCCAGAAAACTAGCCGTTTAGTGCAACTACTTCGTTCACTTTATCACCCATCATGTTCTTCAGCATGGTTTCGATGCCGTTCTTTAACGTAAATGTTGAAGATGGACAGCCGCTGCACGCTCCCTGTAGAATCACATTCACGGTTTTACTGTTTTCCTCATAGGATTGAAACAGAATGTTTCCACCATCACTGGCTACAGCAGGTTTTACGTATTCTTCAAGGATGTCAATAATTTGTTGGGAAGTGTCGTCATATTTTGTTGGGGAAAGACTTTCTTCAGCCACTTTTTTGGACTCTTGAATAGCTTCTTTGGATACGACTTCTTTACCATCCATTAAAAAGTTTCTAATGAATTCCCTTAGTTCCATGGTAATTTCGTTCCAATCTGCTACTTCGTATTTTGAGACCGATACGTAGTTTTCATCAAAAAACACCTCTTTTACGAATGGAAAATGGAAGAGTTCTTTGGCTAATTGAGAATCTTTGGCATCATCAATATTCTTGAACTCGTACGCAGTTGGAACAATCTTTTTGTTAGATACAAATTTCATTACCGCAGGATTCGGAGTTACCTCTGCATAAACGGTGACCGCTTCCTTTTTTTGGGTTTCTTCCTCAGTTAAAATAGGCTCTCCCGCATTTAAATAATCAACAAGCTGCTGTGCAACTTCATCCTTAACATCATCCCACTCAACAATATCAAAACGTTCAAGTGCGATAAAGTTACTTGAGATATAAACCGTCTTTACAAAGGGCAGGTAGAACAGTTGTTGCGCTAACGGTGAGTTTTTGGCATCATCTATATTTTTGAACTCATGATTGTTCTTTGCAAGAAAATGATTTGCCTCAAATTTTAGTATTTTGGGGTTGTTGGTGGCAACAACGGTGATGTTATAATCGTTCATAGCTGAAGTTTGTACAAAAATACAAAGTAAATAGGAGAGGTGGAATATATAATAATGTATCGCTTCAACCGTTATTAAAATGTTGATTACCTAAATAAACCCCAACTTTAGCCCTGATCATTTCATGAGAAGCTATCTAACCCCACTGATTATCATCCTATTATTTTTTGGGCTAACAACCAAGGCACAAGAAGGAATACCGGTTTACTTTGACTATTTAGCGGACAATTACTATCTGGTCTACCCATCCATGGCAGGAATAAGTGAAGGGGGAAAAGTTCGTTTAACTGCAAGAAAGCAATGGTTTAATGTTGATGAAGCACCAAGTTTACAGACATTGAATGCTAATTTTAGGGTTGGAGAACGCAGTGGTATTGGAGGTATTCTATTTAACGATTCCAACGGGTATCACTCCCAAACAGGTTTTAAAGCAACCTATGCACACCATTTGCAGCTTGCAGGTGATTTTAGAACATTGAATCAACTCTCTTTTGGTCTTAGTACAGGAATAATATTGAGCAGTTTGGATGAAACCGAATTTGTATCGGTAATACCAGACCCAGCAGTTAGTGGTGTAAAAAATACCGTGAGCTATTTTAATGTTGATTTAGGGGTTTCCTACAATATTTTTGAGTTTTATGCGCATGCCGCCATCTTGAATATTCTTGGAAGTGGTCGCGATTTATATACCTTGGCAGAATTCGATAATTTAAGGAGATATCTATTTTCCGTGGGATATGTTTTTGGAAATAAAACTAGGATAGAACCCTCAGTTTTGTTGCAAATGACGGATTTCACCAAAGAAACAACTGTGGATATTAATGCAAAAGTGTATAGGGATGTTAGTTTTGGAACGGTCTGGGCAGGCTTGTCCTACCGCAGAAGTTTTGATGGTGCACAATTTCAAACGGACGGGGGTTTTGGAGAGCAACGGTTACAATTGTTTACGCCAATAGTAGGTGTTAACCTTAATAAATTTATGTTCTCTTACAACTATTCCTATCAATCTGGAGATATTCGTTTTGATAATGGCGGGTTTCATCAAATAACGCTGGGATACGACTTTGGCCAAAGTGACCAAGGTAAACGTTATGATTGCTACTGCCCTGCGGCAAATAATTAAAATGGACCATTATTTCTAATGGCCCACTTCAACCCAACACCAATACTTAAAACAACGTGTTTTTTATCGTGGTTAATATATTATCGCCACCTTATTTGCCGCTCTTCTGAAAAGGTCAGAACCGTTCAAGGAGACAGTTTTGGGAGAGGCATTAATCCCACTTGTAGTTTTTCTTTGCAGCTTGGTTTTTAATTGCTGACAAGAGTGCATTTTCCAGTTCTCCAGCTTCTTCTTTCTGGTTTTCGATAATATACGCATCACGTTTTCTGTTCAAATCCTGAATCTGCCTCTGGATTTTTGTGCGCTCTGCTTTTTTGCCTTCCAAATATGAGGTTATTTCCTTTTCGGACTTTCCTTTTAATTCTTCTGGTAAATCCTTATCATTTAATTCTGCTAGTTCAAATTCTTCATCTTCAATGGCATCTACCAAATCCCAAGAGGAATTTTTGTAAAGTCTGGAGCTTTTGCTTACGGCACGTTTTACAACCACTGCTTCCTCCATTTCGGCGGCGTTGGAATCTTGCATAGATTGCTGTTCTTTTTTGGCACTGCCCAAAGCACCGTACGAAATGTAGGTTGTATTCAATTTTGAATTCAGTTTTATGATAACATCGTCATAGGGCGTATCTATGTGCACCACTTGTTTGTTATGGTCAATGGCCATGTACTCGCCACCAGTAAGCGTGGCACCATTTTTCCATTTTGTAGAGATGCCTTGTTCATAGTTGCCACAGAAAATAGTGTTGACGATGACATCTTTTTCCTTTGCTTGTGATGTAGCATCCTTGTAGTTCAACTTACCTTGCGTAAACGGCTCGTTACCGGCAATAAAAATCATTTTCAGATCATCTGCATTTTTTCCCCAGTCCAACTGTTTCAAGGAAGTATGAATGACCTGTCCACAGAATTCCTCGCCACCGTTGGTAGTAAGCGAAAATAATTTTTCGGAGATTTCATCCAAATCACTGCTAAAACCAATAACCTGCCTAATATACCCTTCGTTGGAAGCCAGATTATCGTTGCCGTATTCATACAGCGCTATCTCTAGCGATGGTCTTGTCTCATTTCCACATTTGGCATAAGTGAATTCATTTACGATATCCCAAAGTTGTGCTTTGGCTTGATTGATAAGACCGTCCATACTATTGCTGGTATCCAATAACAAAGCAACTTTTACAAATTGTTTTGACGGTTTTTCAGAGACCGTTGTAGTAAGTAGTGCGGTTTCTCCCTTATTGCTATTGTCTATA
This sequence comes from Flagellimonas sp. 389, assembly GCF_018449435.1. Lineage (GTDB taxonomy): Bacteria > Bacteroidota > Bacteroidia > Flavobacteriales > Flavobacteriaceae > Flagellimonas. The sequence continues at coordinate 15,917 of NZ_JAHCMU010000001.1, read as the reverse complement.
TTCTCTTTTGATTTTAGATTACAACTATACGCAGTTCCTACTGCAATCGTAAATAGTGTTATTCCCATTAGGTGTTTAAAATGTTTCATAATTCAGCGTTTTAATTATTCTTTGATTTTCAATTTTTCTATGATCAATAATGCCAAGTAGGCGAACAGGGACATAAAGGCGAAAGCTGCCATTGTCATTAAATAGGTCTCTATTGTCCATTTTAGCGCATTGGTAATATGTTTTAGGAACCCAATTTTTATTACAGGGCTTTCACTTAAGGTAAATTTGATAGTGCAGAATTCATTCTCATCGTCAAAATTCCCAAGGCTTACCCCAAGTTCTTGGAGCTGTTGTTCAATTTCCAGAATTCTGTTTTCCAAAAGCATGTATTCATTTATTTTTCCACCTTTAGATTTTAGTTCTACCAACGATGCCCTTATTTTCTCTAGCGATGATTTTCTGGCGTTGAGTTCCCTATATTCGTTTGTCTTGTCTTTTTTAGTGATTTCTTTTGCCTGTATTTTTCCAATCTTAATAAGATTTTGAAATAGCTGGTCAAAGTTTTCAGGTGGAACACCTATGGATAGGTCCAATCGTCTAAAGCCCTCATTCCCGCTCTTGTTCTCAAATTGAATTAAGCCATTAAGTTTTTTGATTTGTTTTCGGATTTGATTCTCCTCTTGGTCAAACTCATGTGAAATGGCCCTTGCAGTAGCAATTTTTTCATACTTCTGGTCCAAATTTGAAGATGGTGACTGGTTGGATGCTGTATACTTTATTGAGGCATAGTTTTTCCTTCCATCAAACTCAAACGACTTATCCGCGAGAATAATAGGATGGTGAACTTCTTGTGGCGTTCCATCATTCGTATATCCATAGATTATCCTGAAAATGAGAAGGATCAAAAAACCTATGGTCAAACCAATTGTGAATTTCCAAAACCTATTTCGTTTAACTTTTTTCATGTGTTTTATGAATTTTGATGGTTTAAAAGTATTGCTGACTTTTTTCAATAAAAATCGGGAATGAGGGAACTGTGGCTTATAATGAGTGTGCACAACAAATGACTTTGTAAAGTGGTTAAATAAGGGAGTTTTCAGTGGTTTTTCATGAAAAGCTAATTTTTTAATACGCTTTAGATGCACTAAGTTTACCTTGGTATTAAGGAACAGATGACTAAAACAAAACACATACTTTTTCTATTCCTGATTATTTTTTATTCAGGTTTTGCGCAGGTAAGCAATGAACGTTCGCTTTTGCAGATTAAAGGTTCCGTAAAAGGAAAAGAGAATTTTGTTCCAATTCCAGATGTACAGGTGTCCACGAACGCAGGCAGTTTTACTACGACAAATAATTTTGGGGAGTTTACCATTAGGGCCGCTATTGGCGATATACTGATTTTTGAAAGTTTTGAATTTGAAACTGTTCAACATCGGATAAGGTCAGATGAGGATGTTGATGTACTGGTTGAAGGGTATACTGTCTCAAATAAACCAAAGAGCAAGAGCAGAGTGGGTTCAAGTAGTGCACTCAACCACCAACGCTCTTTGGATTCCGCTAATTTTTATAAGAACAAGGATTTAGAAAAGAGCATAGATTTTATTGCACAATCCATAGCGCAATTGGAGCGAAGAGGCAATAAAAGTGAACTGTCCCAGTCGTTTATCACGCTTGGCGAGATCTATCTGTACCACAAACAATACGACCTTGCCATTACAAATTTTAAGGACGCTCTGGCTGCGAAAAAAACAATAAAAGCTGCATTGTTGCTCGGAAGAGCATATATTTTAAATGGGGAATTTACAAAAGCGGAATCTACGCTTTCCCCTTTGTCCGAATTGAAAAACATGATTCCTTATCAACGCATTGAGCTTTACGAAGGATTGGGTGATGCCAATAAAGGGCTGTCGCAAGTAAAGAAAGCTGTCGATTTTTACCAAGAAGGTCTTCGGATAGCACAAAAGAATCAGGTTTCTCCTAAAATAATCGATTTAAACTCCAAGATTGCAGATGCTTATGCAAGTGATGACAAATTCGTCGAAGCAGAAGGATTTTACAACAATTCCCTAAACCTATCCAAAAAAGTTGCTCCCGAAAGGTTGATTGAGGAAAATGAAAAAGTAGCGGACTTTTATAACGTAGAGAGCCGTTTTGATGATGAAATACAATTGCGTAAAAAGAGTTTGAGCCAGTTGCTGCAATTGCCAACGCAGACCGTAGCTAAGGAAAATAAGGGACTGGAGAATTCAGATTCCATAACCTCACAGCAAATAAATTATAAAATTGCCAACGCATACATTGCACAGGACAAACTGGATGAAGCCATTCCCTATCTGGAACGCAGTATTGTAGAAGCCGATAGCGAAGATGACCTGGTGGTGCAGAAAGATGCCACCAGAAAACTGTCAGAGGTATACCGTTATAAAGGGGATTTTTCAAAAGCATTGGAATCGTACCAAGACTATGTTGCCGTAGTGGACAGTCTTTACATACGAAAGGAGCAAGAGATTTCTAGGGCAGCAAGATTCAATAGGGAAATAGCCACAAAACAAAACCGTATTTCCAGTCTGGAACAGGAGCGTGAACTTTCCCAAAGCAAGTATAGTTTAGCGGTAACGGAACAGCAACTCTTTCAAGAGATGAGCAAAAGACAAAAATGGCTCATTTATTCTTTGATTTTTGGAATGGTATTGATGGCGCTCACTGCATTTCTCTTTTATAGGAGCAACAAACAACAAAAGTTGGCGAATAATCTTTTGGCATTAAAATCGCTTCGCACCCAAATGAACCCACATTTTATTTTCAATGCGCTCAATTCGGTAAACAATTACATTGCCAAGAGCGATGAGCGAAGTGCAAATAGATTCCTAAGCGATTTTTCGGTTTTAATGCGTAGCGTTCTGGAAAACTCTGAAGAGGATTTTATTCCGCTCTCAAAGGAGCTGAATCTATTGGAGTTGTATGTTAAACTGGAACATTCCCGTTTTTCGGATAAGTTTGACTTCGAAATCAATATCGATAAAAAGATAGATATAGACGCCTTTGAAATTCCACCGATGTTGCTTCAGCCTTACATTGAAAATGCAATTTGGCATGGTCTGCGTTACAAAGAGGAGAAAGGCTTTCTAAAAATTGAAGTTGACCAAATCACCAACGAGATTTTAGAGATTAGGATAACTGATAATGGTATTGGAAGAAAAAAATCCGCAGCCTTAAAGACGTCGAATCAGAAGAAGCAAAAATCAAAAGGAATGGGGAACATTAAAAAACGGATTCAGATACTAAATGATATGTACAAAAACAAAGTTGATGTCTCCATTTCAGATTTATTGGAAGATGGAACGGGAACAAAAGTATCGCTAAAGCTTAAAAAGGATTAATGAAATTGAAGACGATCATAGTAGAGGATGAGGCGAACAGTAGGGAGATACTTCGGAACTATATTGCCAAGTATTGCGATGGAGTTCAACTATTGGGGGAAGCTTCGAACATTACGGAAGGATTGGAACTGATACGAAAACACGAACTGGATTTAGTGTTTTTGGATGTCGAAATGCCTTTTGGAAATGCCTTTGACCTATTGGATAAAGTACCCGATAGAACTTTTGAAACAGTTTTTGTTACCGCCTATAACCAGTATGCCATGGATGCCTTGAACAACCATGCGGCCTACTATCTCATGAAGCCCATAAATATTGATGAATTGATAAAAGCTGTTGATTATGTCAAGGAAATCAAAGAGAAAGAAAATGCGCTGGAAGGACAGGTGTTAAAAGCCAAGTCGATAAAAACAGAAGGGAAAATAACATTGCCGCAACAAGATGGATTTCAGGTTTTGGATGTTGGAGATATTTACTTTTGCAAAGCAGATGATAATTATACCGAAATTTATTTGGAGCATAAGAAAATCGTGGTCAGCAAAACACTCAAATATTTTGAAGATGCCCTGACCGAATATGCTTTTGCCCGTATTCATAAATCCTATTTAGTAAACGTGGGTGAAGTGGTAAAATATAAAAGGGGAAAAGGGGGAAGCGTAGTTTTGTCCAATGGAAAAGAACTTTCGGTTTCCGCATCAAAAAAGGCAACATTGTTATCTTATTTTCAGTGAACAATAGAAATAAAGAAATATCATAAAATATGTTAATCAAGAGCGTTAGGGGCAAATCCCCAGAGATTGGTAAGGATTGTTTTATTGCAGAAAATGCGACCATTGTCGGTGAAGTTTCAATGGGAGAGCAATGCAGTGTTTGGTTCAATGCTGTTATTAGGGGCGATGTCCATTTCATCAAAATGGGCAATAAGGTAAACGTTCAGGATGGTGCCGTGATACATTGTACCTATCAAAAATCCCCGACTACCATTGGCAATAATGTTTCCATAGGGCACAATGCATTGGTACACGGTTGTACCGTGAAAGATAATGTCTTGATTGGGATGGGAAGTATTATCATGGATGATTGCGTTGTGGAAAGCAACTCTATAATTGCTGCAGGTGCAGTACTTACCAAAGGGACCCATGTTGAAGCAGGGAGTATTTACGCAGGAATGCCCGCTAAGAAAATAAAGGATATAAGTCCAGAGCTAAGTTCTGGTGAAATTGACCGTATAGCTAATAATTATGTAACCTATTCGGGTTGGTTTAAGAAGTAAGGGTTTTTGTTTGTATGATTTTGGTTTAAAGTATTGAATTGTAGGTTTATCTTTTATGAGTTCAGAGTTCAGAGTTCAGAGTTCAGAGTTCAGAGTTCAGAGTTCTGATTTCCAAAGCTTCAGTATTTAAATATATCTAGTTGAAAAACCGATCATCAAACTATCGAATATGCCAATAATCCAGCCATCCAACATACCAAGAATCGAAACATCCAATAATCCATATGTCCGACAATCAAATGTCCAAAATATCCCTATTTTAGCATCGCTTAAAAACTCAACTAATGAACGCATATATTTTTCCAGGACAAGGGGCCCAATTCGTAGGGATGGGATTGGACCTTTATGAAAATCATAATCAAGCACAAGAACTTTTTGAACAAGCGAACGCCATTTTAGATTTTTCAATTACGGACATTATGTTCGAAGGCACTCCGGAAGACCTAAAGCAAACAAAGGTTACCCAGCCTGCTATTTTTTTGCATTCAGTGATTTTGAGCAAAGTACTAGGTGATAGCTTTAAGCCAGATATGGTCGCAGGACACTCTTTAGGAGAATTTTCGGCTTTGGTAGCCAATGGAACCCTAACTTTTGAAGATGGGCTAACGTTAGTTTCAAAACGAGCTTTGGCCATGCAAAAAGCTTGTGAGATTCAGCAAAGTACCATGGCAGCAGTTTTAGGCTTGGATGATGAGGTTGTAGAAAAAATATGTGAGGACACATCTGGAATAGTAGTTCCTGCAAATTACAATTGTCCTGGTCAATTGGTGATTTCGGGAGAAATTGAAGCGGTCAATGCGGCATGTGAAAAGTTGAAGGATGCTGGAGCGCGAAGAGCTTTGTTGTTGCCTGTTGGTGGGGCTTTTCACTCACCGTTAATGGAACCTGCAAGGGAAGAATTGGCAGCCGCTATCGAAGCAACAAAATTTGATGTTCCCAGTTGTCCCATTTATCAAAATGTAACAACTACAGCAGTCACAAATTCAGACGAAATAAAAACAAACTTGATCTCACAACTGACCGCTCCGGTAAAATGGACACAAAGTGTGCAGCAAATGGTAAAAGATGGTGGAAAATCCTTTACGGAAGTCGGTCCGGGAAAAGTGCTTCAAGGTTTGGTGAGAAAGATAGATTCTGGAGTAGAAACTACATCTGCATCGCTATAAAACTGAATTTTCAACAGGCTAAGCGCATTTCACCCAAGAAACTTAGATTTTAGCTGTAAAGTTGTGGCGTTCCTCCGAATTTTAGTAATATTGGCACCTCCCAAACAGCCTGCCAAAGAATGAGATAAGAACGAAACTGAAAACCATTAAATAGGTAATGTTGCCCGTATTAAAAAAGACCTCATCTTTTGTTATCTCTACCCATGGTAAAGGGATACTATCTTTACTTATTTTTACACTGTTTGGTTTCAATATTGGACTTGGTCAAGTAGCCATTATCGTCGCAACTGACGACACCGCTACAGAAAGTGGCCCTACGTCGGCATCTTTCACCGTAAGTCTAGACGCGCCAAACAATAGTGGTGCTACAATTACCGTAAATTATACGGTAAGTGGTACGGCGACTTCAGGTTCCGATTTTCTGGAACTTAGCGGAAGTGTGGATATTCCTGCAACAGCACAAACGGCGACGATAGAGGTAATTCCAGTGGACGATTCCCTGCTCGAAGCGAACGAAACGGTCTCCATAACGTTGGCCGAAGGTACGGGCTATACCGTTGGGGCTCCTAGCAGCAATACCATAACCATAATTAGTGATGATACTGCATCGCTCACCATTTCAGATGCAAATGGTACAGAGGATGCAGGACCTATTGCTTTAACAGCCAGCTTGGACAATACCGTCGAAGGAGGTTTTACCGTGCAGATATCCACAGCCGATGGTACAGCTACGCTAGGCGATAACGACTATATTGGCATAGCGGGCCGAACCTTAAATTTTAACGGTACTGCAGGTGAAACCGTGAATTTTACGGTCACTCCAATTCCTGATACAAAAGAAGAACCCGATGAAACCTTGATTGTTTCCATGGAGAATTTGGGGAATACAGTGTTGACAGTTGATATATCCGATACGGCTACGGTTACCATAATCAACGATGATAGTTGCGTTGCAGGTAACACGGCACCGGTATTGGATGGTTCTGTGGATACTATTTTTTGTGACACCTTTGTCCAAAACCTCGATGACTATACCAATAGTGCTATTCCACCGGGTTCCGATTTGCGATGGAGTACAAATCCAGATGTAACGGTTATGGATGATTATCTCCAAACTAGTTTTGCGTCCGCGCCCGGAACCTACTTTGGTTTTTTCTATGATCAGTTGAACAATTGTGCAAGTCCCACGTTTAATGTTACGCTCATAGCCAATACGACACCTTCTCCCGGAATTGCCAACAATATTTCTGCCTGTACCGGTGGTGGGGGTCCAAGTAGTGTAGATTTAGATGATCAATTAACAGGTGCAGACCCAGGTAGTTGGACTTCTCTTGACGGTGCAGTTATTGGCGCAGGAAATGTTGTGAATTTTAGTGGACTGGCATTGGGAGAATACAGGTTTAGATATGCTACCTCTGGAGCTATATTTCCTTGTGGCAATCGGTTTACGGATTTGGTCGTTACGGTGATTGATTGCACTGTAACTTGTAATGTAGGTACGATTGCTCCAGTTTTAAATACTTCTGAATCAACAGAATTTTGTGATACGATTAATGCTGATTTAAATGATTATGTAACAAGCACTGTCGCACCAGCGGGAAGCGTACTTACTTGGAGTACAAACCCTGACCCTTTAGTTACAGCTGCACATAGAAGTAGTATAGTTACAGGAGCAGCTTCGTATTTTGGATTTTTCTATGATGCTGCAAACAATTGTGCAAGCCCCGTTCTCACGGTTACCTTAAGCCTTAACACAATACCCAATGTCACCGGTACAACAGAAGATACAAGGTGTGGACCTGGAACATTGCTTTTGCAAGCTTCCGCAAGTGCCAGTAGCTTTTTAAATTGGTACAGTAGTTCAACAGGAGGAAGTATACTTGGTACGGGAACATCATTCGAGACACCGTTTATTTCCGAAACCACATCGTTTTTTGTGGAAGCAACTGCAAATAGCTGTTCTTCTGAAAGAGTTGAGGTAGTGGCCACGGTAAACCCTTTGCCATTTGTTGGCACCCCTACCAATACCATTGCCTGTAATACCTTGGGCAATGACGACCCCGCTGTCATAGATTTGGACGATACGCTAACGGGAGAAGATGCTGGTTTATGGAGTATTGTAACCGACCCATCCGGCAGTTTGTCCATAGGTGCCGAAAACATCGTAAACTTCGAGAACTTGTCCATTGGGGATTATGTTTTTGAATATACTACCAATGGCGCGCAGGCACCGTGTGCAAATACTAGTGTTCAAGTAACGATTTTTGTGACCAATTGTGTCTTTGATACGGACAAAGATGGCCTTACAGATAGTGAAGAAAATGATTTGGGCACAGACCCGGGCAATCCTGATACGGATGGTGACGGACTTACCGATGGTGAAGAGGTTTTGGTTATAGACGATCCCAGTACACCTTTGGTTCCTGAAAGGGCTTCTGATCCATTGGATAGTTGCGACCCCTTTTTGACACCTGCTTGTAACCCAGACCCTATTGATTTGGCAATCACCAAGCAAATAGATGAAAATGCTAGGGGATTGAGCGATGGAAGAATTTTGTTGGGAAGCCCCATTACATTTACAATTACGCTCGAAAATACCACAATGGACAGGGTCATTGATATTGTAGTGAACGATGTACTGGGTGAAGGATTCGAATATGTATCCCATACTGAGTCCAAGGGATTGTATGATCCAAATACCGGGGAATGGTCAATAGATGAGTTGACCTCAGAAGAGATTGTCACTTTAGAAATAACCGTAACGCTCAATGCTTTGGGTGTTTTAACCAATACAACATTAATTGTATCAACATTTCCTTTGGATTTTGATGAATCGAATAACGAAGCAAGCGCTTCAATCGAGGTAGTTCCCAGCCCCTGCCAAACACCGGGTACGCTATGTAACATATTCTCGCCCAACGGGGATGGTTTTAATGACACATTGAGATTGGTAGATCATGAACTTTTTCCGAATAGCTTTTTAGAAGTCTTTGACCGTTACGGTAATAGTGTATTTCAGATGAATGGATACGATAGTTCATGGGACGGAACAGGAGATAACGGAGAGCTGCCAAAGGGAACTTATTTTTATATACTTAATCTTGGTGATAGTCCGGAAATAACAAAAGGTTGGATTCAAATTGTAAGATAAATTAAAATATGCCAAAGAATATTGGTCTTATCGTATATATACATTTTCTGCTGGTGGTTTTCGGAGTCATTACAGTTGGTCATGCTCAAAAAGAACCGCAGTATACTCAGTATATGTACAACATCGGTAGTTTTAATCCTGCCTATGTAGGTACAGTGGAATCTCCTGAAATTGCGGGTCTGTACCGCGCACAATGGGTAGATATTCCCGGCGCGCCGACTACCATGCGCTTTGGAGCTAACATACCTTTTGGTAACGAAAAAATGGGACTGGGTTTTAATGTGGTCAACGACCAGCTCGGGCCATCGGATCAAACCTTTATAGATGTGTCCTATTCCTACCAAATCAATATATCCGATATTACGAAACTTTCTTTTGGAATGGCTGCAGGAGGTTCTTTGCTCAATCTTGATTATTCGGAAGGGAGTATAAACAACCCACTAGATCCAATTCTTGGCAATGAAAATGTAAGCAATTTTTATCCTACTGTTGGCGCTGGACTTTTTCTATACGAAGAGGATTGGTATACAGGGATTTCAGTTCCCAATTTTTTAACCAATGGGCTATATAATGATGAGGTAGCGACCATAGTTGAGGATAATCTACAGTTTAATTTGATAGGGGGTTATGTTTTTCAACTATCGGATAGAACAAAGTTCAAGCCTGCATTTTTACTAAATTACTTGCAAAATTCCCCGTTGAATATTAACATATCGGCAAATTTTCAGTTTATTGACGCGCTCACTATAGGTGCTGCTTACCGTTTTGACAATGCTGTCAGTGGGTTGGCCGGTTTTCAAATATCCAATGGGTTGTTTATAGGATATTCTTATGATTACAATACTAATGCACTTGGCGAATTTAGTGGTGGTTCCCATGAAGCGATATTAAAATTTTATATTGGCAGGGGTGGTTTTGGCAGTGGAAATTCCAAAGGAAAAAGGGATAAAAAACTAAAAGGAAAACCAAAACAGATAGATTCTCCAAGATTTTTCTAACATGGTACAAACAAGAAAAATATTCGTTCTACTACTGTTCTCCATTTTTGGGATGACCATTGGCTTTGCTCAATCAACGAAATCCAAGGGAGATGGTTACTTTTTTCAATATAATTATAAGGAAGCTATACAGGCCTATGAACAAGATTTATTAAAAGGAACGCTAGATGAGCAACAATACTTGAATCTAGCAGATGCTTATTTTAAAACAGACAATTTTGAAAAAGCTTCAGAGGCTTATCTTAAGCTTTATGAGAAAGATACATTGATTGGAAACCATCAACTAAATAAATTGATGCGTAGTCTTTCCAAAATTGAGGATAAGACTAAAACAAACGATTTTCTCGCAAAGATTTCACCTAATTTTGATGCTGAGTTTTTAGAAAATCTGGAATTTAATACCCAAATACTTGCTAAGGATAGCAAGGCGGATATAGCGCTGGACTTTAAGATATTCAATTTAAAGACCAACAGTTCCTATTCCGATTTTTCACCTTCTTTTTATGGTGATCAATTATTGTTTTCGAGCGGAAGGCCACAAGATTCAAAAACCGATTATGAGAGCTACTTGAATATTTTTAGCGCTGAGGCAAGACCGGATGGTCAAATTTCTGCTTGGTCAAAACCTTTAACGGAAATTCCAGAATCAAAATATCACAGGGCCACACCGTATTACTCAAAAGGACTCAATGCCATTCTATATGTATTGTCCAATACCGAAAACGGAAAATTGTCTTTTGATAAGAATGGAAAAAATGCATTGGCCATTGGGATGCAACCTTTAGACGGTACTTTTCGTTTATTGCTGAAAGATTTGAGCACTTCTTTCTATTATCCTTTTTATGATGAAATTAGTGAACGGCTCTATTTTTCGGCAAATTTTGAGGACAGTTATGGAGGCACGGATATTTACTATGTGTATACCAATAGAGGGCAGATTATGTCTGCACCTATAAATTTGGGACCAAGGATCAATTCCCCAGGAAATGAAATTGCCCCATTCGTTTTTGAAGATAGCTTTTATTTTTCTTCAGACGTTTTTTATGGCCTGGGCGGGATGGATGTGTACAAATCCAACATGGAAGATGATAGCTTCAGTATTCCTGTAAACTTGGGAGAGGGCATCAATTCTGCCGAAGATGATTTTGGTTTTATCATGAGGAACGATGGAGATGGACTTTTAGGATATTTCTCATCGAATAGAACTGGTGGAAAAGGCAAGGATGACTTGTATGGATTCAAGGTGGCCGAAAGACCTGGTCTTAGAACATTGGTATTCAAAGGAGTGGTGAAGGAACCCGGTAACAGAGCTGTCATGGTCGAAAATGCTGTAGTAAGGCTATTGGACTTGCAGGGTGCATTATTGGCAGAAACATTTTCTGATACAGAAGGGAACTACAGACTTGAAATTCCATGGGAGAAAGAGGTGAAGCTGGAATCTACTAAGGAACGTTACGCTACTTACAGCAGGCAATTTTCTGAAGAAGTGCTGGAAGCAATGAAAAATTCCAACCATACTATTGAAATTGCCGAATATGACGATTTGGTGGAAAAGAAGGAAAACCAAACCGTAGTAAAACTTAAAAAATTCTTTTTTGGTAGAAATTCAACCCAGCTTACGGCCGAAATTGAAACCGAACTTGATAAAGTAGTGTCGTTTATTAAAAGCTTCCCCAGTGCACAGTTGAGGGTAGAAACCTATACAGATAGTAGGGGAGGAAGTAGCACCAACTTTAGGTTGACGCAAAACAGGTCGGATGCCATCAAAAACTATTTGCTCAAGAACGGAGTTTCCGAGTCCAATATTTTATATTCTGTAGGGTACGGAGAAAATAAAATCTTGAACAACTGCACCAATGGCGTTTTTTGTTTGGAAATGCTACATCAGCAGAACCAACGGTCTTTGATAGTGGTCTTGAACGATAATCTTATTTTCGATTAACGGATAACCATCCAAAAATAGTAGAGCGCAAAAAAGGAAAGGAAAAAGATGCCCAGATAGGTTAAAATCCGAAGTCCTGCTTTTGGTTTATTTACCTTTGGAATATCGTTTCCAATTACGGTTTTAAGGTTCATCCATCCAATCAAGGGCGCCATTATAAAAGATACAAAAGTGGCCAAGGCCACCAGATTTCCCATATTGCCACCGAACAAGACGATTACCATCCAATTGATCAATGCCATAAGTAGTACCGTAATGGTGAAAACATTCTTTTTCAATAAATGGTCTTTTTGAGGAAAGAGTTTTTGTAAAACATCTATACTTACCCGCGAAACCGCATCATGTGCCGTCATACAAGTACTGAACATGGTGGCAAACGCAGCTATGGCAATTAAAAAGTAGGCCCAATTCCCAATATGTACTGTAAAAAGGCTCACTACTTGGTTTGCGAAGACTACGGCGCTTCCGCTCAATTCTGTTCCTGTACCGTAAAGGGTCATCCAACCAATAACCAAGAAGAAGATAGCTAGGAGTGCCGTTAAAAAGTAACCCACATTAAACTCTTGTAGTGCCATCTTCAAAGAAGGCTTTTCTTTCATGGTCTTTATATTCTCTATGCTCCAAAGGCTTACCCAGCCAGAAGCTTCCACGGCGGTAGGCATCCAACCCATCAATCCAATTAAAAAAAGAATACCGGCTTCATTAAAGATGGCAGGTCTTTGGTATGTTTCTGCACCGGGCACCTGTCCTTTGTGCAAAACCAAAACAGTAGTAATTATCAATGCAACGAACAGAATAGAAATAACGGCTTTTAAGGAATTTTCCAAAAATCGGTATTTTCCAATGATCAGTACCGCACTAATAAAGATAAACAGTGCTAAAGCAATACTGTTAACACCAATAGATGCAATATTGAACAGGTTAATAAAGAGCCCTGCCGTAACTACATAGAGCGCAGCTAAAATTGTAAAGGTGGATACAAGGGTCACAAAGGCATAGACCCATAAATACTTTTTTCCAAGGTTTAGATAACCTTCTACCAAACTTTTTCCCGTGACCGAGGTATAGCGTATCCCAAACTCAAAAAATGGATATTTAAATAAGTTTGCCAATACTATGGGGATGACCATTACCCAACCATACTGTGCCCCTGCCTTTGTTGAAAGTACCAAGTGGGATGTTCCAATGGCCATACTGGCAAAGAGCAATCCCGGCCCCAGGTTTTTTAACAGCGTTTTCAGTTTTGACATAAATAGTTAATGTACAGTGGTCTAAAATAGTATATTTATAGTATTCCGTAAAAAGCTTTTATAAGTATACTGATAAACCAAAACGATTTAAGATGAAACTGTTCTTTAAAATTGTAAAAGGCGTACTGTTGTTAATTGTCATTCTAGGATTGGTTTATTTCTTTGGACCCAAGGTAGCTGTTCCAGATATGGATAAAACGTTGCCCAAAGTGACTTCAGATTTAGTGGAGTTGGAGGAATGGATAACTAAAAGGGAAGCTTCCGTAGAAAACTTAAAACCAAATAATGACGCCCAAATTATTTGGTTTGATAGTATACCAAAAAAGACCGAATACAGTATCGTGTATTTGCACGGTTGGTCCGCCAGCCGTATGGAAGGGCATCCGTTACATATTGAAACGGCAAAGCGTTATGGCTGCAACCTATACTTGCCTCGTTTGGCAGGGCACGGCCTGGTTGAAAAAGAGGCGATGTTGGACTTAACGGCAGATGCTTTGGTGGCTTCTGCAAAGGAAGCCATTGCCATTGCAAAACAATTGGGGGATAAGGTGATTATTATGGCCACATCTACCGGAGGTACCTTGGCACTCCACTTAGCTGGAGGTGATGCCGATGTTGTTGGACTACTTCTGTATTCGCCCAACATAGAAATTTATGACCCAAATGCAAAACTATTGGGAGGTCCTTGGGGACTGCAATTAGCAAAATTGGTAAAACAGGGCAATTACCATGAACCCGAATCCACCGAGGAGGAAAAGAAATACTGGACCCCAAAATATAGGGTAGAGGCTTTGACACATTTACAAACTTTAGTGGATAACACGATGGTACCAGAAACTTTTGAAAAGGTAGATCAGCCCGTTTTTCTAGGATACTTTTATAAAAACGATTCCATACAGGATAAGGTGGTCTCCGTACCGGCAATGTTGCAGATGTACGACCAACTTGGTACTCCTGAAGATCTTAAGCGCAAGATTGCGTTCCCGGAAGTTGGCGAACATGTAATGACATCTTTTGTTACCTCAAAAGATTTGAGTTCTGTTCAAAAAGAGACCCATTTATTTTTTGATGAAGTTTTAAATATGGCTCCAGTATCGACTGCAACAAAAAAAGGCCAAGATTCAAATCTTGGCCCCAAAAAATGAAAAATACAAAAAATGAAACTATTAGTACTGAAAACCAACCTTTAATTGATCTGCTCCAAAACAAATACATCCACACTTCCTGAAACATCAAGGTCGTTTTCTGAATCGTTGTTGGCAGCAGCTACGGTAAAGGAATAATTGAACGCGAGATTGTTCGTTGTTGTATCAAATGCAACATCCATGATCATAAAGCCGCTAATGCCCGGGCCATCATTATCGTAAGGATCATCATCCAAGACAAAATATTTGTTATCATTTCCAATGACCGCATAGTTGTTCAGCTGTACCGTTGCTTGATTAAAGACTTCGGAAGGCTCTCCAGGATTGGTAATGGATATTGAAATGTCTACATAGGCAACTTGATATACTTCATCTGGAGTACTTAGAAAACGGCGTATCTCAAATTGATATTCAACATCGGGGCCAACTGCGGTAGGAACTACACTGTTATAGGTGTCGATATCATCGCCATCAACTGGCGTATACCTAAAAACTTCAGCATCCGTAAAGGCCATGCCATCTGGCCGTGTGCCTTGGAGGTTTACCGTTATGGAGCCATATTTGAGCATGTCTTCAAGACCAACACCATCGGTACCGTTTTCTCCATTGGTACCATTTTCCCCATCTTCTCCATTGGTGCCGTCGGTGCCGTCCGCTCCCTGGCAGTCAAGCGCATTGAACTCGCCATCTTGGTTACTATCTTCCTCAGCATCATTTGTGCCATTGCCATTGCTGTCCCAACAATTGATACCAGTGGCCCCGGTCTCCCCAATAGTGCCCGGGTCCCCTTTAACACCGTCCAGTCCGTCCTCGCCATCGCAGGATGTTGAACACATGGTCAAAATTAAAAGGCAGGGTAAGAGTATGTTCCTTGGTCTCATAAAAACAAATAGTTTCTTTTTAGAAGAAGTCTATGCCACTTCACGGCATAATATAGTTAAGTCCAATTTTTAAAAGGAGGTAAAATTGACGGATAGGGCATATGAATTGACGGATGAAGAAACTTTAGGATTACCTCTCCAAAAGAGAAAAGGACATCTTTTTTGCGATGCCCTCTCCTCTCTAATACAAAATAAGCTTTTTGAATGCTAAAAATTGGCATGGCATCAATCCTCGACCTCCTCTACTACAAAAACATTCGCCTCGCCCGAAACCTCAAGGGGAAAACCAGTATCATTGAAATCTCCGTCAAACTTAAAATCGTATGAAAAGGTAAGGTTGTTGGTCACCGGATCAAAAGCAATGTTGGAAAGCTCCGCTGCGGAAGCATTTGAGGCATTCAAAATAAAGTACTTGTTATCATCACCGATCACGGCATAGTTATTTATCCCAAAATTGACTTGAACAATCTCTTCCTCAGGATCACCCAAATTATTGATTACGATGAAAAAAACCAAAGCTGTTTCTTGATATACATCATCAGGGGCACTTAAAAAACGCAATAAACTAAACTTGTACTCTTGGTCATTATCGAATTCAGTTATCGTCAATGTATTGTAAAAACCGTTTTCATTTTGGAGGGTAACGGGCGTAAACTTAAAGTCCGCGCTGTCCTCAAAGGGAACACCGTCCGGTCTTGTGCCTTTGAGGGCCATGGTCACGTTGCCGTATTGTGTCAACT